>NZ_BAAFZV010000002.1:533481-1474040 GCF_045866565.1 Lysobacter claricitrinus | reverse complement strand
GAAGCGGCGTCGGCTTGGACGAATTGTTAGGCCTGCACCGAGGGAAAATGCGGCGGCTGACAAGAGGCCGTAAACGCTACCCGGAACAAGTGCCTTGAGTGCGGCCTGCTGTGCTATCCAGCGAGCCAACGCCTGGTCATTCATCTGCGGCCAGTAATTAGCCTGCAGGGAATAGAGGCCAAGCGCGACGGCGCCGACAAGCGCACCTGCCAAGCACAAGTAGAAGGCATTAAGACGACCAATCTTACGCAGCCACAAAACCAAGGGCAGCTCCACGAGTAGCGCCACCGGGCCGGCAATTAGAATGCCCATGATCAGAACAAGCACGGGCGGGACCATGATGCTCTCGGCCGAAAGGGACGTGAGTAGCGCCATGAGTGCCGGGACGAAAGTGGCGGAGGCGAGCAGACCTAGCCAGATTGGTCGCGAGTGCTGAGATTTATCCATGCGGGCCTAACACCGATTCTCTCTCTAAAGCGCCACGGTAACGCCTGCACGGCGCCACCCGCAAAGCCGGATCTGCGCGGAATCTGTCAAATCAACCACTTGCCGCCTGGATCTCGCGGACACGCTCGAGCACGTCCGTTACAGGGCCAGCATCCACGGTAGCCGAATGCCCCGGCAACTGTCAGGCGGTAGGAGAGCCAAGCATCTCGCGGATTCTTCCTACCCGCGGTCAAAACAACGACCGACACCGTCCCTGCGACGCCACCGCCACTCTTACCCACTCACACAGGACGTGTTGCGGAGGATGGCGGGCATGGATGCATGGGTAAGTATTCACCGGGGATGGGCGCGCTTGCGGTTCTGCCTGCGGGAGGACAAGGGCAAGTACGAACGCGACGGTGCACGTCGCCCACCGGATGATCCCCGTGCGCCCCCTTCAGCCAACAGTTGGCCGGACACACGTCTGACGCCCGACGACAACACTGCACTCACCGCGCCCCGAAGCGCAACGTCGCCCGGCATCCGGTGGCTAGGCGAGCCGTGGGATGAGGACGTAACGCCGCCCTCCACGGGTCGCAAACAGTCGGGTGCTGCCGAGCCCGGCGGCAAGCGTCTGCTGGACCTGGTCCGCGACCGCGTGCGCGTCCGCCACTACAGTCTGCGTACCGAGCGTGCTTACGTCAGTTGGGTGCGGCGTTTCATCATCGCGAACGGGCGCAGGCATCCGCGCGAGCTCGGTGGGCCCGAGGTCGAGCGCTTCCTGACGGACCTTGCAGCGCGCGACGACGTGGCCTCCGGAACGCAGAACCAGGCGCTCGCCGCGCTGCTGTTCCTGTATCGCGAAGTGCTTGGTCTCAAGTTGCCGTGGATGCAGGACGTGGTGCGCGCGAAACGTCCTCGGCGGTTGCCGGTCGTGCTGTCGCGGTCGGAAGTCGATCGCATGCTGGGATCGATGGACGGACAGATGCGATTGATGACGGCGTTGCTCTACGGCACGGGCATGCGATTGATGGAGTGCACGCGGTTGCGCATCAAGGATATCGACTTCGAACGTGGCGAGATTGTCGTGCGGGAGGGAAAAGGCGACAAGGATCGACGCGTGCCGCTGCCGCAGACGTTGCGCGAGGATTTGCGGCGCGCGATCGAGCGCGCATTGCTGATGCATCGCCATGATCTCGCGGAAGGATTCGGCGAGGCGCGACTGCCGCACGCGCTCGCGAAGAAGTATCCGACCGCGGCACGTGATCCGGGCTGGCAGTTCGTGTTTCCGTCGGCACAGCGATCGGTCGACCCGCGTAGCGGACGTACGCATCGCCACCACGTGGACGACAGCTCGCTGCAACGTGCGGTCAAGAAGGCGCGCACGCTTGCGGGCATCGTGAAGCCGGCGACCTGCCACACACTGCGGCATTCGTTCGCAACCCATCTGCTCGAAGCGGGACAGGACATCCGCACGGTGCAGGAGTTGCTTGGCCACAAGGACCTCGGAACGACGCAGATCTACACGCACGTTCTCGGTCGTGGCGCGGGCGCGGTGCTGAGCCCGCTCGATCGTCAGTTCTGAAGAAGCGACGAAGTTCGCGACTGCTGTCGTCAGGACTGGCGTTCCACCGAACGAGCGCGAGGGCTACCGGTACCTGCAGGCGGCCGCCGCGCACACCTGTCACGCTGTGCCAACGGGAACGGCAACGTTTCGCAACGATTGGCAGCTTCGGTAGCCGTGCCGGCGCGCGAAGCAGCCAGTACGACCCGAGAACAGGCTTCGCGTATGCGCGTCTGGACGTAGCGTCATCAGACCGCGTGGTGCTGGAAGACGAAGCACGTTCGGTCGCCCCGATTCGGCCATCGCCTATCGCTCGGCAACGCCCTCAATCCGCGTCGCGGTCGATTCCGTACTTACGCAGCTTCTCCACCAGCGTCGTGCGACGCAGGCCGAGCAGCGGTGCCGCATGCGCGACCACGCCATTCGCCTGCTGCAATGCCGCCTGGATCAACTCGAGTTCGAGTTCCGCCATGTGGCTCTTGAGGTCGAGCCCTTCGGGCGGCAGCGTCGCGCGTGGGTTGAGTGTTGCAGGGTCGGCCGTCGCACCCGCGCCGTTCCGCGAAGACGGAATGACCGACGGTGCAGGCGTCGGCGCAACCACCGGTTCGTCCGGCAACTCCGGCACACCGGCGCGATAGCGCGCCGGAAGATCCGACGCGCGCACCTGGCCACTCGGATGGAGTACCGCCAACCGTTCGAGCAGGTTGTGCAGCTCGCGCACATTGCCGGGCCAGTGGTAGTGCTTGAGCACGTTGACGGCTTCGCCGGTCAGCGTGACGCGGCCGCGGCCGCTGTCGGCGAGCTGGCGCGTGATAGCGGCGATGAGATCGAGCAGGTCCTCGGTGCGCTCGCGCAGCGCGGGCATCTCGATCGGGAAGACGTTGAGTCGGTAGAACAGGTCCTCGCGAAACTTGCCTTCCGCAATATGGCCTTCGAGGTTGCGATGGGTCGCGGCGATCACGCGCACGTTGCAGTTGTAGACCTGCGCGCCGCCGACGCGTTCGAACGTGCGTTCCTGCAGCACGCGCAGCAGCTTGACCTGCATCGCCATCGGCATGTCGCCGATCTCGTCGAGCAGCAGCGTGCCGCCCTCGGCCATCTCGAATCGGCCCTTGCGCTGCGTGAGTGCGCCGGTAAACGCGCCCTTCTCGTGACCGAACAGTTCGCTCTCGAGAAGGTCCGCCGGAATGGCGCCGCAATTGATCGCAACGAACGGCTTGCCCGCGCGCTTGCTGCGCTCATGGATGGTGCGTGCGGCGACTTCCTTGCCGGTGCCCGATTCACCGAGGATCAACACCGTCGTATCGAAACCGGCAACCTGGTCGATCATGCGGTTGAGGCGTGTGACAGCCTCGGACGAACCGGTCGGGCCGACGCTCTGCTTTTCCTGGCGCTCTTCGTCGTCGATGCGCTTGAGGCTCGCGCGACGCAGCGCTTCCTGCAGTTGCGGGCGGCGAATCGGGTAGTCGAGTGGCCAGACCGCATCGGGATGCACGAGCGAACGCCACGGTGCGCGTTCGTCGTGGCCGGGCAGCACCATCAGCGGCGAATGCAGCGGTTGGCGCGACAGCCAGTCGACGAACTTCGTCCACGCGTCGGCGTCGCCGACATCGCCGGCGACGATCGCGACCCAGTCGCTGGCCTTCGCGCGCGACAGGTCGAGGTCGGCCGCGTCGGCGACGAGCCGCGGCGTGAAGTCCATGAATTCCAGCAGGGTGGCGACGCGTTCGGCACGCGCCATGTCGCCATCCACCACCAGAATGCGCGACTCGCTCATTCGGTCGCTCCGACCTCCGCGCCCGCGCGGCCGGCGAGTTTCTCCAGCAGCGGCATGACGTCGTGGATGTAGGAGAGCTTGCTGACGAACGCGTCGGCACCGGCGCGCAGTGCGTGCTCGCGGTGTTCGGCATCATCGAAATGGCTGGCGATGACGACGTAGGGCGGGGCGTCCTGCGCCTTGATCAGGCGCGTGGCCTGCAGGCCGCCCATCTCGGGCATCGCAAGGTCCATCAGCACGACGTCCGGACGCAGCGCTTCGCACTGCGCGATCGCTTCGATGCCGTTACCGGCGGAGCCGACGATGTTCACCCAGTCGAGTCGACGCAGGTGGCGCACGGCCGCGTTGATGAAGCCTTCGTGGTCGTCGACCAACAGGACACTCAGCATTCGGTTCTCCTCGTCTCCCTCACCGGGCCGCGACGGCGACCGCGGGGCGCTGGCGCACCCGTGCGGGGGCGATGTCCAGCTGGTCCCGGTACTTTGCCACCGTACGCCGCGCGATGCGTATCCCCTGTCGGGCCAGCAGGCCGGCGATCGTCTCGTCGGCCAGCGGGGCGTGCGGGGGTTCGGCGTCGATCAGGCGCTTGACCATCGCCTTCACCGCCGCGCCCGACACCTCCGCGCCTTCCAGTCGCACCGCGAAGAGGCGCTTGAGTTCGAAGGTGCCGCGCGGGGTCTGGATGTACTTGCCGGTGGTGATGCGCGAGACGGTCGACTCGTGCATGCCGATCGCGTCGGCCACTTCGCGCAACGTGAGCGGCGCGATGGCTTCCTCACCCTGTTCGAGGAACGCCTGCTGGCGTTCGACGAGCACCTGCGTGGTGCGCATCAGCGTGTCGTTGCGCATGGCGATGCCACGCACCAGCCAGCGCGCTTCGTCGAGCAGGCCGCGCAATGCGCTGACGTCGCCGGACGCGCCCGACAGGCCGGACTCGCAATGCGACGAGATGCGCACTTTCGGCAGCGTGCGACCGTTGAGGTTCACGCGCCAGCTGCCACCGAGCTTGCGCACGACGACGTCCGGGACGACGTGGGCGTCGTCGTCGTTCGTCGGCTCCGGCACCGGGCAGGCGTCGAGCGAAAGGATGAGCGCGACCGCTGCGTCCGCCGCCGCGGTGCTGCAGTCGAGTGCCGACGCCAGCGCGCGGCCGTCGTGGCGGGCGAGGGTTGCGAGGGTTGCGAGGTGTTCGCGCACGATGCGGCGCGCGAGGTCGCGGTCGTCGCAGGCGGGCATGCGGTCGAGCTGCGCGACCAGGCATTCGCTGGCGTCGACGGCGCAGAGGCCGGCCCAGTCGCCGTTGAGCAGGCGCAGGCGGACGATCTCCATCGCCTTCACCGGCACGCCGAGCTCCGCCGCGCCTTCGGCGGCCAGCGAATCGCGTTCGCCTTCGAGCAGCCCGGCGTCGGACGTGCGGTCCAGCCACCACGCGGCGATCGCGAGGTCGGCCATCGACCAGTCGAGGCGCAACTCCTTCAGCAGGCGCAGGCGCCAGTCGGAGGATTCGCCGTCCATGATGCGGGCGGTGGCGTCGTCATCCCCCGCGGTGACGCCGCCACTGCTGCCGGAGAGGAACTGCGGCTCCGGCAGTTCGTCCCAGGCCGCGGCTTCGTACGAGGCTTCGTCGGAGTCCGCGTCGTGGCCATCCGCGTCCGTCTCGCCGGCGTCGTCGCCTTCGTCGAGCTCGAGCATCGGGTTCCGGTCCAGCGCCTGGCGCAGCTCCATCTCGAGCTGCGGCGCGGTCAGCTGCAGCAGCCGGATCGACTGCAGCAACTGCGGCGTCAGGTTGAGCGACTGCGACATCTGTGCGCGAACCGACGCCTTCATGCGAGCCTCCCCTCCGGTCGTTTTCGTTAGTACGGCATGAATCCTGCAGCGCATCGTGCAGGAGCCGTGCCAGACGCCGCATAGGGGCGATCCCGACGCGAGGGCCACGGGTGAAGTAGGGGCGGTCGGGGAAACCCCGACAACGGCGTCGACATTCCGGCGCGAACTGTGGCGCGGTCCGAAATTGCGCGGCCGGTCCGGTCGGGAAGATGAATCGATACCCGACGAACGGTCGAGGCCGCTCAGCGCGGTACGGCGTCCTTCGACGGCACGCGCGCGCTCCACTGCACGGCGGTGCGCACGAGTTCGACCGCGTTGCGGCAGCCCAGCGCTTCCATCAGCCGCGCGCGATGGGTCTCGACGGTCTTGATCGAAATACCGAGGTCCGCGGCGATCTGCTTGGTGGTGCGGCCTGCGCCGAGTGCGGCGAGGATCTCGCGCTGGCGCGGTGGCAGCGTCGACGGGTCGGCGCCCTTGCGTGCGCGCGTCGCCGCATCGCCCAGCATCGCCGACGACACCTGCGGGCTGAGGAACACCTGGCCGGCGAACGCGGCGCGCAGCGCGATGTCGAGTTCCGCGGGCGCGGCTTCCTTGACGACGAATCCGCTCGCGCCCCGGGCGAGTGCTTCGCGTACGTGCGCGCCGTCGTCATGCATCGACATGATGACCACCGCGGTGTCGGGCGCGACGCGACGCAGCTCTTCGAGCGTGTCGAAGCCGTTGCGGCCGGGCATGGACAGGTCGAGCAGCACGACGTGCGGATGAAGCTCGCGGACACGGATGACGGCTTCGTCGCCGCTCGCGGCCTCGCCGACCACCTCGATCCCGTCGAACGATTCGACGAGCCGGCGAAGGCCGGCGCGGATCAGGGTGTGGTCGTCGCAGATCAGGACGCGCACGCGGCTCGTGTCGAGGAAAGTCGCCCGCACCTTAGCCGAGCGGGCGTGGAGCCGCCAACACGATCGCGGTCAGCGTTGGCGCCGGCGCTCGGCAACGGCCCGGCGATGCAGGCGGAACAGGTGCCGTTCCAGCAGCGCCTCGAGGCCCGCGGGCAGCGGGTCGAAGCGCAGCCAGGCGCGATTCCCGCCGTCGACCGCCTCGATCGCCAGCACGTGCGCCGGCAGCAGCAGCGCCTCGGGCAGCGTGTCGGAAGGCTGCAGGCGCAGTACGAGCGCCTCGCCGACCGTGGGCAGGGCAGCGTCGGCGTCCAGCGCGACGGCGGCGCCACGTGCGGACCAGTCGAGCGCACGCACCGGGTCGGCCGGCTGGTCGCGTTGCATCAATGCGCCGACGAGGCCGACGAGCAGGTCCACCTTCGCTTCAAGCCGGCGGATCGCGGGATCCGCGCCAGGCTCGTCGGTTTCGTCCGGGCGCGCGTCGTCGACCATCGCGAGCGCGCGCATCAGCGCTTCGCCGCGGGCGAGCGCGGCGCGCTGTCGCGTCTCGGGAAGCGGTGGCAGCAGCGCGAGCGGCCGTGCGTCCTCGCTGGCGATGGCATCGCCGAACAGCGAGTCGCGCGCGGCCTCGACGCTCACCCCGCGTCCTGCAGGTAGGCCTTGACCGCGCGGCTGTCGCGGCCGAGGCGCTCGAGCGAACGCGCGGCGTCGTCGCGTGCCGCGCGCAGTTCGTCGATCAGGCCGCGCTGTGCGGCGAGCAGCTGCAGCCACGATTCGCGACAGCTCTTTTCGGCGTCGGTGCCCGTATCGAACGTCGCGCGCAGCGCGTTCTCATGCTCGACGAGCAATGCATGCGCGCCGTCGAAATCGTTGTTGGCGATGCAGGTGCGGATCGCGTCGGTCGGCAATGCAGGCGTCATGCGCCAGCTCCGATCGCAGCGCGTGCCGTGGCGGCGCCGGGGGCGATCGCCGTCCATGCCGATTCGATGTCGGCGATCAGGCCATCGCATTCGCGCAGCGTGGCGGTGTCGTTGGCGACGTTCGCTTCCAGCAGGCGACGCTGCACGTAGTCGTAGAGCGCGAGCAGGTTCTGCGCGATCTCGCCACCCGCGTCCATGTTCAGCGAACCGGCGAGGTGGCCGACGATGGTCGACGCCTCGCTGATCGCCTGCCCCTTGCGGGCGACGTTGCCCGCGTCGATGCATGCCGCGGCGAGCTGCAGGCGCTCGCGCAGGCCGGCGAACATCAGCGCGACGAGGCGATGCGGATCGGCCTCGAGCACGGCGCTGGACACCGCGGTCTGTCGGTACTGGCTGGCGAGGGCGTGATGGCTCATGGCGATGCTCGGTATTTCGATCAGGAGGGCAGCGAAGCAAGCTGCTGCGTCAGGTAACTGCTCGTCGATTGCAGCTGGGTCACGAGGGAATCGAGCGCGGTGAACTGCGTGCGGTACTGCGTGGTCAGCTGATCGATGTGTACCTGGTAGTTATCGCGCTGCTTCTGCAGATCCTTGAGCTTTTTATTGAGACTATCGGTACGGCTGCTCAAAACGCTGCCGGCGCCGACCCACGAATCCATCGAACCGCGCAACTGCTTGCCCAGCGTCGCGCTCGGGCCGAACAACTTGCTGACAGCGGCCGGGTCCGCGGTGATCGCCGCGTCGAACTTCGCGCCATCGAGCGTGAGCGAGCCGTCGACGGCGGTCTTGAAGCCGAGCTTGGACAGGTCGCCATACGAGCCGGAGATCAGCGACCGCATGTTCTGCATGATCGAGCGCGGCGTCGCGTCGCCGACCAGCGCGCCCGCGCTCTGCGAGCTGGAACCCGCCTGGCTCAGCGAACGCATCTGGCCGAGCGCGGTGTTGTACGAGCTCACGAACACCAGCATCGATGCCTTGAGCGAACTCGCATCGGTGGTGACGTCGAGCGAATACGGCGTATTCGGCGCGGCTTTGGTGAGCGTGATCGACACGCCGTCGAGGCCGTCGGAAATCGTGTTCGAACTCGACGTGCGCACCACGCCGTCGATTTTTACCTGCGCGTCCTGCGCGGGCGACATCTGCGTCAGCGTGCCGCCGGTGGTGGCGAGCACGCCGAGGCCGCCGTCGCCGCCGCTGGTGGTGATGGTGAGCTGCCCGGCGCTGCCGGTCTTGGTCGCGGCGATGGTGAGCACGTCGCCGGCGTCGCCATGCACGATGCTGGCGGTGACGCCCTTGTCGGCAACCTTGGCGTTGATCGCGTCGCGAATGTTCGCCAACGTGCCGCTGTTCTCGGCGATGTCGATGTCGACCGCCGTGCCGGTGCCGACCTGCACGCTCAAGCGGCCGTAACCGACCTGCGTGGCGGCATCGACGGGCGCGCTCTGCAGCTTGTGCGCGGTGGCGAGGCGTTCGACGCTGATCGAATAGTTGCCGAGCTTGGCGGACGACGTCGCGCTCGCGGTGTAGCCCGCGTCGGTCGCGACCGTGGCCTTGCGGCCGGGCAGGGCGCCGTCGCCGTCGTAGCGCTTGATCGTGCTCTGCAGGCTCGACATCGCGCTGCTGATCTGGCCGAAAGCCGAGAGCTGCGTCTGCGCGGTCGTCTGGATCGTGTCGAAGCGCTTGTCGGTCGGCGCGCGCTCGGCGGCGATCAGCTGGCTGACGAGTGTGGTGACGTCGATCGATCCGCCGCTGGTGATGCTGGCCATGCAACCTCCGGATCGCCGCGGTGCGGCGCTTTCCCGGAGTCGTTAACGGCGGTGGACGGGCGCGCTTTAGCGGCTGTAGGCGTTCAGGCGCGGGCGTCGAGCAGCGAGCCTGTGATCGCAAGGCGGCGTGCGATGGCGAGCGCGGCCTCGTCGGGAATCTGCAGGATGACGGCGCCTTCGTGATCGAGCACGGAAACGACGATCCGGTGTGATGCGTTGTCGACGCGGAAGCGCAACGAGGTGTCGCTGTCGGCGATCAGTTCGTCGAGTTGCTTCTGCAACGCGGCGGGCGTGCGCGGCGCGGACGGTGCTGCCGGTGCGTGCGACGACGAAACCCCGGCGGCGTGCGTCGAGGCGGGAGGCAAAGCGGATTTGACGGATGCGATGTCGGACATGGCGACTCACATATGCGAAACCCGGGACGCGAAATGCGTCCCGGGCTCCGTTTGCGGCGAGGGATCGATCAGCGCAGGAGGCTGAGGACGCCCTGGGTCGCCTGGTTGGCCTGCGCGAGCATCGCGGTGCCGGCCTGCTGCAGGATCTGCGTGCGCGACAGCTCGGCAGTTTCCTTGGCGTAGTCGGCGTCGCGGATGCGGCTGCGCGAAGCGGTCAGGTTCTCGGAGGTCGTGGTGAGGTTCGAGACGACCGAGGTGAAGCGGTTCTGCAACGCACCGAGGTTTGCACGCGAGGTGTTGACCGACTTGAGCGCCGCGTCGGCGACGTCGATCGCCATCTGCGCGCCGGCGAAGGACGACACGTTGACGTTGCCGATGCCGGTGGTGGTGCTGGACGTCGCCGAGAACGCGTTGGCGAAGCCGGCAACCGTGGCGCTGTTGGTCGTACCCGCGACGGTGATCGCGGCGGCCGACGACAGCGTCAGCTGACCCGAAGCCTGGTCGTACGAAGCGCCGACGCCCGTCTGCGAGGACACGCGGTTGATCGCTTCGGCGAGCTGGCCGACGCGCTCCTGCGCGCTACCGGCGGCGCCGATCGCGCCGATGTCGGTACCGTTGATCGTCACGCCGCCGGCGGCGATCGCCGTGGCGAAGCCGGAGACCGACGAAGCCGCGACGGAACCCGTGTAGCGGGTGACCGCGCCGCCGAGGGCCGACGTCTGGACGTTGGCGATCGAGGCGACGGTGATCGTCTCGCCCGAGTTCGCGCCGACCTGGAAGGCGACGCCGGCGAACGAACCGTCCAGCAGGCTCACGCCGTTGAACTTGGTGGTCTGCGAAACGCGCTGGATTTCCGACTGCAGCTGCGTGACTTCGGCGTTCAGCGCGTCACGGTCCGACTGCGAGTTGGTGCCGTTCGAGGCCTGCACGGCCAGCTCGCGGATACGCTGCAGGTTGTTGCCGACTTCGCCGAGGGCGCCTTCGGCCGTCTGGGCGAGCGACACGCCGTCGTTGGCGTTGCGGGCAGCCTGGTCGAGGCCGCGGATCTGCGAGGTCATGCGCTCGGAGATCGAGAGGCCGGCGGCGTCGTCCTTCGCGCTGTTGATGCGGAGACCCGACGACAGGCGCTGGATGCTCGTGGCGAGGCTGGCACCGCTGGTCGCCAGATTGCGCTGCGCGTTGAGCGACATCACGTTGGTGTTAATGGCGGACATTGCTGTTCTCCTGATGAGGATCCGGCGGGCGGCGAAAGCCTCTCTGGCCGGTTTCTGCAGGGTTTGGCGGGATTGCCTTCGCCGCTGCTGTGGTGAGTAACGGCATCGCCGCGTGGGCCTTTAGGCCGCTTCGACGCGTCAAGACGTTTTTGCTCGACTTGTGATGCGTGTCGCGCCGGATGTGCATGCGCGTTCGGCGGCGATGCGCAAAACTTGAGCGGCGGTGTGTGAACGCGACAGCGTTCATCGCGGTGCGTGAAGGGGCTACGTTATCGGTGCGAACGCCGAAAACTTGAGTTTTCCCGGGTTTTTGGGCTGTTTACGCGTTTTATCGCCATTCGCAACGTGGGTCGCTCATGTAGTGCGCGTCGCGAAGCCGATGCGGACCGGATGCCTGCATCGACAGCCATGTGCATATCCACGCAGATCGATGTGCGTGTCGATATCCGTGTTGATCCTTGCGGTCATGCAGGCGCTTCGCGACTCATCAAAGAAAAACGCGACGCCTGCGCGTCGCGTTCGTCATTGCATGTCGATGCGCAACGTCTCGCGTCAGTCGTCGCGCATCTTCGCCGTCAGCATGCGATCGAGCTGCATGACGTAGCGCAGCAGTCGCGCCTGGTCCTGCACGGTGAGGTCGACGAAGCTGCAACCGGCGCGCAATACGCGGCGTCCGCGCTGGTCGATGTGGGCCGCGTGCTGCACGCGCAGCGTCACCGTCATCGGTTCCTGTTCGGGCAGTTCGAGGATCACGCCGGGATAGATGTCGCCGGAGTTGATCTCGATCGTCGCGTCGTCACTGGTGAGCACTGCAAGGCCGCCGCCGCCGATGTCGGCGATGGTGGCGCGAACGGTGCGGCGCGCGCCGCCTTCGGCATGCACGGGCAGGATGCACGACACCGTGCCCGGCGGTTCGCGGCGCACGTATTCGCGGCGCTGCAGGTGCATCACCTTCGCGGGGATCGGCACTTCGAGCGCGGGCAGGCCGTCGTACGTGCCGGTGCGCGCGGCGCCGGTGGCGAAGCGCACCGTGATGCGATCGATCGAGCTTTCGAAACGCAGACGATCGGCGGCGAGCAGTTGTTCGGTCAACGCGGCATCGCGCGGCACGTCGATCCACATCGACGTCGGGCCGATCGCGAGCACGGCCGACACCGCGTTGTCGGTGCCGGCAGCGTGCACGAGCAGAACGCAGCGCTTGTCGACGAGCTGGCGCAGGCAGCCGCGGATGTCGGCGGGGTGATGGAGCATGTACTTCTCGTACAGGCTCTCGCCTTCCGCGTGCGCGACGGGATGGGGCTCGCTCATGCGTGCGCGTTCCGGGGGGCGGCGTACGGTTGCCGCAGGGTCGGGATGTGCATGAGGCCGACTTTACAGCTTGTCGAACAGGGACATCGACTGTACCCGCAGCATGGTCTTCTGGGCAGCTTCGATGGCGGTCATCTGCAGGCTCAGCCGGGTGCTGGCCTCGGCGTAGTCGGTGTCGCGCAGGCCGGACAGGGTCTGCTTCAGCGACAGCGACGAACCGGAGCGGTCGTCGGCCGACTGCGACAGCGAGGCCAGCCGGCTGCCGGTGGTGGCGCGGATGGCGAGGAAGTGCTCCTGCGCGGAGGTGACGTCCGACAGTGAACCGGCGAGCGCGTTCGACAGTTGCGCCTTCTGCGCGGGCGTAGTGGCCGGCGCTTCCAGCGCGTCGGCCAGGTTCTCGAGCGTGGCGAACACGTCCTGGCGCGGCGCGGCCTGCAGCGTGAACGTGTCGCCGGTGGCCGGCGTTCCGGTGACGCGTGTCTGCACGCCCGCGGCCTGCAGCGTGTCGCCGTCGGTGAACGTGCCGCTGCTGACGACGGTGGCGCCGTCGAGCACGCGATACGCCGTCGGCGACGTGAATTCGAGGGTGAGCGTACGGCCGCCCCAGGCCGACGGATCGGTGACGCCGGTCGCCGCAAGCACGCCGGTGCCGGTGTTGGACGACGTCGCGCTGCCGCGGATCGTGCCGTCGCCGGTGAGCGCGCGCATGAACACGGCGCTGCCCGGATCGGCGTCGGCGAGCGCCATGTCGGGCGCGACGTCGATGCTGTTCTGGCCGTCGTCGCCGTTGTAGGTGACCACGCCCGCGGTGTCGGCGAACGGGGTGACGCCGTCGCGCTGGCCGGCGAACAGCGAACGCCCGTTGCCGTCGGTGCGGTTGGCGACTTCCAGCATGCTGCTGCGCAGGTGGCGGATTTCGGCGGCGACGGTCGCGCGATCGGCGGCCGACATCGTGCCGTTGTTCGCCTGCACGGTGAGTTCGCGCGCGCGCGTCAGGTAATCGTTGGCGTCGCTGAGCGCGTCTTCCTGCGCTTCGAGGCGGTTCTGCAACAGGCCCGCGCTCTTGTCGAACTGGTCGAGCTGCGACACCGCGTAGTCGATGCGTTGCGCCTGTGCCGCGCCGGCCGGGTCGTCGGCCGCGCGCAGGAGTTTGTTGCCGGTCGCGAGCTGTTGCTGCGTCTTGGCGATGTCGGTCTGCCGGCGCATGAGCGCGGCGAGTCCCTGCTGGTAAAGACCGGAGGTGGAGATGCGCATGCGATCAGGTCTCCGGATCAGCCGCGTACGGCGCCGAGCAACGTCTGGAACATGGTGTCGGCGGTGGAGATGACCTGCGCCGCGGCCTGGTAGGCCTGCTGGTAACGCATCATGTCCGCCGCCTCTTCGTCGAGGTTGACGCCCGACACCGCATCGCGTTCGGCGACGACCTGGTCGTGCAGCACCTGCTGCGCATCCAGGTTCATCTGCGCGTTCGACGACTCGGTGCCGATCTTCGCGGTGATGCGCGACAGCCCCGTCGTCATGCCGGTGGTGCCGCCGTCGAGGATGGCCTTGTCGTCGAGCGCGCCCAGCAGTCGTGCGTTGCTGTTGTCGGTCGATTTCGCCGGCGTGCGCGACAGCGTGAACGAGTCGCCCGCGCCCGGCGTGCCGTCGAGCATCATCGACCAGCCGCTGCCGGCGATGGGCTGGCCCGCGGTGTAGACCTGCGGGGCGCCACCGTCGATCGTGTAATGCGTCGCGTCGATGAAGTCGACCTGCGAGGTGGTGAACGATGCGAACTGCGTCGCGTTGGTCACCTGCATCGTGCCCGGCTTGGCGTTGCCGAGATTGGTCGGGTCGATCTTCGCGGTAAGCGGCGAGGCCGCGGCGACCTTGTTCGGGTCCTTCTGGACCAGCTGGATCGCGCCCGCGGCGTCGGAGGTGGGACGCACGGTGAACCTGTCGCCGTTCGCCGCAGCGCCGCCCATCACCAGCGACACGCCTTCGACCACGAACGGATTCGCAGCCGTGCCGGCGCCGGTCATCGTCAGCGGCTCGCCGGTGCCCGAGCGCACCGCGCTCCAGGTGCCACCGGCGAAGCGCATCTCGATGTTCGGGCCCTTCAGCGCGCTGACGTCGGAAATACTCGCGGTGAACGATGCGGTGCCGGTGTTCGCCACGTTCGCGGCGACCGCGGGCGCGGGAATCGAGAACAGGTCGCCACCGGGATCGCCGTTGTAGTCGACGCCCGCGCGGTTCTGCGCGTTCATCGACATCGCGAATGCCGTGGCCATGCGACCGAGGTCGGCACGTGCGGGATCGAGCACGCGTTCGCGGAATTCGAGCAGGCCGCCGATCTCGCCCGACAGCGAACCCGATGCGAGCTTCACCGCGCCGGCCGGCGTGTCGATCGACAGCACCTTGCGATCGGCGCTGTACGGATCGGGCGCGAGCGTCAGTTTCCCGGCGCGCGCGCCGAGCACCAGCGCCTGTCCACCACTGAACACATTCAGCGAACCGTCGTCCTGCGCCACCACCTGTGCGCCGGTGAGCGAGGCGAGCTTGTCGATGCGCAGGTCGCGCTGGTCGATGAGGTCGGGGCTCGCGTTCGAACCGGACGATGCGATCTGGTTGTTGAGCTTGGCGATTTCGCTGGCGAGCTGGTTGGCCACGTCGACCTGCGCGCCGAGCCGCGCATCGGCTTCGCTGCCCATCGAGGTGAGCTGCGAATCCATCGCGCGAAAGCGCGATGCGAGCTGGTCGCCAGCGCTGAGCATCGCCTGTCGCGCGATGCTTGAACCGGGTTCGGAGACGACGCCCTTCACCGCGCCGTAGAAGTTCGACCACGGCGTCGCGAGGCCGGTCGACGTGTTGCTGAAAAGGCCGTCGAGGCGATCGGCGTACGTGCTGAGCTGCGTGAGGCGACCGAGCTCGCCGCTGCTGTCGGCCTGTCGAGCGAAGTTCAAGCCGTCGGCGAGGCGCTGCAGCTTCTGGATCGACACGCCCGCGCCGATGTAGCCGGCGCCGGTGTTCTGGCCGACGCGCGCTTCGAGGTCGACGCGCTGGCGCGAGTAGCCTTCGGTGTTGACGTTGGCGACGTTGTGGCTGACGGTGCCGAGCGCACGCTGGAACGCGAGCAGGGCGCTGGAGCCGGTGGAGAGGACGCTCATCGGTTACGCACTCCCCAACGCGGCGAGCGCGCGGCGCATGGTGGCGCCGTTCGCGATCGCGGTGATCTTGTTGGCATACGACGGATCGGTCGCATAGCCCGCGTGTTGCAGCGCGGAGGCGAACTGGTGCGCGTCCTCGCCGGTACCGCGTGCGTTCGCATACCGGCTGCTGCCGAGCAGTCGCGCGTAGTCGGCGAAGCTGTCGGCGGGCGTGCCGTAGGAACGGAAGTTCGCGCGCTGGCCCTGGCGCACGCCGGCGACGTATTCGTGCGTCGCAGCGTTGACCGTGTTGCCACTCCAGCTGCCGCCGGCCTTGATGCCGAACAGGTTGTGCGACACGTTGCCGTTGCCGCCGACGAGCTTGCGGCCCCAGCCCGTTTCCAGTGCCGCCTGCGCGATCAGCGCCTTCGCCGACACGCCAAGTTCCTGCGCGACCTTCTTCGCATGCGGCCACAGCGACTTCACGAACGCTTCGGGGCTGCTGCAGTCCATCGGCGTGAGCGGGCCGCAGGCTTCGGTCGTCGTGGATGCGGTGCGCGGTGCGACCGGCGTCGCCGGCGCGGACAGCGTGCTCATCGACACGCCGCTGCTCGACGGTGCGAGCTGCAGCGAATCGCCGAGTTTCATCGGCGCCAGGCCCGACGGCACCGACAGCGGCAATGCGCTGGCAGCCGGGCGGGCGAGGGGAAGTGGGCCCTGCACGGCCGGCGTGGACGCCGACTGGCCGGTGCTCTGCTGCAGCTGCCGCATGATCATAGGCGACAGGCCGAGGCCGCGACCCTTCGTCAGCTCCTTGGCGAGCTGCTGGTCGTACATCTCGCGGTAGGTCGTGTCGCCGCCCGCCAGCGGATCGCCGCTGGAGGTCGCGCGCATCGACTTGATCAGCATGCCCGCGAACTGGGTCTCCAGTTCATGGGCGGCCTTTTCCATTGCGGGACGCGACGTCGAGGTCGTCGCGGCGTGATCCAGGGCGATGGCGGTCTGCAGGCGCATGTCGGGACCGATGCAAAGGCTGTGCCCAGCGGGCGGCGGAAAGGCGTGGTCGGGCGGGGCGGCTCGCGGTGGCTGCGTGCGGAAAAGAGGGTCTCGACGCCGGTATCGGCCCGGCGCCGGGGGTCTTAAATGACCTCGAGCTCGGCCTTCAGGGCGCCGGCGCGCTTGAGCGCTTCGAGGATGGCGACGATGTCGCCCGGCGCGGCGCCCACCGCGTTGACCGCGCGGACGATCGCGTCGAGCGACGTGCCGCCGTCGAACTTGAACATGCGGCCGCCGGTCTGCGTGGCCTCGATGGTCGACTGCGGCACCACCGCGGTGCCACCGCCCGCGAAGGCGTTCGGCTGGCTGACCTGCGCGGATTCGGTGATCGACACCGTGAGCGAACCGTGCGACACGGCCGCCGGCAGCACGCTGACGTTGCCGCCCATCACGACCGTGCCGGTGCGCGAATTGACGATGACCTTCGCCGCGGCTTCGCCCGGCGACACGTCGAGCGATTCGAGCTGCGCGAGGAAGGCGATGCGATCGCCGCCCGGGGGCGCGATTTCGATCGTTACGCCGTCGACCGCGCGCGCATGGCCCGGGCCGAAGGTCTTGTCGATCGCCGCGACGATGCGCGCGGCGGTGGTGAAGTCGGAATCGTTGAGGTTGAGCGTGACGTTGCCACCCTGCGGAGCACCGGCCACCGCGCGCTCGACGATCGCGCCGTTCGGGATCGTGCCCGCATTGGTCGCGTTGACCTGGATGCGGGAACCGTCCTTGCCGCCCGCGCCGAAGCCGCTGATGATCAGCGACCCTTGCGCGACCGCATACACCTGGCCGTCGGCGCCCTTCAGCGGCGCCATCAACAGCGTGCCGCCGCGCAGCGAGCCGGCATTGCCGATCGACGACACGGTGACGTCGATGTTCTGGCCCGGCTTCGCGTACGGAGGAAGTTCCGCACTGATCGCGACCGCAGCGACGTTCTTGAGCTGCGGATTCACGCCGGGCGGAATGGTCACGCCGAGCTGGTCCAGCATCGACTTGAGCGACTGCACGGTGAACTGCGTCTGCGAGGTGCGATCGCCCGAACCATCGAGGCCGACCACCAGTCCGTAACCCACCAGCGGATTGCCGCGAACGCCGGCGATCTGCGCGAGGTCCTTGATGCGTTCGGCATGCGCCGGCGCGCCGACCGCGAGCATCGCGGCGACGGCGAACACCGACTGCAGCGTCGACATGCGCGTGCCGCGCGTGCCGACGCGCGGAACGATCTCGATCGGCCCGCGCTGCACGCCGAACTCGGCATCGCGCTCGGCATCGAGCTGGAACGGGCGCGGCGCGGCGAAGCGTCGGAACAACGAACGTGACGCGTTGGCGAGGGTGCGGAATCGGAACAGGCGCATGTCGGAAGCCTCAGTACGGCATCAGCGCGGAATTGAAGAAGCGGTCGAGCCAGCCCATCGCGTTGGAGCGCGACACCGGGCCGCGGCCGCCGTAGACGATCTTCGCGTCGGCGACGCGTTCGGAGCTGATGGTGTTGTCCGCCGAGATGTCGGCCGTGCGCACGACGCCCTGCACCTGCACGACTTCGTCGCCCTGGTTCAGGCGGATCTTCTTTTCGCCCGACACCAGCAGGTTGCCGTTGCCAAGGTCCTGCACCACGGTGACCGACACCGTGCCGTCCAGCGAATTGCTCTGCTTGGTGTCGCCCGCGCCGTTGAACCCGCGCTTGCCGTCGACACCGACCTGCAGGATGTTCTTGCCCTTGTACGTAACCGACTGGCCGGCGATGGTCGGCGCCGCGAGATCGATGCTCGACTGCTTGTTGATCGCGGTGGTCGCCTTGGTCGACGCGCTCGTCGTCTCGACAAGGATGATCGTGAGCAGGTCGCC
Source organism: Lysobacter claricitrinus (assembly GCF_045866565.1). Lineage (NCBI taxonomy): Bacteria > Pseudomonadati > Pseudomonadota > Gammaproteobacteria > Lysobacterales > Lysobacteraceae > Lysobacter > Lysobacter claricitrinus. The sequence continues at coordinate 1,455,931 of NZ_BAAFZV010000002.1, read as the reverse complement.
GACGTCGCGCGCCTTGTTGTCCTGGAACAGGCGCATCGGCTTCGTACCGGTGCTGCCTGCGCTCGCGTAGATCGAACCGCCGCCATCGCCGACGTTCGTGACCATAGCGACCGGCTGCATCGTCGGCTGCTGCGACGCCTGCGCATGCATCGCCGCCTGCGCGGCCATCTGCGCATGGATCTGCGCGGACGTGGGAACGCCGGGTTCCTGCTGGAACGTGCGTGCATCGCCCATGGCGGTGGCGCAACCGGTGAGCGAGGCGGCGAGGGCGCAGAGCAGGGCGAGCGTCTTCATGGTGTGCGCTTACAGGTTCTGGTTGAGGTAGCCGAGCATGTTGTCGACGGTCGAAATCGCCTTCGCATTCGTTTCGTATGCGCGCTGCGTTTCGATCATCGACACGAGCTCTTCAACGACATTCACGTTCGAGCCTTCGACCGAGCCCTGCACCAGCGTGCCAAGGCCACTCGTACCCGGTGCGCCCTGCTGTGCGGGACCGCTCGCACCGGTTTCGGCGTAGAGGTTTTCGCCCTTGGCCTGCAAGCCGGCGGGATTGACGAAATCGACCAGCGTCAGCGAACCCACCTGCACTGGCGTGGCCTGGCCGTCGACCTGCGCGGTGACCGTGCCGTCGGCGCCGATCGTCACGCTCTGCGTGCCCTGCGGCAGCTGCAGGCCCGGCTGCACCGGATAGCCTTCGTTGGTGACCAGCTCGCCCTGCGAGTTGATCTGGAACGAGCCGTCGCGCGTGTACGCGGACGTGCCGTCGGGCATCAACACTTCGAAGAAGCCGCGGCCGTTCACCGCGACGTCGAGCGCGTTGCCCGTGTTGGAAAGATTGCCCTGCGAGAAGTTTTTCGCAGTCGCCGCCACGCGCACGCCCGTGCCGATCTGCAGGCCGGTGGGAAGTTGCGTCTGCTCGGACGTCGAGCCGCCGGGCTGGCGCACGGTCTGATAGAGGAGGTCTTCGAAGTTGGCGCGGTCGCGCTTGAAGCCGGCCGTGTTCACGTTCGCGAGGTTGTTGGAGATGACCGACATGCGCGTCTGCTGCGCATCGAGTCCGGTCTTGGCGATCCACAAAGCCTGGGTCATGACGGCGGGTTCCGATTACTTCGAGGAAAGCAGCGAATTGCCGCTGCGGGCGTTCTCGTCACCGCTCTGCAAGACGCGTACCTGCATCTCGAACTGGCGGCTGTACTGGATCATCGACACGAGCATGTCGGTCGGATTCACGTTGCTGCCTTCCACCGCGCCGCTGACCAGCGACGGGCCCGCGGCCTGCGGCGGCTCGTCGGCACCGGGCTTCGCGCGCATCAGGCCGTCGTCGCCGCGCACGAGGTCGCTCGTCTTCGCGTCGACCACCTTGATGCGGCCGGCCTCGGTGATCGTCGACGCGGGCTGCCCCTGCGGAACGATCGAGATGGTGCCGTCGCCGGCGATGGTGAGCGTCTGGTACGGCGGGATCGACAACGGCGCACCGCCCGAGTCGAGCACCGGCAGTCCGCTGGCCGTGGTGAGCAGGCCGTTCTCGGTGAGCTTGAGGTCGCCCGCACGCGTGTAGGCGGTGGTGCCGTCGCTGGCCTGCACCGCGAGCCAGCGATCTTGGTGCAGGGCGACGTCGGTTTCATTGCCCGTGTTGATCAACTGGCCGGCCGCGTTGCTGACACCGGCCATCACCGGGGCCGTCGCCACGCGGGAGGACAGGCCATTGCCGAGCACCGGCATCGCCTTCGTCGCGACCAGCTGCTGCTGGAAACCGACCGTGTCGGTATTCGCGAGGTTCTGCGCGACGCTGGCCTGCGCGCGCAGCGAGGCGCTGGCGCCGGTCATGGCGATGTAGAGCGACTTGTCGATCATCCGGGTGCCTTTGCGGGCGGCGGCCTTTGGGGCCTATGCCGGGGTTAGGCAAGGGATGTGCCACGGCGGGGCTTGCGGCCGCTTGGCTGTCCGTTTTGGCAAGGCGAGGGCAATAGCAAAGGCGCTTCGTGCGCTGACGCGCCCGAGGCACTTTTCTTTGTTGGCCCAAAGAAAAGTCCCCAAAAGAAAGGGCCTTCCCCGACGGATCTACAGCCTGCGATGGGGTGAGTGAGTCGCGATCGCCACACTCGGCCTCCTGCCTCGGGTGGCGACGGCCGACGTCCTGTCGGCCGCCCCTTCGGGGTCTTCACGATTGGCGGTAGCTGTTGAAGGTCCTGCGCAAAGCCGGCGGCCGGCGACGCACCGCCCCAACTTGCGGGATCGCACGACTAGCAGAAGCCAAGCCGCACCCAAATGCGTTGGCGGACGCCCCGAACGCCTCCGCTGGTGCTCTTGCTCTTGATCAAACACCGCTGGCCAGCCGATATCTTCACGGCCCGGAGGGCGGCGGCCATGGATGGCTGCCGCGGTCACCCGAGCCAGGATGGCGAGTGTGACCGCCGCCGACGCGGCGTCCGATCGCGAGCGGTGCTTCGCCTCGGGGAAGGTGCTTTCTTTTGGTTATCTTTTCTTTGCACCAGAAAAGAAAAGTAACTCGGGCGCGCCAGCGCACGAAACGCTGTTGCTCCCACACAAAAACACAACAAACAAAAGAGAACGGCCACCCAAAACAGCGGGCGGCCGATCCATTTCCTCCCCCGAGGAAAATTCCGTCAGCGGATATTGATCACCGTCTGCGTGATCTGGTCCTGCGTCGTGATCATCTGCGCGTTCGCCTGGAAGTTGCGCTGCGCGGTGATCATGTTGACGAGCTGCTCGGTCAGGTCGACGTTCGACGACTCCAGCGCACCGCCCTGGATGTTGCCGAACTCCGCGGTGCCGGCGGCGCCGCGAAGCGGCTGGCCGGATTCCGACGTCTCCGCCCACGCGTTGTCGCCCATCGGCTGCAGGCCCTGCGGGTTCGCGAAGTTGGTGATCACGACCTGGCCGAGCGGCGTCGACACGCCGTTGGTGTAGCGCGCCTGCACGATGCCGTCGGTACCGACTTCGATGCCGGTGAGGCGGCCCGTGGTGTGGCCGTCCTGCGTGAGCGAGGCCACGCTGAAGTTGCTGCCGAACTGCGTGGAGTTGCCGACGTTCATCGTGATGTTCATCGGCGCGGCGCCGGTGGCCGGCGTGTACGCGGGCAGCACGACGTTGCCCGGCGCGGCCGGCGAGCTGAGCGTGCCGGTGTTGGAATACTGCAGCGTCTGCGCGCCACCCACGGCGGTGCCGTCGATGTACGTGCGCGCCTGCCACTCGTTCGGGTTGCCCGTCTTGACGAAGTACATCGACTGGCTGTGCGACGCGCCGAGCGAGTCGTACACCGTCATCGACGTCGTGTAGTTGTAGGAGGTCGGATCGTTCGGATCGAACGTCGCGGTGATCGGCGCGCTCGCGTTGGCCGGCAGGTTGGTGCCGACGCTGACGTTCGTTGTCGCCAGCGGCGCGGAGTCGCCCGCGTCGAGCTGGATGTCCGACATGCGGCCCATGTCGAAGCCGGTGCCGCTGGCGTCGGGCAGGTAGACCTGCAGGCGCTGGCCGGACGGATTGACGACGAAGCCGTCCTTGTCGGTGCCGAAGTTGCCGGCGCGCGAATAGACCGTCGTGCCGTTGGCCGACAAGGTGAAGAAGCCCTTGCCGTTGAGCGCGAGATCGAGCGCCTTGCCGGTGTTTTCGACGGTGCCCTGCGAGAACTGCTGCGCGACGCGCTGCAGCCGCACGCCGGCGCCGACCGTGTTCTTGGACAGGCCGTAGGCCGACGTCGGATACACGTCGGCGAATTCCGCGCGCGACTGCTTGAAGCCCGTCGTGTTGGAGTTGGCGATGTTGTTCGACGTGACGTTGAGATCGGACTGCGCCGCGTTCATGCCGCTAAGCGAAACTCGGAAGCTCATGGATTGACTCCTGTAGATGCGTGCGACGTGTCAGTGGGATCAGCCGATGCGTCGCACGGACGACAGCGGTTGCGGGCCGATGCCGCGAAGATTGAGGACGAGACCGCTGGCCTCGATCGACACGCTGTCGACATGCGACGACACGCGCGTGGAAAGCGCTTCGGTCGATTCGCCGGTGCCGGTGGTCGCGCGGATGGTGTAGGTGCCGGCGGGCGCGGTGCTGCCGTCGAGCGCCTTGCCGTCCCAGCTCCACGCCACGTTGCCGGCGCCCATCGATTCGATCGGCACGCGGTCGATCACCTGGCCTGCGCCGTCGACGATTTCGACGTTGATCATTCCCGACGACGTCGCGACGACTTCGCCGCTCACGCCGGTGCCGGCGTCGAGCTGCACGGTGTCGGTATCGACCAGCGCGTCGTGGCCGACCAGCGATGCAGCGCGCAGCGTCTGGTCGGACTCCATCACGTTGGCGACGGCGCCGAGCGCGTCCTGCATGCCGTTGATGCCCTGCACGGTGGAGAACTGCGCGAGCTGGCCGAGCATCTGCGTGCCATCGAGCGGCTTGAGCGGATCCTGGTTCTTGAGCTGTTCGGTCATCAGCTTGAGGAAGTCGGCCTGGCCGAGCTGCGACTTCTTCGTCGCCGAACTGACGGTGTATTGCGACAACGCGTCGGTGGCGGAATTCACGGTGGTCATGTCATGGATCCTTCAGGCCTCAGCGGCCGAGGTTGAGCGTGGCGACCGCGAGTTCCTTGGCGGTGTTGAAGACCTCGACGTTCGCCTGGTAGCTGCGCGAGGCGGAAATCATGTCGACCATCTGCGCGACCGGATCGATGTCCGGCGCGTACACGTAGCCCTTGTCGTCGGCGAGCGGGTTGCCGGGCTCGTAGCGCTTGAGCGGCGCGGCGTTCGATTCGGTGACGGTCTGCACCTTGACGCCGGCGAGCGCGGGATCGCCTTCGACAGGCGTCGCTTCGAACACGGGCATCTTGGCGCGGAAGGTGTCCTCGGCCTTGCCGGAAATCGAGTTGGCGTTGGCGAGGTTGGACGCGACGGTCGACAGCCGAACCTGCTGCGCGCCCATGGCGCTGCCGGCGACGTCGAAGATGGGCAGGTTGCTCATGCGTTACGCCTCACTGCCCGGTGATCGCGGTGAGCATGGTGCGCACCTTCGATTCGATGAAGTTGAGCGACGCGCGGTACTCGAGCGAGGCCTGCGCGAACGCGGCCTTGGCGCGCTCGCCGTCGACGGTGTTGCCGTCGAGGCTGGGCTGCGAGGAGGGGGCGTCGAATTGCGCACCTGCCGCGGCGGCGTTGATGGGATCGGTGCCGGCGTCGGCGGCGGGCGCCATCGCGGCGTTCAGCGCCTTGGTGAAGTCCATGTCCTGCGCCCGGAAACCGGGCGTGTCGGCATTCGCGATGTTCGCGGACAGCAGCTGCAGCCGCTGCTCGCGCAGGGCGAGGGCGGTGCCGTGGATGCCGAGGAAGGATTCGGTGGCCATGTAGCCCCTCCGGGGGCGGGATGTCGGAGGGGGTTAGGCAAGGCGTGTGCCAGTGGCTGTCCTGGCGGCCGGATTCCTGGGGTGCGGCTGCTCCCGCGGTGCGGAGCGCTTGCGGCCGCTTCGCATGCCGCATAGCCGTTGGAGAACGACCGGTTGCTGCCGGTTGGTTCCGATTCGGGCGCTAGCCGCCGCCGTGGCTTTTTCGAAGCGGCAGGAAAGACGTTTCGCGCGCTAGCGGGCCAAACGCTTTCGCTTCAACAGGCCCGACCTTGCGGAGCAGGGGGATTACGCCGCCCGTGCCCGCTGCAACGCCATGATCCGCGCCTCGATCCGGCTCGCGAGTTCCCGCTCCGAATACTTCGGAACGAAGTCGTCCGCGCCCACCCGCTCGACCATCGCGTGGTTGAACACGCCCGAAAGCGAGGTGTGCAGCAGCACGTGCAGCCCCCGCAGCGCCGGCGAGCGCCGGATTTCCGTCGTCAGGGTGTACCCGTCCATGGCCGGCATCTCGATGTCGGAAATCACCATGGCGTAGCGGCGGTCGGGCGGTGTACCGCCTTCGGCCAGCTGCTGCAGGTGTTCGAGCGCCTGGCGTCCGTCGGAGAGCAGCGTCGCGTTCAGGCCCAGCTGGTCGAGAAGCTGGCGGATCTGGTTGCGGGCGACGCGGGAGTCGTCGACCACCAGCACTTCGCGCGGGATGTCGGTGGTGATCACCAGTGGCTGCACGCCGGTCGACAGCGCGGCGCGCGGCGCGGCCTCGGCCAGCACGCTTTCGACGTCCAGCAGCTGGATCAGCTCGCCGTGGAAGCGGGTGACGCCGGTGAGGTAATGGCATTCGCTGCCGAGGTCCGGCGGCGGCTGGATGTCCTCGACGGCGATGTTGACGATGCGTTCGACGCCGGCGACCAGGAAGCCCTGCACGGTGCGGTTGAACTCGGTGACCACCAGGTACGGCGGCTCCGGGCTGCCGGCCGGGGCGGCGTGGCCGACCGCGCGGGCGAGGTCGAGTACGGGCACGGTGCGGCCGCGTACGTCGGCGGCGCCGGCGAACGCGGGCGGCAGCTGCGGCAGGGTGAACAGCGGCGGGCGCGGGATCACCTCCTGCACCTTGAAGACGTTCACGCCAAAAAGCTGACGCGAGCCCAGCCGGAAGAGCAGGAGCGCGAGGCGGTTGTGGCCGGCCAGGCGCGTGCGTTGGTCGATTCGGTCGAGGAGGTCGCGGCTCATGCCCGCGTTGTCGGCGGCTTTTTCGCATCCTTGAGCAGCCCACGCGTGCCGGCCGTCGCGGCTTCGGCACGGCGATTGCTTCAGTGCCGGCATGAACCGCTCTGCCCGCATTTCCCTGCTGCTGCGCCTGGCCATCGCCGCGATGCTGACCGCGTTCGTGCTGATGGCGCACGCGGCCGATGGCGTGACGCCGGTGGCCGACATCCTGAAAGCCGCCGAGGCCGCGCTGGGCGGCAATGGGGCGCAGGTCGAGGCGCGCGTCGACGCCGCGGTGCGCATGCCGGCGTGCAGCCAGCCGCTGCAGGGCGTCGCGCTCGGGCCGCGCATGGCCGAGGTCCGCTGCCCCGACGCGTCGGGCTGGCGGCTCACCGTGCCCGCGCGCGTGCGTCGAGACGCCGATGTCGTCGTGCTGGTCGCGCCCGTGCAGGCGGGCATGGCGATCAACGCTGCGCAGCTTGCCGTGCAGCGCCGTGATGTCGCGGGCGGCAGTGGGGTGGGGATGTCCGATCCGTCGCAGGTTGCCGGGCACATCGCCCGTCGCGCCATGCCGGCGGGCGCGGTGGTGACGGCCGGGGATCTGGCCGACGGCGCGGGGGCGCTGAAGCGCGGGGATCCGGTCGTGCTGGTGTCGCGGGCGGGTGGCATCGAAGTAAGGATGGGCGGCCGCGCGCTGGGAGGCGCGATGGCCGGGGCGGTGGTGGCCGTGGAAAACCTGGAGTCCAAGCGGATCGTGCGCGGCCGGCTGGTCGCCGACGGGGTCGTCGAAGTGCTGCAATGACCGCCCGTCCGGCCCGCAAAAAAAAATCTGTGGCGTGGGCCTCAAGTCCGGCTGCGGGTCGCCGTTACTGGCCATGACCGCTCATTCCCGGAGTTCGCCATGACCACCAAGATCGATGGCCTGAGCCCAGCCCCGTCCCGTGTCGTCGACACCGCGGCGTCGTCCAGCGTGGCGCGTGCGGGTACCGACCGTTCCCAGCCCGTCGCCGCCGCGCCGGCAGCCGACAGCGTTCGCCTCACCGGCGAAGCCACCGGCCTGCAGGCTGCAGTGGAATCCAAGCTCGGCCAGTCCGCACCGCTCGACATGGCCAAGGTCAATGCCGTGCGTGCAGCGCTCGACGACGGCAGCTACCAGATCAATCCGCAGGACATCGCGAATCGACTGGTCGCGCTCGAGCGCCAAATGAGGGGATAAGCCATGCTCGCCGCCGCCTTCCATGCACCATCGCCCGCTCAGGTGGGTGAAGCGCTCGACGCGCTCGAACGTGCACTGCAGGACGAGCGGCAGGCATTGCTCGACAACGACGCCGACGCGCTGCTGCGTTCGACGCAGGCCAAGATCACGGCGCTGCGCACCGCGGAGTCGCTGAAGCCCGGCCATGCCGACGCAATGCGCGTCACCGCGCTTAGCGAGCTCAACCGTGCGAACGGCATCCTGCTTTCGCGCCGGCGTCGTGAAGTGACGTGGGCGCTGCGCCACCTGGGTCGCGTAGAGAGTTCCGGCGTGTACGATGCCGGAGGTCAGGCGGGCGTTCGCCCGCAGTCGCGATGCCTGGGCGTGGGATGAGCGCGAACGAGACCTCGATACCCGATCCTTCGAATCCGTGGTCGGCCCAGATGCACTGGGCGGCCGATGTCGCGCCGATGGCCGTGCTGCTGCTCGACGCGCATGGCGAACTCGCCTACGCCAATGCCAGCGCGCGACGCCTCGCATCGCGGCTCGAGCCCGGTACGCACGGCGACCACGACGCGCTCAAACGCCTTCTGACGCTGACCACCGAGCAGGACTGGTCGATCGCCTGCGTGCAGGGCCATTCGCGCCGCGACGTGCAGGTGCGACCGGACGTCATCCTCGCGATCGAAGTCTTCTGCGGCAGCGGCGACAACGCGAACCTGCGCTTCGTCGCCATGACCGACATCTCCGCGCGCAGCGCGCGCGAGCGCGAACTGCAGCAGCGCCACGACGAACTCGAACGCGCCTACCGCTCGCTCTCGGGCGCGCAGGAGCAGCTGCTGCAGTCGGAAAAGATGGCGTCGATCGGCCAGCTCGCCGCCGGCGTCGCGCACGAGATCAACAACCCGATCGGCTACGTGCACAGCAACCTCGGCACGTTGCGCGAGTACATGGGCGCGCTGTTCGCGATGATCGAGACGTATTCGAGCGCGCTCGCGGCGCCGGATCCGCTGATCTACCGCAACGACATCCGCGCGCACCGCGAGAAGCTCGACATCGACTTCATCCTCGGCGACCTGCCGCAGCTGCTCGACGAGTCGCGCGAAGGCATCGAGCGCGTCACGCGCATCGTGCAGGACCTCAAGGAGTTCTCGCACGTCGGTCGCAACGAGACGATGCGGCCGTCCGATCTGATCAAAGGCCTGGAATCCACGCTCAACATCGTGTGGAACGACCTCAAGTACAAGGTCAAGCTCGACAAGATCTACAGCGAGATCCCGCTGGTCGAATGCCACGCGTCCGAGATCAACCAGGTCTTCATGAACCTTATGATCAACGCCGGGCAGTCGATCGCCGAACGCGGCGTGATCACCCTCGCGTGCGGGCAGGAGAACGACGAGGTGTGGGTGAGCATCGCCGACACCGGCTGCGGCATTCCCGAGGAAACGCTCGGCCGCATCTTCGATCCGTTCTTCACCACCAAGCCGATCGGGCGCGGCACCGGATTGGGCCTCGCGATCTCCTACCGCATCGTCGAGAAGCACCACGGCCGCATCGAAGTGCACAGCGCGGTCGGACACGGCACGACGTTCCGCGTGGTGCTGCCGATCAAGCAGCCGGAAGCGACGACCTCACACGCCTGACGAGGCGGCGCCGCCCTCGGCGCGTTGCATGCGTTCCTGACGCGCGCGCTTGACGGCGTACATCGCCGCATCGGCCCGCGCGATCACGTCTTCGGCCTCCTCATCGGTTTTCGCCTGCACCAGGCCGATGCTCGCGCCGCTGCTCCTGACCTGCAGTCCACCGACATGGAACGACGTCGTCGTGCGGCGTGTCAGCCAGCTCTGCAGCACGTCCTGCGCGCGGTCCTCCATCCCGCGGGCCACGGGCGCGACCACGATGAATTCGTCGCCGCCGATGCGCCCGAGCAGGTCGGCGCGGCGCAGCGAGCCGCGCAGGCGGTTCGCCATCGCGACCAGGAACAGGTCGCCGATCTGATGCCCGTGGCGATCGTTCACCGCCTTGAAGTCGTCGAGGTCGATGAAGCCGACGATCAGGCCCATGCCGTCGCGACGCGCCCACGCGAGCATGCGCGCGAGTGTCTCGAACACGTATTCGCGGTTAGGCAGCCGGGTGAGCGGGTCCTTGTGCGCACGGGCGGTGAGCTGCTCCTGCGAGGCTTCGCAGTCGCGCACCAGCCGTTCGCGCGCGGCGAATTCGGCGATCAGGCGTGCGATGACCTCGGGCGCCCACACCGCGTTGGTCGTCGTCGCCACTTCATGCGGGCTCATCGCGCACAGCGTGCCGATCATCGTGTCGTCGATGCGAACGGGCACCGACACGAAGGTGCGGATGCCGTATTCGCGCGCGATCCAGAGGTCCGCGAACGGCGTGCCGGCGCACTGCACGTACAGCCGCCCTTCCTCGAACGCACGCTTGCACAGCGTTTCGTTCCACGGAATGCGCAGCCCTTCCCGGATACCCATGCCTTCGTCGTGCACGTAGGCGACGCGCTGCATGCCGGGCTCGTCATCGGGTTCGGTGAGCAGCGCGGTGGTCATGCCGGTGGAATGCACCAGCAAGCGAAGCAGCGGACGCACGAGGTCTTCCCCGGTGCGGGCGCTGGATACGAGTTCCGCTAGTTGCGCGAGGCGCTGACCCATTGGCGACGTGCTGTAACGCAGGCAACGCGCGACCTTACCGACCCGTCGTTATATGCGGGTGAGGGCGCGGGAGCTGCTGCACACGCCGGTTAGAAGCCGACTTCCTCGCCCGCGTTGCGGCGTTCGTGCGCACGGAACGCGGCCTGGATGTGCTCGCGAAGTTCGTCGTCGTTCCACGGCTTGGTGAGGAAGCGATAGATCGCGCCGTGGTTGATCGCTTCCGTGATTGTCGCGAGGTCGGTGTAACCCGAGAGCACCATGCGCACGGTGTCGGGATACAGGTCGCGCACGCGTGCGAGGAACTCGGTGCCGCTCATGTCCGGCATGCGCTGATCGGACACGATGACCTGCACGCGGTTCGCGGCGAGCAGGTCGAATGCTTCACGCACCGAGTTCGCGGTGAGGATGTGGTAGCCGTCGCGACGGAACAGGCGCACGAGCGAACGCAGCACGTTTTCCTCGTCGTCCAGCAGCAGCAGCGTGCGTTCCGGGCGCGTCTGCGCGAACGCTTCGGGCAGCAGGAAGCGCTTGCGGATCAGGTCGGCCAGCGCTTCGGCGGGCTGCGGCGCGCTGAAGATGTAGCCCTGGAAGAAGTCGCAGTGGTTGCGGCGCAGGAAGCCCAGTTCCGCCTCGCTCTCGACGCCTTTCGCGCAGACCTTCATGTCGAGGCGATGGCCCATCGCGATGATGCCGCGCACGATCGCCGCCGACCGCGTATCGCTGGTGACGTTGCGGATGAAGCTGCGGTCGATCTTCAGACGGTCGAGCGGGTACTGCGCGAGCGCGGCGAACGACAGCCCGCCGAGGCCGAAATCCTGCACGGTCAGGCAGGCGCCGAGCTCGCGCAGGCCGACCAGCGTCTCGTAGGTATGCCGCGCATCCAGTGACAACGCGCCTTCGGGCACCTCGAACTCGAGCGCGCGGCCCGGCAGATTGAGGCGATGCAGCAACTCGCCGATGCGATCACGGCAGTCCGGTTGCGAGAGCAGCGTCGTCGGCAGGTGGACGGAGATGGTGAGGTAGTCGATGCCTTCATCGCGCCATTGCGCGAGCTGTCGCGCCGCCGCTTCCACTACCCATGAACCCAGCCGCGCCGAAAGGCCGACGCGTTCGACGATGTCGAGGAAACGATTGGGACGCAGCAGGCCGTTGCCTTCCGAGTTCCAGCGCAGCAGCGCGGAAAAGCCGCCGAGCGAGCCGTCATGCCCGTTGACGAACGGCTGGTAGAACAGCCGGAACTCGTCGCGATCGAACGCATCGGCGAAGCGTTGCGCGAAGCCGTCGTTGATCGGGCCGCGATCGGGGCGCCCCGAATACAGTCCGACGTTGTCGAGGCCCGTCTGCTTCGCATGGCGCAGCGCGTGTTCGGCGGTGGCGAGCAGCGCGGCCGCGTTCTGCGCGTGGTCGGGAAATACGGCGATGCCGATCGAGATGGTGATCGGCAACGTGTACGGCGGGATCGACAGCGGGACTTCGAACGCGTCGCGCATGCGCTCGGCGAGCGCCTCGCCATCGGGCTCGCCCTCGCGGTAGCCGATGCCGGCGACGAATTCGTCCGTCCCGCGCCGCCACAGCCAGGCATCGGTGGGCATCGCGTTGCGCAGGCGTTGCGCCACGGCCGCGAGCACCTGGTCGCCGACCGTCTCGCCCATGTTGCTGTTGATCGAACCGAACATGTCGATGTCGATGTGCAGCAGCGCGACCTTGCGGCGCGTCGCCGCGGCGGCGGCGATCGCGGTGGCGAGGCTTGGGCCGTTCGCGCCGAGGCGGTAGATGCCCGTCACCGGGTCGACCGGGACGCTGCCGTACTCGTCGTAGCGTTGGCTCATGCGCCCAGTCTAGGCGGTCGCACGGGCGCTGCGCAGCGCCCGTGCGAAGCGGCGGTCCTCAGTGACCGGCCGCCGGCGCCGCCGGCTTGGGCGCACTGCCGAAGCTGCCATCGGCCGATGCCGCCATGTACGCGAACACCGCATAGGCCGCGGCGTTCTGCTGGATCGCCGCCGGGTCGACCTTGTCGAAGGTGTCGTCCGGCGTGTGGTGCAGGTCGAAGTACTGCGTGCCGTCCTGCGCGAGCGACGCCCACGCCAGGCCGAGCTGCGCGAACGGACCGATGTCCGAGCCCGGGCCTTCGCCCTTGCCGGGCGCCAGGCGCGAGATGCCGAGCGGGGCGAGCGCCTGCAGGATCTGCTCGTCGGCTTCGTGCGCGTTGTCCGGCAGCGAACTCGCATAGCCGTAGATGCGATCGGCGCCGAAATCGCTTTCCGCGCCAATCTGGTGCTTGGTGATATCCGGCAGGTGCTTCGTCGCGTACGCGCGGCCACCGTGCAGGCCTTGTTCCTCGTTGGCGAACGCGATGACGCGGATCGTGCGTGCCGGGTGCTTGGGCAGCTTCGCGATCATCGCGCCCGCGGCCATGGTGATGCCGACGCCGGCGCCGTCGTCGATCGCGCCGGTGCCGAGGTCCCACGAATCCAGATGGCCGCCGATCACGACGACCTCGTCCGGCTTCGAGCTGCCGCGCACTTCGCCGATCACGTTGTACGACGTCGCTTCACCGTTCCAGCCGCAGTCCAGGGCAAGGTGCACGCGCTGCGTGCCCATCGCGACCAGGCGAGACAGCTGCTGCGCATCCGGCGACGACAGCGCGGCCGCGGGAATCGGCGTCACGCCGTCGTCGAAACGCGTCACGCCGGTATGCGGCATGCGGTGCGAATCGGTGCCGGCCGAATGCATCAGGTAACCGATCGCGCCCTTGGTCGCCGCGGTGGTCGGGCCGCGCGTGCGGATGCGGGAGCCCATGCCGTAGTCGTCGCCGCCGCGCTTGCGCTGCATCTGGAAGTCGATGAAGACGATCTTGCCGGCGAGCGAACCGGCGGGGGCAGCTTCGAGCGACGCGAGGTCGGTGAAGCGCACGACTTCGCCTTCGACCGTGCCGCCCGGGCTGCCGCCGAGCGCGGTGAGCTTCAGCGGCTGCGAATGCGCGCCCAGGATCATGCCGCTCTCGCTGCGACGCTCCCACTTCGGGAACGTCACCGGTTCGGTCCACACCCTGTCGAAACCGAGCGACTTGAACTTCGCCTTCGCCCATTCGACCGCGCGCGCATCCGCTTCGCTGCCCGCCATGCGCGGGCCGACTTCGGTGGTCAGCGATTCGGTGATGCGATACGCGAGGTCGCTCTGCAGCGCGGCTTCGCGCAGTTTTCCGGCCTGGGCGACCGCGGCGTCGGGAATGCGGACCGGCTTGGATGCGTCCGCGGCGAGCGCGGGCAGCGTCGCAAGGCCGAGGGAAAGTGCCGCAACGATCAACCGGGTGCGCATGCGTCGGACCTGCTCGGGGAAACCCCGGAGGGTAGCAACGCGTCAGCCGCGCGGCGCTATGACGATGGTCATGGTGATGTGACCGGCTTCGCCTTCAGCAGGTCGCGGATCTCGCGCAACAGCACGACGTCCTCGGCAGGCGCGGCGGGTGCGTCGTCCGCGGGCTTGCGCAAGCGGTTATAGGCGCGCAGCACGAGGAAGATGACGAACGCGATGATCACGAAGTCGAGGGTGGCCTGCAGCACCGTGCCGTACTTCAGTGCGATCTCGGGCGCGGCCACCTTGCCCGCGGCGTCGAGTTGCGCCGGCTTGAGCACCATCTTCCACTGGTCGACCTTGACGCCACCGGTCGCCATCGCGATCAGAGGCATCACCAGGCCGTCGACCAGCGCACTGACGATCTTGCCGAACGCCGCGCCGATCACCACGCCGACCGCGAGGTCAACGACGTTGCCGCGTGCGATGAAGGCCTTGAACTCGTCGAGGAATCGCATGCGGTCGCTCCGGGTCAGGCGGGCAGGATGCGGCCGTCCAGCACCGCGAGGTCGTCGAACGTGGCGTGGAACGTGTCGCCCGGCACGAGCGCGGCGACGCCGGCCGGCGTGCCCATGAAGATCAGGTCGCCGGCTTTCAGGGCGTACAGCTTCGACAGTTCATGCACGATGTCTTCGACGCTCCACACCAGGTCGTTGAGCGCGCCGCGTTGGCGCTGCTGGCCGTTGATGTCGAGCGCGATCGAACGCCGCGAGTAGTCGCCGACGCGTGTGGCCGGCACCAGCGAACTCACCGGCGCGGAATGATCGAACGCCTTGCCGATGTCCCACGGCAGGCCCTTGGCCTTGGCGTTGCCCTGCAGGTCGCGGCGGGTGAGGTCCAGGCCGACGCCGTAGCCGAACACGAGGTCCAGTGCGTTCGCAGGATCGACCACGCCATGCGGCGCGTCCTTGCCGAGCGCGACCACCAGCTCGACTTCGTGGTGCAGGTCGTTCGTGCCCGGGGGGTAGGGCACCTCTCCGTCGAGAACGATGGCGTCGGCCGGCTTGAGGAAGAACACCGGGGTGCCGCGATCGGCTTTCGACGTGGGCACCGCGGCGCCCATCTCGCGCGCGTGGTCGGCGAAATTGCGCCCGACGCAGTAGATGCGGCGGACAGGGAAGTGGTCGGAGGTGCCGTCGACCGGAATGCGGACCGGCGCGGGTGCAGGAACGACGTCGGCCATGCTCAGCGCGAGAGCAGCGGACGCGGGACGACGCGGTAGCTGCCGTCGAGCACGCGCGATTCCTGCGCACGCGGGCTGCGACGCAGCAGGCGCCAGCCGATGCCGCCGACGATCAGCGCGGTGCCGACCACCGCCGCGGCGGCGACCAGCCCGATGAGGAGCACGAGGCCGACCAGCGCGAGCACCACGCGCAGCAGGCGATGGCGCGGCTTGCGCGGCTCGATCACGCTGCGGAAAACCCCGCGGACAGGGCGTTCGGCGCGGCCGAGCAGGTCGGAAAAGCGGAGCAGTGTGTGCAGTCGCATGAGAAACTCGACGGGTCGTGCGAGCGTCGGAGTATCCGGCGCGGCTCCGGGTGTCGTGTGAGGGAAGCGTTAAGTCGATGACTCAAGTTCTCGTTTCGCTGGCGGCGCTGGCCGACGGCCAGCCGTCGGAGGCCGAGGCGCTCATCGACGGCGAACCGGAGTCGCTGATCCTGCTGCGCTCGGGCGAATGCGTCGACGCGTTCCTCAACGTGTGCCCGCACGCGGGACGTCGGCTGGACTGGGCGCCCGGCAAGTTCCTGCTGACGCGCGAGGGCCTGCTGGTCTGCGCGGCGCACGGCGCGTCGTTCGCGTTGCCGAGCGGCGAGTGCGTGGCGGGGCCGTGCAAGGGTGAGTCGCTGCGACGCGTCGATGTGCGCGTCAAGGACGGCGACGTGCGGCTCGACTAGGCGCCGACGCGCCGGCGCACGGCGTCGATGTCGCGCACCGGCCGCACTTCGATGGCGCCGTAGCGCGTCCACGGCATCGACTCGGCGATGCGCACTGCGGCGTCGATGTCGGCGGCTTCGATGAGGTTGAAGCCGGCGAGGTATTCCTTGGTTTCCGCGAACGGCCCGTCGGTGATGCGCGCGGCGCCGTCGCGATGGCGCACGGCGCGCGCGGTGGCCGGCAATTCCAGCTGCTGCGACTGCAACAGGCAGCCCTGCGCGCGCAGTTCGTCGGCGTTGACGAGGCAATGGTTCATGTGGCGATCGAACTCCGCGGCCGGAAGCTCGGCGAGGCGCGCGTCGTCGATGTACACGAGCAGGAGGAACTGCATGGGCGGCGTCCGAGGATCGGTCGTCGACATGCTGCGCGCGTGGGCGGCGGCTGTCACGCGGCCCCGCAGCGCGATGCGCGATCCAGCAGCACGCGACGCTCGCGTGCATTGCGGGTGAGCGCGGCGGCGCGTTCGAAATCGACGCGCGCTTCGTGGCCCCGACCGAGCCGATCGAGCAGGTCGGCGCGCACGGCGGGCAGCAGGGCGTAGTCGGCCAGCGTGCCCTCGCGGACCAGGCGGTCGACGCGCTGCAGCGCGCGTTCCGGGCCGAACGCCATCGACTCCGCTACCGCGCGGTTGAGTTCGACAACCGGCGATGCGGTCACGTCCGACAACCGCGCGTACAGCGTCGCGATGCGCGGCCAGTCGGTCGCGTCGGCGGACGCCGCGCGCGCATGGCAGGCGGCGATCGCGGCCTGCAGCGCGTACGTACCCTCCGCGCCGCCGAGCGCAATGGCGCGATCGAGTTCCGCCAGCCCGTGCAGGATCAGCGTGCGGTCCCAGCGGCGCCGGTCCTGGTCGGTCAGCAGGATCGCGTTGCCGTCGGCGTCGGTGCGCGCCTTCAGTCGCGACGCCTGCAGTTCCATCAGCGCGACCAGCCCGTGCACGTCGGCTTCGTCCGGCATCAGGCCGGCCAGCGCACGGCCGAGCCGCATCGCGTCCTCGCACAACGCCGGGCGGACGAGATCATCGCCGGCGGTCGCCGCATAGCCTTCGTTGAAGACGAGGTAGAGCACGTGCAGCACCGCATCGAGCCGCTCCGGCAATTCTTCGCGACGCGGCACCTCGAACGGCACGCGTGCATCGCGCAGCTTCTGCTTGGCGCGGACGATTCGCTGCGAAATCGTGGCCTCGCGCGTGAGGAAAGCGCGTGCGATTTCCTCGACGGTCAAGCCACCCAGCAACCGCAGCGTCAGCGCGACGCGCGCATCGACCGGCAGCACCGGATGGCAGGCGACGAACATCAGTCGCAACAGATCGTCGCCGATGTCGTCATCGGCGTGCATGGCGGGCCCTCCGCCGACCGACGCGTCGTGCAGTTCGCGTTCCACCGCGTACTCCCGTTGGCGTTCGCCGTGCAGTGCGCGTTGGCGCAGGTGGTCGACGGCACGATGCTTGGCGGCCGTCATCAGCCACGCGGCCGGGGTGGACGGAACGCCGTCTACCGGCCACCGTTGCAGCGCCTGCACCAGGACGTCCTGCACCAGTTCTTCCGCGACGCCGACGTCGCCGGTGATGCGGGCGACGCGCGCGACCAGTCGCGGCGATTCCATTCGCCACAACGTGTCCAGCTGTCGCGACACGTCGACCGTCATCGACTCACGCGGCCGGCGGCATTTGCGACGGGTCCATCCAGAACAGGCCCCATTGATGGCCCTCCGGGTCGTTGAACGCGCGCTGATACATGAACCCCGAGTCCTCGGCGTCGTGCTCCATGACCGCGCCGGCGTCGACGGCGCGTCGGTGGAAGTCGTCGACCGCGTCGCGCGAATCGAAGGACAGCGTGAGGAAATGCTGCGTCGACGTCGCTGGGTCACCGGCGGCCTTCTTGGTGAACGACCGGAACATCGGGCGCGCGAGGAACATCAGTTGCACGCCTTCGTTGAGGCGCACGCAGACGGCGTTCTCGCCGCTGAACGTCGGGTCGACGTCCAGGCCGAGCGCTTCGACGAACCGCTTGGTGCGCGCGACGTCGACGACAGGCAGATTGAGGTAGAGCGGATGTTTCATGCGCGGTGTCCTCCGTCCTGCGGCGGCATGTAGTTGACCATCCACGGCTTGCCGTAGCGATCGGTCAACATGCCGAAACGTTCGGCCCAGAATGTCGGCGCCAGCGGCATGGTGACGTTCGCGCCTTCGGCGAGTTTGGCCCAGATGCGTTCGGCATCGGCGACGCTGTCGGCCATCACGTTGATGTTGGTGCCGCCGTGCGCGGTCTCGCCGCAGCCGGGCTGGCCGTCGGCGCCCATCAGCGCGGCGCCGCCGACCTGCAGGTGGATGTGCATGAGGCGGCCGTGCGTCTCCGGCGGCATGTCCGCGGCCATCGGCGACTCGCCGTAGCTCATGGCGAACACGAAGTCGCCGCCGAGCGCGGCACGGTAGAACTCGAAGGCCTCGCGGCAGTTGCCATCGAAGGCGAGGTAGGCGATCAGTTGCATGTCGTTCTCCGGTCAGCGGCTGGTGGCCTGCGCCTGCGACTCGCGGAGTTCAGGCGGCAGCAGGGCGAGGAATTCTTCTTCGCTGAAGATCGGGCGGATCTCGAGTTCACCGCCGTCGGCGTGCGGGTTCGGGCAGCGGCGCGCCCACTCGATCGCTTCGTCCATCGAGCGCACCTCCCACAGCCAGAAACCGGCGACGAGTTCGCGCGTCTCGGCGAACGGCCCGTCGCTGACGGTGCGTTTGGTTCCGTCGAAATGCACGCGCACGCCGTGCGATGACGCCTTCAGGCCATCGGCCGCCAGCAGCACGCCGGCCTTCACCAGCTCGTCGTTGAAGTCGCCCATCGCCTTGATCAGCGAGAGGTCGGGCATGACGCCCGCTTCGGACGCCTTCGTCGCTTTCACCAGCACCATCACGCGCATCGTCGTTCTCCAGTGGCGCGGCGAGTGCCGGCCTTCATGGGATACGACGAACGAGGCATAGCGATTTCGACACCGCCGCAGTGCCGGCCGACGAACGGTCGGAAGCGGCCGTCAGAACATCAGGTTGATCATCACCACGATGACGAACGAATAGATCAGCGACAGCGGGCCGCCGATGCGCCAGAGATCACGCGCGCTGTAACCGGCCGGGCCGGTGATCATCGAGATGACCGGGTTGGACGCGGTCATGAAGTTGTTCGATGCGGACAGCGCGACCGTGAGCGCGAACGCAGTGGGATCACCGCCCGCCGCGAGCGCGAGGTTTATCGCGAGTGGCACGACGACGATCGTCGCGCCGACGTGGCTGATCACGAGTGACAAGGCGGTGGTGCTGATCGCGATCAGGATCTGCAGCAGCCATGGCGGCGTGCCCGACGGCAGGCGCTCGACCGTGTGGCCCGCAAGCCACGCCGCCGCACCGCTGGAGTCCATCGCCCAGCCGAGCGGGATCAGGCAGGCCATCAGGAACACCGTCTTCCAGTTGATCGCCTGGTACGCCTCGTCGATGTCGATCACGCCCGCGATCAGCATGCCGGCCACGCCGGTCATCAGCGCGATCGATACCGGCAGCCGCGACGACAGCGCCAGCAGCATGGCGACGGTGAAGATCACGATCGCGATGCGGAACTTGTGCGGGCGCTGCTTGGCTTTCGGGTAGTCGGTGACGATCGCGACTTCGCGCGTCGCGGCGATCTCGGCGAGGTCGGTCCAGATGCTGTGGAAGACGAGCATGTCGCCGGCGCGCAGCGCCACGTCGCGCACGTCGTCGCGAATCACTTCGCGGCCGCGATTGATCGCGAGCAGGTAGATGCCGTAGCGGCGCCGCAGTTGCAGTTCGCCTGACGTCTTGCCGATGTAGCGCGACGTCGCCGGCACCACCGCTTCGGAAATGCCGGCGCGCGCGGGATTGAACAGGTCGGCGAAGTTGCGCAGCCGCGTCCCGACGCGCAGGAACTGGCCCTGCGCGAAGTCGAGCACCTGCTGCTGCGGACCCATCACGCCGAGCACGCTGCCGGCGATCAACGTCGCGTCGGCGGCGGGCGACAGGCGGCTTTCGTCGCCGGTCTTGAGCGCCAGCAGCATCGGCACGCCATGCAGGCGTTCGACGTCGCCGATGGTCAGCCCCACCAGTGGGCTTTCGTCGGTGACTTCGAGTTCGTAGACGTCGCCTTCGATGCCGTGCGCCTGCGCGAAATAACTTTCGGTGCGGCCAGGCGTCGCGCCCTTGCCTTCGTCGTCGGGCAGCGCCTTGAGCCCGCGATAGTGGAAGTAGGCGAGCGACGAGGCGAGCAGCGCGACGCCGATCGGCAGCGGACGGAACATGTGCAGCGGTTCGAGCGTGGCGGCGCCCGATGGCAGGTTCGCGTTCGCGGCGACCAGAAGGTCGTTCAGAAGAATCAGCGGCGAGTTGCCGACCATGGTCAGCCCGCCGCCCATCACGATCGCCGCGGCGATTGGTAGCAGTAGTTTCGGCAACGACAGGCCGGTGCGCGACGACAAACGGGCGGCGACGGGCATGTACAACGCCATCACCGACGGGTTCTGCATGAACGACGAGTTGAGTCCGGCAACCGCCGTGGTGAGCAGGAACAGGCGCTGCTCGTCGCCATGCGAACGCCGCAGCAGCCAGCCCGCGAGTCGGTTCAGCGCGCCGGTGCGATCAAGGCCGGCGCCGAGGATCATCGTCGAGATGATCGAGATGACGGCGTTGCCCGAGAAGCCGTTGAACAGCGCGTCGGGTTCGATGATGCCGGTGAGCCCGAGCAGCACCAGCACCACCAGCGCGACGACATCGGCGCGGATCCGCTCGAACAGGAACATCACCATGGTGAAGGCGGTGATCGCCAGCACCACGACCATGTCCTGCGTCAGCGGAAGCGCGACGTCATCCATCGCTCAGCGGGCTCCGGATCGCGCATCGTGCGCGGGTGCAGCGGTGCGGGCGTCGGCGATGGTCGGACTCATCCCACGCGATCGTAGAGGAGGTCCCAGACGCCGTGGCCGAGTTTCAGGCCGCGCTTCTCGAAATGCGTTTCCGGTCGCCATTCGGGGCGCGGCACATATCCGCGCGGGCCGGCCCGGTTGACGATGCCCGGCGTCGCGTCGAGTACGTCCCACATGTGCTCGGCATAGCCCTCCCAGTCGGTCGCCAGATGCAGCAGTCCACCCGGCGCAAGCTTGCGCACGAGCAGTTGCGCGAATTCAGGCTGCACCAGGCGACGCTTGTGATGGCGCGCCTTGTGCCACGGGTCGGGGAAGTAGATGCGCACTTCCTGCAGGGCGCCGTCGGCGACCTCGTTCTCCAGCGCCTCGACGGCGTCGTGGTGGTAAACACGCGCGTTCGATATGCCGTCCGCGGCCAGTGCGTTGAGCAGACGCCCGACGCCCGGTGCATGCACTTCGATGCCGATGTAGTCGCGTGCGGGATCGTTCGCGGAAGCAAAACGAAACGCCTCGCCGTTGCCGAAACCGATCTCAAGGATGCGCGGTGCGTTGCGCCCGAAGGCGGCGTCGAAATCACGCGGCTGCGCGGTGTATTCCAGGCCGTAACGCGGCCATACCTCGTCGAACGCGCGCTGCTGCGCGTCGCTGAAACGCCCCTGCCGCAGCACGAAGCTGCGAATGCGGCGATGGCCTTCCTCGACCGTGAATGGCTTGGCCTGCGGGACGTGCGGCTCGGTCATCAGCCGATGAGTCCATCCACCGGCGACGACGCGCTCGCGAAGCGCTTGCGCGGGATGCGGCCGGCCTTGAACGCGGCGCGTCCGGCTTCGACGGCGAGCTTCATCGCATGCGCCATCAATACGGGGTTCTTCGCGCCGGCGATCGCGGTGTTCATCAGCACGCCGTCGCAACCGAGCTCCATCGCGATCGATGCATCGGAGGCCGTGCCCACGCCGGCGTCGACGATGATCGGCACCTTCGCCTGCTCGATGATCTCGATCAGGTTGTACTTGTTCTGGATGCCGAGGCCCGAGCCGATCGGCGCTGCGAGCGGCATGACCGCGACGCAGCCGATCTCTTCGAGACGCTTGGCGAGGATGGGGTCGTCGGACGTGTAGACCATCACGTCGAAGCCGTCGGCGACGAGCGTTTCCGCGGCGGCGAGCGTCTGCACGACGTCGGGATAGAGCGTGCGCTGGTCGCCGAGCACTTCGAGCTTCACCAGCTTGTGGCCGTCGAGCAGCTCGCGCGCCAGGCGGCAGGTGCGCACCGCGTCGTCGGCGGTGTAGCAGCCGGCGGTGTTCGGAAGGATGGTGAAGCGCTCGGGCGGCAGCACGTCGAGCAGGTTCGGCTCGCCCGGGTTCTGCCCGATGTTGGTGCGCCGGATCGCGACGGTGACGATCTGCGCGCCGGCGGCGTCGGTGGCGCGACGGGTCTCGTCGAGGTCGGCGAACTTGCCGGTGCCGGTGAGCAGGCGCGAGGAATAGGTGACACCCGCGATGACGAGCGGGTCGGACAAGGCGAAATCGGTCATCCGGGGATTATCGCATCGGGGGTCGCGGCTGCGGGCGGGTGGATTCGATGCGAGTGCCGTCGCACGGGTGAGGGGCCAAAACTCGCGTGTCGGTTTGCGAACGTCAGCCTGGGCCTGCAGCGCACGCGTTGGGAGGGGCACGCGTGATTCCGCGTGAGCAGCCTGCCCTCATCCGGCCTGCGCCAGCGGCGCCGGTGTTCGTGGTGCCTACGCGGCGGCGCCGCGCAAGCAGGCACCGCTCACCCGCCTCCCAGCGCGTGCACGATCTCGACGCGGTCCCCCTCGTGCAGCGGATGCCCGGCATGGCGGCTGCGCGGCACGATCTCGCCATTGATCTCGACGGCGACCCTGCGTTCGCCCAGGCCTTCGAGTTCGAGGAGCGCGCGGAGGTCGGTGGAGGCGGGCACGCTGCGGGGCTCGCCGTTGAGCTGGAGGTTGAGGCTCGATTGCATGGCCCATTGTCGCCCCGTCGCGGCGGGCTCGCATCCTTTCCTGAAGCGGTTTGCACCCTGCCGGGCGGCGCTTGCGTAACGGGACCTTCACGTGCTTCGATGCCGGCCATCCGCCCGCGTACGCCGGCGGTCCCACCGTTTTCAAGGACGCAACGATGAAACCTGTTCGTACCGCGCTGGCCGCCGCGCTTGCCCTTGCCGCGATGCCCGCCTTCGCGCAGACCTATTCCCAGACCGTCTTCTTCGGCGATTCGCTGACCGACACCGGCGCGTTCCGCCCGGCACTGATCCAGGCAGCGGGCCCGTCGGCCGCGATCGCAGGCCGCTTCACCACCAACCCGGGCCTGATCTGGGCCGAGTACCTCGCCGACTTCTACGGCACCAGCGCGGTTCCGTACTACGGTGCGAACAGCACCGTGCAGAACGCGACCGGCACCGACTTCGCCGTCGGCGGCGCGAAGGTCGCGACCACGGCTCCGAGCGCGTTTGGCGCCGTGCCGTCGCTGCAGACGCAGGTCAACACCTATCTCAACAACAACGGCGGCCGCGCTGATGGCAATGCGCTGTTCACCGTCTGGGGGGGCGCGAACGACATCTTCGGCGCAGTGACCGTGCCGGCGACCGCCGGGGCCACCACCGCTGCCGCGGCGACCGCGCAGGTGAACATCGTCAACCAGCTGAGCAACGCCGGCGCGCGCTACATCCTCGTCGCCACCGTGCCGGACATCGGCGCCACGCCGTCGTTCCGCGCGCAGGGCGCCGCGGCGCAGGCCAACGGCACCGCGCTGTCGAACCTCTACAACCAGACGCTGTTCACCGGCCTGGCGTCGGGAAATGCGAACGTCATTCCGCTCGACACGTTCCACCTGCTCAACGAAGTCATCGCCAACCCGGCGCAGTTCGGCATCACCAACACCACCGGCACGGCCTGCCAGCCGCAGATCACCGCGCAGTCGCTGACCTGCAACCCGACCACCTACGTCAATCCGAGCGCGCCGTACACGTACCTGTTCGCCGACGGCGTGCATCCGACGCTTGCCGGCCACGCGATCATGGGCGACTACGCGATCTCGATCGTCGAAGCGCCGCGCCAGGTGCAGCTGCTGACGCACACCACGTCGGTCATCAACCGTTCGCGCGCCGAAGTCGTCGGTGGCGAAGCGATGGCGCGTTCGATGATCGAAGGCGAGGGCATGCGCTGGTGGGCGAACGCCCGCGGCGATTTCCAGCGTTACGGCAAGGGCGACCTGTATGACGGCACCGGTCCGTCGCTGACCGGCGGCGTCGACTGGAAGTCGGGCAACCTCGTGTACGGCGGCTTCGGCGGCTTCGGTCGCAGCTCGTTCGACTGGGGCAACAACGGCGGCGAGTTCGACCAGCACGACGCGACGCTGGGCGGCTACATCGCCTGGCACAGCGGCGCGGCATGGGTCGACGGCCAGCTGAGTTACACGCGCACCAACTACGACCTCGACCGCCACGTCCAGCTGGGCAACGCCGAGCGCATCCACCGCGGCGACACCAATGGCAACACGCTGACGATCGGTGCCGAGGGCGGCTGGGAGTTCGGCGCCGGCGCGTTCAAGCACGGCCCGGTGATCGGCGTGCTGTCGCAGCACATCGACATCGACGGCTTCGAGGAAGACCAGCCGACGCTGTCGACCTCGCTGGCCTATCCGGACCAGTCGTTCGATTCGCTGATCGGCAAGATCGGCTGGCAGGCGCATTACGACGGCGGTGCGGTGATGCCGTATGCGCGTCTCACTCTGGACCGCGAGTTCGAGGACCAGCCGGAGCAGGCGTTCGCACGTTCGCAGTCGCTGGGCACCACCGGTGACTACGCCGTGCCGGGCGTCGAGTTCGACGACACCTACGCGACGCTGGCGTTCGGCGTTCGCACCAAGGCGTTCGGCCTCGACACCAACATCGGTGCGAGCCTGACCGAGATGCAGAAGGGCGGCAACGACGCGTCGGTGTTCCTGACGGTCGGTAGCGGCTTCTGATCCACCGCCGCGCGCGTTGCCAAGCGGCGTGCGCGCGGCCTAGACTTCGCCCCTCGCGGGTGTAGTTCAATGGTAGAACTGCAGCTTCCCAAGCTGCTAGCGTGGGTTCGATTCCCATCACCCGCTCCACATAATCGAAACGGCGACCGGGCACACTGGTCGCCGTTTTCGTTTGTCAGGGGAAGCTGATTGGACACCCCGTCGTCCCGCATCGTGGTCGGCTGGCGCGAGCGCGTGGCGCTGCCGGATCTCGGCCTCGCCACGGTGCGCGCGAAGATCGACACCGGCGCCCGCACGTCCGCATTGCATGTCGATACGCAATGGCGGTTCGAGCGTGACGGTGCGCCCTGGGTCGGCTTCCGCATGAGCCCGGGGGCGCGCCACACCGTCGAACTCGAAGCGCCTGTTCACGACGAGCGTGAGGTCGTCGATTCCGGTGGCCGTCGCACCGCGCGGGTTTTCCTGCGCATGCGCATGAGTCTGGGTGGCGTGGAGCGCGAGATCGAAGTGAACCTCGCCGACCGTCGCGAAATGCGGTTTCCCATGCTGATCGGCCGGACCGCGCTCTCCGGAATTTTTACGGTCGATCCGTCACGATCCTTCCTGCACGGCCGCGCCGCGCGGCGCTCCCCCACACCAACGCCTTCCCCATGAAACTCGCGATCCTCTCGCGCAACAGCTCGCTGTACTCCACACGTCGCCTCGTCGAGGCCGCGCGCGAGGAAGGCCACACGGTCCGCGTGCTCGATCCGCTGCGCTGCTACATGCGCATCGCGTCGGAAGGCTTCGCGATGCACTACAAGGGCAAGCCACTGACGGGCTACCACGCGGTCATACCGCGCGTGGGTGCGTCGGTGACGCGCTACGGCTCCGCGGTGCTTCGCCAGTTCGAACTGATGGGCACGTACACGCCGAATCCATCCGACGCCATCCTTCGCGCGCGCGACAAGCTGCGTGCGCACCAGCTGCTCGCGGCGGAAGGCATCCGCATGCCCGTGACGGTGTTCGGCGACAACCCGGACGACACCAGCGACCTGCTCAACCTGCTCGGCGCGTCGCCGCACGTCATCAAGCTCACCGAGAGCTCGCAGGGCACGGGCGTCATCCTCGCGGAGAAGCTGTCGGCGTCGCGCGGGATCACCGAGGCGCTGCGCGGGCTCTACGCGAACTTCCTGGTGCAGGAATTCATCGCCGAGGCCAAGGGTGCGGACCTGCGCTGCTTCGTGGTCGGCGACAAGGTCATCGCGGCGATGCGGCGGCAGGCGCCCGCGGGCGAGTTCCGGTCCAACCTGCATCGCGGCGGCACGGCCGTCGGGGTCAAGCCGACCAAGGCCGAGGTCGAGGTCGCCGTCCGGGCCACCGAGGTGCTGGGGCTGGGGGTGGCGGGCGTGGACCTGATCCGGTCCGACAGGGGTCCGCTGGTCCTGGAGGTGAACGCTTCACCCGGGCTGGAAGGCATCGAAAAGGCCTCCGGAAAGGACGTTGCGGGTGAAATCATCCGCTTTGTTGCACGGGCGTGCCCGCCACCGAAGCCGGCGCGAACCGCCCGTAAGAAATAACGATTTCCTTACGAAAAAACCGGTACGTCCTTAACCATCGTTTAAGGGTTTCGGGCGTAGCGTGCCCCGACCGCAGCTCATCCCGGGGTGGCTCCTCGGCGGGCCGCGGTAATCGGGGTAACACCTTTTTGCCCGGACGCTCGCGTCCGGGCACTTTTTTTGTTTCCGTCGGTCCGACGTGAAGACGCTGCATGAACAGCCGTCTGACACAATCGACCCCATGCATACGCGAACCCCCGATCCCCGCGCTTCCCACACCCCGAATCCGATGCTCTCGGGCGGTAGCCGGCTCCAGCCCCAGGAAACCGCCATGCGCATCCTTGTCATCGAGGACAACCAGGACATCGCCGCCAATCTGGGCGACTTCCTCGAAGACCGCGGCCATACCGTCGACTTCGCCGCGGACGGCATCACCGGCCTGCATCTCGCCGTGGTGCACGACTTCGACGCGATCGTGCTCGACCTCAACCTGCCGGGCCTCGATGGACTCGAGGTCTGCCGCAAGCTGCGCAACGAAGCGCGCAAGCAGACGCCGGTGCTGATGCTCACCGCGCGCGACTCGCTCGACAACAAGCTCGCCGGCTTCGACTCCGGCGCGGACGACTACCTCATCAAGCCGTTCGCGCTGCAGGAAGTCGAAGTGCGCCTTGCGGCGTTGTCGCGTCGCGGACGCGGCGTGCAGACGCGCGTGCTCAACGTCGCCGACCTTGAATACAACCTCGACACGCTCGAGGTACGCCGCCAGGGCAAGCTGCTGCAGCTCAACCCGACCGCACTCAAGATCCTGCAGGCGCTGATGGAAGCATCCCCGGCAGTGGTGACGCGACAGGAACTCGAGACCCGCGTCTGGGGCGAGGAACTTCCGGATTCGGACTCGCTGCGCGTGCACATCCACGGCCTGCGTTCGGTGGTCGACAAGCCGTTCGGCGTGCCGCTCATCCAGACGCGCCACGGCATCGGCTATCGCATCGCCGCGCCTGAAGGCAGCACCTGATCGGCGTTGCACCGCGCGGCCTCGTGACAGGCCGCGCGAACGCCTAGACTGCGGCATTCCCGCAAGCCCCGACGACCCATGGCGTCCGCCAGCCCGGCCGCGTCACCGCGCGCCCGAACCCGCACCCGCTACCGCCGCAGGCTGCGCAGCCGAATCATCCTCGGCTTCGTCCTGCTGGGTTTCAGCCTGACCTTGTTGCTCGCATTCGCGACCAACTGGGTGCGCGATCGCGTCGAGGACGAACTCGTCACCGACGTCATGAATCGCAACATCGACGAGGTGGCGCGGCAGTACGCGCGCAACCCGACGCGCGATCCCGCGATTCCGGTGCAGCAGTTCCTCGCGCGCGTGGTGACGCCCGACAAGTTCGACCGGCTCAAGGTCGACCAGCCCGAGTGGTACGTGCTCGGCGACGGCATCCACAAGGTGAGCGGCAAGAACGACGACGGCACGCCGTTCGCGTATCGCCTCGCGGTGCGCAAGACGCCGAGCGCGTGGTTCTTCCTCGCCTACGACCTCTCGGAATCCGAGCGCGGCAAGGGGCGCTTCAACCAGTTGCTGGTGGGCGTCGTCATCTTCTTCACCGTGCTGTCGTTCCTGCTCGGCTGGTGGTCGGCGTCGCGCGTGATGAGCCCCGTGCTCGAACTCGCGCGACGACTCAAGCGATCGCGCGCAGGACTCAACGAACCGCTCGCCAACGACTTCGCCGACGATGAGGTCGGTCAGCTCGCAGCGGCGCTCGATGACTATTCCGCGCGCCTGACCCACATCGTGCAGCGTGATCGCGAATTCAATGCGGACGTCAGCCACGAGCTGCGCACGCCGCTTGCCGTGATCCGCGGCGCCGTGGAGTTGCTGCTAGCGCGCGACGGTGTCGACGAGAAGACACGGAACCGGATGATGCGCATCCAGCGCGCCGAGCAGCAGTGCACCGACCTGATCAGCGCGCTGCTGTTGTTGTCGCGGAACGAGCGTGGGTCGGGCAGGACCGATGTCGCGAAGGTGGCGGAGCAGCTGCTCGATGCGCACCGCGCGCAGCTCGGGGGCAAGCCGGTGACGCTGAGCATCGAGGGCCAGCGCGGGCTCGTCGTGGACGCGCCGGAGTCGGCCGTGACCGTTGCGCTCAACAACCTGATCGGCAACGCCGTGAAGTACACGATGGAAGGCGAGGTGATCGTCCACCTGCGACCGCTCGCCGTCGATGTCATCGACTCGGGCCCGGGCCTGAGCCCGGAGGACGCGGCGCGGCTGTTCGAGCGTGGCTATCGCGGCACGCACGCCGGCCATTCGCAGGGCGGCGGCATCGGCCTGTCGATCGTTCGACGCCTGTGCGAACTCTACGGTTGGGAAGTGCAGGTCAAACCGGGCGCCGAGCGCGGCGTGCTGGCGACCCTGACATTCGGCTGAGGACGCGACGCCGTTGCAGCGTCGCGTCCATGGCATCAGCCTTCGAGCGGTTCCAGCCAGCCGTAGCGATCGGGCGTGGTGCCTGCGAACAGACCGAAGAACAGGTCCTGGATGCGCTTGGTCATCGGCCCCGTCTTGCCGGTGCCGACCTGGCGACCGTCGACGGAACGGATCGGCGTGATCTCGGCCGCGGTGCCGCACATGAAAAGCTCGTCGCACAGGTAGAGATATTCGCGCGGGATGTCGCGCTCGATCACCGCGATGCCGTTGTCGCGAGCGAGCGTCATGATCGTGTTGCGCGTGAGGCCGTTGAGCAGCGCGGCGCTGACGGGCGTCGTGTGCAGCGCGCCGTCGAACACCAGGAACAGGTTCTCGCCGGCGCCTTCGCTGAGCAGGCCGGAGGATGCCAGCGCGATGCCTTCGCCGAAGCCGAGGCGACGCGCTTCACGCGCGATCAGCTGCCCCGACAGGTAGTTGCCGCCGGCTTTCGCGCCGGCCGGAATGGTGTTCGGCGCGAAACGCTGCCAGCTTGAGACGCAGGCGTCGATGCCCTGTTCGAGCACGCCTTCGCCGAGGTACGGGCCCATGAACCAGGACGCCACCGACACGTCGACCGGCGTCTCCGCCGACAGGCCGAAGCCGCCCAGACCGCGGTAGGCGAGCGGGCGAAGGTAGGCGCGCGTCAGGCCGTTGCGCAGGATCACCTCGCGGCAGGCGGCGTTGATCTCGTCGAGCGAATAGGGGATCGCCATCTCGTAGATGCGCGCCGACGCGAACAGGCGACGGTTGTGGTCGGTGAGACGGAAGATCGCGGGGCCGTTCGGTGTCTCGTAGCAGCGGATGCCTTCGAACACCGACGAACCGTAGTGCAGCGCATGCGACATCACATGGGTGGTGGCCTCGGCCCACGGCTTGATCGCGCCGTTGTGCCAGATCCATTCGGGGTAGTGCATGCGCGACGTCCGGTACAGGGAAGCGCGTATTGTGCCCTGAGCGGGCGGAACGACGTCAGTCGACCGGCGGTGCGGCGGGGGTGGCGGCGTCGGCCGGAGGCGGCGTCGCAGGCGGGCGACGGGCACCGCCTTCGACGATCCACCAGCAGTCCAGGTACTTGCGCAACCCGAACACCGCACGGATCGGCGTACCGCCGCGGATCGACGTCTGCTCCAGCCGCAGCGCGAGCGGCGGACGCGTCGGGGGTACCGACGACGGATAGGGCTCGCCGTCCGGCCACACCGGCTGCAGGTCGACCAGCGGTCGGTCGACGACCACCTGGAGTCGGTCCATCAACGCATAGCCCTCGCGGGTGCCGATGCCGTCCCACAGGTAGACCGACGCAAGCCGGTTGACGTCGTGCGCCTCGACCGCCGACGTCACTTCGTACGCGAGATCACGCAACGTGCGCGGGCACGCGGGCCGGTAGTTGCGCAGCTGCGGTGCGCCACCGGGCGCGCTGGGCTGCGGCGCCTGCTCGCGCGCGCCGATGGCGTCGCAGCGCTGGTCGGTGTAGACGACCGTGCCGTTCGGCATCACGCAATGCCGCACCTGCGCCAGACCCTGTAGCGGGAATGCGCAAACGAGAAGGACGATCAGGAGCAGGGCAAGGCGTCGCACCCGCCAAGCCTAAAGCCGGCGCGGCGCGGCGTCGCCCTCTCAAAGGTCAGAAGTGGACGAAATAGCAGCCCGCGTAACGCTCGACGTTCAGCTCCATCGACTGCGG
Source organism: Lysobacter claricitrinus (assembly GCF_045866565.1). NCBI lineage: Bacteria > Pseudomonadati > Pseudomonadota > Gammaproteobacteria > Lysobacterales > Lysobacteraceae > Lysobacter > Lysobacter claricitrinus. The sequence goes on along the minus strand of NZ_BAAFZV010000002.1, from coordinate 1,425,642 downwards.
CATGGACTTGCCCACCAGCGACATCTGCAGGATGCCCGCGCGCCCATCGGCAGTCGCGGAGTCGTCGGCCGACGCCAGCTGCATGCCGAAGCCGATCTGCGCATCGAAATACTGCGTCGACACCAGCTGTTCGTGCGTCAGCTTTTCCAGGCGCGCCATCACGGGCATCGCGCGTTGCTTAGTCATGCCCGCCCACTGCCAGCTTTCGGCGAGGCGGTTCACGTCACGCATCGCCATCGAGCCCTGGATGTCCATCGCCAGTTGCGTCGGTGAACGCGCGCAACCGTCGGCGAGCGAACGCCGGCCTACATTCGAAGACGGCGCGATCGCGTTGCTCTGCATCGCATCCGCGTACGCCTCCGGCTCGCGCGACGCCTCGCTGACGAGGCGCATGCCCAGATCCTGCGATATCGCTTCCGGCTGCGCGGAAAACGCGCCGCACGGCTTGTCCGTGTAGACGGCGGTGCCGTCCGGTGCGCGGCAACGCTGGATGCCGGTGTACGCGGCATGCACGTCGGAGGAGGCCGGCAGCGTAAGCCCGACACCCAGCGCGACGGTGAGCAACGACATCGGAACTTTCATGGCACGCACCTGCAGACTTCGGTGCGTTCATGGTCGAAACGTGTGTGTCAACGCGAAGTGTGACAGATGCCCTCGAACTGAACCGCTAGCGAACTGATCCGGTCAATCAGCGCATTTGCGTCAAAACGTTCAGAGTCGGTTTCGACAAATTCAACGTGTAGAAGTGCAGCGACGGCGCGCCGCCCTCGACCAAGCGGCGGCAAAGTTGCGCGACAACCTCGGCCCCGAACGCGCGCACGCTGTCGGCGTCGTCCGCGTACGCGAGCATGCGTTGTGCGATCCAGCGCGGGATCTCGGCGCCACACAGTTCGGAGAAGCGACGGATCTGGCTGAAGTTCGAGATCGGCATGATGCCGGGCACGACGGGGATGTCGATGCCGGCGCGACGCACGTCGTCGACGAAACGGAAATACGCGTCGGCGTTGTAGAAGTACTGCGTGATCGCGCCGTTCGCGCCTGCGCGCACCTTGCCGATGAAGTTGCGCAGGTCGGCCTGCGAATCACGCGCCTGCGGATGCATTTCCGGATACGCGGCGACTTCCACGTGGAAGTGGTCGCCGGTTTCCTCGCGGATGAACGCCACCAGTTCGTCGGCATAGCGGAACTCGCCGGCGCTGACCATGCCGGACGGCAGGTCGCCGCGCAGCGCCACCAGCCGCTTGGCGCCCAGTGCGCGGTAGAGCTTGAGCAGGCCCCGGATCTCCTCGCGCGAACCGCCCATGCAGGTGATGTGCGGCGCGGCGTCGAAGCCGTCGGTGCGCAGCTTCTGGATGGTCTCCGGCGTGTGGCTGAGCGTGGAGCCGCCTGCACCGAAGGTCACGCTGACGTATTCGGGGCCTTCGGTGCGGAGCTTGGCGACGGTCTTGTCGAGCTGCGCGTGCTGCTCGGGCGTCTTCGGGGGATAGAACTCGAAGCTGACGGGAACCATGGCGCGCCCACGGAGAAGATGGGCGGCATTCTATCTCTCTATCGCGATGGAGCGAAACAGGTGGCGTGGTGGCGCGCGTCACGAACCGACGCGCTCTGCGTCAGCGGAGCCGGGAATGGCGCGGTGGCCGGCGTCGAACGCGCGCCGCTCGAATCGGTCGACAGCCAGCCGCTATTGCCTGGAGTGCGATTGAGTCGCGTCGCTCGAGATCGCGCTCATCAGCCGGCCTGTGCGCGTGTCGATCGATGCGGCATGCCCGGAGGTGTCGAGCAGCACGAACGGCACGCCGCCGGTCTTGAGCTCGTACGGGCTGAACCAGCTCATCGACGTGGCGGGCGTCGAGGCACCCGCGGCGATCACGCGTTCGGGGAAGCCTGCGTGGCGCAGCACGTCGTCGGTCTGGCGGTCATTGCGCGCCATGATCTTCTGGCGCAACGGGTCGGGCAGGGGCAGCGTGGGGTCGAGTGCGCTGCGGTGCAACCCGACGCCCGAATCGAAGGTCATTTCGCGCGAGTTGGCCGCCGCCCACATCAGCGCGCACGCGCTGGCGCACCGGCCCGAAACGCGCACCGCGAGCCCGCGTGCATTGGCGAGTTCGGCCACGCGCAACGCCTGCGCGCGCATGCCACCGGGGCCACTGACGATGAGGCGTCGCGTATCCGGATTGCGATCAAGCGCGGCGCGGACGTCGCTCTCGAAGCGCGTGCCGATGACGCCACTGATGCGCAGAGCGTGATCCGCCGGAGCGGCCTCCACGTGCGCGTTGTCGACGTCGACGTCGGGCACATCGGCCGCGCGCGTCGCGCCTGCGACCAGCAGAAGGGCGATATTCGCCGCGACGAGAAAGCGCTTCACTGACGTGCACCGGTTCGGAATCCCCGAGGCCCATCGTCGCGCAATCGTCACGGGGCTCCGTGCCGTTCATCGCAAAATCATCTTGAACACGGCAACTGAATGTGCGGGCCTCCGCAGTTTCACTGAGGTGATTCACACCGTCATTACAGCGTGCGTGGCTAGGCGGCCGCTTGTTCTGCCGCTTGCCCGAATGTGCTCCTGCGAAAGCGAAGTCGACCGCTAGCGCGGCGAGCGACCGTTGTGCGCCGCCGCCTCTGCGCAAAAACAAAACGGGCGCCGAAGCGCCCGTTCCGTCACCGCCGATCGCGAGCGATCAGTAGCGGTAGTGGTCCGGCTTGTACGGGCCGTCCTTGTCCACGCCGAGGTACGCGGCCTGGTCGTCGGTCAGCACGGTCAGCTTCACACCGATCTTTTCCAGGTGCAGACGCGCGACTTCCTCGTCGAGCTTCTTCGAAAGGATGTAGACCTTCGGCTCGTACGTCGCCTTGTTCGCCCACAGGTCCAGCTGCGCGAGCGTCTGGTTCGAGAACGAGTTCGACATGACGAAGCTCGGGTGGCCGGTGGCGCAGCCGAGGTTCACCAGGCGGCCTTCGGCCAGCAGGAAGATCGAGTTGCCGTTCGCGAACGTGTACTTGTCGACCTGCGGCTTGATGTTCAGGCGCACCGCGTTCGACTCGTTCAGCGCATCGACCTGGATCTCGTTGTCGAAGTGGCCGATGTTGCAGACGATGGCCTGGTCCTTCATGCGCGACATGTGCTCGAGCGTGATCACGTCCTTGTTGCCGGTAGTGGTCACGTAGATATCGCCGCGGCCGAGCGTGGACTCGACAGTGTTGACCTCGAAGCCTTCCATCGCGGCCTGCAGGGCGTTGATCGGATCGATCTCGGTGACGACCACGCGCGCGCCGTACGCACGAAGCGAATGCGCCGAACCCTTGCCGACGTCGCCGTAGCCGCAGACCACCGCGACCTTGCCGGCGAGCATCACGTCCATCGCGCGCTTCAGGCCGTCGGCCAGCGACTCGCGGCAGCCGTAGAGGTTGTCGAACTTCGACTTGGTGACCGAGTCGTTGACGTTGATCGCCGGCACCAGCAGTTCACCGGCTTCGGCCAGCTTGTACAGGCGGTGCACGCCGGTGGTCGTCTCTTCGGAGACGCCCTTCCAGTCGGCGACGACCTTGTGCCAGAAACCCGGGCGCTCGGTGGCGACGCGCTTGAGCAGGTTCTTGATGACCTGCTCCTCGTGCGAGGAGGCCGCCTCGTCGACCCACTTCGAACCCTTTTCGAGCTCGTAGCCCTTGTGGATGAGCAGGGTGACGTCGCCGCCGTCGTCGACGACCAGCTGCGGGCCGAGGCCGCCCGGGAAGGTCAGCGCGTCGAGCGTGCAGTCCCAGTACTCCTCCAGCGACTCGCCCTTCCACGCGAACACCGGCGTGCCGGACGCGGCGATCGCGGCGGCCGCATGGTCCTGCGTCGAGAAGATGTTGCACGAGGCCCAGCGCACGTCGGCGCCGAGATCCTTCAGCGTCTCGATCAGCACCGCCGTCTGGATGGTCATGTGCAGCGAGCCGGTCACGCGCACGCCCTTCAGCGACTGCGCGGCGGCGTACTTCTTGCGGATCGACATCAGGCCGGGCATTTCCTGCTCGGCGATGTCGATCTCCTTGCGGCCCCAGTCGGCCAGCGAGATATCGGCAACTTTGTAATCGCCTTCCGTCGAGAAGGTCTTGGGCATCGCGTTCATTGAAAGCTCCGTGGTCGTGAGGGAACCGGCATGTCGATGCGTTCGGTTCCTGCACGGGCGCCGTTGGAAAGATCGCCACCAAGCCTGGCCGTCGTCGCCTTCGTCGAAGGCTCGGCGCGGAATCCGCGCGACGGTCGCAGCGCCCCTTGGTGGGCATGGCCATTGTACCGCGCCGCGCCAACCGCACGCCCGGCGCCAACCCGACGCGCCGCAGCGTCATGCTTCGTCTCGTCTCGTCGCGGGCGCTTATCCAAGACCCAAGCGGCGGTACCTGGCTGCGCGCGCTAGCCGTCCTTGAACAGGCCGCCTCTCACGACACCGCTTCGCCAGCGCCGCCGTTACCAGTCGGTGGGCTTGTAGTCCTTCAGGAACTGACCCCAGACATGCTCGCCGATGTTGAGCCCGTGGATGATCGGATCGACGATGCGCGCCGCGCCATCGAGGATGTCCAGCGGTGGGTGGAAGCGTTCCTCGACCACCTTGCGCGCGGCGATCTCCACCGGATCCTCGTCGGTCACCCAGCCGGTGTCGACCGAGTTCATGTGGATGCCGTCGGCCTGGTAATCGGCCGCGGAGGTGCGCGTCATCATGTTGAGCGCGGCCTTCGCCATGTTCGTGTGCGGATGCTTGGTGGTCTTGAAGTTGCGATAGAACTGGCCTTCGACCGCCGACACGTTGACGATGTGCTTGTCGTGGCCGGGCGTGCGCAACATCAGCGGCTTCAGGCGCGCATTGATGATGAATGGTGCGATGGCGTTGACGAGCTGCGTCTCCAGCAGTTCGACAGCCGGCACTTCATGCATCAGCAAACGCCACGAATTGCGACCGCGCAGGTCGATCTGCTGCAGGTCCTGGTCGAGCTGGCCTTCCGGGAAAAGGTGCTTCTGTCCCAGCAGTTCCTCGGCGAGCAACGGCACCTGCGAGAGTTCGGCGGCACGCGTCAGCCCCGCCGCATCGCGCAACGCCTTCGCATCCGTGGACAGCAGCGACTGCGACGCATCGCCTTCCGGCAGCATCGTGTAGCTGCGCAGGCCTTCGTAACGACCGATGAGTCGACGGATCTCTTCCGGCGCTTCGTGCAGCGCGGCGGTCTCGCCCGCCATCATGTGCGCGTAGAACTCCGGCGGACGGCGTACCGTCTGGCAGGCGTTGTTGATGATGAAGTCGAGGCGATCGTGCGTGCGCAGAAGCTCGCTGCAGAACGCCTCGACACTCGGTGTGTGGCGCAGGTCGAGCCCGAAGATCTCGAGGCGATGCGCCCACTCGGCGAAGTCGGGCTCCTGCGCATAGCGCATCGCCGAATCGCGCGGAAAACGCGTGGTGACGATGAGCCGTGCACCGGCGCGCAACAGCTTCATGCCGGCCTGGTAACCGATCTTGACGCGGCCACCGGTCAGCAAGGCAACACGACCCGTCAGGTCGGCCAACTCCGTGCGCTTGAAGTAATTGAAGTCCGCGCACGACGGGCACAGCTGGTCGTAGAAGTGATGCACCTGCGTGTACTTCTGCTTGCAGACGTAGCAGTGCAGCAGCTCGGGCGATTCGCGCTCCGGCGTCGACACATGCGGCGTTTGCAGCTCGAGCATGGGCTGGCCCGGCGCGCTCGGCGGGAAGTAGTTCGGCGTGGTGAACACCGGCTTGCGGCGCAGCTCGCGGATGCCGGTCGAATCCAGCAACGCTTCGGTGCGACGCACGTTCTCCGCATTGCGCTCTCGCTCGCGCGCCTTCAGCCGCTGGCGACGCGCACGCGGATCCGGGTGGTAGACCTGCGCGACCACCGCGTGCAGCTGCGCGCGATCCTCGGCCGGAATGGCATCGAGGATGGTGCGATCTGCCGCGACGCGCGCAAGCAGCGCAGTCGCATCTCGCACGCGCTCGGCGAGGTCGGACGCGGCGGGGTCGACCGCGACGGCGTCGGCGGCGTGGGATGCGTTCATAGGAATACCGAAGGTCAGCGAGTCGTCGAGAGTCGACGGTCGTGGAGGGCCGGGCAGGCCGGCGCGGCGGCATTTTCGCACCAATGCGCGACTGAAGCCGGCCGGCCAGGTGATCTGCGCACCCAGCAGCGTGACGCCGTTAACGCAGCGGCCGTGGCTCAACCTGCGCCGCCAAACGAAACGGGCCGCTTGCGCGGCCCGTCCGGTGAAGCATTCGAAGCGGCTTAGAGGCCGGCTTCCTTGCGCAGCGCGTCGGCGCGATCGGTCTTCTCCCACGAGAACGCCGTCGCCGTTTCCGACTTGCCGTCCTGGCCGGTGTAGGTCAGCTCGTACGGCGCGCGGCCGAAGTGGCCATACGCGGCAGTGGGCTGGTAGACCGGGTGGATCAGGTCGAGCATCTTGACGATGCCGTACGGGCGCAGGTCGAAGTGCGCGCGGATCAGCTGCTCGATCTTGTCGTCCGAGATCTTGCCGGTGCCGAACGTGGTGACCGAGATCGAGGTCGGCTCGGCAACGCCGATCGCGTACGACACCTGCACCTCGCAGCGCTCGGCGAGGCCGGCGGCCACGATGTTCTTGGCGACGTAACGCGCGGCATACGCGGCCGAGCGATCCACCTTCGACGGATCCTTGCCCGAGAACGCGCCGCCGCCGTGGCGGGCCATGCCGCCGTAGCTGTCGACGATGATCTTGCGACCGGTCAGGCCGCAGTCGCCCACCGGGCCGCCGATCACGAAGATGCCGGTCGGGTTGATGTGCACCTTGTGCTTGGGCAGCTTCTCGAGCCACTCCGCCGGCAGCACCGGCTTCAGGATTTCCTCGTAGACGGCCTCGACGAGGTCCTTCTGCGCGATGTCCGGGTCGTGCTGCGTCGACAGCACCACGGCGTCGAGGCCGAGCACCTTGTGGTTGGCGTCATAGCGCAGCGTGACCTGCGACTTCGCGTCCGGGCGCAGCCAGTTCAGCGTGCCGTTCTTGCGAACGCGCGCCTGCTGCTCGACGAGGCGGTGGCTGTAGTACAGCGGCGCCGGCATGAACTCCGGCGCTTCGTCGCAGGCGAAGCCGAACATCAGGCCCTGGTCGCCCGCACCCTGTTCTTCAGGCGAGGTGCGATCCACGCCCGCGGCGATGTCCGGCGACTGCTTGCCGAGCATGTTGATGATCGCGCAGGTGTGGCCGTCGAAGCCGACGTTCGAGTTGTCGTAGCCGATCGCATTGATCACGTTGCGCGCGAGCGACTCGATGTCGACCCAAGCCGACGTCGTGACTTCGCCGGCGACGATCGCGGCGCCGGTCTTCACCATCGTCTCGCAGGCCACGCGGGCGCGCTTGTCCTGCGCGAGGATCGCGTCGAGGACGGCGTCGGAGATCTGGTCGGCGATCTTGTCCGGATGGCCTTCCGAGACCGATTCGGAGGTGAAGAGGTAGCTGGACATCGGCTTATATCCCTGTATTCGGATAGAAAGATGGCCGCGCATGATACAGGCTCGCGGCCGCCCGCGCATTCTGCGCCGGCTCGTGCGCGGACGGGGTCAACGGCGGTTCAGAACACGGTCGCCCGCGCCTGCAGGAACGAATAGAAGAACACCGCGTTCGGGTCGTTCTGCACCTGGTGCATCTCGCGACGCATGCCGTCGACGATGTCCTGCGTGACCGCGCCCGCTTCGAGCAGGTTGTCGGCCGCCGACAGCAGCAGTTCCTCCCAGAACGCGATCATGACCTTGCGACGCGCCGGCTCACGGTTGTCGAAGTAGAACGTCTTCACCTCGGTCGCGACGTCGCGATAGCCGCCGGCCAGCAGCAGGTTGCCCAGCTTGGCGCCCACGAACGGATCGCCGCCGTGCTCGTGCTGGAAATCGTTGAACGCCATCCAGTAGCGCCAGACGTTTGGCGAATACGGGTCGAGGAAGAACGAAGAGTTCATCACTTCCGTGATGTAGACCGGCGAGCCCGGCATCAGCACGCGGCGCACTTCGTTGAGCACGCGCGCGGGCGAGGGCACGTGCTCGAGCACCCAGCACAGGAAGGCGCCGTCGAAGCTGCGCGGCTCGAAGGGCAGGTCGGTGGCGTCGGCCTGGGTGAGGTCGTAGCGGCCGTCGAGCCAGGACATCGCGCCGAGATGCGTTCGCGCCGTCGCGAGTTGGGCCTCGCTGAAGTCGATGCACGTGACGTGCAGATCCGGGAACCGTCGCAGCAGGATTTCGGTCTGAGCGCCGACGCCGCTGCCGACCTCGAGCACGCGCCGCGCGCCGGAGTAGTCGATGTGCTTGAAGATCGTCGACTCGGCGATCCGCGCCTGGCGCATGAGGCGCGCCTGCTCCGTTCGCGAGAAGCCGTGCAGGTAGACGTGGTCGTTGTCGGTTTCGGCGTCGGTCATGGCGGATCTCCGTATCGGCGTGATTGTCGCGACGCCGCGGAAAGCTGCCGTGAGGTCAGGCGGCTTCGCGCACCGGCTCGCCGGCGATGAGCGCGTCGAAGTAGTCGCGGGTGAGGCGCAACTGTGCCTCGGCCGTCTCGGCGCGGTTGACCACCGCGCGGAACGCGGCGTTCTCGGGCCGGTCCTTGGCGTACCAGCCCAGATGCTTGCGCGCGATGCGCACGCCCGAGACTTCGCCGTAGAACGCGTGCAGTGCTTCGAGGTGACCCATCAGCACGTCGCGCACGTCCTCCAGCGACGGTGGCGCGAGTTCCTCGCCCGTCGCGAGGTAATGCGCGATCTCGCGGAAGATCCACGGCCGGCCCTGCGCCGCGCGGCCGACCATCACCGCGTCGCAGCCCGTGTAGGCGAGCACGTCGGCGGCCTTGCGCGGCGAATCGACATCGCCGTTGGCGACCACCGGAATCGAGAGCGCGGCCTTCACCGCGGCGATCGTGTCGTACTCGGCGAACCCCGTGTATTGCTGGTCGCGCGTGCGGCCGTGGACCGCGAGCGAGGCGATGCCCGCGCTTTCGGCGATACGCGCGATGGTCAGTGCGTTCTTCGCGTCCGCGGCCCAGCCAGTGCGGATCTTCAACGTGACGGGCACGTCCACTGCATTGACCACGGCTTCGAGAATGCGACCGACCAGCGCCTCGTCGCGCATCAGTGCCGAACCCGCCCACGCGTTGCAGACCTTCTTGGCCGGGCAGCCCATGTTGATGTCGATGATCTGCGCGCCGTGCTCGACGTTGTGGCGCGCGGCGTCGGCCATCACCTCGGGCACGGTGCCGGCGATCTGCACGCTGATGGGCGCCGGCTCGTCGACGTGGTCCATGCGGTGGCGCGACTTCGACGTCGTCCAGAAACGCGGGTCCGACGTCGTCATTTCGGACACGCACAGCCCGGCGCCCAGCTGCTTGCAAAGCAGCCGGAATGGTTTGTCGGTAACGCCCGCCATGGGCGCGAGGATCACGCGGGGCGCGATCCCGTAGGGGCCGATGCGCATGCCGCCATTCTACGCGGCGGGTCAGCCGGCGGCGGTCGCGTCGGGGAAACGCGCCTGAACGGCGTCGAATGATGGCATCGACAGCGCGGCGCCTGGCTGCTCGGCGGACAGGCTGGCGTAGGCGACGGCGTAGCGCGCATGTGCGACGAACGAGCGTGCCGGATGCGCCGCCAGCGACGACGCGAGCGCGCCGTTGAAGGCATCGCCGGCCCCAGTGGTGTCGACGACGTTCACCGTCGGTGCGGGTACGCGATAGTGCGAGGCGTTGTCACCACGCAGCTGCGCATCTGCATGCGAGACGAGAACGCCACCCGCACCGAGCGTCACGACGACCGTGCCGTTCGGAAGCAATGCGCGACACAGCGCGTGCAGCTTCGCATCGGCAGTGTCGGCCAGCGTGCATGCGTCGATGTCGCGGCCCAGGTGCATCCGCACCAGTGCGGCGAATTCGGTTTCGTTCGGCGTCACGATGTCGGCCGCACCCAGCAGGGGCGCTTCAACGCGAACGTTCGCGGGTGCGGGATTGAGCATCGCGATGACGCCCGCGGAACGCGCGATGGCGAAGGCTTCGAGCGCCGCATCCGTCGGCGTCTCAAGTTGCACAAGCACGACAGACGGCGCTTGGCCTGCCAGCGCATCCCGCACATGCGCAGCGGTCAGCGTGTCGTTCGCGCCGCCGGCAACGGCGATCGAATTGCGACCGTTCGCGTCGACGAAGATGCCGGCCGAGCCGGTCGGTGCATCGCTGCGCGCGTCGCGGAGGTCGATGCCATCGGCCACGGCGAGCGATCGTGCGTACGCGCCGCCGGCATCGTCACCCAGTGCACAGATGAAATGCGTCGACACGCCGGAGCGCGCAGACGCTACCGCCTGGTTGAAGCCTTTGCCGCCGGGGCCGCTCATGTAACGCGACGAACGTGTCTCGCCCGGCGCGGGCAGTGCGTCGAGCATCCAGACGTGGTCGACGTTGAAGCTGCCGACCACCGCGACCGTTGCCGTCATCAAACGGGGCTCAGGGATTGGTGACATCGGCCGCGCCGTGACCCGGGACGCTGACCGCGGCGGCATTGTGGCGGTGACGGAAGAGCGGCACGAACAGGATGGCCATGGCGAGCGAGTACAGCGCGAACGTGGTCCAGATGCCGTGCCAGTCCTTCGCACCGTTCGCGCCGGTGAAGAAACGGTCGATCATCCAGCCGCTGATTCGGCTACCCAGCACCGCGCCGACGCCGTTTGTCATCAGCATGAAGAGGCCCTGCGCGGAAGCGCGGATGCGCGGGTCGCTCTGCTGTTCGACGAACAGCGAGCCGGAGATGTTGAAGAAGTCGAACGCCATGCCGTAGACGACGCAGCTCAGCACGATCATCCACAGGCCCGGGCCCGGATCGCCGTAAGCGAACAGGCCGAAGCGCAGGAACCAGGCGATCATCGAGATCGTCATGACCGTCTTGATGCCGAAGCGCTTCAGGAAGAACGGGATGGTGAGGATGAACAGCGTTTCGGAGATCTGCGAGATCGAGACGATCACCGCGGCGTGGCGCACGCCGAACGCGTCCTTGAACTGCGGCAGCGACTCGAAGTCCTTGAGGAAGGTGACGCCGTAGGCGTTCGTCAGCTGCAACGCCGCGCCGAGCAGCATCGCGAAGATGAAGAACACCGCCATGTTGCGGTCGCGGAACAGGCGGAACGACGTCAAGCCCAACGCGTCCACGAGGGAGCGGCTATCACCGCGACCCAGGCGCGGCGGCGCCGCGGGGAGGGTAAAGGCATAGAGGCCGAGCAGGACCGAACCTGCTGCAGCGACGTAGAACTGGTTCGCAGACGACTCGAAGCCGAGCCAGCTCGTGGTCCACGTTGCGGCGATGAAGCCGACCGTTCCCCAGACCCGGATCGGCGGGTAATCGCGCACGACGTCCAGACCTTCGCCCTTGAGCGCGTTGTAGGCGACCGCGATCGCCAGCGAGATGGTCGGCATGTAGCAGAGCATCGTCGCGAGGATCAGTGCGTAGAACTGATCGGGATTGGCCGCGCGCGGCAGCATGCAAAGGAACACGCCACCGAGGATGTGCAGCGCGCCGTAAAGACGCTCGGCGTTGATCCAGCGGTCGGCGACGATGCCCATCAGCGACGGCATGAACAATGCGGAGATGCCCATCGTCGAAAAGATCTGGCCGAAGCTCGTGCCCGACCACTGGCGGTTCTGGAACCAGTAGGCGCCGACCGTGAGCAGCCACGCCCCCCAGACGAAGAACTGGAGGAAGTTCATCAGCGTGAGACGGAGCTTCAGGTTCACGGGCGGTCCTGGATACGGCGCGGAAGTCGCCGCAGCGTAGTGGCAAAAGCGGCCGTGGTGAAGCCGGCCGCCCGGACGGGAAGCTGACTAGCCGATTCCGCGCACCAGCGCCCAGACGCCGAGTGCCAGGAACACCGCCGCCGCGGTCAGGCGCGCGGCCTTTAGCGGCAGGCGGTCGGCGAAGCGGCTGCCGAGCAGCACCACCGGCACGTTGGCCAGCAGCATGCCGAGCGTCGTGCCCGTCACCACGGGGACGAAGTCGTGGAAGCGCGCGGCGAGCAGGACGGTCGCCACCTGCGTCTTGTCGCCGATCTCGGCAAGGAAGAAGGCGATGGTGGTCGCGGCCAGCGCGCCGTACTTCGACAGCTTGTCGTCGCCATCGTCGAGCGTGTCGGGCTTGAGGGTCCACAGCGCGACCGCGATGAAGCTGCCGGCGACGATCCAGCGCAGCACGTCGGGCGTGAGCAGCGACGACAGCCAGTCGCCGAGCGCCGCCGCGAGTGCGTGGTTCAGCACGGTGGCGACGACGATGCCCGCGATGATCGGCCACGGCTTGCGATAGCGCGCGGCGAGCATCAGGGCGAGGAGTTGCGTCTTGTCGCCGATTTCGGCGAGCGCGACCGTTCCGGTCGAAACGAGGAGTGCGTTCAAGTCGAGGGTTCCGATGCCGGGCATGCACGAAGGCGAAGCGCGGCCCGGCTGGGCGCGCATCGCCTTCGGTCTTGCCCCGGATCGCCTTGCGATCCTCCGCGCACCACGGCCGACTGGCCGAGTGTGTTGACGCGCGGGCCGTCGAGCGACGGCGGACTACTCCCCGAGAGGAGCGCACATTGTACCGGCGACGCGCGCCGCCCGCGCTGAACGGCGCCGCTGCAATCGATTACCGGACCGGCGTCACGCTGTGCACGGTTACGATTCGACGCCCCACCACGGAGATGCCCATGCACTACCGCCGCCTCGGATCGTCCGGCCTGCAGCTCTCCGCGCTCTCGTTCGGCGCGTGGCTCACCTTCGGCAACCAGGTGCCGCGCAACGAGTGCCGAAACCTCATCGCCGCCGCGTGGGACAACGGCATCAACTTCTTCGACAACGCCGAGAGCTATGCGCACGGCAATGCCGAAGCGGTGATGGGCGACGTCATCGCCGACCTGCGCCTGCCGCGCGACGGCTTCTGCGTATCGAGCAAGGTGTTCTTCGGCGCGGCGGAAGACCCGCGCCCGACGCAGCGGGGCCTGTCGAAGAAGCACGTGCACGACGCCTGCCATGCCGCGCTCAAGCGGCTGCGCGTCGATGCACTCGACCTCTTCTATTGCCATCGCCCCGATCCCGACACGCCGGTCGAGGAAACCGTGTGGGCGATGGACGCGCTGATCCGCCAGGGCAAGGTGCTGTACTGGGGCACGTCCGAATGGCCGGCGACGCTGATCCGCGAGGCGCACGGCGTCGCGAAGGCGCACCACCTGCACGCGCCGGTGATGGAGCAGCCGCAGTACAACCTGCTGCATCGTGAGCGTGTCGAACTGGAATACGCGCCTCTGTACGCGGAACTCGGTCTCGGCACGACGACTTTTTCGCCGCTCGCGTCCGGCCTGCTTACCGGCAAGTACGCCGATGCGTCGAAGTACGAACCCGCGCGGCTGGAGCGCGAGGAACTGGGCTGGCTCAAGCACATTGTTGTCGGTGACGAGAGCCAGCGACGCCTGGAGCGTGCACGTCGGTTCGCCGAGGCTGCGGCGTCGATCGGTCACCCGCCGGCGACGCTCGCGGTCGCCTGGTGCCTGCGCAACCCGCACGTGTCGAGCGTGATCCTGGGCGCGAGCCGGGTCGAACAGTTGCTGCAGAACCTGAAGGCGCTCGAGCTCGTCGACACGATCGACGAAGTGCAGTGGCAGCAGCTCGAAGCCGCGGCTGCGTAGATAAAAAGAGGCGCCGGGCAAGCCGGCGCCAATTGGGGAAGCGGCGCGCGCGCGTCAGTCGACGCGCGGCGGGGGCGGCGCGCCGGCAGCGAGCGGCGCATCGGCAGCACCCATGCGCGTGCCGACTTCCGGCGCCGGCGGCGGAGGCGGCATGTTCGGATCGCGCGGCGGCATCGGTGGCATCGGGCCCATCGGGCCGTCGCGGAAATGCATCGGCTTCGGCACCTTCACCTGCGACGTGCCGCTCTTGCGATCACGCAGATATTCGACGGCTACGCTGCTGTCCTCGGGCTTCGCGCGCAGCACGTCCATCACCTCGCGCGGCGTCGCCACGTCGCGGCCGTCGACCTTGCGGATCACGTCGCCGGACTGCAGGCCTGCGAGTTCCGCACCCGCGCTGACCACCAGCACGCCGCGATCGGTGCCGAAGTAACGCCCGAGCTTCGCGTCGACCGACGCGAGGTTGAGACCGTTCCAGCGGAAGGCTTCGGCGAGCGCGAGGTGCTCGCACTTGTCGCCGTCCTTGCAGGCGCCGTCGCGGGCAATGCGAACGATCTCGCGATGCATGCCGGGATCGACGCCGACAGGCGCGTCCATCATTGCCTCGCCATCGGGCCCGCGCACGATGCGGATTTCGCGCACGCCGGGGCCGCCCGCCATCGGGCCATGCATGCCGTGCATACCCGGCATGCCGCCGCCAGGGCCCATCACCATCATGCGATCGGCGAGTTTCGGCGTGACATTGACGCTGGCCTTCTTGCCGTCGCGTTCGTAGTCGACCTTCACCGGCGTGTCGGTCTTGAGATCGGCGAGCCGCGTGCGCAGGCCTTCGAGTCGCGCCGTCCCGTCAGTGCCGGCAAGTGTCTTGCCATCGATGCCGGTGATGCGATCGCCCGCGCCCAGGCCCGCGGTCGATGCACCGCTGTCGGGCGTCACGCCGGCGACGAGAACGCCGCGCGTCGCGTCCGGCTCGAGCAGCACGCCGAGCACCGGGCGACGCATCATGCGGTGCTGGATCATCATCGGGCCGCCGCCCGGCACGCCCAATTCCTTCGACAACTCGGCGACGCGCGTGGCGTCCTGCTCGAGTCGCGCGCGGGCGTCGGCGAGTTCCTTTTCCTTCTGCGTGCGATCGCCGGACTGCGCGAACGCGCCGAAGGCGACGGTGGCCGCGAGCGCGACGGCGAGCGTGGAGCGGGTTGCGATTCGTGCGTACATGGTCACCTCGGTGTTGATCAGTCGACGCGCGCGAGCGCGTCCTCGTACGACTCGCCGTGCGCGGCGAGCCAGCGTTGCGTGCCTTCCAGTCCCGCCAGTTCGCGCAGCGCGTCGACGCGGCGCGTCCACAGGTCGCGCCGCTCCGCATCGGCGAGGCCAGTCTGCGAGAGCGCGGCATCGATCACGTGCAGGCGATCGTCGACATCACCGGTGAGCATCGCCGCCGCCGCGCTCTGCATGCGGTCGTCGCGCGCGTAGGCGACCAGTGCTTCGAGTCGTGCCGACTCGGCGCGCAGATCGGCGAGCGAAGACGTCGCGGATGGAGCGGCACCGGTTGATGCGACGGCGCGCGGGTCCGGAGTCGATGATGTGGTGACGTCGGCCGCGTCCGATGCTGACCTGGCCTGACGATGCGCAGTCGGTAGCGTGTGTGCGGCCAAGGCCACGACGTTCGCCTGCGCCGATCGCGATACGGCGATCGGCGCATCGATGCCGGACGTCTTATTAATGTGTTCGGCGGAAGCGGTCGGCGGAACAGTCGACGTCATCGCGGACGAGGGCGCGCTTGACGCCGCCACCGTGGTCGCGCGATCACCCTGCATCGCCCGGGCACTCGCCGGTCCGGCAGCATCCTGCTGCGTGATCGTCATCGGTGCCTCACGCAATGCCGACGTCGCCAGCCACGCGCCACCGCTCGCGACTGCCAGCGTCGCGGCGATCGCCCAGCCCGAGGTCGAACGACGGCGTCGCGGCGCTGCACCCGGCAGCGATGCCACGACGCGCGACCATGCATCGAACGGCGGCGTCTCCTGCGGCAACGTAGCGAACGCCTGCGCCCAGTCGGACGGGGGCGACGGGCGGGAATCGAACGTGTCAGCCATGGTCGGCCTCCGGTGTTTCCAGTAGTGCGCGCAGGCGGCGGCTGCCGCGTGCGAGCTGTGATTTGGAAAAGCTGGGTGTGCGCTGCATGAGGTCGGCGATTTGCTCGTGCGTGTAGCCCTCGGCGTGGTAGAGCCAGAGCACGCTGCGCGTGGACGACGGCAACTTCTGCATTGCGCGTGACAGCGAGGCGGCATCTGCGGCGGCGGCCGGCGGCGGCGCGAAGTCCTCGAACTCGTGCTCGCCCATCGGCAATTCGCTGTCGAGCAGCCGGCGCTTGCGCAGCTTCTGCAGCGCCTCGTTGACCGCCACCTGCCGCAGCCAGCCCCAGAACGGGCTGCCGCCGCGGAACGCGCCGATGTTGCGGAACACCTTGAGCATGGTGTCTTGCAGCACGTCCGACGCGTCGTCGCGATCGCCGCACAGGCGCATCGCGAGGGTGAACACGGGGCGTTCGAACCAGCGGAACAGCTGCTCGAACGCGGCGTGATCGCCACGCCGCGCGCGATCCAGCAGCGACGCCGGCACGTCGATCGCGAAGCTGCTCCGCTGGCGCGGTGCAACGATGGGCGAGGGGTCGACGGCGGTCATGGCGACGGTCATTCCCTCCTATCGATGCACCGGGCCGGCAAACCGTCGCAGCCCGCCGAGCGGCCTATACTCGGCCCATCCATAAGGGGAGAGCGTCATGGGTGGATCGATCGTCGGGCTGGTCATCGCGTTCGTCGTGGTGATCGTGCTGTTCAAGACCGTCCGCATGGTCCCGCAGGGCTTCGAGTGGACGGTCGAACGCTTCGGCCGCTACACGCACACGCTCGACCCCGGGCTGCACTTCCTGTTCCCGATCGTTTACGGCGTCGGCCGCAAGATCAACATGATGGAGCAGGTGCTTGAAGTGCCCAGCCAGGACGTCATCACCAAGGACAACGCGGTCGTCAAGGTCGACGGCATCGTGTTCTTCCAGGTGCTCGACGCGGCCAAGGCCGCGTACGAAGTGGCGACGCTGGAGATCGCCATCCTCAACCTGGTGATGACCAACATCCGCACCGCGATCGGTTCGATGGACCTCGACGAGTCGCTCTCCAAGCGCGACGAGATCAATACGAAGGTGCTGGTCGCGGTCGACCAGGCGACGCACCCGTGGGGCATCAAGGTCAACCGCATCGAGCTCAAGGACATTGCGCCGCCGCGCGACCTCGTCGACTCGATGGCGCGGCAGATGAAGGCCGAGCGCGAGAAGCGCGCGAACATCCTCGAGGCCGAGGGTTTCCGCCAGGCGGCGATCCTCAAGGCCGAGGGCGAGAAGCAGTCGGTGATCCTCGAGGCCGAGGGCCAGCGCGAAGCCGCGTTCCGTGCCGCGGAAGCGCGCGAGCGTTCGGCGGAAGCCGAAGCGAAGGCGACGCAGCTGGTGTCCGACGCGATCTCGCAGGGCAACGTGCAGGCGATCAACTACTTCGTCGCCCAGAAGTACATCGAGGCGTTCAAGTCGCTGGCCGAAGCGCCCAACCAGAAGTTCGTGCTGATGCCGATGGAAGCGTCGGGCGTGATCGGTTCGCTGGGCGGCATCGCCGAACTCGCGAAGGAGGCGCTGGACCGTCCGTCCGCGCCCAAGCCGCCGGCGCTTCCGCGCTGAGGTCGCCGCCATGCACTGGACGTTGAACGCCACCATATGGGCCCTCGTCGCGCTGGTGCTGATCGCGGCGGAGGTGATCGCGCCCGGCGCCTTCATGCTGTGGCTCGGCATCGCCGCCGCGGCGACGTGCGTGCTGGTCGTCGCGATGCCCGGCCTCGCGCTCGTCTGGCAGATGGTCGCATTCGCGGTGCTGAGCCTGCTGTCGGTCTTCGTCTACCTGCGCTTCTTCCGCAGCCACGGCCGCGCTAGCGACCAGCCGTCGCTCAATCGGCGTGCCGAGCAGTTGGTCGGGCGCGTGGTGCCGCTGATGGCGCCGATCATCGACGGCCACGGCCGCGTGCAGATCGCCGATGCCATCTGGGATGTCGAAGGCCCGGACCTGCCGCTGGGCGCGCGCGTGCGCGTCATCGGCGTGCGCGGCATGACGCTGGAAGTGCGTCCGCAGGATTGACCCATTCGGCGGCGTCTGACCGCTCGCCGCCGATCCGCGATAATCACGGGCTCACCCCACGCCGTGATCCCGCCATGACGAACAAGACGGTCCTCAACGAGACCCACCGCGCCCACGGCGCCAAGATGGTCGACTTCGGCGGATGGGACATGCCCATCCATTACGGCTCGCAGATCGACGAGCACCACCAGGTGCGTCGCGACGCCGGCATGTTCGATGTCTCGCACATGACAGTGGTCGACCTGCGCGGTGCGCGCGTGCGCGAGTTCCTGCGCCGGCTGGTCGCCAACTCGGTCGACAAGCTCAAGAAGCCGGGCAAGGCGCTGTACACCTGCATGCTCAACGAGCGCGGCGGCGTCATCGACGACCTCATCATCTATTTCCTCGACGAGTCGTTCTTCCGCCTCGTGGTCAACGCCGCGACCCGCGAGAAGGACCTCGCATGGATCCGCCAGCAGGCCGCGGCGTTCGACGTCACCGTCACCGAGCGCGACGACTACGGAATGATCGCGGTGCAGGGTCCGAACGCTCGCGCGAAGGTGATCGGGCTGCTGCGCGAATCCGATCGCGCCGCGGTCGAGAAGGTCGGCCGCTTCGCCGCGGCGACCGGCGTGACCGACGACGGCCTCGAACTGTTCGTCGCGCGTACCGGCTACACGGGCGAGGACGGTTTCGAAGTGCTCGTGCCGGCCGACCAGACCGTGCGCGTCTGGGATCGACTCGTACAGGCGGGCGTCAAGCCGGCGGGCCTCGGTGCGCGCGACACGCTGCGCCTCGAAGCCGGTATGAATCTCTACGGCCAGGACATGGACGACGACGTGTCGCCATACGAGGCGGGCCTGGCGTGGACGGTGTCGATGGACGACGGCCGTGACTTCATCGGCCGTGCGCCGCTCGAGAAGCAGCTCGCCGAAGGCACGGCCCGGCAGATGGTCGGACTCGTCATGGACGAGAAGGGCGTGCTGCGCCACGGCCAGAAGGTGATCACCGCGAATGGCGACGGCGAGATTCTCTCCGGCACGTTCTCGCCGACCATCGGCAAGGCGATCGCGCTCGCGCGCATTCCGGCAGGCGAACCGGGCGACGTGCGCGTCGACATCCGCGGCCGCGAAGTTCCGGTACGCGTGGTCAAGTACCCGTTCGTGCGCGAAGGCGCGAACCTCGTGCCCGACGCCTGATCGAAACATCGTGCGGACGAGCGGCTGTCCCGTCCGCATCGCTTGGCTAAACTAGCCGCGCATCGCATCCACCCCACCACTGCACGCGACCCACGACGCACCGGAGCCCCCATGAGTGAGATCCCTGGCGACCTGAAGTTCCTCAAGACCCACGAGTGGGCCCGCGTCGAAGGCGACGGCAAGGTCACCGTCGGCATTTCCGACCACGCGCAGGGCCTGCTCGGCGACCTCGTCTACGTCGAACTGCCGAACGTCGGCGACCGCGTCGAAGCGGGCAACGCGTGCGCCGTCGTCGAGTCGGTCAAGGCCGCATCGGACGTGTATGCACCGCTCACCGGCAAGATCGTCGCGGTCAATTCCGCGCTCGCCGACAAGCCGGAAACGATCAACGAAGACGCCTACGGCGAAGGCTGGCTGTACCAGCTCGAGATCGAGGACGCCGAGCAGCTCAACGAACTGCTCGACCCGGACGACTACGCCGAGCAGCTGGAAGACGAGCACTGATTCGCAGTCGCGAAGCAGTCACCGAAGGCCGCGGACATCCGCGGCCTTCTTCGTTTCGGACGCTGCGAAGCGACGGTCGATGCACGTCGCCGATGTCGCGCGAGTGGTTCGCGAACGGTTCGCGAAAGGCGTGCTGGCGGCGCGCGACGCGCGATCGCGATGCTCGAAACGGTGGACGCGGACGCGTCGCGGGCGCCGAGAAGTTCGCGCACTTTCGCGCAAACGGGGTTGTGCGACGCCAGATCGCGGCCGCGTCTTCGCATTGCGCACACGCCCCCGACGCGGGGCGTTGAGCTTCGGTTCGGGTTCGAAAAATGCATCGCGCGACGTCGTCGAATACGTCGGAGTAAATCCAGCGCGTGCAACGAAACCCTTGAAACGAAGGGGTTTCGTTGCGCAACGAAAATGATGTCGATGATTTCGCGCATCGCGGTCGTGCGTGTCGGCCGCCACGGCCGCGGACCGAAAACCCAACTGCGGCGCGGACTTGGGAAAAAAAATTTCGCCCAGGTTGTTGACATCAAAAAAATCGGTGATTAGGTTTCGCTCCAGCAGCTAAACCTGCGAAAGCGAGTGATCAAAACAGACGCGACAACGCGCACGACAAAACGGACCTCCGCCCGGGACATCAAACCGGTGGACGCAGGATTCGTTTCCCTCGCGAAAACACTCTCCGCATTCCGAAGCAGCCCGATCCGCCGCTGGCGGGCCGGGCTTTTTCATGCCTCGGTGGAGTGTGCAAACCAGACAGGTGCTGTCGATTTCGGCGGACGCATCCGCGTCTCGCCGCTGCTTCCGCCACATCGGTTCCAGGGTGTGGCGGCCAGTCGCTGGGCTGTTCCCGCGACGTTGTCTTGAACTGGGCAACACCCCGATAGACCACTAAACGAGGAGCCACCCCATGGCCACGAAGAAAGCCACCAAGAAGTCCACCGCCAAGAAGGCCACGAAGAAGGCTGCTGGCAAGAAGGCTGCGTCGAAGAAGTCGACCGCCCGCAAGACCACCGCCAAGAAGGCCACGAAGAAGGCCGCTGGCAAGAAGGCCGCGTCGAAGAAGTCGACCGCCCGCAAGACCACCGCCAAGAAGGGCGCTCGCAAGACTGCAGCCAAGAAGGGCGGCGCTCGCAAGACCGCAGCCAAGAAGGGCGGCGCTCGCAAGACTGCAGCCAAGAAGGGCGGCGCTCGCAAGACCGCAGCCAAGAAGGGCGGCGCTCGCAAGACCGCAGCCAAGAAGGGTGGCGCTCGCAAGGCCACTGCCAAGAAGGCCGGCGCTCGCAAGACGGCCGTCAAGAAGGGCGGCGCTCGCAAGACCGCCAAGAAGGCCGGCGCTCGCAAGACCGCCAAGAAGGCCGGCGCGCGCAAGACGACCCGTCGCCGAGCGGATGCTCCGATGACGATGCCGGCTACCCCGGCGCCGATGATCTAAGAAAACAACACCCGGTTACCGCGACACCCGACTCTCTCCCGCAGCCCAGGCGGGGGAGAGTTTTTTTTTGCGCGGTCGTCCGGACAAACAGGCCAGCTCGCGTGATGGGCCCAGCGAGATGTGTGGCATGACGCTGGAGGCGAGGCCAGCTCGCGTGATGCGCCCAGCGGGATGCGTGGCATGACGCTGGCGGCGAGGCCGCGACCGACAAACACGAATCGCTTGTGACGACGCGGAGGTGCGTGTACGACGCAAGCCTCCCGACGCATCGAGACCGGGACGCAGGACGCGCCCGCCGCCTGGCGTGGCGGTCAGCGACACGGTCCACCCATCGCGACCGTGCCGATTGCGGATGGCGGCAAGAGACGAGGTGGTTCGCCCCACCGATAGCCGGGCGATGCCATGCAGGTCGCCGCTCGGAAACTCGCGGCGCAGTGGCAGTGAGCGGGCGCCAGATCGCGGACGCCGAACGGCTGAGCACTCCCGCCGCGATGGTTCGACGGGCGATCGGCGAGCGCCGTCGCGTCGCCACGTCGCCGCGCAGTCACGAACGACGACACGATCCATCGGTCCGCAACCGCGACCGCCCCAAATGAAAACGGCCGGCACGATGCCGGCCGTCTTCTCCCGCTGATCGAAACTCAGTGCGGCGCCGCGGTCGACTTCGCGGTGCTCGGACCCGGCTGCGCGTCCTCGTCGTTCTGCACGAACTGGGTCGGCTCGTCGAAGTCGTCCTTCATCCAGTGACTGCCCGGAATGCCCAGCGCGCGGTCAAGGATGGTGGGCACGAGTGCGGACGGCAGCGAGCTCTCGCTGTTCCACAGCAGGGCGACACCGAAGTCGCGGTCGGGCAGCATCGCCACCGCGCCGCGATAGCCCTGCACGGCGCCGCCGTGGAAGACCATCGTATTGCCCGCGTAGTTGTAGACGCGCCAGCCGATGCCATAACCCGCCGAACTCAGGCGCTCGCGACGCCACGGCGACGCGCGCATCTCGCTCGGCGTATCCACGCGCGCCGTGTGCAGCGTGGCGAGCAGCGAGGGCGGCAGCACGTCCGGGCGATAGCCGGTGTGCGCGACGAGCCATTGCGCCATGTCGCTCGCGCTGGCGTTGACGCCGGCCGCCGGCAACACCTGGTAGTACGGCGTCTTCGGCATGACCGACACCCAGCCGCCGCGACCGTGCACGTGCGGATGCGCCCAGCGCGGGCTCGACTCCAGGCCTTCCATGCCGACGCTCGCATCGTTCATGCCGAGCGGCTTGAAGATGCGGCGCTGCACTTCCTGGCCGTAGAACTGGCCCGTGGCCGCGAACACGACATCGCCGATCAGGCTGAAGGCGACGTTCTGGTAGCCGTAGCAGGCGCCTGGCGCACACGCGAGCGGCACGCTCGCCAGGCGCTGCGTCAGCGTCGAATAGGGCACGTACGACTCGAGGTCGCGGTCGAGCGAGTTGCGCGGCAGGCCGACGCTCTGGCTGACCACGTTCGCGACGGTCACCGCCTGCGTCGCGTTCGGATCGCTCAGCTGGAAGTTCGGCAGGTACTGCGTCACCTTGCTGTCCCAGCGCAGCGAGCCGTCGTTGACGAGCATGCCGGTCAGCGTGCCCGCGAACGCCTTCGACAGCGACGCGAGACGGAAGACGGTGTGCGCGTCGACCGGTTCAGCCGCGGAGATGTCGGTGATGCCGTAACCGCGCACGCTGATCACGCGACCCTTGTGCACGATCGCCATCGCGAGGCCGGGCACCTTCTGGCCGGCGACGAGCGACTGCGCGAGCGCTTCCATCTGCGCGACGTTGAAGTCGGCAGCGATCGGAAGCGGATTGCGCACCACTTGCTGCGGTGCAGCGACAGTCGTCGCAACCGCGGGCGTCCAACGCGGTGGAGGCGTCTGCGCGCCGGCGCCCGAACCCACGGCGACCGGCAGCAGGAAGGCCAGCACGCCGACATGGAAACCACGGCGGCGGAAGCGGATGGCGGCATCAGTCATGGGTGCGGACTTCCACGAAACATTCACGGGCCGATCATAGCGTCGTCATCATGTGACGCCAGAGGAAAGACATTCATATTCATGTTTTTCCTCGAAAACAGTGACGCAGAGCCGGCCGCTTCACTGCTCGGTGTTCACGCGCGGCGTCCAAACGCCGGCCGCTTGGTGATTGCGAACCCCGCCGCGTTCGCAAGCTGTCAGCAGTTTGTAAAAAGCGCGTTCAGGCGCGCATCGTCGGGCGCTGGCGGATGAGGTCGGCTGCGCGCTCGGCGATCATGATCGTCGGCGCGTTGGTGTTGCCGCCGATCAGTCGCGGCATCACCGATGCGTCGACCACCCGCAGTCCGTCGACTCCGCGCACGCGAAGCTGTGCATCGACCACGCTGGCATCGTCATCGCCCATCCGGCATGTGCCGACCGGGTGGTACACCGACTCCGCCTTGGCGCGGATGAAGTCGACGAGTTGTGCGTCGTCGAGGTCATTACTCGCAGGCAGTACCGGCGCGCCGCGATACGCATCGAACGCCGGCTGCATGAGCAGCTCGCGCGACAGCCGGGCGCACTCCACCATCATCCGCAGGTCGAAACCCTCGGGGTCCGACAGGTAATTCGCTGCGATGCGCGGTGCGCGCGCCGGATCGGCCGAGGCGAGTTCGATCGCGCCGCGGCTGCGTGGACGCAGGAAGCACGCGTGGATGGTGTAGCCGTCGCCGGACAGGCGATGGCGGCCGTGATCGTCGAGCTGTGCGGGGACGAAGTGCAGCTGGATGTCGGCATGCGCGTCACGTGCCAGCGACGAGCGCACGAACGCGCCGCCTTCCGCGATGTTCGACGTGCCGGGTCCGCGACGCCCGCGCAGGAAGTAGTCGAATGCGATGCGCAGGTCGCTCACGCGGTCGTACGTAATCGGCAGGCGGCTGGCGTGCAGCGTGCAGATGTCGAGGTGGTCCTGCAGGTTCGTGCCGACGTCGCGCGCGTCGTGCCGCACGTCGATGCCGTGGCGCCGCAGCGCGTCGGCCGGGCCGATGCCCGACAGCATGAGCAGCTGCGGCGAATTGATCGTGCCGCCGCAGAGCAGGACTTCGCGCGCGGCCTGCACGCGTTTGAGCGAGCGACCGCTTGCGTACTCCACGCCCGTCGCGCGCGGTCCGTCAAACAACACGCGCGTCGTCAGCGCGCCGGTGCGGACGTCCAGGTTCGGCCGCCCAAGCGCCGGCCGCAGGTAGGCCACCGCGCTGGAACAACGCGCGCCATCCTTCTGCGTGACCTGGTAGAGACCGAAGCCCGATTGCGCGGGGCCGTTGAAATCGTCGTTGCGTTCGAAACCCATCTGCGCGCCGGCATCGACGAAGGCATGCGACAGCGGGTTCACGTGGCGCAGGTCGCTGACGTGCAGCGGCCCGGCGTCGCCGTGCAGTGCATCGGCGCCGCGGGCGTTGTGTTCGCTGCGGATGAAGTAGGGCAGCACGTCGCGCCAGGACCAGCCCGTTGCACCGGCGTCGGCCCAGTCGTCGTAGTCCGTTGGAACGCCACGGACGTAGCACATCGCGTTGATCGAGCTCGAGCCACCGAGCACGCGGCCGCGCGGCCACCACAGGCGACGACCGTTCAACGCCGGCTCGGGTGCGGTGTCATAGCTCCAGTTGAGCCGGCGCACGTTGACGAGCTTGGCGATGCCGGCCGGCATGTGGATGAAGGGATGACGATCGCGCGGGCCTGCTTCGAGCAGAAGCACGCGCACGGACGGATCCTCGCTGAGGCGATTGGCCAGCACGCAGCCGGCCGAGCCCGCGCCGACGATGATGTAGTCGTACATGCCGACCCCGCGCGGCGACGGAACGGCCGCTGTCGCAGCATAGCGGCGAGGGTGGCGGTGCGGCCGCGCGGACGGTACGGTGCGCATCCCCCACCGGAAGCGACCGATGAGCGCGCATCCCGAGCAGTCCCCGACCGATCAGGGACGCGTGCGTCGCGGCGAATGGCCGGCGCTGCTGCTCTCGCTCGCGTACTTCTTCTGCGTGCTGACGGCGTACTACGTGATCCGCCCGGTGCGCGAGCAGCTCTCGGCGGCGGTCGGCTCGACGCAACTGCCGTGGTTCTACCTGGCGACCTTCATCGCCACGCTCGCGCTGACGCCGCTGTTCGCCGCGCTGGTGTCTCGCTGGCGTCGCCGCGTGATGGTGCCGGTGGTCTACGGCGTGTTCGTCGCCTGCCTGCTCGGCTTCATGCCGTTCTTCGCGCACCAGGATGCGCTCGACGCGCGCACGCTGGGCATCGTGTTCTTCGTCTGGGTTAGCGTGTTCAACCTGTTCGTGGTGTCGGTGTTCTGGGTGTTCATGTCCGACATCTGGTCGCCGGTGCAGGCGCGACGCCTGTTCCCGTTGATCGGCTTCGCGGGCACGGCGGGTGCGCTCGTCGGCCCGGTGATCACCAGGTCGCTGGTCGGCGTGGTCGGTGTAGCGCCGCTGCTGGGCGTGTCGGCGTCGCTGCTGGCCATCGCGACGGCGCTCGCGATCGTGCTTGGGCGCTGGGCGCGCGAGGACACGCGTGCCGAAGCACTGGACGATGCCCCGTTGGGCGGCGGCATGCTGGATGGGCTGAAGCAGGTGATCGCCAGTCCGTTCATGCGCAACATCGCGCTGCTGCTGATCCTCGCGGACGGCATCGGCACGATCAATTACGCACTGCTCGCCGACTACAGCGGCGCGACCTTCGCGACCAGCGAGGCGCGCACCGCGTTTGCTGCAAGCGTCGACCTCGCGTCGAACATCCTGACGATGGTGTTGCAGGTCGGCGTGACGTGGTGGCTGATGCCGATGATCGGCCCGGGCAGGGTGCTGATCATCTGGGCCGCGATCGCGATGGCGTCGCTGGCATCGGTTGTCTTCTCGCCGGACGCGTACGCACCGCTGATCGGCGGAATGCCGGCGGTGGCGCTCGCGGCGATCATTACGCGGGCATTGGGCTACGGGCTCGCCGAGCCATCGCGCCATGCACTGTTCACGCAGGTCGCGCGAAACGAACGTTACAAAGGCCAGAACGCGGTCGACACGGCGGTCTGGCGGTTCGGTGATCTTCTGGTGGCGCTGACGATGAACAGCATGAAGGCGCTAGGCGCGACCGTCGGCGGCGTCGCGTCGATCGGCCTTGCGGCAGCGACCGCCGCCGCCGCGATCGGCTGGCGCCTGTCCCACGTGCGCGACGCGCGAGTCGACCCGCCGCGCACATGAGGCCGCGACTCCGGCACTGGCTGCGGCGGCTGTTCTTCGCGTGGGTCGTGCTCGCGTTCGCGATGGTCGTCTACGGCGTGTTCGTCGAGCCGCGCCGGCTGGTGGAGCGGGACTACACGATCGCGCTGCCGGACTGGCCGGCGAGCTGCGAAGGCCTGCGCATCGACCACGTCAGCGATGTGCATACGGGGTCGCCGAACAACGGCATCGACAACCTCGACCGCGTGGTCGCGCAGCTCGCTTCCAGCGATTCCGACGCAGTGCTGATGACCGGCGACTACGTGATCCTCAGCGTGCTTGGCGGCCACTACATTTCCGCCGACGTCAGTGCGCCGCACTGGCGCGCACTCACCGCGCGTAAGCCCGTCTACGCGGTTCTTGGCAACCACGACTGGTGGAAGGGCGGACCGGGCGTGCGTCGCGCGCTGGAGGCCGCGGGCGTCGTTGTGCTGGAAGACGAGTCGCGTCGCACGGTCATCCGCGGCTGCCCGCTGTGGATCGTCGGCGTGGGCGACCTGTGGACGGCCAAGCACGACGTGCGCAAGGCGTTCTCGGGCATCAACGACGGCGCACCCGCGATCGTCATCACGCACAACCCGGCGATCGTCGACGAGATCCCGCCGCGCGCGTCGCTCGTGCTCGCGGGCCACACGCATGGCGGGCAGATTTCGCTGCCGGGAATCGGCCAGCCCGCGCAGTGGGGCAAGCCGGAGAACCGCTACATCCGCGGCTATTACGGCGACGCCGCACGCCCCCTGTTTGTGTCGCCCGGGATCGGCACCAGCATCATGCCGATGCGCATCGGCGTGCCGCCCGAGATCTCGCAGCTGACCTTGCGCGCGCAGCGCTGAGAACTAGCCCTCGCGCGGCGGCTTCGGCGACACCCACATCGACACCACCGCGCGGAACACGACGTCGCCGCGCGGGTCCGTGGTTTCGACGTCGACCGGCGCCTCGCGGGCGTCGCTGCCGGCCGCGATGTCGTCGCGAATGCGCGCGGTCGTGGTCATTCGCCCCATCGCCTTGCGCACGTACTCCACCTGCATGCCCTTCGGTATCCAGCGCATGGACGGCGGCAGCCCCGCTTCGGTCGCGAGGCCGGCCGCGAGTTCCGCGGCGTTGCACAACGCGATCGCGTGCACGGTGCCGATGTGATTGGTGACCGCGCGACGGTGCGCGAACGACACGACGCAACGGCCCGGTTCCAGTGCGTCGATGCGCGGCGCGATGCTGGCGAAGTAGGGCGCCTTGAAGCACACGGCGCGTGCGAACAGCCAGCGACCGAGCGGCCACCGCGTCATGCGTTGATGAAGGTCGAGCAGGTTCATGGCGGGCTCCGGATACGACGACGGCGGGTCAGGCCCGCCGTCGTGCAACAACATGTTCGGCGCGATCAGGCCGCGGCGCGGTGGCTTTCGTCGCCAGTGATCGCCGCGTAGCCGGCCGAACGCAGTTCCGATGCCTCGAAGTCGTCGACGCTGATCGTGTCGATCGTCATCTCGCGCAACGCTTCGAGCTGCGCGCGCTCGTCCGCGGTGATCCAGTTGTTGCGAACGGCGAGGTCGAGCTGCGACGTGAAGTCGTGGGCTTCAACCTCGTGGCCCTTCAGCGCCTTCTGGAACTTGCGCTCGACCGGTTCGGCGGCGATGACGGCTGGCAGGTAGCTGTCGATGCGGCCGGCCGGGTTGTGCTCGCCCGGCGTCAGGAACGCGCCGCGGCCGAGGCGGTCGCGCGCTTCGCCAGGCGTCATCAGGATCGACGCCACCTTGTGGCTCAGGCGGTCGCTCGGCGCGACCGCACGACGACCGAACGGGAACACCAGCGCCCACAGCAGCCAACCGACCGGGCGCACCGGGAAGTTACGCAGCGCGGCCGACAGCGACAGCTCGAGCTTGTGCATCGCGTTGTGGAACGACCACGCCAGCAGCGGCTGGTCGGCCGCCGGCGCGCCCTGGTCGTGATAGCGCTTCAGCATCGCACTGGCGATGTAGAGCTGGCTCAGCACGTCGCCTAGGCGACCCGACAGCGACTCCTTGAACTTCAACTTGCCGCCGAGCAGCAGCATCGACGTATCCGCCATCAGCGCCAGCACCGACGAATAGCGGTTGAGCTTGCGGAAGTAGCGCTTGGTGTAGTCGTCGCCGGGTGCCGCACCGATCGTCGCGCCGGTGATGCCGAACCACAGCGAGCGCACCGCGTTGCTGATCGCGAAACCGATGTGGCCGAACAGCGCGGAATCGAAGTCGCGCAGGCCCTGCGTGCGATCCGGATTGTTCGCGGCCTTCATTTCCTTGAGGACCCACGGATGGCAGAGGATCGCGCCCTGGCCGAAGATCATCAGCGAGCGCGTCATGATGTTCGCGCCTTCCACCGTGATGCCGATCGGCGACGCCTGCCACGCACGGCCGAGGTAGTTCTTCGGGCCGAGGATGATGCCCTTGCCGCCGTGGATGTCCATGGCGTCCTTGATGACCTCGCGGCCCATCTCGGTGCAGTGGTACTTCGCGATCGTCGACGGCACGGCCGGCAGTTCGCCACGCGCGACGGCGGCGGCGGATGCCTCGGCAAGCGCGGTGATCGTGTACGCATTGCCACCGATGCGCGCGAGCGCTTCCTCGACGCCCTCGAAGCGGCCGACCGACAGGCCGAACTGCTTGCGGATGCGCGAGTACGCGCCAGTCACGCGCGCGCCCATTCGCGAGCCGCCGGACGCGGTGGAGGGCAGGGTGATCGAGCGGCCGATCGACAGGCACTCGACCAGCATCTGCCAGCCCTTGCCGGCATACGCTTCGCCGCCGATGAGCTGGCTGAGCGGGATGAAGACGTCCTTGCCGCGGATCGGGCCGTTCTGGAACGGCGAGTTGAGCGGCATGGCACGGCGGCCGATCTCGACGCCCGCGGTGTCGCGCGGCAACAGCGCGAGGGTGATGCCGATGTCCTGCTTCTCGCCGAGCAGGCCGTCCGGGTCGTACATACGGAACGCGAGGCCGATCAGCGTCGCGACCGGCGCCAGCGTGATGTAGCGCTTGTCGAACGTGAGCTTGACGC
The DNA here is from genome assembly GCF_045866565.1 of Lysobacter claricitrinus. Lineage (NCBI taxonomy): Bacteria > Pseudomonadati > Pseudomonadota > Gammaproteobacteria > Lysobacterales > Lysobacteraceae > Lysobacter > Lysobacter claricitrinus. The sequence continues at coordinate 1,396,404 of NZ_BAAFZV010000002.1, read as the reverse complement.
CGACGACGCGCGCGCCGTTCCAGTCGCCCATCGTCACGATGCCGTAGTCGGGAATCGACGTCGCATCCGAGCCCGCCCACGGTCCGGTGAGGCCGAAGCACGGCACTTCGCGGCCGTCGGCCAGGCGCGGCAGGTAGTAGTCCTTCTGCTCGGTCGTGCCGTAATGCATCAGCAGTTCGGCCGGGCCGAGCGAGTTCGGCACGCCGACGGTGGAGCTCACCACCGACGAGATCGACGCCAGCTTTTCGATCACCTTGTGGTTGCCCAGCGCGGTGAAGCCGAGGCCGCCGTACTCCTTCGGCACGATCATGCCGAAGAACTTGTTGCGCTTGATGTAGTCCCAGATCTCCGGCTGCAGGTCGGCGTGCACATGCGTGATCGACCAGTCGTCGACCATGCGGCACAGCTCTTCGACCGGGCCATCGAGGAAGGCCTGCTCGTCCGCGCTGAGCGTCGGCTTCGGCTGCGACATCAGCACGTTCCACTCGGGCTTGCCGGAAAACAGCTCGCCTTCCCAGCCTACGGTGCCCGCTTCCAGCGCAACGCGCTCGGTTTCCGACAACGGCGGCAGGATCTTCTTGTAGAAGCCGAACAGCGGCCGGGTCACCAGGGACTGGCGCAAAGCCGGCACCAGCAGCGGCACCGCGATGATCGCGAACAGCACGGTCGCGACGATGGTGGCGGTCGGGTTCGCATGCAGCAGCCAGCAGGCGACGAGCCCGGCGGCCGACATCGCCACCCACGGCGCGAGGCGCATGCGGTGGTAGGCGGCCACGCCGCCGAGGATGAGCAGGACGAGGAACGGTGCGGCGATGCTCATGGAGCGCTCCAGCGGACGACCGTCCGCGCGGGGTTGTGATGGCGAATGTCGCCGGGCGCCGGATTCAAACGGCAGCATGAAACGCCCGACATACGGACGAGTATGGTAACGTTCCCGGACCGCTGTCAACGCCAATTCGCGCCGACGGATGCGCGGATTTTTGCTCCGCATACTGCCCCGGCCGGACCCGTACGGATACACTGATCCCATGACGACCGACACGCCGGCCAAGTCCGACCGAACCGGGCGCCTCAGCGCCGACGACTGGGCGCAGGCCGCCCTCGACCTGATCGCCGAGCAGGGTGTCGCCGCCGTCGCGGTCGAGCCGCTGGCGCGCCGCCTGGGCGTCACCAAGGGCAGCTTCTACTGGCACTTCCCGTCGCGCGAGTCGCTGCTCGTCGCCGCGCTCGAACGCTGGGAGAAGACCGAGCAGGAAGCGATTTTCGGCCAGCTCGAACAGATCGCCGACCCCCGCCAGCGCCTGCGCCAGCTGTTCGACGTCGTCGCGCACGAGGTCACCTCGCACATCATCTATTCGGCGCTGCTCAAGGCGCTGGACCACCCGATCGTCGCGCCCGTCATCGGCCGCGTCTCGCAGCGTCGCCTCGAGTGGCTCGCCGCGTCCTTCCGCCAGGCCGGTCTCGACCCGCACGCCGCGCTCAACCGCGCGCGCCTCGCGTACGCCGCCTACGTGGGCTTCCTGCAGCTCAACCTCCAGCTCAACCAGACGCGCCTGCCGCGCGATGAGTTCGAGGCGTTCGTCGAGCACATGATGGCCACGCTGATCCCCTGAGGGATCGCCGCACCGTTTCCCATTGTTTGAAGGAGGTTCCCGCATGAATGCCCTCGTCCAGGACGTCGACAAACGCGCCCCCGAGGTGCATGGCCGTGGGACCACGCTGGCGAGCCTCGCGCGTTGGGTCGAGGACGTCGCCGCGTTGACGCGTCCCGATGCCATCCACTGGTGCGACGGCAGCGACGCCGAGAACGCCGCGCTGGTCGCCAAGATGGAAGCGGACGGCACGCTGATGCGTCTCAACGAAGAGACGAACCCGGGCAGCTGGCTGCACCGCTCGCATCCGGACGACGTCGCGCGCGTCGAGCACCTCACCTTCGTGTGCACCAGGCAGCAGGACGACGCCGGCCCGAACAATCACTGGATGTCGCCCGTCGACGGCCATGCGCAGATGGACGCGCTGTTCGATGGCTGCATGGAAGGGCGGACGATGTACGTCATCCCGTACTGCATGGGCCCGATCGATTCGCCGATCTCGCGTTGTGGTGTGGAGATCACCGATAGCCCGTACGTCGTTGCGAACATGCGCATCATGACGCGCATGGGCGAGCCGGCACTGCAGCGCATCGAGCGCGACGGCACTTTCGTTCGCGGCCTGCATTCGATCGGCGAGCTCGATCCGAATCGTCGCTTCATCATGCATTTCCCCGAGGAGCTGACGATCAAGTCGTACGGCTCGGGCTACGGCGGCAACGCGCTGCTCGGCAAGAAGTGCCACGCGCTGCGCATCGCTTCGCACCAGGCGCGGCAGGAAGGCTGGCTGGCCGAGCACATGCTGATCCTCGGCATCGAGAACCCGCAGGGCGACACGCATTACATCGCCGCGGCGTTCCCGTCCGCCTGCGGCAAGACCAACCTTGCGATGCTGATTCCGCCCGAGGGCTACCGCGCCGAAGGCTGGAAGGTTTGGACCGTCGGCGACGACATCTGCTGGATGCGCCCGGGCCCCGATGGCCGCCTTTACGCGATCAATCCGGAAGCCGGTTTCTTCGGCGTCGCGCCCGGTACGTCGGCGAAGTCGAACCCGAACGCGCTGGCGACGATCCGAAGCAACACCATCTTCACCAACGTCGGCCTGACCGCCGATGGCCAGCCGTGGTGGGAGGGTCTCGACGAAGGCGTGCCCGCCATTGATTGGCGCGGAAATGACTACGATTGCAACAAGGGCCCGGCCGCGCATCCGAACGCGCGTTTCACCGTGTCGGCCAAGCAGTGCCCGAGTTATTCCGTGCATGCGGAAGACGCGCAGGGCGTGCCGATCAGCGCGATCGTGTTCGGTGGCCGTCGCGCATCGCTGGTGCCGCTGGTGTTCGAGGCGCGCGACTGGACGCACGGCGTGCTCGTCGGCGCCGCGATGGGTTCGGAGACCACCGCTGCCGCGACCGGTGCGGTCGGCGTCATGCGTCGCGACCCCATGGCGATGAAGCCCTTCTGCGGCTACAACTTCGCCGACTACTTCGCGCACTGGCTGTCGTTCGACAACGGCCAGAACAAGCTGCCGAAGGTGTTCCACGTCAACTGGTTCCGCAAGGGCGACGACGGCAAGTTCCTGTGGCCCGGCTTCGGCGACAACCTCCGCGTGCTCGAGTGGATGATCAAGCGCGTGGAAGGCTCAGCGGACGCTTCGGAAACGCCCATCGGTGCGCTGCCGCGCGAACAGGACCTCAACCTCGACGGCGTCACGCTCTCCGACGAAGCCCGCGCCAAGCTGTTCGGCTTTGACCACGCCGGCTGGACCGCCGAGTTCGCCAGCATCGGCGACTACCTGCGCGAATACGGCCCGCGCATGCCGCAGGCGCTGCACGACGAGCAGCAGCGGATCGCCGCTATGCTTGGCGGATGACCGCAGAGTCCACGCTGAAACCGGCCCGTTCGTTCGACGTCGACGGACGGGCTGTCCATGTCTTCGACGGCTTGTTGCCAAATGCCGGCGCGTACGAGCAGGGCCTCGCGCGCGCCGCATTCACCCGAACAGAAGTCGCGCGCCCGGATACCGCCGGCTACCGCCACTGGGTGACCGAGACGCGCGTCGACGTGCTGCGCCAGCAACCGATCTTCCAGCTGACGCTGGATGCCGTCCGCGCGTTGCATCCGACCCACCGCTACGACGTGCACCGCGCGTACACCAACGTCGCGTCGTACGGCGACATGCTGTTCACGCACGTCGACTGCCTGCCGGACCAGCACGACCTCACCGCGCTCTGGTACATGTGCGAACAGTGGGACGTGGAGTGGGGCGGTGAAACGGTGTTCTTCGACGCGAGCGATGAGATCGCCGCGGCGGTTCGTCCGTCGCCCGGTCGCCTGGTCATTTTCGACGGCGCGATCAAGCACGTCGGTCGTCCCCCCAACCGCATCTGCTACCACCCGCGCTACACGTTCGCGCTGAAGCTCATGCGGACGGGCGGGGCAGGATGAATCGAGCGGATTTCGACGAGGCCAGCTGGTTCCCCGTCGACCTGCACGTTCCCGAGCGCTGGTTCAGTTTCGCGCGCGTCGCGCCCGACGTGGTCGAGCGATCCGCGTTCCTCGACACGCGGATCGAGGCGCGCATCGACGATCTCCGCCGCGTGCCGGTGGACGAACTCCCCCCAATACCGATGCCGCTGCACCTGGGCTGGCTGTTCCATACATCGTTCTGCGGCTCGACGCTGCTCGCCCGGGCGCTGCACGGTGGCGCACGCACGGTGCTACGCGAACCGCTCGTGCTACGCCGACTCGGCGACGCACGTCGGTCGGGCGCGGACATCGCCGGACTGTCGGACGCCGCAGCGCGGCTACTCGGCCGACCGTGGACTCTTGGCGGCCAGGTCATCGTCAAACCGACCCATGCCGCGCTGAACGTCGCTCGCGATCTTCTGGATGCGACGCCGACGAGCCGTGCCGTGATCCTGACGTCGTCACTCGACGATTTTCTCGTCTCCAACATCAAGAAGGCGCCGGAGACGCAGGCGAAGGTTTCCGAACTGGCCGAGCGCGCGCTCAACGCGTCGACCTTCGGCCAGCGCCTGCCGACGCCCGCGCTGACGCCGCCGGACCTGCTTTGCGCGGTGTCGCTGCAGTGGGCGGCGCAGCGGCAGGTGTGTGCCGACCTGCTCGGGGCCGGAGTCGCGGAACGCGTGCGCACGCTCGACGCCGCGCAGCTCTACAGCCATCCGGACGATGTCGCGGTCGCGGCCGCCCTGTGGCTCGGTGAGTGCACGGATACCGGCGACATTCGCGTCCGCGCATCGCGCGTCGCCACGCGAAATGCGAAGGCGACGGACGTGGCGTACGATGCCGCCGCACGTGATCGCGAGGTCGCGGCGGTCGCCCGGCATTACGCGCGCGAGCTGCGGGCCGCGCGAAACTGGTTCGACCTCAACGTCGCGCCGCACATGTCGGACACGGCATTCAACCTCGACGCCGCCGCGCCATTGGTGCCCGCGACGAACGACTGACGATCGAGCCATGACACACCCCAATCAGCTCTGGATGGCCGGCGAGCAGGCCATGGACCGCAAGAATTTCAAGCGGGCCGAGATCAGTTACCGACAGGCGCTGGCGCTGGATGCTTCGCACGCGCCGTCGCTCATTGGCTTGTCTTCCGCGCTGTCCGAGCTTGGCCGCCACCGCGAGGCGCACGAGGCGGCGATGATGGCGTTCCAGAAGCGCCCGCCCATCGCGCCGGTCATATTCGCGATCGCGCAGCGACTTCGCTACTTCCACGAGTTCGATGCGCTCGCGCAGTGCCTGGCGACGCCGTCGTTCGGTCGCGATGCGCCGGCGGACATCATCGCGAAGGCCGCGGTGATGTTGAGTTCCATCGGCGCGCACGATCAGGCGGTGGCGCTCGTCGAGCAGGGGCTGGCGAAGAAGCCGTCGGATGCGGCATGCCTGCACGTTCGCGGCAACTTCCACTATTTCCGCGGTGAGCTCGATCGCGCTGAGGCCTGCTACGAGGCGTCGCTGCGCGCTGATCCGCTGCTGTTCCAGAACTCGATGATGCTCGCGGGTGTTCGCCCGGCCACCGAGGAACGCAATTACGTCGAGCGCTTCCGGGAGCAGCTCACGCGCGCGCGGCCCGGCGGAAACGGAGAGATCTACCTGCCGTTCGCGTTGCACAAGCAGTTGCACGAACTCAAGCGCTACGACGAAGCGTGGGATGCGCTGGCCCGCGGGTGCGTCGCCAAGCGCAAGCAGACGCCGTACCACCTATCGACCGATCGCGCGCTCGTCGACGCGATCGAAGCCACGTGCACCGCGCAGTTCATCGGGCAGACGAGCACCGTCGACCAGCCGATCGTGCCGATCTTCATCGTCGGCATGCATCGGTCGGGCACCACGCTTCTCGAGCGAATGCTGTCGGGGCACAGCCTCGTCGGTGACGCAGGCGAGACGACGGCGTTCCATGCCGAGCTGGAACTCGCGCTCGATCGTGCAACACCGAAGGGACCCGACGCGGCCTTCGTCCGGGCGACCCCGGAAGCCGACTTCGACGCGGTCGCGCGTGGTTACGCGCGTCGCGCGCGCTGGCTCAGTGGCGGCAAGCCGTTCTTCACCGAAAAGCTCCCGCAGAACTTCCTCAACGTCGGACTGATCGCCAAGGCGATGCCGCAGGCTCGCTTCCTCCATCTCGTGCGCGACCCGATGGACACGTGCTTCTCGAATCTGCGGCAGCTGTTTTCCGGCGCCGCGCAGTATTCGTACGTCGCCGAGGAACTCGCGGGCTTCTATCTGCTGTACCGGCGAACGATGGCGCATTGGCGCAACGTGCTGCCGGGCCGCGTGCTCGACATCAGTTACGACGCCCTTATCGAGGACCCGGAAGCGATGGCACGTCGCGTAGCCGCGCATTGCGGGCTGGACTTCGAAGACGCGATGGTCGACATCCAGCGCAGTTCCGGCACCGTGGCCACGCCGAGCGCGGGCACGGCGCGACAGGGCTTCAGGAAGGACCGCGGACAGGTGTGGCGAAACTACGAGCAGCAGCTGCAGCCGCTGCGCGCGATGCTGCAGCCCGCGTACGACGAAGTCCTCCCCGTCTGATCAGCTGTCCTTGGTTCCGAACCAGCAGTTGAAGGCGACGGTGATGCGTTCGTCGCTTCCGTGGAACGGCAGGACCTCGTGGGACACCCACGACGGAAACAGGACGAGCTGGCCGGCTTTCAGGCGGATGCTCCACGTGCCGTGGTGATACGGCGCTTGGAGTCGCGCGTTGCCGGGGTCGAGGAACATGTTGCTGTAGTAGTGCGGGTTGTGGAAACGCAGCACGCCCGATTCCGGATGATCGGGCGACGATTCGCCCTCGCTCACGCAGTAAACGCCGGACCATGACGCCATCGGATGCGTGTGCGCGATCACGAATCCGGGTGCCGTCGTGATGTGAAACCACGTGTGCGAATAGATGCGGAGATTCGCCATCTCGGCGGCGCTATATCCGTTGATGGCCTGGATCGTCCGGCCGAGTTCGGTCCAGCAGAACTCGCGCAGCTTCTGCACACAGGCTTCGGGCCACGAGAACAGGTTGAACTGGCTTTCGTAGACGCCCGCCTGTTGCTTCAGAGACGGGCTGGCGTTCGCGATTCGCGGATCCTTGGACCGTTCGGCCAGTAGCGCCCTAAGTTCGGCATTCACCGTCGCGTGGTCCGCAAAGCGCGCCTGCGCGAGCGGCACGGCGAACATCGATGCGATCTCGGCGTGTTCCGGGAGTTCTTCAGATGCCATGGAGCGATGGTGCCAACGCACGTCGTCACCCGCAAGGCGCACAAAAAACTACGGCCCCTTTCGGGGCCGTAGCGGGTGGAGCGGTGTAGCGCCGGATCAGAACTTCTGGTTGTACGACAGGTAGAAGAAACGGCCCGGGACTTCGTACTGCGGATCGAACGTATTGGCGAACGCGTTGAAGACGTACGGCGGATCCTTGGCGAACACGTTGTTCACGCCGAGCGTGACCTTCGCGTTCCACGGAGCCTTCCAGTACACCGACACGTCGTGATACGTCGTGGCGCCGATGTAGTTACGCGACAGCACCGGGTCAACCGCACCCGCCGCGTTCGTCACAGCCGCGTTGCAGAGCTCGCCGAAGCCGTAGTCGTTGTAGTAGAACGGGCACGACTCTTCCTGACGCGAGTAGTAACGCGTGAACCACGTGGCGCCGAAGTCACCCTTCTCCCAACGCGTCATCATGTTGGCGCGGATGCGCCACTGATTGTTGTTCTGCGTGTAGTTGGCGACGTTGTTGCCGTTGTCGTTGTCGTCGATGATGCCGTCGTTGTTGTCGTCGACCTCATTGAGCGACTGGTACGTGGCGTCGAACGAGAACGACAGCTTGCCCCAGCTCTGTTCCGGCAGCTTGTAGTTCGCGGTCAGATCCCAGCCTTCGACGTTCTGCGCGCCGATGTTCAGGCCGGCGGACAGCAGGTCGTTGATCTGACCCGTGCCGTTGCGGTTGAACAGCGTGCAGTAGTTGCTCAGGCCCTGCAGGATGCAGCGGTTCAGGATGTCCTGACCCGAGAAGCTGGTGATCGCGTTACGCAGCTCGATGCGCCACCAGTCCAACGACACGTCGAACGCGCCGGGGACGTACTTCGGGCTCCACACGACGCCGAGGGTCTTGGTCGTCGAGGTTTCCGGCTGCAGGTTCGGGTTGCCACCGACGCTGATGCGGATCTGCGCATTGCCCTGGTCGTAACCACCGGCCGGCACGCCCTGCGCCGTGCAGCGCGCGCGCTGTTCCGGGGTCAGGATGTTGTAGCGGCCACCGAACGTCGTGGAGCACGGATCGGCGATGGTCGGGAACGAGTCGGCGACGCCCTGGTACAGCTCGAGGATGGACGGGCCACGGAAGCCTTCAGCCCAGTTGCCGCGAACCATCAGTTCGTCGATCGGACGCCACTTGAAGCCGAACGCCGAGTTCGTCGTCTGGCCGAAGTTGCTGTAGTCCGAGATACGCGAGGACAGGTCGAACTCGAGCTGCTTGGCGAACGTCACGTCCTTGAGCAGCGGGACGGACAACTCGACGTAACCTTCTTGGATCGAGTAGCCGCCACTGGTCGGGGTACGCGCGTTGCCGGTCGTGTTGCCCGAGGCGATGAGCGCGTCCGGCGAGTCGTAGCCCGATTCCGTGCGCTTCTCGACGCCAGCTGCGAAGGCGAGCATGCCGCCCGGCAGTTCGGCGATTTCGCCGGTGATGTTGGCGTAGTAGTCCTTCATCTTGTACGACAGTTCGTCGTGCGCGACGAAACCGGAGTACGACAGCATTGCCGGCGTGATCGCGCCCGGCGCGCCGAGCAGGTTGAGCGGAACGCAGCCCGGGATCGCGGCGCCGCCCGGGGCGACGACGCAGGTCGGGACGCCGTTACGCATTTCCGACGGGCCGAGGGCGTTGCGCAGCGCGAGGACGTTGAACAGGCCGTTGGTCGTGTCGTTCTCGTCGTTGCGGCCATACACCATGCCCGCGTCCCACGTGAAGTAACGGTTCCAACGCTCGAAGCTGCCTTCGAGGCCGCCGTTGAAGCCGAACGTGTCGACGTTCTGGTTGAACGAACGACCGCCGGTTTCAACTGCACGACGCTGGATGCGCGAGACCGGCGCACCGAACGGGTTGTACATGCTGAACTGCGAGATCGTGATCTGCTTCGACTGCGTGTTCGCGCCGGGACCCGAACCGAGAACGATCGGCATGGCAGCGAGCAGCTGCTCCGAACGACGGTTGTTGTAGGTCGCCGTGATGAACGCGCTGACGTTGTCGGTCAGGTTGACCGACGCGCGGCCGAAGACCGACTTGCGCTCCTGCGGGGTGAGCAGGTAGTTGTCGGGGGCGAAGTTGTAGAGGTCGGTCGCCGTCGAGAAGTTACGGAAACCGTTTGCGCCGCTACCGCCCGGGTTGTAGGTGAACTGGCCCGTCGTACCGTTCGGGCGGGTCTCGGGCACGGAGCAGCCCGTCGAAGCCGAATAGGTGCCGCGGCAAAGCGCGAAACGGCCGAACGGCGTGGTCGACGAACCGAACGCGACGCCGGTACCGTGGGTCGGCTCGGCGGAGATCTCGCGATCGCCGGCCATGACCGGATCTTCCTTGACGTAGCCGGCGCCGAACATGGCGCTGAAGCGGTCGTCGGAGGTGCCGATGGTGAAGTCGTAGGACTGGCGGAAGCCGTCGCCCTTGTCGAACTGGCCGAGGTAGCCGTTGAACTCGGCGCCCTGGTAGTCCGTGCGGAGGATGACGTTGACCACGCCCGCGATCGCGTCGGAGCCGTAGATCGACGACGCGCCGGCCTTCAGGACTTCGATGCGCTCGACCGCGGCGGTCGGGATCGTGTTGAGGTCGACGGCGCCGCCGAGGCCCGTGCCACCGACCCAGCGACGGCCGTTGACGAGGACGAGGGTGCGGTTCGAACCGAGGTTACGCAGGCTGACGCGGGTTTCGCCGTCACCACCATTGTTGAACGTGGTGTTGAGCGTCGAACCGTTGGCGGCGAGGTTCTGGATCACGTCGCCGACGGAGGTCAGGCCCTGCGCCTGGATTTCCTCGCGGTTGAGCGAAATGATCGGCTGGGAGGTCTCGGACTCGGCGCGGCGGATGCGCGAACCGGTCACTTCGACGCGGCCCAGCTCCTGCGCGGGCTTGGTGTCGCCCGAGGTGGTCGGGGTCGTGGCGGTCTGCGCGAACGCGGTGCCCGTACCGGCGGCGCCCACGGCGAGCGCGAAGGTGATCGCGTCCCGGAGCCTGGTGGTCTTAAAGGTCATTCTCTCTCTCTCCAAGTGTGGCTTGGTGTTTCCCATGGGAACCCCCCCGGCTGAGTCTCGGAGAACGCAATCCGTTGAGGTCGGTCCGATGGTAATCGGGTCCGCCAGAGAATTAAAGGGTCGTTAAGAGGCGACCGCCAAGCGGCCGTTTCCGGGGGCACAACCCCGTAGGGACGGGCTTCCCAAAAAGCTACGGCCCCTTTCGGGGCCGTAGCGGGTGGAGCGAGAGTCGTCGGATCAGAACTTCTGGTTGTACGACATATAGAAGAAACGGCCCGGGACTTCGTACTGCGGATCGAACGAGTTGGCGAACGCGGTGAACGCCGTCGGCGGATCCTTCGCGAACACATTGTTAACGCCGAGCGTGACCTTCGCGTTCCACGGCGCCTTCCAGTAGACGGAGACGTCGTTATACGTCGTGCCACCGATCGTGTTCTTCGAGCCGGCCTGCACGATGCCCGACGCATTCACTGTCGCGTCGTTGCAGAGTTCACCGAAGCCGTAGTCGTTGTGACCGCCGATGAAGCGGCACGGTTCGGTCTGGCGCGAGTAGTAACGCGTGAACCAGGTCGCGCCGAAGTCGCCCTTCTCCCAGCGCGTCATCAGGTTGCCACGGATGCGCCAGTTGTTGTTGCGGTCGAAGTACTGGCCCACGATGCTGTTGCCGTCGGCGGCGTCGATGTCGCCGTCAGCGTCGTTGTCCGACTCGTTGAGCGACTGGTACGTCGCGTCGAGCGAGAACGACAGCTTGCCCCAAGCCTGCTCAGGCAGCTTGTAGTTCGCGGTCAGGTCCCAACCTTCGACGTTGTTCGCGCCGATGTTGATGCCGCTCGACAACAGCGAATTGATCGTGCCGCCCGGGCTGCGCGAGTACTGATCGCAGAACGGCTGGACGCCCTGGATGATGCACTGGTTGAGGATGAACTGACCCGAGAAGCTCGTGATCGTGTTGCGCAGTTCGATGCGCCACCAGTCGAGCGAAACGTCGAACGAACCCGGTACGAACTTCGGGCTCCACACGACGCCGAGCGTCTTCGTGGTCGACGTTTCCGGGCCGAGGTCCGGGTTGCCGCCGACGCTGATGCGGATCTGCGAGTTGCCCTGGTCGTAGCCGGTCGCCGGCACGCCCTGTGCGGTGCATCGCGCCTTCTGCGTCGCGTCCAGCGTGTTGAACTTGCCGCCGAACGTGGTGGAGCAGGGATCCTGGATCGCCGGGAACGAGTCGGCGACGCCACGATACAGCTCGAGGATCGACGGACCGCGGAAGCCTTCAGCCCAGTTGCCGCGAACCATCAGTTCGTCGATCGGACGCCACTTGAAACCGAACGCGGAGTTCACCGTCTGGCCGAAGTTGCTGTAGTCCGAGACGCGCGACGACAGGTCGAACTCGAGTTCCTTGGCGAACGTCATGTCCTTGAGCAGCGGGACCGACAGCTCGACGTACGCTTCCTGGATCGAGTAGCCGCCGCGGGTGGCCGTGCGCGCATTGCCCGTCGTGTTGCCGGAGTTGATCAGCGCGTCCGGCGAGTCGTAGCCCGCTTCGGTGCGCTTCTCGACGCCAGCTGCGAAGGCAAGCATGCCGCCCGGCAGTTCGGCGATTTCGCCGGTGATGTTGGCGTAGTAGTCCTTCATCTTGTACGACAGTTCGTCGTGCGCAACGAAAGAGGAGTAGGCCAGCATTTCGGGCGTGATCGAACCGGTGGCGCCGAGCAGGTTCAACGGCACGCAGCCGGGGATGACCGCGCCGCCGGGAGCGGTCACGCAGACCGGCACGCCGTTGCGCATTTCCGACGGACCGAGCGCGTTCTTCAGCGCAAGGACGTTGAACAGGCCATTGGTCGTGTCGTTCTCGTCGTTACGGGCGTACACCATGCCCGCGTCCCACGTGAAGTAACGGTTCCAGCGCTCGAAGCTGCCTTCGAGACCGCCGTTGAAGCCGAACGTGTCGACGTTCTGGTTGAACGAACGACCGCCGGTTTCCGTCGTACGGCGCTGGACGCGCGAGACCGGCGCACCGAACGGGTTGTACATGCTGAACTGGCTGATGCTGACGGCGCGCGTCTGCGTTGCCGTCGTCGCCGTGCCGAGCGTGATCGGCATTGCGGCGAGCAGCTGCTCCGAACGACGGTTGTTGTACGTCGCGGTGATGAACGCCGTGACGTTGTCGGTGACGTTCACCGAGGCGCGGCCGAAGATCGACTTGCGCTCCTGCGGCGTCAGCAGGTAGTTCTCGGGGGCGAAGTTGTACAGGTCCGCCGGCGAGCTGAAGTTGCGCCAGTTGGTGCCGCTCTGGCCGGGGTTGTACGTGAACTGGCCGGTGGTGCCGTTCGGGCGGGTTTCGGGGACCGAACAGGCGCCGCTCACCGGATTGACCGTGCCGCGGCACAGCGCGAAGCGACCGAACGGCGTGGTCGTGCTGCCGAACGCGTTACCCGTGCCGAAAACCGGGACGGACGAGATGTCGCGATCGCCGGCCATGACCGGCTCTTCCTTGACGTAGCCGGCGCCGAACATGGCGCTGAAGCGGTCGTCGGAGGTGCCGATGGTGAAGTCGTAGGACTGCTTGAAGCCGTCGCCCTTGTCGAACTGGCCGAGATAGCCGTTGAACTCGGCGCCCTGGTAGTCCGTGCGGAGGATGACGTTGACCACGCCCGCGATCGCGTCGGAGCCGTAGATCGACGACGCGCCGGCCTTCAGGACTTCGATGCGCTCGACCGCGGCGGTCGGGATGGTGTTGAGATCGACGGCGCCGCCGAGGCCCGTGCCACCGACCCAGCGACGGCCGTTGACGAGGACGAGGGTGCGGTTCGAACCGAGGTTACGCAGGCTGACGCGGGTTTCGCCGTTGCCGCCGTTGTTGAACGTGGTGTTGAGCGTCGAACCGTTGGCGGCGAGGTTCTGGATCACGTCGCCGACGGAGGTCAGGCCCTGCGCCTGGATCTCTTCGCGGTTGAGCGACACGATCGGCTGGGAGGTCTCGGACTCGGCGCGGCGGATGCGCGAACCGGTCACTTCGACGCGGCCCAGTTCCTGGGTCTTCTTGTCATTGCTCGAGGCGTCCTGCGCGAACGCGACGCCCGTGCCGGCAACGCTGCCCACGGCGAGCGCGAGGGTGATCGCGTCGCGGAGCGTGGTGGTCTTGAACATCATTCGATCTGTTCCCCAAAAGTGAATGGTCGTGCCCATGGTTGCCTGCGGAACCGAGAGAGGGATTCGTTAAGGCGCAGTGAGCGTAGCGTCAAACTTGTCGAAAATCTATTCAGAAAAGACCTTCCGACGAGTGGTTATGTCGCAATGGAAGTTGAGATGAGAAGCGCGCCGCAAAAACAAAAACGCCGCCCGAAGGCGGCGTTGTTGGCGGCAAAGCGACAACCCTCAAAGATCCTGCTGATACCTCACGTACGGCACGGCGCCCTCGTCCTGCTCGGCGTTGCCAGGGGCGAACGGATTGCGCCCGCGGGTGACCACGTTTTCGGCACCCACGCTGAGCTGGCCGCTCCACGGGGTGCGCCAGCTCAGGCCGAGATCGATGCCTTCCCAGTGGCCCGGCTGCATGGGCGAGTCCACCACGCGGCCAATCACGTTCGCGCCGAAGCGTCCGACGCTGGTGCCGACGCTGAGCGTCTTGATGTCCCAGCGGTCTGCCAGTTCCGGCACTGCGTCAGGCGAAACGAGGCGCGCACGCGCGATGGTTCCGGCGATCGACACCGTGGCTTCGCGACCGATGTTCTTCTCGCCGATCAACGTCAGCGCGTTCTGGTTCACCCGCGAATTCGCATGACTCGACGTGAGCCACGCCGGTAGCGTGTCGTGACTGTTATTGACGCCGACGCCGACACGAACGTTCTTGTGCGACAGCGTCGCGCCTGCACTGGCCTGCTTGCTATGCGTATCGCCAAGCGATGCCAGCAGGCAGTTGTCTGCGAGCGCGCCGATCGCGCTGCCGAGGCCGGACTTGCGATCGCACAGCAGGCCGAGCGTGTCGCCGGTGCCGACGCCGAGGGCGCTATCCAGCCGTGTATTGCCGAACTGCCACGTCGCGGTGGAGACCGGTTCGAGCAGGAGGACCGCTTCGACCTTGCCGCTGTTCTGGTTCCACACCGGCAATGCCTGTGGACGCGGGCGCGACACCTGTGCGGACGCAATGCCCGTCGCGACCATAAGGCCGGCGGCGAGGAAGCGGCGGAACAGGCGGGCTCGGGACGTCACGGGGGTTGCGACCGGGTGCGGACCGGAAAGTTCCGGGCGTGTGAACGGAGGGTTCAACTATAGGCGATTTATCAATCTTTAACAATCCGCTCGTCGTGCCGTCACTGCGGCCGGTCGGGCGCCGCCATCTCGCGATCGGCGTTCTGGAACAGCTGTTCGATCTCGTCGGCACTGAAAATATAGGCCTGGCCGCAGAACTCGCACCGGACCTTGGCCTCGCCGGTAGCGGCCGCAAGCCGGGCCTCCTCCTGGCCGATGGCGACCAGCATCGACTCGACCCGGGCCCTCGAGCACGAGCAGCCGAAGGCCAGGTCCTTCCCGGCCAGGACCTCGACGCCGTCCTCGTGGAAGAGTCGGTGCAGGAGGCGATCCCCATCCGTCGAGAGCAGCTCGCCCTCGCGCAGCGTGTCGAACAGCGCGCCGACGCGGTTCCAGCCGTCGTCGTCGCCCTCGTCGCCCGGGAGCTTCTGCAGCATCAGCCCGGCGGCCATGTCGCCGTCGGCGGCGAGGAGCAGGCGGGTCGGCAACTGCTCGGACTGGCGGAAGTAGTCCTCGAACGCGCCATCCAGCCGGCTGGCCTCGAGGGGGACGAGGCCCTGGTAGCGCACGGGCTCGCCGTCCGGGCCGTGGTTTTCGATGGTGATTGCGAGGATGCCGCCGTGGCCGAGGTCGCGCAGGTCGGGCGACACCACGCCATCGGAGTCCTCCGAGAGCTGCACGATGCCGCGCAACGTGCCGGCCGCGGTGCACTCGGCGAACAGCGTGCGGATCGCGCCGTCGCTGCGCATCTGCACGGACAGGCGGCCATCCACCTTGGCGTGGCCGGTGAACAGTGCGGCCGCGGCGGTCGCCTGCCCGAGCATCGACATCGCGGCGGCGGGGTACTCCTCGCGCTCGCGGATCTGGCGCCAGGCGTCATGCAGGCGGACGTGCACGCCGCGCACGCCGGCATGGTCGATAAGAAAGCGGACGAGGTGATCGTGTCCGGCGTTGGCGGGATTCGGGTCGGTCATCGGGATCGTGGGGGGGCGGCGCTTGGCCGATAATGCCAGCGGGGCTGCAAGGCGATGCGACGACATGGGGGCACGATGACGACGACACAAGGCGGTACGACGCGCCGCAGGCGCTGGCTGCGTCGACTGCTATGGCTGCCTGTCGTCTTCGTCGCGTTCACCGTGCTGCAGGTGGGGACGCTGCGGTTCGTCGACCCGTGGTTCTCCAGCTTCATGGCGATCCGACAGTTCGAAGCCTGGGGCGAAGGCGACTTCCGCTTCGGCGTCGCCTACGACTGGCGCGATCTCGACCGTATTTCGCCGAGCGTCCCGGTCGCGCTGGTCGCCGCCGAGGACCAACGCTTCGCCGATCACTTCGGTTTCGATTTCCAGGCGATGGAAAAAGCGGAGCAGGCGAACGCGCGCGGTCGCAAGTTGCGTGGTGGCAGCACGATCAGCCAGCAGCTCGCGAAGAACCTGTTCCTGTGGGGCGGCCGCAGCTACGTGCGCAAGGGCGTCGAAGCCTGGTACACGCTGCTGATCGAGGCGATGTGGCCCAAGCAGCGCATCATCGAGGTGTACGCGAACGTCGTGGAGTTCGGCGACGGCGTCTACGGCGCACAGGCGGCGTCGCGGCGCTACTTCGGCAAGGACGCGTCGCGGCTCACGCCATCGGACGCGTCGCGACTCGCTGCGGTGTTGCCGGCACCCAAGCGCTACAGCGTGGCGCGGCCGGGGCCCTACGTGGCGCGGCGCGCACGTGCGATCCAGCACCAGATGGCGATGATCGGTGGCCGCAACTATCTCGAGCGGCTCGACTGACATCCGCCTTCGACGACGTAGGATGCCCGCATGCACACCGATCGCCTGACCGTCGTCGTCGCCGCCTACAACGAGGCCGACAGCCTGCCGTTGCTGCATCCGCGCATCGTCGCGGCGTGCGCCGGCATCGACGGCCTCGACGCACGCGTTCTGTACGTCGACGACGGCAGCACCGATGCGACGTGGCGCGCGCTGTGCGATATCGCCACGCACGATGCGCGCGTTTCGCTGCTGCGGCTGTCGCGCAACTTCGGCAAGGAGGCGGCGCTCACCGCGGGCCTTGACCTCGTCGAAGAAGGCGGGGCGCTGATCCTCGACGCGGACGGCCAGGATCCGCCGGAACTGATCCCCGCGTTCGTCGCGAAGTGGCGCGAAGGGTTCGACGACGTGCACGGCACGCGTACGGTGCGTGCGGGCGAGGGCGTGCTGAAGCGCGCGACGGCGCATGCCTTCTATCGTGTGATCGGTCGGCTCTCGCGCACGCCGATTCCAGCGGACACCGGCGACTTCCGCTTGCTATCGCAGCGATCGCTCGCCGCGCTTCGCCAGTTGCGCGAACGGCATCGCTTCATGAAGGGCCTGTTCGGCTGGGTGGGGTATCGCCATGTCGCGATCCCGTACGAGCGCGATCCGCGACTCGCCGGTGGCAGCAAGTTCAATTTCTGGCGCCTGTGGAATTTCGCGATCGAGGGCATCACCAGTTTCTCGACCGCGCCGTTGCGCCTTGCCACGTACATGGGCCTGCTCACCGCGGCGCTCGCGTTCCTCTACGCCATGTGGATCGTGATCAAGGCATTCGCATGGGGTGATCCCGTCGCCGGCTGGCCGACGATGATGGCGGTGATCCTGTTCCTCGGCGGCGTGCAGCTGATCGCGCTCGGCTTGATCGGCGAATACCTGGGCCGCCTGTACGACGAATCGAAGCGACGTCCGCTGTATCTCGTCGACGAATTCCGCCCGGCCGACGCCGACGGCGGTTAGCGCGCGTACCGGCCACCGCAGTTCGCATCCTTGCCGCCGCCGAGTTCCAGCGTGGCGAGCAGCGCAGCGGGCGGCGCGATGTTGCCGAGTGTGATCGCCAGCGCAGCGCGCAGGCCGACGCGCGCCATGTCCGGTCGGAAATGCGGTTGCTTGAACGTGCCGGTGAGGTAGAGCGGCGCGCGGAACGAGAACAGGCTTCGATCTTTCGGCCGCGGTCGAAGTTTCAGGTTGAGCGTCTCGTCGCGCAGGCTGATGGTGCCTTCGCCGACGATGATGGTGTCGGTCGTGTCGAAGGCGAGCGACTTCGCGCCCATGACGCCGTTGTTGACGCCGAAATCGCCGAACGCGCAGCGCACGGGAATCTGCTTGTCGCCGCCGATCAGGAACTTCAACGATTCCTGCACATCGAGGCCCGCGAGTTCCATCACCAGGTTGCTGATTCGGCCGGAGCCCATGCCGATGCCGACGCTGCCGTCCGACGAACCCAGGATGGCCGCGATCGAATTCCCGGTCCCGGCGAGCGTGGCTTCGCCCCCGACTTTGCCGACGGCTTCCTTGGCGAGCTCTGCCTTCGGCATCAGCCGGCCGAGGTTCAAGCCGCGTGCACTGATCTGCGCGCGTGTGCGGATCGGCGACTCGCGCGCGTCCATGCGGATCGTCGAGCGGATATCGCCGCCGGCGACGCCGAAGTTGAGTGGCTCCAGACGCAGCAACCCGTTGTCGAGCTTGAGGTGCGCGTCCATGTCGTCGAGCGGCAGCGTCAGCGAATTGACCTTGGTCGCGCGGAGCGAGACATCCGCATCCATCGAACGCAGCTTGTCGAGGTGGTACGGCTCGTCCGGGAAGATGCGCGGGCTCGCGGCATCGCGCGCGGCTTTTGCGGCGAGTTCCGGGTTCGTGCTCTCGCCACCGCCGGCGGTCGGCGCGCGCCCGATGAAACCGGCGAGATCGTCGAAGTCGAGCCGGTGCGATACGAACCGTCCCTTGAGGAACGGGCGCTTGCCGCCGGTGATGAATGTGGCGTCGCCCGAAAGGTCGCTGTCGCCGACGCGACCTTTGAAGTTGTCGTAGTGCCAGGTGGTGCGGTTGGCGTCGATGTCGCGCGTCAGGCGGCCATCGAGCGAGTAGGGCGGCGTCGGCGGCGCGGCGAGGCCGAAGAGCGGATACAGGTCTTCCAGGTTCTCGCCTTGCAGCGCCAACTGCAGGTCGAAGTCGGCAAAACGCAATGGATCGAGCAGCGTGCCGCGTGCATGCGCGCGCGTGCGCCCCGCCGTTGCATGCACGTCGACGTGATACGGCGCCTCGCGGTTCGCCAACGCGAGCGGCGATTCGGCGCGGCCGTTGAGCGTGAACGGATTGCCCTGCCAATGCCCCGAGCCCTTCGCGGTGAACGGCGGCGGGCGGTTCCCCTTCGGTGCTTCGCTCTGCACGCTGATGCTGACATCGGTGCGCTTGGGCGGATCGAGGAATTCGAAATGGCCGCCGTTGACCCAGAGGTTGCGGAACTGGACTTTCGTCGTGCTCGGCGACTTGTTGTCGAACACCCAGTTGCCGCCGTGCACACCGGTTTCGAGGTTCACGACGGGCTTCTCGAGCCACATCGCGGGGATGTGCACCTGGCGCTTGAACAGCGGCTTGAGCTCGACGCGGATGGTGACCTTGTCGCTCTGCGCCATCAGCGGGCGTTTTGCCCACGGCGCGTTCGAGAACGTGATGCGCTCAGCGGAGACGGTCGGCACCCAACCGAGCTTGACGTCGAGATTGCCGTTGATGTGCAGCTCGCGACCGGTCTTGGCGTGCACGATCTTTTCGATCGGTCGGCGGAACCAGTTCCAGTCCCAGAAGATGATCAGCAGGATGATCGCGATCGCGAGCAGCGCGAGCAGCGTGCGGAATGGATGCCGCAGCACCGCGCCAAGCGGTGATCGCCCGTGGTCGGGCGGTGGCGTATCGGCGGTTTCTGACGCGGTCGTCGACATGGTGGTCAGCCGCCCGCGCACCGGGACGTGCCGCCTTCGTCCTGGCTCAGTTCGCCTTGGCCGTCCTTCATCCGGAACGACAGCGCTTCGCCCTTGAACTGGAATGCGTTGTCCGGATCACGCGCGACCTGCACGGTGCGGCCGTCCTTCAGCGTGACCACTGCGACGAGATCGCCGATC
Source organism: Lysobacter claricitrinus (assembly GCF_045866565.1). Lineage (NCBI taxonomy): Bacteria > Pseudomonadati > Pseudomonadota > Gammaproteobacteria > Lysobacterales > Lysobacteraceae > Lysobacter > Lysobacter claricitrinus. The sequence goes on along the minus strand of NZ_BAAFZV010000002.1, from coordinate 1,376,898 downwards.
TCGACTCTGCTTCCGTCGTCGCAGGTGAACGATGCCGGCGCACGCGGATTCGGCGCCTCGGCGATCTCCGAGGGTTTCACTGCCGCGCCCGGCGATCCGGAAATGCCCGCGGGATGCTCGGCCGCCGCCGGCTCGTCAGCCGACTTCAGCGGCTCGCCGCTGCGTTTTTCCTGCGAGCACGCGGCCAGCGCGAGGACGAGCGCGACCACGGAAACGAGGCGGGGCGTCGATATGCGCATGGGGCCGTCCAACTGAACTGGCCGCACCTTCTCTGCCCGGTGGTCAAGCACCGGTGAATTGGTTGCGTATGGTTCAGACGACCTGGCGCAGCACGGCGACGTAATGGCAGACGCTGCCGGCGACGCAGAACAGGTGCCAGACCGCGTGCGCATACCGTGAAGTACGCAGGTAGAACACGGTGCCCAGTGTGTAGGCAAGGCCGCCCGCGAGCAGCCAGCCCAGAGTGGTCATGTCGACCGCATGCATCATCGGGCGGATCGCGACGATCGCGGCCCAGCCCATCGCGATGTACAGCGCAGTCGACAAGCGCTTGAAGCGCCCGGTGAAGAAGAGCTTGAAGACGATCCCGGCGATCGCGAGCGTCCAGATCGCCGCGAACAGGCCCCAGCCCAGCGGACCGCGCAGGTCGATCAGCGTGAAAGGCGTGTACGTGCCCGCAATCAGCAGATAGATCGCGCAGTGGTCCAGCACTTTCAGCCGCGCCTTGGCGACCGGATTCCGCGCCGCGTGGTAGAGCGTCGACGCGAGATAAAGCAGCAGCAGGCAGACGCCGAACACGATCGCGCCGGCAAGTTGCCAGCCGTCGCCCCACACCGCGGCGAGGGTGACGAGTACCGAGCCTGCAGCCAGCGCCGCGATCGCGCCGACGCCGTGCGTCAGCGCGTTCGCGAGCTCGTGCGTCGCGGTGCGCAGGCTGTCGCTGCCGGGCACGGCGGCCGTGCCGGGGTCAAGGCCGGTGGAAGCATCCATGACCGCATCCTAATGTACGGATGCGAATGGAATTCACGCCGGCCGTCGGTCAGTCGATCCCGACTGCGTGTGCGTGCTCGCGCGTGGCGAGGAACTGCACGCCCGGTGCGCGTTCCTGCGCGAGCTGCAGGTTCACGCGCGTGGGTGCGAGGTAGACGAGCTGGCCGGCGGCGTCGACCGACAGGTTCATCGCGTTCTTCTCGCGGAACTCCTCGAGCTTTTTCGCGTCGTCGCACCGGATCCAGCGCGCCGTGGCGACCTGCACCTGTTCGAAGCTCGCGTCGACGCCGTATTCGTCCTTCAGGCGATACGCGACGACGTCGAACTGCAGCATGCCGACCGCGCCGAGGATCAGGTCGTTGCTCATCAGCGGGCGGAAGAACTGCGTCGCGCCTTCTTCCGACAACTGCGCGAGACCCTTTTGCAACTGCTTGAGCTTGAGCGGATCGCGCAGGCGCGCGCGGCGGAACAGTTCCGGCGCGAAGTTCGGGATGCCGGTGAAGCTCAGCGCCTCGCCTTCGGTAAAGCTGTCGCCGATCGAGATGGTGCCGTGGTTGTGGATGCCGATCACGTCGCCCGGGAACGCGCTCTCAGCGATCTCGCGGTCGCTGGCCATGAAGGTCAGCGCGTTGGCGAGCTTCACGTCCTTGCCGCTGCGCACGTGGAACGCCTTCATGCCGGCCTTGAACTCACCCGAGCAGATGCGCATGAACGCGACGCGGTCGCGGTGCATCGGGTCCATGTTCGCCTGGATCTTGAACACGAAGCCGGTGAGCTTGTTTTCGGTCGGATCGACCGGGCGGCCCGTGGTCGCGCGCGGCTTGGGCGACGGCGCGTGCTCGACGAAGAAATCGAGCAGAAGCTGCACGCCGAAGTTGTTGACCGCCGAGCCGAAGAACACCGGCGTCTGTTCGCCGCGCAGGTAGGCGTCGGCATCGAACGGATGCGACGCGCCTTCGACGAGTTCGAGTTCGTCCCGCACTTCCTGCAGCATCTGCGCGCCGATGCGCGCTTCGAGCGCCGGGTCGTCGATCGACGGGAAGATGGTCGAATCCTGCCGCGTGAAATTGCGGCCCTGCTCGTACAGGTGCACTTCGCCGGTCAGCAGGTGGACGACGCCCTTGAGGCGCTGGCCCATGCCGATCGGCCACGTCACCGGCGCGCACTGGATCTTGAGCACGCTTTCGACTTCGTCGAGCAGGTCGATCGGGCTCTTGCCCTCGCGATCGAGCTTGTTGATGAAGGTCATGATCGGCGTGTCGCGCAGGCGGCACACCTCCATCAGCTTGATCGTGCGTTCCTCGACGCCTTTGGCGACGTCGATCACCATCAGCGCGCTGTCGACCGCGGTGAGCACGCGATAGGTGTCCTCGCCGAAGTCGGCGTGGCCGGGCGTGTCGAGCAGGTTGACGATGCGGCCCTCGTACGGGAACTGCATCACCGAGGACGTCACCGAGATGCCGCGCTCCTTTTCCAGCGCCATCCAGTCGGACGTCGCGTGGCGCGCGGCCTTGCGGCCCTTGACCGAGCCGGCCATCTGGATCGCGCCGCCGAACAGCAGCAGCTTCTCCGTCAGCGTGGTCTTGCCGGCGTCGGGATGCGAAATGATGGCGAAGGTGCGGCGGCGCAGCGCCTCTAGCGAAACATCGGACATGGCGTCGGCGCGCTCGGCGCGCGGCAGCAGGATCGGGGAGGCGGCGATTATAGCCGGCGGCGTCGCGTGGTCCGCGGAAACGCGCGGTTCGTCGCAGTCCGGCTCATCGGGCGGCGACCTGCGTGAAGAAGCCGCGGGAGCGGCCGTTACCGCGTCCAGAGCACAAGCGTCGAGGGAATGTCGGTGTACATCGTGATCGTGGGTGAGGAAGGTGGCCGGGCCGGCGAGCTCCAGCTCGCGCTGCAGGATTTCGGGCTGGACTGGACGGTCGACTGGCTCACCACGTCGGGCGATGCGGTGACGCTGCCGGCGGATCGCCGCATCGACGTCGTCGTCAGCGACATGCAGGTCGGCCGGATGCAGGGCGCCGCGTTGCTGGAGCAGGTGCGCTCGCTGCATCCCGAGGCCGCGCGCATCCTCCTGCTCGATCGCAACCACAGCAGCGATGCGATGCAGGCGCTCGACGTCGCGCACCGTTTCCTGCGCAAGCCCCTCGACGCGAGCGAACTGATCGAGGCGGTGGAGAGCGTGCAGGAACTGCGCGACCTGCTGACCAACCCGACGCTGGTGCAGACGATCGGCCGCGTGGGCTCGTTGCCCCCGCCGCCCAAGCTCTATCTGGAACTCGAACGCCTGATGCAGGACCCGGACGTCAGCGCCGCGGAGATCGCGACACTGATCTCGCAGGACCCGGCGGTGGTCGCCAAGGTGCTGCGCCTGTGCAACTCGGCGTATTTCTCCGCGGGTCGCGCCATCACCGACATGCGCACTGCGGTGACGCGCCTGGGCACCAAGATCCTGCAGCGCCTCGTGCTGACCACCGAAGCGCTCGGCGCCGGCACGATGACGCCCACCGAACGCGAAGCGATGCAGGAACGCGCGTTCCGCACGTCGCGCCTGGCCGGCCAGTTGCTCACCGGCCCGAGCGCCGAACTCGCCGCGACCGCCGCGCTGCTCGCCGAAGTCGGCAAGCTGCTGCCCGGCGTCAGCCATGGCCGGCCGGACGACACGGGCCCGCATTACGCCGAAGCCGGCGCCTACCTGCTCGGGCTGTGGGGCCTGCCGATGCCGATCGTCGAAGCGGTGGCCTACCACCATCGCCCGGGCGCGGTGCGCATGTCGGGTTTCTGGGTGCCCGGTGCGGTGCACGTCGCCTGCGCGCTGGTGTCGGATCTGCCGCTCGACGAGGAATACCTGCGCGCGACGTTCCAGCTCGATCGCCTGCCGGAATGGCGCGAAAAGGCCGAGAAGCTCGCGGCTATTCCGGCTTGACGCGGATCAGCCGCCGCTGATGTTGAGCGGCCCCTGCGGGCCGCGCATGCGGAAGCGGATCGACTCCAGCCGCATGCCGCGATTGACCTGCACTGCGAAGTGCAGGTGCGGGCCGGTGGTGAACCCGGTGTTGCCCGACAGCGCGATCTGCTGCCCCGCGTGCACGCGCTGGCCAACGCGCACGAGCATGCCGTCGAGCTTGAGGTGCGCGTACACGCCCATCGTGCCGTCGTCGTGGAGCACGCGGATCAGGTTGGCGCGTCCCGCGTAGCGCTCGCGATTCAAGCCCGCTTTCGAGAAGTCCGATTCGACCTCCATGACCACGCCGTCGCGCGCGGCCAGCACCGGCGTGCCGATCGGCGCGGCGAGGTCGATCGCATAGCGGTTCTGCTCGTCGTCGTGGCTGAAGCTGCCGCCGAATCCCTGGTCGATATGCCATCCGCTCATGCGCAAGGGCAGCACGTATTCGACGTCCTGCGGCCGCGCGTTCGGATCGCCGGGCACCACCTCCATGCGCAGTTCGAACGCGCCTGGGAGCGTGGGGTCGACCGTGTCGAGGTAGCTGATGACCCGATGGCCCTGCGCCGGCACGACCGAGCGCGCGGGCAGGTCCGGATCGCCGCGCATGTTGTCGGCGCGCGCGAAATCGAGACGCACTTCGACCGGCCCGGCGAGGCGGTTGTCGGCGATCGCCTGGTAGCCGTGGCCGACCTGCTGCGTTCGCAACGATGCAATCGCCGATGGCTCCGCGATCACCGGAATCACGCGCACCGCCGACGGCGCGGCGACGTTGGGGTCGGGGACATGGTCGCCGTAGTGCACGACGCCGCGCGAATCGACCCAGCGATACACCTTGCCGGCATGCGCCGCGGGAAATGCGGCCAGCAGCACGGCGGCGACCGCCAGGCCACGCGCGTTCATTGCACGCATCGCTGCGACAGGTGCAGCGCGGTGGCGACGTCGCGAAGGTCGAACGCGGCGATCGCGCGATCGTCGTGCACCGCATACATCACGCCATACGGAAAACTCGGCGTCGCCGCCGCGTGCAGCGCGATGCCGTCGGTATGCGACGTCACGCCGCCTTCGAACGAGCCCACCAGCGCGAGCGTGTTGCGATCGAACACGCGGAAGATCGTGCGCGGCGCGAGCTGGTCGACGCCGACCCAGTAGCCGACATCGTCGTCGCAGGCCCAGAGGGCGACGCCTTCGGCCTGCGATGCGAACGTTCCCGGCGGCGTGGCGCGCCCGGTGTAGCGGCCGTCGAACGTGTATTCGCGCAGTGTCGACGGGCGCGTCGTGTCCTCGTCGGCGATCAGCAGGCGGTCGTGCCCGGGGTCGCCCGCGATCGATTCGACGATGTGCAGCGACGCCGCGTCGCTGGTGTCGCCAAACGTGTTCGCAAGGCGCGCCTGCAGGTGGCCGTCGCCATCGACTTCGACGCGAAAACGCTTCACGCGCTGGGCGAGTTGCGGCAGCGGCGGCACGCGGTCGAACTTCGGGCCGTCCATGAAGTTGTCGGTAACGTAGACATCGAGATCGCCGGGTTCGGATTCGTCGATCCACACGCCGTAGGGGCTGCGCAGGTCGGTGTCGCCAAAGGTCGCGACGGAGCGGAAGTCGGGCAGCGACAGCACCTGCACGCGATGGTTGTCGCGTTCGACGACGAAGGCGAGGTCGCCGTACACGGCGATGCCGTTCGGGCGATTGAACTGGCCCGGTGCGCTGCCGCGGCTGCCGACCTCGCGCAGGCGTTCGCCGCTGTCGCCGTCGAACACCACCAGCCGATGCGTCGATTTCGCGGTGACGATTGCCCAGGTCCGGCCGTCTTCCGTGGTCCACGCGGCGGGCGAATCAAGCTCATCCGCCGGGCTTTCCGCTGAGACGAAATGCTCGGGTACGACGGTTGCGGCCGCTCCGCGGTCGACGGCGGCGGGCGTGGGAGTGGGCGGGGCGGGGCGCGTCGTCGCGCAGCCGGCCAGAGCCGCGAGCAGCGCGGCGAGGACGAGGGATCGCATGGGCGGGAGTGTACGGGCGCCCAGCCTGCCGCCGCCTGAGCGGACCATTCATCGCTTCATCGCAATGAAGCGATTGACAGTCGGGAAATCGGTGGGCAGACTGCGGCCATCCATCGAGACCGGCGGAGGGACAGGCCCTTTGATGCCGGGGCAACCAGCACGCAAGTGCCAGGTGCCAATTCCTGCGGCGTCAGCCGGAAGATGGTCGTGCACCTCCAGCCGAAAGGCGGGAGCGTCGCAGGCTCGATGGCCCCGTTTCCGCCGGAGCCCCGTCATGAGCCTCGTTTCCAGTTTCTGTATCGCCGACGCGCCGCTGCAGGCCGTCGATGCCGAACTCTTCGCCACCTTGCCCGCCGCCCGCCGCGGCGAGGTCGATGTGGATCTCGTCCTGCGCCATGCCGGCCCGCGTCGCGTGCACCTGCGTTACGAGATCGCCGGCGACACCGCGCATCCGGCCGTATTCGCGGCCGGCGGGATTTCGGCGCATCGGCATGTCGCCGCGAATGCCGTCGACCCGTCGCGCGGCTGGTGGGAGGCGCAGGTCGGTGTCGACCGGCCGATCGACCCGAGCACGCACTGCATCGTGTCGTTCGACTGGCTCGGCGCCGACGGCGCGCTCGACGCGCCGATCGATCCCGCCGACCAGGCCGACGCGATCGCCGCGCTGCTCGACCACCTGCGCATCCGCCGGCTCCACGCGTTCGTCGGCAGCTCGTACGGCGCGATGGTCGGGCTGCAGCTGGCGTCGCGGCAACCGGCGCGCGTGCAGCGGTTGGTCGCCATCAGCGGCGTGCATCGCGCGCATCCGTTTTCCAGTGCGTGGCGCGCCTTGCAGCGTCGCGCCGTGCAGCTCGGTGCGTTGCAGTGCGACGGCGTCGATGGCCTCGTACTCGCACGTCAGCTCGCGCTGCTGAGCTATCGCACGCCGGAGGAGTTCGACGAACGCTTCGGCGCTGCGCGTGTCGTCGATGGCCGCGTGCACGTTCCGGCCGAGGACTACCTGGACCACGCTGGCCAGGCATACGCGGCGCGCACGCCGGTGGATGCGTTCCTGAGGTTGTCCGAATCGATCGACCTGCAGGATGTGGCGCCCGAATCGATCGCCGCGCCCGTCACGCTCGTCGCGATCGAACAGGATCGCCTCGTCCCGCTCGCCGACGCGTATGCGCTGGCGCAGCGGCTGCGCGGAGAAACGCGACTGCGCGTGCTGCGCTCGCGCTACGGCCACGATGCGTTCCTGAAGGAACCCGAGGCGATTGCCGCCATCCTCGACGAAGCGCTCGCCGCGGAGGCACTGGCATGAGCGCGTCGCGTCCCGGCCGTCGCGCCACCGTCGCCGTGCGTGCGGGCATCGACCGCGACACCGCGTTCGGCGCGGTGACGCCGCCGTTGGTGCTGTCGTCCAATTTTTCGTTCGCGGGGTTCAATGCCAAGCGCACCTACGACTACACGCGCAGCGGCAACCCGACGCGCGACCTGTTGGGCGAAGCGCTGGCCGAACTCGAAGGCGGCGTCGGCGGCACGATCACGTCGACCGGCATGTCGGCGATCACGCTGGTGCTGCATGCGCTGCTGCCGGCGGGCGGTCGACTCGTGGTCCCGCACGACGCGTACGGCGGCAGCTGGCGGCTCTTCAATGCGCTGGCCGCGAAGGGTGCGTTCGAACTGGTCACGGCGGACCTGACGCGTGCGGAATCGCGTGACGCGGCGTTGGCCGACGGCGCGTCGGTGGTGTGGATCGAAACGCCCTCGAACCCGTTGCTGCGCATCACCGACCTGCGCGCGACCATCGACGCCGCGCATGCGATCGGCGCGCTCGCGGTGGTCGACAACACCTTCCTTTCGCCCGCGCTGCAGCAGCCGATCGCGTTGGGCGCCGATGTCGTCGTGCACTCGACGACCAAGTACATCAACGGCCACAGCGACGTGGTCGGCGGCGCGGTGATCGCGCGCGATGCCGGCGCGCATGAGCGCCTGACGTGGTGGGCGAATGCACTCGGCCTGACCGGCGCGCCGTTCGACAGCTTCCTGACGCTGCGCGGCCTGCGCACGCTCGACGCGCGCCTGCGCATCCATCAGGAAAACACCGAGGCACTGGTCGCGCGGCTTGTCCGCGACGACGGCGTCCGCGCGGTGCATTACCCGGGCCTCGCATCGCATCCCGGTCATGCACTCGCGGCGCGCCAGCAATGCGGTTACGGCGCGATGCTCAGCGTCGAACTCGAAGGTGGCGAGACAGGGGTGCGTGCATTCCTCGATGGCCTGCAGTGCTTCACGCTCGCCGAGTCGCTCGGTGGCGTAGAAAGCCTGGTCGCGCACCCGGCCACGATGACGCACGCGGCGATGTCGCCCGAGGCGCGGCGCGCCGCCGGCATCGGCGACGGCCTGCTGCGGTTGTCGGTCGGCATCGAACACGTCGATGACCTGCTCGAGGACATCGACGCCGGCCTCGCGCGCGTTCGCCACGCGTGTCGACGCGAACCGGTGGTCGCCTGATGGAAGCGCTGGCACGACCGATCGCGGCCGCGTCGCGAAAACGCGAGGTGTTCGCTGCGGAAATCGCATTGCTCGGCGTCGGCACGGTCGGCGGCGCACTGCTGCAGCGGCTCGATCGACTGCACGATAGCTTGCCGTCGCTGCGGCTCGTGCACGTTGCCAATTCGCGGCAGGCGGTTGCCTGCAGTGACGGCCTCGCGCCTGTGTCCGCGCGCGATCGCCTCGCGTCGATCGCGCATGCGAACCGCGAGGTGTCGCTCGACGTGTTCGACGGCGAGTCGACGGCCATCGTCATCGACGCCACGGGCAGCGAAGCTGTCGCGTCGCGCCACGCCGACTGGCTCGCACAGGGCGTGCATGTCGTGACGGCGAGCAAGCTTGGTCAGGGCGTGTCGCTCGCGCGCTGGCAGGCGATCCAGTCGGCCTGCCGCGCGGGGCGCACGACCTACGGCGACGCCGCGACCGTCGGCGCCGGGCTGCCGCTTTTGCGCAGCCTGCGCGCACTGCGCGAGGGCGGCGATGCGATCACCGGCATCGCCGGCGTGCTGTCGGGCTCGATGGCCTGGCTGTTCGGCGCGTACGACGGCCTGCGTCCGTTCTCCGGCTTCGTGCGGCAGGCGCGCGAAGCCGGCTACACGGAGCCTGACCCGCGCGAGGATCTGTCCGGCGAGGACGTGCGCCGCAAGCTGCTGATCCTCGCGCGCGCCGCGGGGTTCGCGCTCGAGGCCGAGGATGTGCAGGTCGAATCACTGGTGCCGGACGTGCTGGCGCGATGCGCGGCCCATGAGGTCGACGACAGCCTCGATGTGCTCGACACGCCGTTGCGCGAACGATTCGCGCAGGCCTACAAGCATGGTGAAAAGCTGCGGCATGTCGCGCGGCTGGACGTCGTCGACGGCCGGCTTCGCGCGCGGGTCGGCGTCGAATCGCTGGCGGCGAACGATCCGCTCGCCACCGGGCAGGGCACCGACAACCGCGTCGCGATCCGCTGCGATCGCTACGACGCGCAGCCGCTGGTGATCCAGGGGCCCGGCGCCGGCGCCGGTGTTACCGCCGCGGCGCTGCTCGACGACGTACTGCGGATCGTGCGCGCGGCGTGATCATTCGGCGGGCGCGCCGACCGGATGCCCGGCGATGCGTCCGATGATGCGCAGTGCGTCGCGGGCGAGCATCGCGGACAGGTCGCGATGCACGCTGTCGACGAGTTCGCGCAGGTCGGTGAGCGGCGTCGGCCGGAACGACGCCCAGCCGTTTCGGCCATTGGTCTTGACGTAGTACAGCGCCTGGTCGGCGAGTTCGATCATCGCTTCCCAGCCGAAGCGCGCGCCGTCTTCGTTGCGCACGATCGGGTACTGCGACAGGCCGACCGAGCACGTCACCGGCAGCACCATGCCGTTGCCGAGATCGAACGGATGCGTCGCCACGGCGTGCTGGATGCGCTCACCGATGGTGGAGACGTTGCGCTCGGGCATCGGGCGGAACACCAGGAGGAATTCCTCGCCGCCCCAGCGCGCAACGTAATCGCCGGTGCGCACCAGGCCCGACAGGACTCCCGCGAGCTGCTGCAGGACGAGGTCGCCGGCGCGATGGCCGTAGCGGTCGTTGACCAGCTTGAAGTGGTCGATGTCGACCAGCGCGAACAGCATGGCCTTGTCGTTCACGGGCCCGTTGTCGATCTGGCGGTCGTAGAACGACAGGTCGGCCGGCAGCTGCGCGCCGATGTAGCGACGATTGCGCAGGCCGGTGAGCGGGTCGGTGTGGCTCGCTTCCTCGAGCTGCCGGTTCGCCTGCGCGAGCGCCTCGGTGCGCTGCAGCACGATGGCTTCCAGCGCCTGCTGGCGGCGCTGGTAGCGATAACGCTGGATGCGATAGCCGACGAACACCAGCAGTGCGAGGCCGAGCGCGCACAGCGCGACGAACCAGCCGGTCTCGACGAAGCGCGGCGGCACCGAGAACGACAGCGTCGCAGGCGATTTCGCCCAGACGCCGGCATTGTTGCTGCCGATCACCTCGAACACGTACCGGCCCGGCGGCAGGTTGGTGTAACGCGCCCGGCGCACGCCGACATCGGCGTCCACCCAGTCGGGGTCGTAACCGCGCAGGCGATAGCGCAGCTGCACGCTCTTGGGATCGACGAACGACGTCGCGGTGAATTCGAACGTGGCGTCGCGCGCGTGGTCGGGGAATGCCTGGCCCTGCAGGCGCCACGCGTCCCGCCACGCGCCATCGAGCTGCACGCGTTCGATCGCCACGCCCGGCGGCACCGGGTTCTTGCGGATCGCATGCGTGTCCATCGACACCACGCCGTCGCGCGTCGGCAGCCACAACGTGTTGCCGTCGAGAACGCCCTTCGCGGTGCCGGCGCCGTTGCAGCAGTAGCCCTGCTGGCCGGCCTGCCGATCCCCGCGCTCGTTGAGCAGCATTTCGCCGCGGACGCGCGAAGTGCGACCGGTCGCGTAGTCGGCGAGGTCGGTGACGAGTACTCGGGTGATGCCGCGCAGGCCGGCGCTCCACAGGTAACCGTCGTCTTCGGCGAAGTAGAACGGCGCGTTCGCCGGCTCGCCCTGCTGCGCGCCGAGTTCGTGCCAGCGACGCCCATCCTTCACGTAGCTGGTTTCGTTGAGCGTGCCGATGACCAGGCGGCCATCGGCGAGGCGATGGATCGCGGTGACGTCGAGCGCCGCTGGCAGGCCGGGGTCGCGGTCGCGCACGAAGGTGTCGCCGCGCTGCATGAAGAGCCCGTTCTGCGTGCCGACGAGCAATCCGCTCGCCTCGTCGAGCACGAAGCGGACGCGCGCATCGGCGAGGCCGTCGCGCTCGTCGAAGCGGCGCAGTTGGTCGTCCTTCCAGCGGAACAGGCCTTCCGGCGTGCCGATCCACAACGCGTCGTCGTGCGAGCGAACGAGCGCGTTGACCTGCGCGCCGCCGATCGCAGCGAGCGCGGGCAGCGCCTTGGGTTTCGCCTCGCCGGCATCGAGCACGCGCAGCCCGCCGCGCGTTCCTATCCACAGCCGTCCGTGTTCGGCGAGCAGGTTGTAGGCGTGCGGATGGGGCAGGTCCGCCGGCGCGACGACGTGCCGGAAATGGCCGTCGGTCAGCAGGCTGACGCCGTCGTTGCCGCCCACCCACAGGCCACGCCCGTCGGGATCCTTGGCGACCGACCAGACGATGCGATCGGTCAGCCCTTCGGCTGTGCTGTAGCGGCGCGTCCACGAACTCCAGACGCGCACCAGGCCTTCCCACTGGCTACCGAGCCAGAGATTGCCTTCGCGATCCTCGAACGCCGAACGCAGGCCGGGGAACCCGCCGGGCGCGCCGACCGGAATCATCTCGGCGACGTGGCCGTCGCGCAGGCGGGCGAGGCCGAAATCGCCGCCGACCCACAGGTTCGCGTCGCGATCCTCGAACAGCATGTCGACCGGGACGCGGGCCAGCGTGGCGTCTTCGTCGTAGGCCAGCCAGCCATCGGCGACGCGACGAAGCAGCCCGCGCGACGTCGCCGCCCACAGCGCGCCCTGCGATGCGATCAGGCGATTGACCTGCGCGTCGGCCGCGCTGTCCGGCAGGGCGAGGCGTTCCCAGCGGCCGGTCGGCAGGCGATGCCAGACCGCGCCACGGCCGCCGACCCACAGGCCGTCGTCGCGCGGCAGCGGCGCCTGCGCGGGTTGCGGCCCGCCTGCGACGGGTTCGAGCCGGTCGTTGGCGACGCGGAACACGCCGGTCATCGACGTCGCCCAGATGCCGCCCTGCGGGTCGCTGGCCAGGCCGGTGATGTCGAGCGCGGTTTCGCCCTTCGGCCCCGGGATCGCGGTGAAGCCGTGCCCGTCGTACACCGACAGGCCCTTGTACGTGCCGATCCAGACGCGGCCGTCGCGGCCGGTCAGCAACGCGCGGATCCACGGGCCGGGCAGGCCGGGCGTGTTGTCGGGCGTATAGCTGTGGAATTCGATGCCGTCGAAGCGGGCGAGCCCGGACTGCGTGCCGACCCACAAGTAGCCGATGCGGTCCTGAGTAAGCGCCAGCACGCTGATCTGCGGCAGGCCCTGCTGGATCGACCAGTCGTCGCGGACGTAGTGATGGAACGCCTTGCCCGGCTCGAGCGCGCGCGCAGCCGGCGGTAGCACCAGGCCGATCAGCAGAAGAAGGAGTGCGAGAACGCGCATCGGTACGGCCGTTTCCCCTCGGACGAACAGCCCGCTAGAGGTCTTATCGGCAGCCGCCCTCCCGCCTGAGGCGACGCGCGTCCCGTTTTTCAGCACTCGATGACGTTCACCGCCAGGCCGCCACGGCTGGTTTCCTTGTACTTGTCCTGCATGTCGCGGCCAGTGTCGCGCATGGTCTTGATGACCTTGTCGAGCGACACCTTGTGCTTGCCGTCGCCACGCATGGCCATGCGGCTGGCGTTGATCGCCTTCACCGCACCCATCGCGTTGCGTTCGATGCACGGGATCTGCACGAGGCCGCCGATCGGGTCGCAGGTCAGGCCGAGGTTGTGCTCCATGCCGATCTCCGCCGCGTTCTCGATCTGCCCGGGCGTGCCGCCGATCGCGGCGGTCAGGCCCGCGGCCGCCATCGAACATGCGACACCGACCTCGCCCTGGCAGCCGACTTCCGCGCCGGAGATCGACGCGTTTTCCTTGTAGAGGATGCCGACCGCCGCGGCGGTGAGCAGGAACGTGCGTACGCCGGCGATGTTCGCGCCGGGGATGAAGCGGTCGTAGTAGTGCAGCACCGACGGGATGATGCCGGCCGCGCCGTTGGTGGGTGCAGTGACGACGCGACCACCCGCCGCGTTCTCCTCGTTCACCGCGAGCGCGTAGAGATTCACCCAGTCGAGCGTGGTGAGCGGATCACGCATCGCGGCTTCGGGCTTGCCCGACAACTCCGCATGCAGCGCAGGCGCACGCCGCGCGACATGCAGGCCGCCCGGCAGCGTGCCGCTCTCGCGGATGCCGCGCGCCACGCAGCTCTGCATGGCCGCCCACAATTCGTCGAGGCCGGATTCGATCTCGCTCGGCGAACGCCAGACCTGCTCGTTCGCGAACATGAGTTGCGCGATCGACATGCCGGTGGCCTCGCATTGCGCGAGCAGGGCATCGCCGGTCGAAAAGGGATAGGGCAGGTCGGTTTCGTCGGCGACGATGCGGTCTTCCGCCGCTTCATCCTGGTTGACGACGAAGCCGCCACCCACCGAGTAGTAGTCGCGTGTGGCGATCACTTCGCCATGCGCGTCGTACGCCGTGAAGCGCATGCCGTTGGTGTGGAACGGCAGTTTCTGGCGCTTGTTCATGATGAGGTCGTGCTTCTCGTCGAAGCCGATCTCGTGCTCACCGTGCAGGCGGATTCGCTTGGTCGCGCGGATGCGTTCGAGCGCCGGCGGAATCACGTCCGGATCGATCTGGTTCGGCCAATGGCCTTCCAGGCCCATGAGAACGGCCTTGTCGGTGCCGTGACCGCGGCCGGTGAGCGCAAGCGAACCGAACACTTCCGCGCGAACGCGTGCGGTTCGCTGCAGCTCGCCGTTCTCCACCAGCCAGCGTTCGACGAAGCGCGCGGCAGCGCGCATCGGCCCGACGGTATGCGACGAACTCGGTCCGATGCCGATCTTGAACAGGTCGAAGGTGCTGACGGCCACCGTGGCTCCAGCGCAGTGCAGGAAGGGGAGGCGGCTATTCTACGTCCGTACCGCCCGCCGCTTTCCCGTACTGCAGCGCATCCCCATGAGCCGGTTCATCCTTTTCCAGCGCGACGACTGCCACCTGTGCGACCTCGCCCTGGAGGTGCTCGCCGCCGCGCGCCTGCCGGACTTCGAAAGCGTCTTCATCGACGACGACGATGCACTGGAAGCAACGTACGGCGTTCGCGTGCCGGTGCTGCGCGATGCCACCGGCGGCGTCGAGCTCGACTGGCCGTTCGACGTGGAACGCGTGCGAGCGCTGGCCAGCAGCTGATCGATCCGGCTCAATGCGAGCCGCGCGACGCCGCCATCGACAGGGCGGCCGTCAATGCTGCGAGCAGCAGAATGCGAACGGCGATGCGGGCATAGCGCAAGCGCCGGCGCGCCGGGCTGCGATTCGAAACGTGCATGGTCAGCATCCGTGCTGGAAGACAACGCCGCTATTTTGCCGCAGCCGCGGTCTTCGATGCCGGGGCGAACATGACTTTCGTACTGACCGCGACGTCGTTGGGGATGATGCTGGTGTCGGTCCAGTCACCACCGCCGACGCCGAACTCGAGGCGCTTCACGGTCGCCTGGCCGGCGAGCACCGGGGCAGCGCCCGGCGTCCACGTAAAAGTCAGCGTGACCGGTCGGCTGACGCCGTGCAGCGTCAGCTGGCCGTCGGCCGCATAACGGTTGCCACCGAGCGCGCGGAACTTCGTCGCGACGTAACGCGCCTGCGGAAACTTCGCCACGTTGAAGAAGTCGGTGCCGCGCAGGTTCTCGTCACGCTCCTTGTCGCCGGTGGCGGTCGGGGCGAGCGGAATGGTGACGTCCAGTTTCGACGCCGCGAGCGACGCGGGGTCGAACGACAGCCGCGTGGTGAACTGCGGGAAGCGGCCGGTGAACACGTCGCCCTGGTACTTGGTGGCGAACGTGAGCGTGGAGCCCGGTGCCTGCACGTAGTCGGCGGCGAACGCGGGCAGCGCGGCGAGCGCGAGGACGAGCGGGACGAAACGGTTCACGGGTTGGACTCCGGCGGGGGAAGGCGTCGACGCCAGGGCAGCATGCGATGCAGCGTGCCGTCGTCGAGGAAAACGTGGTGGTAGATCGCGGCGCCGACATGGCCGACGACAAGCACGGCGAGCAGCCAGAACCCGAATTCGTGCAGGTTCTTGGCGATGCCGTTGAGGTGCTCGTTCTTCGCCGCAATCGACGGCAGGTTGAACAGCTTGAACCATTGCAGCGGATAGCCGGCGGTGGAGTTGATCAGCCAGCCGGTGAGCGGCATCGCGATCATCATCGCGTACAGCACGCCGTGCATGCCGTCGGCCGCGAGCTTCATGTGTCGCGACGTTCCGGGCACTGCGCCCGGCACCTTGTGCGTCCACCGCCACAACAGCCGCAGCAGGACCAGCGCGAGCAGCGTGAGGCCGAGCGACTTGTGCAGTGCGTAGATGCGGATCTTCGCGACGGGACTGGTCAGCTCGGTCATGTACAGGCCGATCGAACCGAGCGCGACGATCAACGCCGCGCAGGTCCAATGGAACAACTGGCTGACGGCGCCCCAGCGTTCGGGCGACAGCGACGGCGTTCGACTCATGGCGTAGGCGTCTCGTCCGGTTTGGGCGTGGGTTCGGGCGCGCCGATGCCGCGGCTGGCTTCGATCTCGATGCGCAGTTCGACCTCGCGACCGATCACCGACGGCCAGTTCTCGATGCCGTAGTCGAAACGATCGAGCTTGGCCGTCGCGGAGAAACCCGCGGTGCGGCGGAACGGCGGCATCGGATGACGCTTCAGCGCATTGAGCGTCGCGTCCATGCACAGCGGCTTGGACACGCCGTGCAGCGACAGCGTTCCGCAGATTTCCGCATGCGTGGCGTCGCGCGGGGTCACGCGGTCGGAGATGAAATGCGCGTCGGCGAACTTGTCGGTGTCGAGCAGGCCCTGCACCGCGCGGTTCCAGCCGGCGTCGCCGTAGTCGAGCTTCTTCAGCGGCACGGTGACGTCGACTTTCGCGTTCGCCCAGCCGTCGTCGAAATCGACGCGACCGGTCGCGCCGGAGGCCACGCCCATCGCCTGCGAAAACCCGGCGTGCGACGCGGCGACCATCACCCGCGTGTGCACCGGATCGATCGCCAACTCCTCGGCGGACGCGAACGCAGGCACAAGCAGCACGGCAAGCAGCGGGCGACGATGCATGGTGGTCCTCGGTGCGTGCGGCGATTCTAGGCGCGGTATCCGTGAGCGGCCGTGGAGACGTGCGCAACGGGATGTTCCATGGCGGTTGCCCGCGCCGGCGTGATCGTGGAGCCTTACGGGCGGGGATGCCGGGGAGATGCAGGATGCGCACGTTTTCCACGCTCGTGGCCGGAGGCCTGCTCGTCGTTATGGCGACGTTCTGGCCCGGAGTCGCACGCGCCGGTCTGCCGGAAACCCCGCGTCCGCGTCAGTACACGGTGGCCGACGGCCTGCCGTCGAACCGCATCAACGGCATCGCGCAGGATCGCGCCGGTTATCTGTGGGTCGCCACCAGCGACGGCCTGGCGCGGTTCGACGGCGTCGGCTTCCGTGTGTGGCGCGTCGAACAGGGGCTGCACGACAACTTCGTCTGGACCGTGCACGTCGACGCCGCCGACCGCGTCTGGATCGGCACGCGCACGGCCGGGCTCGCCGTGCTCGGCGCGGCGCGCGATCACTTCACCTGGTACGACCGCGCGACGCCGAACGTCGGTGGCGTGGAGGTGTGGTCGATCGCATCGACGCGCGACGGCAGCCTGTGGTTCGGCACGGCGGATGCTGGCCTGCACCGGCTGCGCGGCGGGCGCGTCGAACGCTTCATGCCGATCCCGGGCAACGCGCGCAGCCTGCCGGCGGTGGAGATCCGCAAGCTGGTCGTCGCCGATGGCGTTCTGTGGGTCGGCACTGCGAATGGCATCGCGCGCTGGACGGGCCACGACTTCATCCGCGACGACACCGGACGGCTTCCCTCGCCGGTGGTGAACGGAATCGCGCCCGACGTCGGCGGTGCGCTCTGGATCGGCACGCCGCGCGGACTCGTCGAGCGCGATGCACGCGGTGGCATCGCGTCGCCCAAATGGACGTCCAACGGCGGCCAGCTGCTGCAGATGCTGCTGCGCGATCGCGCGGGCACGCACTGGTTCGACATCCCGCAGGGGCTCGGCGTCGAGGGCGAAGAAGTGGTGGCGTCGGTGCCGCTGTACAGCGCGGCGTCGCAGGGCATCGTGCGTCCGTCGTGGGTGGACGCGCGCGAGGATCACGAGGGCGGCCTGTGGTTCGCCAGCAACACGAATGGGCTGTGGTACCTGCCACCGCGCTGGCGGCAGTTCTCGGTGCTGGCGCGGCGCCTGGACGACCCGGCGTCGCTCGCCAATGCGCAGGTGCGCGGCATCGCCTCCGCGCGCGACGGCTCGATGTGGCTGGTCGGCAGCGGTGGCGTGCTCGATCGGTTCGACAGCGAAACCGGCGCGGTCGCGCACGTGTTCGACGACGTCGCGCAGGGCGTGATCCTGGACGGCGTGCTGGAAGACCGCGACGGCCAGCTGTGGATCACCTACTCGGACGGCGTGGCGCGCCTGGATCCCGCCACGCACCGCATCCAGCGGTGGGCCGCGAACATGCACGACGGCGCACTGTCGGGCGAATCGCCTTCGTTGCTGCAGGCCGCCGATGGCCTGGTCTGGATCGGTGGAGAGAGCGGCATCCAGGCGCGACTGCAGGACGGACGCGTCCGCACGACGCTGATGCCCGGCGACGGGCACGGGCTTCCACGCGGTGCGACGGTCAGCGGGCTCGCGCTGGCACCCGGTGGTGCGGTGTGGGCCGCGACATCGGCCGGCCTTTATGCGGTCGACGCGGTCTCCGGGCGCGCGGCGGCGGTGCCGGGCGTCGACGCTGCGGAGGTCGACGGCATCGCGTTCGACGAGGCCGGCAGCGTCTGGCTCGCCCGCTTCGGTGGCGTCGAGCACTACCGCGTCGACGGCGCGCGCCTTGTTCGCGTCGACCGTCTGGGTATCGAGCTGGGGTTTCCGCGTGTCGCCGCGAGTGGGCTGCTCGTCGACAGCGCTGGCCGGATCTGGGTGACGACGGTGCGCGGCCTCGTGCGCGTGGATCCCGTCGCACGCAGCACCCGCGTCTACGGCGTGCATGACGGCCTGCCCAGCCAGGAATTCGCGCGTCCACCGGTAGCGCGGGCGAGCGACGGCCGCATCCTGGTCGGCTCGCCGGAAGGGCTGGTGGTGTTCGATCCTGCGGTGGTGCGTCCGGAATCGCGCGCGCCGCGACTGCAGCTCGAGGCGGTGGACGTGAACCACGGCGGGCTTCGTGTCGCGCTCGATCCGCGTGCACGGATGATCGTGGCGCACGACGACCGCGACCTGCGCGTGCGGGCGCGGCTGATGGCGTTCAACAACACGGGCGCGAACGAATACCGCTTCCGCCTGATGGGTTTCGACCGTGGCTGGGTGGACGTCGGTGCGGACGGCGAGCGCGTGTTCTCGCAACTCCCGCCGGGCGACTACCGCCTGCGCATCGTCGCGCGTACGGCCGACCAGATCTGGTCGGCGCCACGCGAAATCATGTTCGTCGTGCGGCCGCCGTGGTGGCAGACCTGGTGGGCGCGCGCGCTGCTCGCGGCACTGGCGCTCGTCGCGCTGGCGACGGCCGCGATCGCGTATCGCGGCCGGCTGCGCCGTCGCCATGCGCTCGAACGCATGGAGCACGAACGCGTGCTCGCGGAAGAAGCGTCGACCGCGAAGACGCGCTTCCTCGCCACGTTCGGCCATGAGGTGCGCACGCCGATGACCGGTGTTCTCGGCATGACCGAGTTGTTGCTCGACACGCCGCTGGACAGCAGGCAGCGCGGCTATGTCGCCGCGATTCGCGGTGCGGGCGAGCACCTGTTGCGCCTGCTTAACGATGCGCTCGACCTCGCGCGCATCGAGTCCGGCCGGCTGGAACTCGACGATGAACCTTTCCACCTGCATCGCGTGCTGCACGAAGTCGCGTCACTGGTCGGCCCGCTGGTACGTCGTCGCGATCGCACGTTCACGCTCGACATCGCGGACGACGTGCCACGCGGCGTGCGCGGCGACTGCAACCGTCTTCGGCAGATCCTGCTGAACCTGCTCGGCAACGCGGAAAAGTTCACCGAGCGCGGTGGCGTGACATTGCGCGTGGAGCGTCACGACGCCGGCGTGCGCTTCAGCGTGATCGATACGGGCCCGGGCCTTTCAGCCGAACAGAGCGCGAAGCTGTTCCGCCGCTTCGAGCAGGCCGACGGCACGCGCACCACCGCGCGTTATGGCGGCAGCGGGCTTGGTCTCGCCATCAGCACCGAGCTGGCGGAAGCGATGGGCGGCCGCATCGGACTGGAGAGCACGCCCGGCGTCGGCTCGACGTTCCACCTCGACCTGCCGTTGCACGATGCCGCGCTGCCCGACGCGACGCATGGCGATCCCGGCATCGTCGCGCCGCGACGTGCGTTGTCGATCCTGCTGGTCGAAGACGATCCGACCGTCGCCGAAGTCGTCGCCGGCCTGCTGCGTGCGCAGGGCCATCGCGTGCAGCACGTGCCGCACGGACTCGCGGCGCTGACCGAAGCGCGCGTGGCGGCCTTCGACGTCGGCCTGCTCGACCTCGATCTGCCCGGGCTCGACGGTTTCGCGCTGGCGCGCCAGCTGCGCGCGCACGGCTTCACTGCGCCGCTCGTTGCCGTCACCGCGCGGGCGGATGCCGAATCCGAACCGCGGGCGCGCGCCGCCGGTTTCGATGACTTCATCCGCAAGCCGGTGACCGGCGCGATGCTGGCCGCTGCGCTGGTGCGGGTGATGCCGGCGATGCCTGCATAGGGCCACGCGGCCATCGGCGCCGCGTTTCCCCGTTGCTCGTTTGCCGGCATCGATGTCGATCGTTGCCGGTGTGGCGATGGTTCGCCGTCGCTGATCGAATGCGGCGCCGGATCAGCGCCGATCGATCAGCGCGCGCTGAGTTCGTGCACGGCGTCGACGAGCACGGCGACGTGCTCGGGATTCATGTCGGGCGACATGCCGTGGCCGAGGTTGAACACGTGGCCCTCGCGCGAGCCGCCGTTGCCGTCGCGATAGGCGTCGAGTGCGCGACCGACTTCGCCGCGGATGGCGTCGGGCGATGCGTACAGCGTTACCGGGTCGAGGTTGCCCTGCAGTGCGACGCGGCCGTTCGTGCGACGCGCGGCATCGCCGAGGTCGACGGTCCAGTCGACGCCCACGCCTTCCGCACCCGTCGCAGCGAGATCTTCGAGATACGCGCCGTTGCCCTTGCCGAACAGGATCAGCGGGGCGGCATCGTCGCCTTCGCCGCGCGGCAGCTCGCCGGCGATGCGCTCGAGGTAGCGCAGCGAGAACTCGCGGTACATCGCGGGCGACAGCACGCCGCCCCAGGTGTCGAATACCTGCAGGGCCTGCGCGCCGGCGATGCGTTGCGCGTCGAGATAGGCGATGACGGCGTCGGTGGTGACATCGAGCAGGCGATGCATTGCGGCCGGATCGTTCAGCGCGAGCGACTTCACGCGCGAGAAATCCTTGCTGCCGCCGCCTTCTACCATGTAGCAGGCCAGCGTCCATGGGCTGCCGGAAAAACCGATCAGCGGGACGCGGCCGCCGAGTTCGCGACGGATCAGCGAGACGGCATCGGTGACGTAGCGCAGCTCGCTGCCCACGTCCGGCACCGCGAGCTTGGCGATGTCGTCGGCGCTGCGCACGGGGCGCTCGAACTTCGGGCCTTCGCCTTCCACGAAGTACAGGCCCAGTCCCATCGCGTCGGGCACGGTGAGGATGTCAGAGAACAGGATCGCGGCGTCGAGCGGGAAACGCTCCAGCGGTTGCAGTGTCACTTCGCAGGCGATGTCGGGATTCTTCGCCATCGCCAGGAAGCTGCCGGCGCGCGCGCGGGTGGCGCGGTATTCCGGCAGATAGCGACCGGCCTGGCGCATCAGCCACACCGGCGTGCGGTCGACGGATTCGCGGCGTAGCGCGCGAAGGAAGCGGTCGTTCTGGAGCGGGGCGTGGGTCATGGGAACGTCGCTTCGATTTGAAAAGGGGTAGGGCGGAGCGGGCTGACGCGGTGGCTTTCCCATGCCGTCGGGCCGCCTCCGCAACCTCGCGTCGTCCGGCCATCCGGTGCAATGCATGCGACGCCCGGGTTTCGGATTCCCTTGCCGGGGCACCCATGGCCAGCGGAGCTGGCACGGAAAGCCCTTCCGGCACGATCCGTCAACGCGGAGCGGCGCCCTCCGCGAACATCAACTGGAAGCCGCGCTTGATCTGCGCATCGCGCGCGAGTTCAAGCGCACTGACCGCCGACTGCTGGTCGAGGAACTGTTCGCGACGCACCGTGCTCTTGCCGCCGATCTGGCCGGTCTCGCGCACCAGCGTCCACCCGCCAAGCAGGTCGGGCTGGAGCATGAGCTGGACGAAGCGTGGCGCTTCGTGGCCGTCCGGGCGTTGTTGCAGGAGCAATCGCATCGGCGGAATTGTAGCCGCGCGGCCCGAAAATTCGGCCGCGACGGGAATGAATGCGTCGCGGTGCGCCGTTCAACGCGTTCCCGCGCCGCCCGGCGAGGGCCGGACGGGGCGCGCTGGCGATGCGCAGGCGACGTCGCGCTTACCCCGCGCCGAGGACGTCGAGCACCGCTGCGTCGGGAACGTCCCGCACGATGCGCCCCTGGCCCGCGCCGTCCCAGAGGATGAAACGCAGCCCCGCGGCGTCTGCCTTCTTGTCCAGGCGCATGCGGTCGAGCAGCGCCGACGGCGTGAGCCCGACCGGAATCCGGGTGGGCAGGCCGAGCGACGACAGCAGGCGTTCGAGTCGCTCCGCGTCGGCGACCGGTGCGCGACCCAGCGCCGCCGACAGCCGCGCGGCAAGCACCATCCCGACCGCCACCGCCTCGCCGTGCACGAGTCCGCCCACGGCGCCCGCGTAGCCCTGCTCGGTTTCGATCGCGTGGCCGAAGGTGTGGCCGAAGTTCAGCAGCGCGCGGTCGCCGCGTTCGAACGGATCGCGCGCGACCACCTCGGCCTTGTAGCGGCACGAGCGCTCGACGGCTTCCGCCGTCACCGCGACGTCGCCGGCGATCAGCGCGTCGACGCGAGCCTCGAGCCAGGCGAGGAAACCTGCGTCGAAGATCGCCCCGTACTTCACGACTTCCGCCAGCCCCGCCCGCAGCTCGCGCGGCGGCAGGGTCGCGAGCGTCGCGGTGTCGGCGATCACGGCCGAGGGCGGGTGGAATGCGCCGACGAGGTTCTTGCCCGCCGGCAGGTCGACCGCCGTCTTGCCGCCGACCGACGAATCGACCATCGCCAGCAACGTGGTCGGCACTTGGACGACGTCGATCCCGCGCATCCAGCACGCGGCGGCGAAGCCCGCGAGATCACCGATGACGCCGCCACCGAGTGCAACGACCGTGGCGTCACGCGTCGCGCCGAGTTTCGCCAGTGCATCGATCGCTTCCTGCCAACGGCCGATGGTCTTCTCCGACTCGCCGGGTGGCAGCACCAGCGTTGCGATGCGCGCATCGGGGCGGATGCGCCGCACCGTCGCATCCAGCACCGGTAAGTGCAGGCGCGCGACGTTCGCGTCGGTAACGATCAGCACGTGCCGACCTCGGATCGCGGCGGCAAGCGCGGAGCCCTCCGTGAGTAGTCCCGCTCCGATGTGGATGGGATATGTGCCGCGCGGGCTGTCGACATCGAGGCGACGCGGGCTCGTTGCGTCGCGCCGTTCCTGCAGCGCCGTCGAATCCAGCAGGTCCGCCACCGCGCCTGCGGCCAGCGCGGACGTATCGATACGCACGTGGGCGAGCTCCGCGTAGAGCGGCGTGCGTCGTTCGGCCATTGCGCGCAGCACCTCGTCGCGATCGGCGCGCGCCAGCAGCGGGCGGTCGGTCGCATCGCGCAGGCGATCGAGCTGCGTCGCGATGTCGGCGTGCAGGTGCGCGACCGTCGCCGATTCGCGCAGCCGCGCCCGGTTGTCGGCGTCGAGCACCACGCCGCCCCCGGTGGCGATCACCACGCCGTCGCTGGCGAGCGCGTCGGTGAGCGCGCGTGACTCGAGTTCGCGGAACGCAGCCTCGCCGTCGTTCGCGAAGATGTCGGCGACGCGTCGTCCCGCTTCGGCTTCGATCATCGCGTCGAGGTCGACGAAGCGCAGGCCGCGGCGCGCGGCGAACAGCGCGCCGACGGTGGATTTCCCCGCGCCGGTCGGTCCGACCAGCACCCAGTTGCGCGAACGGTTCATGGGTCGATTGTAGGGGGCCGCAGCAGGCCGGCGAGGTCGGCCGCATCGGGTCGGCGGTTTTCGTCGAGACGCAGCGTCCAGCCCGCGATGTGCGGCAACGTCGCGATCGCGCGGCGGCTCGTGCGTTCGAACAGCTGTACGAAGCGATCGATCCCGGCACGGTCCATGCCGCCTGCACCAGGGCGCGACGCGCGCGCGGTGCATTCCTGTTCCCATCGCCAGTCGTACACGACGTCGAACCCGGGTGGCGCGAGCCAGAGCAACCGCGGCAGCCGCGACCACAACGTCGGGTAGTCCCGGCCGAGCGCGTCGTTGCAGTACCGACGCCACGTGCCGTCGGCGTCATCGTCGCGCTCGATCGCGTTGAGCGGGACAGCGAGTGCGGACGCGTCGTCCGCCGGCACCTTCAGGCACCAGCCGTCGACGATGACGAGATCGCAACGGTCGACGCGCGGCCACCGGCTTTCGGGCAGGCGACGATCGGCGAGTTTGTCGAAGCGC
This sequence comes from Lysobacter claricitrinus, assembly GCF_045866565.1. Taxonomy (NCBI): domain Bacteria; kingdom Pseudomonadati; phylum Pseudomonadota; class Gammaproteobacteria; order Lysobacterales; family Lysobacteraceae; genus Lysobacter; species Lysobacter claricitrinus. Next base: position 1,353,017 of record NZ_BAAFZV010000002.1, on the reverse strand, counting down.
GGAAGGCGCACCGCGCGGCCTTCGCGAAGCGCGTCGAGCGTGTCCGTGATCAGGTCGACGTCGTGCGTGCCCGGCGGGCCGCGCGTCGCCAGCAGCGGGTGTACGTCGCGGGCGAACGCGAGGCGTTGCGGGCGATCGAGGTAGGCGTCGTCGAGCGACAGCGTCACCGCGTGCACGCCGCGCGAGGCCGCGGCGTCGACCATGTTCGCGGCCAGCGTCGACTTGCCGCAGCCCTGCAGGCCGGCGATCGCGAAGACACGCGTGGGCGACGCGAGCGCGACGTCGAGCAGCCGTTCGACGAGCGCGGGGTCCGGGCCGAGCGCGTGCAGCGTTTCGGGCATCGCCGCACAATAGCGCGATGGAGACGCCCACCCTGCTTGCCGAAGCCCTCGCCACCTTCGACCGCCTGTTCGCGCAGGCCGCCGACGCCGGCGAGCCCGATCCCACCGCGATGTCGCTCGCGACCGCCGCGCTCGATGCGCGGCCATCGGTTCGCATGGTGCTGCTGAAGGCGCACGACGCACGCGGGTTCGTGTTCTACACGCATGTCGACGGCCGCAAGGGACGCGAATTGCAGGCCAATCCGCAGGCGGCGCTGCTGTTCCATTGGCCGCGCATCGGCAATGGCGTGCAGGTGCGTATCGAAGGCGATGTGCATGTCGTCGCCGACGCCGAGGCCGACGCGTATTTCGCATCGCGTCCGCGCGGCAGCCAGCTCGGCGCCTGGGCGTCGCTGCAATCGGAAACGCTTGAATCGGTCGATGCGTTCGAAGCGCGGCTGCAGCACGCCGAGCGCGAGTTCGCGGGCCGCGACGTGCCGCGTCCGTCGGACTGGACGGGATTTCGCGTCAAGCCGCGGCGCATCGAGTTCTGGTACGGCGCGCAGTTCCGCCTGCACGAGCGCTGGTTCTACGAGCGCGACGTCGCCGGCGACTGGAGCAAGCGGATGCTCTATCCGTGACACGCTCCGGCCCGCGCCGCATCGTCTGCCTCACCGAAGAGCCGACTGAAACGCTGTATGCGCTGGGCGAGGACGATCGCATCGTCGGCATCAGCGGTTTCACGGTGCGGCCTGCGAAGGCGCGCAAGGAGAAACCCAAGGTCAGCGCGTTCACGAGCGCGAAGATCGACGAGATCCTCAGGCTCGAGCCCGATTTCGTCGTCGGTTTTTCCGACATCCAGGCCGATATCGCAGCGGAGCTGATCCGTCGCGGCGTCGAGGTATGGATCAGCAACCATCGTAGCGTCGACGGCATCCTCGACTACATCCGGCGCCTTGGCGCGCTCGTCGGCGTGGCCGATCGCGCGAACGCGTATGCGGATGTGCTGGCGCGTGACCTCGACGCCATCCGCGCGTCCGGGCGGGCATTGCCCATGCGCCCGAAGGTCTATTTCGAGGAATGGGACGAGCCGATCATCACCGGCATCCGCTGGGTCGCGGAGCTGATCGACATCGCCGGCGGCATCGACCTGCTGCCCGCGCGATCGGTCCAATCGCTCGCGAAGAACCGCATCATCGCGGACGACCGCGAAATCATCGAGGCGGCGCCCGACATCATCATCGGCTCGTGGTGCGGCAAGAAGTTCCGGCCCGAGCGCGTCGTCGCGCGGCCGGGCTGGGCGGGGGTGCCGGCGGTTCGCGACGGCGAGCTGCACGAGATCAAGTCGCCACTGATCCTGCAGCCCGGGCCCGCCGCGCTCACCGACGGCGTGCGCGAGATCCAGCGCATCGTGCAGGCGTGGGCGGCGAAGCGCGCCTGAGTCAGCGCGGGAAGACGCTGCGTGTGAACGACAGCGTCGATGTCGCGCTGCCGTAGTGCACCGTCACGTCGAACTTGAGCGTTTCGGGCGGCGCGATGTCGACGGTGCCCACGTGGTCGACCAGATCGCCGACGCGGACTTCGTGCAGCGCGATCGGCTGCGGCATGCCACCGACGGGCGCGATGGTGGCGCTGATATCGACCGTCGCCGGCGGCGCGTCGCCCTTCGCGTCGCGCGCGCTCACCAGCAGCATCGCGGTGCGCTCGGAGCGTTCGATGCCGTATTCGCGCGCGACCGCTTCGTCGAGCGTCGATGTCTGCACGACGCTCGCGTGCACGACCACGTCGCCGACGCGCGCTTCGGCGTCCTGCAATGCCTGGGCGGCCGGTGCGGCGACGGGCGGTGCGTCGCCGCTGCAACCGCAGAGCGCGGCGAGGGTGAAGGCGAGCAGTGCGATGCGCATGGTGTCCTGCTCAGTCGTTGGCGGCCGACAGTTCGCGGCCGCGTTCGGCGGCGCGTGCGATGGCGCGGTCGAGCAGCGCCTCGAAACCGCCGGCCTGCAGCGTTTCCACCGCGGCCTGCGTAGTGCCGCCCGGCGAGGTGACGCGCGCGCGCAGCGCGCCGGGGGCTTCGCCGCCCTGCGCGAGCATCGCGGCGGCGCCGGCGATCGTCTGGCGGACGAGCAGCCCCGCGGTGTCGTGCGGCAGGCCTTGTCGTTCGGCCGCGGCCTGCATCGCTTCGGCCAGCAGGAACACATAGGCCGGGCCGCTGCCGGAGACGGCGGTCACCGCGTCCATCAATGCCTCGTCGTCGATCCAGGTGGTCGGCCCGCCGGTGCGAAGCAGGGCGGACGCCGTGTCGCGCTGGTCGGGCGTCACCGCGCCCGTCGCGAACAGGCCGGTCACGCCCTGGCCGATCAGCGACGGCGTATTCGGCATCGCGCGCACGACTGCACGACCGCCGCCGAGCCAGCGATCGAGCTGCGACGCGGTGATGCCCGCAGCAATCGAAATCACGAGTGGGTTGGCGGCCGCCGCCGGTGTCAGCGACTCGCAGACGCCGCGCATCACCTGCGGCTTCACCGCGAGCAGCCATGTGGACGCACCGTCGACCGCCTGCGCCGCGTCGGCGACGACATGCACGCCGAAGTCGCCGGCCAGGGCGTCGCGCAGTGCCTCGACCGGCTCGGCGACGCGGATGGTCGCGGGGTCGCGGCCCTGCGCGAACAGCCCGCCGATCAGGCTGCGCGCCATGTTGCCGCCGCCGATGAAGGCGATGGTTTCCGTTTCGGACGCATGCGTCACCGGCGACTCCTTTTCATGGATCACCGCAGGATAGCCGCCGCAACGCGCGCGCATCACCCCATCTGCCGGCGATGGCGGCGTTCGCGCCAGAGCAGCGTCAGGCTGGTCGCACCGAACACCAGCGCGACCGACAGCATCGCGAACGCGATCATCAGCAGGCGCGCGCCGGCGCGGCAGCCGGGCTGCATCGCATCCAGCGCGCTCGGCCCGCACTGCCCGTAGCCGATCGATGCGACGGCTATCGCGCCGATCAGCACCAGCAGGCCGAGCGCGCCGAAGCCGACGGCGATCCAGAACGTAACGACGATGCGATGCAGCTTGTGCGTCATGGGTCAGGCCTTTGCGGGGCGGGCACCGAACAGCGCCGAGCCGACGCGCACCATGGTCGCGCCTTCGGCAATCGCGAGCGTGTAGTCGTCGCTCATGCCCATCGAGAGCGTGTCGACCGACGGGTGGGTCTCGTGCAGGTCGTCGAACAGCGCGCGGGCGGCGCGGAAGGCGGGGCGGCGCGCTTCGGGGTCGGGGTGCGGCGTCGGAATGATCATGAGGCCGCGCAGGAGGAGCGCCGGTTGCAGCGCGACGGCCTCGGCGAGCGCCGGCACGTTGCCCGGCGGGCAGCCATGCTTGCTCGTCTCGTCGTCGATGTTGACCTGCAGCAGCACGTTGAGCGGCGGGCGATCGGCGGGGCGATGGCGGGCGAGGGCGTCGGCAATGGACGGTCGGTCGACGGTCTGCACCCAATCGAACAGCGCGGCGGCTTCGCGCGCCTTGTTGCTCTGCAGATGACCGATCAGGTGCCATGCGCCGGGCTGCGCAAGGCCCGCGGCGTCGAGTTCCTGTCGCTTGCGCAGGGCTTCCTGCACGTAGTTCTCGCCGAAGTCGCGCTGGCCCAGGCGGGCCAGTTCCGCGATCGCAGTCGCAGGTTGCAGCTTTGACACGGCGACCAGCACGGGCGCGGGGCGCCGGGCTTCGGCGGCCGCGCTATAAAGGCTCTCGGAGACCTCGCGGAGGGCGTCGGCGAGCACGTCGGTGACCTCGGAAACCGGCCGTTGCCGGGGCGGAGCGGGGGCCTATACTGCCCCCCAGGGGGTCCGCGCGGCCAGACCGCGTGGATTCGGGGCTCGATCGCTTCACGGGGAAAGCTAAAGCATGGATATCGCCGAGCTGCTGGCCTTTTCGGTCAAGAACAAGGCGTCGGACCTTCATCTGTCGGCCGGATTGCCGCCGATGATCCGCGTCGACGGCGACGTCCGTCGCATCAACATTCCGGCTCTCGAACACAAGCAGGTGCACGCGCTCGTCTACGACATCATGTCGGACAAGCAGCGTCGCGACTTCGAGGAATTCCTCGAGGTCGACTTCTCGTTCGAGATCCCGGGCCTGGCGCGCTTTCGCGTCAACGCCTTCAACCAGAACCGCGGTGCGGCCGCCGTCTTCCGTACGATTCCGTCGGAAGTGCTGACGCTCGAAGACCTGGCGACACCGCCGATCTTCCGCGACCTGATCCAGCAGCCGCAGGGCCTGATCCTCGTCACCGGCCCGACCGGTTCGGGCAAGTCGACCACGCTCGCGGCGATGCTCGACCACATCAACAAGAACGAGTACGCGCACATCCTGTCGGTCGAAGACCCGATCGAGTTCGTGCACACCTCGCAGAAGTGCCTGATCAACCAGCGCGAAATCCATCGCGACACGCACGGCTTCAACGAGGCCCTGCGCTCGGCGCTGCGCGAAGACCCCGACTACATCCTGGTCGGCGAGCTTCGCGACCTCGAGACGATCCGCCTGGCGCTGACCGCCGCGGAAACCGGCCACCTGGTATTCGGCACGCTGCACACCAGCTCGGCCGCGAAGACCATCGACCGCATCATCGACGTGTTCCCCGCCGGCGAAAAGCCGATGGTGCGATCGATGCTGTCCGAATCGCTGCGCGCGGTGATTTCGCAGGCCCTGCTGAAGAAGGTCGGTGGCGGTCGTACGGCCGCGTGGGAAATCATGGTCGGCACGCCCGCCATCCGTAACCTGATCCGCGAGGACAAGGTCGCGCAGATGTATTCGTCGATCCAGACGGGCCAGGCGGTCGGCATGATGACCCTCGACCAGCACCTGCAGGATCTCGTGAAGCGCGGCCTGATCCTGAAGCCGCAGGCACGCGAGTACGCCAAGGACAAGCGCCTGTTCGAATGACGTCGACGGCCCGCCTTCGGGCGGGCGCCGCGGGGCGCGGGCCACCACGCGCACCCGGGCGACATCGATGCGGTGGCCGGTCGCGGAGGCGGCTGCCCCGAGAAGTCACCCGGAGAAGTTAACGATGAGCATGTCCCCCGGTACCCCTTCGCCGACCGCCGCCCCCGGCGCCGGCTCGATCGACTTCTCCTCGTACCTGAAGCTGATGGCGCAGCACCGCGCCTCGGACCTGTTCATCACGGCCGGCATGGCGCCGTCGATCAAGGTCAACGGCAAGATCACGCCGATCACGCAGCAGCCGCTCACGCCGCAGCAGTCGCGCGACCTCGTGCTGAGCGTGATGAGCCCCGCGCAGCGCGAAGAGTTCGAAAAGACGCACGAGTGCAACTTCGCCATCGGCGTCGCCAACGTCGGCCGCTTCCGCGTCAGCTGCTTCTTCCAGCGCAACCAGGTCGGCATGGTGCTGCGCCGGATCGAGAGCAAGATTCCGACGGTCGAAGAGCTGCAGCTGCCACCGATCATCAAGACGCTGGCGATGACCAAGCGCGGCATCATCATGTTCGTGGGCGCGACCGGCACCGGCAAGTCGACGTCGCTCGCCGCGATGATCGGCTACCGCAACAAGAATTCGACGGGCCACATCATCACGATCGAAGACCCGATCGAGTTCGTGCACAAGCACGAGGGCTGCATCATCACGCAGCGCGAAGTCGGCATCGACACCGACAGCTGGGAATCCGCGCTGAAGAACACGCTGCGCCAGGCGCCGGACGTGATCATGATCGGCGAGGTGCGTACGCGCGAAGGCATGGACCACGCGATCGCGTTCGCCGAAACCGGCCATCTCGTGCTCTGCACGCTGCATGCGAACAACGCCAACCAAGCGATGGACCGCATCATCAACTTCTTCCCGGAAGACCGCCGCAACCAGTTGCTGATGGACCTGTCGCTCAACCTCAAGGGCGTGGTCGCGCAGCAGCTGATCCCGACGCCGGACGGCAAGAGCCGCCGCGTCGCGATGGAGATCCTGCTGGGCACGCCGCTGGTGCAGGACTACATCCGCGAAGGCGAGATCCACAAGATCAAGGAAGTGATGAAGGAGTCGACCAACCTGGGCATGAAGACGTTCGATCAGGCGCTGTTCGAGCTCTACCAGGCTGGCGAGATCTCCTACGAGGACGCGCTGCGCTTCGCCGACTCGCAGAACGAGGTGCGCCTGCGCATCAAGCTGGCGCAGGGCGGCGACGCCCGCACGCTGGCCGCGGGGCTCGGCGATGTCGGCGTGGCCGACATTCGCTGAACCGGGGTTCCGGCTCGACACGAAGGCGCCCGCGGGCGCCTTCGTCGTTTGCGGCGGGGGCACCCGCTTCCATTACCGCGCCGGGTGCGGGCATGATGGCTCCATGTCCTTGCTCGACAGCCCGACGCCACTCGCGAACCAGCTGCTGATCGCCTTGCCGTCGCTGGCCGAGTCGAGTTTCTCGAAGAGTGTTGCGCTGATCTGCCAGCACGACGAGGACGGCGCGCTCGGCATCGTCGTGAACCGGCCTTCGGAATACACGGTCGGCGAAGTGCTGAGCCAGATGGGCTTCGACGGCGGCAGCGAGAAGCTGCGCGCCCAGGTCGTGCTCAACGGCGGCCCGGTCCATCGCGAGCGCGGCTTCGTCATCCACGACGGCGGCGCGCGCTGGGATTCCACGCTCGCGATCGGCGATGATCTCTACCTCACTACCTCGCGCGAGATATTGGAAGCCATGGCCAATGGAGAAGGCCCCGATCATGCAGTGATCGCGCTCGGATGCGCCGGCTGGGGCGCCGGGCAGCTCGAGCAGGAACTCGTTGCGGACAACAGCTGGCTCACGGCGCCGGTCGATGCGTCGCTGCTGTTCGACACGCCGCTGGAAGAGCGCTGGCGCGCAGCGGCGGGGCGCATCGGCGTCGACCTGTCGCGCCTTGCTGATTACACGGGACACGCCTGACATGACGGCGACGACGGTTCTCGGTTTCGATGTTGGCGCACGACGGATCGGTGTCGCCGTAGGCAGCGCACTCGGTTCGGGCGCACGCCCGGTCGCCGTGGTCGACGTGCACGCGAGCGGGCCGGACTGGCCGGCGATCGATCGACTGGTGCGCGAATGGCGACCCGACGCGTTCGTCGTCGGCGATCCGATGACGCTCGACGGCGGCGACCAGCCGATCCGCAAGCGCGCGCATGCGTTCGCCCGCGAGCTTGGCCGCAAGTTCGGCAAGCCGGTCATGCTGGTCGACGAGCGTTCGTCGTCGGTCGAAGCCGCGCAACGCTTCGCCGGCGAGCGCGCGCAGGGCGGCAAGCGCCGTCGCGACGCGCAGATCCTCGACGCCGTGGCCGCCGCGATCATCGTCGAGCGCTGGCTGGCCGCGCCCGCCGATGCGGTCGAACTCGAAGCCTCCCTGACCGGATAAGCCATGCATCACCTGCTCACGCTCGACGGCCTGCCCCGTGCCACCGTCGTCGGGCTGCTCGACCGCGCGCAGCACTTCGCCGACCGCCCGGGCGACTCCGATGCGCTCGATGGCGTCGCGGTGTGCACGCTGTTCTTCGAGCCGTCGACGCGCACGCGCATGAGCTTCCAGCTCGCCGCTCAGCGCCTGGGTGCGCACGTGCTGAACTTCGATGTGTCGACCTCGTCCGCGCGAAAGGGCGAGACCGCGCTCGACACCATGCGCAACCTCGAGGCGATGGGCGTGCGCGGCTTCATCGTTCGCCATCACGACGACGGCGCGGTCGCACGCCTTGCGGACGCCGCGAAAACCGGTACCGCATTGCTCAATGCCGGCGACGGCCGCAGCAACCATCCCACGCAGGGCCTGCTCGACATGCTGACGCTGCGGCAGGCCAAGGGCGACGATTTTTCGAAGCTGCGCATCGCGATCGTCGGCGACGTCAAGCATTCGCGCGTCGCGCGTTCGGACCTGCACGCACTGCACGCGTTGGGCGCGGGCGATGTTCGCGTCTGCGCGCCGGCGTCGCTGCTCCCCGACGATGCGACGCTCGACGGTTGCCGGGTCACGCACGACATCGACGAAGCACTCGATGGCGCGGACGCGGTGATGACGCTGCGCCTGCAGCGCGAACGCATGGAAGACGGGCTGGTCGATTCGCTCGAGGACTATCACCGCCACTACGGCATCACGGCGGAACGCCTGCGTAAGGCCGCCGCCGATGCGGTGGTGATGCATCCGGGGCCGATCAACCGCGGCGTCGAGATCACCGATGAAGTCGCCGACGGCCCGCAGTCATTGATCCTGCGTCAGGTCGCGAACGGCGTGGCGGTGCGGATGGCGGTGCTGGAGCGACTTCTCGCGGGTTGAAACCCCGGCGCCGGAACCAGCGAAATCAGGCCGCAGCGGCGGCCGACACATCGGCGATCGACGCGAGCAGGCGCGCATCGCGGCGACGTTCGTCGTCGGTGGTCGCGATCGCCGCACGCGGTTCGACATCGCCCGAGCGATGCATTGCATGCAGCATCGACAGGCGATCGGCGCGCGCCAGCACGCGAGCGAGCGGCGCAATGTCGTCGGCGTCGGAGGTCATCGTCTGCAGCGCGCCGCATACCGCGTCGCCGAGGCGCCAGTGCATGGCGGCACGCGCCGACAACGCAGCGGCGAGCGCGAGGAAGCGTGGCCCGAAGCTGGGGTCGGCAGCGGCGTCCGTCAGCAACGGGCGCGACATCATGCGCATCAGCGCGGACGCACCGGTCGACGCGATCACCGACGCGAGCTGTGCCTCGCCGACGTCGCATGCACCGCGCGCCAGCGTGCCGCACAGCCACGTGCGTGTTTCGGATTGGGCGGCCAGGCGCGCGCCGGACTGCGCGCCCTGGTGCGACGGGTCGGCCTGCAGGATCGGACGCATCACCGTGGTCAGCACGACGTAGCGCAGCCCGTCGCTGCCGATGGTGTTCACCGCCTGCGGCAGCGCGTTGATCGGGCCGCCGCGGCGGTAGTGCGCGCTGTTGGCGACACGCACGACATCGCCGGCAAGGGTCGGGTCGCGCGCCAGGACCGCGGCGATCGCGTTGGCATCGACGTCGTCGCGACGCAGCGCGGCGAGCAGCTGCGGCACCAGCGCGGGAAGGCGGGGCAGGCGGGCGACGTCGAGGCGCTGCATCTGTGCGTCGAGGCGGTCGAGGATGTCGTCGGCCATGCCGTCGACGACCGGCGCATCGGCCGGCGTACCGAACAGGTGGCGCACGAAGGCGGCCGCGAGTTCCGACGTCGTGAGGACCACGGCATCGCCCGGTGCATCGTCGTCCATGTCGGTCCACGCGTCGTCCGCCATCGCGACGGCGTCCTCAACGGACGCCGCGGCGATGGGCGCGGACGCGGGGCGGCCCTGCAGGCGCCGCAGCAGTCGGCTGATCATCGTGGTTCCCCCTGGTCGGCCGGTCCGTCGACACAGCCCGGGCTCCCGGACATGGTAACGGCGCGCAATGCCGTCACTTGAGCAGGAACAGGGTGGCGAGCCCGAGGAACGAGAAGAACCCCATCACGTCGGTCACCGTGGTGAGGAAGATGCTGCTGGCGAGCGCGGGATCGAAGCCGAGGCGGCGCAGCGTCACCGGAATCAGCACGCCGGCGATGGCCGCGGCGATCTGGTTGATCAGCAGCGCGGCCGCGATGACCGCGGTCAGCCCCCAGCTACCGAAACGCAGCTGCACGACCGTCGCCAGGATCAGGCCCAAGCCGAGCCCCGTCAGCAGCGCGACCTTGCACTCCTTCCACAGCAGCGTGAGGTAGTTCGAGAACCCGACCTGGCCCAGCGCGAGCCCGCGCACCATCAGCGCCAGAACCTGCGTGCCCGCGTTGCCGCCCATGCCGGCGACGATCGGCATCAGCACCGCGAGTGCGACGATCTGCTGGATCGTGCCCTCGAACTGCCCGACCACGTACGACGCCAGGAACGCGGTGGCGAGGTTGATGGTCAACCACATCAGGCGGCGACGCGTCGCGCGCGGCACCGGGCTGAACAGGTCTTCCTCTTCATCGAGGCCGGCCGCGGACAGCGCCTGATGCTCGGCCTGCTCGCGGATGATGTCGACCACGTCATCGATGGTGATGCGGCCGAGCAGGATGTTGTTCTCGTCGACCACCGGGGCGCTCACCCAGTCGTAGTCGGAGAACTTGCGAGCGACTTCGTTGGCCGTTTCGACGACGCGGATCGCCGGCTGCTCGTCGTCGACCAGGCGGTTGATCGGCGTGGTCGGGTCCTGCGTGAGCAGGTCGGTCAGCGCGATGCGGCCGAGGTACTGGTGGCGGCGGCTGACGACGTACAGATGGTCGGTGTGCTCGGGCAGTTCGCCGCGCAGGCGTAGGTAGCGCAGCACGACCTCGATGGTGGTGTCGGTACGGACCGTCACCACATCGGGGTTCATCAGGCGCCCGGCGGTGTCCTCCGGATACGACAACACCTGCTCGAGCCGCTCGCGGTTCTCGCGGTCCATCGACAGCAGGACCTGCTCGATCACCGCATCCGGCAGGTCCTCGACGAGGTCGGCGAGGTCGTCGATGTCGAGGTCCTCGACCGCGGCGATGATCTCGTCCGGGTCCATCTCGGCCAGCAGGCCTTCGCGCACCTCGTCGCCGACGTGCACCAGCACCTCGCCGTCGTCCTCGGCATCGACGAGCCCCCAGACCACCGTGCGCTTCGCGGGCGGCAGCGATTCGAGCAGGTTCCCGATCTCGGCCGGCGACAGCGTGTTGACCAGGCGACGGACCGGACCGAGGCGCCCGCTGTCGAGCGCGTCCGACAGCAGCCTGAGCTGCCGCGCGGTCTTCTCGTGGCGGACGGATTCGGCCATGCGCGGATTCCGGCGGGGACCTGTGCGGTCCGTGGGCGAGTCGCACCCGCCGGCGTTGAACGCCGCGATATGCGACCGAGGTCAGAGGTTCATGCGGACATTATCGCTGTTGCGTCGGGCGATGGACAATCGCCGCGTCCGATGGATCAGACCGCGGTGGCGAGCCAGCGTTCGATGGCGTCGCGGTCGCGCGCGCGCAGCAGCGCCGGCAGGCGCGATTGCAGGCGTGCGTAGTCGCAGTCGCGGATCCGCTGCCGCACTTCGAGCATGGTGCCGGGATGCAGGCTGAAATCGGTCAGGCCGAGCGCGAGCAGCAGCGGCGCGTAGTCGGGCGCCGCCGCCATTTCGCCGCAGACGGAGATGGGGCGCGCGTGGCGCTGCGCGACGCGGATGGTGTCGCGCAACACGCGGATCACCGCGGGATGCAGCGGGGTGTAGAGCTTGCCGAGACCTTCGTGGTTGCGGTCGACCGCGAGCAGGTACTGCACGAGGTCGTTCGTGCCCACCGACAGGAAGTCGACCTCGTCGATGAACGCGGGTAGCGCGAGTGCCGCGGCCGGCACTTCGATCATCACGCCCAGCGGCACGTCTTCGCCGAGCTCGTGGCCTTCCTCGCGCAGCGTCGCGCTGATGCGATCGACCTCACGGCGCACTGCGCGCACTTCTTCGGCCGACGTGACCATCGGAATGAGCAGGCGGATGCGCCCGTAGGCGGACGACCGCAGCAGCGCGCGCAACTGGGTTTCGAACAGGCCGCGCCGCGCGAGCGACAGGCGAACGCCGCGCAGCCCGAGCGCAGGGTTCGGCTCGTCGCGCAACGCAAGGCCGGTGCGATCGGTCTTGTCGGCGCCGACGTCGAGCGTGCGGATGGTGACCGGACGACCGCTCATGCCCATCACGACGTCGCGATACGCACGGAACTGTTCGTCTTCGTCCGGCAACGCATTGCGCTGCAGAAACAGGAATTCGGTGCGGTACAGGCCGATGCCGGCCGCGCCGAGCGAATGCGCCTCGGCCACGTCCTCCTGCGATTCGGCGTTCGCGAACAGTCGGATGTCGAAGCCGTCGCGCGTGCACGTCGGTTCGCGACGCAGACGGGCGAGGGCGCGCTTTTCGCGCACGTGGCCCTGCTCGCGTTCGTTGTGCGCGCGCAGGTCGTCGGCGTTCGGCTCGGCGACGACGAGCCCGCTGCCGCCATCGAGGATCAGCGCATCGCCATCGTTGATGCGATCGAGCGCGTCGGCGCAATCGACGATCAGCGGCATGTGCAGGCTGCGCGCGAGGATCGCGGTGTGGCCGAGCGCGCTGCCGCTGGTGGTGACCAGTCCGACCACGCCCTGGGCCTGCAGTTGCGCCATTTCCGCCGGCGCCACGCTTTCGGCGACGAGGATCTCGCCGGCGAAACCACGCAGCTCGAAGTCGCGCCGGTGCAACGCGGCGTGGATGCGTCCGATCACCTGGTCGATATCTTCGACGCGGCTCTTGAAGTAGGGGTCGTCCATCGCCTCGAACACCGCGGCGAGGCGGTCGCGCTGCACGCGCAGCGCGTAGTCGGCGGTGTAATGGCGGGTGCGGACGAGCTGGTCGAGGCCGTGCAGCAGTTCGGGGTCGTCGAGCATCAACGCATGCAGGTCGAGGAACTCGCCGACCTCGTGCGCGAGCGCGCCGTGCAGCCGTGCGCGCAGCTCGTGCATTTCGGCGCGCACTGCGTTGATCGCGCTGTGCAGGCGCGCGAGTTCGTCGTCGGCCGCCTCGGCGTCGACGTGCTGTTCGGCGATCTGCAACGCATGTGGCAGGCGAACGCGCGCCCGGCCCAGAACAGTGCCGCGCGATGCGCCCTTGCCGGCCAGCGCCTGTCTCATGCGATCAGCTGTCCTCGTCGAAGCGACGCTCGAACAGCGCCTGGATCGCGTCGGCCGCGGCCTGCTCGTCCTCGCCTTCGATGCGCAGCTTCACCAAGGTGCCCTGGCCTGCGGCGAGCAACATCACGCCCATGATGCTTTTCGCGTTGACTTCGCGGCCCTTCGCGGTGAGCGTGCATGCGCTGCGGAAATGCGACAGCGTCTGCACGAGTTTCGCGGTGGCGCGCGCGTGCAGGCCGAGGCGGTTCGAGACGGTGAGTTCGCGTTCGATCATGGTTGGTCAGGCATCGTCGAGCTGCACGCCGTTGCGACCGCCGGCGACTGCCACGGCGGGCAGTGCGTCGAGTTCGAGGTCGGCGTAGTTGAGGACACGCAGCAGCATCGGCAGGTTGAGTGCGGACACGCGGCGGATCGGGGTGCCCAGGCGCGCCAGCCGCGACGCGATGTTCGCGGGGCTTGCGCCGAACAGGTCGGTCAGCACCAGCACGCCATCGCCGCTGTCGGCGCGTCGCAGCGCGGCGCTGGCCATCGGCAGCACGGCATCGGGATCGACGTCGAACCCGACCTCGAACACTTCGATGCGAAGCGGTGTCGGCGTGATCAGCCGCTCGGCGACGCCGCGAAGCGCGGTGCCGATGCCTTCGTGGGTGACGAGCAGGATGCCGACGGTCATGCGTCGACGTTAGCAGAGCCGCGTGACCGTCCGGAAGCGGCTGCTGGGACGCCGCTCAGTCCAGTTCGCGATGGTGCACGGCGACGTCCTGCCAACCCTGGGCACGCGCGTGTTCGGCCATGCGTTCGGCGAGATACACGGAGCGATGCCGGCCGCCCGAGCACCCGAAGGCGACGGTCGCGTAGCTGCGAGTGCTGTCGGCCTGCAGGCGCGGCAACCACGTGTCGAGGAAACCGCTGACCTGCGTGTAGAACGCGTCGACATCGGGCTGCGCGATAAGGTAATCGCGCACATCGGTGTCGCGACCGGACAGCGGGCGCAGCGACGGGATCCAGTGCGGGTTGGGCAGGGCGCGCGCGTCGAACACGAAGTCAGCATCGGCGGGAACGCCGCGGCGATACGCGAACGATTCGAACAGCAGCGACATGCCGGGCTCCGCGCCGAGCCCGAATTCGGTGGTGACGTGCCGGCGCAACTGATGCACGTTCATGTCGCTGGTGTCGACGATCGCGTCGGCGAGTTGCCGCAGCGATCGCAGCACCTGGCGCTCCAGCGCGATCGCATCCGGAAGCGACAGCCCGAGCCGGCTGAGCGGATGGCGGCGTCGCGTGTCGGCATAGCGCTTGAGCAGCACCGGATCTGCCGCATCGAAGAACACGAGCCGCGGATCGAAGCCGAGGCCGCCGACCGCAGCGAGCGCTTCGGGCACCTTGTCGAGTTCGTCGTGCCGGTTGCGCACGTCGATACCCACCGCGACTTTGGCCGGGCCGCCGTCTTCTCCGCCGGTGATGTCGGCGACGAGTTGCGGCAGCAGCATCGCCGGCAGGTTGTCGACGCAGTAGAAGCCGAGGTCTTCGAACGTGTTGAGCGCGACGGTCTTGCCGGAACCGGACATGCCGCTGACCAGCACGAGCGTTGCGAGCGACGGCGCGTTCACGACTCGCCGCGCTCGAGGAAGTGGCTGTGCCGCGCCATGAAGGCGGCAGCCGGGTCGACGCCCTTTGCCCGCAGGATGTGCGTGCGCGTGGCGGCTTCGGTGAGCACCGCGAGGTTGCGGCCGGGCATGACGGGCAGGGTGATCAAGGGGACGTCCAGGTCGAGAACGCGGCGCGCGCTGAGATCGCCGGTGATGCGTTCGAGCCCGCCGGGCTCGGGATGCAACGACGGCTGCGTCAGGTGCACGATCAGCCGAAGATACTTGTTCCGCTTGACCGCGGTGTCGCCGAACATCTGCCGGATGTTGAGCACGCCGAGGCCGCGCACTTCCAGCATGTCCTGCAGCAGCTCGGGGCAGGTGCCGTCGAGCACGTCGGGCGCGATCTGGGTGAACTCCGGCGCGTCGTCGGCGACCAGCCGATGCCCACGCGTCACCAGCTCCAGCGCGAGCTCGCTCTTGCCCGCGCCGCTCTCGCCGGTAATCAGCACGCCGATCGAATAGATCTCCATGAAGACGCCATGCAGCGTGACCCGCGGCGCGAGCTTGCGCGCGAGGTGGTACTGCAGGTGGTTGAGCAGCTCATGGCCGCGTCGCGGCGACACCCACAACGGTGTCTCGCTTTCCTCGGCAGCCACGCGCAGGTCTTCCGGGCACGTCTGGTTCTTGCTGATGACCAGTGCGAGCGGACGCACCTGGATGATCTTTTCGATCGTTTCCCAGCGCGCGCGCGAGTCCAGCTCGTCAAGCCACGCGAGCTCCTCGGTGCCGAGGATCTGCACGCGGTTCGGATAGATGATGTTGAGGTAGCCGGCGAGCGATGGACGCCGTGCCACGGTGTCGACGGATTCGAGCACGCGAGCCGCGCCGCGCCGACCGGCCAGCCAGCGCAGCCCGAGCCGCTCGAGTTGCTGGTCGTACAGCTCCTGCGCGCTGATGCGGGCGTTCATGCGTCGGTCCCCATCAGGCGACGCGCGAGGTCGTGCTCGTCATCGGCTCCGCGCAGCGCGCCGCGGAAGTCGGCGTCGGAAAAGCGCTGGGCGATCTCGCCGAGCCGGGCGAGGTGGCCGGCGACGTCGTCGTCAGGCACCACCATCGCGAACACCAGGTCGACCGGGCGGGCGTCCGGCGCCGCGAACGGCACCGGCTCGGCTAAACGAAGGAAGGCGCCGCGGGCGACGTCGAGGCTGCCCATCCGCGCGTGCGGAATCGCGACCCCATGGCCGAGCGCGGTGCTGGCGAGCCTTTCACGCTCGCGCAGCCGCTCGGCCAGTTGCAGGGCGGGAAGTCCGTGCCCTTTGACCGGCCTGGCCAGCAGCGTCGCCACGTGCTCGATCACGCTGTCGCGGTCGAGCGGGGCGTCGATTCGTTGGATGCGTTCGCGGCTGAGCAGGTCGGCAAAGGGCATGGAGTCAGGCGTATTCGGCGCTGCGCGCGAGGCGCTCGCCGCGGTGGTGGTCGCTGCGTCGCTCCTTGTGCCTCAGCAGGGCGCGATCGAGCTTGTCGGCGAGCACGTCGATCGCCGCGTAGACATCGAGGCCCTCTGCGTCGGCGTGCAGTGTCCTGCCGGCCAGGATCACGGTCGCTTCGGCGCACTGCCGGTTCTTCTCCACCAACAGCACGGTCCGGACGTCGAACGGCTGGTCGAAGTGGCGGCCGAGGCGGTGGAACCGGGTGGCGACGTACTCCCGCAGGGCGGGGGTGACATCGATGTGCTGACCGTGGACTTCGATACGCATGGGCATCTCCAGAGTGTCGGCAGAGGCGGCCCCATGGCCGCGGTCCCAGCATGTCACTTTCGCGGCCCGGTGATATGACGTTCGTCAAATACTGCGTCGCTCAGCCCATCCTCACGCGGTCCTGCGACGAGGGGATACTCATCGCTTCCCGGTACTTGGCCACGGTGCGCCGGGCCACCGGCACGCCGGCGCTCTGCAGCGACTCGGCCAAGCGTGCGTCCGACAGCGGCTTGCGCGGATTTTCACTGGAAATCAGCTGGCGAATCATGGACTGCACCGCGGCGCTGGACGTCTCCTCCGCGGTGCCGTTGCCCACGCTCGACGCGAAGAACGAGCGCATGGGCAGCGTGCCGCGCGGCGTGCGCGCGTACTTGCGCGCGATCGCGCGCGACACCGTCGATTCGTGAAGGCCGAGCTCGCCGGCGACCTCGCGCAGCGTCAACGGGCGAAGCGCGCCCTCGCCGCATTCGAGGAACGCCGTCTGCCGTTCCACCAGGCACTTCGCCACGCGCAGCAGCGTTTCGCCGCGCGCTTCGACGTTGCGCAGCAGCCAGCGCGCTTCCTGCAACTGGCCACGCAGGTACGTCGTGTCGGCCGATGACGTGCGGCCGATCAGTGCTTCATAGCTGCGGTTGATGCGAAGGCGCGGGCGACTGAAGTCGGCCAGACCGACGCGCCATGCGCCGTGCTGCCGCCAGATCACGATATCCGGCGTGACATAGCTTTCCGGCGCCACTTCGCCGAGCTGCGCGCCCGGGCGCGGATCCATCGACAGCAGCAGCGCGATCGCACCTTCGACATCGTCGACCGGTTCGTCGAGCTCGTCGGCAAGGCCATGCGCGCCGAGGCGCGGAAGCCGTTCGAGATGGGATTCGGCGATGCGCATCGCGATGGCGCGGCCGGGGGTGTCCGGCTCGAGCGCGCCCAGCTGCACGCACAGCGCTTCGGAAACGGAACGCGCGCCGACCCCGATCGGATCGAAATGCTGCACGACATGCAGCACGGTGAGCACGTCCTCCAGCGGCACCGGCGGCTCGAGCGACGACGCGATGGCCTCAAGCGGTTCGCGCAGGTAACCGTCGTCCGAGATCGCGTCGATGATCGCCGCGCCGATCTGCCGGTCGCGCGGCGACTGGCTGCTCAGGTGCAGCTGCCACAGTAGGTGGTCGTGCAGGGTTTCGCGGTCGGCGACCTGCTCGGCGAGCGAGCCGCCGTCGCCATCGCCGCTGTAGCCGCCGCTGGAGCCATCGCTCCAGCCATCGAGGTCCGAGTCGGTCCACGTCTCGAGCGGCGATGTGTCGATCACGACTTCGCGCGTGCCGTCACCGTCACCGTCGCCATCGCGCTCGGCATCGCCGTCGGCGCGCACCGCGTCGGGCGTGGTGATGACCTCGCCGACGTCGTCCCACTCCAGCAGCGGGTTGCTCTCCACCGCCTCGGTCAGTTCCGCATCGAGTTCGATCGACGACAACTGCAGCAGGCGAATCGCCTGACGCAGTTGCGGCGTCATCACCAGATGCTGGCCCAGCGAGGCCTGGAGGCGCGGTTTCATCGACATGCAAGGTACACGGCGTTCCGGTATGACGTCAGCCGCAAGTGCTGCCGCCGGTCGGGCGCTGAAACACTACAGCCGGAAAGTTTCACCCAGGTACACGCGACGCACGTCCGGATTGGCGAGGATTGACTCCGGCGACCCCTGCGCGAGCACGACACCCTCGTTCAGGATGTACGCGCGGTCGCAGATGCCCAGCGTTTCGCGCACGTTGTGGTCGGTGATCAGCACGCCGATGCCGCGCTCGGTGAGATGGCGCACGATGCGCTGGATCTCGCCGACGGAAATCGGGTCGACGCCCGCGAACGGTTCGTCGAGCAGCATCATGCGCGGACGCGCGGCGAGGGCACGCGCGATCTCGACGCGACGACGCTCGCCGCCCGACAGGCTGGCGCCGATCTGGTCGGCCACGTGCGCGACCTGAAGTTCGTCGAGCAGCGACGCGAGCTCGCGCTCGCGGCCCTTGCGATCGAGGTCGGTGCGCAGCTCGAGCACCAGCCGGATATTGTCGGCCACGCTGAGCTTGCGGAACACCGACGGTTCCTGCGGCAGGTAGCCGACGCCGTGCTTGGCGCGGGCGTACATCGGCTGCGTGGTGATGTCCTGCCCGTCGAGCAGGATCTGCCCGGCATCGGCCGGCACCAGGCCGACGATCATGTAGAAGCAGGTGGTCTTGCCGGCGCCGTTGGGGCCGAGCAGGCCGACGACTTCGCCGGCGTCGAGTGACAGGCCGAAATCGCGCACGACCTCGCGCGACTTGTACTTCTTGCGCAAACCCTCGGCACGCAGCATCAGGGCGTGCCCGCGTTCTTCGGCAGGATGCGCATGTGCACGCGACCGCCGCCGGCCGCCTGACCGCTCGCGACCTGGCCGGTGCGCATGTTGTAGTTCACGCGGTCGCCGGTCAGCGTGCCGCGCGTCTGCTGCACGGTGACGTTGCCGCTGAGCACCACGACGTCGGCCTTCATGTCGTAGTCGGCCGCGGCGGACGTCGAGCTCATCGGCGTACCGTCGTCGAGCTGCTGGCTCATCTTCACCGGGCCGCCGTTCAACACCGCGCGCACGGCCTCGCCGTTCCGCATGGTGATCTGCGCGCCGCTGGAGGTGATGCGCAACGTGCCCTGGGTGATGGTGACGCCACCGCCGAGCACCGTGGGCTTGCTGTCGTCGGTCGAATAGACGGCCGACCCGCTTTCGATGTCGATCGCCTGGCGGCGATCGGCCGAGCGCGCGAACGCGGCGCCGCTCACGGCAATGAGGACAAGCGCGACGACGGGCGCGAGGCTACTGCGACTTTTCATAGCGGGCCTTGATGTTCTGGAGCTTCACCACGCGGTCGTCGAGTCTCGCGTCCATGCCGTGGCCATTCAGTATAAGTCCCGGCTGCTTGACGCTGACCGCGACCGCGGAGGTCGCGCGCTTGGCATCCGGAAACACGTTGAGTTCCTGCGTATCCATGCGCACCGGATCGCCACCGCTGCGCGTGCTGACCGCATGCACGTCGCCGCGAAGGCGGATCTCGTCGCCCTTGGCCGACACCCACGCGGTCTTTGAATCGACCGTCCACGGCGCGCCCGCGTTGCCGGGTCGCGGCGGAATGACGAACACCGGGGTTTCGAGCGACAACGTGTGGACGTCGGGCTGGCGCGTGAGCTTCGGACCGCGAAGGGTGAATGATTCGCGGCCCTGCGCATCGAGCGATACCAGCTCGAAATCGTACAGCGTGTAGTCCGACCGGCCGGCTTCGAGCGGAAGATTGTCCGCCGCGTGCTGGCGCCACAGCGCCACGCCGACCGCGACCGCCGCAGCCGCGAGTACGACCCCCACGACGACGCGCCAGTTCATGCCTGTGCTCCCAGCGGTGCAGGCGCGTCGGCGAGCAACGCATCGATGATCGGTTCGACGCGATCCTGCGCGTCGAGCAGGAAATCGCAGAATTCGCGCGCCGCGCCGCGGCCACCGTCGCGTTGCGATGTCCAGGCGGCATCGCGCTTGATCCAGTCGTGCGCATCGGACGGGCATGCGGACAAGCCGACCCGACGCATCACCTTGAGGTCCGGCAGGTCGTCGCCCATGAAGGCGACCTCGTCGAGCGATATACCCAACGTCGTCGCCATCTTTTCGACGCATGCGAGCTTGTCGCCGATGCCCGAACACGCGCGCACGCCGAGTTCCGACGCACGACGTTCCACGATGGGGCTCGTACGCGCCGTGACCAGCGCGACTTCGATGCCTGCGCGACGCAGCAGCACCAGACCCTGTCCGTCATGCACATGGAACGCCTTGGATTCGCCGCCCGCGGCGTCGTAGACGAGGCGGCCATCGGTCAGCGTGCCGTCCACGTCGAAGCACGCGAGGCGCACGCGTCGGGCGCGGTCGCGCAGATCGGCGAGGGCGGGGGGCTGGGTCGTCATCGGTATCGGCCCTTAAACCACCCGGGCTCGCAACAGGTCGTGAATGTTGAGGGCGCCGACGACGCGACCCTCACCATCGACGACCAGCAGGCCGTTGATCTTGTATTGCTCCATCACGTGCGCCGCTTCGACCGCCAGCACGTCGGCACCGATGGTGCGCGGATTGCGCGTCATCACCTGTGCGATGGTGGTGGAACGCAGGTCGAGCTGTGCATCGTCGAGCGTGCGGCGCAGGTCGCCGTCGGTGAACACACCGAGCAGGCGGCGCGATTCGTCAGCCACGGCGGTGAGCCCGAGGCGCTTGCGGCTCATTTCCACCAGTGCTTCGCTGACCGATGCATCCGGGCGTACGAGCGGGAGATCGTCGCCCGCGTGCATCACGTCGACGATGTGCAGGAGCAAGCGGCGCCCGAGCGCGCCGGCGGGATGCGAGCGTGCGAAGTCGTCGGCGGTGAAACCACGCGCTTCCAGCAGGGCGACGGCGAGCGCGTCGCCCATCGCGAGCGATGCGGTGGTGCTCGACGTGGGCGCGAGATGCAGCGGGCACGCTTCGGCGGGCACGGAAACGTCGAGGTGAACGTCGGCCTCGCGCGCCATGCTCGACGCGGGGCGACCGGTCATCGCGATCACCGCGTTGCCCTGGCGCTTGAGCACCGGCATCAGGGTGAGGATCTCGTCGCTCTCGCCGGAGTAGGAGAGGGCGAGTACGACGTCGGCGTCGGTGATCATGCCGAGGTCGCCGTGCGCGGCTTCGCCCGGGTGGACGAAGAACGACGGCGTGCCCGTGGACGCCAGCGTCGCCGCGATCTTGCGGGCGATGTGGCCCGACTTGCCCATGCCGACGCAGACCACGCGCCCGCGGGCCTGCAGCATGAGGCGGCAGGCGTCGGCGAAGCCGCCGTCGAGGCGTGCGGAAACGGCGGCGAGCGCCTCGGCCTCGACGGCGAAGACGCGGCGGCCGCTGGCCGGGAAGTCGATGTCGCCGTGCACCGGCGCGATGGGATCCGCCATTTCGGACGGGGGTCCTTTCGGCTAGGCTAAGTCGCTCAGTTTAAGCGGTTCAGGCGGCCCGCGCCCGTGGGACCGCCGCCCGCGTCGTTTCCGAAGGCCTCCCCGTGAATTCCGACACCATCCGCCACCTCATCGAGCAGGGCCTGCCTGGCGCGCGCGCCGACGTGCGCGGCGACGACGGCGTGCATTTCGAAGCCACCGTCGTCAGCGATGCGTTCCGCGGCAAGCTGCCGCTGGCCCGCCACCGCATGGTCTACGCCACGCTCGGTGACCGCATGGGCGGCGAGATCCACGCGCTCCAGCTCAAGACCGTGACCCCCGAGGAAGCCGGCGCTGCCGGCTGAGCCCCCGCGGCCTCCCACTCCTTCCAGACCCTCATCCATGCAGAAGATCGTTGTCGAAGGCGGCACGCCGCTGAACGGCGAAGTCCGTATTTCCGGTGCCAAGAACGCCGTCCTGCCGATCCTCTGCGCGACGCTGCTCGCGGACGGCCCGATGACGCTGCGCAACGTGCCGCAGCTTCACGACGTCCACACGACCACGCGCCTGCTGGCCGAACTCGGCGCGCGCGTCGACGAGTCCGAAACGGGCGTGGTGACGGTCGATCCGACCACCGTGCACAGCCAGGTCGCCCCGTACGAGCTGGTCAAGACGATGCGCGCGTCGGTGCTGGTGCTCGGGCCGCTGCTCGCGCGTTACGGCCACGCCGAGGTGTCGCTGCCCGGTGGTTGCGCGATCGGTTCGCGCCCGGTCGACCTGCACATCAAGGGGCTGCAGACACTCGGTGCGAAGATCACCGTCGAGAACGGCTTCATCAACGCACGTGCGGAAAAGCTGGTGGGCGCGCGCCACGTGTTCGACATCGTCAGCGTCGGCGCGACCGAGAACGTGCTGATGGCCGCGGTGCTGGCCGAAGGCCGCACGGTGCTCGAGAACGCGGCGATGGAGCCGGAGATCGTCGATCTCGCGGACTGCCTGATCGCGATGGGCGCGAAGATTACCGGCGCAGGCACCGGACGCATCGTCGTCGAAGGCGTCGAGCGCCTGCATGGTGGCGAGCACACCGTGGTCGCCGATCGCATCGAAGCAGGCACCTTCCTCGTCGCTGCGGCGATGACCGGCGGCCGCGTCACGCTCACCCACGCGCGTCCCGACACGATGGACGCGGTGCTCGACAAGCTGAAGGAAGCGGGCGCGGAACTCGACTGCGATGGCGACCGCATCACGCTGGACATGAAGGGCCGTCGCCCGCGCCCGGTTAACATCACCACGATGCCGCACCCCGGTTTTCCGACGGACATGCAGGCGCAGTTCATGGCGCTCAACTGCGTGGCGGACGGCGTCGCGGTCATCAACGAAACGATCTTCGAAAACCGTTTCATGCACGTCAACGAGCTTGTGCGCCTCGGCGCGGACATCCATGTCGACGGACACACCGCCGTGGTGCGCGGTGTGCCGCGCCTGAGCGGTGCGCCGGTGATGGCGACGGATCTTCGCGCGTCGGCATCGCTGATCCTTGCCGGCCTCGTCGCCGATGGTTCCACGACGATCGACCGCATCTACCACCTCGACCGCGGCTACGAGAACATCGAGCAGAAGCTGTCGGGCGTAGGCGCGAAGATCTCGCGTATCCGTTGATACGCCTGTCGCCCGACACGAAAAAAGCCCCGCCGGAGCGGGGCTTTTTCTTTGCACGACGTCGGCGGGTTACTGCGCGATGCGCAGGTCGATCGTGTCGTCGCCGTTGACCTGCATGATGCGCACCGGAACCGGCACGCCGGGCACGACCCACAACGTCATCTTCTTGTCGCCCGAGGTGCTCACGACCTTGGTCGCCTGCTGCGACTTGCCGTTGACGGTGATCGCTTCCTTGCCGGCGACCGAGTACGACAGGTCGCGCGCCTTGCCGTTCTCGACGAGGCGGTAATGCAGCGGCTTGCCGGCGACGGCATCGCGTGCGATCGCGATGTTGACGAGCAGGGCGTCGAGATCACCCTTCTGCAGCTTCACCGGGCCGGCGCGATCGGGCTTGACGTCGCCCGACCACGTGGCGACGCCACGCGACCAGTCATACGTCGCCTTCTTGTTCGACTTCTTGATCAACAGCTTGTTGGTGTCGCTGCCCGAGAGTGGACGCAGCACGCCGCCGTCCTCGTCGAACACCGTGGTCTGCACGAGGTCGGCGAGCTGGTTGCGGATCTCGAGCGTGTAGCGCCACTGGCCGTTGCCGGCGGATTCGATCGCCATGCGACCGGTGGCGTTCATGCCCATGTAGTTCGCCTGGTACGCGGCGCTGAATGGCTGCGTGGCCATCGCGGGCAGCGTGGCGAGGGCGAGCGAGGCGGCCAGTACGGCGCCGCGGAGGAACGTCTTCGTCATGTGGTCAGGCTCCCTTGTATTCGATGAGGCGCAGGTCATACGTGTCCTCGCCGTTTTCACGCTGAAGGATGCGGATCGGCGTCGGAACGCCTTCCGCGACCCAGATGGAGGTCTGCTCGTCGCCCGACTGCACGCGGTCGACTCGCAACGCGCTGTACTGCAACTCCCCGACGCTCATGGCTTCCGTTTCGGCCGACACCGTGTAGCGCTGCATGCGCGCACGACCGCTGTCGACGTACCGGTACTGCAGCGCCTGGCCCGGCTGGGCGTCCCGGATCACCGCGAGGTTGATCAGCAGGCCGCTCATGTCGCCCGGTTGCAGCGGCACCGGCGCCTGGCGGGTTTTCTTCACGTCCCCGGTCCAGGTCGCACGTTGCGAGGCCCAATCGTAGACACCGGTCGTCTGCTTGCGCGTGAACAGCATCTTCCTGAGCGTGCTCTGCGACAGCGGGCGATAGGCGCCGTTCACCTCGTCGAACACCGTGCTCTGCTGCGCGTTGAGGCCGGCAAGGCCGATCAGGCCCTTGCCATCCATGACCAGGTCGACCCGCCAGTGGCCGCCATCGGGCACCACCGCGAGCGTGGCGACGCCGAGGTTGTGGCCGCCGCGGTAGACGTCGTAGGTCGCGTGGAACGGCTGCATCGCGCGCGCGGGCAGGGCGGCGACGAGCAGCGCGATGGTGACGGCGAATGCGACGAAGCGGCTCATGCGTTGATTTCCCGGAGGTCGGTGCCGGCCAGTCGTAGCGGCTGCTGCAGGGCACGGCCGTCGAACTCTACGGACGCGGCGTGCAGGCGGAGGCGACGCGCCGTGAACAGCCGCAGCGCCGCGATCAGCAGCGGGTGTTCGCGTTCGAGCACGCGCGCCGCGAGTGATTGCGCGTCGTCACCTGCGAGAACCGGCACGGTCGCCTGCGCGATCACCGGCCCGCCATCGAGCTCGGCGGTGACGAAGTGCACGCTCGCGCCATGTTCTGACGCACCGTCCGACAACGCCTGTTCGTGCGTGCGAAGGCCCTTGTGCAGCGGCAGCAGCGAAGGATGGATGTTGATCATGCGGCCGTGCCATGCCTCGACCTGGGCGGCGCCCAGCAGGCGCATGTATCCGGCGCAGACGATGAGGTCGGGCTGAACAGCGGCGATCGCGTCGAACAACGCCGTGTCGAATGCTTCGCGCGTTTCGAACTTCGCCGGCGCGATCGCGACCGCGGGAATTCCGGCATCGCGCGCGCGATCGAGCGCCTTCGCGCTGCGTCGATCGGAGAACACGCCGACGACGCGCGCATCGAGCGCGCCGCTGCCGATCGCGTCCAGGATCGCCTGGAGATTGCTGCCGCGGCCGGAGGCGAGGACCGCCAGTCGCAGGGGCGTCGCCATCAGCCGATGTGCACGCGCTCGCCGTCCGCGCGGACGACCTGGCCAATCGTGCGATGCGCGAGGCCGAGGCGCTGGAGGTCGGTCGACACCGCCGCGACATCGTTCGGCGCGACGACCAGCACGAAGCCGACGCCGCAGTTGAAGGTGCGCCACATTTCGTCGTCGGCGACTGCGCCTTCGCGCTTGAGCCAGTCGAATACCGGCGGCAGCACGATCGCGCTGGCCTCGATATCGACGCCGAGGCCATCCGGAATCACCCGGATGATGTTTTCCGAAAGTCCGCCGCCGGTGATGTGCGCCATCGCGTGCAGGTCGTGCGAGGCGAGCAGTTCGAGGATCGGCTTGACGTACAGCTGCGTCGGCGCCATCAGCGCATCAACCAGCTTCACGCCGCCGACGTCCAGATCGGCCGGGCGACC
Source organism: Lysobacter claricitrinus (assembly GCF_045866565.1). Lineage (NCBI taxonomy): Bacteria > Pseudomonadati > Pseudomonadota > Gammaproteobacteria > Lysobacterales > Lysobacteraceae > Lysobacter > Lysobacter claricitrinus. The sequence continues at coordinate 1,327,565 of NZ_BAAFZV010000002.1, read as the reverse complement.
GGCACGGTCGTAGATACGGCGCACCAGCGAATACCCGTTCGAATGCGGGCCCGACGAGGCGATGCCGATCAGCACGTCGCCTTCGCGCACCTTCGAGCCGTCGACGATCTTCGACTTCTCGACGCCCGCCACGCAGAAGCCGGCAAGGTCGTATTCGCCCGGGGGGTACATGTCGGGCATTTCGGCCGTCTCGCCACCGATCAGCGCGCAGCCCGAGAGTTCGCAACCGCGCGCGATGCCGCCGACGACGGCGACGGTCGTTTCGACGTCGATCTTCCCGGTGGCGAAATAGTCGAGGAAGAACAGCGGTTCCGCGCCTTGCACCAGCACGTCGTTCACGCACATCGCGACCAGGTCGATGCCGATGGTGTCGTGCCGGTTGAGCTGCTGCGCCAGCTTGAGCTTGGTGCCGACGCCGTCGGTGCCGGAGACAAGTACCGGCTCCCGGTACTTGCCCGAAAGGTCGAACAGCGCGCCGAAGCCGCCGAGCCCGCCCATCACTTCCGGGCGGAACGAGCGCTTCACCAGCGGCTTGATGCGCTCGACGACCTCGTTGCCGGTATCGATGTCGACGCCCGCCTCCCGGTAGGTGAGCGGGGGGCGGCCTGTGGCGTTCGACTGGGACACGGCGGTCTCGGAAGGCGTCGGGGAAGCCCGCGATTCTACCAGCGGCGACGCCCCCGACCGGCCGCCGTGGACGTGCCGGCGGCGCTCCGGCACCATGTCCGGCCAGTCCACGACCCCCGGGCCGGCGATGACGCGCACGCACCGCCTTCTTACTGCTTTCCTCCTTTTCGCGTTCAGCACCGCCGTGCTGGCGCAACGCGTGGAGGGCGACCGCGCGCAAGCCGCCGGCGCATACGCGACGGAAGTCGTGGTCACCAACCAGGGCGACGCGCAGCGCAGCAGCGGCTTCGCGCGGGGCCTGCTGCAGATCCTGCAGCGCATGACCGGCGATCGCGCGGTCAACCAGCGCCCCGGCGTCGGCGACGAACTGCGCAACGCCAAGGCCTACGTCGACCACTACGACTACCGCCAGGACGAAGGCGTCAGCGCCACCGGCGCGCCCACGTTCAATACGACCCTCGTCGTGCAGTACGACGGCAAGAAGGTCGAGGAGATGATCGCGACGCTGGGCCTGCCGATGTGGCCGCAGCCGCGTCCCAAGCCCGTGCTCTGGCTCGCGATCGACGACGGCTCCGGGCCGCGCCTGGTCGGCCTCGACAAGAGCAACGCGGCGCGCCCCGTGCTTGATCGCGCCAAGCAGCGCGGTTACGCGCTCGGGCTGCCGTCGGGCACCGCGGCGGAACAGGCGCTGGTCGGTTCGATCTGGCGTGGCGACAGTGCGGCGATCGCGCGCGCGTCGTCCAAGTACGCGCCGCCGATGCAGCTGATCGGAAAGCTGTTCCGCACGGTTTCGGGCGGCTGGCAGGCCGAGTGGACCTTCCTCGACAACGGCAAGCAGCTCGCGAAGTCGGCGACGTACGACCGCGATGCGCGACGCGCGATGTCGGGCGGTGCGGACATCGCCGCCGATGCGCTGATCCGCAAGTACGCGCGGCCCGGTCGCGCGCTCGGCCCCGCCGGCACCTATACCATCACGTTCACAGGCGTGAACAGCACGGACGACTTCATCCGCCTCGCCGCGTACCTCGAAAGGATGGCCGTGGTGAAGCGCGCGACGCCGGTGAGCGCGACGCCGGATGGCCTCGTCTACGAGCTCGAGCTGGTGAGCGGCGTGGCGGGCTTCTCGCGCATCGCCGCGCGCGACGGTGTGATTGAAGGCGTCGGAGACGACGACACCTCGACCACCACGTTCCACCTGCGTTGATGGACACCACCACGCCGCTCGAGGACATCGCGCGGTTCCTGCGACGGTTGCAGTGGGCGGCGGTGATCGTCGCCGCGCTGTGGCTCGTCGGGTTGCTGGCGCCGGTGCTGACGCCGTTCGTCATCGCGGCGCTGCTCGGCTGGCTCGGCGATCCCGTCGCCGATCGCCTCGAAGCGCGCGGGCTGTCGCGCGGTGCGGCGGTCGCCATCGTCTTCAGCGTGATGACGCTGTTCTTCGTGCTGGTGCTGCTGATCGTGCTGCCCATCGTGCAGCGCCAGCTGATCACGCTGATCGAGTCGCTACCGACCTACAGCGCGTGGATCGGCGGCACGCTGCTGCCCTGGATCGGCGCGCACCTGCGGATCGACGTCGATCGCTACCTCGACGTCGGCTATCTGACCCGGCTCGTTCGCGAGCACTGGCAGGGCGCCAGCAGCATCGCGGCAACGGTGCTCGGCTACGTCACGCGTTCGGGGTCGATGCTGCTCGGCCTCATCGCCAATGCAGTGCTCGTGCCGGTGCTCGCGTTCTTCTTCCTGCGCGACTGGGATGCGCTCGTCGCCCGCTGCGCGTCGCTGGTGCCCCCGCGGCACTTGTCCGTGGTGTCGCGGCTGGCACGCGAATCGGATGCCGTGCTTGGCGGCTTCCTGCGCGGGCAATTCCTGGTGATGCTGATCCTCGGCGTCATGTACGCCGTCGGTCTCGAAATCATCGGCCTCGACCTCGGCATCCTGATCGGCATGGTCGCCGGCATGCTGACGTTCGTACCGTTCGTGGGCCCGGCGACGCTGCTGACGCTGGGCGGAATCGCCGCGCTGGTGCAGTTCGGTGACTGGCAGCATTTCGGCGGCGTGCTGATTGTGTTCGCGGTCGGCCAGGTGATCGAGAGCTACTGGCTCACGCCGAAATTCGTGGGCAACCGCATCGGCCTGCATCCGATGGCGGTGATCTTCTCGGTGCTTGCCGGCGGCCAGTTGTTCGGATTCCTCGGCATGCTGCTCGCGTTGCCGGTGGCGGCGGTGGTCAACGTGCTGCTGCGTTACGCGCAGGAACGTTATCGCGCGAGCCGGCTGTACGGCGCCGACGAGACGCCGGTGATCATCGTCGATGCGTCGGGCGCGGAGTCCGGCGCGCCCTGATGACGACGCCGCGTCACGTGCCGCAGTTGCCGCTGGCGCTGCGGTCGCCGCCGGACCAGCGGCTCGACACGTTCGTCGGTGCGCCGGACGGTGCGATCGCGCTGCTTGCGGCATCTGCTGCAGGTACGTCGAACGACTGGGTGTTCGTCAGCGGTGGCGGCGGTTCGGGCAAGACGCACCTGCTGCTCGCCACCTGCGCGCAGGCGTTGTCCGATGCGCAGCGGCCCGCATACCTCTCGCTCGCCAACGCCGCCGGCCGCTTGTCCGATGCACTGCATGCCTTCGAAGGCATGGACGTCGTCGCGCTGGACGACCTCGACGCGATTGCCGGACACCGGGACGACGAAGTCGCGTTGTTCGACTTCCACAACCGCGCGCGTGCCGGCGGAGCGCGCGTCGTGTACGCGGCGACCGCGCGCCCCGACGCGCTCGCACTCGTGTTGCCCGACCTCCGCTCGCGGCTCGGCCAGTGCATCGGCGTCGCGTTGACGCCGCTGGACGACGACGGACGCCGCGAGGTGCTTCGCCAGCGCGCGCAGCGGCGCGGCCTTGCGGTGGACGAGGCCGCGCTCGAGTGGCTGATGCGCCGCGTCGGCCGTGACCTCGGCAGCCTGACCCAACTGTTCGACCGCCTCGACCACGCTGCGCTCGCAGCGCAGCGCCGGCTCACGGTTCCGTTCCTGCGCGAGGTTCTCGGACGCGAATCCGACGTACGATCGGGCGACTGACCGCCACGACGGACACGCCATGACGCTCCGCCTCGACATCGCTCCCGCGCCCGAAACCGTACGTGATTACGCGGAAGACGCGGTGCGCAACATGCAGGCGATGTACGGCGTCCGGCTCGACTACTCGGTCGCGTCGCTGGCGCATGTCGATCGCGTGCTCGCCGAATGGCGCGATGGCGGTGCACCGGTTGAAGCGATCAACAAGTCGCTCTACGCGTTCGGCAGCTACGCGGGCGAGGTCCTGCGCGAGCAGGAGCCGGGCCGCTGGGTCGAACCTCCGCGCGCGGACCACGGCAACCTCGACACGCTGTTCCTGTTCGTGCGCCTGTTCGACGGCCGCGAATGGCCGGCGATCGCGCGGACGGTCGATTCCTTCGTCGATCCCGAGGCGCCGGGTCTGCATGCATCGCTGACGACGCTGCTCGCGCTCTGAGTCAACCCGCGCGCAGCGACGCGTCGAGCGTTTGCAGGCGCTCCGGCGTGCCAACGTCGGTCCACGCACCGCGGTGGTGTTCGCCGGTCACGGCGTCGTTGCGCATCGCCGCGCGCAGCAGCGGCGCGAGTTTGAAGCGCGGCGGCGCGTCGCCCGCGCCCGGCGCATCGCCGATGATCGAACGCCAGTCGTCGAACAAACCGCGGCGATATACGCCGACGCCGGAGAACGTGTAGCGCGGCACGCCGTCGCTGCGCACCAACGGGCCGTCGAGCGCGAAGTCGCCGGTGTCGTTGTGCAACGGGTTGTCGACCAGCACGAGATGCGCGAGGCCATCGGGATCGCGCGGAAGGCGCGCGAAGTCGTAGTCGGTCCAGATGTCGCCGTTGACCGCCAGGAAGGGCTCGCCGTTCGGCGACAGCGCATCGAGCGCGTTCCACATGCCGCCTCCGGTTTCCAGCGGCACCGGGCCTTCGTCGATGCAGCGAATGCGCAGGCCCCAGCGGCTGCCGTCGCCGAGCGCATCCGGAAATTTCGGCGCGAGCCAGCTGGTGTTGACGATCACTTCGTGGACGCCCATCGCCGCGAGTTTTTCCAGATGCCATGCGACCAGCGGCTTGCCGCCGACTTCGAGCAGCGGCTTGGGCGTGGTCAGCGTCAGCGGGCGCATGCGCTCGCCGAGGCCCGCTGCGAGCACGAGCGCCTTCATGCGGGGAAATGTGGACGCACGCAGCGTTCGATCACGCGCGCGAGCGGTGCGAGTTCCGGATAGCGCGGCAGCACGCCGTCGAGATATGCGACGAAGCGTGGCGCGTCTTCCAGGTACTTCGGCTTGTGATCGCGGTGGTTCAAGCGCGCGAAGATGCCGAGCACCTTGAGATGACGCTGCACGCCGATCAGGTCGGCGTCGCGTCGGAAGCGGTCGAAGGCCGGCACAGGCAGCCCCGCATCGTTCGCGCGGCGATGGTAGTCGGCGAGCCAGGCGTCGACGCGCGCTTCGGGCCAGCTCAGGAACGCGTCCTTGAACAGGCTCAGCGCGTCGTAGGCGATGGGTCCGACGACGGCGTCCTGGAAATCGAGAACGGCCGGGCCGTTGTCGTCGTCGGTCGGCATCAGGTTGCGCGGCATGTAGTCGCGATGAACCAGCACTCTAGGCTGCGCGAGCGCGGCGTCGATCAGCACGCGGTAAGCGGCGTCGAGATTGTCCTGGTCGTCGCAGTCGAGTTCGTGGCCGAGGTGGCGCGTCAGGAACCATTCGTCGAACAGGCGCAGTTCGCGCGTCAGCAGCGCTTCGTCGTAGTGCGGCAGATCGGTGGGCGGCGTGATCGCCTGCAGCTTGAGCAGCTGCGTGACCGCGTCGTCGAAGAGATCATCCGCGTTCGTATCGGCGATGACGTGCAGGTAGGTCTGCGCGCCGAGGTCTTCGAGCAACAGGAAGCCGTTCTCGACGTCGCGCGCCAGCACGCGGGGCACCCGCACGCCACCGGCTTCCAGCACGTCGCGCAGCGCAAGCCACGGGCGCACGTCCTCCTTGTCCGGGGGCGAGTCCATGACGATGCGCGTCGGCGATTCGCCGACGGTGCGCCAGTAGCTGCGGAAGCCCGCGTCCGCGGATGCGGCGACGAGGTCGATGTGCGCGTGCCCGGTGGCGGACCGGGCCCAGGCTAGGCGCGCCTGCTCGCGCGCCGGGTTGCTGCTGGACGTCATGCGTTCTCCGCGCGGCGACGGCCGCGGCCCGACAGGGTAGCCGGCGCGGGCGGCGCGTTGAATGGCCGCTACGGAAAACGCGACGGCCGCCGGGTGTTGCGGCGGCCGCCGTTGGCCGGGTCAGGGCAGGCTGGTGTCGCCGACCGACGCGAGCCACTCGTCATCCGAACCTTCGGCGATACCTTCGAACAGGATCGTCGACAGGTAGCGCTCGCCGGTGTCGGGCAGCATCGTGAGGATCACCGAACCTTCAGGCGCGGACTCGGCGACGCGCAGCGCCGCGGCCGCCGTGGCGCCCGCGGAAATGCCGACGAAAATGCCTTCTTCGGCGGCGAGGCGGCGCGCGGTGTCGCGCGCGAGCACGTCGTCGATCTTGAGGATGTCGTCGGCGATCGAGCGATCGAGCACCGCGGGAACGAAGTCGGGTGTCCAGCCCTGGATCTTGTGCGGTTGCCACTGGTCGCCGGACAGCAGCGCCGCACCGGCCGGTTCCGCGGCGATCACCTTGATGCCGGGACGCGCGAGTTTCAGCACCTGGCCGGCGCCGGTCATGGTGCCGCCGGTGCCCCAGCCGGTGACGAAGTAGTCGAGCCGCTGCCCGGCGAAGTCCCGCAGGATTTCCGGGCCGGTGGTGCTGCGGTGGTAGGCCGGGTTGGCCTCGTTCTCGAACTGTCGCGCGAGGAACCAGCCGTGCTTGTCGGCAAGTTCCTGCGCCTTGCGCACCATGCCGCTGCCGCGTTCGGCGGCAGGCGTCAGGATGACTTTCGCGCCGTACACGCGCATGAGCTTGCGGCGTTCGATCGAGAACGAATCCGACATCACCGCCACGAACTTGTAGCCGCGCGCCGCAGCGACCATCGCCAATGCGATGCCGGTGTTGCCTGACGTCGCTTCGACGATGGTATCGCCCGGCTTGAGCAGGCCGCGTTGTTCGGCATCGAGCACGATGGCGAGCGCGAGGCGGTCTTTCACCGAGCCGCCGGGATTGAAGGATTCGACCTTCGCGTAGAGCGCGACGTTCTTCGGTGCGAGGCGGTGCAGGCGCACGATCGGCGTGCTGCCGACGGTGTCGAGGATGCTGTCGTAGAGGGCCATGGGTGGGGGTCGTGTGGGGAAGGGCTAGGGTGCCGCCCGCGCGCTTGGCATGGCGTGCCGCTGGTCGAATGCCGTGTCCCGGCCGCGATGGCGTCCGTCGCTGGTCACGCGGCCGCCTGCAACGGCGGTTGCGCCTCGCCGAGCGGCGGTGCGCCGAACCAGTGCAACGCGTTCGCAAGCGCCGCGACCTCGCCGACGATCAGCAGCGCGGGAGACTTCACATCGTGCGCCGCGACAAGCGCGCCGAGGCGCTCGAGCGTGCCTGTAACGACGCGCTGCGTCGGACGCGACCCGTTCTCGACGATCGCGACCGGCGTGGATGCCGCCAGGCCGTGCGTGAGCAGCTGCGTCGAGACGTGGTCGGCGGCCGCGACGCCCATGTAGATCGCAAGCGTCTGTCGCGGCTTCGCGAGCGCGGCCCAGTCGGGCTGGTCGCCGCCGTCCTTCGCATGAGCGGTGAGCACGTGGAGCGACTGCGCATGCTCGCGATGGGTCAGCGGAATGCCGGCAAATGCGGCGCAGGCGAGGGCGGCGGTGATGCCGGGCACCACCTCGAACGCGATGCCGTGCACGGCGAGCGCCTGGAGTTCCTCGCCACCACGCCCGAACACGAACGGGTCGCCGCCTTTCAGTCGCACCACGGTGCGACCGGCTTTCGCGTGCTCGACCATCAACGCATGGATGCGCGATTGCGTGTCGTCGTGCACGGAGGTCGCACCCGCGCCCGCCGCGTGCTTGCCGACGTCGATCAGTTCCGCATCACGACGGATGCGTGCGAGCACGTCGGCACCGACAAGGCGATCGTGCAGCACGACATCGGCCTGCGACAGCACGCGTAGCGCGCGCAGCGTCAGCAGGCCGGCATCACCCGGACCCGCGCCGACGAGGATGACGCGGCCGCGTCGATGTGTCGCCGTGTCGGCCAGCAATGCGCGCAGTGTGTCGCGCGCTTCGCGGTCGCGGCCGGCGCGCAGAAGGTCGGCGATTTCACTGGCGAGAACGCGATCGAAGAACGCGCGTCGCGCGCCGGTGTCGGCAAAGCGTGCGCGGATCACGCGGCGATAGCGGGTGAGCAGTGTCGCCAGCGACGACCAGCTTTCGTCCAGTTGCGCTTCGAACGTCTCGCGCAGGTGCCGCGCCAGCATCGGGGCGCCGCCGCCGCTGGAGATCGCGACCTGCAACGGCCCGCGCTCGACGCGCGCAGGCACCTGCACGGTCGACAGCTCCGCATCGTCGACGACGTTCGCCCAGATGCGACGGTCGTTCGCGGCATCGGCGACGGCGCGATTGATCGCCGCATCGTCGGTCGCGGCGACCACCAGCCATGCGTCGTCGAGCCATGCCGCGTCGAACGTGCTGCACAGATGCCGGACGCGGCCGGCGTCGGCCAGCGTCTGCAGCGCGTCGATGAGCGCGGGCGCACCGACCTGCACGTCCGCACCCGCGTCGAGCAACGCCATGACCTTTCGACGCGCGACCACGCCACCCCCCACGACCAGCACGCGGCGCCCGCGCAGGTCGAGGAACAACGGGAACAGCGGCGTGGAGCCGGGCGTTGCGGACACGGTGGCGATCCGGTGGACGAATGACGGCACCGTAGGGCCGGGGACGCACGCCGCGAAATGACGGCTCGCCACGGCGACATGCCGGCCGGGCATGAGCGGCTGGACACGCCGGTCCGCGCCCGCTAGCTTAGGCATCGTTCTATCCGGATTGAGCGATGAATATGACGAAACGCCCGAGCTGCCGCATGTGTCGCACCGCCCGACTGCCGTCCGCCGTCCTTCGATCCCGACTTTCCGTGCCGCCGCCATGACCCTTGCCCAGCTCCGTTATTTCGTCGCCATCGCCGATTCCGGCCTGAACATCACCGTTGCCGCCGAGCGCGTGCACGCCACGCAGCCGGGGCTTTCCAAGCAGTTGAAGCAGCTCGAGGACGAGCTCGGCTTCCTGCTGTTCTCCCGCAAGGGACGCTCGCTGGACTCGATCACGCCCGCCGGCCAGCAGGTGCTGGCGCACGCGCGCCGGCTGCTCGCCGAAGCGACCAACATCCGCGCCTACGCCGCCAACGTGCGCGGCGACGCGCAGGGACGGCTTGTCATCGCCACCACGCATACGCAGGCCCGGCACGTGCTGCCCGTTGCGATCGCGCATGTGCGCAATGCGTATCCGCAGATGAGCGTGCACCTGCAGCCGACCGGCGAAGGCGAAGTGCTCGAGCTGCTCGCGCGCGGCGAAGCCGATGTCGCCGTGATCAGCACGTCCGGCGATGTTCCGGCGGGCGGCATCGCGGTACCGCTGTTCCGCTGGCGCCGCGTGGTGCTGGTACCGCGCGATCACGCGCTGGCATCGCTGTCGACGGCGCCGACGCTCGACGCGTTGGCGGGCTTCCCGCTGGTCAGCTACGAATCGTCGGTGCGCGCCGATTCGTCGCTGCGTCGCGCGTTCGCACAGCAGGGGCTGGAGCCACGCATCTCGATGACCGCGCGCGATGCCGACCTCATCAAGACCTACGTGCGCGCCGGCCTCGGCGTCGGGCTGCTGGCCGAAATGGCGGTGGGCGACGACGACCTCGATTCGCTCGTCGCGTTGCCGGCGCCGGACGTCGTGCCCGAATGCATCGCCTGGGCGCTGCTGCCGCGCGAACGGGTGTTGCGCGACTACACGCTGTCGCTCCTAACGGCGGTGGCGCCGCAACTCGATCGCACCGACCTGCGTCGTGCCGTGGCCGGAACCGACGAACCGGATTGGCCGGAGCCACCGGGCTGGGCCGCGCTGCGTCGGACCATTGCCGCTTAGCGACGCTCCGGCAACATCGTCGCGGGCAAAGTGCGGCGGTCAACGACGGAGGCGCGCCGCATGAAGTTCCTGTGCCTGGCCTACGGCAGCGGGGCCGACTGGAAGAAGCTGACGCACGCCGAGCAGGAGACGCTGCTCGCGGCGGACCAGCGCATCCGCGATCGCGGTGGTTACATCTCGGCCGTGCACGACGCGGCAACCACGGTGACCGCATGGGACGGCACGCCGAAAACGGAAGCCGCATCCTTCGCGACGGCGCGTTTGCCCATGGCCGGATTCTCGATCATCGAGGCGAACGATCTCGACGAAGTCGTGCGCCTGGTCGCCGAGACACCGTGCGCCCGTGCGGGCGGGGCGATCGAGATCCGCGAATTGCTGGATACGTCGTCGCACTGATGCGCACTACGCCGCGCGGCCCTCGCTGCCCCACGCCTCGTGCAGTCCGCATTCGCGTTTGAGCCCGAAAAAACGTGTGTCCTCGGCGCTCATGCCGGCTTCGAGCGGACGCGTGGTGTGCACGTCGCCGATCGAGACATAACCGTCGTGCCACAGCGGGTGGTAGGGCAGGTCGTGTTGCTGCAGGTAGCGGAAGACGTCGTAGTCCGTCCAATCGGCGATCGGGTGCAGCTTCCATCGGCCATCGCGCAGTTCGAGGAAGTCGACGCCCTCACGCGAGCGCGACTGGCTGCGACGCAGGCCTGCGATCCAGCAGCGCACGCCGAGGTCACGCAGGGCGCGCTGCATCGGCTCCACCTTGCGCAAGCGGTTGTAGCGCTCCAGTCCGTCCAACCCCTGTTCCCAGAGTCGGCCGAATCGCGCTTCCATCCATGCGATGCCGATCTGCGGGCGCACGACATGCAGGTTGAGCGCCAGGCGCTGCGAGAGCTCGTCGACGAAACGATAGGTCTCGGGGAACAGGTAGCCGGTGTCGACGAGGATCACGGGCAGGTCTGCGCGCTGCTGCGTCGCGAGATGCAGGCTCACCGCCGCCTGCGCACCGAAGCTCGATGACAGCGCGTGCTCGCCCGACAGGTTTTCGAGCGCCCAGGCCACGCGTGCCTGTGCGGTCCGCCGGCTGAGCCAATCGTTGAGTTCGGCGAGCGCACGCGGTGACTCCGCCGCGGTCAGTGGATCCGGCGCGCTCATGCGGCGACCTCCTGCAACGTCACGGCGATGGGGCGCGGGATGCCCACCACGCCGCTGCGCACGAGGAAATCGCCGAAGCGTTCATCGCCCATGCGCTCGCTCGCGTAACGCGCAAGCAGTGGATCGAGCGCTTCGACGATGCCGGCTTCGTCCACGTTCTCGCGATACGTCACATTGAGGCGTTGCCCGCGGTGGTCGGCGCCGAGGCGAAGCGCGTAGCGGCCGGGCGCCTTGCCGACCAGCGCGATCTCGCCGAGGTACGGACGCGAGCATCCGTTCGGGCAACCGCTGATGCGAACGTGGATCGGCGTGTCACGCAGGCCGTGACGGTCGAGCAGGGAATCGAAAGTGTCAAGGAACGACGGCAGGTAACGCTCCGCTTCGGCCATCGCCAGCCCGCACGTAGGCAGGGCGACACAGGCGAGCGCGGCGAGACGTGATGGCGTCGAACGTGCATGGCCGTCGAGGCCATGCATCGCGGCGATGGCATCGATGCGCGCGCGATGCGCGGCGTCGACATTCGCGATCACCAGGTTCTGGTTCGGCGTGAGCCGGAGCTGCGCGCCATCGATGGCCTGCAACAGTTCCGCGATCTCGCGAAGGCCGGTCTGTGGCGTGGCATCGGCGCCGTCCTGCACGCGACCGGACACGATGCGCAGCGTGAGATGGGCGCGGCCGTCGTGCCCGTCGACCCAGCCGAAACGGTCGCCGTTGTGATCGAAACCGAAGGCACGTGCGGGCGTCAACGCGAAGCCTGCACGACGTTCGACCTCGGCCTTGAATGCGCCAAGGCCACGATCATCGATGGTGTACTTCAGCCGGGCGCGCTTGCGCACCGCGCGGTTGCCCCAGTCGCGTTGCGTCGTGACGACCGCGACCGCGATCGCAAGGACGTGCTGCGGTTCGACGAAGCCGATCACGTCGGCGAGCCGTGGGTAGGTCTCCGCGTCGCCATGCGTTGCACCCATGCCGCCGCCGACGCTCACGTTGTAGCCGGCGACGCGCCCGTTCTCGACGATGGCGATAAAGCCCAGGTCCTGCGCGAACACGTCGACGTCGTTGGTCGGCGGAATCGCGAAGCCGATCTTGAACTTGCGCGGCAGGTAGGCCTCGCCATAGATCGGGTCCTGCTCGGGCGTGCCCGCGATGCGTTCCTCGTCCAGCCAGATCTCGTGATACGCACGCGTATTCGGCAGCAGGTGTTCCGACAGCGTCGCGGCCGTCGCGTAGATGTTGGTGTGCACGTCGGACTGAAGCGGATTCGCTGCGATCGCCACGTTGCGGTTGACGTCGCCGCATGCAGCGAGCGTGTCGATCAACGCCGCATTGATCGCCCGCATCGTCGCCTTCAGTTCGCGTTTGACGACGCCATGGAACTGGATCGCCTGCCGCGTGGTGATCCGCAGGCCGCGCTCGGCATAGGTCGACGCGATCGCATCGAGCTTGAGCCATTGAGCGGGCGTAATGACGCCGCCGGGCGTCCGCGTGCGGATCATGAACTGGTAGGCCGGTTCGAGCTTCTGGTGGCGGCGTTCTTCGCGCAGGTCGCGGTCGTCCTGCTGGTAGCTGCCGTGGTACTTGATCAGCGTCTGGTCGTCATCCGCGATCGCACCCGTGATCGGGTTGGCGAGGCTTTCCAGCAGCGAGCCTCGCAGCGCGCGGCTGTTCTTCTTGATGTCTTCGACCGAATGGGCGGTCATCGGCGTTCTCCGTGTGCGGTATCGAGGCTGGCGTACGTCAGCGTCGACAGCGCATTCGGGGGCCGGGATACCTGTGCAGCATCAGTAGACGTCCCGCGCGTAGCGGCCTTCGGCGAGGAGCGCATCGAGCCAGGCGCTCGCGTCCTCGACGCTGCGGCCGCCGTGGGTGGCGACGATGTCGACGAGCGCGGCATGCACGCTCCTGGACATCGCCACCGAGCCGCAGACGTAGACGTGCGCGCCGCCATCGAGCCACGCATGCACTTCGCGGCCGTTTTCATGCAGGCGCTGCTGCACGTACACCTTCTCGGGCTGATCGCGCGAGAACGCGACGTCCAGACGATGCAGCGTGCCGCGCTTGAGTGCGTGCTGCCATTCGAGCTGGTAAAGGAAGTCGGTACGCGCGTGCGGCGCGCCGAACAGCAGCCAGTTGCGGCCGGTGGCGCCGACATGCGCGCGGTGCTGCAGGAAACCACGGAACGGCGCGACGCCAGTACCGGGGCCGATCATCAGCACGTCGCGCGAGCCATCGCCGGGCAGGCGGAATCGCTCGTTGCGCTCGACGAAGACGCGCGCCCGGTCGCCCTCGCCGAGGCCGGCCAGAACGTGCGACGCCGCACCCCAGCGCGTGCGGCGGTCGACGTCGTACTCGACATGCGCGACGGTGAGGTGCGCTTCGTCACCCACCTCGAGCGGCGACGACGCGATCGAGTAAAGCCGCGGCATGAGCGGGCGCAGCGCGCTGACGAATGCATCGGCCGACCACGACGCGCGATGTGTGCGCAGCACATCGACGAGCTGTGTCGATTCCAGCAGGCGTGCGAGCCCCGCTTCGCCTCCCGCGGCGAGCAGCGCGGCGAGTTCGCCCGATCCGACCCGCTCGGCGTGCCGCGCGAGGACCGGACGTGACAGGCGCGTCACCTCGCGCTCGTGCAGCAGCCAGTCACGCAGTGGACGTTCCCGGCCCTTCGATTCGACGGCGACGTCGCCGTCCAGCGCGAGCGTGTCGAGGATCTCGTCCACTAGCGCCGGCGGGTTGGTCGGCCAGACCCCAAGCGCGTCACCGGGCTCGTACGTCAGGCCGGAACCTTCGAGCGAGAGTTCGACGTGCCGCACGTCGCGCGCCGCGCCACGCGCGGTGAGCCGTTGCACCGCGAGAACCGGCGCAGCGAAGGGTGCATCGCGATGGTGCGCGGGGGCCGTCGTGGGACGAATCGGCGTGACGGTCGCGAGCGTGGGCGCAGGCGTGAGATCGCGTACGGCGGCGTGCGCTGCGTCGATCCACGGCGTCGCCACCTCGTCGATATCGAGATCGGCGTCGCCGCGCGGCAGCCAGCGTCGTGCGCCTAGCGCTTGGAAGCGTTCGTCGAGTCGACGCCCGATCGCGCAGAACTGCGGATAGCTGGAATCGCCCAGCGCCAGAACGCCGAAACGCAGGCCGTCGAGGCGGGGCGCGCGCGTACCCACGACGTGTTCGACGAACGCGCGCGCGTCGTCCGGCGGATCACCATCGCCCTGCGTGCTGATGACGACGACGAGCAGCGTCTCCGACTTCAGCTCGCGCAGCGGGTAGTCGGCTGCGTTCAGGAGCCGCACGTCGACACCGGTATCGCCCAGCCGCGTGGCAAGCCGTTCCGCCGCGCGTCGTGCGTTGCCGGTCTGGCTGCCGTAGACGATGGTCAAACGTGGCGCATTTGCCGCGATGGCCGACGATGACGGCGAGTCGGCCGCGCCCTGCGAACGCGCCAGCGCGGCCGCGTAGCCCGACAGCCACCACAGTGCATCGCGCCCGAGCCCGTCGGTCAGGCGGTCGAGCAGCTCGACTCGACCGTCGGGCAGGGGGTGCGGAAGCAGCACGGCGGACATGGCGGGGCGCATCGGATCGGGGCGCACAGCGTCGCGCCGGCGGCTCATTCACGGAAAGGACGCGAGCTCATGTGCTCATGCCGCGACCGAACTTCCTGCGCCCGGCACCCGCGCGGACACTGGCGCTCCGACACCACCTGCGCCGCCGTGACTCTCCTGCAGCCCGCATTCGGCCTCGACGCCGCCCCGCACCGCCATAATCGCCGGGTCCGTTCCGTCGCCGTGCCGCCGATGCCGCTGCCCACCCTGAGCCACCTGGACCGCCTGGAGGCCGAGAGCCTCCACATCCTGCGCGAGGTGGCGGCCGGCTTCCGCAATCCGGTGATGCTGTATTCGGTCGGCAAGGACAGCTCGGTGCTGCTGCACCTGCTGGTCAAGGCCTTCCACCCCGCGCGTCCGCCGATCCCGCTTTTGCACGTCGATACGACGTGGAAGTTCCGCGAGATGATCGAATTCCGCGATCGGCGCGCCGCGGAAACCGGCATCGAACTGCGCGTACACACCAATCCCGACGGCATCGCCCGGGGCATCGGCCCGGTGTCGCACGGCGCGACGGTGCATACCGACGTCATGAAGACGCAGGCGCTCAAGCAGGCGCTTGACAAGTACCGTTTCGACGCCGCGATCGGTGGCGCACGCCGTGACGAGGAAAAATCGCGTGCGAAGGAGCGCGTGTTCTCGTTCCGCAATCGCCAGCATGCGTGGGACCCGAAGAACCAGCGTCCCGAGCTGTGGGATCTGTACAACACGCGTATCCAGTCGGGGGAATCCGTCCGCGTGTTCCCGCTGTCGAACTGGACCGAGCTCGACATCTGGCTCTACATTTACCGCGAGAAGATCCCGGTGCCGTCGCTGTATTTCGCAGCGGAACGTCCGGTGGTGGAGCGCGACGGTGCGCTGATCATGGTCGACGACGAGCGCTTCCCGCTGCTCGACGGTGAGATTCCTGCGATGCGCCGCGTCCGCTTCCGCACGCTCGGCTGCTATCCGCTTACCGGCGCGATCGATTCGGATGCCGACACGCTGGAAAAAATCATCGCCGAGATGCTGGTCGCCACGACATCTGAAAGGCAGGGTCGCGTGATCGACCAGGACCCGTCGGCATCGATGGAAAAGAAGAAGCGCGAGGGCTACTTCTGATGACGCGCTTCGACGATGCGGCCGCGACGGTCGCCGCCTATCTCGCCGATCACGAATCCCGTGGCCTGCTGCGTTTCATCACCTGCGGAAGCGTCGACGACGGCAAGAGCACGCTGATCGGCCGACTTCTGCACGACACGCGCGGCCTGTTCGAGGACCAGCTCGTATCGCTGGCCTCCGACAGCCGTCGTCACGGCACGCAGGGCGAACGCGTCGACTATGCACTGTTGCTCGACGGGCTCGAAGCCGAGCGCGAGCAGGGCATCACCATCGACGTCGCGTATCGATTCTTCAGCACGGCGAAGCGAAAGTTCATCGTCGCCGACTGCCCGGGGCATGAGCAGTACACGCGCAACATGGCGACCGGCGCGTCGACCGCCGACGCCGCGGTCGTGCTGGTGGATGCGCGCAAGGGCCTGCTCACGCAGACGCGGCGCCACAGCTACATCGTGTCGCTGTTCGGCATTCGCCACGTGTTGCTGGCCGTGAACAAGATGGACCTGGTCGGCTACGACCGCGACACGTTCGAACGCATCGCGGGCGAGTATCGCGAACTCGCGGCGTCGCTCGGCATCACGAACGTCACCGCAGTGCCGTTGTCGGCACTCGAAGGCGACAACCTGATCGCGCACTCGCCGAATACCGCGTGGTACGAAGGTCCGTCGCTGCTGGAGTTCCTCGAATCCGTGCCGGTCGACGCGCCGGCGAGCGATCTGGGATTCCGCCTTCCCGTGCAGTGGGTGAATCGCCCCAACCAGGACTTCCGCGGTTTCGCGGGTACCGTCGCCGCGGGCGCGGTGAAACCCGGCGACGACGTGGTCGCGCTGCCCTCGGGGAGGCGATCGAAGGTCGCGCGCATCGTCACTGCGGACGGCGACCTCGATGTCGCTGCGCACGGCAACGCGATCACGCTCACGCTCGCCGACGAGCTCGACATCAGCCGCGGCGACGTCATCGCGGCCGCGCACGATCCATCCGAAGTCAGCGACCAGTTCGCAGCGCACGTGCTCTGGTTCGACGAACAACCGTTGCTGCCCGGTCGCCCGTACTGGCTGAAGATCGGCGCGCGCGAGGTCGGTGCGAGCGTCACCGAGATCAAGCACAAGGTCGACGTCAATACGCAGGAATCGCTGGCGGCCAAGCATCTCGAAATGAACGAGGTCGGCTACTGCAACCTGTATCTCGACACGCCGGTGCCGTTCGAGTCGTACGCCGACAGCCGGGAGCTCGGGGCGTTCATCCTCATCGACCGCCAGACGAATGCGACCGTCGCCGCCGGCACGATCGACTTCGCGCTGCGACGCGCGGCGAACATCCATTGGCAGCATGTCGATGTCGACAAGGCCGCACGTTCGCGCCTGAAGGGCCAGAATCCTCGCTGCGTGTGGTTCACCGGCCTGTCGGGCTCGGGCAAGTCGACGATCGCGAATCTCGTCGAGAAGCGCCTGCTCGCGATGGGCCTGCACACCTACATCCTCGACGGCGACAACGTACGCCACGGGCTCAACAAGGATCTCGGCTTCACCGCCGAGGATCGCGTCGAAAACATCCGTCGCGTCGCCGAAGTGGCGAAACTGATGACCGACGCCGGCCTGATCGTGCTGGTGAGCTTCATCTCGCCGTTCCGCTCCGAGCGCCGTCTTGCGCGCGAGCTGTTCGACGACGGCGAGTTCGTCGAGGTGTTCGTTGATACGCCGCTCGACGTCGCCGAATCGCGCGACGTGAAAGGGCTCTACGCGAAGGCGCGCGCGGGGCGCATTCCGAACTTCACCGGCATCGACTCGCCGTACGAAGTGCCGGAGAACGCCGAACTCGTGCTCGATACCGTCAACGAGCCGGCCGAAGCGCTCGCGGCGCGCGTGGTGGAGGCACTGCTTCGCTGAGCGTCAGCGCGCGATGCGATCGCGCGCCTTGCGTCCGGTGATGCGCTGGTAGATCGCGATCAGCACGATCGCGCTGACGATGGCGACGATCCAGGCGATCGCGCCGCGTCCGGCCACCATGCCACCGATCGCTGCACCTGCGGCACCGATCAGGATGGTCATGATCAGGCCCATCGGGTCCGGGCCCGGCTTCAGGAAGCGCGCGAGCACGCCGATGATCGCGCCGCCGATCAGGTAACCCCAGAAGCCGTGGAACATGACATCGCCTCCGTCAGGAACGTCGATCGTCCCTGCCGCCGCGTCGGCGCCGCGTGCAGGAAACCGATCGCCGCAACATTGCGCGACGATCGGCATTCGGTCGATCAGCAGCAGCCGTGGTTACCGCGGTCTTCGCCGCCGGCGACCGCCGCGACACCGGTCGTCTCGCCGCGCTGCGAGGCGAGGTGATGCTCGTGGATTACGTGCGACACGCAGGCGGTGACGCGCTTGCCCATCGGGATGTGCAGGAACTCGTTCGGGCCGTGTGCGTTGCTGTGCGGGCCCAGCACGCCGGTGATCATGAACTGCGCGCCCGGGAACTTCTCGCCGAGCATGCCCATGAACGGAATGCTGCCGCCTTCGCCCATGTACATCGCGGGCTGGCTGAAATACGCGCGGCTGGATTCGTCGATCGCGCGACCGAGCCACTCCGACATCGCCGGCGCGTTCCAGCCCGTGCTGGCCTTCTCGAGTTCCAGCGACACGTGCGCGCCGTACGGCGGATTCTCGGTGAGCGCCTTTTCGAGCAGCTCGCCCGCGCGCTTGCCGTCCAGCGTGGGCGGAAGACGCAGCGACAGCTTCACCGCGGTGAAGGGGCGCAGCACGTTGCCGGCCGACGACAGCGCCGGCATGCCGTCGACGCCGGTCACCGACAGCGCCGGGCGCCATGTGCGGTTGAGCACGAGTTCGGTGAGGTCGTCCGCCATCGGCGTCATGCCGTCGAGGAACGGGAACTTGTCGAACACCGCGGTATCGAGAACGCGTGCGGCTTCCCTGGCCTGCGCCAGGCGTTCGGCCGGCACTTCGACATGCATGTCCTCGATGAGGATGCGACCGGTGTCTTCGTCCTCGATGCGCGACAGCAGGTCGCGCAGGATGCGGAAGCTGGACGGGACCACGCCCGACGCGTCGCCCGAATGCACGCCTTCGTGCAGCACGCGCACGGTGAGGTTGCCGCCGGCGAGGCCGCGCAGCGACGTCGTGCACCACAGCTGGTCGTAGTTGCCGCAGCCCGAGTCCAGGCAGACGACCAGCGATGGCTTGCCGATGCGGGGGGCGAGGTGGTCGACGTAGGCGGGCAGGTCGTAGCTGCCGGACTCTTCGCAGGCCTCGATCAGGATCACGCAACGCGAATGCGGCAGGCCCTGCTCGCGCAGCGCCATCACGGCGGTGAGCGAACCGAAGATCGCGTAGCCGTCGTCGGCGCCACCGCGGCCGTACAGGCGATCGCCCTTGATGACGGGCGTCCACGGGCCGAGGTCGTCGTCCCAGCCCGTCATCTCGGGCTGCTTGTCCATGTGGCCGTAGAGCAGGATCGGATCTTCGTCGCTGCCGCCGTTCGCCGCCGGCACGTCGACATAGATCAGCGGCGTGCGGCCTTCCAGGCGGATGACCTCGAGGTGCATGCCGTCGATGTTCTGCGCGCGGGCCCAGCGCTCCATCAGCGCGATGGCCTGGTCGATGTAGCCGTGGGCGGCCCAATCGGCGTCGAACATGGGCGACTTGCAGGGAATGCGGATGTAGTCGACCAGCTGCGGGACGATTTCGTCGTCCCACTTCTTCGACACGAATGCTTCGACGCGACGGGCGTCCATGGGGGCCTCGGGGGAGGGGAAAAAGCGGTCGACCATTCTAGCGCCCGGCGCGGATCGGACTTTTCCTACCCCACGGTACGGAGAATCCCGCACCCCGCCGGGCAGACGGCCGATCGGCCGGATGGGGCGGCACCGGGAGACTGTCCTCACCGGCCGACACGGCCACTTACCGACAGGGATTACGTCATGAAGCTTGCCCGCCTCTTCCAGACCCTCGCACTCTCGCTCGCCCTCGCCAGCACGGCAGCCGCCGCCACTCCGATGCCGCCGGCCCGCGCCGCCGCCCCGGCCGTCGAGCGCGTGAACATCAACACCGCCGACGCCGCGACGCTCGATCGCGTGCTGGTCAATGTGGGCCCGGCGAAGGCGCAGGAGATCGTCGCCTACCGCAAGACCAACGGCCCGTTCCGCACCATCGACCAGCTCGCGCTGGTGAAGGGCATCGGCCTCAAGACCATCGAGAAGAACCGCGACCGCATCGTGCTCGGCAGTGTCCCGGCCCGCCCGGCGACCGCCAGCCGCGTGCCGTCGCGCGCCGCCAGCCTGCAGCGCTGATCCGCTACACCGGTCGCAGGGAAAGACGGCCGGCAGGCACGGACGCCTGACATCCGGGGATGGACCCCGACAGGGGCGTATACCGTCGGCGGGCAGGGAGCCCGCCGGCGGTTCCGTGCGTGCGGGCTCCGTCGGCATACTGGCGAGGCCCGTCGCACGGACGTCCCATGCCCGCCCGATCCCGCGTCATTCCTTCGTACGAATACCGCCGCACGCGTTGGCGCAACGGCACGGGCTGGACGCGTGAAATCCACGCCGAGCCGGCGTCTGATGACGCGGACTGGGACTGGCGCCTGTCGATCGCGGAGATCACCGCCGACGGCCCGTTCTCCACGTTCGCAGGCATCGACCGCGAGCTGGTGCTGCTCGCGGGCGAGGGCGTCAGGCTGCAATTCGACGACGGCGAAGTAGCCGAGGTGCTGCCGCCGCACGGGCGTCATCGTTTCGCCGGTGAGCTTGCCGTGCACGGCGAACTCGTCGACGGCCCGACGCATGACTTCAACCTGATGTGGCGACGCGATCGCTACACCGCCGAGCTGTGGCGTCGACCACTGGTGGGCGCGATGGTGGTGTTCGCGGAGCCGGACTCGACATGGATCGTGCACCAGCTCGCCGGGCACACGCGCTTCGCCGACGGCAGCGGACTGCCAGACCTCGCGATGGCCGACACCGCGATCCTCCAGGCCGGCGATGCGCGCCTGCGCCACGTGCTCGACGGCGCGGGCGAAGCACTGCTGATCCGCCTCATGCCGATAGACGGTTCGACCGGCGCGGGGCTGTCGCTCGAAAGCGACGCCTGACCGCGCCAGTTAAGCCAGCGCCAGGCCGAGCGCCGCGACGAATACCAAGGTTGCTAGTCCCATCACGCTCAGCGCCATCTGCTTCATCGTGCGGCCACGCGCCCACATCCAGATGCCCGACACGCCGAGCAGCACCATGCCGATCGCGAAGCTGGTCTGCAGAACGCGCCAGAACAGACCGCCGCCCACACCCTTGTGCAGGCGGAGCAGCGCGGCCAGCGGCGACTGCTCGCTGCGCTTGAGCTCCGCCGTCGCGTTGCCCGGCACGTACTCGAACGTCCAGGAATGGCGCGCGCTGCCGCCCGACAGCGACCACTTGGCCGGCTGGTTCACGTCGCGACCCTCGACGCGCCCGCCTTCTGGCTTGCCGCCGCGCATGCTGGTCGCGTCGAGGTGATACGCCGTTCGCAACCACGCCGCGAGTGATTTCGGGTTTGCGCGTGCGTCCGCCGGAACTTCGATCGTCAGCGTGCCGGTCTCGCTCGATTTGCCCTGCGGCAGCGCGCTGTCGCCCATGCGATTGGCGAGGAACAGGCCGGTGAAGCCGAACAGCAGGGCGGCGAGCGCACCCCACGCGCCGACCCACAGGTGGATCTGTCGCACCCAGCGGTAGACGGTGTTGCGGGAGGCGGAGCGCGGCTTGGAAGTCGTCGGGGTCATTGAGGTCGGATCGTCATTGAAGATGGGCGTCATCCGTGCGCCGCGAAGGGTCAAGATCGCGCGCTGTCGTCAGGTCTCGGCCCAGCGACGAAGCAGGTTGTGATAGACGCCGGTGAGACGTACCAGCGGTTCGCGGTCGGCGCCGGTTTCCGTCAGTGCCTGGATCGACGCATCGAGCTCGAACAGCGTTCGGCGTTGTCCGTCGTCGCGCACCAGGCTCTGCACCCAGAAGAACGACGCCAACCGCTCGCCGCGCGTGACCGGCGCGACCCGGTGCAGGCTGCTCGACGGATAGACGATGAGATCGCCCGCCGGCAGCTTCACCTCGTGCTCGCCGTAGGTGTCGCTGATGATCAGCTCGCCGCCGTCGTAGTCATCAGGCTCGTTGAGGAACAGGGTGCACGAGACGTCACTACGGATCTGCTGCGCCGGCGTGTTCGCCGTCGCGTCGACCGCCATCACCGAACCGTCGACGTGGAAGCCGTATTCGCCGCCGCCGCGATAGCGGTTGAAACGCGGCGGAAACACGCGCGCGGGGAGCGTTGCCGCGTGGAACAGCGGGCTGCGCGACACCGCATCGACTACGACTGCCGAAAGCCGTTCTCGCAGCGGTGATGTGTCCGGCAGCTGTTCATTGCGCTTGACCTGCGCGCCCTGCGGTCCGACGGTCGTGCGACCATCGGACCAGTCGGCATCGCCGAGTACGCGGCGGATTTCCGCGAGCGTCGCGCCGTCGAGAACGCCAGGGACGTGCAGCAGCATCGTCAGAACCTCACGTTGAAGGTCAGCAGCGCGGAACGCGGCTGGCCGGGGGTATAGCGATAACCGCTCTTGTTGATCGCGGCAACGTAGTCGCTGTCGGCAAGGTTGTAGAGGTTCAAGCGAACGTCGACCGCATCGTTGAACGCATAGGTGGCTACCGCATCGAACACCCAGTAGGCCTCGGTGAACGCCGGCGTGCCGATCGCGGCATCGGTGCCGCGCTTCATCTCACCCGTATAACGCGCGCCGCCGCCGAGCGTCAGGCCGTTGTCGAAGCGATAGGTCGTCCATGCGGTGAAGGCGTGCTTGGGGGTGTACGCCAGTTGCTGCGAGCCGTCGGCGGTGACGTGCGGACCCGCGGTGACTTTGCTGTCCATGGTCGTGAAGCCGGTCGATACCCACCACTTGCTGGTGATCTGGCCGACCGCGCTCAACTCGATGCCGCGGACGCGCTTCTCGCCATTCTGGTAGTAGGCGTTGACGGAGGGATCCAGCACCACCTCGTTCTCGATGCGCGTGTCGTACAGCGCGGCGGTCAACAGCAGCGCGTCGTCGGACAGGTTCCACTTCGCGCCGACTTCCGCGGTCGTCGCCTTCTGTGGCTCGTAACCCGGATTGTTCGCGCTGTTGCTCGCGCCGCTGAGCTCGAGCGTGGAGCCGCCCGGCGGCTGGTACGACAACGCGTAGTTCGCGTACACGCTGGAACCCGCGGTCGGCTTGTAGAGCGCGCCGATCTTCCAGTTGAGCAGCGTGTCCGAATCGGTCGTGTCGAGGTAAGGAAGCACCGTGCCGAGTGCCGCGCCGTTGCACTGCGGTGCGCTCGACGTGGGTGTCGTGACCGCGATGCACGCCCGCGCATTACGATACTTGCTTTCGTAGCGATCGACGCGCAAGCCGCCGTTGATCTGCCACTGCGTGCCGAAGCTGATCGTGTCGAACGCGTACGCCGCCACCGTGTTCACGCGGCCGTGGCTGTCCGCACCGTTGCGGTCCGCGATCAGGCCGGTGACGTTCGGATCGGGGTTGTACAGATTCGCGGCAGGCCACGCCGTGCCGGCCCGCGGTGCAACGCCGCGTTGGTTGAGCGTCTCGTGGACAAACTCCAAGCCCGTGCTCAGGTCCTGCCGCAGGAAGCCGTCGCCGAAATGCATCACCAGGCTGGTCTGGTTGGTGACGATGGAATTGGCCTGGTCCTTGAACGTCGGATTGCTGCGCGCCAGCGTCCACGTCGACGGATCGGCCGGGTTTGGCGTCTTGAGGTTCGCCGCCGTGGCGGTGAACGACGTCAGCATGTACTCCTGCGACGTGCGGCCCCAGCGCGTGATGTTGCGCAGCTGCGCGCCGCCGTCGGTCATGTGCTCGACCCGCAGCGTCGCCATGTCGGCTGTGACGTGGTCGAAGTCCGACGCAGTGCCGTAGAAGTTCGTCGAATCGACGGGCGCAGCGCTCGAAAGGAACGGGCGCGTCGGATCCGGCGACGAATAGCCGGGCAGGCCGATGGTCGGCACCCAGCCATCGGGAATGTTGTCCTGCTTTACGTGCAACACGTCGAGATGCGTGCGCGTCGGGCCGTCGAGCCCGAAGCCGAGCGACGCCCCGACGCCCCAGCGACTGTTGTTGACGCGGTCGCGTCCCGGGACGTCGCTGTCCTGCGCCATCAGGTTCACGCGCAGCGCGGTGCCTTCGCCCAGGCGATGGTTGATGTCGGCGACGCCGCGCAGCTGGCTGTCGCTGCCGATCGACAGCGACGCGCTCTTGGCATCGCGCAGATTGGCGCGCTTGGTCACGAGGTTGATCGACCCGGTGGGCGAGCTGCGGCCCGTATCCGTGCCAGCCGGGCCCTTCGTCACTTCGATCTGGTCGATGTTGAAGACATCGCGGCTGACCGCGCCAAGATCGCGCACGCCATCGACGAAAATGTTTCCGGACGTGTCGAACCCGCGCAGATAGATCGCGTCGCCCGTGCTCGTGTTGCCGTTCTCGCCGGCGTAGAAGGTGCCAACGCCCGGGCTGTTGCGCAGCGCGTCGGTCAGCGACGTCGCGCCCTGCTCGTTGAACAGGTCGTTGCCGATCACGTTGACCGTCTGCGTCGTGTCGACCAGCGTCTGCGTGAATTTCGCCGAGCTCGACTCGCCGGCATAGCGCTTGGTGCGCGCGCCGTAGACCTTCACTCGATCGAGCGTCTCCTTGTCGTCCGCGGAAGCGTCGGCGGCGATCGCGCTGAACGACGCGCCGAGGGCGAGACCTGCGACCAGCGATGCGCCGATAGAGCGAGCGAGGTGCGCTTCCGGGCGCGTGGCGTGCTTGCGACTCCTGATGGGGCTCATGGGATCCGGCTGAATAGGAAGGGGCAGCCGTGGCGCCGCGGGGCGACCGGCCGTGGCGCTATTGAAACGCAATTAAGAATGATTCGCAATTACAAATTAAGCGTCGTTGGGTGACGCGTTCGTCCAGTCGCTCGGCGACGCCGCGGCTTCAGCGGTCGTCGCGGGTCCAGACCACGCCGTCGACGACCTCGACAGGGAACTTCGCGACCGGCAGGTACGCCGGTCCGCAGAGGGCGCGGCCGCTACGCAGGTCGAAGCGCGCGCCGTGCAGGGTGCATTCGACGACGCCTTCGTCGGCCTCGATCGGGCCGGCCGAGAGTTCGAAGTCCTCGTGCGTGCACTGGTCGAGCAGGGCGTAGAAGTCGCCCTCGAGGTTCACCACCAGGATCGGCGTGTCGCCATCCCAGACCACTCGGTGCTCGCCCGGCAGGATCTCGGCGGTGGTGCCGACGCGTGCCCAGCCGTCCATGCTCAGGCGCGAGAGACTGCGCGAGTGGGCGCCCGCTTTTCGAGAACCTCGAAACGCAGGTCGTCACGTCGCGGTTGGCCGAAGCGCTCGTCGCCGTAAGGGAAGGGCTTCTTGACGCCGGTGCGCACGTAGCCGCGGCGCTCGTAGAACGCGATGAGCTCGGCGCGCACGTCGATCACGGTCATGCACATCGCCGGTAGGCGCCAATGGTTGAAGACCAGCCGTTCGGCACGCGCAAGCAGCTGCTTGCCAACGCCACCGCCCTGCAGCGTGGGCCGCACGGAAAACATGCCGAAGTAACCGTTGCCGTCCTCCTGCGCGACGTGCGCACAGGCGACCGGTTCGCCGGTGGCTGCGTCGATCGCCAGCAGGATCACGCTGCCGGGCCGCGCGATGCTTGCGCGTACGTCGTCGGCGTCGGTTCGCTGGCCATCGAGAAGGTCCGCCTCGGTCGTCCAGCCCACGCGGCTGGCGTCGCCTCGATAGGCGGATTCGACGAGCGCGACGATCACATCGACGTCGCGGGGCGTGGCATTGCGAAAGCGGAGGTCGGTCATCGGATCACGCAAGAAGGCGGCGGACTTTCTGGAGGGCGGCGACGAAGGCATCGATCTCGTCGTGCGTGTTGTAGAACGCGAGCGACGCACGACATGTCGCCGGGACGCCGAAATGGTGCATCAGCGGGTGCGCGCAGTGGTGGCCGGAGCGCACCGCGACGCCTTCGAGGTCGAGCAGCGTGGCGAGATCATGCGCGTGCGCGCCTTCGACTAGGAAGCTGATCACCGCCGCCTTCTCGCGTGCCTGGCCGAAGATGCGCAGGCCGTCGATCGTCGACAGTGCTTCCGTGGCGTGCGCGAGCAATTCCTTCTCGCGCGCCTCGATCGCGGTCATTCCGATGGTCGACACGTAGTCGACGGCCGCGCCGAGCCCGACGAAACCCGCGATATTCGGTGTGCCGGCCTCGAAACGATGGGGCGGATCGTTGTAGACCGTGCCTTCGAAACGCACCTCGCGGATCATCTCGCCACCGCCCAGGAACGGCGGCATCGCCTGCAGGTGCTCGCGCTTGGCCCACAATGCGCCGGTGCCGGTCGGGCCCACCATCTTGTGGCCGGTGATCGCGTAGAAGTCGCAGCCGATCGACGCGATATCAAGCGAGCGATGCGGCGCGGCCTGCGAGCCGTCGACCACCGTGACGATGCCGCGGCGGTGCGCCTCGCGACAGATCTCGCGCACCGGGTTCACGGTACCGAGCACGTTCGAGACGTGCGTCAGTCCGAGCAGTTTCACTTCCGGAGTCAGCAGCGCGTACAGCGCGTCGAGGTCGAGCTCGCCGCGCTCGTCGATCTCCGCGACCTTGATCACCGCGCCCGTGCGCTGCGCGACGATCTGCCACGGCACGATGTTGGCGTGATGCTCCATGCGCGTGAGCACGATGGCGTCGCCGGCCTTCAGGCGCGGAAGTGCCCAGCTGTAGGCGACGAGATTGATCGCGAACGTCGTGCCGCTGCACAGCACGAGATCGTCGGGCCGCACGTTGAGGAAGCCGGCGAGGCGACGGCGCGAGCCTTCGTAGGCGTCGGTCGCCTCGGAGCCGAGCGCGTGCACGGCGCGACTGACATTCGCGTTGTGCAGGCGATAGAACGTGTCGACCGCGTCGATCACCTGCGCGGGCTTCTGCGAGGTGTTGGCGGAGTCCAGATAGACGAGCGGCTTGCCGTGCACTTCGCGCTGCAGCAGCGGGAAGTCGGCGCGGACACGCGCCCAGTCGACAGCGAGCGGCGCGGCGGACGCGTTCATGGCGTTTCGACCCTGGCGAGTGCGGCGTCGAGACGCGCGGCCAGCAGGTCGCGCGTAGCGCCATCGTCGAGGACGGCGAGCGTCTCGCGGCAGAACGCGGCGGTGAGCAGTGCGCGCGCTTCGGCCGCGGGAATTCCGCGCGATTGCAGATAGAACAGGGACGTCGGATCGAGCTGGCCCACCGTCGCGCCGTGCGCGGCCTGCACCTCGTCCGCATGGATGACGAGCACCGGCTGCGAATCGATTTCCGCGGCGTCCGACAGCAACAGGTTCTTGTTCGACAGCGACGCCTGCGTGCCGTCGGCGCCTTCGCGTATGAGGATCCCGCCATGGAAGGCCACGCGGGAGCGACCGCTGGCGAGGCCGCGCCACGTGAGCTCGCATTGACTGTCGCGGCCCACATGGTCGAGCCCGAGACGCGTATCGAGATGGCGGCGACCGCTGCCGAGCAGCACGCCGTTGGCGTCGGCGCGGGCGCGTTCCCCGTGCAGTGCGATGTTCAGTTCGTGCCGCGACATGCCGGCGCCGAGTTCGAGATCCAGGCGGCGATAGACGGCGTCGCGTGCGAGCACGGCATCGGTGCGCGAGAACAGATGCGCCGCGTCGCTTTCCGCCTGCAGGCGTGCGTGCAGGAGATGCGCACCCGGCTTCAGGTGCGCATGCGTCACCGACGTCGCGAGGTTGGCGTGCGGCGCCGCGGCGATCGCGTGTTCGACGATTTCGAGGCGTGCGCCTTCGTGCAGGTCGAACAGGTGCCGCACATGAGATGCGACGTCGGTGGCGGCCGGGGCGCCGATCGAGACGACATGCAGCGGTCGCGCCACGTGGACGCCGGCGTCGACCCGAACAATCGCGCCGTCGACTGCGAGCGCGGCGTTGAGCCGGGCGAAGGGTTCGTCCGCGCGGTCGAAGCGACGACCGAGGATGTTGCATTCGCGCGCGTCGCCGCGTGCCAGCACGGATGACAGCGATTCGACGGCGATACCGCTGGCGAGCGATGAAAGATCACTGAGTTCCGACGCGAACCGGCCGTTGACGAACGCGATGCGCGGCGAGGGGATCGTCGCGACCCATGCCCCATCGAACGCGAGTGCCTCGTTTGCCGCGGCGAACGTGCGGCGCTCCAGCGGGCGCAGGCTGGTGTACTTCCAGGCTTCCACGCGCGGGCCCGGCAGGCCGTCGCGACGCAGCGCGTCGAGCGCATCGCGACGCGCGGCTTCAAGGCCGCCTGCGTCGCGCAGCGGCAGCGTGTCGAACGCGGCAGTGAGGGAGTCCAGCAGGGCGCTCATGTCAGGCCGCGGCTCCCGGGGCGATGCGGTCTTTCACCCACGAATAACCGTGCTGCTCGAGTTCCAGCGCGAGCTCGGGTCCGCCGGTCTCGACGATGCGGCCGTCGGCCAGCACGTGCACGACGTCGGGGCGGATGTAGTCGAGCAGGCGCTGGTAGTGGGTGATCACGAGGAAGGCGCGATCCGGCGACCGCTGCGCGTTGACGCCGTCGGCGACCGCCTTGAGTGCGTCGATGTCGAGGCCCGAGTCTGTTTCGTCGAGGATCGCGAGCTTGGGTTCGAGAAGCGCGAGCTGGAAGATCTCGTTGCGCTTCTTCTCGCCGCCGGAAAAACCTTCATTGACGCCGCGATGCAGCAGCTCGTCCTTCAGGTGCAGAACCGCGAGCTTCTCGCGCACGCGCTTGAGAAACTGCATCGAATCGAGTTCTTCCTCGCCACGCGCCTTGCGCTGTGCGTTGAGTGCGGCGCGCAGGAAATAGGTATTGTTCACACCGGGGATTTCCACCGGGTACTGGAACGCGAGGAACACACCGGCTGCGGCGCGTTCCTCGGGTTCGAGCGCGAGCAGGTCCCGGCCGTCGAACTCGATGGTGCCGTCGACGACCTCATAGCCTTCGCGACCCGCAAGCACGTTGCCGAGCGTGGACTTGCCCGCGCCGTTGGGGCCCATGATCGCGTGGACCTGGCCGGCTGCGACGTCCAGTGTGAGGCCCTTCAGGATGTCCTTGCCAGCGACGCGGACATGGAGGTTTTCGATCTTCAGCATCGTTTCGTTTTCCAGGAATTCTGTTGCAGTCCGTAGCGCGAGGGTTCGTCGCTTGCGGCTTGTTTCGACAGGCTGTGGGCGCCTGGCAGTTGGCGTTCCGTCCGGCCCGGCCCGGCCTTGCGGCGGGGTGTTCGTGGCCGCAGCTGATGCCTCGGTGGCATCAGCTAGGCGCGGCCACTCACCCAACGCTTCCTTCAAGGCTTACTTCGAGCAGCTTCTTCGCCTCGACGGCGAACTCCATCGGCAGCTCCTTGAACACCGACTTGCAGAAGCCGTCGACGATCATCGACACCGCGTCCTCTTCCGAAATGCCGCGCGACCGGCAATAGAACATCTGGTCGTCGCTGATCTTGGACGTCGTCGCCTCGTGCTCGACCTTCGCGCCCGGATGCCGGACTTCGATGTACGGGAAGGTGTGCGCGCCGCACTTCTTGCCGATCAGCAGCGAGTCGCACTGCGTGTAGTTGCGCGCGTCGTCGGCGGTGCGTTCGACGCGCACCAGCCCGCGATACGTGTTCTGCCCGCGGCCCGCGCTGATGCCCTTGCTGATGATCTTGCTCTTGGTGCGCTTGCCGACGTGGATCATCTTGGTGCCGGTGTCGGCCTGCTGGCGGTGATGCGTCAGCGCGACCGAATAGAACTCGCCGACCGAGTCGTCGCCCAGCAGCACGCAGCTCGGATACTTCCAGGTGATCGCCGAACCGGTCTCGACCTGCGTCCAGCTGATCTTGCTCTTCGCGCCGCGGCACTCGCCGCGCTTGGTCACGAAGTTATAGATGCCGCCGACGCCGTTCTCGTCGCCGGGGTACCAGTTCTGCACGGTGCTGTACTTGATCTCCGCGCCTTCCAGCGCGACGAGCTCGACGACGGCGGCATGCAGCTGGTTTTCGTCGCGCATCGGCGCGGTGCAGCCTTCGAGGTAGCTGACGTACGCGCCGTCCTCGCAGACGATGAGCGTGCGCTCGAACTGGCCGGTCTCGCTCGCGTTGATGCGGAAGTAGGTCGACAGCTCCATCGGGCAACGCACGCCCTTTGGGATGAAGACGAAGCTGCCATCGGAGAACACGGCGGAGTTGAGCGCGGCGAAGTAGTTGTCGCCGGTCGGAACGACGCTGCCGAGGTACTGACGCACGAGGTTGGGATGCTCGCGGACGGCTTCGGACATCGAGCAGAAGATCACGCCCTTCTCGGCCAGCTCCTTGCGGAACGTGGTGCCGACCGACACCGAGTCGAACACCGCGTCGACGGCCACGCCGGCGAGTTTCGCGCGCTCGTGCAGCGGCACGCCGAGCTTGTCGTAGGTATCGAGCAGTTCCTTCGGCACTTCATCAAGCGACTTGTACTTCGGGCCCTTCGGCGCGGAGTAGTAGCTCAGCGCCTGGAAGTCGATCGGCGCGATGTCGAGCTTCGCCCAGTGCGGCTCGGTCATCGTCAGCCAGTGGTGGTACGCAGCGACGCGCCACTCGGTCATCCACTCGGGCTCGTCCTTCTTGGCCGAGATGGCGCGGACGATGTCCTCGTTCAGGCCGGCCGGGAACGTGTCCGACTCGATGTCGGTGACGAAGCCGGCTTCGTAGCGTCGACCGAGCTGCTGGTGGATCTCGGCGTTGGCGATCTGGTCGGTCATGGGTCTCTCAGGCGTTCGCGAGGCGAAGGTCGATGCGACGGCGCGAGGCGCCCGCATCGGCTTCGGGCTCGAGCATGTCCTGCAGCGTGACGCCGCGCAGCGACTGCGCGATGACGTCGTTGATGCGCCGCCAGTTGCGGCGTATCCCGCAGGACGATTCGATGCCGCACTGGCTGTCATGCACGCTGCATTCGGTGACGGCGAGCGGGCCTTCCATCGCCTCGATCACTTCGATGAGCGAGACGTCGCGCGCCGGGCGGGCGAGTCGATAGCCGCCGTGCGCGCCGCGGAAGCCTTCGACCAGAGCGGCCTGCGCAAGCGGCTTGAGCACCTTGCTGACCGTGGTCGATTCCAAGCCGGCGCGCTCGGCGATCTCGGTCGCGCTCAGCACTTCACTGCGCGCGGCCGCGAGGACCGTGAGCACGACGGTCGCGTAGTCGGTGAGCTTGGTGACCCGGAGCATGCGCGGGGCCTCGTCCAGGCGGTTTCGAATCGGGACCGGAATTGTACGATTTAGCGCCGGCCCGCGCCAATTCGGCCGCTTGGGCGGTTCAGCGGCGCGCGGCATGTGGTGACCGCAGCCTGCGGGCACGGCAGAATGCGGCTCCCCTTCATCCGGTCCACCGCATGCCCAGCAAGGTCGTCGCCCGCCGCTCCGCCATCCACGGCACCGGCGTGTTCGCCATCGCGCCGATCGCCAAGGGCGAGCGCATCATCGAATACCGCGGAGAGCGCCGCACGCACGACGACGTCGATAACAGCGACGACGGCTCCGCCGATTCCGGCCACACGTTCCTCTTCACGCTCAACGACGACTACGTGATCGATGGCGCCCGCCGTGGCAGCGTCGCGCGCTGGATCAACCACAGCTGCTCGCCCAACTGCGACTCGGTGATCGAGGAAGCCGACGGCGACGACCGCACCAAGGATCGCGTGTTCATCGAGGCGAAGAAGGCGATCAAGCCGGGCGAGGAGCTGACGTACAACTACGGCATCACCCTCGGCGAGGCGCACACGCCGCGCATGAAGAAAATCTGGGCCTGCCTGTGCGGCGCGAAGAACTGCACCGGCACGATGCTGCAGCCCAAGCGCAAGCCGAAGCCGGAAGCGAAGCCGAAGTCCAAGGCCAAGCCCGCCTCGAGCGGCCGATCGAAGGCGGCGACGAAGCAGGCCACGCGTGGTTCCACCGGCAGCAGCCGGCGCGGCACGGGCGCCCGCAAGCGCGCGTAACGCGTGCGGATGCCCGCTCAGGCCATCGCGACGCCATGACCTATGACAGTCGGCCGCCTCCGGGCGGCCGACTAGTCTGCGGGCACCTCCAGGCCCGTCCGCGCGCCGCACCGGATTCCTTCAATGTCCGCCTTGCCCCGCGCCGCGCTGGCGCTCGCCGTCCTTGCATCGCTGCCATCGATCGCGTTCGCCGCGACCGAAGTGAAGATCGATGGCCATGTCGATCCTGCCGAATGGGCCGACGCACGCCACGTCACCGATTTCCGTCAGACCCAGCCGCTCTCGCGCCAGCCGGCCTCGCAGCCCACCGAGGCCTGGTTCAAGGCGACGCCGGAAGGCCTCGCGATCGCGTTCCGCAACACGCAGCCGGCGAGCGTGACGCGTCGTCGCGAGCGCGCGCAGCGCGACCAGGGCGGGCCATTCGATCGCGTGAACCTCTACGTCGATTTCGATGGTGACGGCCGCACCGGCTACAACTTCACGGTGTTGCTGTCCGACAGCATCATCGACGCGGTGATCACCAGCGAAAACCAGTTCAGCACGGACTGGGATGGCAACT
Source organism: Lysobacter claricitrinus (assembly GCF_045866565.1). Taxonomy (NCBI): domain Bacteria; kingdom Pseudomonadati; phylum Pseudomonadota; class Gammaproteobacteria; order Lysobacterales; family Lysobacteraceae; genus Lysobacter; species Lysobacter claricitrinus. The sequence continues at coordinate 1,295,401 of NZ_BAAFZV010000002.1, read as the reverse complement.
GGAAACACGCGGTCAGCGAGGACGCCGAAGGCTGGTCGGCCGAGATGCTGATTCCCTGGTACACCGCGCCGATGCGCGACGCGGAGGGCGATACGCGCCGGATCGGCATCGTGCTCGACCGCGTGATCGGATCGACCGGCGAACGCGCGTCGTGGCCGGCGGTGAGCTTTACCGAACCGCGCTTCCTGTCGGTGTTCGAGAAGGTCGACGTGCCGAAGTACAGCGAGGCGCTGCTCGCGATTACGCCTTACGTCGTCGGCGTGTACGACAACGTCGCGCACAAGGCGGATTTCGACACCGGCGCGGACGTCTTCTGGAAGCCCAGCGGCAAGTTCCAGCTATCGGCGACGTTGAACCCGGACTTCGGCCAGGTCGAAAGCGACCAGCTGGTCGTGAACTTCACCGCGATCGAAACGTTCTTCAGTGACAAGCGCCCGTTCTTCACCGAGAACCAGAGCTTCTTCGACGTGCCGTTCGGCTCGCTCAACACCGCGAACCGCCTGCTGTACACGCGACGCGTCGGCGGCACGCGCGACGACGGACTGGGTGCGGGCGACGTCACCGCCGCCGTCAAGGTCAACGGCAGCGCAGGGGGCGTGAACTATGGCCTGTTCGCCGCTACCGAGGCGGACGAGGTTGGTCGCGACTTCTATGCGCTGCGCGCTACAAAGGACCTGCAGACGCAGGGCTTCGGCGCGATGGTGACGCGCGTGGATCGACCGTTCCTCGATCGCACGGCCAATGTCGGCGAGGTCGATCATCGCTGGACGCCGTCGGACAGCATGTCGCTGCGAACGACCGTGGTCGGCTCCGATGTCGACCAGGCGGGCCAGTCGATCCGTGATACCGGCGCACAGATGAAGTTCGACCAGGATCTCGGCGAAGGCTGGCGCCAGCAGCTCTACCTGCTGCACCTGGGCGATCACCTGCAGCTCAACGATTTCGGCTACCTCGAGCGCAACAACTTCAACTACGGCCGTTACGAGATCTCGCGTCGTTTCACCGACCTGCCGAAGGAATCGAGCTATGCCAGCCACCAATGGCGTGGCGCGGTGTCGCATCGCGCGAACGATCACGGCGTCAAGATCGCCGACGCGTGGTCGGTCAACCGCACCAGCGAGATGCGCGACGGCGGCAACGAGTTCTTCGAAGTCGCGAGCTTCACGCCCGGCTACGACGACCTGGTGACGCGCGGCCATGGCAACGTGCGCATGCCGTCCAAGCTCTACCTGTTCTACGAGCGCGGCATTCCGCGTCGCGGGCCGTGGGGCTTCTACTGGAATTCGCGCTACGCCGCGGAAAGCCTGGGCGGCTGGGACCACGGCTCGATCTCGCTCGACGTCGAGCCCACGTACTACATCAGCGACAACGCAAACGTTGGCCTCGCGATGGAGCTCAAGCACGATCCGGGCCTGCTGCTGTGGCGCGGCGACGCGAGCGGAACGCCATCGCTCGCGACCTACCAGGTCGACCAGATCTTCTTCGCGGCCGGCGTCACCTGGCTGATCAGCAACAAGCAGGAGCTGCGCGTACGGCTCGAAGCGATCGGCCTGGACGCGCGTTCGCCGCAGACATACGACCTCGGGGGCGACGGAACGCCGCTACCGGTGGCGACGCGCCACCAGCCGTTCGGCCTGAGCAACCTGGGGTTTCAGGTCCGCTATCGCTACGAACTGGCGCCGCTGTCGAACCTCTACATCGCCTACGTCCGCGGCGGTGGCCTGTTCGAGGAACCGACGATGGGCGACGTCGACGCAGCAGGGCGGCTCAAGGATGCGTTCGACCTGCGCGACAGCGAGCAGTTGCTGGTGAAGCTGGCCTACCGCTTCGACATCTGAGCGACGACGTCGCGCCACGCAGCGGGCGCGACGATCGCGAGGCCGTGGTCGCGCGCCATCCGCCGCGCCATGCGCAGCAGTTCCGCGTCACGCGTAAGCAGGGCGTCGGCGTTCGAACAGACGGCGATCTCGAGGAACATCTGGTCGTCGGGGTCGCGGCATTTCGGCAACGCCATCGCCGGCACCGGGATTGATTGTGCAAGTGCACGCACCGTCGCCACGCACGATGCCGCGGTGGCCTCGTCGATGCGCACGGTGTCGTAGCGCAGGACGCGTTCGAGTTCAGCGAATGCGCGCCCGTCGATCACGACGCGTACTTCGCCGGCTACGACGGAATCGGTGAAACCCGATAACGCGGTATCGCCGAACACCAGAAGATCCAGCCACGCGTTCGTGTCGAGCACGAAGGTGGCGACACGGGGCATCGCGTCGATCAGGGCGCGGCGTCGCGCACGTTGGCGGACAGGATCCGCCATGCGCCGGCTTGGGTGCGTTGCAGCGTGTAGGTGACCTGCACGTGGCGGTCGCCGCCATCGTCGGCCGTGCCGCGCACATCGACCGGCACGGTCACATGTCCGCCGGCGTCCGCCGAAGGCGCGCCTACACCCACGTTGAACGTCGTGCCGCGCGCGAGTTGCAGCACCGCGGAGTCGTTCGGCGTGGTCGACCACAGTCCCTGGGCGCGCGCGGGCGCATTCGCGCCGAGAGCCGCCATGTACTGGTTGACCACCGACGCCGCCGCGCTGGCGTCGGCAGCGCTGACAGGTGGTGGTGCAGGGGCGGGCGCGGTGGTGTCGGTCGGTGCGGCCGATGCCGCGTTCGGCGCCGGCGCCGCGTCGGTCGTCCCCGCGTCGACGGGTGCGGGCAACGCGTTCGGATCGGTCGCAACGTCGGTCGGGGTCGCCGCGGTCGCGTCGGTGGGCAGCGCGGCGGCCGGAGTTTCGGCAACCACCGCGGCACCCGGGGGCGGCGGTTGCGTCGGCATGGCGGTCACCGCGCTGCCCGGCGTCGCGGCCGGTGTCGGCAGCGTGCCAGCGAGTGCATCGTCATCGGCGACGGGCGGCACGGTGGTGCCCGCGTTCGACGCCGCATCGTGGCCGCACGCGGCGAGCGCGACGGAGAGAAGCGTCGCCAACGCGACGCGCATCGATCGACGATCACTCGCCGAGTTGTACGACCACCTGCCCATCCTGAATCTTCGTCCCCTCGACGCGACGCGCGCCGAGGCGCCCGATCAGCGAATCGTCGAACTGGTAGACAGGTTCCTTTTGCGCCCAGTCCGACAGCCAGTCGTTGAGCGCGCTGCGCAGCGTGTCGCCCATGCGACCACCGAGCGAGGCGACCTCGACACTCTCGATGCGCGGCTCGAACAGATGCAGGCCGCGCGTCGCCGGATCGTAGCGCAGTGCACTCGTCAGCGTGAACGAGCCGTCCGGTGTGCGGCTGGCATGGCCGAGTGCGGCCGCGGCGACGTCGAAGTCGACCCGAAGGCGGCGATCGCCCGGTGGAATCGACAGGCGCGGATTCATCAGCGTGATCGTGACCAGCCCGCCGAGTTTGTCGTAGTCGCGCGGGAACTTCTTCACCAGCTTCTGCTGGATCTGCTGCTGCGAGAACGTGAGCGTGTCCGACCCCAGCAACGCACCGACCGTCGAGCACGCCGTCGTCAGGAACAACGCTGCCGAGGCAGCAAACACGAGGGCGGGAACAGCTCGGCGCATGGCGGTCTCCACGTCTGACCGCCGCACCTTCTGCCGCGCGTGGTGAACGCGGGGTCACTGTCTGTCGTTGCGTGCGCAGCGGTCGCTTCGCCCATTCGTCCGAGCCACGCCGACGCCGGGCTGGTGCGACTCGGTTTTCACGCCGCCATGGCGGCCGACGCCCTATCCGGAAGCGTCTGCTCCGGAACCGCCGCCATGCGACCGACCACCGCCGCCCTCGTCCTCATCGCGCTGCTCTCGACCGCGCCCGTCGGGTTCGCGCAGCCCGTGCAACCCGTGCAGCAGGTCGTCCACATGCAGGGGCGCTTCGCACCGGTGCGTGCGCCGGAAGCCGATGTGCATCCGCCTTCAGGCGAAGCGCGCGTCACGCTGGACGACAGCAACAACGTGCGCGTCGACATGGTGGTGTCGGGCCTGACGGAACGCGCGACGTCGGTGACGTTGCACACCGGCACGTCGGGCGAAAGCACGGGGCAGGTCGCGCGCCTCGACGTCGTGGTCGACGGCCAGGACGCCCGCATCATCGGCGGCACGGCCTCGGTGACACCGGCGATCGCGCAGCAGATCCGCGACGGCCAGGGCTACCTCGTGCTGCGGACCAACGAGCACCCGGACGGCCTGATGCGCGCCGAGCTTTCCGTGCAGCCGCGCACGCTGGGGTCGACCACCAACGGCCCCTGATGTCGACGCCGTGTAAACGCGGGCTGAGCGGTTAACGCCGCGTCCGCCGGGTTCAGGATGCATTGAGAGCGCCGACCCGAGGATGCGCCTGCGCCATCCCGGCGTGGGAGCTCCTCGATGAAGCACGTCACCGCCACCGTCCTCGCGCTCGCGCTGACCGCCACCGCGGGCGCGGCGTCGGCGCAGCAGTATTCCTCGTACCCGACCTCGTCCGGCGCCTATGCATCGCAGGGCGGGTACTACGACTATGCGCGGGTCATCCGCACCAACCCGATCTACGACCCGCGCGGCAGCTATGCGGCCACCACCGGCGGGCCGCGCTGCACGGAGAGCCGCACCTATGCCGGCGGCTACGGCAACGACCCGTACAACAACGGCTATGACCGCAACGGCGACGGCTATCCGGACGACGGCTACAACGATCCGTACAACGGCCAGTACACCGACCGCTACGGTCGACCGGTCCGCCAGCCCACGCAGGGCGGCAGCACGGCGGCAACTGTGATCGGCGGCATCGTGGGTGCGGTGGTCGGCAGCCAGATCGGCGGCGGCAGCGCGCGCTACGCGACGTCCGCCATCGGCACGATGGTCGGCAGCCAAGTCGGCAAGCAGATCTACGACAACGCGCATCGTCCGCAGACGTATCCGACCGTCGGTCACGTGACGACCTGCGACCCGATGCCGGTCGGTGCGTACGAAAGCGGTCGCAACGTGCAGGGCTACGACGTCACGTACGAATACGGCGGCCGCCAGTACACGACGCGCACCAGCTACGACCCGGGCAGCCGCATCCGCGTCCGCGTGGACGTGCATCCCGAGTAAGCGCGACATCGGGCAAGTTCGACATAGCGAAGGGCCGGCGAAATGCCGGCCCTTTTCGTTGCCGCGACGGATGCGTCGCTCAGTCTTCCTCGACCTTCGGCCGGTAGCTCTCCGCCAGCTTCTGCTGCACGTTCGACGGCACCGGCTCGTAGTGGCTGAAGTCCATCGAATAGCGTCCGCGGCCGGCGGTGATCGATTTCAGTTCCGCCGCGAACCCCTCCAGTTCCGACAACGGCACCTGTGCCTTGACGATCACCTCGCCACGCGTGCTGTCGGTGCCGAGGATGCGCGCGCGCTTGCCGGCCAGGTTGCCGCTGACGTCGCCCATGTTGGCTTCGGGGGCGACCACTTCTAGGTCGACGATCGGTTCCAGTACCTGCGGCTTGGCTTTCAGCACGGCGTCGACGAACGCGCGCTTGCCGGCGGTGACGAACGCGACTTCCTTGCTGTCGACCGCGTGGTGCTTGCCGTCGTAGACGACCACGCGCACGTCCTGCAATGGATAGCCGGCGAGCGCACCCGCCGCCAGCGCCTGGCGCACGCCTTTCTCGACCGCCGGAATGAATTGCCCGGGGATGGTTCCGCCCTTCACCTCGTCGGCGAATTCAAAACCGCGGCCACGATCGAGCGGCTCGATGCGCAGGAACACTTCGCCGAACTGGCCCGCGCCACCGGTCTGTTTCTTGTGGCGGTGATGGCCTTCGGCTTTCGTCGACACCGTTTCCCGATACGCGATCCGCGGCGGACGCGACGTCACCTCGACGCCATAGCGCTCCTTCAACCGGTCGAGATTCACGCGCAGGTGCAGGTCGGACAGGCCGCGCACGATCGTTTCGTTGGTCTCGGCGGTGTGTTCGACCTGGAAGCACGGGTCCTCTTCCGACAGCTTGTGCAGTGCGGTCGCCAATTTCTGTTCGTGGCCCTTGCTCGCGGCATCAACCGCTAGCCCGAACATCGGCCTGGGAAATGCGAGCGGCGCGAGATGGATCTGGTCCTCGTCGTGGCTGTCGTGCAGCACGGCGTCGAAATGAAGCTCCTCGACTTTCGCTACTGCCGCGATGTCGCCCGGAATCGCCTGGTCGACTTCGACATGCTCTTTGCCGCGCAGCTTGAACAGGTGGCCGACGCGGAATGGCTTCTTGCCGTCGTCGACCAGCAGCTGCGTGTCCTTCTTCACCGTGCCCTGGTACACGCGGAACACGCCGAGCTTGCCGACGAAGGGATCGTTGATGATCTTGAAGACGTCGGCGATCACGTGCGCGTTCGGGTCCGGCTTCGCCTCGATCGGTTGCGCATCCGCGCCGCTGCCTTTCACGAACGCGGGCGGATTGGCCTCGCCCGGATGCGGGAACAGGCGTTCGGCGACGTCGAGCAGTTCACGCACGCCGGCGCCGCTGCGCGCCGAGCAGAACAGCACGGGCACCAGGTGGCCGTCGCGCAGGCACTGCTCGAAGGCGTCGTGCAGTTCCTGACCGGACAGCCCGTCCTCGCCGAGATCGAGGTAGTGCTCCATCACCGTCTCGTTGATCTCGACCACCTGGTCGATGATCTTCTGGTGCCAGTCAGCGACGGGGCCGAGGTCGCTGTCGCCGGTCGACGCACCGAAACAGTCGATCACCGACGCGCCGCCGTTCGCAGGCAGGTTCAGCGGCAGGCATTCGTTGCCGAACGTTTCGCGCAGTGCCTCGAGCAACGCACTGCAATCGCCGCCGTGGTCGATCTTGTTGACGATGATCGCGCGGCACAGGCCGCGTGCTTTTGCGTACTCCATCATGCGACGGGCGCCGTATTCGACGCCCGCATCACATGCCACCACGATCGCGACGGTTTCCACCGCCGCGAGCGCCGAAAGGGCGGGTCCGCGGAAGTCGGGGTACCCCGGCGTGTCGATCAGGTTGATGTGGATGCCGGCGTGGTCGGTGCTGGCGATGCCGACATCGAGCGAATGGCCTCGCTGCTTCTCGACCGGGTCGAAGTCCGACACCGTGCTGCCGCGCTCGATGCTGCCTGCCGCCTGGATCGCGCCGCCGGCATGCAGCAGGGCTTCGAAAAGCGTGGTCTTGCCGGCGCCTGGGTGGCCTGCGAGGGCCACGTTGCGGATCTGTTCTGCGCTGTAAGCCATGACCGGAAGCTCCTGTGGGGGTAGGGGAGCGGCCGTCCGGGCGAGGGCGTCGATGTCGGCGTCATGTCCGGCCGCAACGCGGGCCGCGTGGCGGTCCGGCGATGCGCCGTCATGGCTGTCCGCGCAGCACGCCGCAGCGAAGCTGGGCGGGCCGTCATGGCGGGGCTGGGTCACGATAGCGCGACCGTTGTTGGGCGTCGCGTTGCGCTGCAACAGCTTCCGCCACGGCCGCTCACGACGGCTTAGCGCGCGGGCCGTAACGTGCCGGTTCCCGTTTCAGGAGATCTGCCGATGGCCATCACCCGCCATGCCACCGCGCGCTGGGAAGGCGACCTCAAGTCCGGCATCGGCCGGCTCAATACGCCGCAGAGCGGCGTCTTCCAGGACACGCGCTACGGCTTCAACACGCGCTTCGGCGACGAGAAGGGCGCGAACCCGGAAGAACTGATCGCCGCCGCGCACGCGGGCTGCTTCGCGATGGCGCTGTCGGCCAAGCTCACCGAAGTCGGCCATCCGCCGACCTTCATCGACTCGCGCTCGGACGTCGAGCTGTCGATGGACGGCGGGCCGCACATCACCGGCGTGAAGCTGACGGTGCGCGGCGAGGCGCCGGGCCTGTCACCCGACGACTTCCGGCGTTACGCCGAGGATGCCAAGGCGAACTGCCCGATCTCGAAGGTCCTCGCGGCGGTGCCCATCTCGCTCGAGGTGCAATGAGGGCAAACCGGGCGGCCGACATCAGGGAGAACGACATGTCAGATCCGGACGATTTCGCGGCGTTCATGACGCGCCGGAAGGCGGCGTCCGACGCATTCGTCGATGGCGATGCCGCACCTCTGCAAGGGATTTCGGTGGCCGCGGATCCAGCGACGATCTTCGGGCCCAAAGGCGACTGCGTGCAGGGCGCGGCGCAGGTCGATGCCGCGAACGCGCACGGCGCCGCGCACTTCCGCCCGGGCGGAAAGAACGACTTCGAAATCATGCACAAGGGCGCGACTGGCGACTTCGCGTACTGGATCGGAATCCAGCGATCGGTGGTCAACGTCCGCGGCCAGCCGCCGGGCACCGTCATGAATCTGCGCGTTACCGAGATCTTTCGTCGCGAGCACGGCGAGTGGAAGCTCATGCATCGGCACGCCGACAAACTCGCGGACGACTGAAAACGCGCGGATGCGCGTCGGGGCGGGGAGAGTCAATTGACGGCTACAGGGTTCGCGCGCATGTCGTCGCCGAGTGCGCCGCCGCATGCATGGGTCGGCCGGCCCTGGTTAATGGCGACCTGCGGCAACCGCTACCAGTCGATGGTGCCAGTGACCACCGTGCGCACGTGGCCGCCCGACCAGACATCGCCCGCGTCGTCGACGTGCAGTTGCAGGCGCGCATCGAAACCGACCTCGCGGCCCTGGCTGACGACGTAGCGCCCGCCGCGGCCGGGCAGGCGATCGTTCTGCGCCAGCCAGGCCGCGAGGGTGGCATTGGCGGCGCCGGACGCGGCGTCCTCGAACTGCGCGGTTGCGCCGACGAATGCGCGCACCACGAGGTCGTAGTCGGCGGCTGCGTCGGCGCGTGCGAAAGCGCAGACACCCATACTTTCGGTGCGCGTCGCGAGTTGCGAGATCGCGCCCCACGCAGGTTCGACCCTGCGCAGCGCCGCCTCGTTTTCGAGTTCGACCAGCCACCAGCGACGCCCGCCGTCCATCAGCGCCGGGGGCAACGCGCCGAGGCGCATGCCGGCGATGGCACGCGCGATGCGCGCATCGTTCGCCTCGACCTGTTCGACCAGGCGCGCGCGCGGCGTGCGCACCGCGATCGTGCGCGATGCGCCGTCGCCCTCGACACGCAAGGGCAGCAAGCCGGCGATGCCTTCCTGCACCAGCACGCCGTCGCGCGGCGTCGCCATGCCCGAATCGAGAACGACGCTCGCGGTGCCCACGCTGGGATGCCCCGCGAACGGCACTTCGCGACGCGGGCTGAAGATGCGGATGCGATAGCTCGCATCGGGCGACGTCGGCGGGAACACGAACGTCGTTTCCGGCAGGCGCGTCCAGCGCGCTATCGCCTGCATCGTGGCGTCGTCCAGCCCGTCCGCGTCGGGAATCACGGCGAGCGGATTGCCCGCGCCGGGGCGATCGGCGAACACGTCGAGCTGCACGTAGCGTTTTTTCATGGCGTCCGGAATAGCGTTCACCACGTGACGGTACCGCGCACCACGGCCTGCACGCGTCCGCCGATCCACACCTCGCCATCGGCGTCGACCTGCACGTCGACGCGGCCGTCGCGGCCGACTTCGCGGCCCTGGCTGGCGACGTAGTGGCTACCGGGCGCGACGCGACCGGCCTCGAACAGCGCCGCACCGATCGCCGCGTTCGCGCTGCCGGTGACGGGGTCCTCCGGAATGCCGTCGGCCGGGCAGAACGCGCGGACGACGACGTCGTAGTCGTGGCCCGCGTCGGCGTTCGCGAACACGGCGAGGCCGACCGCAGCATCCGCGGTGAGCGCGGTGATCGCGGCAAGGTCGGGGACGAGGGCGCGCACTGCAGCCTCGTCAGCCAGCTCGACCAGCCACCACCGCGGGCCGTTGTCCCACAGCGCTGCCGGAAGCGGGCCGCGCTCGACGCCATCGAGGGCAGCGGCGAGGCGCGCTTCCCAGTCGGTCGGTGGCGCCGCGCGTCGCGCCTTCGGCGCACGCACGCGGATCGTGCGATCGGGCGCCGCCTGGACCGGCAAATGGCCGGCTGCGCAGTCCTGCATGAGTGACGCTGCCCCCGCGTCGACCAGCCCGCTGTCGATCGCCGCCCACGCCGCGCCCACGCTCGGGTGCCCGGCGAACGGCAGCTCCTGCCGCGGGGTGAAGATGCGCACGCGGTAGTCGGCGCCGGGGCCGGGCGGGAGCAGGAAGATCGTTTCGGACAGGTTGGTCCAGTTCGCGAACGCCTGCATCGTCGCGGTGTCGAGGCCATCGGCGTCGATCACGACGGCGAGCGGGTTGCCGGCGCCGGGGCGATCGGCGAAGACGTCGAGCTGGAGGAAGCGGCGCTGCGTCATGGAAAGCGTGACGTGCGTGGAAAGGGCCTGCATTGTGGCCGGACGCGCGCGGCCCGTCATCGAATAAAATCGCGCGCTCTCATGAGCATGCGTCATTCGCCCAGGACGGCGTGGCGTGCTCCCATCCCCGCCCCGCGGCTCGTCGCCGCATGGCTCCTCCAGGAAACCTCGTGACCGCTTCGACGCGCTGGGTCGTACTCAAGTTCGGTGGCACTTCAGTGTCGCGCCGGACCCGTTGGGACACCATCGGGCGACTCGCAGCCAAACGGGCGCACGACGAGAACGTGCGCGTGCTCGTCGTGGTATCCGCGCTATCGGGCGTGACCAACGAGTTGCAGGCGATCGCGAACACGGGCGCGGGTGAAGCGACGAACGCGAAGATCGCGGCGCTGGTCGCGCGTCATCGCGAGTTCTCCGCGGAGCTGGGTCTCGACGCGGATGCGGTGCTGGGCGAACGACTCGCCGCCTTGCAGGCACTCGCGACCGACCCGCGCGCGACGGCCCGCAGCCTCGACTGGCAGGCGGACGTGCTCGGGCAGGGCGAACTGCTGTCGTCGACGCTCGGCGTCGCCTACCTGAAGTCGCAGGGCCTCGACATCGGCTGGTGTGATGCGCGCCAGTGGCTCAATGCCGTCGCGCTGCCGAACCAGAGCGACTGGGCCGGGCGGTTGTCGGTGAACTGCCATCACGGCACCGACGCCGATTTCGCTGCGCGGTTCACCGCGCAGCCGAATACCGTCGTGTTGACGCAGGGTTTCATCGCGCGTCACGGGGACGGCGGCACCGCGATCCTCGGGCGCGGTGGTTCGGATACATCGGCCGCGTACTTCGGTGCACTGCTCGGCGCGGCGCGCGTGGAAATCTGGACCGACGTCCCCGGCATGTTCAGCGCGAATCCGCGCGAAGTACCGGATGCGCGCCTGCTTGCGCGTTTGGACTACGCCGAAGCGCAGGAAATCGCGACGACCGGCGCCAAAGTGCTGCACCCCCGCTCGATCGGGCCCTGCCGCGACGCCAACGTGCCGATGGCGATCCTCGACACCGAGCGCACCGATCTTCCCGGCACGCGCATCGATGCGACGGCAGCGACGGTACCGGGCGTCAAGGCGATCAGCCGGCGCAATGGCATCGTGCTGGTGTCGATGGAGTCGGTGGGCATGTGGCAGCAGGTCGGCTTCCTCGCCGACGTGTTCGAGCGCTTCAAGAAGCACGGCCTGTCGATCGACCTGATCGGCTCGTCGGAAACGAACGTCACGGTGTCGCTGGATCCGAGCGAGAACCTTGTCACCACGAATGTCCTGAGCGCGCTGAGCGAAGACCTCGCCGAGGTGTGTCGCGTCAAGGTGATCGCCCCGTGCGCGGCGATCACGCTGGTGGGCCGCGGCATGCGCTCGCTGCTGCACAAGCTGTCGGACGTGTGGGCGACGTTCGGTCGCGAGCGCGTTCATCTCATTTCGCAGTCGTCGAATGATCTCAACCTGACGTTCGTCGTCGACGAGGCCGACGCCGAAGGCCTGCTGCCGACGCTGCACGCCGAACTCGTGCGCGGCGGCGCGATGCCGGTGCTCGACGAAAGCGTGTTCGGTCCGGCATGGCGCGACGTCGTGCACGGCCGCCCGCAACGCGCGACGCCGTGGTGGGTTTCGGGACGCGACGCATTGCTCGCGCGTGCCGAGGCCGGCACGCCGCGCTACGTCTACCACCTGCCGACCGTCCGCGAGCGCGCCCGCTCACTGCTCCACGGTGGTCCGGTCGACTGCGGTTTCTACGCGCTCAAGGCGAACGCGCATCCTCAGATCCTGCGCGCTCTCGAAGCAGTGGGGTTCGGCTTCGAATGTGTGTCGATCGCGGAGGTCGAGCACGTGCGTTCGACGCTGCCGCCGATCGACCCGTCGCGCATCCTGTTCACGCCGAGCTTTGCGCCGCGCCGCGAGTACGAGGCCGCGTTCGCCGCCGGCATCAATGTCACCTTGGACAGCATCGAGCTGCTGCAGCGCTGGCCGGACGTCGTGCGCGGCCGCAATGCGTGGCTACGACTCGACCTCGGCCATGGCGACGGCCACCACGAAAAGGTGCGTACCGGCGGCGCGGAAGCGAAGTTCGGCCTGCCGATCGCGCGCTTCGATGCGTTCATGAGCGGGGCGCGCAAGCTGGGCCTGCGCATCACCGGGCTGCACGCGCATCTCGGCAGTGGTATCGACGATCCGGCGCACTGGCGCGAGGTCTACGGCACGCTCGCGGCGCTCGCCGATTCCAGCGATGCGATCGACACGATCGACATCGGTGGCGGTTTCCCGGTGCCGTACACGCCGGATGCGCGACCATTCGATCTCGATGCGTGGCGCGAAGGCGTGCGCGCCATCAAGACGGCGTATCCGCGTTGTCGCCTCGCGATCGAGCCGGGTCGCTTCCTCGTCGCCGAAGCGGGCGCGTTGCTGCTGCACGTCACGCAGGTGATCGAGAAGGACGGCATCCGGCGCGTTGGGTTGGACGCCGGCATGAACGCACTCGCCCGCCCGGCGATGTACGACGCCTACCACGGCATCCACAACCTCACCCGCATCGACGATGCGTCACTCGACACCTTCGACGTCGTCGGCCCGATCTGCGAGAGCGGCGACGTGCTCGGTCGCGGCCGTCGCCTGCCGTCCGCGACGGGCGAGGGGGACGTCGTCCTCATTGCCGACGCCGGCGCCTACGGCATGGCGATGGCGAACACCTACAACCTGCGGCCGCTGCCGGCCGAGGACATTCTCGATGACTGATTGGCGCTTCTCGCGCGACGCGATCCAGGCGTTCCGCTTCGTCCGCTGCGACTTCGACGCGGCGACGGGCGTGGCCCGGCTCGTCTATGCCTTCGACGACGGCCCGGAGCTGGTCGAAACCGTCACCATTCCGGGCGCGCCGTTCGCGTTCGACGACGCGCGCGCCGAAGCGGTGCAGCGCGCGGTGCGACTGCTGCACCTGATCGCTGGCGTCAGCTACTACAAGGCGGCGGTGCCGAAGACGATCCGCATCGATGGCTATGACATCGATGCCGCCACCGCGTCGCTACTGACCGAGGTGTACGAGAACGGCCTCGGCGAGTTCGCGTATCGCAACGGCTTGCATCTGCGCGGCACGATCCGGTTCCCGGCGAATGCGGCGACGTCGACCAGCGCACCTGCGGTCGGCCTGCGCGAACACGCGCTCACCGCGATCGGTGGCGGCAAGGATTCGCTGGTCAGCATCGAGGCACTGCGCATCGCGGGCATCGATCAGACAGTGACGTGGATCGGCGGCTCGCAGCTCATCGCCGCGTGTGCCGAACGCACCGGCCTGCCGACGCTCAACATCGGTCGTCAGCTCGCGCCGCAACTGTTCGAGTACAACCGCAACGGCGCATGGAATGGCCACATTCCGGTGACGGCGGTGAACTCGGCCATCCTGGCGCTGGCCGCCCTCGTGCTCGGCGTCGACCAGGTCGTGTTCTCGAACGAGCGCTCGGCAAGCTACGGCTCGATGATCGAGGGCACCGGCGAGGTCAACCACCAGTGGTCCAAGGGCTGGCAGTTCGAACGCGACTTCGCCGCGCACCTGCGCGCGCATGTCGCGGCCGATCTCCGCTACTACTCGCTGCTGCGTCCGCTGAGCGAACTCGCCGTGGCACGACAGTTCGCGAAAAGTGATCGCTACGACCAGCATTTCTCCAGCTGCAACCGCAACTTCCACATCCTCGGCGAGCGCCCGGCGCAGCGCTGGTGCGGCATCTGTCCGAAGTGCCATTTCGTATTCCTCGCCCTCGCGCCGTTCATGAGCAAGCCGCGATTGGTTGGCATCTTCGGCCGCAACCTGCTCGACGAACCGTCACAGACGGGTGGCTTCGACGCGCTGCTCGAATATCGCGATCACAAGCCATTCGAATGCGTCGGCGAAGGGCAGGAATCGCGCGCCGCGATGGCCGCGCTCGCGCAGCGTCCGGAATGGCGCGAAGACGCGATCGTCGAGCGTTTCGCACGCGAGATCCTGCCGCAGCTTGGCGACGTGCCCGCGGTCGAATCGTTGCTGACGATCGACGACGAGCACGGTATTCCCGACGCGCTATGGGCCCGCCTGCGTGCGCATTTCGCAGCTTGACGGCCGGCGCGTCGCGCTGTGGGGCTGGGGCCGCGAGGGCCGCGCGGCGTACCGCGCGATCCGCTCGCGCCTGCCATCGCTGCCGCTGACGCTGTTCTGTTCGGAGGAGGAGGCGGTCGACGCAGCTTCGCTCAGCGACGCGCATCTCGCGGTGTCGACGAACGTTGACGGCGCGTCGCTCGCGGCATTCGACGTCATCGTCAAATCACCCGGCATCAGCCCGTACGGCGATGCGGCGACGGTTGCGCGCGACGCCGGCGCGCTGCTGATCGGTGGCACCTCGTTGTGGTTCGGCGAACACGCGGCCGACGACGGCATCGTCGCGAATACCGTCTGCGTGACCGGCACCAAGGGCAAGAGCACGACGACGTCGCTGCTCGCGCACCTGCTGCGTAGGGCCGGACATCGCACAGCGCTCGCGGGCAACATCGGCCTGCCATTGCTCGAGGTGCTCGATCCGCAGCCGGCGCCGGAGTATTGGGCGATCGAGCTGTCGAGCTATCAGACCGGTGACGTCGCTGTCAGCGGCGCGCGCCCCGATGTCGCGCTCGTGCTCAACCTGTTCCCCGAGCACCTGGACTGGCACGGCTCGCACGAGCGCTACGTCGCCGACAAACTGCGACTGGTGATGGACGCGCGCCCACGCATCGCCGTGCTCAACGCGACCGATCCGATTCTTTCGAAACTTCAGCTGCCGGGCGACATCGACGTCCGCTGGTTCGGCGACGCGCGCGGCTGGCACCTGCGCGAGGACATGCTGTATCGCGGCGACGATGCAGTAATGGATACGCGCGGTCTGCCGCTGCCGGGTCGACACAATCGCGGCAACCTCGCCGCGGTGCTGACGGCGATCGACGCACTCGGCGTCGACGCGCATTCGCTGGCCAAGGCCGCGTTCGACTTCCGCCCATTGCCGAATCGCCTGCAGACGCTTGGCGAACGTGGCGGCGTCACCTACGTCAACGACTCGATCAGCACCACGCCTCACGCGACACTGGCGGCACTCGAGTGTTTCGCCGATCGCGAGGTCGCGGTACTCGTGGGCGGGCACGATCGTGGACTCGACTGGTCGGACTTCGCGACGGCCATGCGCGCGCGCGCGCCGAAGGTGATCATCACGCTCGGCGCGAACGGCCCGCGCATCCACGCGCTGCTCGCGCCGATCGCGAAGGAGTCCGGCTTCGACCTGCGCGCCGCCGAGGATCTGGCGGATGCAATGGCGCAGGCACGCGACGCACTGGCCGGTTCGGCCGCGCCGGTCATCCTGCTGTCGCCGGGCGCGCCGAGCTTCGGCGTCTGGCGCGACTACGTGGACCGCGGCCGCGATTTCGCGCGTCGCGCAGGTTTCGACCCCGAGAGCATCAGCGCGATCCCGGGGCTCGGCATCGCCTGAGCCTCGACGCGCCCGGACCCCGCGGCGCGCTACCCTCCGGCATCCCCAGCCCGGAGGTTCCCACGATGATCGTTCGCCGATTCCGTATCGCCACGACCGTAGTGCTCCTGCTCGCCGCCGCGCAGTCGCATGCCGCAATGCGTACACGCAACGTCGACTGGACCCTCGACGGCGATAAATTCCAGGGCGTGCTCGTCTACGACGACGCCGGCCCGAAGAACCGCCCCGGGCTGGTGATGGTTCCGAACTGGATGGGCGTCAACGCGTCAGCCGTTGAGAAGGCGAAGAAGGTCGCGGGCCGCGACTATGTCGTGCTGGTCGCGGATGTTTACGGCGCGAACGTGCGTCCCAAGGACGCCAAGGAAGCCGGTGCCGCCGCGGGTGGACTCAAGGGCGATCGCCCCAAGTTGCGCGCGCGCATGGAGAAGGCGGTCGACGTTCTGCGCGCGCAGGCGGGAAGCTCGCCGCTCGACGCCCGCCATATCGGCGCGTTCGGCTTCTGCTTCGGCGGCACCTCGGTGCTCGAACTCGTGCGCGCGGGCGCGGCGCTCGACGGTGCCGTCACGTTGCATGCCGGGTTGGACGCGACGATGCCGGCCGCGCCCGGCGTCGCGAAGACACCGCTGCTTGTGCTGAACGGTGCGGCGGACAAGGGCGCACCGCGCGAAGCGGTTGCCGCCTTCCAAGCGGAAATGAACACTGCGGGCGCGGACTGGCAATTCGTCGACTTCGGCGGCGCGGTGCACTGCTTCGCGGAAGCCGACGCGGGCAACGACCCCGCGAGCAATTGCCGCTACGACGCCAAGTCGGCGGCGCGCGCGTACCGGATGCTCGGCGACTTCTTCCGCGAGCGCTTCGGCGCCGCGTCGGCGTCGGTCAAGTCTCGCGGTTGACGGCGTAACGCGCGAGTCCGCGCAGCGCGTCGCTGTACGCGTTCGCAGGCAGGGCGGCGAGGGCGGCTTCGGCCTTCGCCGCGTACTCGTTCGCACGTGCGCGGCTGTAGTCGAGGCCGCCCGTCGCGCGAATTGCGGCGACGACTTCGTCCAGCGCATCGACATCACCGTTCGACACGATCTCGCGCAGGCGCGCCGACGTCACCGCGTCGCTGTGTGCGATCGCGTGGATCAGCGGCAACGTGGCCTTGCCTTCGGCCAGGTCGTCGCCGAGGTTCTTGCCGAGCACGTCGGCATCGGCCGCGTAGTCGAGCACGTCGTCGGCGATCTGGAATGCGTAGCCGAGGTCGAGGCCGAAAGCTTCCAGCGCGTCGCATTCCGTCGCAGGCGTGTTCGCCAGCAGGCCGCCGAGACGCGTTGCCGCCGCGAACAGCACCGCGGTCTTGCGCTCGATCACGCGCAGGTAGGCGGCCTCGTCGGTATCCGGGTTGCGGATGTGCAGGAGCTGCAGTACCTCGCCCTCGGCGATGCGGTTGGTCGTATCCGCGAGGATCTGCATCACTTCCATGCGCTGCAGTTCGACCATGAGCTGGAAACTGCGCGAATACAGGAAGTCGCCGACGAGCACGCTTGCGGCGTTACCCCAGACCGCGTTCGCGGTGCGGCGGCCGCGGCGCATGTCGGACTCGTCGACGACGTCGTCGTGCAGGAGTGTCGCGGTGTGGATGAACTCGACCACGGCCGCGAGCTGATGCGCGTTGCGGTCGATCGCCTGGTCGCCGCCCGCGGCGCCCGCCGCCAGCAGGAGCAGCATCGGCCGCAGACGCTTCCCGCCCGCGCCGATGATGTATTCGGCGACCTGGTTGATCAGCACCACGTCCGAGGCGAGGCGGTCCCGGATCAGGTGGTCGACCGCGGCCATGGGGGCCTTGGCGAGCGCCTGGATTTCGGACAGGGACGGGGACGGCATTCTCGGCGTCTCGTACGGTGGGAAAGCGGCCGGCGATTATAGGCGGCACCCGTTGCGGCCCGGACATTTCCGACGCCCCGTCGAGGCGCCGGATGACCGACACCGGCCGCCGGGTATACTTCAATGTCGGTCGTCAACCACGATCCGGAAAGGACAGACACATGGCACGCGGCGTCAACAAGGTCATTCTCGTCGGCAATCTCGGCAACGATCCCGAGGTCAAGTACACGCAGGGCGGCATGGCGATCACCTCGCTCAGCCTCGCCACGACGAGCGTGCGCAAGGACCGCGATGGCAACCAGCAGGAAAAGACCGAATGGCACCGCGTCAAGCTGTTCGGCAAGCTCGGTGAGATCGCCGGCGAGTACCTGAAGAAGGGCCGCCAGGTCTATATCGAGGGCCGCATCGAGTATTCGACCAGCGGCGAAGGCGATGCCAAGAAGTACTACACGGACATCATCGCCGACGAAATGCAGATGCTTGGCGGTGGTGGCGGCGAAGGCGGCGGCTCCGGCGCCGGACGCAGCGAGTTCCGCGGCGGCGACCGCCAGCAGCGCGCTCCGCAGTCCGCGCCGGCTCCGCGCCGCGAGGCACCGGCCGCGCGCAACAATGATTTCGGCAGCGACTTCGCGGACGACGACATTCCGTTCTGATCGTCGGCACACGCCCTCGCCCCACCAGGAGCAATCCGGTTTGACCACTTGGTTCGTAACCGGCGGCGCCGGTTTCATCGGCGGCAACTTCGTGCTGGACGCCGTCCAGCGCGGCGTGCGGGTCATTAACCTGGATGCGCTTACCTACGCCGGCAACCTCGACACCTTGTCGTCCGTCGCGGACGCCGCCGGCCACGTGTTCGTGCATGGCGACATCGGTGACGCCGGGCTCGTCGAACGCCTCCTCGCCGAGCATCGTCCGGATGCCGTGATCAATTTCGCGGCCGAGAGCCACGTCGATCGGTCGATCGACGGCCCGGCCGCGTTCGTCCAGACCAATGTGGTCGGCACGTTGAGCCTGCTCGAGAAGGTGCGGGACTACTGGAAGTCGCTGGATGCGCCGGCGCGCGACGCGTTCCGCTTCCTGCACGTGTCGACGGACGAGGTCTACGGCTCGCTGGGCGATACCGGCAAGTTCACCGAGACCACGCCGTACGCGCCCAATTCGCCGTATTCGGCGTCGAAGGCGGCGTCCGATCACCTGGTGCGTGCGTTCCACCACACCTACGGCCTGCCGGTGCTGACGACGAACTGTTCGAACAACTACGGGCCGTTCCAGTTCCCCGAAAAGCTCATTCCGCTCATCATCGCGCGTGCGCTTCGCGGCGAACCGCTTCCGGTGTACGGCGATGGTCGCAACGTTCGCGACTGGCTGTTCGTCGGGGACCACTGCTCGGCCATCCGACGCGTGCTCGATTCGGGGCAGGTGGGCGAGACCTACAACGTCGGCGGCAATGCCGAACGCGAGAACATCGAGGTGGTTCGCACGATCTGTCGCCTGCTCGACGCGAAACGTCCGCTGGCGGACGGCCGCGCCCGCGAGTCGCTGATCATGTTCGTCACCGATCGTCCGGGACATGACCGTCGTTACGCGATCGACGCCTCGAAGATCGAGCGCGATCTCGGCTGGTCGCCGACCGTGACGTTCGAACAGGGCATCGAAAATACCGTCGACTGGTATCTGGAGCACCAGCCGTGGGTTGATCGTGTCCTTGACGGAAGCTACCGCCTCGAACGGATCGGCCAGGCATGAGCTCCACCGGTCGCAAGGGCATCATCCTCGCCGGCGGTTCCGGCACGCGGCTGTATCCGATCACCCAGGCGATCAGCAAGCAGCTCCTGCCGATCTACGACAAGCCGATGATCTACTACCCGCTGAGCGTGCTGATGCTCGCGGGTATTCGCGACGTGCTGGTCATCAATACGCCGCATGAGCAGGCGTTGTTCCGGTCGCTGCTCGGCGATGGGTCGCAGTGGGGCATGCGGATCGAGTACGCAGCGCAGCCAAGTCCCGATGGTCTCGCGCAGGCGTTCGTGATCGGCGCGGAATTTCTCGCGGGCGCGCCGAGCTGCCTCG
This sequence comes from Lysobacter claricitrinus, assembly GCF_045866565.1. Taxonomy (NCBI): domain Bacteria; kingdom Pseudomonadati; phylum Pseudomonadota; class Gammaproteobacteria; order Lysobacterales; family Lysobacteraceae; genus Lysobacter; species Lysobacter claricitrinus. The sequence continues at coordinate 1,275,730 of NZ_BAAFZV010000002.1, read as the reverse complement.
TGCTCGGTGACAACATTTTCCACGGCCCGGGGCTGACGGCGATGCTGCACGAGGCCGACGAACGCGCCGACGGGGCCACCGTGTTCGGTTACTGGGTGAGGGATCCCGAGCGTTACGGCGTCGCCGAATTCGATGCCGATGGTCGCGTTGTCGGCATCGAAGAAAAGCCGGTGCAGCCGCGTTCCAATTACGCGGTTACAGGCCTCTATTTTTACGACGGACGCGCAAGCCAATTCGCGTCAAAGCTCAAGCCGTCAGCGCGCGGCGAGCTCGAAATCACCGACCTCAATCGCGTCTATCTCGACGAAGGCTCGCTTCATCTCCAGCGGCTCGGACGCGGGTATGCCTGGCTGGACACCGGCACGCACCATTCGCTTCTCGAGGCCTCGAACTACATCGAAACCATCGAAGCCCGGCAAGGGCTTCGCGTCTGTTGTCCGGAAGAAATCGCGTGGAGCAACGGCTGGATCGGCAACGACGATCTGGTTCGCCTCGCGCAGCCGCTACGGAAGAACGGCTACGGCGCCTATCTGCTCGGTTTGATCGATCGGGGTCACGTGCCGTGAAAGTGATTGAAACCGATCTACCGGGCTGCCTGGTCGTTGAGCCGAAAGTGTTTGGCGACGAGCGTGGCTTTTTTTACGAGTCGTTCAACCTCGATCGTCTGGCGCCGCAAGGTCTCGCGCCGAGCTTCGTGCAGGGTAATGTTTCGCAGTCCACGCGCGGTGTCCTGCGCGGTTTGCATTACCAGTGGCGGAACCCGCAGGGCAAGTACGTCACCGTGCTGCAGGGCGAGGTCTGGGACGTGGCGGTCGACATTCGTCGCGGTTCACCGACATTCGGTCGTTGGACCGCGGTCGTGCTCAATGCGGAAAACAAGCGGCACTTCTGGATACCGGAAGGCTTCGCGCACGGTTTTGTCGTGACCAGCGAAACCGCACTCTTTTCGTATCTCTGCACCGCGACGTACGACCCGGTCGCGGACACCTCGATCCGCTGGGATGATCCATCGCTCGCGATCGACTGGCCCGTATCTACGCCGTCGCTGTCGCCGAAGGACGCCGCGGCGCCGTTGTTCGCCGACATCGCGCCGGACCAGTTGCCCACCTTCGCATGAAGCTGCTGATCATTGGCGCGACGGGACAGGTCGGGCGCGAACTTGCTACCGCGCTTGCGGGCGACGATTTCGTCCTGACGACCCGCTCGGGGGCGTTCGACGGCACGGTGACGTGCCTTCCACTCGATGTGTCCAATCTGCCCGACGTTCGGCACACGATCGATTCGGTCGGCGCCGACATCGTCATCAACGCGAGCGCGTACACCGCGGTCGATCGCGCGGAGTCGGAGCCGGAGCTCGCGTTTCGCGTCAACGCCGAGGCGGTAGGCGCGATGGCGGAGGCGTGTCGCGCGTCCGGCGCGCGCTTTGTCCATTTCTCTACGGATTATGTGTTCGACGGATCGTCGCGTGCTCCATATACGGAGAGCGCGCCGACCAGGCCGCTCGGCGTGTACGGCATGAGCAAGCTCGCTGGCGAAGAAGCGGTGCTTGCGTCCGGCGTGGACCACCTGATCCTTCGAACAGCGTGGGTCTACGCGACGCACGGTCAGAACTTCCTGCTCACGATGCTGCGCCTCGCTGCCGATCGAGAGGAGCTACGCATCGTTGACGATCAGCGCGGCTGTCCGACGCCGGCGCGATGGATCGCCGAAACGACCGCGGCGCTGGTGCAGCACGGCGCCCGTGCGTCTGGAATCGTGAACGTCGTCGCCGCCGGGCAGACGACTTGGTGCGGCTTCGCGAATGCGATCTTCGACGAGTCGTTGCGACTCGGCCTTCTCGACCGTGCACCGCGCGTTGTGCCAATTCCAACAAGCGGCTACCCGACACCGGCGCAACGACCCGCGTACTCCGTTCTGGACACCGCCCGCCTGCGTTCGTTCGGTATCGACCCGCCCGATTGGCGGAATGGATTGGTGGCCGAGTTGTCGCGGCTCAGAGATCCCGCGGCGGGGATGCGATAGGCTAGGCGCCGCGGCGCCGGTGGCTGGGCGTTGCGACCGCTGGGGAAGCGGGCGAAGGGACTCGTGTCGTGCCGACACCGAATCAAAGGGGAAGACAATGAAATATCTCAAGGCCGCGATGCTCGCGGCTCTGGTCGTTGCGGTGCCCAGGGCGGGCGCAGTCGATGTTGAATCGTTCATCCGCAAGGACAAGTTCGAGCAGATCAAGATTTCGCCCAAGGGCGAATACTTCGCCGCGACGGTGCCGCTCGAGAAGCAGACGATCCTGGCGATCATTCGCCGGTCGGACAACAAGGTGCTCAGCAAGTTCGGCATGGGCGAAAACACCGTCGTCCAGAGCGTCCACTGGGTGAACCCGGAACGCGTGTTGTTCTCCATGGGCGAGAAATTCGGTGCGCTCGACCAACCCGCGAGTACGGGCGAGCTCTACGCCCTCGACGCGAAGGAAGGCAGCACCGGTGAGCTGATGGTCGGCCAGCGCGTTGCGACCAACATCGGTTCGGGCGCGGGTTCCCACATCCAGACGAAGAAGGTCGAATCGGTCTGGGCGGAGCTCATCGACGACCTCCGCGGCGACGACAAGACCGTGCTCATCGAGGTGGGCACGTTCGGCGCGGACTTCCCGCACGTCGAACGCATGGACGTTTACTCCGGGCATCGGCTTCGCGTCGCTACGTCGCCGGTCCGCAACGCGGAGTTCCTCACCGACAATGCAGGCGTCGTCCGCTTCGCGCGCGGCGAGGAGTTCGACAACTCGCACAAGCTTTATTACCGCGATGGTGATGGCAGCGATTGGCGCCTGATCAACGACGAGGCCAAGACCGGGCTCGATCGTTGGCCGGTAGGCTTCTCGGCGGACAACAAGAAGGCCTACCTCGAAACGGAGCAGGCAAGCGGTCCGAACCACATCATCGAGTGGGATGCTGCGAGCGGCGAATCGCACGATCTGCTCGCGGACGACACGGTCGACCCGGCAGGCATCCTTCATGAGGTGGGCACCGACATCCCCGTGGGCGCGATGTTCGACAAAGGCCCGGCGGTTTCCCGCTTCTTCGACAAGGCGAGCCGTCGCGCGACCCTGCAGGCGAATCTCGAAGCCGCGTTCCAAGGCCAGGACGTGCTCGTGACGTCGCAGACGGACGACGGCAGCATCGCGCTCGTGCTCGTGGGCAGCGACCGTAATCCGGGTGACTACTATCTTTTCGACACCCGTACGCAGAAGGCGAATTACCTGCTGAGCAACGGCGACTGGTTCGACCCGGATCATATGAATCCGACGAAGATGATCGCGTTCAACGCTCGTGACGGCCTGCCGATCCATGGCCTGCTGACGACGCCGAACGGCGCCGAAGGCAAGCGCCTGCCGATGGTCGTGCTGCCGCATGGCGGCCCGTTCGGTATCCAGGACACCTGGGGTTTCGACCATCAGGTGCAGTTGCTGGCCAGCGCGGGCTACGCGGTGCTGCAGGTCAACTATCGCGGCTCCGGCGGGTTCGGCAGGGCGTTCCATGAGGCCGGCCGCAAGCAGTGGGGCGGGACGATGCAGGACGACCTCACCGACGCGACCCGCTGGGCCATCGCGCAGGGGCATGCGGACGGTGCGCGCGTCTGCCTGTTCGGCGGCAGCTACGGCGGCTACGCGTCGCTGATGGGCGTCGCCAAGGAGCCGACGCTGTACAAGTGCGCGGTCGGCTACGCCGGCGTCTACGACCTGCCGACGATGTACACCGACGGCGATATCCACGAGCGCGCCAATGGCAAGAACTATTTGGCGGACTGGGTCGGTGACCGGAACGCCGTCGCCGCGGTATCGCCGACGCGCATGGCGAACCGCATCAAGGTCCCGGTCTTCCTCGCTGCCGGCGGAGAAGACGAGCGCGCGCCAATCCAGCACAGCAAGATGATGGAGCAGGCGCTGCGCCAGGCGGGCGTGCCCGTGGAGACGCTGTACTACGACACCGAAGGTCACGGCTTCTACAAGCTCGAGCACCAGCGCGAGTTCTATACGAAGCTGCTGGCGTTCCTCGCCAAGAACATCGGTGGTGAGGTGGCGACCACGTCGACCGGAAGCAGCGCAACCGCGAAATAAGCGCGGGCGAGTCGACGAGTAGGAACACGATGGGCGCCTTCGGGCGCCCATTTTTTTGAGCCGGCACAAGGCACGAATGCAGGATTCGGCACGCGATGAATTCTGGTTCCGTCGCGTCCGTTCGCTGGCCCAGCCGAGCGAGATTTGCGTTTCGTATTGGGGGTGATCGGCAGCTCGGCGCAATCGGTCACGCGAACTCAGGGTCAAACGTTTTGCCCCAAGCGCTTGGATCATTTTGCGTGGTCGACATCGGATACCGGTCACGAACCCCGATCAGCAGCCATCGGCGCGGATGTCTGCCAAAACACGTTCCGTGATCGCGGGATTGACGGCCAGCGGCGATGGTCGCCATCAGGGAATCGCGAAGCCCGTGCGCGAAGGCGATCGCATCGCGCATGCGATAGTGTGGGCGCCGCACTGGCGAACATAGCGCTGCGCCCGCTCGGGAAGCGGGCGACGGGACTCGCGTCCTGGTGACGTCGAATCAAGGGGGAAAACAATGAAGCATCTCAAGGCCGTGCTGCTTGCAGCGCTCGTCGTTGCCGCGCCGAGAGCGGGCGCTGTGGACGTCGAACCGTTCATCCGCAAGGACAAGTTCCAAAGCATCGAGATATCGCCGAACGGCGACTACTTCGCGGCGACCGTGCCGTTGGAGAAGCAGACCATCCTCGTCATCATTCGGCGCTCCGACAACAAGGTGGTGAGCCGATTCGGAAAGGGCGAGAACACCGTCATAGGCGCGTTCCACTGGGTGAATCCCGAACGCGTCATCTTCTCTGCCGGCGAAAAGTTCGGCGCGCTGGACCGGCCGTCCGGAACGGGCGAGCTTTACGCGATCAGCGCAAAGGAAGGCGCGACCGCGCAGGTCCTGGTTGGATACGGAGTTGCCAACGGCGCCTTTGCCGGCAATGGCTCGCACAACCAGGCGCAGAACGTCGCCGCGTACCTTCTGGACGATCTCCCGGACGACGACAGGAACGTACTGATCCAGGTCTCCACGTTCGACTCCGAGTTTCCTCGCGTCGAGGAGATGGATGTCTACTCGGGCCGGCGCATACGCGTGGCCAACGCGCCAGTGCGCTCGTCGTCATTCGCGACGGACAATGCCGGCGTGGTGCGCTTCGCGCACGGCGCCGAGTACGATCGCGAGGGGAAGCTGTACTACCGTGAAGGCGATGACAGCGAATGGCGCCTGGTCAACGATGAGGGCAAGACAGGCCTGGATCGTTGGCCCGTCGGCTTCTCGGCGGACAACAAGATCGCCTATCTCGAGGTGGAGTCGGCGCACGGCCCGAACCGCATCGTCAGCTGGAACCCGGCGACGGACCGAGTAACCGAATTGTTGTCCGACGACTCCGTCGACCCGGTAAACGTCATCGTCGAGGTCGGATCATCGGTGCCGGTCGGCGCGTATTACCGCAATGGTCGCCTGACGTCGAAGTTCTTCGATACGGGCAGCCGTGCCTACAAGTTGCAGCGCGGTCTGGAGCAGGCATTCGCGGGCCAGGACGTTTTCGTCACCTCCGAGACCAAAGACGGTGCCACCGCGCTCGTCTACGTCAGCAGTGACCAGAACCCGGGCGACTACTATCTCTTCGACACCATCCGGAACAAAGCCGATTACCTGCTCAGCAACGGGGACTGGTTCGATCCCGATCGCATGAATCCGACGCTGCCGGTCGTGTTCGCAGCCCGCGACGGTCTGCAGGTGCACGGCTTTCTGACGCGACCGAAGGGGAGTGAAGGCAGGCGTTTGCCGATGGTGGTCTACCCGCACGGCGGACCGTTCGGTGTGCAGGACGACGGGACGTTCGACAAGGATGTCCAGATGCTCGCGGCTGCCGGGTACGCCGTATTCCAGGTCAACTACCGCGGGTCGTCAGGTTATGGCCGCGACTTCCAGGAAGCAGGCCGCAAACAGTGGGGCAAGTCGATGCAGGACGATCTGACCGACGCGACGCGGTGGGCGATCGCCCAGGGACACGCCGACGCCAAGCGCATCTGCATCTACGGCGCGAGCTACGGGGGCTACGCGGCGCTGATGGGCGCGGCGAAGGAGCCCGACCTCTACCGCTGCGCGGCCGGCTACGTCGGTGTGTACGACCTGCCGGCGCTGTACACCGATGGCGAAGGCCACAAGAGTGCATACACCAAGAATTTCCTCGCAGACTGGGTCGGGCCGCGCGAGGACATCGCCGCCGTGTCGCCCTCACGCTTGGGTGACCGAATCAAGGTGCCGGTCTTCCTTGCAGCCGGCGGTGAGGATGAGACGGCACCCATCGCCCACACCAAGATGATGGAACGTTCGCTGATCAGCGCCGGCGTTCCGGTCGAAACGTTGTATGTGTCGACCGAGGGGCACGGCTTCTACACCGAAGAACATCGTCGCGAGTTCTATACGAAGCTGCTGGCGTTCCTTGCCAAGAACATCGGTGGCGAAGTGGCGACGACGTCGGCGGGTAGCGCTTCCAACGCGAAGTAATGATCGCAATGGGAAGCGCAGTCGGAGCTGCAGTAACAGGAAGGGCGCCCTTGGGCGCCCTTCTCGTTTTGCATCCGCATCGACGATGCATCACCGCACGCCGTGCATCCACTTCCGCAGCAGCGGCGACATGGCGAATGCGACGACGGCGCAGCCCACGCCGATCCACATCATCAACCAGAACAGGTGCGCGTACTTCGCGCCGGCTTCGGCCATGTTGATGGTTGCCCCTTCCGGGATGTCGAGCGACGCCAGCTTGCCGAACAGCGCGGCGAGCGTTTCGGAGAACGCGGTCGCGAGGAACCACGTGCCCATCATCAGGCTGACAACGCTGCGCACCGACAGCTGCGTGACCGCGGACAGGCCAACCGGTGCAAGGCACATCTCGCCGACTTCGAGCACGAAGTAGGCGATCACCAGCCACCACACGCTGGCCATCGCGCCGGTTGCGCCGGCGTGCTGCGCAGCCCATGCGAGCGGGATGAAGCTCAGGCCGCCGAACAGCAGGCCGAGCGCGGACTTGGTGGGCTTGGACGGGTCGAGCCCACGGCGCCCCAGATACGCCCAGATCGCGCCGAACGTCGGTGCGAGCAGCACGATGAACATCGCACCGAGGTAGGTCAGCGAGCCGGCGGTCTGCGGCAGCACCAACGCATCACGAACCAGGAACACCAGCATCGCGACGACCGCGAGGCCGAACAGCATCTTCGGCGCGGATGACTGCGGGTTGCGGTCCGACAGCGACGCCGACGCGACGAACGCCAGCGGCGCCAGCAGCAGCGACACGATCGACCACGGCGCGGAATGCATGAACTGCGCGAACGTCACCGCGGGCGCCCCGGCGGCTTGCACGTCTGGCAGCTGCTGTACCAGCGAGGGCACGATGTCCTTGGTGAGCATGCGGTCGGTGAACGTGACCCACGACCCGTATGTCTGCTCGTACAGGGTGAAGAACACAAGGCACATCGCGATCAGCAGGATGAGCGCGTACATCTGCTGGCGCTGAACGGGCGTACAGCGCGTCGCGGTGAACCAGAAGAACCACGCCAGCACGCCGACCATCACCAGGATCATCAGGCCGAGCGCCAGCGAAATGCCGCCGGGCAGGCGGAACACGCCATTGGCGACCGCGTACATCAGACCCGCCACCGGAACGAGCCCCAGAATCGCGCCAAGATAGATCGCAAGCTCGCGCGGCAGCCCGAACACGCGTTCGCGCAGCAGCGACGGCTGTGGCGGTTCGGCGTGGCCTTCGAGGTATTTCTGGCCCCAAAGGAACTGCCCGAGGCCCAGCGCCATGCCGATGCCGGCGGCACCGAAGCCGTACTTCCAGCCCAGCGTCTGCCCGAGGTAGCCGCAGACGATCGACGCGAACAGCGCACCGAGGTTAATGCCCGCATAGAACAGCGAGAAGCCCGAATCGCGACGCGGGTCGTCTTCCGCGTACAGGCGGCCGACGATGGTCGAGATGTTGGGCTTGAGGAAGCCGACACCCATGATGATCAACGCGAGCGAGAGGTAGAACGCGCGCAGTGCCGATTCGTCGCGCACCACTTCGCCGGACAGCACATGCGCGTCGTGGCCTTCGATGGTCATGCCCATGTGGCCGAGCACCAGCAGGATGCCGCCGAAGATCACCGCCTTGCGCGTGCCGAGGTAGCGGTCGGCAAGCATGCCGCCGAACACCGGAATGCAGTAGACGAGGCCGCCGTACGCGCCCAGCACGTCGTAGCCGGCGGCGTCCTTGAACAGGTGGTGCTTGAGCAGGAACAGCAGGAGCAGCGCCTTCATTCCGTAGAACGAGAAGCGCTCCCACATTTCGGTGAAGAAGCAGACGTAGACGCCCTTTGGATGGCCGAACAGGTCGCGACGGGGATCCGCGACGATCGCGGCGGCATTCGAGGCTTGCGTCACGCACCACTCCGGCGTGCAAAAGGTGCCCGAGTATAGCTACGGGCTGCGCGCACGCCGGCGGGGCGACCGCGTCGTTCAGTGACCGCCCGCGCCGCAGCTGCGTGCTGCACTGCACGAAGACGGAACGCCGCACCGCGCCCGCCCGCACGGTCGCGCGGACATCGCTCACCGATACGCGACCGAACGGTGCAGCCGCGCCTCGCGTTCGCTTTGCCACCACCGGCCGTGCCCCTACCATCGGCGCCCTTGCCCCGATCGTGGAGTTCCGATGCCCCGTCCCGCCTTGCTGCCCCTGTTGGTCGCCGCCGCGCTGCCCCTTGCCGCGAGCGCCGCGCCGCACGGCCTGCAGCCGAAGGAACTCGCCACGCTCGATCGCTTCTCGTCGCCCGCGCTCACCCCCGACGGCAAGACGCTGGTCTACGCGCGCCGCGTCGTCGACTTCGACGCTAATAAGTCGTCGACCGCGCTGTGGTCGCAGGGCACGGACGGCGCCGCGAAGTCGCGCCATCGCCTGACGCCGGAAGGCTGGAACGTGAACTCGCCGGATGTCTCAGCCGACGGCAAGCGCGTCTACTTCCTGAGTTCGAAGGGCGGCTCGTCGCAGCTCTATTACGTGCCGGTCGGCGGCGGCACGCCGGTGCAGGTCACCGCGCTCGCCCTCGACGTCAACGCGTTCGCGCTGTCGCCGAAGGGCGATCGCGTGGCGGTGTCGATGGAGACCTTCCCCGACTGCGCCGCCGACCTCGCATGCACGGCCAAGCACGCACCGAAGACCGATACGCCGAAGACCACCGGCGTCGAGTTCGACCGCCTGTTCATCCGGCACTGGGATGCGTGGAACGAGGGCAAGCTCAATCGCCTGTTCGTCGCCGACCTGCCCGCCGCGGGCAAGACGGTCGACAGCGCGAAGCTGGTGAGCGGCAACATCGTCGGCGACGTGCCGTCGCGTCCGTTCGGTGATGCGAGCGAGTTCGGCTGGTCGCCGGACGGCCAGTCGCTGGTCTTCAGCGCGCGCAATGCCGATGCGCAGGAGCCGTGGTCGACCAACTTCGACCTCTACCTCGCATCGGCCGATGGCGTCGGCGAAACGCGCAACCTCACCGCCGACAACAAGGCGTGGGACACCGGCGGCACCTTCGGTGCCGACGGCAAGACGCTGTACTACCGCGCGATGAAGCGCCCGGGTTTCGAGGCCGACCGTTTCGCGCTGATGGCGATGGACCTCGCAACCGGCGCCACGCACGAGATCGATCCGAAGTGGGATCGCTCGGCCGACGGCATCACGCTGTCGAGCGACGGCAAGACGATCTACACCACCGCCGAAGACATGGGCGAGCACCCGCTGTGGGCGGTCGACATCGCGTCGGGTGGCGTTACCAAGCTGGTCGGCGAGGGCACGGTGTCGGCGTTCGACGTCGAGAACGGCGTGCTCGCGTTCTCGCGCAACTCGCTGAAGTCGGGTGACCAGCTCTTCGCCGGTGGCCTCAATGGCAAGGGTGTGCGCGCGCTGTCGCAGAGCGCGGGTGAGATGCTCGGCGACGTGCGCTTCGGCGACTACGAGCAGTTCAGTTTCAAGGGCTGGAACAACGACACGGTGCACGGCTACGTCGTGAAGCCGTGGAACTACCAGGAAGGCAAGACGTATCCCGTTGCATTCCTCGTGCACGGCGGCCCGCAGGGCAGCTTCGGCAACGGCTGGAGCTATCGCTGGAACCCGCAGACGTACGCGGGGCAGGGCTACGCGGTGGTGATGATCGACTTCCACGGCTCGACCGGCTACGGCCAGGCATTCACCGATGCGATCAGCCAGCACTGGGGCGATCGCCCGCTGGAAGACCTGCAGAAGGGCTGGGCCGCGGCGCAGAAGCAGTACGGCTTCCTCGACGGCAACAAGGCCTGCGCGCTCGGTGCGAGCTACGGCGGCTACATGGTCTATTGGATGGCCGGTAACTGGAACCAGCCGTGGAAGTGCCTGGTCGACCACGACGGCGTGTTCGACGCGCGCATGATGGGGTACAGCACCGAGGAACTCTGGTTCAGCGAGTGGGAGAACGGCGGCACGCCGTGGGAAAACCCGCAGGCCTACGAGAAGTTCAACCCGGTCAATTACGTGAAGAACTGGCGCGTGCCGATGCTGGTCGTGCACAGCCAGCAGGACTTCCGCATCCCGGTCGAGCAGGGCATCGCGGCATTCACGGCGCTGCAGCGCAAGGGCATCGAGTCGAAGTTCCTGTACTTCCCCGATGAGAACCACTGGGTGCTCAAGCCGCAGAACAGCGTGAAGTGGCACGAGACGGTCAACGACTGGCTGCGTCAGCACATCGGCCAGTAATCACCGCACTCCGGTAACGACGACGCCCGGCATCGCAAGGTGCCGGGCGTTTTCATTGCTCCCGCGCGTTGACGGCCCGTAGCCGCCGCGTCGCGCAGTCTGACGCGCATGAACGAATCGCAGAAGTGGCCCGACCGCCTGTGGATCGTGCGGCATGGCGAATCGGCGGGTAACGTCGCCCGCGACCGCGCGCGTGCGACCGACGCGCTCACCTACGACTTCGGTACGCGTGACGCGGATGTTCCGCTGTCGGCGCTCGGCGAACGCCAGGCGGACGCGCTGGGCCGTTGGTTCGCCGCGCTGCCCGAGAGTGAGCGTCCGGATGTCTTCCTGTGCTCGCCGTACGTGCGTGCACGGCAGACGCTGACCCGCGTGCTCGAGCAATGCGACATCGACTGCGATCGAATCCGCATGGACGAGCGCCTGCGCGAGCGCGAGTTCGGCATTTTCGACGGACTTACGCGGCTCGGCGTGCGCGACCGCTACCCCGAGCAGGCGCAAGCGCTCGACATGATCGGCAAGTTCTATCACCGGCCGCCCGGCGGCGAGAGCTGGTGCGACGTGATCCTGCGCCTGCGCAGCGTCGTCGACACGATCACCCGCGAATACCGCTGCGACCGCGTGCTGATCGTCGCGCACCAGGTGACGGTGCTCTGCTTCCGCTACCTACTCGAGCGCATGACGGAAGCACAGGTGCTGGAGATCGACCGGCAGAAGGACGTCGCGAACTGCGCGATCACCGGCTACGAGTTCGATCCCGCGCGCGGCAAGTCCGGCAAGCTGGTGCTGGAGCGCTACAACTTCGTCGCGCCGCTGGTGGCGGCGGGCGCGCCGGTAACGACTGAACCGGACGTTCCGGCAGGCCCGAAGTGAAGTCGCCGCGCGTCACCGCCATCTCGCCTGCATGGTTGAAGCGGCATCCGCTGCCGGAGCCGTCGCACGAAGGCGACAAGGATGCGCGCGGTCGCATTCTTGTCATTGCGGGCGCGGGCGAGATGCCGGGTGCGGCGCTGTTGTCGGCGGTCGCGGCGCTGCGTGCGGGCGCCGGCAAATTGCAGGTGGCGACATGTGCGAGCGCCGCACCGCTGGTTGCGGCCGCAGTGCCGGAAGCACGCGTCGTCGCGTTGCCGGAAACGAAAGCCGGCGCTCTCGCCACCGCTGCGCGCGCGCAGATCGATGCGATGTCCGAACACGCCGACGCGATCGTCGTCGGCCCCGGCCTGCTCGAATCCGACGCCACGGCGCGCATGTTCGCCGCTTGGCTCGCCGCGGTCCACGAAGTACCGGTGGTAGTCGACGCCGCAGCCCTTCGCGCGTTCGAACGCGACGCCGAAACGGTCGCCCGCGGCCGTGCGCTGCGCATCCTTACGCCGCATGCAGGCGAGGCGGCGCGCCTGCTTGGTTGCGCCCGCGGCGAGGTCGAAGCGCGTCCGCTCGAACTCGGCATCGAGATGGCACGGCGGTTCAGCGCTGTCTGCGTGATGAAAGGCGCGACGAGCTACGTCATCGACGGTCCGGCGCTGGTCGCGGGTCGCACCGGTGCGGTCGTATCGAACCGCTACGGCAACGTCGGCCTGGCGACGTCGGGTTCCGGCGACACGCTGTCGGGGATCATCGGCGGGCTTGCCGCACGCGGCGCGGACCCGTTTCGCGCGACCGCGTGGGGCGTCTACCTGCACGCCGCCGCCGGCGACGCGCTGGCGCGCGAACAGGGCGGGCCACTGGGGTTCCTCGCACGCGAACTGCTCGATGCGATTCCCGGGGTGATGCAGTCGAGCGCCGTGCAACCGTCGCGCCGCAAGGCGAAGCGCTGAGCCGTTACTTGCTTGCGTGATGCTTCGTCTTCGATGACGGTCCGGCTGTCAGCGTTGGCAGCGTTCGCGTTTCGATCAGCACGGACGTGTGGTGGTGCGCGGTGATCGCGTGGAAGAGCGTGCCTTGGACGCGGACGTGCTTGCCGATGTAAGGACGTAGGTCGAGGTCCGTCTGAACCAGCGTGACGTCGCGCTGGTCGGCTTCGGCGACGTCCTCACGGTCCGCGGAGGTGATCGTGCAGATCGGGGCGTCGAGGCGAAGCAGCACCTGCCGTTCCTTGGAATCGGTCGCCGGGTCTTCGCCGAAGTTCGGCGGGCCGTAGAACGTGCGCGTCAGCAACGTGCCCGACAGTGTGACCACGTCGGGTTCGTACCGCAGGCAACCGGCCCGCGCGGCGAGCGGAGCAAGCGCCAGCACCAGCGCGACTGCCCTCATCAGCAGCATCGCGATCGACCGCGCCCGTAACGCGCCTGCAGGCGGTCGCGGAAGAACGCGGTTTCATCCATCGGCGCGGTGGCCGGATGCGATCGCCGCATGTGTTCGAGGTACGCGCCGTAGTCGGGAATGCCGACCGCGAGGCGCGCCGCGTGGACGAGGCGTCCCCACGTGCGCGACAGCGGCGAACGCCGCGAGGTATCAGCCGACCGCGACATAGTCCGTCTCCCGCGCACTCGGATGCGTTTCCCGACGCGCGGCCAGCATCGCGCGCACGCCGAAGAACGTCGTCGCAAGCAGCACGCCGACGAACAGCACGCAGAGGCCGGCGTCGAGCATGTTGTTGAACGCGACGCGCTGCATGTCGGCGAGTGATTTCGCCGGCGCGATGATTTCGCCGCGCGCCGCCGCGTCGGAGAACTTGTGCGCCGCAGCGAGGAAACCGATCTTCGGGTCCGGATGCAGCAGCTTCTCCGCGCCGGCCGTGAGTGTGCACACCAGCAGCCACAGCGTCGCGATGCCGGGGATCCACAGGTGGCGCTCGCGCTTCATGCGCACCAGCACCACGCAGCAGAACACCAGCGCGATGCCGGCGAGCATCTGGTTGGCGATGCCGAACAGCGGCCACAGCGTGTTGATGCCGCCTAGCGGATCGACCACGCCCTGGTACAGGAACCAGCCCCAACCGCTGACGGCGAGCGCCGTGCACAGCAGGTTGCCGGCCCAGCTATCGGTCTTGCGCAGCGGCGCGTAGGCGAGCCCGGCGATCTCCTGGAACATGAAGCGTGCGACGCGCGTGCCGGCGTCGATCGTCGTCAGGATGAAGAGCGCTTCGAACAGGATCGCGTAGTGGTACCAGAACGCCATCATGCGTTCGCCACCGCCGAGTTGCGCAAGGATCTGCGCCATGCCGACCGCCAGCGTGGGCGCGCCGCCCGTGCGCGACAGCACCGTTTCCTCGCCGATGGATTTCGCCGCCGCGGCGAGCGCGTCGGGCGTAATCGCGAACCCCCAACCGTTGATCGCGGCGGACGCGGAATCGAGCGTCGTACCGAGCGCCGCGGCGGGCGCGTTCATCGCGAAATACAGGCCGGGTTGCAACACGCAGGCAGCGACCAGCGCCATCACCGCGACGAAGGCTTCCATCAGCATCGCGCCGTAGCCGATCAGCGGAATGTCGCGCTCGTTGCCGAGCATTTTCGGCGTCGTGCCCGAGCTGATCAGCGCATGGAAACCGGACACCGAACCGCAGGCGATCGTGATGAACAGGAACGGGAACAGGGTGCCGGCGAACACCGGACCGGTACCGTCGACGAACTGCGTCATCGCGGGCATGCGCAGGCCGGGCATGGCGATGAGGATAGCGAGTGCGAGGCCAACGATCGTGCCGATCTTGAGGAACGTCGACAGGTAGTCGCGCGGCGCGAGCAGCAGCCACACCGGCAGTACCGACGCGATGAAGCCGTAGCCGATCAGCAGCCACGCGAGCGTCGTGCCCTGCAGCCGGAACAGCGCGCTCCATTGCGGGTCCGCGGCGACGTGTCCGCCGATCGCGATGGACGCGAGCAACAGCACGAGGCCGATGATCGACACCTCGAGGATGCGACCGGGCCGCACCCAGCGCAGGTAGACGCCCATCAGCAACGCGATCGGGATGGTCATCGCGACGGTGAACGTGCCCCACGGGCTCTGCGCGAGCGCCTTGACCACGACCAGCGCGAGCACCGCGAGCAGGATCAGCATGATCGCGGCGATGCCGAGCATCGCGATCGCGCCCGCCGCGTTGCCCATCTCGCTGCGGATCATCTCGCCGAGCGACCGGCCGTCGCGACGCGTCGAAAAGAAGAGCACCAGCATGTCCTGCACCGCGCCCGCGAACACCACGCCGAACAGGATCCACAGCGTGCCGGGCAGGTAGCCCATCTGCGCGGCAAGGACGGGGCCGACCAGCGGACCCGCGCCCGCGATCGCCGCGAAGTGGTGGCCGAACAACACGCTGCGTTCGGTCGGCACGTAATCGAGGCCGTCGTTGCGACGGTGTGCCGGCGTGAGGCGCGACGGATCCACGCCGACCGCGCGCGCGACATATCGCGCATAGAACCGGTATGCGATGAAGAAGGTGCTGGCCGATGCCGCGACCAGCCACATCGCGCTCACGGTCTCGCCGCGATGCAGGGCGAGTACCGACAGCGCCGCCACCGCCAGCACGCCGAGCGCCGCCCAGAAAAGTCCCGCCAGTCCCCGCATCGCACACCCTCCCGTGAGGCGGCGAGCGTCTCGCGCGCGGCGGCGCGGGTCAATGTGCGATGCGGTAATCCGTAGCGCGAATGGCGCGCGGCGTGGCGGCTACAGCCAGCGCGCCTTCTTGAACTTCCAGTACAGGCCGAGCGTGACCAGCGCCATGAAGGCGATGAGGATGTAGTAGCTCCAGCGACCGTGCAGCTCCGGCATGTACTGGAAATTCATGCCGTACCAGCTCGCCACCAGCGTCGGCGCCGCCAGCAGCGACGCCCACGCACCGAGCCGCTTCACGATCTCGCCCTGCTGCGCCGTCACCAGCGACAGGTTCACGCCGACCGCCGCGGTCAGCATCTCGCGCAGCGTTTCGGTGGACGACTGGATGCGGATGGCGTGATCGAGCACGTCGCGCAGGTAGGGCTGTACGGCGTCGTCGATCAGCCCGCCGGGCGCGCGGGTCAGGTGGTTGACGATGTCCTGTAGCGGCTCGGCCGCCATGCGCAGCTCGGTGAGGTCGCGCTTGAGCCAGTACAGGCGCTGCACGGTTTCCTTGCGGAAATCCTCGGCGAAGATGTCTTTCTCGAGCTCGCCCAGAAGCCGGCCGTATTCGTCGACGATCGGCATGAAGTTGTCGACGATCAGGTCCAGCACCGCGTACAGCGCCGCGCCCGGGCCGTGGACCAGCAGCGCGCGTTCGCGCTCCATGCGCGCGCGTGCCGGCGCGTAGCTGCTCGATGCGCCGTGGCGCACCGTGACGATGTAGCGCGGGCCGACGAAGATGTGCGTCTCGCCGAAGCGGATGGCGCCGTCGGTGGTCTGCGCGGTGTGCACGGCGATGAACATCGAATCGCCGTAGGTTTCGAACTTCGGGCGCTGGTGCGCGTTCTGCGCGTCCTCGACCGCGAGCGGATGCAGGCCGAATTCTTCCTGCAGCTTCTCCAGCACGCTGGCGCCCGGTTCGTACAGGCCGACCCACACCCAGCTGCCGTCATCGACGCCCAGCACGTCGCTGATCTGTTCGATGCCGATGTCGCGCCGCTCGCCGTCGCGCGAGTAGGCGGCGCAATTGATGACGCACCGGGCGTAGGCGGGCTCGATCATGCGCCGATGCTAGCGGCCGGCGGGTGCCGCGTGGTGCGAAGGCCGGCCCACAGGCCGAGGTGGATCGGCAGCAGCAGCGCGATCCAGCGCACGTTGTCCTGCGGACCCGATTCCAGCCACAGCGAGAACATGGCGATCAAGGCAAGCCCGGCGAGCACCGGCAGCATGCGCTGCATCAGTGCGCCCGAACCACGCCCCCGCAGCACGCGCCAGGCGCCCGGCAGGCCCAGCCACGCGAGCGGATTGAGCAGCAGCAGGTTGCGGTTGGCCCAGGCGAACTCGTGCACGGTGTCCAGCCACAGGAACAGCATCAGCGCGCCGACGATTCCCGCGAGCAGCCAGAACGCGAACGCGAACGCCGCGACCGGCCGCGGCCGATGCGCGCCCGCGGTGCCCAGCAGCACGCCGACCACCAGCCCGATCGCGAGCCATGGCCACGTCGCGCGCGGCGCGTCCGTCGGCTCCGGTGCGATGCGATGCGGCAGCACCGGTGTGTCGCCTTCCACCAGCGGATGCCCGTCGATCTCGACCTCGCGCAGCGACGCGGCCAGCCGCATCGGCACGAAGGCCTCCTCCCACAGCGACAGCGGGCGATCCGAACGCGGCCCAAGGCCGACGTCGAAGCCCAGCCACATCCACGTCGCCGGCGACGCCAGCCGCACCGCTTCGCTGCGATACGTCGTGCCGTGCGAGCGGCCCGACAGCTGACGGTGCAGTTCGCCGCCCAGCACGCGGTCGATCGCGTCGCGAACGCGCGTGGCGCAGTTGTCGCGGAAATAGTCGTAGTCGTAGACGGCGTTCTCGGGACGCGCATTCGTCGCCAGCGCGTCGGCCAGCTGCGTGGCCTGCGCATCGGTCAGGTGCAGCCACTGGATGGCGACGCCGCGGCCTTCGTCGCGGTACATCAGCATGTCCTGCTCGAAGGGCAGGGCGGCCAACTGGTAGCGCATCTTGCCGTGCACGAAATTGCCGACAAAGCCGGGCTCGGACGGGTCGAAGAAGCCGAAGTTGTACGAGGTCGACGCGCCGGTCGCCGGGTCGACGACCACGATCGCGTCGTGGCCGAAGCGCTCCCAGAAGACTTCACCGGGCTGCATCGTCGCGATGCCGATGCGTGGTGCGGCGGGCGCCGCGAACGGCACCAGCAGCATCAGCAGGACGAATAGCGCGCGGATCAAGCCGTCGGCGCGGCGATCAGGCCTCGCCATGCACGCCCACGTGGAAGGCGTGCACGCGGCGTGCGTCGGCGCCGGCGACGCGGAACACGAAGCGGCCCAGCGACAGCTCTTCGCCGGCTTCCGGCAGATGGCCGATCGCCGCGGTGACCAGCCCGCCGATGGTGTCGTATTCGTCTTCGTCGAAGTCGGCGCCGAAGCGTTCGTTGAAGTCGCAGATGGGCGTCAGCGCGTCGACGACGAACTGGCCGTCGGTCTGCGCGGCGATGAGGGCGTTCGGATCCACCGCTTCGTCATGCTCGTCGTCGATCTCGCCGACGATCTGCTCCAGCACGTCCTCGATGGTGATCAGGCCGGCGACGCCGCCGTGCTCGTCGATCACGATCGCCATGTGGTTGCGCGAATGGCGGAACTCGCGCAGCAGCAGGTCGAGGCGCTTGGATTCGGGAATCAGCAGCGCCGGGCGCAGCAGCTCGTGGATGGTGGCAGGGCCGTGGTCGGCGACCACGCCGCGCAGCAGGTCCTTGGCGAGCAGCACGCCCAGCACTTCGTCGCGGTCTTCGCCGTGCACGGGAAAACGCGAATGCCCGGACTCGACGACCATCCGCATCAGGTCGAGGAAACGGGTGTCCGCCGGCAGCGAAACCATCTGCGAGCGCGGAATCATCACGTCGCCGACGGTCATGTCCGACACCGCGATCGCGCCTTCCATCATGCGCAGCGTGTCGGCCTCGATCAGGCCATCGTTCTGCGCGTCGCGCAGCAGTTCGACGAGATCCTCGCGGGTGGAGGGCTCGCCGGACAGAACGGAGCTGATCCGTTCGAACCAGGAGCGGCGGTCGGTGCCGCGTTCGTGGTGGTGGGTACTACTGTCGTCCTCGGACATGTCTTCGCGTCGGTACGCCGCTCGGGGCGGCGGCGCCAGTCTAGCCGGTCGGTGCGCCGGGCCCGTGGAGATGGGGCGGGCAAGCGGCGGTTTCAACGGCCGGTCGTCGGTCAGTACGGGTCGGCGATGCCGAGGCCGGCGAGGATCGTGCTTTCGCGCGACTCCATGGCCTCGGCCTGGTCGTCCTCGACATGGTCCCAGCCCAGCAGGTGCAGCACGCCGTGAACCGTCAGGTGCGCGTAGTGGTCGACCGGACGCTTGCCCTGTTCCGCGGCCTCGCGGGCCACCACGTCGGCGCAGATCACCAGGTCGCCAAGATCCGGCAGTTCGACGTCATCCGGCAGGCCTTCCGGCCGCTCGGCCGGGAAGCTCAGCACGTTGGTCGCGTAATCCTTGCCGCGGTAAGTGCGGTTGAGTTCGCGGCCTTCGTCCGGCGCGACGATGCGGATCGCGATCGATGCCGGTGCATCGCGCCCTTCCAGCGCGGCTGACGCCCACTTCACGAAGCTGGCGGACGACGGCACGCCCTTGCGCGCCGTCGCGTAGCTCACGTGGACATCGACCGGCGCGGCAGCCGGTGGCGCGTCGACCGACACCTCGAGCATGTCGTCCGCCTTCCAGCCGTGGCGCTCGCGTAGCGCGTCGTC
Source organism: Lysobacter claricitrinus (assembly GCF_045866565.1). Classification (NCBI taxonomy): domain Bacteria; kingdom Pseudomonadati; phylum Pseudomonadota; class Gammaproteobacteria; order Lysobacterales; family Lysobacteraceae; genus Lysobacter; species Lysobacter claricitrinus. The sequence continues at coordinate 1,256,594 of NZ_BAAFZV010000002.1, read as the reverse complement.
GAGCAGCAGCCAGTGCTGGCCGCGGCGGGCGACGATGGCGGTGTCGAATGCTTCGCCGGCCACCGTGGCCCGCACGCGCTGGCCGCGACGGCCCGGCCACAACGCGACCGCGGGGCCGAACCGCGCCGCTGGATCGAAGGGCACGGCGACCGCGTGTTCCTTGTGACCGGCCTGCACGCACGCGCGGAAGCGCTGGGTTGTCTTCGAGGTCATAAGTGCGAGCTTACGACCGCCCGGTGGCGGTGTCCGCCGCATCCCGCGCGTCGTACGCATTGACGATCTTGGCGACCAGCGGATGCCGCACCACGTCGCGCGATTCGAAGAAGGTGAAGCTGATGCCGTCGACGCCGCGCAGCACCTCGATCGCATCCTTCAGCCCGGACTTCTGCGATTTCGGCAGGTCGATCTGGGTCATGTCGCCCGTCACCACCGCGGTGCTGCCGAAACCGATGCGCGTCAGGAACATCTTCATCTGCTCGACGGTGGTGTTCTGCGCTTCGTCGAGGATCACGTAGGCGTCGTTCAGCGTGCGGCCGCGCATGTAGGCCAGTGGCGCGATCTCGATGACATTGCGTTCCAGCAGCTTCGCGACCTTCTCGACGCCGAGCATCTCGTATAGCGCGTCGTACAGGGGGCGCAGGTAGGGATCGACCTTCTGGGTGAGATCGCCCGGCAGGAAGCCGAGTTTCTCGCCGGCTTCCACCGCGGGTCGCACGAGGATGATGCGCTGCACGCGCGACGAGTTCAGCGCTTCCACCGCGCTCGCCACCGCAAGGAACGTCTTGCCGGTACCGGCAGGGCCGATGCCGAAGTTGATGTCGTGCGTGGCGATCGCATGCAGGTAACGCGCCTGGTTTTCGCCGCGTGCGCGCAGCGTGCCGCGCTTGACGCGGATCACCACTTCCTGCGGCTCGATGTCGTCCGCCATGCGTTGCTGCATGCCGGCGTCGGACAGGCGCAGGTGGATTGCATGCTCGCTCAGCGTCTCGCTGGCGGTGTCGTCCCACAGCTCGTGGATCAGGCGGTCGGCCTGCTGGGCGGCGGCCGGCGTGCCGGTCACGCGGAACACGTTGCCGCGGTTGGCGACCTGCACGCCGAGCCGCAGTTCGACGAGGCGCAGGTGCGCGTCGAACGGGCCGGAAAGATTCGCCAGGCGCTCGGGGTCCGGCGGGTCGAGGACGAAGTCGCGGTGGATCAGCTCAGCCATGCGGGGGAGGGCTCGTGGAGTCGGGCGGACGATGCACCGGTCGCCCGCAGCGGCGCGTGATTCTGCGTGGGTCGGCGGAGGTGCACCGGTAGTGGTGCCGCGCATTGTCGCAGCCCCGTGGTCGGCCGGCGCGTTGTGGGAGTTGTGGTGGGACGAGGGGCATGACCGGGACGCCGCGCGTTTCGCCACGCCGACGGCAACGCCATGTTTACGGCGCCTGTGGCCGCGCGTCGGTCGCGTTGCGTTGATTCGCGAGCAATGCGGCGTCGACGCCCCCGCGACGCAGGAACGGATGACGCGTCAGCACCAGGCCGATCAGCGCAGTCGCAATGCCACCGAGGATGTCGATGGCGACATGCTGGCCGGTCGTGATCACCGTGGGCACAAGCGCGGCGATTGCGAACCATGCGAAAGGTGCGAGGCGTGGGTACTGCGTCGCGAAACCGGCGGCGATGACGATCGGCAGCGTGACGTGGCCCGAGGGGAAGCAGTTGCCGGGTGCGTCGAGCGCCAGCAGCAATCGCCATGCCGCGGCGGTGGCGGCGTCGAGTCCATCCGGCAGCGCCGCGCGCGGCAGTCGCGTCGGAATCGCGAGCCACAGCGCGACGTTGAGTGCGAGCGCGACGACGTACGAACGCATCGTCGCGACGAAGATCCGGCGATCGCGGATCGAAAGCGCCATCGCCGGCGCGAGTGCCAGCAGGAGCCAGTACGGCCAGATCGTCCATGCGTGCAGGCCCAACGCGGAATCGAGCGTCGACGGTGTCACGACCACGCTGTCCGGCGGTTGCCGGTTGTTGATGGCGAGATAGACGGCGCCGTTCACGGCCACGGCGGTCGCCACGATGCCGGCACGACGGCTGAACTTGATGAACGACGAAGGCGCGGAAAAGGCGGTCACCGGGCCAGTCTGCCAGCAGCCGGTCGCGCATACTGGCCGCGACTTCAACCGGCCTCGACCATGAGCCAGCCGTTGCACGACCCCGCGGCCGCCGGATTGCAGCGGCCGTCCACCGACCTCGACTGGCGGGTGCGCATCGCCGGCACCGGAACCTATCTGCCGCGACGTCGCGTGGAGAGTGCCGAGATCGAAGCGCGCGTCGGGCTGCCGTCGGGCTGGGCGCGGGAGAACAGCGGCGTCGCCGCGCGTCACTGGTCCGCACCGGACGAGCGCGCGAGCTGGATGGGCGCGCAGGCCGCGCTGCGTGCATGTGAGGCGGCTGGTGTCGACCCGCAGTCGATCGACCTGATTCTTGGCGCGTCGGGTTCGGTGGAACGCGCGATTCCCGACGGCGGCCCGTTGCTGCAGCACGCCATGGGGCTCGGGCGTTCGGGCATCCCGAGTTTTTCCGTCCACGCCACGTGCCTGAGCTTTCTCGCAGCATTCGAAGTGGCCGCCGAACGCATCCATGGCGGACGGATCGATCGCGCGTTGATCGTGAGCAGCGAGATCGCGTCGGTTGCGCTGGATTTCGCGGCGCCGGAAGCCTGCACGCTGTTCGGCGACGGCGCCGCGGCCTGCGTGCTCGAACGCAGCGTCGGCGACGACACCGGGCGCGTGCATCGCGTCGAATGGATCACGCACGGCGCCGACCACGAACTGACGACCGTGCGCGGCTGCGGCACGCATCGCCACCCGAACGCGCCCGACGCCGATCCACTCGACGCGCTGTTCCAGATGCAGGGCAGGGCGACGTTGCGTCGCGCCGCGCGACTCGCGCCCGAACTGCTCGAACGCCTGCGTCTCGACCGCGATGCACGCCGCGCGCTGCGCTGGGTCGTGCCGCACCAGACCAGTCGCGCAGGCATGGAATACGTGGCGGCGATGGGTTTCGGCGACGCCGCAGTCATCGACATTCTCGAACAGACGGGCAACTGCATCGCCGCGTCCATTCCGATGGCGCTCGCGCGCGGTATCGACGACGGTCGCATCCGCCGCGGCGATCGCGGCATGTTGATCGGCACCGGCGCGGGGTTGTCGGCGGCCGGCATCGTGCTGACGTACTGATGGCAGCGCGCGCACAACGCATCGTCGTCACCGGCGCGACCGGCTTCCTCGGTGGCGCCGTCGCGCGACGCCTGCACGAGGCGCGGCCGGATGTGCGCGTACGCGCGCTCGGGCGCGATCAAGCGCGCGGCGCGCTGCTCGCCCGCGACGGCATCGATTTCGTGCCGACGGACCTGTGCGATGCGAGCGCAGTCCGACACGCGCTCGAAGGTGCGGACGCCGTTGTCCATGCCGCCGCGCTGTCGAGCCCATGGGGTCCGCGCGCAGCGTTCGTCGCCGCGAATGTCGACGCGACCGCGAACGTCGCCCGCAGTTGCGTCGACAACGGCGTGCGACGGCTCGTCCACATCTCCACGCCCGGCATCTATCACGACGGTCGCCCGCACCACCGCATCCGCGAGGACGACGCGCTGCCCGCGCGCGCAGTGAACGACTACGCCGCGACGAAGCTGGTGGCCGAGCAACGCGTGCGCGAGCTGACGCGCGACAGTGATGTGTCGGTGCTCATCCTCCGGCCGCGCGCGATCTTCGGTCCCGGCGATACATCGCTGCTGCCGCGCATTGCGGACGCATTGCGACGCCGTCGCCTGCCGCGCATCGGCGACGGCCGCTGCGTGGTGGACCTCACCTACATCGACAACGCCGTCGACGCCGTGCTGCTGGCGCTGGATGCGTCCCCGACGCTGGACAGCCGCGCCTACAACATCAGCAACGGCGAGCCGGTGCGCATCTGGGATGTGATTGATCGGCTGGCTGTCGCCATCGGCGCACCCGCACCGCGCCGCCACGTTTCGGCTACCGCGTTGCGCGCCATCGCCGCCGCGCTCGAGTTCGTGCATCGCGCATCGATGCCGCATCGCGAACCGAAATTGCTGCGCTACGGCGTGGAACTGCTCAGCGTCGACATGACGCTCGACATTTCGCGCGCCCGCGACGAGCTCGGTTATGCGGCGCGCATCGGTATCGACGAAGGGCTCGCCCGCACGTTCGACGCGCTGTCCGCGGAACCACGCGCATGAGCGCCGAAACGCGCGTCCTGCTCGGCGTCTCCGGGCACAGCCATGTCGATCCGCGCCTGGCTGCGTTGCCCGAGCGACGCGCGGGACGCCATGCGTTTCCCGCTGGCTGGGCGCTGGTCGAACACCCGCGACATGGCCCCGTGCTGTTCGACTGCGGCTACGGCGAGCCCGCGCGCACCGCGATGCAGCGTGGCCTGCGTCGCGTCTACCGGAACGTGCTGGGCGTCTGCTGCCCGGCCGAGGGCGATGCCGCGACGTTGCTCGCACGACGCGGCATCGCGCCGGACGACGTGCGCTGGATCGTCATCAGCCATTTCCATCCCGACCACATCGGCGGCCTGCGCGCGTTTCCCTCGGCGCGTTTCGTCGCGCACGCGGACGCATGGGCGACCATGCAGGCCGGCCCGCTCGCGCGCCTGCACGCGCAGGTCTGGCGCGAGCTTCTGCCGGACGATTTCGAGTCACGCTTGCAGCTCGTCGACGCGGGCCGGTTCGCCGCGCTCGACGGTGACCTCGCGTCGCTCGGAACTGGTGTCGACCTGTTCGACGACGGCAGCATCGCGCTCGTCGATCTGCCCGGCCATGCGCGCGGCCAGATCGGCCTGGCGACACATCACGAGGGAACGCGCGTGCTGCTCGTCGCCGACGCGTTCTGGCAGCACGCGCAGCTCGACACCTCGTCACCGCTGTCGTGGCTGGCGCGCCGCTTGGCGACGCACCATTCGATGGACTACGCCACCACGCTTTCGCGACTGCGTCGTTTCCGCGACGAACAGCCCGCCGCGTGGATCATTGCTTCGCACTGCGCCCGCACGCTGGAGCGATGGTCGGAGCGCTTCCCCGACGCGGCGATGCGCGCGTCTCAGTAACGTCGCCGCTTACGCGGGAACGGCTTCGTCCTGCGTCACCACGCGTCCGCGCAGCGAATTGCTGAGCGCTTCGGTGATCAGCACGTCGACGAACTGGCCAACCAGGCGCGGTGGCGCGGCGAAATTCACCGAGCGCATGTTCTCGGTCTTGCCGGTCAGTTCGTTCGGATCCTTGCGCGACGGGCCTTCGACGAGGATGCGCTGCACGCTGCCGACCATCGAATCGGAAATCCGCTTTGCGTTCGCATTGATCGTCGCCTGCAGGCGGGATAGTCGCGCGTGCTTGACCTCGCTCGACACGTCGTCCTCGAGGTTCGCCGCTGGCGTACCGGGACGACGCGAGTAGATGAAGGAGAACGACTGGTCGAAGCCGACGTCCTCGATCAGCTTCATCGTCTTCTCGAAGTCCGCATCGGTCTCGCCGGGGAAGCCGACGATAAAGTCGGACGAGATCGAGATGTCCGGGCGCACCGCGCGCAGCTTGCGCAGCTTCTGCTTGAACTCGAGCGCCATGTAGCCGCGCTTCATCGCCGCGAGGATCCGGTCGGAACCGGATTGCACCGGCAGGTGCAGGTAATTCGCCAGCTGCGGAACGTCGCGGTAGGCCTCGACCAGCGAGTCCGAGAACTCGAGCGGGTGCGAGGTCGTGAAGCGAATGCGGTCGACGCCGTCGATCTGGGCGATCGTGCGGATCAGCAGGCCGAGGTCGGCAACGTCGCCGTCGCCCATCGGCCCGCGGTAGGCGTTGACGTTCTGCCCGAGGAGGTTGATCTCGCGAACGCCCTGCGCGGCCAGCTGCGCGACCTCGACCAGCACGTCTTCGAACGGGCGGCTGACTTCCTCGCCGCGGGTGTACGGCACCACGCAGAACGAGCAGTACTTCGAACAGCCCTCCATGATCGACACGAACGCGCTCGGCCCGTCTGCGCGCGGCTCGGGCAGGCGGTCGAACTTCTCGATCTCGGGAAAGCTGATGTCGACCTGCGGCTTGCCGGACTCGCGGCGCGCCTCGATCAGCTGGGGCAGGCGATGCAGGGTCTGCGGGCCAAACACCAGGTCGACGTACGGCGCGCGCTTGACGATCGCCTCGCCCTCCTGGCTCGCCACGCAGCCGCCGACGCCGATCAGCACCGGCTTGCCACCCTGCTTGAGCGCGCGCCAGCGGCCGAGCTGGCTGAAGACCTTCTCCTGCGCCTTCTCGCGGATCGAGCAGGTGTTGACCAGGATGACGTCCGCTTCGGCCGGGTCGGTAGTGATTTCGAGACCGTCGGACGCCGCGAGAACGTCGGCCATCTTCGCCGAATCGTATTCGTTCATCTGGCAACCGTGCGTTTCGATGAAAAGCTTTCCGCGCGACGGGGCAGCGGAGGGCGTCGCCGGATCGGCGAGGGGGAGCGTCAGGTCGGTCATTTCAGTCCGGGAAAGGCGGCGGTTAATCCGCGCCGGCCGCTGTAGTTTACCGCGCCGCAACAGGCCGAGTGACCGCATCCGCAGATCAACAATTCCAATCCGATCAAAGGCTTGTGAAAATTCCGGGAACACGGAATGATGGCCCCATGAAGAAGCTCACCGCACTTCTGCTCGTCGCCGGCCTCGTCGGCGCCGCCCCGGCCATGGCTGGCACGGTCTACCGCTGCGACGTCGACGGTGTCCGTAGCTACTCGAGCAAGCGACTTTCCGGCGCCAATTGCCAGGTCGTGAGCCGCTACACGAGCCGCAAGACGCAGCGCGCGTACACGCCGCCCGCGTCCGCGCAGGGCGCGGTGACGCCGGTCAACCTCGTCGCCGGTTCGCCTGCGTCGGGCTCGCTTCCGGCCACTTCGACGCCGGCCACACTGACCGTTCCCGCGCCGGCCGCGTCGATGCCGGCGTCCGCGCCGTCGCGCCTCGTGCAGGGTCAGGTCTACTCCTACATGCAGGACGGCGTGCGGCATTACTCCAGCCGCCGCCCGGTCGGCGTCGCCAATGCCGGTGCGATCCGCACGATCCGCTACAGCTACATGGAGACCTGCTACGCCTGCGGCGCGCAGCCCGGCGTCAACTTCTCCACGCTGCGCCTGAAGCCGGATGCCTATCGCAGCGAGATCGCCGCGGCGGCCCTGCAGTACGGCGTCGAGGAGTCGGTGGTGCGCGCGATCATCCACGCGGAGTCGGCGTTCAACCCGAACGCGCTGTCCCGCGTCGGCGCGCAGGGCCTGATGCAGCTGATGCCGGCCACGGCCCGCCGCTTCGGCGTCGGCAACGCCTTCGACCCGGCGCAGAACATCCGTGGCGGCGTGCAGTACCTGGCGTTCCTGCTCAAGCGCTTCAATGGCGACGTCCGCCTCGCGGCCGCCGGCTACAACGCGGGCGAGGGCGCGGTCGACAAGTACGGCGGCGTGCCGCCCTACAGCGAGACCCAGCGCTACGTTCAGCGCGTGGCCCTGCTGGCCGACCGTTATCGCAGCTCGCCGATCCTGCGCTGAGTCGAGGCGGTTCAGACAACACGAAGGCCAGCCGGTCACCCGGCTGGCCTTTTTCGTATCCGGCGTTCGCGGACTGCGAACTCCGTCAGCCCTGGTGGCTGAAGCGCGCGTAGCCGATTGTCGGCCCGTTCACCGTTCCGTTACACTTCCGCGTCTTTATCAGTCGTCCCGCATCCTTGGCGGGTCGACCCACGTCGAATCAGTTTTCGGAGTGCCGGATGGCCAACGAAGGGGTCAACGAGCCCATGAACGAGCCGGTCAACCTCGGCCGCCGTCGGTTCCTCACCGCGACGACCGCAGTCGTCGGCGCGGTCGGTGCCGGCTTCGCCGCAGTGCCGTTCATCAAGTCGTGGAATCCGAGCGCGCGGGCGAAGCTCGCCGGCGCGCCGGTCACCGCAGATATCAGCGGCCTGCCGTTGGGCCAGCGCATGATCATCGAGTGGCGCGGCCAGCCGATCTGGATCGTCCGTCGCTCGCAGGACATCCTCAAGGCGCTGCCGACGCTCGACAACCGCCTGCGCGACCCGAAGTCCGAGGACGTCGACCAGCAGCCGAAGTACGTGCTCAAGGGCGACGTGCATTACCGCTCGATCAAGCCGGAGATTTCCGTGCTCGTCGGCCTCTGCACGCACCTGGGCTGCTCGCCGGAGATGAAGGCGGAGATCCGGCCCGAGCCGTTCGATCCGGAATGGAAGGGCGGCTACTTCTGCCCTTGCCACAAGTCGCGTTTCGACATGTCCGGCCGCGTGTTCCAGGGCGTTCCGGCGCCGAAGAACCTGGCGGTGCCGCCGCACTATTTCGAGAACGACAACAGCATCGTGATCGGCGTCGATCCGAAGGGAGCCGCCTGACATGGCGACGAATAACGACACCAAGCAGGCGCCGAACGATCTGGCGACCGGCCTGATCGCCGGCCTGATGAACTGGTTCCACGACCGCGCCCCGGGCGCGGGCGAGGCGTACAAGAAGCACATGACGGAGTACTACGCTCCGAAGAACTTCAACGTCTGGTACTACTTCGGTTCGCTGGCGATGCTGGTGCTGGTCAACCAGATCGTTACCGGCATCTTCCTGACGATGCACTTCAAGACAGACGCCACGCAGGCGTTCGCGTCGGTCGAGTACATCATGCGCGACGTCGAGTGGGGTTGGCTGATCCGGTACATGCACAGCACCGGCGCCTCGTTGTTCTTCATCGTCGTCTACCTCCACATGTTCCGCGGCCTCATGTACGGCTCGTACAAGAAGCCGCGCGAGCTGGTGTGGGTGCTCGGCATGGTGATCTACCTCGTGCTCATGGCCGAAGCCTTCATGGGCTACGTGCTGCCGTGGGGCCAGATGTCGTTCTGGGGCGCGAAGGTCATCATTTCGCTGTTCGGTGCGATCCCGGTCATCGGCAACGGCCTGACCGAATGGATCATGGGCGACTACCTGCCGTCCGACGCCACGCTCAACCGCTTCTTCGCGCTGCACGTCATCGCGCTTCCGCTGGTGCTGCTCCTGCTCGTCGCGCTGCACCTCGGCGCGCTGCATGAAGTCGGCTCGAACAACCCGGACGGCGTCGACATCAAGTACGGCCCGAAGGGCAATCGCTGGTCGCCGACGGCGCCGGCCGACGGTATCCCGTTCCATCCGTACTACACGGTCAAGGACATGGTCGGCGTCGGGTTCTTCCTGATGATCGCCGCGTTCATCATCTTCTTCGAGCCGACCGTGGGCGGCCTGTTCCTCGAACATGACAACTTCACCGAGGCGAACCGCCTGGTGACGCCGAGCCACATCAAGCCGACGTGGTACTTCACGCCGTACTACGCGATGCTCCGCGTGGTGCCCAACAAGCTGGCGGGCGTGATGGTGATGTTCGGCGCGATCGTGATGCTGTTCCTCGTGCCGTGGCTGGACAAGAGCCGCGTCAAGTCGATCCGCTACCGCGGCGTGCTTGCCAAGGTGATGCTGGGCCTGTTCGCCTTCAGCTTCCTCTGGCTCGGCAAGATCGGTTCCGGCCCCGGCACGGACATCAACGAGACCTACATGGGTCGAGTGCTGACGTTCTTCTACTTCATGTTCTTCATCACGATGCCGATCTGGACCCGGATCGACAAGACGAAGCCGGTGCCTGAGCGGGTGACGATGCATGACTAAGACGTCCGTCCGCCCGTCCACCTCCTTCCAGCCTCCCGGATCCAAGAAGATGCGAGTTCTGCGATCGCTTGCGACGCTCGTGCTGGGCCTCGCGGTGTCGATGCCACTGTTCGCCGAAGAGGAGGGCAACCTCAAGCCGGCGGGCACGGACATCACCGACCGCGCGTCCCTGCAGCGCGGCGCCCAGTTGTTCATGAACTACTGCTCGGGCTGCCATTCGCTGAAGTACTTGCGTTACTCGCGCATGGCCGAAGACCTCGGGCTGACCGAGGACGAGGTCCAGAAGAACCTCAACTTCACCGGCGCCAAGGTCGGCGAGACCATCGACGTCGCGATGCCGCCGGAGTCGAAGGACTGGTTCGGCAAGCAGCCGCCGGATCTTTCGCTGATCGCGCGCGTGCGCGGCCCGAACTGGGTCTACACGTACCTCAAGTCCTTCTATCTGGACGAGTCGCGCCCGGTGGGTTGGAACAACACCGTGTTCCCGAACGTGTCGATGCCGAATCCGCTCTGGCAGCTGCAGGGTCTGCAGCACGCCGACTTCGGCAAGCCCGACGCGACGGGCGAGCGCCCGGTCCTCGGCCTGAAGGTGACCGAGCCGGGTACGCTCGACGCCCAGGGCTTCGACCGCGCGGCGCGCGACATCACAGCTTTTCTCGAGTACGCCGGCGAGCCTGCGGCCATCAAGCGCCAGTCACTGGGCGTCTGGGTGGTCCTGTTCCTGGCCATGCTGACGTTCCTCGCCTGGTTGTTGAAGAAGGAATACTGGCGCGACGTCGAGCACTGATCGCGGCTGCGGTGTCGGGGATCAAGACACTGCATCGCCGTGACTCGGGACCGTTGGCGACCGCCCGCACGGGGTGGGCGGCGCCGTACGGCCGGCGGTTTCCGGTCGATCGAGGTCGACGATGGCGGCGAGTCCACGCATGCGTAATACCCTGACCCTGTTTTCCTCTACCGATTGCGTCCTCTGCCATCGCGTGCGCCTTGTGCTCGCGGCCAAGGGCGTGACGTACGACCTGATTCCGGTCGATCCGCAGAATCCTCCCGAGGATCTGGTCGACCTGAACCCGTACCAGTCCGTTCCGACGCTGGTCGAGCGCGACCTCGTGCTGTACGCGGCGAGCGTCGTCAGCGAATACCTCGACGAGCGTTATCCGCATCCGCCGTTGATGCCGGTCGACCCGCTGTCGCGTGCACGCCTGCGCTTGGCGATGCTGCGTCTCGAGCACGACTGGGTGCCGCAGGTGCAGGCCATCCAGCTCGGCAATAAGGCGCAGCAGGAAGCCGGTCGCAAGCGCCTTAAGGAATTGCTGACCGCATCGGTGCCGCTGTTCAAGGCGAGCAAGTTCTTCCTGAATCCGGAGATGAGCCTCGCCGACTGCGCGATGGCGCCGATCATCTGGCGCCTGCCGGCGCTCGGCGTTCCATTGCCGAAGGACGGCAAGGTGATCGAGGATTACGGCAATCGCATCTTCCGCAACCCGGGCTTTACGCGAAGCCTTACCGAGCAGGAGCGCAAGCTCCGCGACATGCCGGCCTGATCCGCGATCCCGTTCGAAACGAAGCCCGCCCACCGGCGGGCTTCGTCGTTTCGGAGGTCACCGAGTCACGGGCGGGTGTCGCGCGCCCTCGCTTACACTGCGCACATGAGCGACGAATTCGAGATGACCAGCCATCGCCCGTACCTGCTGCGGGCGTTGTACGAGTGGATCGGCGACAACGGCCTGACACCGCATCTTCTGGTGGACGCGACGCGTCCGGGCGTGCAGGTCCCGAAGCACGCGATCAACGATGGCCGCATCGTGCTCAACGTCGCGCAGCGCGCGGTGGCGGGCCTCGAAATGACCAACGAGATCATCCGCTTCAGCGCGCGCTTCGGCGGCGTCAGCCACGCGGTGTCGGTGCCGGTCGGCGCGGTACTCGCGATCTATGCACGTGAGAACGGGCAGGGCATGGCGCTTCCGCCCGAGACCGAAGAAGGCGCTGCGACCGGACTTCCGGCCGGCTCGCTCGGCGAGAACGGCCCGACACTGGAGCTAGTGCCCGACAGCGGCGACGCCGACCAGAACGATCCGGGCGATGACGGTGACCACGAGCCGCCGACGCCGCCCCGCCGGGGCCACCTGCGCATCGTCAAGTAGGGCGATCGATCAGTTCGTCGGCGTGCGTTGCGGGAACGCGATCGGTTCAGGCGTAGGCGGCCCGACAAAGCTGACCAGGCGATCGCCGCGAAGCACCAGTCGGCCCTGATGGCGGTCGGCGCCGTCGATCGAGTAGTCGAAACGGAACGTGCGTTCCCATCCGAGCTTTCCGCTCTCAAGCCGGCGCGGGCGCAGGCCGATGACATGCACGGAGTCGTCGAGCCATTGCACGCGCGCGGAGCGGCAGGCGTCGCGCCCGAGGTCGCGCGCTCGCTCGGCGGCGGCGCGGCCCGCGTTCCAGAACGCGACGGCGGCTGCCGTGAAGATCATCATCACGATAAGTGAAGGCATTTTGTTACTGTGGCGACGGCAGCGGATCTGAGCAAGAGCCGCCATGGATCGAGGGGGCGATCACCAATGAAACTCGTATTCCCGGGTGGCGAACACCCGCAGGTCGTCCTGCAACCGGGCGTCAACAGCGTCGGTTCGGCCCCGGACGCCAACATCGTGCTCGACCGGCCGGGCGTGCAGCCGCGGCATTGCCAGCTCCACGTGACGGCGAACGGCGTGATGCTCGATGTGCCGACCGATGCATCGGTCACGGTCAACGGCTCGCCGGTGCGCGGGCTGATCGCCCTGCGCGATGGCGACCGCGTCTCGTTCGATCGCTTCGAGGCGCGCCTGACAGGCATGGAGAACGTGGCCGCCGCGCGCCCGGGTGCGAGCGCGCCGTCGGCGAACGACGATCTGTTCGCCACCACCGTGCGTGCGGCGCTGCCGAAGTTCGTGCTGCGCGGCATGTCGGGCCACCTGTTCGGCCGCAGCTTCGCGCTGGCGACGACCAACACCGTCGGACGCGCACCGGAATCGACGCTGCGCTTCGACGAGAACGGGATCTCGCGCTCGCATGCGCGCCTGGTCCCGACGGACAACAGCATCCAGATCGAAGACCTCGGCTCGACCAACGGCACGTTCATCAACGGCAAGCGCATCCTCACCGGCGAAGCGAAGGTCGGCGACGAGATCGGCTTCGACACGCTGCGGTTCCGCGTGCTGTCGACGGTACCGTCGGAGAACGAAACGCACGAGGCCGACGCGCCGTCTCGCCTGGACCCGCGCCTGTTGTGGGGCCTCGCGATCGGGATGGCGCTCCTTGCCGCGGCGATCGTGGTCGCCCTTACCGCGTAACGCTCAGCCCGGCTTGCGGCCGAGCTTGAGCGAGAGGTCGATCGCGCGGACGTGCTTGGTCAGTCCGCCGATCGAAATGCAGTCGACGCCGTCCTCGGCGATCGCGCGTACGCCGGCGAGATCCACGCCGCCCGACACTTCCAGCGGAATGCGGCCGTTCGCGATGCGCACGGCCTCGCGGCGCATCGTCGCGTCGAAGTCGTCGATGAGGATGCGGTCGCAGGCGCTGTCGAGCGCTTCATGCAACTGGTCGAGTGATTCCACTTCGACGATCACCGGCAGTGCCGGCCAGCGCTCGCGTGCGTTGCGCACCGCCCCGTCGATCGAACCCGCAGCGCGGATGTGGTTTTCCTTGAGCATCACCGCGTCGTAGAGCCCCATGCGGTGGTTGACGCCGCCTCCTACGCGCACGGCGTATTTCTGCGCGAGCCGCAGCCCGGGAATCGTCTTGCGCGTGTCGAGGATCTTCGCCCGCGTGCCGGCGACGGCGTGGACATACGTCGCGGTGACCGTCGCGGTCGCCGACAGCGTCTGCATGAAGTTGAGCGACGCGCGCTCCGCGGTCACCAGCGCGCGTGCGCGACCCTGCAGCGTGGCGAGCAGCGTGCCGGCGCGAACGCGATCGCCTTCGGCGACATGCCACTCGATCGCGCCGCCCGGATCGATCGCAAGGTGGCAGGCATCGAACCACGGCCGGCCGCAGACGACTGCGTCCTCCTTGCACAGGAGGTAGGCGGTATCCGCGATGTCGGGAAGCAGGGCCGAGGTGACGTCGCCGCTGCCGATGTCCTCTTCAAGTGCCCGGCGGACATCGGCGTCGATCGCCGCGCCGGGCGGCGCGAACGCCGCAGTCATGCGGTGGTGATGCCGCAGGTCGTGAGGTCGAGCGCTTCCTCGGCGAGCAGCACCGGGATGCCGTCGTCGATGCGATAGGCCAGGCGCCCATCGGCGGTGACCAGCGCGGCATCGACCGCGGCCGACTGCGGGCTGCCGTCGCCGCGCTTCACGCCGCCGCCGGCGATCGCGGCGTTGAGGTCGTGCAGCACGCGGGCGTCCGCCGGGCGCAGCGGCTGTCGGGTGGTCGGGCAGGCCAGCAGGTCGAGCAGCTTGCGGTCCATGGCGGGGAATCGCGGGGTGGGCCGTTTAGAATACGTCTTTGACCGGAAGGGAACGTATGGCTGCCGTGCAATCGCCCGCCGCCGTGGTCGGCATCGTGATGGGGTCGCGTTCGGACTGGGAGACGATGCAGCACGCGGCCGCGAAGCTCGAAGAGCTTGGCGTGCCGCACGAAGTGCGCGTCGTGTCCGCGCATCGCACCCCGGACGTCCTGTTCGACTACGCCGCGACGGCGCGAGACCGCGGCCTGCGCGCGATCATCGCCGGCGCCGGTGGTGCGGCGCACCTGCCGGGCATGCTCGCGTCGAAGACGGCCGTTCCGGTGCTCGGGGTGCCGGTGCAGTCGAAGGCGTTGAACGGGATGGATTCGCTGCTGTCGATCGTGCAGATGCCGGCGGGCATTCCAGTCGCGACATTCGCGATCGGCAATGCAGGCGCTTCGAACGCTGCACTGTTCGCCGCCGCAATGCTCGCATCGGAACTGCCCGAAGTCGGCGCGAGGCTCGATGCGTTCCGCGCGAAGCAGACCGCCGACGTCATGCACAACGACGATCCGCGCAAGTGACGACCGTCGGCATCCTCGGTGGTGGCCAGCTCGCGCGCATGCTCGCGCTCGCGGGCGCGCCGCTCGGCCTGCGTTTCCTGGTGATGGACAATGTGGCCGACGCCTGCGCGGGGCAATTCGCGCCGATGGTGGTGGGCGATTATCGCGACGACGCGGCGCTCGCCGAATTCGCGTCGCGCGTGGACGTCGCGACGTTCGACTTCGAGAACGTGCCGGCGGAATCGGCGCGTTGGCTGGCCGAGCGCGTCGATGTATTCCCGAACCCGCGAGCACTCGCGATTGCGCAGGATCGACTCGCCGAGAAGACGCTGTTCCGCGAACTCGGCATCCCGGTGCCGCCGTTCGCCGCGATCGACACGCTCGACGAGCTGCGCACCGCGATCTCCGACATTGGTACGCCCTGCATCCTCAAGACGCGTCGCCTGGGCTACGACGGCAAGGGCCAGTTCCGCATCCGCAGCGTCGACGACATCGACGCCGCGTGGAATGCGCTCGGTGCGCAGGCGTCCAAGGTCGGGCTGATCCTCGAAGGCTTCGTGCATTTCGAGCGCGAGTTGTCGGTGGTCGCCGCGCGCGGTCGCGATGGCGAATTCCGCGCGTGGCCGCTCACCGAGAACTGGCACGTCGACGGCGTGCTGTCTGCGAGCCTCGCGCCAGCAATGGCCGACGACGCGACGCACGCGCTTGCCTGCGATCACGCGCGTCGCCTCGCCGAAGCGCTCGACTACGTCGGCGTGTTCGCGCTCGAGCTGTTCGCGCAGGGCGGAACGTTACTCGCCAACGAACTCGCGCCGCGGGTGCACAACTCCGGCCACTGGACGATCGAAGGCAGCGAGACGTCGCAATTCCAGAACCATCTGCGTGCTGTGCTCGGGCTGCCGCTCGGCGACACGCGAATGGTCGGCGTCGCCTGCATGCTCAACTGGATCGGCGAGATGCCCGACGCGACCGCGGTGCTCGACGAAGCCGGTGGCCACTGGCACGACTACGGCAAGGAATCGCGCGCCGGTCGCAAGGTCGGACACGCGACGCTGCGTGCGGATGACCCGGCGTCGCTCGCGGATGCACTGACGCGCGTGGGCCGCAGACTCGGCCGCGACGCGCAGGTCGCGCCGGTCGTGGAACGGCTTTCGGGCGGCTGAGCCGTCCGGTCAGCTGACGGCCGCGACGGTTCCCGGGGTCGCGGCCAGTCGTTTCATCCGCTGCATCAGTCCGAGCCCCTGCACGACGTAGAACGTCAGCACGGTCGCCGCGATCGCGAGTGTCAGCGGGCTGGACGACTGCGGGGTGACGAAGCCGCCGGATGCGAAGCGCCACGCCATGCGACCGATCAGCAGGCCGGTCAGCGCGGCGCCGATCCAGGGATTGGGCGTGTATCCCGGCTGGCCGCCCTGCATGTCGATCCGCATCAGTCGCAGCGCGAGAAGCCCGAGCCCGGCGCCGACCACTGCGCCCGCGGCGATGCCCCAGTTTTCCCCGGGTCGAAATACCGCGAGCAGCGCCAGCAGCGCCAGGAATACGGACAGCAGAACGACGCGCGCGATGGTGCGCTTCGGGCGCCACGGCTGTCGGCCGAAGTGGCTGCGGATGCGGCGATAGATGCTGAAGCCGACGGTGGCGGCGATGAGGTACGGCACGTACCCCGGCATGGCGGTCGCGGTCATTCGAAAATCTCCCCTGTTGCCGCCAAGCCTAGCGCAGGTCGCGAAAACGCGAACGGCCGGGTCGCCCCGGCCGTTCGTGCACATCCGTCGTACGACGGATCACTTCATGTTCGATGCCACGAAGTCCCAGTTGACGAGGTTCCAGAACGCCTCGACGAACTTCGGACGCGCGTTGCGGTAGTCGATGTAGTACGCGTGTTCCCACACGTCGCAGGTCAGCAGCGGGGTGTCTTCGCCGGTGATCGGGGTGTTCGCGTTCGACGTGCTGACGAGCGCGAGCGAGCCGTCCGGACGCTGCACCAGCCAGCCCCAGCCGGAACCGAACGTGGTCACGCAGGTCTTGGCGAATTCTTCCTTGAAGGTCGCGAAGTCGCCGAACGCGAGGTTGATCGCGTCGGCCAGCTTGCCGGTCGGCTCGCCGCCGCCGTTGGGCTTCATGCAGTTCCAGAAGAACGTGTGGTTCCACACCTGCGCGACGTTGTTGAACAGTCCGCCCTGCGCCTTGCGGATGATGTCCACCAGCGGCATGTCGGCGAACTCGGTGCCCTCGATCATCTTGTTGGCGTTGTCGACGTACGCCTTGTGGTGCTTGCCGTAATGGAAGTCGAGCGTTTCGGCCGACATGTGCGGCTCGAGCGCGGCGCGGTCGTAGGGCAGGGGAGGCAGTTCAATGGCCATTCGGCAACTCCTTGTGGGGACGGGAGGCGTACAATTTCCCATTCTATCCCCACGATGCCGTTGCGATCCGTCGCAGCGGTGCAATGCACAGGAGCCGGCCCATGACGATCATGGAGCGCATCCAGGCGGAGATCGACCGCCATCCCGTCGTCCTCTTCATGAAGGGCACGCCGCAATTCCCGATGTGCGGTTTTTCCAGCCAGGCCGTGCAGGCGTTGCGCGCCGCCGGCGCGAACGAACTGCACACCGTCAACGTGCTCGAAGACCCCGAAGTGCGCGCGAACCTGCCGCGTATTTCCAACTGGCCGACGTTCCCGCAACTCTTCATCAACGGCGAATTGATCGGCGGCTGCGACATCACGCTCGAGCTGCTGGAATCCGGCGAACTCGCGCGCATCGTCAGCGAGACGCAGGTTTCGTGAGCGAGGCGGCGTCCCGCGCGCTGGACGGGCGCGTCGTCCTCGTCACCGGTGCGCACGGCGGCTTCGGAAGCGCGGTGGCCGTCGCCTGCGCGCAGGCCGGAGCGACGGTCGTGCTGCTCGGCCACAAGGTGCCGCGGCTCAACCGGCTTTATGACCGTATTGCTGCACTCGGCGTCGAACCCGCGATCTATCCGCTCGATCTCGAAGGCGCGTCGCCCGACGACTATGCGCAGCTCGCCGAGCGCCTCGAGTCCGGCTTCGGTCGACTGGATGGCATCGTCCATTGCGCCGCCGAGTTCCGTGGCCTGACGCCGGTCGTCCATGCCGACCCTGCCGATTTCGCGCGCTCGGTCCACGTCGGCCTGACCGCCCCGTGGTGGCTGACGCAGGCGCTGCTCCCGCTGCTCGCGAAATCCGCTGACGCGTCAGTCGTCTTCACTCTCGACTCGCCCGACCGCGTGGGCGCCGCGTACTGGGGCGGCTATGGCGTGTCGCAGTTCGGCTTGCAGGGTGCCGTGCGCATCCTCCATGCCGAGCTGGCGAACAGTGCGGTACGCGTGGCCGGCCTGATGCCCGGACCGATGCGGACGACGCTGCGGGCGCGCGCCTGGGTCGAGGAGACCGATCGCCAGGCTGTCGATCCGTCCGCGTATGCGCCGGCGGCGGTCGAGCTGTTGTCCGCGGCCGGTCGCGCGCATCGCGGCACCATCTGGGCGCCGACGCCCGGCGAGCTGGCGACCGCATGACGATCGCGTCCGCCGCGCTGCTGCTGTTCCTGATCCTCGACCCGCTCGGGAACATCCCGGTGTTCCTGAGCCTGCTGCGCGCACTGCCGCCGCGCCGCCAGCGCATCGTTCTGGTGCGCGAGCTGGTCATCGCGCTGGGCGTGCTGTTCGCATTCCTGTGGGGCGGCAAGTACGGCCTCGAGCTCATGCACCTGCGGCAGGAGTCGGTGTCGATCGCCGGTGGCATCGTGCTGTTCCTGATCGGCATCCGGATGATCTTCCCGCCGCCGGAAGGGCTCATGGGGGAGATCCCTGATGGCGAGCCCTTCATCGTCCCCATGGCGATCCCGCTGATCGCGGGTCCGTCGGGCATGGCGGCCGTGATGCTGATGGGCAGCAACGAGCCGGGGCGCCTGAGCGACTGGAGCATCGCCCTGCTGATCGCCTGGGCGGGTACCGCTGCCATCCTGTTCTGCGCGACCGTGCTCTACCGCTTCCTCGGCAAGCGGGTGCTCATGGCGATCGAGCGGCTGATGGGCATGCTGCTGGTCGCGATTTCGGTGCAGATGTTCCTCGACGGCCTGTCCGCTTACCTCCGTTAACAACGTTTTGCCGTCTGTCGGCATTGAGCACCGCGTCTCGTCACGTGCCTGTCACGAAAGGCGCCTAGCGTGTTAACCTGTTGTTAACCACGGTCGGGACGGGGAGTCCCGCGCCGTGCCATTCCCGTCTGCCGTGTCCATCGAGGTTTCACGTATGACCCATGCCAGCCGCCTCCGGCTGTCCAAGCTGACGCTTGGCCTGTTCACCGCCCTTGCCGCCGCCAACGCGTTCGCGCAGAGCACGTCCGCCGGTGTCGGCGGCGTCGTCACCGATGCGGGTGGCAAGCCCGTCCAGGGCGCTGACGTCACCATCGTGCACGTCGAGTCGGGCACCGTCAGCCACACCACGACGGACGCGAACGGTCGCTACAACGCGCGCGGCCTGCGCGTCGGCGGTCCGTACACGATCACGATCAACAACGGCGCGGGCACGGGCCACCAGGAAGGCGTCTACCTCGGCCTCGACCAGGTGGCCGATGTCGACGTGCACCTGACCTCGAGCGACGTCCAGCTCGGTTCCGTCGTCGTCAAGGGCAAGGCCACGGCCGCCTACTTCGGCGCCGACATGAAGGGCATCAGCACCAACCTGTCGCGTCGCGACCTCGACCGCATGCCGGCGCCGGACCGTTCGATCCAGAACGTCGTCCGTGCCGATCCCCGCATCGTCGTCACCGACCGCGACCGCGGCGCGTTCTCGGCCGCCGGCCAGAACTTCCGCTACAACAGCATCACGATCGACACCATCCAGGCGGGCGACCCGTTCGGCCTGAACGACAACGGCCTGCCGACCAAGGGCACGCCGATCTCGCAGGACGCGATCGAGAGCTACAACATCTCGACGGCCAACTTCGACGTGGCGACGCGTCGCGGCGTCGGCGCGTGGGTCAATGCCGTCACCAAGAGCGGCACCAACGACTTCCACGGTTCGGTCTATTACGTCTACCAGAACGCCGACAACATGATTGGTGAGAACCAGTCGGGCGCGAAGTGGACGGGCTTTACTAAGGACACGACAATCGGCGCCACCCTCGGCGGCCCGATCATCAAGGACACCCTGTTCTTCTTCGCGAGCTACGAAGAAGGCAAGAAAACGAGCCCGGGTGCGCCGTACGGCCCGTCGGACTCGAACGCCACGCTGAAGGTTCCGGGCATCACGCAGGCCCAGGTCGACCAGATCATCGCCGCGGCCAAGGCCAAGGGCATGACGCCGGGCGACCTCACGGCGTCGAATGTCGACACTGACAGCAAGCGCGCGCTCGTCAAGTTCGACTGGAACATCAACGAGCAGCACCGCGCCAGCCTGCGCCTCAGCCAGACCAAGGAAGTTGAGCCGATCATCACGACGGCGACGACGTCCTCGAATGGCCTGCTGCCGTTGTCCAGCAACTGGTACGTTCTCGACAAGAAGGCGACGAGCTACGCGCTCAGCCTCTATGACGACTGGACCAGCAATTTCTCGACGGAAGCGTCGATCGGCTACAACGAGTTCACGCAGGATCGTGACCCGCTCGTGGGTGGCCACCAGCCGGAAGTCACTATCCGCGTCAACGATGCCGACACTGGCCCGGCCGTGCGAATCGGCACCGAGTTCTCGACGCAGGCCAACAAGCTTTCCGTCAAGACGTGGAATGGGTATTTCGCCGGCACTTGGTACGCGGGTGACCACACGGTCAAGGGCGGCTTGGACTTCCAGCAGGACGATTTCTACAACCTGTTCCTGCAGGGTTACAACGGTTCGTACGCGTTCAATTCGATCAGCAAGTTCCAGAACGGCGTCTACCGTCGCTATCAGTTGAATCAGCCGGCGCCGGGTTACACCCTGAGCAACGTTGCCGCCGAGTTCAAGATGAAGCAGTACGGTCTGTTCCTGCAGGACACGTGGCAGGCGACCGACAAGCTTTCCGTCCAGTACGGCGTGCGCTACGACGTTCCGTACATTGATCCCGATCCGACCTTCAACCCGTGCTTTGCGGCCCCGCCGAACACGCTCGGTAACCAGGGCAACCCGGCTGTATGTGGTCTGCGCCCCAACCCGCGCGCGGCCACTCAGGGCGGTGCGCAGGGCGGATACGGTTATTCCAATCAGGGCACGATCGACGGCAATGCCGTGTTCCAGCCGCGCGCATCGTTCAACTACCAGATCGATGACAACACGCAGCTGCGTGGCGGCGCGGGTGTATTCGTGTCGAACACGCCGGCAGTGTGGGTTGCGAATCCGTACTCGAACAACGGCGTTGCTGTGGCGGGCTACGATGTCAACCGTGCCGTTCTTCTGCCGACCGACCCGGCGTTCAGCCCGGACGGCAACAACCAGCCGATCCCGGGCGGCGTGCGCACGCTGCCGGGCAATGGCACGTCGCAGATGAACCTCTCGGTCGTCGATCCGGACTTCCAGATCCCGACGGTCGCCAAGTACACGATCGGCATGGACCACACCTTCCCGTGGTTCGGTGGCACGGTCGGTACGGCTGAGTTCCAGCGCATCGATACGATGAAGGGCATCCTGTACCAGAACATCAACCTCGGTACGCCGACCGGCGTGCTTCCGGACGGTCGCCTCAGCTACGCCCTCAACCCGATCGGGACGCCCGGCGGTACCAATACCAACCGCGTGAACGCGAACCCGTCGTTCGGCCAGCAGATGATCCTGCTGACCAACACGGACAAGGGCTTCTCGAACAGCATGACGTTCTCGCTGCGTAAGCCGATGGCGAACGACTGGTCGGCGTCGATCGCCTACACGTATACGCAGGCGAAGGACGTCAACCCAGGCGCGTCGAGCGTTGCCAACAGCAGCTTCCAGAATCGCGACTGGATCAACCCGAACGACGACTACCTCGCGACCTCGAACTACGAGATCCCGAACCGCGTCCTTGGGCAGGTGACCTGGCAGCACCGCTTCTTCGGCGAATACAACACCAGCTTCTCGGCGTTGTATGACGGCCACAACGGTGCACCGTACTCCTGGATCTTTGGCAACGACGTCAACGGCGACTCGTACTTCCGTGACCTGGCGTACATCCCGACGGGCAACAATGACATCGTCTGGGCCAACACGACGACGCCGCAGCTCATCCAGTCGTTCTATGCGTACATCGCTTCGCACCCGGAACTGGCGCGCTACCAAGGCCAGATCTTCCAGCGCAATGAAGCCCGCGCCCCGTGGGTGAATCAGCTCGACCTGTCGTTCTCGCAGGAAGTCCCGGGCTTCATGAAGGGTCACAAAGGCGAGGTTCGCCTCGACATCTTCAATTTCCTCAACATGCTCAACAACAAGTGGGGCGTCGAGTACCGCGCTGCCTTCCCGCTGGAACGTGTGCTTGCGGACGAGCAGGGTGTGCGGAACGGCAAGTACGTCTACGACATCTCGAAGTACAAGGACGCCAACGGCAACTACGCGCCGGCCGCGCTCCAGCCGAACGAGAGCATCACCCCGTCGCAGCGCTGGTCGGTCCTGCTGACCCTGCGTTACAAGTTCTAAGCGACACCCGCGTCACCTGGAAACGGCCGGGCTTGCCCGGCCGTTTTCTTTTGCGGGGAGCGCGCGTGCGCTAGAGTCGCCAGACACATATCAGACGAAAAGAAAGCAAGCGGAATGAGCGCAGTGACCGAAGTACCTTCCAGCATCATCCTTCCGACCGTCGACGCGCGGATCTACCCGCGCAACGGTCTCGACATCCTCTCCCGCGCCGAAGTGGCGCGCCTTCGCGACGCCTCCAGCGGCGGCATGCACGAACTGCTGCGTCGCTGCGCTCTCGCGGTGCTTACGAGCGGCAGTACCAGCGATGATCCGCGCGCAGCGCGCGAGCTTTATCCGGATTTCGATATCCAGGTGCAGCAACAGGATCGTGGCGTCCGCATCGACCTGATCAAGGCGCCAGCGATGGCGTTCGTGGAAGGCGAACTCATCCAGGGCGTCGCCGAACTCCTCGCGGCGGTGATCCGCGATCTCGCATACACCGCGATCGAGCTCGGTCCGGACTGCAATCGCGATCTCGACAGCAGCGAAGGCATCACCGATGCCGTGTTCGGGCTGCTGCGCAACGCGCGCGTACTGCACCCGGGCGACCCGAACCTCGTCGTGTGTTGGGGCGGTCACTCGATCAATCGCGACGAGTACCTGTACACCAAGCAGGTCGGCTACGAGCTTGGCCTGCGCGGCATCGACATCTGCACGGGCTGCGGCCCGGGTGCGATGAAGGGACCGATGAAGGGCGCGACGATCGCGCACGCGAAGCAGCGTCGTCGTCGCATGCGCTACATCGGGATCACCGAGCCCGGCATCATCGCGGCCGAATCGCCGAACCCGATCGTCAACCACCTCGTGATCATGCCGGACATCGAGAAGCGCCTCGAGGCGTTCGTCCGCATGGCGCACGGCATCATCGTGTTCCCGGGCGGCGTGGGCACCGCGGAAGAGATCCTGTACATCCTCGGCATCCTGCTGCGCGAGGAAAACCAGGATGTTCCGTTCCCGCTGATCCTCACCGGCCCGACCGCATCCGCACCGTATTTCGAGCAGATCGACCAGTTCCTGCGGCTCACGCTGGGCGAAGCGGCCACGTCGCGCTACGAGATCATCGTCGGCGAGCCCGCGGAAGTCGGCAAGCGCATGAGCAAGGCGCTGCGCAAGGTGCGCGAACACCGCATCGCCCATCGCGATTCGTTCTTCTTCAACTGGTCGATCGGCATTCCGCTCGCGTTCCAGCAGCCGTTCGTGCCGACGCACGAGGCGATGGCCGCGCTCGACCTGCACCACGGCCGCAAGCCGCACGAACTCGCAGCGGACCTGCGCCGCGCGTTCTCCGGCATCGTCGCCGGCAACGTCAAGGAAGACGGCATCCGCCGCGTGGAAGCGCACGGCCCGTTCGAGATCCACGGCGACGTCGACATCATGCAGGCGCTCGACGAGCTGCTTCGTGGCTTCGTGCAGCAGCACCGCATGAAGATCGCGGGGGATTACCGCCCGTGCTATCGCGTGGTGACCTGATCAGCGTGCGCTAGCGGGGCGGGGGCGGGGAAGGCGGACGGTCGCGACGTAATGCTCGCCGACCGTCTGCGTCTCGATGCGGCCCGTTCCATTCGTGAGCGCCTCCACGCGCGCCTGGGCCGCACGCATGCCCACGCCGTGCCCTGGCGCCGCGCGCTCCTTCCCGAGGACCAGTGGGCTACGCACGCGGATGACGATCCAGTCCGGATCGGATTCGAGCGCGATGTCGACGGTTCCGCCACGCTCGACGCGTTCGATGCTGTGGTGGATCGCGTTTTCAACGAGCGGTTGGAGCGACAGCGCCGGAACCTTCACCCTTGGGAGATCGGGCGGAAGCGTCCACTGCACACGGAGTCGATCGCCGAAGCGCAGCGACTCGATGTCCAGGTACGCGCGTGTCACCTCGATCTCGTCGCGCAGTTCGACCACCTGCGGCTTTGCCAGTGCCATGCGAACGAGTTCGGCCAGGCCGAGCAACACCGACTCAGCCTGGTCAGGATGTTCGTGAACGAGTGCGATCGCCGTGTTGAGCGTATTGAAAAGGAAGTGCGGATGGACCCGGGCTTTCAGCGATTCGAGTTCCGCTTCCTGGGCGCGCACGGCGGCCAGACGCGCCTTCCAGTGGGCGTCGTAGACGGACAGCCCAAGCAACCCGACGATCGACACGATCAGCGTCACGCGGATTGCGAGCGACGACCAGGTCATTCCGGACCCGAGCCATCCTTCGCCGAGGGTCGCCCGGGCGAGCAGCAGCACGACGAGGCTGTTGGCGACGATCAGCGCGAGAAGCGCCCACGCGATCTCGCGGTGACTGCGTCCCGACAACGCGCTTCGCAGCAGGTAGACGCCGCCGAGCGAGAGCAGCAGCACCCATTGCGTTGCGAGAGATGCGATCGCGAAAGCTGTCCATCGTGGCGTCCCGCCGCTCCACGCCAGCGCGAGCACGGCCGCCAAGGCCTCGCCTACGAGAGTGATGCGGATCAAGGTTTCGGGTTGCCACAGCAACGTCAGCGTCGCTGGTGTCGCAAGCTTGCGAGTCGAAGACATGGCCCTTCCGGACGCCGTGTCCCTGTCGCCGGGCCGTCCGGACAGACCCAGCGGCCGTCCGTCGGTCCCTGCTGGCTACGGGACGGGAACCGTATTTAACCTGCCATCACGGTAGTTTGGGGAATCCAATGCTGGATCTGCAAAGTCCAAGTCAGCGCGTCGCGTCGGGGGCGCCATGTCGATCGCGCGGCTTCACGTTGGTCGAACTGATGGTGACCCTGGTCATCCTCGCGATCATCGTCGGAATTGGCGTGCCGAAGTTCCGGCAGCTGACGACGTCCAACCGGATGTCGGCGGCGGCGAACGACGTAGTCGCCGCCCTCCAGGTCGCTCGAATCGAGGCGGTGCGCCAGAACGGACGCACGATGCTGTGCCCGAGCACCGATGGCCTCACATGCTCCGGCACGAATTGGAGTCACTTCATCGTCTTCAGGCTCGCGCCGACGGTGAGCACGGCGACGCCCGCGTCGGTGGTGCCTGCTTCTGCGAACGACGTGGTGCGTGACGTGAACCTACCGGCAGTCAATCTCAATATTGGCGGTAGCCCAAACGTCGTCAGCAGTAACCGCATCTGGTTCGCGGCCGATGGCTATGCACGTGTCGGCTCCACGGCCAACCGGGCGGGCACG
Source organism: Lysobacter claricitrinus (assembly GCF_045866565.1). NCBI lineage: Bacteria > Pseudomonadati > Pseudomonadota > Gammaproteobacteria > Lysobacterales > Lysobacteraceae > Lysobacter > Lysobacter claricitrinus. The sequence goes on along the minus strand of NZ_BAAFZV010000002.1, from coordinate 1,231,114 downwards.
ATCGGGATCTGCACGACCGTGATCACTACCACCAACACGCGCGACGTGATCATAAATACCAGTGGCGTTGCAGTGCAGCGCAATACGCGCCCCGCATGTGCGCAGCCCGGGGAGCCGACATGACGGGTTATCGGGAGCAACGTGGCAGCAGCCTTCTCGAGGTGTTGATCGCGGTAGTCATTCTTGCGGTTGGCATGCTGGGCATGGCGGCTTTGCAGGTCGTGACCCTTCGAAACACCGGCAGCGCGGCGCAACGCTCAGCCGCGATCATGCAGTCGTACGCCATGTTCGACCTGATGCGCGCGAACTCGGCTGCGGCGCGCGCCGGTCAGTACAACCAGGGGTGGCTCTGCCAGGCGCCGGCCGGGGGCACGCGCATTACCAACGACATCTCGACGTGGATTACGCAGCTGCAGGGATCGATGGGTGACACGGCATGCGGGCGCATCGCATGCGGTTCCACGTCGTGCCAAGTGAGCGTGAAGTGGGACGAAAGCCGCAGCGCTGGCGAGCCCGCGCCCGACCCGGTTGTGACGACGAGCAGGCTCTGACATGACGAATTTCCTCATCCATCAGGGTGCAGCTCGACGCCAGCGCGGTGTGTCGCTGATCGAGCTGATGATCGCGTTGGTGCTCGGAGTCCTGGTCGTTGCAGGGGCCGGCGCCGTGTTCCTCTCAAACAAGCGCACGTTCGGCGCTAGCGAGACGCTGAACCGTATTCAGGAGAACGAGCGCGCCTCGTTCGAGATCATGTCGCGCGATGTACGTGAGGCTGGAGGCAACCCGTGCTCGACGTCTGCGAAGCCCGTGAACATGTTGAACGCCAGTGGCAACGCGTGGTGGTCGAGCTATACCGACGGCATCCACGGTTACGCCGGGACCGATACGACGACGGGCACGTCCACAGGTACGACGAGTACTAGCCGAGTTGCAGGTACGGAAGCGATCGACCTCGCGCTGGCTAACGAGGGTGGCGACGTCCGGGTGACGTCGCACAACGATTCGAGCGCACCCCTGCAGGTCAGCTCGGCCACAGGATTCGCCGCTGGCCAGATCCTGATGGTTTGCGACATGGACGTGCGCATCATCTTCAAGGCCACGGGCATCACCGGATCGAGCATCGCGCACACCGCATCGGCCGGTATCGCCGAGAACTGCAACGCGCGATTCGCGATCTTCGATGCGTTGGGGAACTGCGCCACGGTCCCCAGCCCCGGGGCACCCAGCTACTGCTTTGCCGTCAGCGGCACACCGGGTTCGTGCTCCGACTTCGGGAACTCGCCCGCGCGCGTCACTCGGGTGACGCTGGCGCGGTGGTACATCGGCAACAATGCGCGCGGTGGCACGTCTCTGTATCGGGCCGTTGTCATGAACAACACCGGTACGACCACGCCCAATACGCCTACGCCTACAGAAATCGCGGAGGGCGCGACGGCAATGACGATTACCTACCTTCGTCGTGGGCAGGCCACTTTCGAGGCACCTGCGGCGATCACTGCAGCCAACGCATGGGGGCAGGTGATTGCTGCCCGCGTGAGCGTGACCTTCGGTGGCGTCACTGGTGCGGTCACCGGTGACTATCTGCGCGAAACCAACGCGAACGGCACGACGGGCGCAGCGATCAGCAACACGATGACCAACGTGGTAACGCTGCGTAACCGCGAGGGCCTGATGTGATGAAGCGTTCCGGACCCAGCAACCCCCGGCGCCAGGAAGGTATCGCGCTGGTCGTCGTGCTCCTGCTGTTGCTCATCGTCACGCTGATCGGACTTGCCGCGATGCGCGGCACGCTGCTGCAGGAACAGATGGCGGGCAATACCGTGGCGCGAGGCAGCGCCTTCCAGCTGGCCGAAGCAGTGCTGCGTGAGGGCGAATCGGTCGCGGCCGGTGCGCCGACCATAACGGGCACCGGGTGCTCGAATGGCCTGTGCGCGAATCCCGGCGCCGCATCGGACGGCGCGTGGCAGACACCAGCGAATTACCGCACGTCGTCGCTGGACACCAGCGAGATGGATGCCGGCTTCGTGATTGAAGACATGGGCATCGGCTCGGATGTGTCATCCAGCTGCACCACGGCCATCGATCCGTCGAGCGGTGGCTGCGCGACGAATATCAAGCGTTATCGCATCACTTCCCGCGTCCACATGAACAACGGAACGGAAGTGGTCCTGCAAACGAACTATCAGGTGGAGTGACCTTCATGGCCACGACTCGTCTCAATGGACTCGCCGCCGCACGTCGTGTGGTTTTCGCGACCGCGATCGCCGGCCTAGCGGTTGTGCCCGCATCGGTGGGCGCCGTCAGCTTCCCGTCGTATCCGCTGCAGACGGGCTCGCCGCTACCACCGAACATCCTGTTCATCCTCGATGACTCGGGCTCGATGGGCTTCCTTCGAATGCCGACCGACACCTCCGGCGAGATGTCGGACTCGCTTGCGACCAAGGCGAGCGACAACAACACCGTTTACTACGATCCCGCGGTGACCTACCGCCCTTGGATGACGGCAACCGGCGCGCGCATGACTGGCGGCACGTCGTTCAACGCCGTCTACGGCGACTACGATCAAGCGTCGGGCAACACGATCGATCTTGCGGACTCGGGCAGCTGCCGGAGCTATTCGCAGAACGGTTCGAACATCAGCGTCTGCGGCGGGCCGACGCAGGCGACCTATTACGTACTGAAGAGCGGGCAGACCTCCAGCACGAGCGACAATACGCGCTATTACCGCTACCAGATCCTGACCGTCAGCGGGCAGGTCCGCGTTGTGCGCAGCGACTGGCTCAAGACCGGCACCACCAGCAGTTCGATGGGATGCCCCGACCCGGGCAACAACAAGAACGGCTGGCGCAATTGCACGTTCGCGACGCCCGGGCGTAGCGAGGCCGACGAAATCACGAACTTCGCGACGTGGTTTTCCTACTCGCGTTCGCGCATGAAGATGGCGAAGTCCGGCGCGACGGAAGCGTTCTCGACGCTGGGTTCCAACGTCCGAGTCGGCTTCCGCACGATCTGGAACCGCAACAACTTCGACATCCCCGTGCAGGACGGCAATTCCGGCCTGTTCGAGGACGCGCGCACGCCCGTAACGACGACTTCGCGTTCAACATGGTTCGCGCGCGTAACGGGCGCCGACTCGAGCAACGGCACGCCTTTGCAGGGTGCCCTGCAGAAGGCAGGCGACTATTACATGCAGACAGCGGCGTCGGGTCCTTATGGTCCGGAAGCGAGCACTGCGCAGTTCCAATGCCGGCAGAACTTCACGATCCTGACCACAGACGGCTACTGGAACGATACGTCGAACTTCAGTTCGGGGACGATGGGGGAGCAGGACAGCAACGACGGCAGCGCGATTTTTAACCCGCTCGATAACACTACGAGCGTTCGCTACACCGCGCGTATCCCGTACAGCGCCCCGACGAGCAATACGCTGGGCGACATCGCGATGAAGTACTGGAAGAACGATCTCCGCACCGATCTCGCGAACAAGGTGCCGACGGCAACGACCGATCCTGCATTCTGGCAGCACATGGTCACGTTCGGCATCTCCATCGGCAACAAGGGCGGACTTGACCAGGACTCGGTTGCGGACGTGATCCGCGACGGCTCGCCGCGCATCAATGGCGTCAACGTGCCGTGGCCCGTGGCCGGTAGCGGCAAGACCAGCGAGAACATCGACGACCTGTTGCACGCGTCGGTCAATGGCCACGGCGAATTCATCGCGGCGACGAACTCGTCGATGTTCGCGGACGCGTTGTCCGATGTGCTCGGGAAGATCCAGGAGCGCCTCGCATCCGGCTCGAACGTGGCGACGAACAGCACGTCGTTCCAATCCGACACGCGCATGTACCAGGCGAAGTTCACGTCCGGTCAGTGGACGGGCGATCTCGAGGCCTACGATGTCACGGCCGCCGGCGGCATCGCCGCGAACGCGGCCTGGAAGACCGCGGCACGCATCAACGCCAGCCTGACCGACGGCGATACGAGCAACGACTTCACCGCGCGCACCGTGCTTACGTGGGACGTCTCGGGCAACCGATCGGCGAGCTTCCCGACGACCGCCCAGGCAGCTGCGCTTGCGCGCGGTACCGGCACCGATGCCGTCACGGGCGCCGTCAATGCTGCGTACATCAAGGGCAGTCGCGCCAACGAGATTTCGAACAACGGTAGCCTGCGCAACCGCACCAATCTGCTCGGCGACATTGTTGATTCCTCGCCCTTCTACCTGAAGGACAACGAGACCATCTTCGTTGGCGCCAACGACGGCATGCTGCACGCCATCAATGCGCTGACGGGCGATGTTCGCTACTCGTACGTGCCGGCAGGCATCGATTTCAGCAAGCTCGCGACGTTCAGCGATCCCAACTACGAGCACGCGTATTTCGTCGACGGGCCCGTGGCGGTCAGTGCCCAAAGCGCGGTCGGCGGCAATTATCTGGTAGGCACGCTGGGGCGGGGCGGCAAGGGAGTGTTCGCGCTCGACGTGGGCAATACGACGTCGCCCACGGTGCTGTGGGACAAGACCGCCGCCATCGACAACGACATGGGCTACGTGCTCGGCGTTCCGCTGGTTGTCAAGGCCAACAACGGTTCGGCGGTTGCGATCGTGAGCAACGGCATCGATTCGACCAACGGATCGGCGACGCTCTACGTGTACGACATTTCGAGTGGCACGCTGCTGAAGAAGTTCGTCGTTGACACCGGCAGCAATGGCCTGTCGGCACCCCGTGGCGCGGACACTGACGGTGACGGTGACATCGATTACGTGTACGCGGGCGACCTCAAGGGCAAGCTCTGGAAGTTCGATCTGTCGGGCGCGACCGTTGCCTCCTGGAACGTTGCATTTAGCGGCCAGCCTATGTTCCAGACAGCGTCGAACCAGCCGATCACCGGCGGGCTCGCGATTGCTCGCGAACCGGGGACGCGCCGCATCTTCATCACGTTCGGCACCGGTCGCATGATTTCGCAGGGTGACCTCACCACCACCTACACACAGGCGTTGTACGCGATCATCGACGACGGAACGATTGTGCAGCGCAGCGACCTCACGCAGCGGACGATCGCCGCGACGGGACAGGTGAGCGGAAAGAGCGTTCGTGCGTTCGAGATGTATTCGACGTTGCCTGCCGCCTCCAAGGGCTGGTACCTCAACCTCGGCACGCCGACGCCCGGTGAGCGGGTGATCAGCGGCCCGCGAATCAAAGGACGCGCGGCCTTCTACTCGAGCGTCATCCCGGCGTCCGGCGGCTCCAGTTGCGATCCGGGCGGCACGGGCTACGTCAATGTGCTCGATCTGTTTACCGGTACAAGCCCGCAGTCGGAAGGTGGCTCCAGTTCCTTCTTCGACCTCAATGGCAGCGGTTCCGGCAACGACGACACGATCACGTCGGGTGGCCAGCAGTTCCCGATCGGTTCGGTCGACCTTGGCGTCGGCATGCCGACCGAGTCAGCACAGATCGACAACTTCGTCGTCGTCGGTGGTTCGACCGGCGGTCACGCGGGCGTCGCAGTCTCGGGTATCTCCGGTCAGGCCAAGCGCGTCGGCTGGCGTGAAATCTTCAACAGGGATTGATCATCGTGCACAAGCGCAATCTGAAGGGTTTCACTCTCATCGAGCTCATGATCGTGCTCGTGATCATCGTCGTGCTGACGGCGATCGCGTACCCGGCCTACATGCAACACACTGCGAAAGCACGACGTGTGCAGGCGGGCGGGTGCCTGCAAAGCATCGCCCAGACGATGGAACGCTATCGCAGCACGCACAATTTTTCGTACACCGGTGCGGCGTTGACGATGGCGAACATTCCCTGCACGACGGACCTGGCGGCGTTCTACCAGTTCCCGGCCCCGACGGTGTCGTCGTCCACTGCCTACACCCTTCAGGCGACGCCGATCAACGCCCAGGCAAACGACAAATGCGGCACGCTCGGCCTTAATCAGGCCGGACTCAAATCTGTCTCGGGCGGTACCGTCACGGACCCACAGGCCTGTTGGTGATTCGCCCGACGAGGCGGACATGCTGTTGACCCGGCGCTACAACTGATTAAAATGCGGGTCCCCGCCCGAATAGCTCAGCCGGTTAGAGCACTTGACTGTTAATCAGGGGGTCGTTGGTTCGAGTCCAACTTCGGGCGCCAGATTAGGAAAGGCCTGCAGAAATGCAGGCCTTTTCGTTTTTCAATCGAACGGACACGGGGTGTTCGTCACGCGCTCACTGCGCGCCCGCCCCGAGTTGTTGACGACCACCGTGGCGACCAGTTCGCGGCGACGGGCCACGCAGATGCGGAGGGTGCTGTTCGTGCCAGACGCCCATCCGTCTGGCAGGTAGCGCACCTCACGGCGCCCCGTTGTCGAGGAAATCGTCAACCCGTCGCCCACCGCATCCACGCGGTCGATGAGCGCCTGGTCACTGTCGGGCTCGCCAGCACCGCTGTCCTCGAAGACTATCCAGCCGCCCTCCCAGCGGCGATCTGCGCGACAGGAGCGGCCATCGAGACTCGGGCAGACCGACACGGGACGGTTGCGACGAATCGCTTCGATGCGTGCGGTCGCCAGACTGCCCGTGAGTTGGCTCACTGCCGTGGTGCAACGCGTGCCGTCGATGAGTCGGCCGAACGCAGGCCCCGCCGCCGCGAAAAGAATCGCGGCGATCGCGAGTCCGATCATCAGTTCGATCAGCGTGAATCCTTTCTCGTTGTTCATCTCGCCTCCGTGCGATTCGGCGGCAATCGTGCCCGGCCGCCTGCGTCCGAACCGTCGGGTGCCGCACTGTCGGCGTGTCGGATTAATCCGCGTCTCAGCCCCTGAGTCGGAGCGCCGGTACCCTGGCGCGCGGCATTTCGGCCGACAGACCGTCCACGCTGCACGCGTAGACTGGGCAGTGCCCTGTTCATCAAATCCGGGACGCGATTTGGACCGCTTCGAGCTCGTTTCTCCCTATTCCCCCGCCGGCGACCAGCCGCTCGCGATCGATCGCCTTTCGAACGGTTTCGAGGCGGGCATCGCGTCGCAGACGCTGCTGGGCGTGACCGGGTCGGGCAAGACGTACACGATCGCGAACGTCGTGCAGCGGATCCAGAAGCCGACCATCGTGATGGCGCCTAACAAGACGCTCGCCGCGCAGCTGTACGGCGAGTTCAAGGCGTTCTTCCCGCACAACGCGGTCGAATATTTCGTCAGCTACTACGACTACTACCAGCCGGAGGCCTACGTGCCGTCGTCGGACACCTTCATCGAGAAGGACAGTTCGGTGAACGAACACATCGAGCAGATGCGTTTGTCGGCGACGAAGGCGCTGCTGGAGCGTCGCGACACGCTGATCGTCTGCACGGTGTCGGCGATTTACGGCCTCGGCGACCCCGGTGAGTACCACCGGATGGTGTTGCACATGGTACGTGGCGAGCGCATCGACCAGCGCGAGCTGATCCGGAAACTCACCGAGATGCAGTACTCGCGCAACGACACGGAGCTGCGTCGCGGTACGTATCGCGTGCGCGGTGAAGTCATCGATGTGCATCCGGCGGAAAGCGAGAACGAGGCGTTGCGCGTCGAGCTGTTCGACGGCGAGATCGAGCAGCTGTCGGCGTTCGATCCGCTGACAGGCGAGGTCTTCCGCAAGCTGCCGCGCTACACGATCTATCCGAAATCGCATTACGTGACGACCCGCAAGACGGTGCTTGAGGCCGTCGACACGATCAAGGACGAGCTGCGCGAGCGCCTCGAGCAGCTTTACGCCGCAAACAAGCTGGTCGAGGCGCAGCGGCTGCAGCAACGCACCCAGTTCGACCTGGAAATGCTGGCCGAGGTCGGCTTCTGCAACGGCATCGAGAACTACTCGCGGCACATGACCGGCACCGCGCCCGGCGAGCCGCCGCCTTGCCTGTTCGACTACGTGCCGGCGGATGCGCTGATGGTGGTCGACGAATCGCACGTCACCGTTCCGCAGGTCGGGGCGATGTACAAGGGCGACCGGTCACGCAAGGAAACGCTGGTCGAGTTCGGTTTCCGCCTGCCGTCGGCGCTCGACAATCGCCCTCTGAAGTTCGAGGAGTGGGAAGGCCGCGCGCCGCGCGCCATCTACGTGTCGGCGACGCCGGGCAAGTACGAACTCGAGAAATCGGCAGGCGAGGTGGTCGAACTCGTGGTCCGTCCCACCGGCCTGATCGACCCCGAAGTCGAGGTGCGGCCGGTATCGACGCAGGTCGACGACGTGCTCGGCGAGATCAACAAGCGTGTCGCGATGGGCGATCGCGTGCTGATCACTACGCTCACCAAGCGCATGGCCGAGAACCTCACCGAATACCTCACCGAGCACGGCATCAAGGTGCGCTACCTGCACTCGGACATCGACACGGTCGAGCGCGTCGAGATCATCCGCGACCTGCGCCTTGGCAAGTTCGATGTTCTGGTGGGAATCAACCTGCTCCGCGAAGGCCTGGATATGCCGGAGGTGTCGCTGGTCGCGATCCTGGACGCCGACAAGGAAGGCTTCCTGCGTTCGGCGGGCTCGCTGATCCAGACGATCGGCCGCGCTGCGCGAAACGTGCGCGGCAAGGCGATCCTGTATGCGGACGTGGTCACTCGGTCGATGAAGATCGCGATCGACGAGACCGACCGCCGCCGGCAGAAGCAGGTCGAGTACAACGCAGAGCACGGCATCACGCCGCAGTCGGTGGTGCGGCCGGTCAAGGACATCCTGGAGGGCGCGCGTCGCGATGCCGGCGACGGGAAGGGCAAGGGCAGCAAGGCCCGGCGCGTCGCCGAGCCGGAGACCAACTACGCCGCACTCAGTCCCGCGCAGCTGTCGTCGCGGATCAAGGCGCTGGAGCAGCAGATGTACCAGCACGCCCGCGACCTGGAGTTCGAGGCTGCGGCGAATGTCCGCGACCAGCTGCGCAAACTGAAGGAAGCGGGTTTCGGCACCTGAACGCCTTGCCGGCGGCAGCAGGGCTGGCTACACTGTGCGCCCCTCGCCGGGGCAGTTCACCGGCAGCGGGCGGTTAGCTCAGCGGTAGAGCACTACCTTGACATGGTAGGGGTCACAGGTTCGAACCCTGTACCGCCCACCACATACGTGGTCGAACGGCGTGATCTTCGGATCGCGCCGTTTGCTTTTGTGGCTCAGGCGATGCGACGGCGCGGCCCGTTGGCCGGGCGTGCGCGCGAACTCGAGCGGCCGTGTCGATGCGCGATTCCGCGCCGGTGCGATCGCGCCTCGAGCCGCTCCGCAGCGCGACCCTCGAATTCGAGCAGCGCGAGCCACGCCGCCAGGCACCCGACCGCCGCAACGGCGGCGACGGCACGGCCGGCCGCCTCGAAGCGGCATGCGGCGGCGATCAGCATCGCGGTGAGTACGGCGAGCAGGGCGAGGCCGCGGCGAAGGCGACGTAGGGGGCGTGGCGTGGCGGTCATCGGAGGCGCTCCGGTCGGTCGCGGGCCATTTTTCGAAACGCCGATGACACCCGTGTGTGACTGCGCTGAAGTTTCGATGACACGGCGTCTCGGCCGCTGCATCCGCAAGGCGGTAAGCTGCGTTCCCTGTCATGCCGGCGGCGCGTGCCGACGGCGGGAAGGAGTCCGATGTCCGTCCTGTCCGACCCGTTCGGTCGCACGTTTCCCTATCTGCGGCTCTCGCTGACCGAGGCCTGCAACTTCCGGTGCGGCTACTGCCTGCCGGACGGCTACGTCGCGGACGGTCGGCCGACGTTCCTCGCGCGCGATGAAGTGCGGCGGCTCATCGAAGCGTTCGCCAGCGTGGGCATGCGCAAGGTCCGCCTGACCGGCGGCGAGCCGACGCTGCGCAAGGATCTCGTCGACATCATCGGCGACATCGCATCGGTTCCCGGCGTGTCGAAGATCGCGCTGACCACAAACGGCACGCGGCTGCCGACGCATGTGCGCGAATGGCGCGACGCCGGGCTGACGTCGCTCAACGTGAGCGTCGACAGCCTCGATCGCGACGTGTTCCACGCGGTCACCGCGCACGATCGTCTGCCCGAGATCCTCGAAGGTATCGACGACGCGCTGACGCTCGGCTTCGACGCAGTGAAGCTCAACGCCGTCCTTTTGCGGGGCGTCAACGATGCAACCCTGCCCGCATGGCTCGATTACCTGCGCGACCGCCGCGTCAGCGTGCGCTTCATCGAACTGATGCGCACCAACGACAACGTCGCCTATTTCGAGCGCCACCACGTGCGCGCGGAGGGAATGGAGCGTGAACTCGTCGAGAGTGGTTGGGTGCGGATGGTGCGCGCATCCGACGCCGGTCCCGCGAACGAATACGTGCATCCGGACTACGCCGGCCGCATCGGCCTGATCACGCCGTATGCGCGTGACTTCTGCAGCGGTTGCAATCGTCTTCGCGTCACCGCGCGTGGCGACCTGCGCCTGTGCCTGTTCGGCGATTTCGGCGTGCCGCTGCGTCCGCTGCTTCAACGCGATGAAGACCGGGACACGCTTGTCGACCTCATCGCGAGCCAGTTGCGCTTGAAGGCGGCGGGCCACGGCCTGCACGACGGTAACAGCGGCATCACGCCGCACCTTGCATCGATCGGAGGCTGAGTGTCCGTTGAGTCGTTCCATATGGCCGACGTGCGCGGCAAGCGGCCGACGCATCGTCGCGCCGTCGCGGTCGGTGAGTTGCATCCAGGCGCGGACGCCTACGCCGCGATCGTCGAACGCCGTCTGCCGAAGGGCGACGCGATGGTGATGGCGGAAATCGCGGGGCTTCAGGGCGCGAAACAGGCGTCGAACCTGATGCCGTTGTGCCACCCGTTGCTGCTCGAATTGGTGCGTGTTCGATGCGTGCCGGTACCGGAGCGCAGCGCGATCCGCGTCTACTGCGAAGTCGCGACCGAAGCGCGCACCGGCGTCGAAATGGAAGCGCTTGCCGGCGCGAGCGCGGCATTGCTCACTCTGTACGACCTCACCAAGCCGGTCGAGCCGGCGTTGTCGATCGAAGCGGTGCGCCTGCTGTTCAAGGAAGGCGGCAAGAAGGGACTATGGCGACACCCGATGGGCATGAGCGATGAAGAGATCGCGCACTACGCCCCGCGCGACGTTGCGCGCCTCGACGGCGTTGCCTGCGCCGTGATCACCCTGAGCGATCGTGTCAGCGCCGGCGAGGCCGAGGACGCGTCCGGCCCCGAACTCGCGAACGGACTTGCGCGACTCGGCGCCGACGTGCGGACTGAAGTGCTGCCCGACGGCATCGAACCGCTGCGTTCGCGCCTGCTAGCACTCGCAGACGGCGGCGTGCGGCTGTGCATGTGCACGGGCGGCACCGGTCTTGGTCCGCGCGACGCTACACCCGAAGCGCTGCTGCAGGCCGGTGGCGTCGAGGTCGACGGCCTCGCCGAGATGTTCCGCAGCGAGAGCCGTCATTTCACGCCGCTCGCGTGGCTGAGTCGCGCGCGTGCGATCCGTCTGAAGGGAATGCTCGTGATCGCGCTGCCCGGCAGTCCGCGCGCAGCGCGACAGGGGCTGGACGTGCTGGCGCCCGTACTCGCGCATGCGCTCGCGATGATCGGCGGGGCAGGGCACGCGTGATCGACTACGACGACGCGCTGCGACGTCTCCTCGATGTCGCGAAGCCTTTGCCGAGCGAGCGCATCGAAGCCGCGGACGCCATCGGCCGGATCCTAGCGTCGCCGCTGGTCAGTGCCGAGTCGTTGCCACCGTTCGACAATTCAGCGATGGACGGCTTCGCGTTGTGCACCGGCGGAACGCCGATTGCCGCCGGTGCGGAATTCGACGTGCGGGGCGGCCGCGCAGCCGGCGACGGCGTCGCGCGCGCCACGTCCGGTGCGTGGGAAATCATGACCGGCGCGCGCATGCCCGACGGTCTCGACGCAATTGTTCCGATCGAGCAGGTCGAAGCGCTGGGCCGAAACGCAGACGGCCGGCCCGATCGCATCCGCTTGCAGGCAAACGTTGCGCCCGCGCAACACCTGCGCCGCGCGGGCGAGGACGTGACGGTTGGCGCGACGCTCGCATCGGCAGGCACGCCCATCGATCCCGCCCTGCGCATGCTGTGCGCCGCGGTCGGCATCGCGGCGGTCGACGTGGCGCGCCGTCCTCGCGTCGTGCTTCTGAACACCGGGCGCGAGCTGGTGGACGACCCACGATGCGCGCTGGAGGCCGGACAGATTCGCAATTCGAACGGCCCGTTCCTCGCTGCGCGGTTGCACGCGGCGGGCGCGGACGTGGTCGGTGCATGTACGGTCGGTGACGATATCGATGCCTTTCTCGCAGCGCTCGCATCGCTGCCGCCACACGATGTCGTGGTGAGCACCGGCGCGGTGTCGATGGGCCGCTTCGACTTCGTGCCCGATGCGTTGTCGCGCATCGGTGCGACAACGCTGTTCCACAAGGTGCGCATTCGGCCGGGCAAACCGATTCTTGCCGCGATGTTGCCGTCGGGCGCGATGTTCTTCGGGCTGCCGGGTAATCCCGCGTCGACGGCGGTCGGGCTGCGTTTCTTCGTGGAGCCGGTGTTGCGCGCGATGCTCGGTATGCCGGACGAAGTGCCGATGCATCTGCCGTTGCGCGCGGCGTATGCCAAGCGTGTAGCACTGCGCATGCACCTGAAGGCGCGCGTCGCGCTCGATGGCGATGCGCGTGCGAACGTGGACATCCTCGGCGGGCAGGAATCCTTCCGCATCCGACCGCTGCTGGACGCGAACGCCTGGGCGATCATCGAGGCGGATGTCGATGCGCTCGAGGCCGGTGCACGCGTGCGCGTCGCGAGTCGCGGCCATCTCGAACCATTGTCGGTGCTGGCATGAGGACGATACAGATCGACCTGTTCGGAGCGATGCGTGACGTCGGCTCGCAGTCGCACCTTTCCATTGCGAGCGAGGCGCGAACCGTCGCCGAGTTGCGCGCTGAGATCGTCGCGACCGCAGCGGATTGGCCGGTGCAGGCCCGCGCGCTGCTGCCCCGCTCGGCATTCGCGAGCTCGACGACGGTACTTCGCGACTCCGATGCGTTGCCGGATGACGGACGCCTCGCATTGCTGCCCCCGGTAAGCGGAGGCTGAGGTGGATCGCGTGCACCTCGGTATCGTCGACACGTCGGCCCGAACGCTGGACATCGCGTCCGCGTTCGATTTCGTCAGCGGCCCAAGCTTCGGTGGCTACAACGCGTTCGTCGGCCGCATTCGCGACCTCAACCACGGCCGTCGCGTGGTCGGCGTCAGTTACGACATGTTCGACGCACTCGCGCTGCAGCGCTTCCGCGAGATCGCCGACGACGCGCTGGCAGCATTCGGTCCCAACGTTCGCGTCTGGGTCGAGCACGCGAAGGGGCGGCTCGACGTGGGCGGCATCGCGGTAGCTATCGCCGTCGGCACGCCGCATCGCGACGAAGCCTTTCGCGCATGCCGCCAGGTGATCGAAGCGGTGAAGCACACCGTGCCGATATGGAAACAGGAGCACTACGAGGACGGCAGCAGCGAGTGGAGCGAGGGATGCTCGCTGTGCCACGCGCCGTGATCGAACCGTTTACCGGTGTCGTCCTCGCGGGCGGGCGCTCGTCGCGCATGGGGCGCGACAAGGCGGTGCTGGTGCTCGACGGCCGCACGTTGCTGGACCGCGCGATCGACGTGCTTCGCGACGCGGGTGCGACGAACGTGATCGTGAGCGGCGATCGCTCGATGCATGACGGCGTTGCCGATCGTATTCCCGACGCCGGCCCGGTCGGCGGTATCGCCAGCGTGCTTTCCCGCGTTCCGGATGGCGCGATGGTCGTGATTCCGGTCGACGTACCGCTGCTGGACGCGGTGACCCTGCGAACGCTCGTCGCGTCGCTGTCCGAGGCCCCGGCCGCGTGTTTCAAGGGTCATCCTTTGCCCTGGGCAGTGCGCGTCGACGCGCGGGCACGCGACGCCGTTGAACAACTGCTGCGCGACAACCCTGAAGGTCCATCGATGCGCGCGCTGCACGCCGCGGTGGCTGGCATCGAGATCACACCGCCGACCGCCGACGTGCTCCACAACGTCAATACACCGGCTGACCTGGACGGCGTAGTCCGATGAAGGTGCAGTTCGACGGCGACGAAGTCCGCGTCCGGCTTACGCGCGCCGAATTCGACTCGCTGCGCGACGGGGCGCGACTGCGCGTGCGACTCGACTGGCCGCGGGGCGCGTGGTCGCTCGCGGTCGCGGTCGCCGACGCGTTCGCGCTGAACGGGGAGGGCGGGGACGTGGACGTCGTCCTGCCGCGCGCCGACCTCGACGATCTGGCCAGCCGACTGCCCGCACGCGATGGCCTGCACTACATGGTCGACCGTCCGGACGGCGCGCTCGCGCTCCGGATCGAGGTCGACCTCCATGACGGCCGCGCCCGCCGGCGTTGACGCGCGCCGCGAAGTCGCCAACCATGGGCGTCCTGCGCGACGCCGCCGTCGCGCCTGAACCGAGGTGGCCTGCGGGAACGCCGGCCGAGCGTGCGACATGAGCACTACCATCGCCCAGCGCTGACTCCTCCGCACCGGCCCGGCCGGTGCCGCGTTTCCATAGCCGCTCCGCCGGCGCCGTATTTCCGGACCCCCAATGATCGCCATCACGCTGCCCGACGGCTCGCGCCGCGAGTTCGATAAACCTGTCTCCGTCGCCGACGTCGCCGCGTCGATCGGCCCGGGCCTCGCCAAGTCCACCGTGGCCGGCGAGGTCGACGGCCGTCTCGTCGATGCGTCCGACGTCATCGACCATGACGCGAAGCTGCGCATCATCACGCCGAAGGATGCCGAAGGGGTCGAGATCATCCGCCACTCGTGCGCGCACCTCGTGGGCCACGCGGTCAAGCAGCTCTACCCGACCGCGAAGATGGTGATCGGCCCGGTCATCGAGGACGGCTTTTACTACGACATCTGGTACGAACGCCCGTTCACGCCCGACGACCTCGTCGCCATCGAAAAGCGCATGGGCGAGCTGATCGACACCGAGTACGACGTGATCAAGCGTGTCACGCCGCGCGAGGAAGTCATCGCTGTGTTCAAGGATCGTGGCGAGGACTACAAGCTGCGCCTGGTCGAGGACATGCCCGACGAGAAGGCCATGGGCCTGTACCACCACGAGGAATACGTCGACATGTGCCGCGGCCCGCACGTGCCGAACACGCGGTTCCTCAAGGCGTTCAAGCTGACGCGCATCTCCGGCGCGTACTGGCGCGGCGATTCGAAAAACGAACAGCTGCAGCGCATCTACGGCACGGCGTGGGCGGATACCAAGCAGCTCAAGGCCTACATCCAGCGCGTCGAGGAAGCGGAGAAGCGCGACCACCGCAAGATCGGCAAGCAGCAGGATCTCTTCCATCTGCAGGAAGAAGGCCCCGGCCTGATCTTCTGGCATCCGAAGGGCTGGTCGATCTGGCAGGTCGTCGAGCAGTACATGCGTCGCGTGTATCGAGAGTCCGGCTACCAGGAAGTGCGTTGCCCGCAGATCCTCGACGTCTCGCTGTGGCAGAAGTCCGGGCACTGGGACAACTACAAGGACAACATGTTCTTCACCGAGTCCGAGAAGCGGACGTACGCGCTGAAGCCCATGAACTGCCCGGGCCACGTGCAGGTCTTCAACCAGGGCCTGCACAGCTATCGCGACCTGCCGATCCGCTACGGCGAGTTCGGCGCCTGCCATCGCAACGAGCCGTCGGGCGCGCTGCACGGCATCCTGCGCGTGCGCGGCTTCACCCAGGACGACGGCCACGTCTTCTGCACGGAAGACCAGATCGAAGCCGAAGTCCGCGCGTTCCATGCGCAGGCGCTGAAGGTCTACGCCGACTTCGGATTCACCGACATCCAGATCAAGATCGCGCTGCGCCCGGACAACCGACTCGGCGACGACGCGACCTGGGACAAGGCCGAGAACGCGCTGCGTTCGGCGCTCAGTGCCGCCGGCGTCGAATGGCAGGAGCTGCCGGGCGAGGGCGCGTTCTACGGCCCGAAGATCGAATACCACCTGCGCGATGCGATCGGCCGCAC
The DNA here is from genome assembly GCF_045866565.1 of Lysobacter claricitrinus. Classification (NCBI taxonomy): domain Bacteria; kingdom Pseudomonadati; phylum Pseudomonadota; class Gammaproteobacteria; order Lysobacterales; family Lysobacteraceae; genus Lysobacter; species Lysobacter claricitrinus. Next base: position 1,215,139 of record NZ_BAAFZV010000002.1, on the reverse strand, counting down.
GTGGCAGCTGGGCACCATGCAGGTCGACTTCATGATGCCGGGACGCCTCGGCGCCGAGTATGTGGACGAAGCTTCGCAGCGCCGCCATCCAGTGATGCTGCACCGGGCCATCGTCGGCTCGATGGAGCGCTTCATCGGCATCCTGATCGAGCACCACGCCGGTGTGTTCCCGAGCTGGCTGGCGCCGATCCAGGCGGTCGTGATGAACATCACCGACGCGCAGGGCGATTACGTCGACGAAGTCCGGAAAACCCTTATGGATCAAGGCTTCCGGGTCCATTCCGATTTGCGGAACGAGAAGATCGGCTATAAGATCCGCGAGCACACGCTGCAGCGCGTGCCGTACCTGCTGGTGGTCGGAGACCGCGAGAAGGAGAACGGCATGGTCGCCGTGCGGACCCGCGGAGGGGACGACCTTGGCTCGATGACCATCGACCAGTTCGCCGCGAGACTGCGCGACGAGGCCCTTTGAGGCACGCCCTGCGGGTTATGACCGGCCGTCCGGACGGCCGGTTCCACTTCTGGAGATCGACACATCAGTACGCTCGAAAAGCCGAATCGTAAAAACAGCGAGATCCGCGTCCCGCGCGTCCGAGTGATCGGAAGCGACGGCGAGATGATCGGCGTGCTCACGCGCGACGAAGCCCTCACGATGGCCCAGGACGAAGGCCTCGATCTCGTTGAAATCCAGCCGAACGCGGACCCGCCGGTCTGCAAGATCATGGATTTCGGCAAGTTCCGCTTCGAGCAGCAGAAGAAGGCCAACGAGGCCAAGAAGAAGTCGAAGCAGGTCGAGATCAAGGAAATGAAGTTCCGCCCCGTGACCGACGAGGGCGACTACCAGATCAAGCTGCGTAACATGCGCCGCTTTCTGGAGGAAGGCGACAAGATCAAGGTCAACATCCGCTTCCGTGGTCGCGAAATGAGCCACCAGGAGCTGGGGCGCGAGATGGCCAACCGCATCGAGCGTGACCTGGGCGAGGACATCGTCATCGAATCCCGGCCGCGCCTGGAAGGCCGCCAGATGGTGATGATGATCGCGCCGAAGAAGAAGCAGCCTTAACGACCGCTTCGGATTTGCAGGACGGCCCGCTTCGGCGGGCCGTTCGCGTTTTTGGCGGTGGTCAGTCACTGGGCGACCCGGGCCGCGGCATGAGGTGCGTCCTGCAGCGCATGACGGTTGTCGCGGGTCGGCTCCGCGCACCCGGTCGATTGATTGCTCTGGCCGCGGGCGGAAAGCTGTCCGGAGGAGCGACTTCACGGCCGACCTGGCCAGTGTGGCCAGCCGACATCTCGCCGTCGCCAACCCACTGATTTGCACGGGATTAACGGGTCGTGCACAATACGCGGCCCGGCCATTCCGGGGATTCAGGACCCGTCACGACCGGCTCGGCCGGATCGTCGACCAACACGCCGGTATGGGCAGGACGGAAAGCGTGGCGCGAGCCACCGCCCAGCCAGTCAGAAACTCCGAACGGACATCGATATGCCCAAGATCAAGACCAATCGGGCGGCGGCCAAGCGCTTCCGGAAGACCGCTTCCGGCAAGTACAAGTGCGGCCACGCCAACAAGAGCCACATCCTCACCAAGAAGGCGACCAAGCGGAAGCGCAACCTCCGGCAGACGAACCACGTTCGTGCCGAGGACGCGGGCCGTCTGGACCGCATGCTTCCGTATCTCTGAGGAGGGCTGAACAATGGCACGAGTTAAGCGTGGTGTGATGGCGCGTCGCCGTCACAAGAAGGTCCTCGCCCAGGCGAAGGGTTATTACAACGCGCGTCGCAAGGTTTTCCGCGTCGCCAAGCAGGCGGTTACGAAGGCGCTGCAGTACGCGTACATCGGCCGCAAGCAGAAGAAGCGTCATTTCCGCACGCTGTGGATCGCGCGTATCAATGCCGCTGCGCGTCTGAACGGCATGAGCTACAGCCGCTTCATCAACGGTCTGCTGAAGGCCGGTATCACGCTCGATCGCAAGGTGCTGGCGGACATCGCCGTGCACGACGCGGCGGCGTTTACCGCGCTGACCGAGAAGGCGAAGAGCGCGCTCGCGGCGTAAGAAGCAATCAGCGAAGCCCGCGCTCCTTGCGTGGGCTTTCGCGAGAAGCCTCACGCATGGGGAAGGGCGCAAGTCCTTCCCCATGTTCGTTTTCGCGGTCCGAATTCGTGGTTCCCGTTCGACGGCGCACCTGGTGCGCGCCGAGCGGTTGATCGACGGCCTGGTGGCGTGCCGGTAATCGCCCTGTCCAGCCCGCGCTGCGGGATCGATGCAACGAAGAGAGTGGTCGTCCATGAGTGACATCTCGTCGCTGACGCAACAGGCGCTCGCCGACATCGCCGCCGCCGACTCGCCCGAGGCGATCGAAGCGCTGCGCGTCGCGCTACTCGGCAAGTCCGGCAGCATCACCGGTCAGCTCAAGCAACTCGGCGCGCTGCCGCCGGACGCGCGCAAAGCTGCAGGCGAAGCGATCAACGCTGCGCGCGACACGGTGACTGCCGCGCTGGCCGAACGTCGCGTGACTCTTGAATCCGCGGCGCTCAATGTGCGCCTCGCATCCGAATTCATCGACGTCACGTTGCCCGGCATCGGCATCGCGCGCGGCGGCCTGCACCCGGTCAGCCGCACGCTCGAGCGCATCGCCGAGATCTTCGGTCGCCTCGGTTACCAGCTGTCCGATGGCCCGGAGATCGAGGACGACTGGCACAACTTCGAAGCGCTGAATTTCCCGCCGCACCATCCGGCGCGCGCGATGCACGACACGTTCTACTTCGGCGACGGTCGCCTTCTGCGCACACACACCTCCGGCGTGCAGGTTCGCTTCATGCAGGAACACCAGCCGCCGCTGCGCATGATTGCGGCCGGCAAGGTGTATCGCAGCGACAGCGACCAGACGCATACGCCCATGTTCCACCAGGTCGAAGGCCTGCTCGTCGACGATCGCGCGAGCTTCGCGGACCTCAAGGGCACGCTGGTTGAATTCGTTCGCGCGTTCTTCGAGGACGACCTCGAGATGCGCTTCCGCCCGAGCTACTTCCCCTTCACCGAGCCGTCGGCGGAAGTCGACATCGCGTGGAAGCAGGCCGACGGCAGCACGCGCTGGCTGGAAGTGCTCGGCTGCGGCATGGTCCATCCGAACGTGCTGCGCAACGTCGGCATCGACCCGGAGAAGTACACGGGCTTCGCGTTCGGCCTCGGCGTCGAGCGCTTCGCGATGCTGCGTTACGGCGTCGACGATCTGCGCAGCTTCTTCGAGAACGACGTGCGCTTCCTGCGCCAGTTCGCGTAACCGATTCCTTCGACTTCCCGATGCCGCCGGCCGTGCCGACGCGGCGAGCGAGATCCCGATGAAGTTTTCCGAAAACTGGCTCCGACAGCATGTGCCGACGCAGGCCTCGCGCGATGAACTCGCTGCGACGCTCACCGCGATCGGGCTGGAAGTCGAGGAAGTCACGCCGCTTGGTGCATCGCTCGACGGTGTCGTCGTGGCGCGCATCGTCAGCGCCGAGCGGCACCCGGAAGCCGACCGTCTGCAGGTGTGCAGCGTCGACGCGGGGCAGGGCGAGCTGGTGCAGATCGTTTGTGGTGCGCCGAACGCGCGCGCGGGCCTGTGTGCGCCGCTTGCAACCGTGGGCGCGACGCTGCCGGGCGGCATCGCCATCAAGGCCGCCAAGCTGCGCGGCGTCGAATCATTCGGAATGCTGTGCTCGGCGAAGGAACTCGGCATCGACGCCGACGCGTCCGGCTTGCTGGAATTGCCCGATGACGCCCCGGTCGGAACGCCGCTCGCCGACTTTCTTGCGCTGCCCGACGCCAGCATCGAGATCAAGCTGACCCCGAATCGCGCGGACTGCTTCAGCGTGCGCGGCATCGCGTTCGACGTCGCTGCGGCAACGGGCGCGCAGGTCGCGGCATTCGATATCGCACCGATCGCAGCCAAAACGTCGTCGACGCTTGCGGTCGAGTTGCACGCGGGCGCGGACGCACCGCGTTACTGCGGCCGCGTGATCGAAGGTGTCGATGCCGCGCGGGCAACGCCGGTGTGGATGGCCGAGCGCCTGCGTCGCAGCGGCATCCGTCCGGTCTCGTTCCTCGTCGACGTCACCCAGTACGTGATGATCGAGCTCGGCCAGCCGATGCACGCGTTCGACCGCGCGACATTGAGCGGCCCGATCGGTGTGCGGACCGCGCGCGATGGCGAATCGCTGAAGCTGCTCGACGGTCGCGACGTCACGCTCGATCCGCAATTCCTCGTCGTCACGGATGCCGATCGCGCGGTCGCGCTTGCCGGCATCATGGGCGGGCACGACACGCGCGTGACCGACGCGACGCGCGACGTGTTCCTCGAGGCCGCGCACTTCGCACCGAGTGCGATCATCGGACGCGGCCGCAAGCTTGGCCTGCACACCGACGCGTCGCACCGGTTCGAGCGCGGCGTCGATCCGGAGCTGCCGCGGCAGGCGATCGAACACGCGACGCGGTTGATCCTCGACATTGCTGGGGGCCGTCCGGGCCCGGTGATCGAAGCCGCACTGCCGGACCACCTGCCGCAACCCGTGTCGATCATGCTGCGGCGCGACCGTCTTGCGCGCGTGCTCGGTACGCGGGTGGACGATGCCGAGGTCGAACGCATCCTGCGTGCGCTGGGTCTTGCGGTCGGTGCCGACGCGGTCGGCTGGCGCGTGACGCCGCCGAGCCGGCGCTTCGACCTCGCGATCGAAGAGGACCTGATCGAAGAGGTCGCGCGCATTCACGGGTACGACGCGATTCCCGCGACGCTGCCGGGCGGCGTCGTGCCGCTCGCGCCTGCGACCGAAACACGCGTCGACGCCGCGCACCTTCGTCGCGCGCTGGCGGGTCGCGATTTTCTGGAAGCGATCAACTACGCGTTCGTCGACGCCGCATGGCTCGACGCGTGGTCGCTGCAGGCCGGCGCGGTTCCGCTCGCCAATCCGCTCAGCGGCGAACTCGCGATCATGCGAACGTCGCTGCTGCCAGGCCTTGTCGCGGCGCTGGGTCGCAACGCCGCCCGCCAGCAGTCGCGCGTGCGCCTGTTCGAGCTTGGCAACGTTTTCCATGCCGCGGCAGAGGGCGAAGCTCCACTGCACACGCAGCGTGTCGCAGCGGTTGCTTGCGGCGACGCGACTGGCGAGCAGTGGAACGGCGCGTCGCGCGTCGCCGGTTTCCACGACCTGAAGGGCGATCTCGAAAGCCTCGCTGCGCTCAGCGGCGCGGCGCTCGCGTTCGAGCGCTCGGCGCAGCCGTGGGCGCACCCGGGTCGTTCGGCCGACATCAGGCTCGACGGTCGCGCGGTCGGCTGGATCGGGCAGCTGCACCCACGCCTCCAGCAGGCGCTCGGGCTCGACGTCGCCGTGGTCGCATTCGAGATCGATCTGGACGCCGTGCAGCGTCGCGCGGTGCCGAGGGCCGACGCACTCTCGCGCTATCCGTCCGTCCGCCGCGATCTCGCGTTCGTCGTCGCGGAAACCACGCCGTGGGCGGTGCTCGAACGCGCGGTCCGGGCGGCTGCGGGGCCGTCGCTGCGTGATCTCGTGCTGTTCGACGTGTACCGCGGCAAGGGTGTCGAAACGGGATTCAAGAGTGTCGCCATGGGCTTGATCCTGCAGGAGAAAAGTCGCACTCTGACCGACCGCGACGTGGATGCCGTGGTGAGCGACGTGGTCGCTTCGCTGCAGCGCGAGCACGGCGCGACGATCCGTAGCTGATCCCGAGGAAACGTACCGATGACGCTGACCAAGGCCGAGATGGCCGAGCGACTGTTCGACGAGGTCGGCCTCAACAAGCGCGAGGCGAAGGAGTTCGTCGATTCCTTCTTCGACGTGCTGCGCGGAGCGCTGGAAACCGGTCGCCAGGTCAAGCTGTCGGGCTTCGGCAACTTCGACCTGCGGCGCAAGAACCAGCGTCCCGGTCGCAATCCGAAGACGGGCGAGGAGATTCCGATTTCCGCGCGCACGGTGGTGACGTTCCGTCCGGGCCAGAAGCTGAAGGAACGTGTCGAGGCGTACTCCGGGGCGACCGACCATGCTTGATCCGGGCAGCAACAGGGAACTGCCGCCGATCCCGGCCAAGCGCTATTTCACGATCGGTGAAGTCAGCGAGCTGTGCGACGTAAAGCCGCACGTGCTGCGCTACTGGGAAACCGAATTCCCGATGCTCAACCCGGTCAAGCGCCGGGGCAACCGCCGCTATTACCAGCGCCACGAAGTGCTGATGGTGCGGCAGATCCGCGGCCTGCTTTACGAACAGGGCTACACGATCGGCGGTGCCCGCCTGCGCCTTGAAGGTGATAACCAGAAGCAGGAATCGGCGCTGAGCTCGCAGATCATCCGCCAGGTGCGGATGGAACTCGAAGAAGTGCTGCAGCTGCTGCGACGCTGAGCGGTCGCGAATCCCGGCAGCCAAACTGTCTGCCGGGGTGGAAGGCTTGCCGGTTCCGATGGGGCGGCCCGCATGCGCAAGGCGGTGCGTGAACCGCTCAGCCTCTCGATCGGTGCAGGCGCCATCTGCGTCGCTGCCGACGCAGGGTCGGGCGTAGCATCGGGCGACCAAAGGTCGATTCGCGGAGGTTCCGATGCATCCGATGCACTGTCCGCACTGCGGCGCGGTGGCGATGAGCCACCTCGACAAGGCGTCGCTCGGTCCGATGGCGTCGCGTGGATGCCAGTCGTGCGGGCAATCGCTGTCCGTGCGCTGGTCGTCGGTGATCGCGCTGATGCCGGCGTTGTTCGCCATTCCGTTCGCCGTCGAAATGTGGCCGTCGAATGCGGCGATGCTGCTCGCGGCGATCGGCGTGGGCGCGTCGCTGGCGTTGCACGCCCGCGTACCGCTGGTGGCCCGCTGACCGTCCGCTCCGGTCGCCGGTCGCGTTATACTTCGCGCCCGCTTCGGCGGACCGGCTTTCCGGGGTATAGCGCAGCCTGGTAGCGCACCAGTCTGGGGGACTGGTGGTCGTCGGTTCGAATCCGGCTACCCCGACCAATTCGATGCATCGCGACGCCCGGCCAACGCCGGGCGTCGTCGTTTGCGGCGCATGCCGTCGGTCACGGCGACGTCCGGCCCCCGTCGCGATCGCTGCCGCACGAACACACTGGGTGGAACTTCCGTCGCGATGGCCGAGTCAGAGCCGCGACGTCTCTCCAGGGATCCGGAAATTCATGCGCACGCGACTGTCGTTGTTCGTCATCGCCGCCTCGCTAGCGTTCGATGCATCGGCCCAGCAACCCGTACCGGTCGCGCCGCCGGCCGCCGAACAGGGGCGCGTTCTCGACACGGCGGTCGTGCGCGCGCCCGGCCCCGGCATGTGGAAGGTGCGTCGCGGCGAGAACACGCTGTGGATCCTCGGCACCGTGTCGGCACTGCCGGCCGGAATGGTGTGGAACGCCGCGCCGATGCGCAGGGTGGTGGCGTCGGCCGACGAAGTGATCTCCGAACCCAGCGTGATGGTCGATGCCGACATCGGCTTCTTCGGCAAGCTCGCGTTGTTGCCGTCGCTGATCGGCGTGCGTTCGCTGCCTGACGACAAGACGCTGCGTGACGTTGTGCCGGCCGCCCAGTACGCGCGTTGGACGGTGTTGAAGCAGCGACACCTGGGGCGGAACGATTCGATCGAACGCTGGCGCCCGATCTTTGCGGCCGCCGAGCTTTACGACAAGGCGATTCAGCGGCACGGCCTGACGGGGCGCGACGTCGTGCGCGGCGCGGTTGCCGACGCGGTGAAGGCGCGCGGGCTCAAGCCGGTGGCGCCCGTCGCCAAGGTGAAGGTCGCGAATCCGAAGAAGGTGTTGCAGGAATTCAAGGCCGCGGATTTCGCGGACGTCGAGTGCTTCACCAAGACGCTCGATCGTGTCGAGCGCGACCTGCCGGCGTTGTCGGCGCGTGCGGATGCATGGGCGCGCGGCGACGTGCCGGCATTGGGCACGCTGCCGAACCCGGACCTCGGCGACGTCTGCGAGCGCGCGATGCTCGGCGGCCAGTTCGCGGCGAAGTACGGCATCGACACGCTGGAATCGCAGGCGCGCGCGAAGTGGATCGCCGAGGCCGAGTCGAGCCTCGCGCGCAATCGAACGACGTTCGCCACGCTGCCGATGAACGACGTGTTGCAGCCGGGCGGGCTGGTGGCCGCGCTCGCGGCGAAGGGTTATGTCGTCGAAGCGCCTGACGCGCCGACGGCGTCCGTCGAAACGACTCCGCCCGCAGCGGCGCGCTGAATCAGACGGCCGCGGCGCGCGGCGGCGAACGCAGCGCAGGCCAGCGATGCAGAACCGCATCGCGGATGCCGGCGACATCGAGCCCGGCTTCGGCGAGCAACTGCTCGCGGCTCGCGTGGTGCTGGAATTCGTCGGGCAGGCCGAGGTGCAACACGGGCATCGAGATCCCTTCGGCCGCAAGCAGTTCGGCCACGCCCGAACCCGCGCCGCCGGCGACGACGTTGTCCTCGAGCGTGACGAAGCCTTCGTGCGTGCGCGCGAGTTCGAGGATGAGTTCGCGATCGAGGGGCTTCACGAAGCGCATGTTCGCGACGGTCAGGCCGAGCTCGGCGGCGACGGTTTCCGCAGCCGGCACGATGGCGCCGAACGCGAGCAGCGCGACGCCGTTGCCGCGACGACGCAATTCACCGCGACCGATCGGCAACGTGTCGAGCGTCGGTTCGATCGCGACGCCCGGACCGGTGCCGCGTGGATAACGAACCGCGGCCGGGCCGTCGACGTAGTGGCCGGTCGACAGCATCTTGCGGCACTCGTTCTCGTCGGCCGGCGCCATGACGACCATGTTCGGCACGCAGCGCAGGTACGAGAGATCGAGGTTGCCCGCGTGCGTCGCACCGTCCGGGCCGACCACGCCGCCCCGATCGATCGCGAACAGCACGTCGAGGTTCTGGATCGCGACGTCGTGCACGAGCTGGTCGTAGCCGCGCTGCAGGAACGTCGAATAGATCGCGCACACCGGCTTCGCGCCTTCGCAGGCCATGCCCGCGGCGAGCGTCACCGCGTGCTGTTCGGCGATGGCGACGTCGAAATAACGCTCGGGGTATTCCTTGCTGAACCGCACCAGGCCCGAGCCTTCGCGCATCGCGGGCGTGATGCCCATGACGCGCGGATCGGCGGCGGCGATGTCGCACAGCCAGTCGCCGAACACGTCGGTGTACGTCGGCTTCTTGACGCCGGTCTTGGCGACCATGCCCTTGGCCGGATCGAACGGCGAGACAGCGTGGTAGCCGATCTGGTCGCCTTCGGCGAGCTCGTAGCCCTTGCCCTTGGTCGTGATGATGTGCAGCAGCTGCGGGCCCTTGAGGCCCTTCAGCGTCTTCAACGTGGCGACCAGCGCATCGATGTCGTGGCCGTCGATCGGGCCGGTGTAGTGGAAGCCGAGTTCCTCGAACAGCGTGGACGGCACGAACATGCCCTTCCAGTGTTCTTCCCAGCGGCGCACGAAGCGCGCGGGGCCCTTGTTCTTGTCGCCGAGCAGCTTCTTGCCGCCTTCGCGGAGCGCGTTGAGTGCGCGGTTGCCGCTGAGGCGACCGAGCATCTTCGTCAGCCCGCCGACGTTCTCGCTGATCGACATCTGGTTGTCGTTGAGGATCACCAGCAGGTTCGGCTCGGGCTCCATGCCGCCCGCGTGCATCAGCGCTTCGAACGCCATGCCGGCGGTCATCGCGCCGTCGCCGATCACGGCGACCACCTTGCGGTCATCGCCCATGCGCTGCAGCGCGATCGCCATGCCGAGCGCGGCGGAGATCGACGTCGACGAATGGCCGACGCCGAACGTGTCGTATTCGGATTCCTCGCGCTTCGGGAACGGCGCGACGCCGTCCTTCTGCTTGACCGTGGCGATGGTGTCGCGGCGACCGGTCAGGATCTTGTGCGGGTAGGTCTGGTGGCCGACGTCCCAGACCAGGCGATCGGTCGGCGTGTCGAACAACCAGTGCAGCGCGACGGTGAGTTCGATGACGCCGAGGCCGGCGCCGAAGTGGCCGCCGACCAGCGCGACCTGCTCGATGAGGTAGGCACGCAGCTCGTCCGCGATGTCCCGGAGCTCGGCCTCGTCGAATTGCCGGAGGTCGGCGGGCGTGGCGATGCGGGAAAGGCGCGGATAGCGCTGCGGATCGATCATGGAAGCGGCCGGAAAAGCGAACTGCGCATTGTCCCGCCGCAGGCCGGGCAGCGGCAAGGCGTGGCGCCTGCCGCTGGTGGGCATACCGTCAGATCAGCGGCCGCGCAGGCGTCCGAACAGGCCGCCGCGTGCGCCGGCGTCGGGTTCCGGCTCGGGTTCGCGGAAGGGCTCGGCGAAGCCGGTGGCGAGCGAGGCGTTGATGAAGTCGGCGACGTCCGCTGCCGGCACGCTGCTGGCCTCGGCGATTTCCGTCACCGTGGCCGGGCCCTTCATCATCGCAGTGGCGATGCGGAAGTGCTTCGGGAACTCGCGCTCGGTCTGCGGCCACTTGGTCAGGCTGAAGCGGTCGGCCGGGTCGTAACCCGGGGCGATGCGGCCTTCGCCCGCCAGCAGTGCCCCGTACCAGATCAGGCGCGCGATCGGCTGCGGCGCGCCGAGCGCGGTGGTCTGCGCGTTCCAGACGTCCGGCGACACGGTTTCGAAGTCGGCAAGCGCGGCGTCACGCGTGAACAGCGGCGTGACCGGCTTGAGCGCGGACGGGCCGAAGTACTGGCGCTGGTCGGTGTCGAGCAGCACCGCGGAGCTGCTGTCGGCGAAGCGGACGCGGCCGCGTAGGCGACCGGACGCCAGCCATTCGGCGAGCGAGCGCGGCTCGGCGCTGCGCGTCGCGACCGGCGGGGCGGGGGCGGGCGCCGGCGCCGCCGCCGCGGGCGCAGGTGCGACCGGCTCGATGCTCGGGGCGGGCGGCATCACCTGGGCGACCGCCACGCTCGGTGGTTCGTTCGCGGGCGCGGCGGGCTCGGTGATCGCGACGGGATTCGCAGGCAGCTCGGCCGCGGGGGACGGAGCGGGGCGCTCCTCGGGCAGCTGGTCGGCCTGCTGCGGCGACGGCGTCATGCCGGACGGCTTGGCGGCGACGTGCTCCACCGCGGCGGGGGCGGCCGGCGTCGGAGCCGGCGCGGCGACTGCCGGAGCCGTGGCCACGGCCTCGACACCATTGGCGACGCGGATATCGCGAAGAAGATCGGTCAGCGCATTGGCGTCGACCGGCCGGCCGAGGCGATACGGCGCCTGCGTACGCGGCGACGCGGTGAGCCCGACGACCTGCTTGCCGGCGTTGTGCAGGCGCAGCCAGCTCATCGGCCCGTACATGCTGTCCATGTCGACGACGACGTAATCCGCGTGCGTGTCCGGCACCAGCTGCCAGCCACCGCCCGAAGCCGGAAGCGCCTGTTCGAAGGCGCGGCGCAGCTCGCTTTCGGTGGAAGCGTCCATGCCGGTAAAGCCGAGGGTCAATGCCGCCATACGTCTCTGCCTGATATTTGGGACGAGTGTTGCGAAAGGGTCAGGCGGCGTCAACGCGAATGACGCGCATGCGTCGACATACGACACATGCGTGTCGTCGAATCGTGAACGGGGGCGCACTCCTCAGACGGCGACGCGGCGCGCGCGGCGCGGCAACTGCGCCTTCAGGAATTCCATCTGGTCCGCGAGGATGTGACGGTTGGAGAGGATCAGGTGTTCGATCCAGCTGGGGCGGTACGGCACCGCGAGCAACGGCATCGACGCCTGCTGCGGGGTGCGGTTGCGCTTGTGCGAGTTGCATGGGAAGCACGCGGCGACGACGTTCTCCCACGTGTCGCGACCACCCTTCGACAACGGCATGACATGGTCGCGCGTGAGCTTGCTGCGCGGGAACGACTCGCCGCAGTACAGGCAGAGATGCGCGTCGCGGGCGAACAGTGCGGTGTTCGTCAGCGCGGGTGTGGGGTTGAGCGCGTGCGCGCGTGCGCGGCCACGCGTCGCGACGATCGGATGCAATTCGATGATGCTGCGTTCGCCGGTGTCGCGCGCGTGGCCACCGTGTACGCGCAGGCAGGGCTCGCCCAGTGTCCAGGCCACTGCGCCGCGTGCATAGAGACAGGTGGCTTCGTGCCAGTGCAGCCAGTCGAGTACGTGGCCGTGGGCATCCAGGGACAGAAGACGTACGCCGTCGAGGGGAAATCCGCCGGGTGGCGGCGACAGCGGTTCCGCGGACCAGATCGGATCCTGGTCGATGAGTCGCAACCTTGCGTGATGGTGCGCCATGGCCCGAGCTTATAACGAGCCGGTGACGAAAGGGCGTCGCCGGCTCACATCGTGTCGGATGGCCGCCGGCCGGTTCAGCGTCCGGCGTCGAAAGCGTCCGCGTCGAGGTCCATCAGCGAGCCCGAACCGCTGCGGATCGCGGCGGAATGGGTGAGCGTGCGTGGCAGGATCCGGTCGAAATAGAAGCGCGCGGCGGCGCGCTTGCCGTCGGCGAACGCCGGGGTGACCGACGCGCCGTCGAGCGCCGCGACGCTGCGCGCCCACCAGTAAGCGAGCACGACGTAGCCGGAGAACATCAGGTAGTCGTAGGCCGCGGCGCCGAGCTCGTCCGCGTTTTCGCCACTTCGCTGCGCGACGGCGACGCTCATGTGCTGCCATTGCGTGGCGAGGTCGCCGAGCACCGTGCAGTAGCCGCCGATCTCGGCGTCGCCGGCACGCGCTTCGGCGAACGTGCGGATGCGCCCGAGCATCGCCTTCAGCCCCGCGCCCTTGAGCTGCATGACCTTGCGACCGAGCAGGTCCAGCGCCTGGATGCCGGTGGTGCCTTCGTACAGCGTGGTGATGCGTGCATCGCGCGCGAGCTGCTCCATGCCGTGTTCGTGGATGTAGCCGTGCCCGCCGAAGCATTGCAGTGCGTCGTAGGTGACCTCGACGCTCCATTCGGTCAGGCAGGCCTTGACGATCGGCGTCAGGAACCCGACCAGCGCATCGGCTTCGGCGCGTTCCTCGTCGGTGCCGCCATGCGATGCGATGTCGAACTGCAACGCGGCGTCGTAGGCCATCGCGCGACCGCCTTCGACCAGCGCCTTGCAGGTGAGCAGCATGCGGCGCACGTCGGGGTGGACGATGATCGGGTCGGCCGACTTGTCGGGGAACTTCGCGCCGGTCGCCGCACGCATCTGCAGGCGATCCTTCGAATAGACGAACGCGTTCTGGAACGCGCGGTCCGCCAGGCCAAGACCCTGCAGGCCGACGGCGAGCCGAGCGGTGTTCATCATCACGAACATCGCCATCAGGCCCTTGTGCGGCTCACCGACGAGATAGCCTTCGGCGCCGTCGAAGTTCATCACGCACGTCGCCGAACCGTGGATGCCCATCTTGTGTTCCAGGCTGCCGCAGCGAAGCGTGTTGCGCTCGCCGATCGAGCCGTCCTGCGCAACGCGGAACTTCGGCACGACAAACAGCGAAATGCCGCGGCTCCCCGCCGGCGCGTCCGGCAACTTGGCCAGCACGAGATGGACGATGTTGTCCGTCATGTCGTGCTCGCCGGCGGTGATGAAGATCTTGGTGCCGGAGATGGAATACGTGTCGTCGCCGCGCGGCTCGGCGCGCGTGCGCAGCAGGCCGAGGTCGCTGCCGCAGTGGGGTTCGGTCAGGCACATCGTGCCGGTCCAGCGCCCGTCGACGAGCGGCTTGAGGAATACGTCGCGCTGCCACGGCGTGCCATACACCGACAACGCTTCCACCGCGCCGTTCGACAGCAGCGGGAAGTTGCCCCATGCGAGGTTCGCGGCGTCGACCATTTCCTTGATCGGGAAGCCGACGAGGTGCGGCAGGCCCTGGCCACCGTGCTCGGTCGCGGTGACGAGGCCGGTCCAGCCACCGTCGACGTACTGCGCGTACGCCTCCTTGAAGCCGGGCGGCGTGCGGACGTCACCCGTCGACGTGTCGAGCGTGCAACCGACCTCGTCGCCCACGCGGTTCAGCGGGGCGAGCACCTGCGACGCGAAGCGCGCGCCTTCGTCGAGCACGGCCTCGATGATGTCGCGCGTGGCGTCGGTGTAGCCGAGGTGTGCGAACGCCTGCTCGCTACGGAGCAGGTCGAACAACACGAAGCGCATGTCGGTGAGCGGAGCGTCGTAACGGCTCATGGCGGTGACCTCAGCGCAGCACGCCGGGCAGGCCCGGCGCGGGGTTCAGCGTGCTGCGATGGCGCACGTCGAACGTCTGTTGCGACTTCTTTTCTGGCGTGGCCGCGATCTGGCCCTCGAGCTTGTAGTCGACACTGCGACCACCTGCGAGCGCGTCGGCGATCGCGAGCTTCGCCGCGGTGGACGGTTGCAGGCGCACGTCAATCACGTCGGCGGATTCGGGGCCGATATCGAGCGCGGGCGTCGCAACGAGATCGCCTGCGGCCTGCTCGGCGGCGGTGAGCGCGAGATGCACGTTGTCGAAGCGCATCGGGATCGAGCTGTAGTTCTGCAGGCGCAGCTGGATGTTCCAACCGCCGTCGGCGCGCACGGTGAGCTGCTGGATCTGGGCGGTCGGTTCGGACACGCGGCGGACCGGGCCGCCCGCGCAGGCGGCGAGCATCGCGAAGGTTGCCGCGGCGACGGCGAGTCGGAACAGAGGGGCAGGGCGCATCGAGCGGCTCCAGTCGGAATCGCGTCGAGCATACCGCCCCGCACGGACGCTGCGGAGCGGGGCGGGCATCAGTCGAGCAGACCCTTGCGCAGCGCGTAGCGCACCAGCTCGGCGGTGTTGCGCACGCCGACCTTGTCGAGAACGCGGGCGCGGTGGTTTTCCGCGGTCTTCGCGCTGATGTCGAGTTTGCGCGCGACTTCCTTGGTGGTGTGACCCTCGGCGATCAGGTGGAACACCTCGCGCTCGCGCGCCGTGAGCCGGCCGTAGGGATCGTCGAGCGTGCGCTCCGGGTGCTGTAGCTGCTGCGCCAGCGTGCGCGCGGCCTGCGGACCGAAATGGCCGCGCCCGGCGTGCAGGTTGCGCACCGCCGCAAGCAACTCGGACGCCGCGCTGTCCTTGACCAGATAGCCCGATGCACCCGCACGCACGGCCTGCAGCACGTACTCGTCTTCCTGATGCATCGTGAGCACGAGCACGCGTGTCTGCGGCAGCGCCTCGCGCAGGCGCCGCACGACCTCGATACCACCGAGGCCCGGCATCGAGAGGTCGGCGATCACGATGTCCGGCCGCACAGCGTTGGCCTTTTCCAGCGTTTCGATGCCGTCCGCCGCCTGCGCGATGACCTGCACGTCGCCGTCCGCCTGCAGCAGGCCGACCAGGCTTTCGCGCACCAGCGTGTGGTCGTCGGCGATGAGGATGCGGATCGGCATTCGCGAACCGTGCGGGTCGAGCGGCCGTGGCGTCAAGCCGGGACGGCCCCGACCGCGTCAGGCTGCGTCGAGCGGCACGACAGCGCGCAGGCGGGTGCCATTGCCGGGCGCGGAGTGCACGTCGAGCGTGCCCTGGAACAGTCGCAGGCGTTCGCGCATGCCGGACAGCCCGCTGCCCGATGCGCGTTCGCCCGGATCGAAGCCTATCCCGTCGTCGACCACCTGCAACTGCATGCGCCGGTCGCGTTCCACCAGCCGCACCAGGACGCTGCGCGCCTGCGCATGCTTGGCGATGTTGTTGAGCGCTTCCTGCGCGACGCGGAACAGCAATGTCTCGCGTTCGCCGTCGAGCGCCGGCAGCGGTTCGACTTCCACCGCGATCGCGATGCGCGCGGCCTCGCCGATACTTCGGCCGAGCCAGCGCAGCGCGGGTTCGAGGCCGAGGTCGTCGAGGATGGTCGGACGCAGCAGGCGCGAAAGTTCGCGCGTGTCCTCCAGCGTGTCGGCGCAGAGCGCGACCGCAGCGTCGAGGGCGTCGCGCATCGGTGTCGCGTCGTCGAGCCCGTCCCGCAGTTGCGCGAGCCGATGCTTGAGCGCGGTGAGGTTCTGGCCGACGCCGTCGTGCAGCTCCCGGGCGAGCCGGCGACGCTCGTCCTCCTGCACGCGCAGGACGGAGCGGCCGAGACGACGGAATTCGCGCTCGTTCGCTTCGAGGCGCTCGAGCAACTGCGCGTAGCGATCGGGGGACGGGTCGTTCATGGCGCGGGTGTTTTCGACGCGGTGGTGGCGACCGCGTGGGGACGCGCGGCGTTGAACCGTTCGGTCGCGGCGCGCGCGGCCGTTTCGGCTTCCGTTGCGGCGGCGGTGTCACCGAGTGCGCGCTGTGCTGACGCGGCCTGCGTGTGGATCGATGCGATGGTGCGGCTTGATGCGTCGCGCAGCGATGGCGCGGCGTCGCGATACAGGCGCAGTGCGGTCGACGCGTCACCGTGTGCGAGCGCGGCGCGCATCGCGAGGTCGGTCCAGTCCAGGCGCAGCCCGGCGTTGCCGAGCGCCGCCGTCGGCGCGTCAAAGGGCGCAGGGTCGCGAAGCGTAAGTCGCGCCTGCAGCAGGTCGAGGTCGAGCTGGAGTGCGCGCACGCCCGACGCGACGGCGAGCGGTTGCGCCTTCTTCAGCGCCGCGAGCGCTGCGCGCGTATCGCCACGCGCGTTCGCGAGTTGTGCGTCGAGCCGGCCGGCGATCGCACGTTGCTCGGTCGACGCCTGGGCCAGATCGGCGCGCAGGCCGGCCAGCGTGCGGGCGGCGCCGTCCAGATCGTTGGCATCGATGCGCGCCTCGGCATCGAGCAGCCGCACGTCCACGCTTCCGCGCAGGTCATCGCGTTCCTGGAACAACGCGAGCGCGGCGGAGGCGTTGCGCACCGCGGATACGGTGTCGCCGCGTGCGATCGCCAGCTCGGCGAGGTTGCGATAGGCGACGGCGGCTTCCTCGGCCATCTGCCGGCGGCGCGCCTGCGACAGCGCGTCCGCCTGCGCCTGTTGTGCATCCGCCCAGCGTCCGCGCGCGGCGAGCAGCAAGCCGAGGTTCTGTCGCGTACGGATGACCCCGGTTTCGTCGCCGAGCTGCCGGTAGGCATCGGCGGCGCGTTGCCAGTAGGTCTGCGCATCGTCGTACGCGCCGAGCTGGTACTGCGCGAAGCCGATGTCGTTGAGCGCCTGCGCGACGCCGTGTGGATCGCCGGCGCGTTCGAACCCCTGCAGCGCGAGGCGGAACGCATCGAGCGACGCCGCATAGTGCCCGCGTTCTTCCTCCAGCAGGCCGCGCTCGTTGTCGACGGCGGCGAGTCCGGCGCGATCGTTGAGTTCGATGTTGATGCGGCGCGCTTCGTCGAGCGCGGCGGCCGCGGCGTCGAACGCGCCGCGTTGGCTCAACAGGTTGGCGAGGTTGCGCTGGCTGGTCGCGACGCCGCGACGATTGCCGACCGCGCGCCGCAGTTCGACCGCGTGTCGATATTGTTCTTCCGCGTCGGCGGTCTGGCCGAGGCGTCCGTAGGCCACGCCTAGCGCGTTCACCGTTTCGGCCACGCCATAGGCATTGCGACCACGCTTGAACAGCACCAGTGCGCGGACGAGGTAATCGTCGACGGCGGGGCGCGCGTCGCCTTTGAGGATGGAGAACTTGCCGAGCTCGAACCATGCGCGCGCGTCCTGCGCATCGCGCTCGGTCAGTTTCTGCAATGTCGCGACCGCGTCGTCGAACTCGCCAGCGGCGCCGGACGCGCGCGCGAGCTGCAGTTGCGCGAATGTGTCGGATGGTGATTGCGTGGCCAGTGTCTTCCACGTTCGCGCGGCGATGGCCGGCTCGCCCTCGAGCATCGCGCGCATGGCGGCCAGTCGCGCCGTCGATTGTTTAGCGGGCGGCGTCGATGCACGCTGCGCGCCGTCGATCGCGGACAACGCGACCTCGTCTTCGCCCACGGCCTGCGCGACCTCGGCCAGCGCGATGAACGCCGCCGGGTCGGCGCGATCGAGCGTGGTCGCCTGTCGCAAAGCGGCCAGCGCGGCGTCGTAACGACCGGCGCGTCGCGCGATCTCGCCTGAGCCTTCGAGCGCGAGCACGTTCGGCGCCGGCAGGTGCAGCGACGGCGCGACGGTCAACCCGAGCGACGACATGGCCTGCGGCGTCCGCAGCCACGCGGCCAGCGCGTCGCCCGGCGTTGCGGCGCGCGGGCCATCGATGCGCGTGTTCTCCCCGCCGTCCTGCTCGCCTGTCACGTGCCAAGCGTTCGCGACCGATGCGAGTTCCAGCCGAACGACGCGGCTCGCGGCGCCGGCGCGACGCATGGCGTCGAGCGTCGGGCGGCCGGTGGCGTCGAGCTGGCCGAGCGCCTGCAGCATGCGATCGGTGTCCACGCGCGCGAGTCCGGGCGCATCCGACAACGCGGCACGCAACTGCACGTCGAGACCGACGCGTTCGGCTTCGGCTACGCCGTCGCCTTCGAGCGGCATCAGCAGCACGCGTTCCAGGGGACGCGAGGGCGCAGGCGCCACGGCATCGACGGGCGTGCGATGCGTCCACCAGAACGCGCCTCCGGCAATGACCAGCGACGCAATTGCCACAGCGCCCAACAAGCGCCGGCCGCGCACCGGATCGCGCGGCACTTCGCGTCGATCGATCGCCTGCACCACGGACGCCGCATCGGGCAGGCGATGCGCGGGTTGCGGCCGCAGCAGGCGTTCCACCAGGCGCGCGATCCACGTCGGCACTTCGGGGCGCGTCGCGGTCACCAGCGGCGGCGTGCGCACGAGGCGTTGCGCGAGCGCTTCTGCGGATGTCGCCGAGGCGAACGCGCGTTCGCCGGTGAGCATCTCGTGCAGGATCAGGCCAAGTGCGTAGAGGTCGCTGCGCGGCCCGATCGGATCGCCGCGCGCCTGTTCGGGCGACAGGTAATCCGGCGTGCCGACGATGCTCGACGTCGCGCTGCGCGTGCTGGTGGCGATCGAACGCGCGACGCCGAAGTCGGTGATCGACGCGCTGCCGTCGTCGGCGACCAGCACGTTCGCCGGCTTGAGGTCGCGATGCACGACCTCGCGGGCGTGCGCGGCCTGCAGCCCCGACGCGACGTCGCGCGCGATGCGCAGTGCGGTATCGACCGGCAGCGGGCCGCGATCGATGATGCGATCGAGCGGTTCGCCGTCGATCAGGTCCATGCTGATCAGCCAGCGGGTATCGCCGTTGCTGAATTCATGCCGCGCGATGTCGTGGATGCGCACGACGTGCGGGCTCGACACCTGCCTTGCGAGCAGCAATTCCTGCCGGAAGCGCTCGAACGCATCGGCGCGCTGCGCGATTTCCGGCCGCAGCAGTTTGATCGCGACCGGAACGCCCAGTGCTTCGTCCAGCGCGCGATAGACGACGCCCATGCCGCCGACGCCGACCAGCCCTTCGATGCGGAAACGCCCGGCGAGCAGCGTGCCGGGCGCGAGGTCCATCTGCGCGTAGATGCCGGTGGACGTCGCGTCGGTCATCGCGTGGGCGAGTGGCCGGCCAGCAGGTTCGCCCAGTCGCCGGGCGTGGGCGGGTCGACGCCGCCCTGCGCCTCGCCACGCGCCGCGATCCACAGCGCGCAGCGTTCGGCGAACGCCTGCAGCAGCTCGACATCGAGCGTGGTCAGCGGCGGACCCGCTTCGCGACGGTCGGCGTAGATCGCGCCGAGCGCGCGCGTGCCGTCGAGCAGGGGCAGGGCGATCAGCGTGCGCAGTCCGCCACGCACGACCGATTCCCGCGCGGACAGCCAGGCGTCGTGGCCGATGTCGTTCGACACGACGGGCGCGCGCGAGCGCAACGCCTGCGCGACCGCGCCGAGGCTGCCGGTGAATTCCGGGCCGGTGGCGAGCGAGGCGTCGAGCGCGATCGACGTCGCCACGCGATAGCGCCCGCCTCCCGCGATGAGCACGAAGCCGCGGGTGCACTGCGCGAGTTCAAGCACGCCGCGCAGGCTGTGTTCGAGCAGCGCGCTGGTCGTCGCCGCGCCATCGCGCGGTTGCGCCATCGCCTCGATGCGCGCTGTCAGCCGGGTGGCGTCGTTGCGGCGTTCCTGCCAGCGCCGCACCTGTTCCTCGGCCGCGCTGGTGTCGAGCACCGCGAACTCGCAGTGCACGTCGCCAAAGCGCAGCCAGCAGGCGCGGGCAAGCGCGGTGCGGGTGACGCGCGCGCCGTCGACGAAACTGCCGTTCTTGCTGCCGACATCGGTGAGATGCCAGGTGCCATCGGGTTCGGGGTCGAGTTCCGCATGCCGGCGCGACACCGATGCGTGCTGCAGCAACAGGTCGGCGTCGACCGCGCGACCGATGCGAAGACGGTCGCCCGGCGCGACGATGCGTGCGATTGCGGCGCCTTCGGGAACGTAGGCGATGAGACGGGCCTGCATCAGCGCATCTTAGGGCCAGTTCCCGCGTGGAAGATGCAACACGGCGCACCGTACGCATCGGTGCGGGGCCTGAACGCGAGAAGCCCCCGACAGGCGGGGGCTCCTTCTGATTCGCCGATGACGCGGGGCGCTGTCAGGCGATGCCTCAATGCCCGAAGTTGCGCAGGTAGGCGATCGAGAACTTCGCCGTGGCGACGCCGGCGAGCAGTTCGCCCGCGGTGTTGTCGCCACCGCCACCCGCCAGCCACGTATCCGGGATGGACGTGCCGGCGCGTGCATCGACGCGCGCAGCCAGTGCGTCGAGATCAGCGAGCGCATCGTCGTAACGGGCATCCGCCACAGCCTGCACGGCCGCGGCGCGCTGCGTTTCGAGCGGCGCGGCTTCGCTGGCCGGGAGCGTGGCGATGCGCGTGCGCAGGCGGTCGAGTTTTTCGTTGACCACGTCGCCAGTACGGCGCACGTCCGCCAGGATCAGGAACTGCGAGAACCCGCCCGTCGTGCCCCGCGCACGCACGCTGCCCTGTGCGACCTCCGTGGTGATGTCGCGGAATGCACCGCCGAGCGGCGCCTTGAACAGGCGGAAGCTGCTGCCGTAGGTGTAGGGCAGGGCGTGCGTGTGGATCTCGACCTTGACCGTGCGGTCGAACGACAGCCCGCCCGTCGCTGGTTCGACGGTCACCATGACCGGGAACGCGGAATCCAGCGACGCCAGCGTGCCCGGCAGCCGCGCCAGCAATTGCGGGTCGGTGAGCGGCACGGTCTGCGCGACGATGCCGAGGTTGGCAGCGGTCAGCGCGTGCGGTGAGTCGAACGTAAGCGTCATGTCCGCGACCGGTGCGGTCGGCGCGCCGATGACCACGGTGGCGACGTTGCCCTGTACGGCCACCTGCACCGGCAACGACTGCGCGGATGCGAACGGGGCGGCCAGCGCAAGCAGCGCGACGATGAACAGGCGGACGAGAC
This sequence comes from Lysobacter claricitrinus, assembly GCF_045866565.1. NCBI lineage: Bacteria > Pseudomonadati > Pseudomonadota > Gammaproteobacteria > Lysobacterales > Lysobacteraceae > Lysobacter > Lysobacter claricitrinus. Next base: position 1,193,957 of record NZ_BAAFZV010000002.1, on the reverse strand, counting down.
CACTCGGCATGGCGGCTCCGGAACGTATTTGACCCCGATATCGCAGCGACGCTAGGACCGGCAAGGTGAAGCGGGCGTCGTCGCGGACGGGTCGACCATACCGCCCAGCGTGCCGCGGTGCGAGGCGGGAAAACCCCTGTCGCTCCGTGGGTGTTTACCCCTGCCTGCCGTGGAGGCATTGCCGGATGGGACGGCGCGCCGGCGGGTGGGACAACTGCAGCGTCGCCTGACCCTGGAGTTTCCCGATGCCTGCTCCGCGCTCCCTCTCCCTCCGCGTTTCCGCCCTCGCGTTCGGCCTGCTCGCCAGTGGCGTCGCGCTCGCCGATGCGCACCTCGACAACCAGCTCGTGCAGAAGCTGGCCGCCGCCGCGCCCACCGACCAGATCGGCGTCGTGGTCACGTACCGCCAGTCCGGCCCCGTCAACGCCACGCAGCTCGCGGAGCTGCAGGCGCTCGGCATCGAGAAGGGCCGCACGATGCGCACCCTGCCGATCGCCGGCGTCATCGCCACGCCGGCCGAGATCCGCGCGCTGGCCAAGGAAGGCGACATCGTCTCGATCGTCTACAACGCGCCGCTGCGCTATTTCGACGTCGAGGCGAACCAGATCTCCGGCGCTGCGCGCGCGATCTCCAACCCCGGTGACTTCAGTCGCGCCATTCCCTTCAGCGGCAAGGGCGTCGGCGTGATGATCAACGACTCCGGCATCGACGCCACGCACGACGACCTCAAGCTCGGCACGCACGTGGTGCAGAACGTGCTCGCCGCCCAGAACGTACTTGGCTCGCTCGCGTCCGACGTCGCCCCGGGCATCGTGCCGATGACGTACGCCGAGAACGTGCCCAACGCGGACATCGGCTCCGGCCACGGTACGCATTGCGCCGGCATCACCGGCGGCACCGGCGCGCGTTCGAACGGCCTGTATCGCGGCGTCGCGCCGGGCGCGTCGCTTGTCGGCTATGGCTCGGGTGCGGTGCTCTTCATCCTCGACGCGGTCGGCGGCCTCGACTACGCGGCGACCAACCAGTTCAGCTATCGCGACACCATTCGCGTCGTCAGCAACTCGTGGGGCAGCAGCGGCACGTTCGATCCGACCGATCCGGTCAGCGTCGCGACGTACGAGCTCTACAAGCGCGGCATCGTCAGCGTGTTCGCCGCAGGCAACGACGGCCCGGGCGAAGACACGCACAACCCGTATGCGCAGGCGCCATGGGTGATCTCGGTCGGCGCGAGCGAGAAGGATGGCGTGCTGACCGGCTTCTCGTCGCGCGGCAAGCGCGGTGAAACCGGCACGTTCACCATGCCCGACGGCAAGTCGTGGACCTACGTCAACGAGCCGACCATCGTCGCGCCGGGCGTCGACATCATTTCCGACCGCGACCTTGCCGGTGCGTTGCCGCCGCTGGAAGCGCAGCACGACCAGGAGACGCTGGATCCGCAGTACCTGCCGTTCTACACCCACATGAGCGGCACCTCGATGGCGACGCCGCACGTCGCCGGCATCGTCGCGTTGATGCTCGAAGCGAACCCGAACCTCACGCCCGCGCAGGTCAAGGACATCATCAAGCGGACCGCGACGAACATGACCGGCCGCCTCTCGTGGGAAGCCGGCGCAGGCCACATCAACGCGTACGCCGCGGTCGCCGAAGCCACCAACGTCCGCACCGGCTACGGCGCGACCGTCAACTCGCTGCGTACGTTCAACTCGAACGCGGTGCTGGCGAAGGGCGCGGATCCGAAGCCGTTCTCGCTGTTCTTCGCGCCGGTGGGCACGGTCGACACGATGGAGTTCGACGTCGGCCCTGAAGTCGCGTTCGTCAGCGCACGCGCCACCGTCGACAACACCGTCGCGCTGGTGCTGATCGATCCGGATGGCGTGCAGTACGGATCGTCGATCGCGCTGCCTGTCGAAAGCGACACCATCACCGCGGGTGCGCCCGGCAAGGCCGGCAAGTGGAAGCTGACCGTGCGCGGCATTGGCTCGGTGTCGGGCGTCGCGCTCGACCCGGCGAAGGCCACGAACGGGTATGCGGCGCCGGGTTACGTCGACGGCGAGGTCAGCTTCCTCAATTCGGGCGGCTACACCGGGCTCGACGACATCGCCAACCATCCGGCGCGCCAGGCGATCGAATTCGCCGTCGCAAATCGCCTCGCCGATGGCTACGCCGACAAGACGTTCCGCCCGGACGCCAACCTCAAGCGCATCGAACTCGCGCAGTACCTGTCGATGGGCCAGAACATCGGTCAGTCGCTGCCGTTCAACGGACGCTCGAGCTTCAGCGATCTCGGCACCGGTTCGTCGGGCTACGCGTTCGCCGAGGCGGCGATCGCACGCGGCGGTTCGCTGCGCGACCTCGCGCACAACCAGGATGGCGTGATGGGCACGGTCAACGGCGCCTTCCGTTCGAACGACGCCGTCACGCGTGTATCGCTCGCGTACTCGCTCGTGCAGAGCATGGCGTTGCAACCGCAGGCGCAGTCGTTCAGCGGCGACCTCACCGCGTTCTACGACGGCAAGCGGGTTCCCGTGGCGGACGCAGCGTCGATCCCGGCAGCCCTTCGCGGTTACGTGCAGCAGGCGCTCGACCTTGGCCTGATCAACGCACGCTTCGCCGTCGAGCAGGGGCCGTACGACCTGCAGCCGACGCTCAAGGCCTACTTCGATCCGAACAAGACGGTGACGCGCGCCGCGTTCGCCGTCGCCGCCGGCCGTTACCTGACTGCGTACCGTTCCGCGGAAGACTGAGCCCCACGCGTACCCCGTCGATACGCAACGCCCCGGGTTCTGCCCGGGGCGTTTTTTATTGCGAACGCGGCGCTATTGCAGGCCCCGCGGCGCCGTTGTCCATCAGCGGGCGCCACGCTCGGCATTGCGGATCCCCTGGACATCGAGCGGACGAATCTGCTCGATCGTGCACGACATCGCATTGACGTTGCGGCTGATGGGCGTCACGCGGTCGAAGCGTGCAGTCACGTGTCCCATGCTGTCACTCAACTTGATCGCCTGCGCCCACTCGAGTTCCGAGCAGTCCGACACATCCAGCAGCCAGGCGCGCGTGGGCGACGTCCAGATCGCGAGCGCATCGCGTCCGAGCGGCGTCCACTGTTTCATCGGCGCCAGGTACGGAAAGCTGTCGACCGGCGCACCGGCGTGTTCACGATAAAGCTCGAGCTTCGAGGCCGTCTTCGTGTCGCGGCCGCTTGCGCAGGCGGTGACCGACATGGCGAGAAGTCCCATCAGCAGAAGTCGTCGCATGGCCGTGCTCACTCGGGGCGATGACGTGATGATGCGCCCGCGCGAACGACCGCATGCAACGCGGCGGGCGGGCCGTTAAGCGTTGATCCGGCTTGCCAATCACTCCACGCGTCCGTAACATTCCGCCTCCCACGGCCCGGCCGTGGTCGTGGCCGGGTAGCTCAGTTGGTAGAGCAGGGGATTGAAAATCCCCGTGTCGGGGGTTCGATTCCCTCCCCGGCCACCACGAACAACTTAAAGCCCCGCAAAGGCTTCAGCCTTTGCGGGGCTTTGTCGTTCTGAGCGGGGGTTGCTTGTCGCATCCAGCGCAACGCCGAGAGGCTTTCAGGGACGGTGCGGCGTAACGCTGGCGGATGGGCGAAACGGAATGATCGGCGGCCGCGCCGGCGACGACGTCTCGCGATCCGGAGTCCAGGGTTGCTGCTAGCGCTCGCTCAGTTGAGGTGGCAGCTGTTGCTGCCGGAGGCGCAGCTCGTGTTCTCGACGAGGCTGGGCGTGCCCTTCGTCTTGGGAGTGAAGATCTTGACGACGTTGTTCTCGTAGTCGTTCGGACTGACTGTAATCGTCCCGGTAGCGCTGCACGCCTTGGCGACGAATGCCGACGCGGTACGGCTATCGGCGGCGTCCGCCACCGCGCTATTCATCCAGGCCTTTGCTTCGGCGAGACAAGCGCCGTTTGCGGTCCGCTGGGTGTAGTTCCGATATTGCGGTAGTGCAATTGCGGCCAGGATGGCGATGATCGCGACGACGATCATCAGCTCGATGAGGGTAAAGCCCTGCTGGTTTTTCATGCGTTGTCCCTCGCGCGAGACGGCAACAAGCGATTCGACGACCACAATCTAGGCGGACGTCGAGGTCGCAGATCGCGATTTTCGTGTTATGGGACAGGTGTCACGCGCGCGCCGGCCCCGGGACTGCCGATGGTTGTCAGGTTTGGACCGCTTTTGTCGTTGCGCGACGCCGGCCGTCGGGTGTCGCCAGATGCGCAGCGATCGTTTGCGCGGAATCGCACTTGGCGCGGACCGCGCAGGTCGAACGCGGGCGCGGGCGGGCCGGAGGACGGCACCTGTGGATTGAGCCCGGGAACGCTCGCCCTCCGGTCATCGAACGCTGTTGAATTCACCGGCCGTGACGTTCGAGCAGCATCGGCTGCGGCGTACTCAACGGCGCACCTGATAGCCTTTAGGGGTGATGCGGAGATTGCCATGAAGCTCTGGTCCATCGACGGCAATACCCAGAAGCTCGACGGCGGCGCCATGTTCGGCAATGCGCCGCGCGCGTTGTGGTCGCGGTGGGCGGCGCCGGACGACCAGGGGCGCATCGACCTGGCCTGCCGCGCGCTCCTGGCCACGCCATTGGCGGGCAAGACCGTGCTGTTCGAAGCCGGCATCGGCGCGTTCTTCGAGCCCAGGCTGCGCGAGCGCTACGGCGTGGTCGAGGACCGCCACGTGTTGCTCGAGTCGCTTGAAGATGCCGGGTTCCGTCCCGAAGACGTCGATGTCGTCCTTCTCTCGCACCTGCATTTCGACCACGCGGGCGGCCTGCTGTCGGCGTGGCAGGACGGCGCCGAACCGACGCTGGTGTTTCCTGACGCGACATACGTGGTCGGCCGTCGTCATTTCGAACGCGCGCTGGATCCGCACGATCGCGATCGCGCCAGCTTCATTCCCGCGCTGCCCGGTCTTCTGAAGGGGACCGGCCGTCTCGAACTCGTCGACAGCGAGTATTCGCACACGCTCGGCAACGCGGTGCGGTTTCATTTCAGCGACGGCCACACGCCGGGCCTGATGCTCGCCGAAATCGTCGGCGCGCCCGCCGCGAATGGCCAAGCGCATGGCGGCGTGGTGTTCTGCGCCGACCTGATTCCGGGGCGTCCGTGGGTGCATGTGCCGATCACCATGGGCTACGACCGCAACGCCGAGCTGCTGATCGACGAGAAGAAGGCGTTCCTCGAGGACATGCTGGTGCGCGACGTCCATCTGTACTTCACGCACGATCCGGCGTGCGCGCTTGCGCGCGTGGTGAAGTCGGCGGACGGGCGCTTCAGCACCACCAACGAGGTTCCCGCGCTGCTGGCGCGACCGCTCGCCGCATGAAGGTCGGTGCGACGTTCGCGTTGGCGGCGCTGCTCGCCGCGGGGCTCGCGCATGCCGAAGCGGTGCCGGAGAACGACCCCGTGCCGTCGAACGCGCTGGAGGATCCCGACTTCCACGTCGGCTCCAAGCAGTTCGGCCTCGAGCGGCGCGTCGAGATGTACCAGTGGCGCCGAGATGACGACGGCCGCTACGCCACTGTCTGGAACGCGGCGCCGATCGAATCCGACGATTTCGACACGGCGCATCGGAATCCCGCGCGGCTTCCGATCCGCAACCGGCAATGGTGGGTCGATGCGGTGTCTCTCGACGGCCGGCCGCTGCCGATCGACGTCGTGCGCCTGTTGGGCCAGTGGCAGTCGGCGCGGCCGAACTTCTCGCGGCTTCCGGCCGATCTCGGCGCCAGCTTCCAGCCAGAGGGCGACGGGCTCGCGAGCAGCTTCAATCCGCTGGCCCCCGCGATCGGGGACGTGCGCATCACCTGGCACGAATTCGTACTTCCGCCACTCGCCGGCAAAGTGGCGCTGCGCGATGGCGCCTGGCAGTTGAGCGCCAAGGCCGCGGCCGCGCCTGCAGTCGTGCGGCCGGCGGTCGACATCGCGGCGGCCACGCGCACGCCGGCGATGAAGCTTCGTCCGTGGCTGATCGCGATCGCCGCGGCCGCGCTGGTCGGCCTGTGGTTTCTTACCCGCGCGATTACCGGAGGCAAGTCCTGATGCCCGTCGTTACCCTGCTGGTCGCCGGTCTGCACGGCCTGCTGCTGATGTCGTTGCTGTGGCCGATCGTGGCGCTGCGTCGCGGCCGGAAGATCGGGCTGGGCGACGGTGGCGATCCGCAGCTTCTGCAGCGCATCCGCGTGCATGCCAACTTCATCGAGAACGTGCCGTTCGCGTTGGTACTGCTCGCGTTGCTGGAACTGGGTGGGCTCGACCGCATGTGGGTGGCCGTGCTCGGCGGCGTGCTGTTCGTCGCACGCTCGTTGCATGCGCTGGGGTTGTCGCGGTCATCCGGCTATTCGTTCGGACGATTCTGGGGCACGTTCCTGACGTGGTCGGTGATCACGACGTCGTCGTTGCTGGCCGTCGTCCGCGCCGCGATGGTGCTGTTCGTGCATTGATCCGTGCGGGCACAAAAAAGGCCGGCAATCGCCGGCCTTTTTCGTTTGCAGCGAAGTACGACGCGTCAGGCCGCGACGGCCTGCTCGATGCGCGGGCCTTCCTTAAGCGCACGCGCGACCATCGCCACGACCATCTCCAGCTCTTCGCTGGTGATGGTGAACGTCGGCGTGAAGCGCAGCGAATTCGCACCGCCGTGGATCACGCCGATGCCACGCTCGCGCAGCCATTCCTCGGTCGAGCCCGCGCCGTAGCACTTGAACTTCGGCGACAGCTCGCACGAGAACAGCAGGCCGGTGCCCTGGACCTTGGTGATCATCCCGCCAAGCTCCGCAGCCAGCGCCTCGAGGCGCTTCACCGCTTCATTGCCGCGCGCGACGATGTTCTCGCGCACGGCCGGCGTCACCTGCGCAAGCACCGCACACGCGACATCGAGCGCGCGCGGGTTGGTCGTCATCGTGTTGCCGTACAGGCCTTTGCGATACAGCGACGCGGCACGCGCGTTCACCGCGAGCACGGACAGCGGGTACTGGCCCGCGTTGAGCGCCTTCGAATACGTCTCCATGTCCGGTGCTTCGATGCCTTCGAAGCCCGGGTAATCGACGATGGACAGCACGCCGGTGGCACGCAGGCCGGCCTGGATCGAATCCACCAGCAGCAGGCCGCCGTGTGCCTTGGTCAGCTCGCGCGCGGCGTCGTAGAACGCGCGCGGCACGCCCCGACCCGGGTCGCCTTCGCCCATCACCGGCTCGAGGAACATCGCCTCGATGAACCAGCCGTTCGCGTCGGCATCGGCGAACGCGCGACGCAACGCGTCGACGTCGTAAGGCTCGACGGTGATCACCGAATCCTCGCCGCGGAAGCTTGCGAGGTGCTGCACATAGGTCTTGCGCGACGAATCCGAGTACAGCGCCGGGCGCTCGGTGCGGCCGTGGAAGCTGCCCTTGACGACGAGGCGCTTGATCGTGCGGCCTGCATGGCGCGCGCCGGCGTCGGTCATCAGCTTGGCGTTGGCGTCGGCGATGCGCGCCGCGAGCGACACCGATTCGGAACCGGAATTCAGGCAGAAGAAGCGCTCGTACGGGCAGCCGCCCGACGCGCCGATCACGGCGCGGATGGCGCGGTCGAAACGACGCTGGGCGAGCGACGGCGTCATGATGTTCGCCATCACCTGCGGCTTGGACATCGCGTCGATCACCGCGGCCGGCGCATGGCCGAACCCGAGCATGCCGTAGCCGCCGGAGTCGTGGAGCACGGCGCCCTTGAGCGTCACCACCCACGGGCCACGCGCGACCAGCGCGACGTACGGGTTGACGCCGTCGTCCGGGTAGAAATTGACGAAGCCGGCCTGCACCGCGTGGATCTGCGCGTCCTCGTCGAGGTCCAGAAGATCGGCGGCCTCCGCTTGCACCGCCTCGAACTCGCGCGCCGCGGCTTCGATGGCTTCGCGCAGGTCGGCGTGCGAAGCGGCGAAGCGTTCGATCGTCGCGTCGTCGAGGCCGACCGTCCGACGGCGTCCGCCGCGGGCGCGCAGCGGCGCGAGGAGGGCGGCGGAAGTGGCGGTGGCGTTCGACATGGTGGCGGGCTCCAAGCAGTCCAGGACAAGACGGGAAAACGCGGGGAACAGGCGGGCGCGGAAGCGCGCGCAAGGCGTTTTCCGTTTCCATTCAAAAGGTTGCGCGAATGCTATCACGCGGGTTTTGCGCCGATAACCCCCGGGCCGCCGGTACACTACGCGGCCGTCCGCGCAGCGGATGAACGGCCGAAGACGGCCCCGTCCGCTTGAAGAAGTCCGATTTCGACTACGACCTTCCGCCGGAGCTCATCGCGCAGGCGCCGCTCGCCGAGCGGTCGGCCAGCCGGCTCCTGGTCGTGCCGCCCGGCGATGGGCCGTTCGAGGACCGCGTGTTCCGCGACCTGCCCGAGCTGCTGCGCGCGGGCGACCTTCTGGTCTTCAACGACACGCGCGTCATTCCCGCGCGCCTCTTCGGGAAAAAGAGCACGGGGGGACGCGTCGAGATCATGATCGAGCGCCTGCTGGGCGCCGATCGCGCGCGTGCGCAGCTCGGCGTCAGCAAGTCGCCCAGGGAAGGCGCGGTGATCGAGCTCGACGCCGGCGGCATCGCACGCGTGCTCGGACGCGAGGGCGAGTTCTACCTGCTGCAGTTCGAGGTCGACGAACCGCTGGAGTCGTGGCTCCTGCACGCGGGCCGCCTGCCGCTGCCGCCGTACATCCAGCGCGAGCCAGGCCAGGATGATGCCGAGCGCTATCAGACCGTATTCGCGAAGGAAGTCGGCGCCGTCGCCGCGCCGACCGCGGGCCTGCATTTCGACGAGGCGTTGCTGGCGCGCCTGCGCGCGACGGGTGTCGACTTCGGCCACGTCACGCTGCACGTGGGCGCCGGCACGTTCCAGCCCGTTCGCGTCGACGATCTCAGCCAGCACGTGATGCACAGCGAATGGATCAACGTCGGTGCGGCGCTGGTCGAGCAGATCCGTCGCACGCGTGAAGCCGGTGGCCGCATCATCGGCGTCGGTACGACGGTGGTGCGCGCGCTCGAAAGCGCGACGCGGCATCACGATGACGGCCGCGTCGAACTCGCGCCGTTCTCGGGCGAAACGCGGCTGTTCATCCTGCCGGGCTATCGCATGACCAGCGTCGACGCGATGGTCACCAACTTCCATCTGCCGCAAAGCACGCTGCTGATGATGGTGTCGGCGTTCGCCGGTCGCACGCGCATGTTCGATGCGTATCGCCACGCGATCGCGCAGCGCTACCGCTTCTTCTCGTATGGCGACGCGATGATGCTGTGGCGTGCCGCGGCCGGTGAGGATCCGCGGCCATGATCGACGCATCACGGGGCGCCAACGAATCCCGCGTGCCGTTTTTCCTCGCAATCCCGGAAGCAGGTCCGCACCGCCCATGAGCCGCATGTCCTTCCAGCTCCTCGGCACCGACGGCGTCGCCCGTCGTGGCCGCCTCACGTTCCCGCGCGGAACCGTCGAGACACCGGCGTTCATGCCGGTCGGGACATACGGCTCGGTCAAGGGCGTGACGCCTGAGCAGGTCCGCGAACTCGGTGCCGAGATCATCCTGGGCAACACGTTCCACCTCTTCCTGCGCCCGGGCCTCGACGTGATAGGCGATCACGGCGGCCTGCACGGTTTCACCCGTTGGGACGGCCCGATCCTCACCGATTCCGGCGGTTTCCAGGTGTTCTCGCTCGCGCACAAACGCAAGATCACCGAGGAAGGCGTGACCTTCGCGGCGCCCACCGATGGTAGCAAGGTGTTCCTCGGCCCCGAGGAAAGCATGCGCATCCAGAAGGTGCTCGACTCGGACATCGTGATGATCTTCGACGAGTGCCCGCCCGTGCATGTCGACGGTGTGCCGGTCGGCGCGGATGTCGTGCGTCGCTCGATGGAGTTGTCGTTGCGCTGGGCCGAGCGCAGCAGGCGCGCGCACGAAGGCAACGATGCCGCGCTGTTCGGCATCGTGCAGGGCGGCGTGCACCGCGACCTGCGTACCCGTTCGGCCGAGGTGCTGCAGGCGATCGGCTTCGACGGCTACGCGATCGGCGGCCTCGCCGTGGGCGAGACGGAGGGCGAGCGAAACGCGATGCTCGACCACACCGCGCCGCAGCTCCCGATCGATCGCCCGCGCTACCTGATGGGCGTTGGCCGGCCGGAGGACCTCGTCGAAGCCGTCGCTCGCGGCGTCGACATGTTCGACTGCGTGATGCCGACCCGGAACGCGCGCAACGGCCATTACTTCACCGCGACGGGCGTAATCCGCGTCCGCAACTCGAAGTACGAGCGCGACCTGCGCCCGATCGAGGAAGGCTGCGACTGCTACACCTGCCGCAACGGCTACACCCGCAGCTACCTGCGCCACCTCGACCGCTGCAACGAGATGCTCGGTCCGATGCTGGGCACGCTGCACAACCTGCGCTACTACCAGCGCCTGATGGCCGGCATGCGCGAGGCGATCGAGCAGGGGCGGTTCGCGGACTTCCGGGACGCGTTCTATGCCGCGCGGCGGGCAGGTGAGGGCAGCTGAACCCGGTATCGACCTATCCGCCGGCCCGGGCGACCGGCGGACGCGTGGCATAATCCCGGGTCGCTTTCGCCGGATCCGCCCATGTCGCTTCTCGATTTCGTGATTCCCGCCGCCCACGCCCAGGCCACTGGCGGCGCCCCCGGCGCTGCCGGCAGCGCGCTCGGCTTCCTGCCGATCCTGATCGTCGTCGCGGTCATGTACTTCCTGATGATCCGGCCGCAGATGAAGCGCGCGAAGGAACACCGCGGCATGCTGGACAAGCTCGCCAAGGGTGATGAGGTGCTCGCCGCCGGCGGCCTCGCCGGTACAGTCACCGACATCGGCGAGAACTTCGTCACGATCGAAGTGGCCGACGGCGTCCGCGTTCGCGTGCAGAAGACCGCGATCGGCAACGTGCTGCCCAAGGGCACGCTCAAGGCGGCCTGAGCCGCGACGACTTGAAGGCGGCCGCGGCCGCCCTTACACGTTTTGGACGCGGCGGGGAGCCGCCTGGACTTCGATGCTGACCTACCCGCGCTGGAAATACGCCCTTGCCGTCATCCTGTTGCTGTTGAGCGCGCTGTACGCGCTGCCCAACGTCTTCCCGCAGGATCCCTCCGTGCAGGTCACCGCCAGCCATGGCGCGAAGATCGACGCCGCGCTTCGTGCGCGCGTCGGCGACGCGCTGGCCAAGGCCGGCGTGCCGGCCAAGGGTATGGACATCAAGAACGGCAACCTGCTCGTCCGCTTCGCGAACCCCGACCAGCAGGTCAAGGCCGCGGACGTCCTGCGCGATCCGCTCGGCAACGACTACGTCGTCGCGCTGAACCTCGCGTCGACCGCGCCGGAGTGGCTGGCCAGCGTCGGTGCCAAGCCGATGACGCTGGGCCTCGACCTCCAGGGCGGCGTGCATTTCATGATGCAGGTCGACCAGAAGGCGGCGATGGAGAAGCGTCTCGACGCGCTCGCCGAAGACGTTCGCGTGCAGCTGCGCGATGCCGGCATCCGCTACGAGTCGGTCGAGCGTCGCCCGGACGGCAGCGTCATCGCGACGCTAGCGCCGCAGGACGTGGTGCGCGCGCAGCAGGTCATCACGAAAGGCCAGACGACGCTCGACGTCGCAACGGCGGGTGGCACGATCACCGTTCGCGTCGATCCCGCCGAGCAGCAGCGCCTCGCGCTCGAAGCGGTCGAGCAGAACGTCAGCACGCTGCGCAATCGCGTCAATGCGATCGGCGTGGGCGAGCCGATCATCCAGCGCCAGGGCACCGACCGCATCGTGGTCGAACTGCCCGGCGTGCAGGACACCGCACAGGCCAAGCGCATCATCGGCGCGACGGCGACGCTCGAATACCGCGGCGTCATCGAGGGCGACGCGCAGGACGCCGTGCGCAGCGGCAACGTTCCGCCGGAAGCGCGCGTCTATTACCGTCGTCCGCAGACGCCGAACGGCCCGCGCGCGCCGGTGCTGCTGAGCAAGCGCGTGATCACGTCCGGCGACCAGCTCGTCGGCGCCACCGCCACCACCGATTCGCAGAGCGGCACGCCGGCGGTGAGCATCCGGCTGAACAGCGTCGGCGGCCAGCGCATGTTCGACTTCACCAGCGAGAACGTCGGCAAGCCGATGGCGGTGGTGTACATCGAACGCGTGCCGGAAGTGAAGGTGGTCGACGGCAAGGAAGTCCGCACCACGCGCGTCAACGAGGAAGTGATCTCCGTCGCGACCATCCAGGGCGTGTTCGGCAAGGAGTTCCAGACCACCGGCCTGTCGAGTTCAGCCGAGGCATCCGACCTCGCGCTGCTGCTGCGTTCGGGTTCGCTGGCTGCGCCGATGGACTTCGTCGAAGAGCGCATCGTCGGCCCGAGCCTGGGTCGCCAGAACGTCGAGCGCGGCCTCACCGCCGTCGCCGCGTCGTTCGTGTTCACCCTCGGCTTCTTCCTCGTCTACTACCGCATGTTCGGCATCATCACGAGCCTCGCGCTGCTGATGAACCTGCTGATGGTGGTCGCCATCCTGTCGGTGTTCGGCGCGACGCTGAGCCTGCCGGGTCTCGCCGGCGTAGCGTTGACGGTCGGCATGTCGGTGGACGCGAACGTGCTCATCAACGAACGAATCCGCGAAGAATTGCGACTCGGGTTGCCACCTCAGACGTCGATCTCGGAGGGCTATGAACGCGCGAAGGGAACCATCGCCGACGCCAACCTCACGACGATCCTTGCCGGCCTCGCGCTGTTCGCGTTCGGCACCGGCCCCATCAAGGGGTTCGCGGTCACGCTGATCGTCGGCATCCTGACGTCGATGTACACGGCGGTCTCGGTGTCGCGCGCCATCGCGACGCTGATCTATGGCCGCCGCCGCAAGCTGCAGTCGATCGCGATCTAAGGGAAGACGATCCATGAAGCCTTTCAATGTTTTCCCGTACGACAGCAACATCGACTTCATGCGCCTGCGGTGGGTCTCGCTGACCATCGCCGGCCTGCTGATGCTGGCCTCGTTCGGCGCGATGATCTTCCACGCGTCGCAGGGCGGCCTGGACAAGACGTTCAACTTCGCGCTCGATTTCACCGGTGGTTCGGTGGTCGAACTGCGCTTCGATCGTCCGGTCGATACGGACCAGGTGCGCAGCCGGCTGGATGCGGCGGGGTTCCATGGTGCGCAGGTGCAGGGTCTCGGTACCGGTCGCGAGCTGATGGTCCGCATGCAGGCCGAAGGCGGCCAGGCCAAGGACCGCACCGCCACCGCGGTGGTGCAGGCGGCGGGCACGCCGGACAACCCGGCGCACATCGTGCGCAGCGACTTCGTCGGGCCGCAGGTCGGCCAGGAACTCGCGTGGAAGTCGCTGTACGCGTTCGTGTTCGTGCTTGCCGGGCTGCTGATCTACATCTCGTTCCGCTTCGAGGTGAAGTTCGCGATCGGCGCGATCATCGCGACCGTGCACGACGTCAGCATCGTCGCCGGCTGGTTCGCGATCACCCGCCACGAGTTCGACCTGACGGTGCTCGCGGGCCTGCTCGCGGTCATGGGCTTCTCGATCAACGACACCATCGTCGTCTTCGACCGCGTGCGCGAGAACTTCCGCAGCATGCGTGCGTCGCCGCGCGAGATCATGAACAAGGCGATCAACCAGACGCTGTCACGTACGGTCATCGTGTCGTTCGTGGCCTTCCTGTCGATGCTCGCGCTGTACCTGTTCGGTGGCGCATCGCTGCGCGGGCTTGCCGAGGCGCAGATCATCGGTACCGTCATCGGTACGCTGTCGTCGATATTCATCGCCTGCCCGTTGCTGCTCTGGCAGGGCGTGAGCAAGCAGGACCTGATGCCGAAGGCGAAGGACGAAGCGGCGCTCGCGCGTCGCCCGTAACGGAACTTCGAAGCGTCATGAAAAAAGGCCGCAGCGATGCGGCCTTTTTTTGTTCGGGAGTCCGGGTGGCGGTCGCGGTGCTGTGAGGCAACGTCGCCAACGAAGAAGGGCCGCATCGCTGCGGCCCTTCCGGGAAGTCACCGGGCGAGGCTGCTCAGTCGAACGCCGCCGCGTAGCCGGTGTCCACGATGCGCTTCTGCAGTTCGTCGCAGACCTTGAGGTTGCCAGCCACGATCGGACGGCCTACCAGCCCGCGATTGTCCATCGGGCCGGTCGCGCGGCCGCGGTAGTCGACCACCTTGCCGCCCGCTTCGCGCACCATCAGCACGCCTGCGGCGATGTCCCACGGCTTCACGCCGGCCTCGAAGTAGGCATCCGCGCGGCCGGCGGCCACGTAGGCGAGATCCAGTGCCGCTGAACCGGTGCGACGGATGTCCTCGGCCTGGACCAGCAACGAGTCGACGCACTTGAGGTGCGCGCTCGCACGCTCGCGCTCGCGCGGCGGGAAGCCGGTGATCAGCATCGCGCCGTCGAGGTCCTTGCGGTCGGCGACGCGAACGCGTTTGTCGTTGAGTACCGCGCCGGCCCCGCGCGAGGCATGGAAGATCTCGTTGCGCAGCGGGTCGAAGATCACGCCGTTGATCGGCTCGCCGTTCTCGACCAGCGCGATCGACACGCAGAAGTGCGGGATGCCGCGCAGGTAATTGCTGGTGCCGTCGAGCGGGTCGATGACCCACGTGTAGCGCGCGCGCGCGCCGGTGTTCAGCGGGCCGCTTTCCTCGCCGAGGATCGCGTAGTCGGGCGTGGCGCGGCGGAATTCCTTGATGATTTCCTTCTCGGCCAGGCTGTCGACTTCGCTCGCGAAGTCCATGCGGCCCTTCTCGACGACGTTCAGCGAGTCGAGCTTGTGCATGTGGCGGAGCAGGACGTTGCCGGCGGCGCGCGCGGCCTTGATCATCAAGGTGATGGCGGGTTTCTGCATGGGGATGTCCGGGCGCGCTGGCCGTGGAAAAGAGCGATTCCGCCATCGGCGGCGGGCGCGAAGCTTACCATTGCGGGCATGACCCCAGATTTCATGACGCTCGCCGCCGACCGCATCCGGATCGTGCTGGTGGGCACGCAACACCCCGGCAACATGGGCTCGGCCGCCCGCGCGATGAAGACCATGGGCCTGCGCCGGCTGTTCCTGGTCGCGCCGGAAAAGGCGCCGGACGTGGACTCCTTCGCACTGTCCGCCGGCGCGCACGACGTGCTCGACGCGGCGGAGCTGCACGATGACCTTGCGTCAGCGCTGGCGGGCTGCACGCGCGTGCTCGGCTGCACCGCGCGCAGCCGTCGCGTCGCGCTGCCCGAACTGTCGCCGCGCGAAGCGGCCGGCACCGTGGTCGACGTCGCTTCAGCGGGCGAGGTCGCGCTCGTGTTCGGTCGCGAGCGCACCGGCCTCACCAATGACGAGCTGCATCTCTGCCACCAGGCCGTGCACATCCCCGCCAATCCCGACTACAGCTCGCTCAACCTCGCGGCGGCGGTGCAGGTGCTGGCGTACGAGGTGCGGATGGCGCTGCTCGATCGGGCCGGGCGAGGCGAAGCGGCCGAACCGCGCGACCCGCCGGCGTCGCACGAGCAGCTCGAAAGCTTCTACGGACAGCTCGGCGAAACGCTGGACGCGATCGACTTCCACAAGGGCCGCGCCCCCGACAGCGCCATGCGCAAGTTGCGGCGCATCTTCAACCGCGCGTCGCTCGATGAACGGGACGTGCGCCTGCTCCGCGGCGTGCTCGCCGACGCACAGCGCATCGCGCGCATAGCGACCGACCGCGGCCGTAGCGACTAGCCCCGCAAGCGGCCGATGTGACGAAAATGGCGCGGATCGCGACCGGCGTCCCAAAGCGGGCGGTTTTGCTTTAGGCTCCGCGAGGGCCCTACGGTCGTCCGCCTTGATCACGCGCGTTCTCCGCTACGCCTGCCTTCTGCTGCTGGCTCTCGCACTGGCCCCCACACCGCTCGCCGCAGCGGGTGATTCGTCGTCGGGCGTGCTCGTGCTCGGCCGCGTGAGCGACGACCCCGCCGCGCATTACGACCAGCTCAAGCCGCTGCTGGACTACGTCGTCCCGCGCATGGCCGACGTCGGTATCCGCGAAGGCCGCATCCTGATGGCGCGCGACCCGCAGCAGATGGCGAGCTACATGCGTCGCGGTCGCGTCGACTGGGTCACCGAAACCGCGGGCACCGCGATGCTGCTGCAACAGCGCGTCGCCGCCCGGCCGCTGCTGCTTACCGAGCGCGACGGCGTCAGCCGCTACCACAGCGTGTTTTTCGCGCGCCGCGACCGCGGGCTGTCGTCGCTGGACGACCTGCGCGGCCATCGCATCGCATTCCAGCGGCCGTCGTCGACCAGTGCCTACTACGTGCCGGCGGGCCTGCTGCTCGATCGCGGCATGCACCTGGAAATCCTGCTCTCGCCCGACGACCAGCCGGCCGCGGGCGCGATCGGTTACCTGTTCGCACGGTCGGAACTCAACATCGCGACGTGGGTGCACAAGGGGCTGGTCGACGCCGGCGTCATGAGCAATGTGGACTGGGAAAACCCGGCGCGCGTGCCCTCGACGTTCCGACGCGATTTCATGCTGATCGGACAGACGCCCGATTACCCGCGTGCGGTCGAAGTGGTGCGCGGCGATCTCGATCCGCGCGTCGCCGCGCGTCTTCGTGAGGTGCTGCTGCAGGCCGCCAATGATCCGGCCGGCCGCGAGGCGCTGCTCGCGTTCTTCGGTACCACGCGCTTCCTGCCGCTCGATCCGGCCTCGGAACGCTCGCTGGGCGAGATCGGCCGCGGCGTTGCGCGCATCAAGGCGGACGTCGAATGAGGTTCCGCATCGGTCTTCAGGCGCAGTTCTTCGCGATGGTCGGCTTCGCCATCCTCGCGGCGAGCGCGCTGATGATGCTGTTCTGGATGCGCCAGCAGGAAGTGCAGACGACCGTCGAAAGCCTGTCGCGCCGCGCCACCGACCAGGTGCTCGACGCCAACCTGCACCGCCGTGCGGAAGGCACGACGGAGCAGCTCGCGAAGTCGCTGGTCAACCCGCTGTATTACTTCGATCTCGACGCGGTCGGCGACCTCGCAAAGGGCACGCTGCGCCAGCCGGGCGTGCGCTACGTGCTGGTGTACGACGCCGACGGCAACATCCTGCACGACGGCACGCCCGACATCCCCACGTACGGCCGTCGCATGGACGATGCGCTGGCGTTCGAAGCCATCGGCGCGCGCGAACTGCATTCGCAGATGACGCAGGACATGCTCGACGTCTCCGCGCCCATCCTCATCGGCGGCTCGCGCCTTGGTGGCGTGCGCATCGGATTCGACCGCACCGAAGGTCGCGACTTCCAGCAGGTGGCGATGGGCCAGTTGAGCCAGCAGATCCGCGACCTGGGCAGCCGCCAACTGCTCGCCATCCTGCTGTTGAGCACCGCGCTCCTCGCGCTCGGTGGCGTCGTGCTGGCGCTGATCCAGCGCACGATGGTGCGGCCGATCAGCCAGCTCGCCGATTCGGCGCGCGCGATCGAGGCGGGGCATTTCGACACCGGTCTGCCGGTCAGCAATCGCAAGGACGAACTGGGCGATCTGGTGCGTGCCTTCGGCCGCATGAGCCAGAGCGTCGCGCGGCACGACCGCGAGATCCGCCGCATGGCGTATACCGACGCGCTGACCGGCCTCGCCAACCGGCTCGCGTTCCGCGAAATACTGGACGCGCGCCTGATGCAGCTCAAGGGTGCGAACCGCGAGCTCGCGCTGCTGTTCGCCGACGCCGACGACTTCAAGCGCATCAACGACACGCTCGGCCACGATGCGGGCGATGAGGTGCTGCTGCAGTTCGCGCATCGCATTTCCGACACGGTCGCCGAGATCGGTGGCGCCGATGCGCGCGTCGCGCGATTTGGTGGCGACGAGTTCGTGATCCTCGTCGAGGACACCCAGGTCCGCGCCGCGGCGACGCGGTTGGCCGAACGCCTCGTCGAAGTGTTGTCCGAGCCGCTGGTGGTGCAGGGGCGGCAGGTATTCCTCGGCACGTCGGTCGGCGTGACGCTGTTCCCCGACGACGCCGACGGCGCGACGTCGCTTCTCAAGAACGGCGACATCGCGATGTACCAGGCGAAGGTCGCCGGCAAGAACTGCTACCGCTTCTACAGCCGCGCGATGAACGAGGCGGTCGAGCGCCGCGTGCACCTCGAGAACGAACTGCGCGGCGCGTGGGATCGCGGCGAACTGCGCCTCGTGTACCAGCCGGTTTATCGCCTGAGCGACCAGCGTCTCGTCGGCGCGGAAGCGCTGCTGCGCTGGCGCCACCACGAGCAGGGCGTCATCGCGCCGTCCGTCTTCATCGACGTCGCCGAGCAGAGCGGCCTGATCGACACGATCGGCCCGCAGGTGATGCGCGCGGCGTGCGGCGACGCGATGCGTTGGGAGCACGTGCGCGGCGCCGACGCGGTTCCGCTGTTCGTCTCGGTCAATGTGTCGCCGCGCCAGCTGCGCAGTGGCGATCTCGCGCGCATGGTCGAAGCCAGCCTGCGCGACGCGGGCCTGCCGGCCGATCAACTGCACATCGAGCTGACCGAGACCGCGGTCATCAGCGACGAAGCGCATGCCAGCCAGTTGCTGACGCGCCTGCGCTCCCTTGGCGTGAAAGTCTGGCTCGACGACTTCGGCACCGGCTTCTCGGGCCTCAGCCACCTGCGCCGCGTGCCGGTGGACGGCGTCAAGATCGATCGCAGTTTCGTCGCCGACGTGCTGCGCGACCCGGACGACCTCGCGCTGACCACCGCGATCATCGCGATGGCGCATTCGCTGGGCATCACGGTGGTGGCGGAAGGCGTCGAGAAGGAAGGTCAGTACGAACTGCTGCGCGAGCGTCGTTGCGATCTCGCGCAGGGCTACTGGCTGGGCCATCCGCTCGAGATGGAAGAATTCCTCGCGCTGATCGCGGACGAAGTTCCGGCCTGAGTCAGAGGTACTGCGCGACGGCGCGGGCCAGGCTTCCCGACAGCAGCCCGAACACCACCAGCGCGGCTACGGCCGCCGCCCACGCGATTCCCATCAGCACGCCGTCGCGTTCCAGGAACGCGAGCGCGAACAGCACCACGAGAACGCCGAGCACATAGTTGGTGAACGGGATCGGCAGTGACAACAGCGCGCCGGTACTGAACACAAGCAGGCCGGTCACGATGCCGGGCAGCCAGTGGTCGAGCAGCACCGTGCCGCGCGGGCGCACCACGCGCTCGAGTCGTGCGAGCCACGGATCGAGCCGGTCACGCACGTGCACGAGCGTGGACGCACGCGGGCTGCGGCGACCGATGAAGCGTGGCAACCACGGGCGTTGAAGGCGCAGCAGAAGCTGCACGCCGACCAGCATCACCAGCGGCCCGCTCAGGCCGCCGGCGAGGCCCGGAACCGGGATGAATGCCGGCGCCGCGGCGGCGATCAGGAACATGCCGAAGGCGCGATCGCCCAGCCCGACGAACAGTTCGGCGAAGGTCGTCCCGTGGTCGGAGGCGGCATTGGCGAAACCGTCGAGCAACGCACGCGTGCCGCGGTCGCCGCCGTGGTCAGCCCGCTCGCCCATCGTCGTCCTCGTCGGTCGACGGCACCCGCTGCATCAGCAGCTTGTCGACGCGCGGGCCGTCGAGGTCGACCACCTCGATGCGCCAGCCGTTCCACTCGAAATGTTCACCCGCGTGCGGGATGCGACCGAACTGCGCGATCACCATGCCGGCCGCGGTATGGAAGTCGTGTTCGTCCTCGCCGGGCAGGGCGCTCGCGCCGAGCAGCTCGCGCAGCTCCTCGACACCGAGCGAGCCGTCAACCAGCAGCGAACCGTCGTCGCGCACGACGACTCCGGTCGCGCCTTCGTCGGCATCGCCCTGCATGCGGCCCACCACGGCGCCCATGAGGTCGTTGACGGTGACCAGGCCGCTGATGTCGCCGTATTCGTCGACGACCAGCGCGAGCGACTGCTGCTCCTCGCGGAAGATCTCCAGCAACTTCAGTGCCGGCGTCGACTCGGAAACGAAAAGCGGCTCGCGCAGTCCCTCGAACAAGGATGGCATTTCGCCACGCCCGACCGCGCGCAGCAACGACTTCGCTTCCAGGATGCCCAACACGTCCTTGTCGCTGCCGCGATAGACGGGGAAGCGCGAGAACGGCGCGTCGTGCAGCGCTTCGAGGTTCTCGACCGGCTCGGCCGACGCGTCGAGCCAGACAATGCGCATGCGCGGCGTCATCAGGCTTTCGGTCGTGCGGTCCCCGAGGCTCAGCACGCGGTTCATCATCTTGCGTTCGTCGGCGTCGATCACGCCCTGCTCGTGGCCTTCGCTCACCAGCATGCGGATCTCTTCTTCCGTGACCGCCTCGTCGCCGCTGTCGCCCAGGCGCAGCAGGCGCAGCAGCAAACGGGTGGAGGTCGAGAGCAACACCACGAACGGCTTGGCGATCTTGGCGAAGAAATCCATCGGATAGGCGACCAGCGCCGCGATGGTTTCCGGACGCAGCGTGCCGATGCGTTTGGGCACCAGCTCGCCGATCAGGCCGAAGAAGAACAGCACGACGAGGAACCCGCTTGCGCGCCCGATGTAGGTGGCGTACGGCGCCAGCGAGGGAATGTCGCGCAGCGGCTCGGCGATCTTCTCGCCCATCGACTCGCCACCGAAGTAGCCGGTCAACAGGCTGAGCAGGGTGATCCACAGCTGGACCGCGGACAGGAAGCTTTCCGGCGATTCCGCGAGCTCGAGCGCCTTGTGCGCGCGCTTGCTGGAACTCGCCATGTGCCGCAGACGGCTCTTGCGCGAGGTCATCACCGCCATCTCCGACATCGCGAAGAAGGCGTTGAAAACCACCAGCAGGAAGACGATCAGCAGGTCGCGCACGGACGGGTTCCCGGATGGGGCGGTCGCGGCGCGTGCCACGGGCCGGGCCGGCCTCGATGGGACGGCGCGGTCCACGGAGCGAATTGGAGCGGGGGAGGGTTCAAAGCGGGCGCGATCTTAACAGGTGACGAGACGCGCCCCCCGTGAACGAGGCGGCCGCACACCGCTGCGGGCCGTCCGTTGTCATAATTCCGCAATTCGACGCCCGGGATGCCCCGCATGTTCTCCCTCCAGACGATCTTCGGCCAAGGCAAGCAGTTCTACGCGCTGCTCGACGAGGCCGCCGTCGCCGCCCACGACAGCACCAAGGCGCTGCACGCGATGCTGCGCGAGTCCACCGGCCACCCGGCGCTGGACGTGTTCAAGCTCGCCCGCCAGCGCGAGCGCGCGGCGTCCGACAAGATCCGCCAGGAACTGGTCAACAGCTTCATCACGCCGATCGAGCGCGAGGACATCGAGGCGCTGGCATCCGCGCTGTACAAGATTCCCAAGCAGGTCGAGAAGTTCGCCGACCGCTATTCGATGGCGCTACGCCACCTGCAGGGCATCGACTTCGCGCCGCGCGCCGCGATGCTCGAGAAGGCCGCGGGCGTGGTCGTCGAAATGGTGCACGCGCTGCCGACGATGAAGCTCGAGTCGATGAAGGGCCTCAGCGACCGCCTGCGTTCGATCGAGAACGAAGCCGATCGCCTGATGCTCGAGCTGTATCGCGACATCTATTCCGGCCGCCTCGAGGCGCAGCAGATGTTCCTGCTCAAGGAATTCTTCGAGATCCTCGAGAAGGCCATCGACCGCTGCCAGGAAGCCGGCACCGTCGCCTACGAAATCGTGCTGAAGAACTCCTGAGGCGACGCCGATGCTGACCCTCGTGCTGGTCGTCGTGGCCGTTGCGCTCGTGTTCGAGTACATCAACGGTTTCCACGACACCGCCAATTCGATCGCGACAGTCGTCGCGACCAAGGTGCTGTCGCCCATGCAGGCGGTGATGCTCGCCGCGGGCACGAACCTGTTCGGCGCGCTTTGGGGCACCGCCGTCGCGAAGACCATCACGTCGGGCATCGTCGATGCGCACGTGATCGAGATTTCGTCGCAGCTCGTGCTGTGCGCGCTGATGGGCGGCATCGTCTGGAACCTCATCACCTGGGCGATGGGCCTGCCGTCGTCGTCGTCGCATGCGCTGATCGGCGGACTCTGCGGCGCGGCGTTGGCCGCGGCGCGCGGCAACTGGCACGCCATCATCTGGGCCGAGCACAAGGACCCGTGGTTCAAGAGCGGCGGCGTGCTCTGGAAAGTGATCATCCCGATGGTGACGTCGCCGCTGCTGGGCTTCATCGTCGGTTTCCTGATCATGGGCCTGCTCTACGCCATCATCTCGGGCATGGCGTCGAGCGGCGGCCTGTTGCGACGCTTCGCGCGCCCGCGTCCGGTGAATGCGTTTTTCGGCAAGGCGCAGATCGTCAGCGCGGCGGCGATGGGATTCGCGCACGGTTCCAACGACGCGCAGAAGACGATGGGCATCATCGCCATCGCACTGCTCGGCGCGCAGTCGGCCGGAACGCTCGACGCGCTGCCGTCATGGCTCGCATTCCTGCATCCGTCGGCTAATGCGATCGCGACGAAGGACATCGACACGTGGATCAAGGTGTCGTGCGCGCTCGTGATGGCGGCCGGCACCGCGGCGGGCGGCTGGCGCATCATCAAGACGCTCGGCCACAAACTCGTGAAGCTGCAGCCGATCAACGGCTTCGCGGCGGAAGCCAGCGCCGCGAGCGTGATCCTCACCGCATCCGCGCTCGGCATTCCGGTATCGACCACCCACAACATCTCGGCGACGATCATGGGCGTCGGCACGGCGAAGCGTTCCAACGCGATCCGCTGGACCGTCGTCGAACGCATGGTGTGGGCGTGGATCCTGACGATTCCCGCCGCGGGCGGCATCGCCTGGCTGTCGTACGAAGCGCTGCGCGCGCTCGGCTGGACCTGACGCAGGGCGCGAAACAAAAGAACCCCGGTGGGGCTCCGACCACCGGGGCTCTACCTCCCGAGCGGGAGACGCACTCGCTTCGGTGAGTGCACGACGGGATCGCCGTCGCGGGTCCACGATCCGCCTTTCGCGGTTAGGCAGACGTCAACAGCCTGTTATGCGCCGACGGCGATGCGGACAGGCTGTCGAAATGATCAGAACAGGTCCCCGCCCGCCGACAGCGTGCGTTCCATGCGATCGCCGACGCCACCGATCTCGAGCACGAGGCGATGCACTTCGGCGAGGTCGAGCCCGTCGAGCGGGCGGTTCTCGCACAACTGCAGATGCGGCACGCCTTCGAGATCACCGACCGCGAGATGGCCGACCTGGCTGTCCCAGTTGAACGCGAGCGCGCGCCGCGGGTCGACGCCAGTCATCGGCGCAACCACGGTGCTGACGCGCAGGTAGCTGCGGCCGTCCTCGTCGGGAATGCGGGTGAGGAAGATCGCCTGGTGGCGGCGACCGTTCTCGAGCGACAGTTCGATGCAAACCAGGCCATCGTCGTGCACGGTGACGTCGTGGCCGGCGCCGTCGAGGTAGTCGCGGATATCGTTGAAGTCGCGCATGGGGGGGTGAACCTCCTTGTGGCGACTATGCTATCGCCATGTCGACCCCGGACACGAACGACGCCGCACGTCGCATCTTCACCGCGATCCGTGCGATCCCATCGGGCGAGGTCGCCGGGTACGGCGAAGTGGCCCGTCGCGCGGGCCTGCCAGGGCGCGCGCGGATGGTTGCGCGGCTGCTCAGTACGTCGTCCGAGCCCGACCTGCCGTGGCATCGCGTGCTGCGCTCCGACGGACGCATCGCGTTTCCCGAAGGCTCCGAAGGATTTCGCGAACAGACCGCGCGGTTGCGCGCGGAAGGCGTGCGCGTGGAAGCGGGACGCGTACTCGCCATGCGCAAGCCGCGCACGCTCGATGAAGCGCTCTGGGGACCGCCGGGCTGAACGCTACTGCCGCTCGCGCAGCGGCCGTGACGACAGCTGCCGCAGTGCAGCAGTTAACATGACGGCTGCCGAGGAGCCGCGATGTTTTCCAAACTGCCGCCCGTCACGCGGGTATTGCTGATCGTCAATGTGGTCGTGTTCCTGCTGCAGTGGCTCGCGGGCGAATCCGTGCTCGGCGACGCGCTGGAAATGATGCAGCTTTGGCCGATCGGGTCCGGTGATGCGTATGGCGCGCCGCCGTTCATGCCGTGGCAGGTGCTGACCTACGGATTCATGCACGGCAGCCCGCAGCACCTGTTCTTCAACATGCTCGCGCTGGTGATGTTCGGCTCGCAGGTCGAGCACGTCTGGGGCGAACGTCGTTACCTCGGCTATTACCTGACCTGCGTCGTCGGCGCCGCGCTGTGCCAGCTCGCAGTCGGTTACGGCACGATGGCGATGGGCGGCGATGCGTATCCCACTGTCGGTGCATCGGGCGCGATCTTCGGCCTGCTTCTCGCCTACGGCATGCTGTTTCCGAACCAGCGCGTGATGCTGCTGATTCCGCCGGTGCCGATGAAGGCGCGAACGCTGGTGATCGTCTACGGCGTGGTGGAGTTGCTGATGGGCGTTACCGGCACGATGCCCGGGGTCGCGCACTTCGCGCATCTGGGCGGCATGCTGTTCGGTTGGCTGTTGATCCGTTACTGGCGACGCCGGCCGCCGTCGCGCGGAAATCGCCCGAAGCCGCCGCATATCCGCGTCGTGCACTAAAAAAGAACGCCCGCGAAAGCGGGCGTTTTCATGCGCGACGCAGTGTCAGGTCACGGCCACAACCGCACCAGTTGCTCGGGCTTCGGCTGCATCGCATTGCCGGCCTTGCACGCGAAGGCGGTACCGAACGCCGGCTGGTTCATCAGCGGAACGTTAGTGCGCCAGCGACCCGGCGGATACGCGCTGGTCGCCGCGCGCGCGGTGGCTTCGTCGACCGACACCTGCTCGGGCCACAGATGCGCCCAGCCCGTGTAGAAGGCCTGCATGGTTTCCTTCGCGGCGCCGGGTTGTGCGCTCTGCAACGCGGCCTGCGCGAGTTCGACGCCTGCCTGGTCCGCGATCAGCTGGTCGCGCACGAGCGTGCCGTTGACGTTGACGCCGGTGAGCTGCGGATAGGCGAGGGCGCCGGCCTGCGCCGAAACACGGCCGCCCAGCGACGACCACGCCGCGGTTTCGGTCGGCGTCCACCAGTCGCGCGACTGGCCCTTGGCGTCGATGAGGCGGCCCTGCGTGTCGATCGCGTGGCTCAACTCGTGACCGACCAGCGCGCCATACGCGCCGTACAGCGAGGCGACCGGTTGCGTCGCGTCGAACACCGGCGGCTGCAGCATCGCAGCGGTGACGATCAGGCGGTTCTGCGTCGCGTCGTAGGTCAGCGCGGGCTGTTGCGGCAGCACGTCCCAGCGACGATCCGCATTGCCGCGGCCGATGCGCTTCATTTCCTCGCGATGACGCCAGGTCGAGGCGATCAGCATGTTGCTGCCGAAGCTGCCGCGCCCCATCGGCTGGACGGTGTAGTCGAGGTCGCGACGCGGCGCGCCCACTTCGATCTTCAGCGCGGCGAGCTTCGCCTTGGCCTCGGTCTTCGCCGCGTCGCCAAGGCGCGGATCGTGGTCGACCATCGACGACAGCGCGTCGCGCACCTGCGTGGCGATCGTTTCGGCCTGCGTGCGCGACGCAGCGGGCAGGTAGCGCGCGACGTATTCCCGGCCAAGCATAGGGCCGGCGGCGAGGTTGATCGCGTCGAGCACGGCCTGCTGGCGCGATGCCGGCGCCACTTGCGCGGCGAGCAGCCGGCCGCGGAACTCGAAGTTCGCGTCGCGCCACGACTTGGCGAGGTAGGGCGCCATCGCGTCGCCCACGCGCCAGCGCAGGAAGGTCTTCCATTCCTCAACCGGCAGCCCGGCGACGAGGTTGTCGAGCGTGGTGAACAGCTCCGGGTTCGCCATCGACACCTGGTCGTCGGTGACGCCCTGCGCCTTGAGGAAATCGGCCAGCTGCAGGCGCTTGTACTGCATCGCGAGGTTCGCGGTCGGCACCGGGGCGTAGTTCGCGCGCGGATCGCGCTGGATCGACAACGGGCGCAGCGCCTGTGCGATGCGCGTCTCGACGTCCATCACGTACGCGAGTTCCTGCGGCATCTGCGCCTGCTGCGTGCCGGTCAGCAACAGGATCTTCTGCACGTACGTGCGGTAGCGGTCCATCACCTCGCGCGTTTCGGCGTCGGTGCGCGAATAGAACGCGGGATCCTGGAGGCCGATACCGCCGCCGGTGAAGTAGCCGATGTGGCGGCTGGTGTCGGCGAGGTCGACGTCGGCGCTGAAATTGAATGCGACGGGAATACCGACTTGGTGCAGCGCGGCGATCGCCGGCGGAATGTCCTTGGCCTTCTTGATCGCATTGATGCGGCTGAGCAGCGGTGCGATCGGGTTCGCGCCGTCGCGTTCGACCGCCGCTTCGTCGATGCCGCTCGCCCAGAAGTCGCCCAGCAGTTTCTGCACGTCGTTCGACGGCGCGCTCATGGCGCTGTTGAGTAGGTCGACCTGCTGCTGGTAGGCGCGCTGGCGCAGCTGGTCGAGCGCGGACACCGCCGGCACGCCGGGTGTTGCCGGGTTCGACGCCAACCACGACTGGTTGGCGTAGGTGTAGAAGTCGGTGCATGCCGTCGGCGCGGCGGGCTTGGCAGTGCGCGACGAGGCGCTCGACGCTTTCTTCTTCGTCGCCGCAGCGGAATCGGGGACGGACGTCAGGGTGAGCAGGGCAACGGCCAGTGCGGCGACGATCGGGCGTGCGGTCATTGCGAGCGTCCTTGTGGAAACCGGCTGGAGTCTAGCAACGGCGCGGCGCAGCCACTGAACGATTTCCTCACGCGTTCGTGCGCGTGGCTGCAAAAAACGAAAGGCCCGGGTTGCCCCGGGCCTTCGCGCTCACTGCGTGTCGCGTGGGATTACCAGATCACGACCTGCTGGTCGCCACCGCGCACCATCGGGCTGCCCGCCTTGCACTGGAACGCCGTCGCGAACGCCGGCATGTTGGACGGCGCGCCGATCGCGCGGAAGTTCGCCGGTGCGTGCTCATCGGTGGTGATGCGCAGCTTCAGCTCGTCCGGCGTGAAGTTGCGGCGCCACACGGTCGCGAAGTTGAGGAAGAAGCGCTGGTCGCGCGTCAGGCCGTCCTTCACCGTGTCCGGCTTGCCTGCCGTCGCCTTCTGCATCGCGTCGTAGGCGGTGTTGAGGCCGCCGAGGTCCGCGATGTTCTCGCCGAGCGTGTGCTTGCCGTCGACCTTCAGGCCCGGGGCCGCTTCGTAACCGTTGAACTGGTTGACGAGCTTGTCGGTGCGCGACTCGAAGCCCTTGGAGTCCGCATCGGTCCACCAGTTCTCGAAGTTGCCGGTCGGTCCGAAACGGCTGCCCTGGTCGTCGTAGCCGTGCGTCATCTCATGGCCGATTACCGCGCCGATGCCGCCGTAGTTCATCTCGTCCGGCGCCTTGGGGTCGAAGAACGGCGGCTGCAGGATCGCGGCCGGGAACACGATCTCGTTCATCGACGGGTTGTAGTACGCGTTCACCGTCTGCGGGCTCATGCCCCATTCGGTGCGGTCCACCGGCTTGCCGATCTTCGAGATGTCCCACTTGTAGTTGAACTCGTTCGCGGCGATCACATTCGCGATGTAGCTGCTGCGCGAGGTGTGCAGGCCCGACCAGTCACGCCACTTGTCCGGGTAGCCGATCTTCGGCGTGAATGCCGCCCACTTGGCGAGCGCCTTCTGCTTGGTTTCGGCGGTCATCCAGTCGAGCTTCTCGATGCGCGCCTTCTGCGCGTCGCGCAGGTTCTGCACGAGCTGCTCCATGCGCGCCTTCGAATCGGCCGAGAACGCCGTCTTGACGTACAGCTGGCCCATCGCTTCACCGGCCGCGCCGTTGAGCGCCCCGAGCACGCGCTTGCCGCGCTCCTTGATCTGCTTCTGGCCGCGCAGCGTCTGGTTGTAGAACGCGAAGTTCTCGTTGACGAACGCGTCCGACAGGTACGGCGACGCTTCGTCGACAGTGTGGAAGCGCAGGTAGCTGCGCCACGACGACGCCGGCACGTCGCCGAGCATCTTGCTCACTTCCTGGTGGAAGGACGGAATGGCCAGCGAGAACATCGACGGAACTTCGAGGCCCTGCGACTGGAAGAACGTCGTCCACGGGAAGTTCGGCGTCAGCTTGTCGGCTTCGGCCGGGCTGACCGGGTGGTAGAACAGCTCGGCGTCGCGCGACAGCTCCGAACGCGACTTCGACGCCTTCGCAAGGCGCGTCTCGAACGCGACCACGTCCTTCGCCTGCTTGGCGGCGTCGGCGGCCGACACGCCCGACAGCGTCAGCACCTTGGCGACGTGCGCTTCGTACGCCTTCAGCACGCCGGCCTTGGTGGCGTCCGTATAGAACGTCGTGTCCGGCAGGCCCAGGCCGCCCTGGAACGCGACGCCGATGTTGACCGACGAGTTCTTGTAGTCCGGCGTCGAACCGAAGCCGAACAGAACGTTCTCGCCCGACGCCGCGCTCTTGCGCAGGTAGTCGGCGATCTCGCCCTTGTCGTCGAGCGCGTCGATCGCGGCCAGGCGCGACTTCAGCGGCGCGATGCCCTGCGCGTTGATCGACTTGGTGTCCATGCCGGTCGCCCAGAAATCACCGACGATCTTCTGCACGCCCGTCGCGTTCTTGTCGCCCGCGACCTTCTCGGCGATCTGGCGCTGCGCGGCGTTGCTCCGCTCGTCGAGCATCTCGAACGCGCCCCACGACGTGCGGTCGGACGGGATCGGGTGCGAGGCCAGCCACTTGCCGTTGACGTAGCCGCCGAAGTCCGTGCACGCGTTCTTCGACGGGTCGAGGTCGCTCTTCATGAAACGGTTGACCGGCGGCAGCTTCGACGCGTCGATGCTGAGGTCGCCCGCGGCCTTGGGCGCGGCATAGGCGGCGACGCCACCGGCCAGGACGGCCACGACGGCGAGGGCAAGCGGGAGGGTGCGGTTCTTTGGGGTCACGTCGGGCTCCGGAGCCGGGACAGGGGTCGGCCCGGGCGCGCAGGCGCGGGCGACACGCCGGATGGCATGTTGGCCGGACGTTACCCGCGGGTGCGTTATCGGAAGCGTGCCGGAGGTCATGTCGGCGAGCCGGACTGAACCGTAACCACAAGCGGCCGGGCAGGGCGTCGGCTTTTCACGTAGGATGCACACCGTTCAGCGTCTGGCATCCGCTCCTTCGGGGCGCGTTTTCCACGGTTCTCGCAGGCCCTTTCGGCCCTTGCCGCCCCATGCGGCATCGCGACGTCATCCGCACGCATTCTCGACGCCGACACGTTCCGGGCCTTTCCGGCGCGTCACCCCTTTACTCGCAGCGCGGTCTGGAAGGCTCCGAGTGGACCCGCGGTTATCCCCGCGGCGTATTTCCATTGGAGCACCACCATGACTGAACCCTCGACCTTCGAGGCGCTCGGCCTGCCGCCCGCCGTGCTGCGCGCGCTCGCAGTCCTCAACTACAACACCCCGACGCCGATCCAGCAGGCCGCCATCCCCGCGGTTCTCGCCGGCCGTGACGTCCTCGGCGCCGCGCAGACGGGCACCGGCAAGACCGGCGCGTTCGCGCTGCCGCTGCTTGCCCGCCTGTCCAAGACGACCGCCGCCCAGGGGCCGCGCCGTCCGCGAGCGCTCATCCTCGTGCCGACGCGCGAACTCGCGGTGCAGGTCAACGAGAGCCTGCGTTCCTACGCCCGCCACCTGCAGCTGCATACCTGCATGATCTTCGGCGGCGTCGGCATGGGTCCGCAGATGGACGTGCTGCGTCGTGGCGTCGACATCATGGTCGCCACGCCGGGCCGCCTGATCGACCACCTCGAGCGCGGCACCGCCAAGCTCGACGCGATCGAGATCCTCGTGCTCGACGAAGCCGACCGCATGCTCGACATGGGCTTCATGCCGGCGATCAAGCGCATCGTCAACACCGTGCCGAAGGCGCGGCAGACGCTGCTGTTCTCGGCCACGTTCGAGCCGCGCATCCGTGGCCTCGCCATGGACTTCATGCGTAACCCGGTCGAAGTCGAAGTCGCCGCGCGCAATACCGTTGCGTCGACGATCAAGCACATCGCGCATCCGGTCGACGGCAGCCGCAAGAAGGACCTGCTGGTGCACCTGCTGGCTACGCGCTTCCAGGATCGCGTGCTGGTCTTCGGCCGCACCAAGCATGGCTGCAACCGCCTTGCCGAGCAGCTCGAGGAAGCCGGCCTGAAGGCCGTCGCGATCCACGGCAACAAGAGCCAGGGCCAGCGCCAGAAGGCGCTCGACGCATTCAAGGCCGGCCGCGCTCGCGTGCTGGTTGCGACCGACGTCGCTGCGCGTGGCCTGGACATTCCGGACCTGCCGCTGGTGATCAACTTCGACCTGCCGATGGTCGCCGAGGACTACGTGCACCGCATCGGCCGCACCGGTCGCAACGGCGCGACGGGCGAGGCGATCTCGCTGGTCGGCGTCGACGAAGGCGGCCTGCTCGCGCAGGTGCAGAAGATGCTTGGCGCCAACGTGCAGCAGGTGACCGTCGAAGGCTTCGCGCCGACGCGTGCGCTGCGCATGGACATGAAGCCGGTGCAGGCGCAGCGCACTCCGCGTCCGTCGCATCGTCCGCATGGCAAGCCGGCTGCGCGCACCGCGCATGCCCATGCGCACACCGGCAAGCCGCGTAGCGCGGCGAGCAGGTCGGCGCGTCCGTCGCGCTAAGGCGACGACGCGTCAGGCCACCAGGCCGCCCATCGCGCGCGCGGTCGCGCTGTCGGGGAACACCTGACGCTCGACCGCCGTGCGATCCACACCCATGTGGTCGACCAGCACGCCCTTGAACAGGGCGCGCAGGTCGCTGGTCGCGTGTAGGTCGCGGCCTTCGAACAACGCGGACGACGACAGCCCGGGCCAGTCGCCGGCGATGCGTCCGCCCCGCACCGCGCCGCCCGCGAGGAACGCGACGCCGCCGGTGCCGTGATCGGTGCCGCCGGTGCCGTTGGCCGCGGCGGTACGACCGAATTCCGTGACGATCGCGATGACCGTTTTTGACCAGACAGGTTGCCCGGCGTCGTGGAACGCGCGCAGGCCGGCGTCGAGTTCGCCGAGCTTTCGCTTCAGCTGATACGCCTGCCCGCCGTGGCTGTCCCACCCGGTGTCCTCGACGAACGCGATGCGCGGGCCATCCGCGGCACGCATGAACGTCGCCGCCGCCTGCATTGCCTGCGGCAGGCGCAACGCACCGCTGCTGCCCATGTCGCCGTTGCGCATCGCTTCGGCGAACGACGGCGCGAGTTCGCGATCGTTCGCGTACAGCGCCTGCAGGCGCTGCAACATCATCGGGTCGACATCGTCCGCGAATGGCGGCGACCACGTGCGCACGTGCCCCGGCCCGCGCGCCGACAGCGGCGCGACGCTCGCCACCGCGAGCGCATCCGCACCCGTCATCGACGCGCTCGTCCGGCTCAGCCAGCCTGTCTGCAGGTGCGCGCTCGCATCGCCTCCGCTTTCGACGTTGTCCTGTGCCTCGAAGTGCGAGCGTCCGCGATACGGGGGCGCGATGGCGACCACCGGCATGAACTGTTTCGACGCGTACAGCTGCGATGCGAACGACAGCGATGGATGCAACCCGAAGCCGCCGCCGAGGGGCAGCGCGTCGGTGACTGCTAGGTCGCGACGCAGCCGCAGATAGTCCGGATCGCCGACCGGCGGGAGCGCGTGCAGCGCATCCAGCCCGCCACGCAGCAGTACGACCACGAAGCGTGCATCGCCGTTGCCGCGCAGCGCGCCGGCGAACGAGGGGAGTCGCGGCCACAGCGCGAGTGAGGCGCTGGCACCTGCGACGGCGAGGAAGCGGCGTCGGCTCGCATCCATGTCAGGTTCTCCACTGGAACGCGGGGCTCGCGAACAGCAGCGCGAGACCGGAACGTGCGGATTCGGCGCGACGCAACGTGGTCGCAGTCGCGTTGTCGAGATGCGGTCCGAGTGCGCTGCGTGCGGTCGCGAGCGGGTCGAGCATCGATGCGAGCGTCGCAAGCCGTTGCGCGGCCTGCACGCGCTTGAACAACGCGTCGCCACCGCTCCACGCACTCGTGATGTCGGGAAAACCGGCCGGGGAACGCGGGGTGAACGCCGGTTCGCCAAGTTGCGTCAGCACCGGCTGCAGGCGTGCGATCGGCTGTTCGGCGTCGAGCGAGCGCAGCGCGGCGACGATGAAGTCATCCGGCGTGCGGAACTTGCGCGCGCCCGCGTCCCACGCCTCGGGGCTGTCGATCAGCGCGCGATACACATCGACGAGTTGGCCGTTACTGCGGATCCACGCCTGCGTCATGCGGTCGACGACCGCCTTCGGCGGTTCATCCGCGATGAAATGCCTTGCGAGCTTGGTCGATACGTGGCGGGCCGTTGAGGGGTGCACTGCGAGATCGCGCAGGATCGCGCGTCCCTGCTCGATGCCCGCGTCCGCATAGCGGCGACCCACCACGCTGCGCGCGCCGCCTTCGTGTGCGTTGGCGCGGAACACGAACGCCGAGGCTGGCACGCTGTCGAGCACGTCGCGCGGCGCCGGCGTGCTCCAGCCGGTGATCGCGCGCGCCAGCTCGGTGACGTCCGCCTGCGTGTAGCCCCCATCGACGCCCAGCGTATGAAGCTCGAGGATCTCGCGCGCCAGGTTCTCGTTGAGTCCGAGCTGGCGCTTGCCGGCGACACGACGGGCGATGCGTGAGTCGTCGCCGATCGAACGCACGTTGTCGAGGTAGCGCAGCATCGCGGGGTGCTGCTCGACAGCGAAGAGCAGATCGCCGAAGTACCCGGACGCATTCGGGCGAATGGCTTCTCGCTCCATCGGCGCCGCGTAGAGCAGCGCCTGGCGTTTGTCGATTGACACCGCGAAATGATTCGACCAGAAGCGAACGAGCCGTTCCGCGAAGCCGTCGGGCGTCGTCGCAGCATGGCGGTAGCGCGCATCGAGTTCGGCACGCACGGACTGCCGCAATTCGCCGCGCCCACCGGTCTGGCGATTGCGTCCCTGCAAGGGAGCGGCATCGTCCTGCGCCGGCACCATCGTGGTGTCGTTCTGCGTGCGCTTCGCCTGTCGCACCATGGCGAGCACCGTCGCTTCGCGATGGAGGTAATCAGCGCTGGTCGGCAGGCCGGTAAATGCGGTCGCGCGGGCATCGCCCGAAAGCTGGCGCGCGAGCACTGCGTGCGGGTCGTCGGCACGGTCGAGGTCGCCCGGGCGTGCGCCCAGGCCGAACCGGTTGTGCGTGCTGGCGAGTCGTCTATGTTGTTCGTCGGTCATCGCGCGTCCTCCCCGGACGGAAACGCCCGGGGAAGCTCGCGGTTGACGGGTTTGGCGCAGGCGCGCGTCATTGGTGCGCGATCCTGCGCCGATTCGCAGGCATCTAGCGGCCTCGCGGTATCGATGGGACGTGCCGCCAGCAGGAACGCGAGGGCCAGCAGCGCCACGCCGAACGCGATGCCGGCGGCGATCGCGAGCGCGTCGCGAAGCGTGGCGTATCGGCGGTTGGGATGCGCGTCGTGCGTCATGGGCATGCGGTCCGTGCGATGCGGGGCGCCGGTAGTCGCCGCGAATCCCACCTGCGCCGGGACCCCGCCCGCGCTGGAGCGCGGCGGCGCACGACGACGGTGAAACGGCTCGGAAGGCGACGGTCCATGGCGGCCCGTGGATGATCGGAGTCGACAACGCCCGATGCATGCGCGCGGTTGACCCGCGCCGATGCACGGTCGCGGCTGGTGGCCCGGCGGTCGCTTCGGGTGGCCCCAAATGCGAACGGGCCGCTTTCGCGGCCCGTCCGGTGAAGCATTCGCGCCGGTCAGGACGCTTTCTTGGCCTCGATCCAGCGATTGATCTTGGCGTCCAGCACGTCCAGCGGCACCGCGCCGTCCTTCAGCACTTCGGCGTGGAATTCGCGGATGTCGAACTTCGGGCCGAGTGCCTGCTGCGCGCGTGCACGCAGCTCCTTGATCTTCAGCTCGCCCGACTTGTACGCCAGCGCCTGGCTCGGCCACGCGATGTAGCGCTCGGCTTCGGCGGTGGCCTGCGTTTCGCTCTCGGCCGAGTTGTCGAGCATGTACTTGATCACCTGGTCGCGGCTCCAGCCCTTGCTGTGCAGGCCGGTGTCGGTGACCAGGCGGATCGCGCGCCACAGCTCGTTCTGCAGGTAGCCGAAGTAGCTATACGGATCCTGGTAGACGCCCAGGTCCTTGCCCAGCGATTCGGCGTACAGGCCCCAGCCTTCGGCGAACGCGGTCTCGCCACCGAAGCGGCGGAACTTCGGCATCGTGCCCATTTCCTGCTGCAGCGAGATCTGGAAGTGATGGCCCGGGATCGCTTCGTGCAGGTAGAGATCCTCGGCGTCCCACTTCTTGCGCGCCGGGAGGTCGTAGGTGTTGACGTAGAAGATGCCCGGACGCTTGCCGTCCTCACTGGCGCTCTGGTATTCGCCGCCGGCGGCCGACTTGGCGCGGAAGGCTTCGACCGGACGGATTTCGAACGGCGACTTCGGCACCAGCGAGAACTGCTTCGGGATGCCGGCATTTACCGACTTCTCGAGGTTGCGGTAGTACGCCAGCAGCTCGTCTTCGGTCTTGAAGTTGAACTGAGGATCGGTGCGCATGAACTTGAAGAAGTCCTGCAGCGAGCCCTTGAAGCCGACCTGCTGCATCACGCCCTGCATCGCGCCCTGGATGCGCGCGACCTCGTCCAGGCCGAGCTGGTGGATCTCCGCGGGCGTGCGGCTGGTCGTGGTGCTGTTGCGCACGTTGTACGCATACCAGGCCTGTCCGTTCGGCAGCGCGTCGAGGCCCACCGTCTCGCGCGTCTTCGGCAGGTATTCGTCGTTGATGAAGGCGCGCAGGCGCTTGTAGGCCGGCATCACCTGCGTGGTGATCATCGTGCGGTAGGCCTTGGTCAGGCGCTCGCGATCCGCGGCCGAGAAATCCTTCGGCATGTTGGTGATCGGGCCCCAGAACAGCGTCTTGGTCGCGTCGTCGTTGATCAGCGCGTCGAGCTGCGGCACCACCTTCACCATCAGCACGCGCGGCTGCACGACGCCGGCCTTGATGCCTTCGCGCATGTTCGAAACGGCGGTATCGAAGATCGCCGGCAGCGCGTTCGCGCGCTTGAGCCAGTTGTCGTAGTCCTTGACGGTCTTGAACGGCTGCGGGCCGGTGCCCGAACCGAACATCGCGCCGTAGCTCGCGATGCTGCCCATCTGGTTGACCGGCATCATCCAGTCGGGGAACTGCTCGCCCTCGAGCGAACGCTTGGCGCCGTCGACGAAGATCTCGTAGCTCAGCAGATCCTGCCCGGTGAGTCCGTCGCCGCCGACTTTCTGCACCGCATCCAGCCACTTCACGGTGAAGTCGTGCGTCTTCTTGCGGTACTCCGCCGTGAGGTAGTTCGGCATCTGGTCGTTGTAGCGGGGGTCACCCTGGAAGGTGGCCTGCAGCGGGTTGAGCTTGAGCAGCTCTTCCCAGTACTGCTCGTACATGGCGGTGAGCTTCTGGCCCTTCGACGACTGCGTCGCGGACGCGGTGGGCGCCTTCGCCGGTGCGGCTATGGAGGGCAGGGCGGCGATGCCGAACGCGAGGGCGACGGCAAGGGTGATCGGGCGCAGATGCATGGCAGGCTCCAGCTGGGGACCCCCGGGAGCATGGTGGCTTCCGGCGGCGCTATCGCCGGTCGGAAGTCATGGACGCACCGCCTTCCGTCAGGTCGCCGCCTGCCGGCGCAGCTCGTCGGCGCGTTCGGTGCCGAGGAATCGCACCATCGCGTTCTTCATCGCGTAGATCAGCGGGATCATCGCGACGGCCGCGAGCATCTTGTAGGCGTAGTTGACCGTGCTCACGGCGAGGAACAGGCCGATCGGCCAGTGCTGGGGTCCGAGCACGAAGGCGATGTAGAGCACGACGAAGCTGTCGACCAGTTGCGACACCGCGGTCGAGCCGGTGGAGCGCAGCCAGATCGCGCGATGCCCGGTGGCGCGGCGGATGCGGTGGAACACCGCGACGTCGATGAATTGCCCGAGCAGGAACGCGACGAGCGAACCCGCGATCGTCCACATGCCCTGGCCGAACACCGCGGAGAACGCGGCCTGGTAGTCCGACACACCTTGTGACTTCGCCGCGCCCACCCACCAGCCCGCGGGCGCCAGCGAGATCGCCGCGAATGCGAACGCGAAGCCGTAGACGATCAGCGCGGCAGCGAGCAGCGAGATGATGCGCACCCCGCGTCGACCGTAGAACTCGTTGATGACGTCGGTCATCAGGAACACGATCGGCCACAACAGCGTGCCGGCGGTGAAGCTCAACGAGCCGTTCTGACCAAACAGGTGCCATTCGAACGGCTTGACGCCGAGCGTGTCTTCCAGCGCGAAGATCTTCACGCCGATGAACTCGGCCAGCACCGTGTTGACGCAGAACAACGCCGCGAGGCCAATGAACAGCCGGACCGCGCGATCCGCGAGCACGTGCGGTGTGCCGTCGGGCGACGGGTCCCGTGTCGCAGCGTCCAGTGGCGGCATGTCGTCGACGGATGTCGCGCTCATTGCATCTTCCGGAGGTGGTAGATGACGCCCTTGCGGTCGTCGCTGAAGTAGAGGCCTTCCGCGCCATCGTCGATCAGTCCGGCCGGGCGGCCGTTCACCGTTCGGCCGTCGAGGAAACCGGTGATCAGCGGCTCGACGCTGCGGCCGTCGCGGCTGACGCGTACCAGCATGTAGCCGTGACCGATGCGTTCATTGGTCGAGCCGTGCAGGGCGACGATGTAGTGGTTCGCGAGCACGTCGTCCTTGTCGCTGTTTGCCGGCATCGGCAGCACGCCGAGCGCCGATGCATGCGCCGGGAAATGCGCGAGTGGCGTCGCGACGGCGCTGCAACCCGATCTGCGCGGGAATTTCGGATCGGCGCGAACGCGGCCGGCGTCGCTGTAGCAGTACGGCCAGCCGGCATCCATGCCGTCGACGATGCGGTACATGGTTTCGTCCGGGCGATTCAGGCCGAGATGGTCGGCGCCCTGATTCGTCGCGATCAGTGCATCGCCGTCGCGCACGAGCCCGACCGCGTTGCGCAGGCCGCGTGCGATGGTGCGCTGCGTGCCGTCCGGCGCGATGGCAACGATGCTCGCGCGCACGGCTTCCTTCTCGACGCAGGCATTGCAGCTGCTGCCGATCGACACGAGTGCGGTGCCGTCGCGTTCGACCAGCACGGTGCGGGTGAGGTGCCAGCCGCCGTACTTGTAGCTGAGGCCGTAGTCGGGAAATGTCGCCAGGGTTTCGGGTTGGCCGGAAATCCGGCCGTTCGCGACGTCGTACGGATAGCGCACCAGCGCCTGCGTCAGTGCCAGGTACAGCCACGTGTGGAAGTTGGCGTCGATGTGGAACGCGATGCTGTTGGGATTGCGCAGGCCGTCGAGCATCACGGTCGGCGCGGGAAAGTGGCCGGTCGCCGCGTCCGCGTGCCCGAGCATGAGCAGCTGGCCTTTGCGGTTGTCAGTGAGATCGTGCATGTCGGTGACGAGCAGGCGGCCGCGCGGATCACGCGCGAAGAAGCGCACGCGATGCAGGCCCTGCAGGACCGGGTCGAGCCGGTAGCCCGACGGAATACGCAGCTCGAACGACGCGCCGTCGTCGAGCGTGATGCGTTGCGGCACCAGTTTCGGCTGCGCGAACGCGGCGGGTGCGAGCGCGATGGCGAGCAACCCTACGAGCGCGCGTTTCATGGCGTGTCCTTCGCCGGTGCCGAGAACGGAATGGTTTCGGGTGACACCGCGCCGCCGGAAATGATGAAGCTCATCGCCTGGTCGACCGTCCAGTCGGTCGGCGTGATCTTCTCGATCGGCACGATTTCGAGATAGCCGGATGTCGGGTTCGGCGTGGTCGGCACGTACACCGCCGCGAGCTCGCGTCCCGTGCCCTGTTCGCGCAGCACGCGGGTGACGAAGCCGATGGACTTCATGTGCGCGTTCGGAAAATCGACCAGCACCACGCGCTGCGTGCCGTCCGGCTTGGTCTGCAGGATGTCGAGCAGCTGGCGTGCGCTGCCGTAGATGATGTTGGCGAACGGAATGCGCTTGACCAGCGCTTCGAACCATCGCAGCAGGCGCTGGCCGAACACGCGCCGCGCCATCATTCCCGACATCAGGATCACGGCGATCGTCGCCAGCAGCGCTAGCCCGTTCTGCACCCACGGCGCGGCCACCCACTGGAAGCCCTGGTACGTGTCCGCGACGCTCTGCAGGCCGGGGCCGATCAGTGGACGGCTGATGTCCGACAGCAGCACGAATACGAACTTGACCACCACCCACGTCAGCCAGATCGGCAGGAGGGTGAGCAGGCCGGTGAGGAAGAGTCGCTGCAGGTTGGTTGTGCCCATGCGGCGATTGTAGGCCGCGGGCCGCTCAGCGTTCGCGTATCAGGCGGAAGCCGACGTCGTCGTAGCCGCGATTGGCGGTGAGCGCTTCCTGCGCGGTGCGGCCGCGCCACGAATGCGCGGTGACCATGCGTTCGACGCAGCTTCCGCCGCAGTCGCGCAGCCACAGGCTGATCGCGCGGCCGCCGACGTCGGCGCCGGAACGCGCGGATTCGGACGACGAGGGCAGGCGGAAGCGACCGCCCGCCTGCGTGCCGAGCCAGTTCGCGTAGGACTCGGCGTCCTGCAGCGAGACGCAGACCACCGCGTCGTTCGGGCCCTGCGCGAAGCCGGGCGACTGCCACGTACGCGGCGAGAACACGCGAAGCAGCGACGCCCGCTCGCGGCACAGCGCCGGTGCGCGATGCGTGGCTTCGACGAAACGCTGGTATTCGGCGCGCGTCACCGGGCGCGGCGATACGTTGCCGCGATCCAGGTCCGCCACTTCGTCACCGACCACCGCGCGCGGTGAACCCTCGATGCCATTCGCCTCGCGCGTCCAGCGCGCAAGCTCGGTCGGGGCGAGGCGCAGGTCGCGCGCGAGCACGAGTGCCTGTTGCGCGCGCTTGCGGTCGTTGTGCTTGAGCGCGTCGTCGAAGCGCGTGCGCAGTGCCTTCTGCACATCGGCCGGCGCGGGCGTTGCGTCCGGATGCTGGCCGATGGCGCGTGCGAGCTGCTCGCCGTGGCCGGAGAGATCGCGGGCTCGGGCGTCATCGTTGGCGCGGATGGCAGCGACGGTGCGCGCGCGCAATGCGGTGGCGAGTTCGCCCGCGATCTCGACGACGCGCGGATCGTTCGGGTTGTCGGTCCACGCGGCGAGTACGGTGGCGAGTGCGCTGTCGTTGTCGGGCGTGGTCAGCGCGTTGCGCGCGATCTGCGTGCGGGCGCGCGACACCGCCATCTCGATGTCGGCGCCCGGCAGCGGTTCGAGCATGCGGTCGGTAGGATCCGGCCCGAGCACGTCCGACGGCTCGGAACGCACCGCATTCGGCGCGTGGAAGAAGCCGTCGCGGCCCCCACGAGGCCATACCGACGCCACGCCCCAGCCGATCAGGCCGAGCACGACGATGCCCGCGCCCCAGCGCGCAGCCGGGCTGGTCAGCACGCCACGCACGCGATCCCACGCCGGCAACCAGCGCGGTGGACGCACGGCGAGCATGGC
This sequence comes from Lysobacter claricitrinus, assembly GCF_045866565.1. NCBI lineage: Bacteria > Pseudomonadati > Pseudomonadota > Gammaproteobacteria > Lysobacterales > Lysobacteraceae > Lysobacter > Lysobacter claricitrinus. The sequence continues at coordinate 1,154,551 of NZ_BAAFZV010000002.1, read as the reverse complement.
GTCGCGCATCTCGGCGGCATTCTGGAAGCGCGAGTCCGCCGACTTCGACAAGGCGCGATACATGAAGCGCTGCCAGTGGCGCAGGTGCGCGGGCAACTTCGGAATCGGTTGTTGCGCATGCGCGATGGCCATCGACAGCGCGTCGCCGGCTTCGTACGGGAGCCGCCCGGCGAGCATTTCCCACAGCACGACGCCGAGGCTGTAGAGGTCGGCGCGACCGTCCACGTCCTCGCCGCGCGCCTGTTCCGGCGCCATGTAGGCGGTGCTGCCGACCGCGAGGCCCGCGGTGGTGACGCGCGGGCCGAAGCCGCGGCGCAGCGCGATGCCGAAATCGGCCAGCAGCGGACGACCGGCGTCGTCGAACAGCACGTTCTCGGGTTTGACGTCGCGATGCACGACGCCGCGCGAATGCGCGTATTCGAGCGCGGCGAGCAGCGCGGTCGCGATCTCCACCGCGCCAGCCTCATCTCGGGTGAAATCGACGTCGCCTAGATGGCCGCGCGCCAGGTGCGGCATCGAGTAGTAGGGCAGCCCGTCCTTGGTGCGGCCGAGTTCGTGGATGCGGACGATGTGCGGATGCTCGAGCCGCGCGATCGTGCGGACCTCGTTCTCGAAACGGCGACGGCTCACCTCGTCGGCCAGCGCCTGCGGCGCCATCACCTTCAGCGCGACCTCGCGGCCGAGCGCCGCCTGTTCGGCGAGGTAGACCGTCGACATGCCGCCACGGCCCAGCTGGCGCAGCAGGCGATACCCGTTGATCTGCGGGAATGAGTCGACGGTGGCGTCGGCGGGCGTGTGCTCGTCCATGCCGGCCCGAGCATATAGGGCCGGACGCGTGCCGCGAAGGCCGCGCGCCCGGCGAAACGTGATCAGCGGCCCGGCTTGCGCCGCACGTAGAGCTGTTTGCGAACGCGTGCGACGGTCTGGCCGTCGGCATCGATCACCGGCGTCTCGAACCAGCGAAGGTGCTTGGCGCCGTCCGCGGTCTGGGCGCGGATGTCGTCGAGCAGGGCATCGTCGACGCGGAACTCGGCATGGACCACGCCGCGCCCGGGTTTGTCGAAATCGATCTCGCCGGCGCGGTCCCAGACGAAGTAGTCGCGGCCCATGCCGCGCATGACCAGCAGCATCCAGAACGGGTCGGTCATCGCGAACAGGCTGCCACCGAAATGCGTGCCGACCGCGTTGCGGTTCCACGGGCGCAGGCGCAACTCGACCCTCGCGTGGCGCCAGTCGTCCGCCAGGTGGGTCACGTGGATGCCGGTGGCCAGGAAGGGCGGCCACAGGTTCAGGACGTGGCGCAGGCTGCGCGCGCCGATGATCTGCGCGTTCAAGGCGTCATTCCGCTGGGACGTCGGGCGACGTCGGGGTGGTTTTCCACGTGCGTCGGCCGCCGGTCAGAACAGCAGCGACGACATCCTGCGGCGGTAGCGGCCGACGAGGTCGTCGTCCTGCGCCACGCGGAACGCGTCGATCAGCGTGCGGCGGGCGAGACCGTCTTCGTACTGTCGATCGCGCCGCAGCATTTCGATCAGGTGCTCCAGGCCGTCCTCCTCGCGTCCGCCCAGCAGGCGTTGCGCGGCCAGCAGGTGGCGGGCGCGGAGGTCGCCCGGATCGGCGGCGATCGCGGCCTCCAGCACGTCGGCCGGCGGCGCGTCGTTCGCGGTGGCGAGCAGGCGCAGGTGCGCGCGGGCGCGCTCGGTGCGGTCGTCGGTGGCGAGGTTGGCGGGCAGCGCGTCGAGCAGCTGTTCGGCTTCGTGCGTGGCGCCGGTGCGCAGAAGGGCGAGCGCGAGATCGAGCTTGAGCGCGTCGTCCTCGGGCTTGGCGGCAACCTCGCCGCGCAGGCGCACGACGTCGGCGTGCGGGTCGAGGGCGGGCTCGTCGGCCGGCGGTTCCGGCTCGGCCGCGGCGAGCGGTTCGATGCCGTGCGTCTTCAGGAACTCGCGCAGCGTGCCTTCCGGGATCACGCCCGGGAAACCATCGGCCAGCTGGCCATCCTTGACCAGGTAGACGGTCGGGATCGAGCGCACCTGGAACGCGGCGGCGAGCTGCTGCTCCTTGTCGACGTCGACCTTGGCCAGCAGGAACGCGCCGTTGTATTCGGCGGCGAGCTTCTCCAGCACCGGGCCGAGCTGTTTGCACGGCCCGCACCACTCGGCCCAGAAATCGACCAGCACCGGCACCTGCAGCGAGCGCTGCAGCACGGTGTCCTGGAAGGTGTCGGCGGTGGCGTCGAAGACGTGCGGGTTCGCGTCGGCGGTCATGGTGGCTCCTGGAATTGCCCGGGAGATGGGGACGCGGCCCCGTCTCCGCAAGGCGCGCACGCTAGCATGGCGCGATGCAACGATCCGTCAGTCTTCCGCTCGCCGCCGCGCTCGTCGCGGCCCTGCTGTTCGCGGTGTCCGTCGCGGGTTTCGGCGCCCTGTACGAAGGGTTTTCGAACCTGCGGCATCCGGTCGCGGCGCTCGGCGCGAGCGGCGTACCGCATGCGCTCGCGTTCAACATGCTCGCGTTCGTCGTGCCAGGTCTGCTTGCGGTGTTCGCGCTGCAGGCGTTGCGTGCGCGGATGGGCCAGGCGCGTTTCGTCGCGCGCCTCGGCGTGCAGTCGATGACCATCGCCGCGCTCGCGTTCGCCGCGTTCGGCCTGCTGCCGCTCGACTCCAGCGACCTGCTCGCCGCGGCCAGTCGCGCGCATGCGGCGACGTGGACGTTGTGGTGGGTCGCCTTCGTCGCCGGTGCGGCGATGCTCGGCATCGGAATGCGCGGCACGCGACATGCGTCGCGCTCGTGGATGGTGTTCGCGTACGCGCTGGCGACGCTGCTGTTCGCGCTGATCCTGCCCGGGCTGGTCCCGGTCGGGCTGTCGCAGCGCGTCGCGTTCGCCGCCTGGTTCGTCGCGACGATCCTGTGCGCGCCGCCTAGCCGTGGCGCAGCTTCAGCGCGAGGATCGTCGCCGACAGACCCAGCGTGAGCAGGTTCGACACGATCATCGGCCACGACATCAGCACGATGCCGTAGCAGAACCAGCACGCGACGCCCACGGTGAACACCACGTACATCCCGAGCGAGATGCCGCTGGTGTCACGCGTGCGGATCGTCTTGATCGCCTGCGGCAGGAACGACAGCGTCGTCAGCGTCGCCGCCGCATAGCCCACCCATTCGCCGATGATCATGCCGACGTCTCTGTCTTGGCGACACGGCGGTGCTGCGGAACGGCGATGCTCATGCGGGAATGCTTCCGGAAAATCGTGGGGATGGACGGCTGTCGAAACGCCGCCGCCGATTGGATCACGCGCGCAGGTCGCCGGGCAGCCCGTCGCCGCGCACGGACGGCAGCGTCGCGCGCAGCACGCGATTGCGGCCCTGCGCCTTCGCTGCGTACAGGGCGCGATCGGCGGTGGCCAGCAGCGTTTCCGGCGTATCCAGCCCGACCTGCAATTCATGCACGCCGATCGACGCAGTCACCGGGCCGAGTTCGCGGCGCATGTAGGTGATCGACGCCTCGGCGATTGCAAGGCGGATCTGCTCGGCGCGCATCGCCGCCTGCTCGAGGCCGGCTTCCGGCATGACGATGGTGAATTCCTCGCCGCCGTAACGGCAGGCGATGTCCTCGCCGCGCGTCACCGCCGCCAGCACCTGGCCGATCTTGGTGAGCAACGCATCGCCGGCGCCGTGGCCGTGCTCGTCGTTGAATCGCTTGAAGTAGTCGACATCGACCATCAGCACCGACAACGGCCGTCCGCGCCGCTCGCAGCGTTCCATCTCGCGCGGCAAGCTTTCCTCGAGATAGCGACGGTTGTACAGGCCGGTGAGCGGATCGCGAAGCGACTGCACGCGCAGGCTTTCGCGCAGGTCGAGGCTGTAGAGCACGACGCCGAGGTGCTCGGCGACCGATTCGACCGCGGCGAGTTCGATGTCGCTGAGCGGCGCGTCGAGCCGGCTGCCGACGTGCAGCAGGCCGAGCGTGGTGCCCTGTGAGGTCAGCGGTACGCACACGCCGCAGGCCTGCTCGGGCGTGAGGTCGTGCAGGTGTTCGCATCGCGCGGTGGGCCTGGCCGGGTCGTACAGGTGCAGGCTGCCGCGACGCAGCGCCCAGCACTGCTCGGGGCGCATGGCGTCCGGATATTCGCTGCCGTGCGTGCCGAACAACGCATGCAATTCGAGCAGGTTCTGCGACGCACGCATCAGGTAGCAGACGCCTGCGCCGTTCGGTACCAGCTGCGCGAGCGCGTTGCCGGCGACGTCGAGCGCTTCCTCGGCGGTCTGGCAGCTGTGCAGCAGCCCCGCGAATGCGGCGAGCACGCGTCGTTGTTCCGCCAGCAGCTCGCGCTGTTCGATCGACGCCTCGAGCGTGACCAGTGCGTCGCGAGCCTCGCGTTCGAGGCGTTTGGAACGTCGCGTCTCGCGGCCGATCATCACCAGCAGCACGATCAGCATCGCTACCGACAGCAGCATGCCGGCGACGACGAAGATGGTGAGCCGCAGCGACTCCCGTACGCTGGCGGCCGAGCGCTCGGTCAGGAGCCTGCGCTCCACCCGCGCCATGTCGCCGGCGACGCGCTCGATGTCGGCGTTCGTTGCGAGGCCGCGGTCGAGCATCAGCCGGTTGGCGACGTCGGTGCGACCGGCCCGCTGCAACTCGGTCGCCTGCTCGATTTCCGCGAGCCGCCGCGTCACCAGCGCCTGCAGCGCCTGCGCGCGGCGGTTCTGGTCCGGGTTGTCCTCGACCAGCCGCACCAGCGCGTCCGCGCGCGCCTGCGCCCGCGGCCGATGGGTCGCGTAGTCGTTCTCGAGGCGAGGGTCGTGCGTCAGCCGGTAGCCGCGCGCCGTCGACTCCGTCGCGTCCAGCGCCGCACGGACGGATTCGATCTGCCCCAGCACCTCGTAGGTGTGGTTGACCCAGCGCGCGCTGGCGTCGAACGAACGGATGCCCCAGACCATCACGCCCGTCACGGCCAGTAGCGCCCCCAGCAGGGCGATCAGGACCGGGAAGCGGCGGATGACGGGTCGGGGCAGGGAAGCGGGCATCAGGCCATCGCGACGCGGGGTATGCGCAATCTAGCAAGCGGCGTGCCGGGCGGACCGTCGGCGTGACGCGCGTTTGTGCACTGCGATAGGCTTTTCGACCGCCCGCCCGTTTCCGGACCCCACCTCGTGTCTTCCCCCAACGCGACCGACGTCACATCTTCCAGCTCCGAGCCGCGCGCCTACGAGCCCGGCTCCGTCGAGTCCGCCGCGCAGGCGTTCTGGGACCGGACGCGCGCGTTCGAAGTCGACGAGTCATCTGCCAAGCCCAAGTACTACTGCCTGTCGATGCTGCCGTACCCGTCCGGCGCGCTGCACATGGGCCACGTTCGCAACTACACGATCGGCGACGTCATCAGCCGCTACAAGCGCATGGCCGGCCACAACGTCATGCAGCCGATGGGCTGGGACGCCTTCGGCCTGCCTGCCGAGAACGCGGCGATCAAGAACAACACCGCGCCGGCCAAGTGGACCTACGCGAACATCGCGCACATGAAGGCGCAGCTGCAGCAGATGGGTTACGCCATCGACTGGTCGCGCGAATTCGCCACCTGCCAGCCGTCGTACTACGTGCACGAGCAGCGCATGTTCGTGCGCCTGATGAAGAAGGGCCTGGCGTACCGCAAGAACAGCGTCGTCAACTGGGACCCGGTCGACCAGACGGTGCTCGCCAACGAGCAGGTGATCGACGGCCGCGGCTGGCGCACCGGCGCGGTGGTCGAGAAGCGCGAGATCCCGCAGTGGTTCCTCAAGATCACCGACTACGCGCAGGAGCTGCTCGACGGTCTCGACACGCTTCCGGGCTGGCCCGACGCCGTGAAAACCATGCAGCGCAACTGGATCGGGCGCTCGGAAGGGCTCGAGATCCGCTTCGACGTGCGTTCGCCGAAGGGCGAGGCGCTCGAGCCGCTGACCGTGTTCACCACGCGTCCGGACACGCTGATGGGTGTCACCTTCGTTTCGATCGCGGCGGAACATCCGCTCGCGACGCAGGCGGCCGAATTCAATGGCGACCTCGCGGCGTTCATCGCCGAGCTGCGCCGCGGCGGCGTGTCCGAAGCCGAACTCGAGACGCAGGAAAAGCGCGGCATGGACACCGGCCTGCGCGCGGTGCATCCGATCAGCGGTGAAGAGCTGCCGGTGTTCGTCGCCAACTTCGTGCTGATGAACTACGGCACCGGCGCGGTAATGGGCGTGCCGGGCCATGACGAGCGCGACTGGGCGTTCGCGAAGTCGTACGACCTGCCGATCCGCATGGTGATCGCGCCGAACGACGTGCGTGACGCCATCCTCGAAGCCGCCAAGCATCTCGCGCGCCACGACGATCCGATGACGGTCGCGCTCGGCGAGCACGCGCCGTCCGATCCGTACGAAACGCGTGCGGCCGTTGAGGTGGTCGATGCATTCGAGCGCGCCATCCTCGACGAGGGTGCGTGGACCGAGAAGGGCTGGATCGTCAACTCCGACGAACTCGACGGCATGGAGTACGCCGAAGCTTTCGAGCACCTCGCCAGGAAGCTCGAGGCCGAAGGCCGTGGCCGTCGCCGCGTCAACTTCCGCCTGCGCGACTGGGGCGTGAGCCGCCAGCGCTATTGGGGTTGCCCCATCCCGGTCATCTACTGCGCGTCGTGCGGCGCCATGCCGGTGCCCGAAGACCAGTTGCCGGTCGTGCTGCCGGAGGACGTCGCGTTCAGCGGCGTCGCGTCGCCGATCAAGTCCGACCCGGAATGGCGCAAGACCTCGTGCCCGCAGTGCGGCGCGGCCGCCGAACGCGAAACCGACACCTTCGACACGTTCATGGAATCGAGCTGGTACTACGCGCGCTACACGTCGCCAGGTGCCGGCACGCAGGTTGACGAACGCGCGAAGTACTGGCTGCCGGTCGACCAGTACATCGGCGGCATCGAGCACGCCATCCTGCATCTGCTGTATTTCCGCTTCTACCACCGCCTCATGCGCGACGCGGGCCTGGTGGACGGCAACGAACCGGCCACCAATCTGCTGACGCAGGGCATGGTCATCGCCGACACGTTCTATCGAGAGCTCGAGAACGGCGCGAAGGACTGGATCAACCCAGCCGACGTCGAGATCGACCGCGACGAGCGCGGCAAGATCATCGGCGCGCACAGCAAGGTCGACGGCGGCCGCGTGCAGATCGGCGGCACCGAGAAGATGTCGAAGTCGAAGAACAACGGTGTCGATCCGCAGACGATGGTCGCGAAGTTCGGCGCCGACACCGTGCGCCTGTTCTCGATGTTCGCCGCGCCGCCCGAGCAGTCGCTGGAGTGGAACGAGGCCGGCGTCGAAGGCATGGCGCGCTTCCTGCGCCGGTTCTGGCGCGAGGTGATCACCCATGTATCGCAGCCGGACCATCCGGAAGTCGATCCGTTGCAGCTCGATGCCGCGCAGAAGACGCTGCGTCGCCAGCTGCACGAGACGATCCAGAAAGTGGGCGACGACTACGGGCGTCGCCACGCGTTCAACACGGCGATCGCCTCGCTGATGGAACTGCTCAACGCGGTGTCCAAGTTCGACGACATGAGCGACCAGGGCCGCGCGGTGCGCCACGAAGCGCTGCAGTCCATGGTGCTGCTGCTCAATCCGGTGACGCCGCATGTCTGCCATGCGCTGTGGCAGGCGCTGGGCCATGCCGAAGTGCTGATCGAGGACGTTCCGTTCCCGCAGGCCGATCCGGCCGCGCTGGTGCGCGATGCGGTGACGCTGGCGGTGCAGGTCAACGGCAAGCTGCGCGGCACCATCGAGGCCGCGGTGAATGCGCCGCGCGAAGCGGTCGAGGCCGCGGCGCTGGCCGAGCCGGGCGTAGCGAAGTTCCTCGAAGGCCAGATGGTGCGCAAGGTCATCGTCGTGCCGGGCAAGATCGTCAACATCGTCGCCGGCTGACCGATCGCGCCCACGTGCACGCCACGTGGACGCGCGACCTGCCGCTATTGCCGCCCGCCGCCGCCTCGTCCAGACTCCCCCGCATGATCCGACGCCTCGTGTCCGCCGTCCTTGTCCTCGCCCTGACGGGCTGCGGTTTCCATCTGCGCGAACGCGTCGCGATCCCGACCGAACTGAGCCCGCTGCGGGTGGTTTCGGCAGACCGCTACAGCCCGCTCGCGGAGTCGATCGCGCAGTCGGTCGAGCGCGCCGGCCTCACCGTCATCCGCGAAGGCGGCAACGGCGCGGTGCTGGACATCCTGGCCGAGCAGTGGGGCGATACGCCGATCAGCGTCGACGCACTCGGTCGCTCGCAGGAATTCAGCCTGCGCTACGCGGTGATCTTCGAGCTGCGCGATTCGGGCGGAAACGTCGTGGTTCCGCGGCAGACCATCGAACTCGCGCGCGACTACGTGTCGAACCCGACCAATGCGATCGGCTCGGAAGGCGAGCGCGAAACGCTGGCGAAGGAGCTGCGTCGCGAAATGGCGTTCTCGATGCTTCGCCGCATCGAGGCGGTGCTGAAGCTGGGTGGCCCGATCAAGCCGCTGCAGCCGGTGCCGGCGCCGACCATCACGCCGAATCCGGCGGACCAGACCGGCGCCCGCTCCGGCGGCTGATTTCCGAAACGTGGAACTCTCGCCCGAACAGCTGGTCGCCCAGCTCGAGTCCGGGCCGCTCAAGCCGGCCTACCTGATCGCGGGCGCCGAACCGCTTCTCGTGCTCGAAGCCGCCGACGCGGTTCGCGCGGCTGCGCGTCGCGACGGCATCGCCGAGCGTGAAGTCTTCGAAGCCGGCGCGGGTCAGCGCGAGCCCGACTGGGATGGCATGTCGGCGTCGTTCAACGCGCCCAGCCTGTTCGCCTCGCGTCGCCTGATCGAGCTGCGCCTGCCCAGCGGCAAGCCGGGCAAGGAGGGCGCGAAGGTGATCGCCGAGTTCTGCGCGAATCCTTCGCCGGATGTCGTGCTGCTGGTCACCTGCGAAGACTGGAGCCGCAGTCATGGCGGCGACTGGAGCCAGGCCATCGCTCGCATTGGTCGCGTGGCCGTCGCGTGGCCGGTGAAGCCGCATGAACTCGCGGGTTGGGTGGACCGGCGCCTGCGGTCGCGCGGATTTTCGCCCGATCGCGATGCCGTGCTGCATCTCGCCGAGCGCGTCGAGGGCAACCTGCTGGCGGCCGCACAGGAAATCGAAAAACTCGCGCTGCTGTTCCGTGACGCGCCGGACGCACCGCGCGGCGGGCGACCGCTCACGCTCGAGACGCTGCAATCGCTCGTCGCCGATGCCTCGCGCTACGACGTGTTCCGCCTGATCGACGCGGCAATGAACGGCCAGCCCGCGCAGGTCGTGCGCGTGCTCGCTGGCCTGCGCGCCGAAGGCGAGGCGGTGCCGGCGCTGCTGGGCATGATCGTGATGGAACTGCAGCGCGGGGCCGCGCTGGCGCAGGTCAACGCGAAGGGCGGAAACCTCGTCGCGGCGTTCAAGGCGCAGCGGGTATGGGACGCCAAGCAGCCCATGTATCGACGCGCACTGCAACGACATTCGCCGGCAGCGTGGGAAGCGATGCTGGTACAGGCGGGACTGGTTGATCGCATCGCGAAGGGCCGCGCGCCGGGCGACGCGTGGGTCGCGCTGGAACGCCTGATGGTGGCGCTCGCCGAACGCGGCGCCACGCGCCTGCTGGCCGCCGGGTGACGATGCGCGCCTGGGTCGGCTACGGCGGCACCTTCGACCCGATCCACCGCGGCCATGTCGCCGTCGCATGCGCGGTTCGCGATGCATTGGGCGTCGACGTCCACCTCGTTCCCGCGGCCGATCCACCGCATAAGGACGCGACGCACGCCGACACCGCGCACCGCTCGCGCATGGTCGAGCTTGCCGTCGCCGGTGAGCGCGGGTTACGCGTCGATCGGCGCGAGCTGTCGCGCGACATTCCGTCGTACAGCATCGATACATTGCACGAGGTCCGTGCCGAAGTCGGCGACGCGGCGCCCGTGATCTGGGTGATCGGCGCCGACTCGCTGGCGCAGCTGCATCGCTGGCACCGCTGGCGCGAATTGTTCGACGTCGCGCATGTGCTCGCGGCCGGGCGACCGGGATTTTCGCTGGATCCCGCCGGTTTCGCGAACATCGACGGCGAGCTGGCGCGCACGATCGACGCGCGCCTGCAGCCGCTTTCCGCGTTGCTCGATGCGCCCGCTGGGGGTCTCGCGCTGTTGCCGATGGAGCCGCCGCGCACCGAATCGTCGACCGATATCCGCCGGCGCATCGCATCCGGCGACGGCACGTGGATGACGCAGGTCGCGCCGCCCGTCGCCGCCTACATCGACCGTCACCGGCTGTATGCACGGGCCCTTCCAGCCTAGTCCCTATACTTGCTCTTCACCGAACAGGAGCCGCGCCACTTGAGTACCGAAGCCCACGTCATCAAGACCCGCATGCCGACCCCGCCGCCGTCGGTGGACGATGTGCTCCGCACCGTTCGCGATGCGGTCGAGGAGCTGAAGGCGCGCGACGTGGTCGAGATCGACGTACGCGGCAAGAGTTCGGTCACCGACTACATGGTGATCGCGTCCGGTACCTCGACGCGGCACGTGAAGTCGATCGCCGACGAAGTGGTGAAGTTCTCCAAGCAGCGGCTCGACGTCATGCCGTTGGGCGTGGAAGGCGAACGCGAGGCCGAATGGGTGCTGGTCGACCTCGGCGACGTGATCGTGCACGTCATGCTGCCGCGCGTTCGCGAGTTCTACGCGCTCGAGCGCCTGTGGACGGTGGGCGACGAGCCGCCGGATCGCATGGACGAGCTTGCGCACGGCCATCTCGGCGGCGAGTCGATTCCCGACGAAGAACCGCTGAGCTTCGAGGACGACGCCGACGAGTTCGACGTCGCGCGTCGCTCGGGTCCATCGCGCTGACGCATCGCGCATGAAGGCGCGCCTGATCGCCGTCGGCGAGCGCGCGCCTGCCTGGGTAGCCGAAGGCTTCGCCGAATACCGCAAGCGTCTTTCGCATTCGCTGCCGTTCGATCTTGTCGAGGTCGAGCCCGGCCTGCGCGGCAAGGGCCGCGACGCCGCACGTGCGCAGTCCGACGAAGGCGCGCGCGTGCTGGCGGCGATCCCGCGCAACGCGTGGGTGGTGACGCTGGACGGCCGCGGCCGCGGTTACAGTTCCGAGCAACTCGCGCAGCGCCTCGAACACTGGCGCGGGCAGGGACGTGACCTCGCGTTTCTCATCGGTGGCCCGGAAGGCCATCCGCCGGAAGTGCTGCAGCGCGCGGACGAGTCATGGTCGCTCGGTCCGCTCACGCTGCCGCACATGATCGTTCGTCTTGTCGTGGCAGAGCAGCTTTATCGCGCGGCTGCGCTGCTGGCCAATCATCCGTATCACCGGGCTTGATCGCGCTACGCGAGCGGTTTGTCGGGCGCAGCGGGCGTCGCCGCGTTTTTGCCAAGCGTATCGACTGTCTGCGCGGCGAATTACTCGTGTGAAGCGCATGACGCGCGAAACCCGCACCCCCGGTGAAGGGATGCGGGTTCGCGTTGTGCATCAGTCGAGGTGGAACTCGACCGGCACCATGCCGATCGCCTGCACCGGCTGGCCATTGCGCATGGCCGGACGGAACATCCAGTTCGCCAGCACCTGCCGACGCGCCGCGAGATCGAGTGCGCGGTAGCCGCTGCTGCGCGCGATCCTGACCTCGATCGGCTTTCCGTCGACGTCGACCAGCACCTCGAGCATCACCGTGCCCTGTTCGTTCGCGCGCAACGACGACGACGGATACGACGGCGCGGGGTTGCTCGCGTATTCGAGATGCGCACCGGCGAGCGGCGTGCCGTCGTCCGCCGGCGCGATATTGCCGTTGTCGGCGACGAGCGTTTCCGACGTCGGCTGCTGCGCGACCGTGTCGCCGGGCTGCGGATCGTCGAGCGCCAGCGGAGGCGGATCGACGACATGGGTGGGTTGGTGGATTACCGGCGTCGGCGTGTTCTGGATCGCGGTGCGGATCGGCGGGTCCTTGATGGGCGGCGGAGGTGGCGGCGGCGGACGTCGAACGATCGGATCAACGATGGTCGTCGTGCTGTCCGTTACCGCGCGCATGACGGGCGCCATCGGCGCAACCAACAGCAGCAATAGGAGCCCGTTCACCGCGATCGCGCCGCTGATGGACGCGATGCGGGTGGGATCGAGCTGGACGCGGGGTGCGGGGATCGTCTGCATGGCCGGCTCCTCGGTGGTCGGTGCCGATACAAACGAGCCTGCGGACGCAATGGGGTTGCGCCCGGTTGAAATTTTTTTCGACGTCGCGAAGCCGGGCGCGTGCGGCCGTTTTCCGACTGCGACGTAGGGCGGGGCACGACTGCGTCGAGGCCAGGTCGTGCCCCGATTGCGACCGCCCGCAAAAGAAAAAGCCCGCATCAAGCGGGCTTTTTCGCGTTTCGCACCAACCCGTTTATTCGGACGCAGGCTTCGGATCGTCGCCCTGCGGACGCTGCAGGCCGCCCGCTTCCGGGTTCGGCGCCTTGCCGCTTCGCCCATCGCGCGCGTCCACCTTGTCGCGTGGCTGGTTTTCCGCATAGCCGGGATTCGCGCCGGCGCGTGGATCGGCTGCGGGCGCGGTGTCGCGGCCGCGCGGAGCTTGGGACGTCGTCATGGTTACTTTCCCAGTTCAAACACGACGTTGAGGTTGACAGACAACACGTTCTCGCCAGGCGAAATCGGCGTCGCCTCGTCACGCGCCATCTTCGCCATTGCCATCATCGGCATCGGGCGCGGGATGCTCGCGCCGTTGCTCTCGTCGATGCTCACGATGCGACGCACGCGCATGCCGAGGGTCTTCGCGTACATCGCCGCACGCTGCTGCGCCTTGTCGAGCGCGGCACGACGCGCTTCGTCATACACCGGATCCTTCTGGTCGATGTCGAACGTCGGCCCGTTGATCTGGTTGGCCCCGGTCGCAACCAGCGCGTCGAGGATCTTCCCGAGCTTGCCGATGTCGCGAACGATCACGTTGACGTTGTTCGACGCCTGGTAGCCGGTGATCGCCGGAGGCTGGTTCTCGGCATAGCGGTATTGCGGATTGAGGTTGACGCCAGCGGTCTGCACATCGCGTTCGGCGACGCCCGCAGCGCGAATCGCCGCGACGACCTTCGCCATGCGGTCCGCGTTGTCGCGCAACGCGCTGTTCGCATCGGCAGCCTGCGTGACCACGCCTGCGGACACCGTGGCGATGTCGGGCGCGCGGCGCGCTTCGGCCTGCGCTGCGACGGAGAGCAGCGTGCTGTCGGGCGCGACCGTCGGAATCGAGGCGGTCGCGGTCTGGGCGTCGACGGTCATGGCGAGGCTCCCGAAGGCGAGCGCGGCGGCAAGGGCGAGGGGACGGACGAGTGGGCGCATGGGAATGGAGGCTCCGAGTTGGGGGAAGGGTCGGTACGTTGGAGTGAACGGCCGGTGAGACATCACGGGGTCGCGACGCGATGCCGAAGGTTCAGGATCGCCACGACACATCGCGGGTTATTCTTCGGGCGATGCTCTATCTCGCCTCCCGATCTCCTCGCCGACGCGAGCTTCTTGGCCGCCTCGGCCTCGACCCGCGCGTTCTCGATATCGACATTCCCGAAGTCCGCCAACCCGGCGAGCCCGCGCTCGACTACGTGCGGCGCGTTTCGCGCGAAAAGGCTGGCGCGGGCCTGTTGACGGTCACCGCAGTGCCCGGCGCGCTCGTGCTCGCGGCCGACACCGAAGTGGTGCTCGATGACGACGTCTTCGGCAAACCCGTCGATGCCGATGACGCGGTGCGCATGCTGACGCGACTGTCCGGGCGTACGCACCAGGTCATCAGCGTGGTGTGGCTGATCTCCGCCGAGCGCGAAGCGCAGGCGATCAGTGTGTCCGACGTCACATTCGCTGCGCTCACGCCGGCGCAGCTCGATGGCTACATCGCCTGTGGCGAATGGGCGGGCAAGGCCGGGGCCTACGCGATCCAGGGGCGTGCGGAAGCCTTCGTCACCCGCCTTGATGGCAGCTACTCCGGGGTAATGGGCCTGCCGGTGCACGAGACGTCGAAGTTGCTCGCCGAGTTCGGCGTCGACGCATTCGCAGGTGTCGCGGCATGACCGAGGAAATCCTGGTCAACGTCACGCCGCGCGAGACACGCGTAGCCGTCGTCGAGAACGGAATGCTGCAGGAACTGCATATCGAACGCGGCTGGCGGCGCGGCGTGGTCGGCAATGTGTACAAGGGGCGCGTCCAACGGATCATGCCGGGCATGCAGGCCGCTTTCATCGACATCGGCCTCGAACGCGCGGCGTTCCTGCACGCGGGCGACATCGTGAAACCGACGCCGGTGACCGATGTCGCCAACGGCGACGATGCACCGCTGCCACCGCAGCCCACGCGACCGATCACCGAGCTGTTGCGCGACGGGCAGGACATCATCGTGCAGGTGGTGAAGGATCCGATCGGCAGCAAGGGCGCGCGGCTGACGACGCAGCTGAGCATTCCATCGCGTTACCTGGTGTTGCTGCCGCGCACGCGCGTGGTCGGCGTGTCGGCACGCATCGAGGACGAAGTCGAACGCGCTCGCCTCAAGCACATCGTGTCGTCGCTTTCCCCGACCGGTGCGCAGCACGGCTACATCGTGCGCACCAATGCGGAGGGCCAGCCGGACGAAGCGATCGCCGAGGACATCGCGTATCTCGGTCGCGTGTGGTCGTTGATCGAGGAAAGCTCGGCGTCGGCGAAGCTTGGCGAACGCGTCTACGAGGACCTGTCGCTGCCCATGCGTGCCGTGCGCGACCTGCTGCGTCGCGACGTGGAGAAGGTGAAGGTCGACTCGCGCGAAACCTGCGACCGCCTGAAGGCGTTCGCCGCGCAGTACATGCCGGGCCTCAACGAGAAGATCGAGCACTACGCCGGCGCGCGGCCGATCTTCGACCTCTACGGCGTCGAGGACGAGATCCAGCGCGCGCTCGAAAAACAGGTGCCGCTGAAGTCGGGCGGCTACCTCGTCATCGACCAGACGGAGGCGATGACAACGATCGACGTGAACACCGGTTCATTCCTCGGCCAGCGCAATCTCGAGGAAACGGTGTACCGCACCAATCTCGAGGCGGCCCAGTCGGTCGCGCGTCAGCTTCGGCTGCGCAATCTAGGCGGCATCATCATCATCGACTTCATCGACATGACGGATGCCGAGCACAAGCGGCAGGTGCTCCGTCAGCTCGAGAAAGCGCTTGCCCGCGACCACGCCAAGACGACCGTGTACGACTTCTCTCCGCTGGGTCTCGTCGAGATGACCCGCAAGCGCACCACCGAGAGCCTGCAACGGCAGCTCTCGGAGCCGTGCCATGAGTGCAGCGGCCGCGGGTCGCTCAAGACGCCCGAAACCGTGACGTACGAAATCTTCCGCGACGTCGTGCGACAGGTGCGCCAGTTCGACGCGCAACGGCTGCTGGTGATCGCATCGCCGAAGGTGGTCGCACGCATCACCGACGAAGAATCGGCGGCGGTCGCCGAGCTCGAGGAATTTCTCGGCAAGTCCATTCGTTTCCAGGCCGACGAGCAGTATTCGCAGGAGCAGTTCGATGTCGTGCTGCTCTGATCCCGACAACCTCGCCTCGCGAGCGGCGTGATTCTTCGCCACGCCAAGCGGGCTCACGTTGGCCTCGGCTACGTGGCCGCGGTGGTGGTGCTCGGCTTCGCGTTGCTGCTTGGCATCGTCGGCCTGGCGCTGCCGGTGCTGGCCGGGCATCCCGCGCAGGTCAAGGCGTGGCTTGAACATCGCACGAAGCGGCCGGTGTCCTTCACTGGCCTGCAGACGCACTGGACGCGTGTCGGCCCGCTGATCGAGCTGCAGGGGCTGCGCATCGGTGAAGGCGATCGCGCGGTTGCGATAGGTGACGCCGAACTCCTGGCGTCCGTCTACCTCGGCCTGCTTCCGGGCCATGCGTTTACGGAACTGCGCCTGCGCGGCCTCGATCTCACGCTGGAGCGCGCGGACGACGGCACGTGGGACGTGCGCGGCCTTCCGGGCCAGACCGATCGCAGCAATGCCGATCCTTTCGGCGCGCTTGATCGCCTCGGCGAACTGCACGTCATCGACGGACGGCTCGCGATCGTCGCGCCGGCATACGGCATCGACACGGCGATTCCGCGCGCGGATCTTCGTCTTCGCGTCGATGGCGCGCGCGTCCGTGCCGGCGTGCGTGCGTGGATGCGCAGCGGTGGCGCACCGATCGACGGCGTGCTCGATTTCGACCGGAGCTCGGGCGATGGTCGCGCCTACGTCGGCGCCGAGCACGTCGACCTTCGCGATTGGGCGACGGTGTTGCACGCAGGCGGCGTGCGTGTCGCCGCGGGTGCGGGCAGTGCGCGCGCATGGGCCGAGGTGCGCGACGAACGCGTCGTGCAGGTGACCGGGCAGGGTGCGTTGTCGGGCGTGACGCTCGAAGGCGCGCCGCTCGATGGCGCGGTGCCGCGCGTGGTGTTCGATCGCGTCGATGCGCTCGGCGCGTGGCGCATGAGCGCGGGGAAATGGACGATCACGCTGCCGACCCTGCGCGTGCAACAGGGCCGGTCGGGCGAAGTGCTCGACGGGCTCGCGCTCGCGGGCGGCGGACGTTTCGATCTCGCCGCGCGGCATGTCGAGGTCGCACCGTTGCTGCAGACTGCTGCGCTCACCGATCGACTTCCCGAGGCGACGCGCCGTTGGATCCGCGCCTCGGCGCCGGCCGGTCTCGTCGACGACGCGCGGGTTCGCAGCGCGCGCGGCCGCACGGAAGTCGACGCCAACCTCGCATCGGTCGGTTTCCAGCGCGTCGGCACCGCGCCGGGGCTGCAGGGCATCGGCGGTCACCTGAGCGGCGATGCCGACGGCGTGCAACTCGATTTCGATCCGGCGAGCGCGATCCGCTTCATGTGGCCGCAGGCGTTCGGGCCGGACCACGTCGTGCATCTCACCGGACGCGCGGCGCTGTGGCGCGACGGCCCCGGCTGGCGTTTCGGCACGCGTTCGCTGCACATCGCGGGCCAGGGCTATTCGGCCGACGTGCGTGGCGGCCTGTTGTGGCAGGGCGACGGCACGCGGCCCTTCATCGACATCGCCGCCGACGTCGGTACCGCGCAGGTGCCGGTCGCCAAGCGCTTCTGGGTGCGTAACCTGATGGCGCCGAAGGTGGTGCAGTGGCTCGACGGCGCGCTGGTCGGCGGTCGTGTCGAACAAGGGCGCGCGGTCGTCGTCGGCGATCTCGACGACTGGCCGTTCCGTCACCACGAAGGCACGTTCGAAGCGCGCGGCCGCGTGGTCGCGGGCGTGGTGAAGTTCCAGCCGGACTGGCCGCCTGCGGAAGACGTCAATGCCGACGTCATGTTCGATGGCACCGGCTTCGACATCGTCGGCAGCGGCCGCATCGGGCGCGTCGCGCTGCCCAGGCTCACGGCATCGATCGACGATTACGCGCACGGAGCGCTGACCGTGCACGCGCAGGGCGCCACCGAAACGTCGCAGTTGCTCGACGTCGTGCGCGCCAGCGGCCTGCGCAAGCTGCAGCCGGAAACGATCGATGCGCTGTCCGCGAGCGGTCCGGCAACGGTCGCGTTCGGGCTGACGATGCCGCTCGGCCGACCGGACCCGATGTCGATCGACGGCACCGTCGACCTCGACGGCGCGACGCTGGCGGACCGTCGCTGGGATCTCCGCTTCGACGACGTGCACGGCCGCGCGACCTACGACCTGCGCGGCTTCACCGCGACCGATCTCGCCGTGCGCCACGACGGCCAGCCCGGCGCGTTGTCGCTGCGCGCCGGCGACGGCCACGTGCGCGCGCCCGCGAATGCGTTCGAAGGCGACGTCGCCGCGAACTTCGATATCGACGACCTGCTCAAGCGCGCGTCCGAGATGGACTGGCTGTCGCCGTACGTCGCGGGGCGTTCGGCGTGGACGGTCGGCGTTGTCGTGCCGAAGGACATCGCCAAGCCCGGCGGCGCCGCGCACCTCCAGCTGCGCAGCAACCTGGCGGGCACATCGCTGGACCTGCCGGCGCCGCTGCGCAAGCCCGCATCGCAATCACTGGCCGCATTCGTCGACACGCCGTTGCCGGTCGGCAGCGGCGAAGTGAAAGTCAGCCTCGGTTCGCTGGCGGGCGTGCGTGCGCGCACCGTCGGCGGACGCACCGGGGTTCGTGTCGTGCTCGGCAGTGGCACGGTGGACGACGCGCCGCCCGCATCGGGCATCGTCGCGACGGGACGCGCGGCGCAGCTCGACGCGCTCGACTGGATCGCGTTCGCACGCGGTGGCAGCGGCGGCGCGGGCGACGGCCTGTCGCTGCAACGCATCGACGTCAGCACGCCGCACCTGGCGATGCTCGGCGGCGTATTCGGCGAAACGCGTCTGCAGGTGCAACCAATGGCCGGCAATGCGTTGTCCGTGCGTGCCGACGGCGCGACGCTCGCGGGCAGCCTGAGCGTGCCCGACGGGGCGGGGCCGATCGCCGGTCGTTTCAGCCGCGTGTACTGGCGTTCCGCGGCGTCGCCGGTCGCGGCGGCAGGGCCGGCATCGCCGTCACGCGTCGCGCCGATGACGCCGACGCCACGTCGCCCGGCACCCGTGCGCGCGACGACGCCATCGAACGCCGCGGTCGATCCATCCAAGGTGCCGCCGCTTTCCATCGACGTCGACGATCTGCGCATCGGCAGCGCCGCGCTCGGCACCGCGCGCCTTCGCACGCATGCGACGGCGACCGGCCTCCAGCTCGACCAGTTCAACGCGCGCGGCCGCAGCCAGCGCATCGACGCGACCGGCGACTGGAGCGGCAAGGGCGCCGCCGCGCGCACGCATGTCGCCGCGACGGTGTCGAGCGACGACTTCGGTGCGTTGCTCGACGGCTTCGGGCTCGGTGGGCGCGTGAGCGGCGGCAAGGGCGATACGCATTTCGACGCAGGCTGGAGCGGCGCGCCCTCCGACTTCGCGCTCGGCAGCCTGCAGGGCACGCTCGCGGTGGACGTGCGCAACGGCCGCCTGCTCGAGGTCGAGCCCGGCGCCGGCCGTGTGCTCGGCCTGCTCAGCCTGGCCGAACTGCCGCGTCGCCTCACGCTCGATTTCCGCGACTTCTTCGCCAAGGGTTTCAGCTTCAACCAGATCGGCGGCAACGTGCGTTTCGGCGACGGCCTCGCGCGGAGCGACGACTTCGGCATCAAGGGTCCCGCGGCCGACATCCGCATCCGCGGCGCGGCGAACCTGCGCGCGCAGACCTTCGACCAGACGATCGAAGTGCATCCCAAGTCGGCGAACCTGCTGACCGCGGTCGGTGCGCTTGCCGGTGGTCCGGTCGGCGCGGCGATCGGTGCCGCCGCCGGCGCGGTGATGCAGAAGCCGCTCGGCCAACTCGGCGCCAAGACCTATCGCGTCACCGGGCCGTGGGCCGACCCGAAAGTCGAAGTGCTCACGCACGACCAGACACGCGCGATGGCGCTGTCACCGCCTCCGGCCGGTTGAGGCCGATCACATCGCCCCGCATATAGTCCGGACGTGCCGCACGCGGCTGCGTCCTTATTTCATGGAACTCCGATGACGACTTCGCTTTCGACCGCCGAATCCCGATTGCTCGTGCCTGCCGGCCTCGACGTGGCGTCGCTGGATCGTGCGCTCGGCGCGCTGGTCGGCCCCGGCGTCGATTTCGGCGACCTCTATTTCCAGCACGCGCGTCGCGAGAGCTGGACCGTCGAGGACGGCATCGTCAAGGACGGTGCGCATTCGATCGAGCAGGGCGTCGGCGTGCGCGCGATCAGCGGCGAGAAAACGGGTTTCGCGTATTCGGACGAGATCGACGCGAAGGCGCTGCTCGAGGCATCGACGTCCGCGCGTGCCATCGCCAAGGGCACGGTCGCGGGCGAGATGGCGTCGAAGGATCGTCCGCTGGTGCGCGGCAGCGGTCGTGAGCTGTACACCGCGTTCGATCCGATCGATGCGTTGGCAAACGAAGAAAAGGTCGAATCGCTGCGTCGCATCGACCGCCTGCTGCGCGCGGCGGACCCGCGCGTGAAGCAGGTGACCGTGAGCCTGTCGGGCGGCGTCGACACCATCCTCGTCGCGCGCAGCGACGGTCTGCTGTCCGCGGATGTTCGCCCGCTGGTGCGCCTCAACGTGCAGGTGATCGTCGAGGACAAGGGGCGTCGCGAGCAGGGCTACGCAGGCGGCGGCGGGCGCTACGGCTATGCGGAGCTGCTCGGCGGCGGTCGCCCGGAACATCTCGCGCGCGAAGCGCTGCGGCAGGCGCTGGTGAACCTCGACGCGGTCGACGCACCGGCCGGCGTGATGCCGGTGGTGCTTGGCAGCGGCTGGCCGGGCGTGCTGCTGCACGAGGCGGTCGGCCACGGGTTGGAAGGCGACTTCAATCGCAAGGGCACGTCGACGTACGCCGGCCGAATCGGCCAGCGCGTGGCGTCGCCGGGCGTCACCATCGTCGACGACGGCACGCTGCCGGGTCGACGCGGTTCGCTCAACATCGACGACGAAGGCACGCCGACCAACTGCACGACGCTGATCGAGGACGGCGTACTGGTCGGTTACATGCAGGACACGCTCAACGCGCGCCTGATGGGCATGACGCCGACAGGCAACGGGCGTCGCGAATCGTTCGCGCACCTCGTCATGCCGCGCATGACCAACACCTACATGCTCGCCGGCTCGCACGATCCGCAGGAAATGATCCGCTCGGTGAAGCGCGGGCTGTACGCGGTGAATTTCGGCGGCGGCCAGGTCGACATCACGTCCGGCAAGTACGTGTTCTCCGCGACCGAGGCCTACCTCATCGAGGACGGCAAGGTCACCGCGCCGGTGAAGGGCGCGATGCTGATCGGCAACGGGCCGGAAACGATGCAGAAGGTGCGCATGATCGGCAACGATCTTGCGCTCGACGAAGGCGTCGGTGTCTGCGGCAAGGACGGGCAGAGTGTGCCGGTCGGCGTCGGCCAGCCGTCGCTGTTGATCGACGGGCTCACGGTCGGCGGAACGAAGGCCTGAGCCTTCGCCGGGATCACTCGTCGGTGTCGTCGGCCGCCATTTGCTCGTCGGCATCGTCGCCGTCGGACGTGCCGAGCATGACGCCGCGCAGTTCGCGGAACAGTTCGCGGAATGCGCGCGGCGGCTTGTTGCGATTGCGTTCGTCGAGCGCATTGCGCACGAGCTGGCGCAGGCGCTGGCGATCGGCGTCGGGATACAGGTCCAGGAGCTCGGCCAGCGCGTTGTCGCCGCCCTCCAGCAGCTTCACGCGCCAGGCTTCGACGCGATGCGTCGCCGCGATCTCCGCGCGCGACGCATCGCTCTTTTCGTCGAGTGCGTCGCGCATGGCCTGCAGTTCGTCGTCGTCGAGCTTGCGCATCTGCTTGGCAAGGAAGGCGAGCTGTCGCTTGCGCGCGATGTTGGACGTGATGCGCCGCGTATCCATGATGTGCAACATCACGGCCTCCGGCACCGGCACGCGCGCGAGCTGCGCGTCGGTCAGGGACGCCAGCGTCTCCGCGAGTTCGAGCACGCCCAGCGCCTCGCGCCGCTGCTCGCTGCGGGAGGGGCTGCGGAATTCACCGGTTTCTTCGTCGCGACCGCGCATCGTCATAATCCTGCGCGACGACGGCCGCCACGCGTTGAGCCGTCCGCCGAGGCGCGGACATGAGAACGGAAGGATAAGACATTGAACGCGACGATCACTTCGCCCGCCCTCCACGACGACAGTATCGAGCGCCTCGACGCGCTTTCCGGCCTGTCGCAGCGACTGCTCGGCCTTGCCCGCGAGCGCGGCGCGACGCAGGCGGAGGTCAGCTGCTCGGAGGAGGCCGGGCTCAGCGTCAACGTTCGCATGGGCGAAGTCGAAACCGTGGAATCCACGCGTGATCGCGGCATCGCCGTCACCGTCTATTTCGGGCAGCGCAAGGGCAGCGCGAGCACCGCCGACCTGCGCGAGGACAGCCTGATCGCCACGGTCGACCAGGCCTGCGCCATCGCCAAATACACCGAGGACGATCCCGCCGCGGGGCTCGCCGACGCGGACCTAATGGCGCGTGACATGCCGGAATTCGACTCGTGGCATCCGTGGGCGATCGACGCCGACCGCGCGATCGACCTCGCGCTCGCGTGCGAACAGGCCGGTCGCGACGCGGATGCGCGCGTCGAGAATTCGGACGGCGCGTCGCTCAGCAGCGGTCGCAGCCTGTCGGTGTACGCGAACAGCCACGGCTTCATCGGCCGCGAACGCGGCACCCAGCATTCGCTCGGCTGCGCGCTCATCGCAGGGCGGGGCGACGCAATGCAGCGCGACGGCTGGTACACGCTCGGCCTCGCATCGCAGGACATGGATTCACCCGCGTCGGTTGGGCGTCGCGCGGCGGAACGTGCGGTGAGTCGACTGTCGCCGCGCCAGTTGCGCACCGGCGAGTACTCCGTCGTGTTCGCGGCCGAGATGGCGCGATCGCTGATCGGCCACCTGCTCGGCGCGGTGTCGGGGGGCGCGCTCTATCGCGGCGCGAGCTTCCTGATCGACAGCCAGGGTACGCAGCTGTTTCCCGACTGGTTCTCGATCATCGAGCGCCCGTTCGTTGCGCGCGGCCTGCGTTCGTCTGCGTTCGACGCCGAAGGCGTGGCGACGCGCGAGTCGGCGCTGGTCGAGAACGGCGTACTGCAGCGCTACGTGCTCGGCAGTTACTCCGCACGCAAGCTCGGCCTGCAGACGACCGCGAACGCCGGCGGCGTGCACAACCTCGACGTCGCGGCGAATGCGGGTGACCTGGACTCGCTGCTGGCGTCGATGGGCAACGGACTGCTGGTCACCGAGCTGATGGGCAACGGCGCCAACGCGACCACCGGCGACTATTCGCGCGGTGCCGCCGGCTTCTGGGTCGAGAACGGACGCATCGAATACCCTGTCGATGGCGTCACCGTGGCGGGCAACCTGCGCGAGATGTTCCAGCGCATCGAGGCGGTCGGCACCGACGTCGACCCGCGCTCGCACATTCGCATGGGCAGCGTCGCCATAGGCCGGATGACCGTTGCCGGCGAGAGCTGATCGGTACCGCTGATCGGGTCGCTCGCCACCGACGGTTGACCGTTGAACGCGCGGGGTTGAAAGTCGGCGTCAACACGACCTTCACATTGCAGGAGCGGCACGATGAGCGATATCGACCAGATCCCCGGCGACGACGGCCCGACGCCGACGCCGCCTCCGTACTCCCAGCCCGCGCCGCCTCCGCCGCACGCGTCGTCCAGCATCGGTGCCGACGTGGCAGAAGAACGCAACTGGGCCATGCTCGGCCATCTGTCGTCGTTGGCCGGCCTGATCATCCCGTTCGGCAACGTGCTCGGCCCGCTCGTGGTCTGGCAGATCAAGAAGGACACCATGCCGTTCGCCGCCGAGCAGGCGAAGGAAGCGGTGAACTTCAACATCACCGCGGCACTCGCGGCGATCGTTGCGTCCATCTGCATGGTGGTGCTGATCGGCTTCCTGCTGTTGCCGATCGTGGTGATCGCATGGCTGGTGCTGACGGTGATGGCAGGCGTCGCGGCGAGCCGTGGTGAGAACTACCGTTACCCGTTCACGCTGCGCCTGATCAACTGATCGGCATTGCGATGATGCGAAAACGCCGGCTTCGTGCCGGCGTTTTTGTTTGCGAGTTGCGTGGTGTCGCCGACACGGCAAACGCGCGGGTCAGTGCGCGCGATCGACCGCGAGTCGCGCGAGGGCCTGCAGCGGAGCCGCGTCGCTGCCGAACGTCGCCAGCGATGCCGCCATCACGTCGGTGAGGTGCGCGAGCCGCGCACGCGAGGCATCCAGGCCCAGCAACGCGGGGAACGTCGCCTTGTCCTGTGCCAGATCCTTGCCCGCGGTCTTGCCGAGCTGCGCGGTGTCGGCTTCGACGTCGAGGATGTCGTCGCGCACCTGGAATGCGAGGCCGAGTGCGTCGGCGAAGGCGTCGAGGCGCGAGCGGGCATCCGCATCGGCGTGGCCGCAGATCGCACCCATGCGCACCGCCGCGCGGATCAGCGCGCCGGTCTTCATCGCATGCAGGCGTTCGAGCAGGGCGACGTCGACATCCGCGCTGCGACCGGTGGCGTCGAGATCCAGCGCCTGGCCGCCACACATGCCGGCCGCGCCGGACGCGCGCGCGAGTTCGCGCACGAGGTCGATCGCGACATCGGCCGGCGCGCGCGCGAGGACGTCGAACGCGAGCGACTGCAGGGCGTCGCCCGCAAGTACCGCGGTCGCCTCGTCGAAGGCGACATGCACCGTCGGCTGGCCGCGGCGCAACGCGTCGTCGTCCATCGATGGCAGGTCGTCGTGCACCAGCGAATACGCGTGGATGAGTTCGACGGCGACCGCGGGCGCTAGCAGCGCGCCCTCGTCAGTGTCGAACACGGCGCCGGTGGCGAGCACAAGCAGCGGGCGTATGCGCTTGCCGCCGAGCAGCACCGCGTGGCGCATCGCGGCGAGCAGCCCCGGCGGGGCGTCGGGCAGGTCGAGCGCCTGTTCCAGCGCGGCGTCGATGCGGCCGCGCCAAGCCTCCAGGCGGGCGTCAGGCATCGGGCGTGGACGCGTCCGGATAGGGTTGCGCGGTCGACGGATCCTGCGGGTCGGTCAGCAGGCGCACGCGCATTTCGGCCTGTTCCAGCGCCGTCTGGCAGCGCCGGTACAGGCCGACGCCCTCCTCATAGGCCGCCAGCGATTCGTCGAGCGACAGGTCGCCCTGTTCCATGCGTTCGACCAAGTGCTCGAGCGAGTCGAGCGAGCGCTCGAAATCGGCGACGGGGGAGGGCTGGGGCTGCTCGATGGCTTCTTTGCGCGGCATGGTCGAAGTGTGGCGGCGGGCGCGGTGCAGGGTCAATGCGACGGAAGTCTTGCCGAGTCGACGTGGCGCGTGGGTGACGTGTCAGATCGGTGGCGTCCAGACGATGCGGGCACCGTGCGGTTCGAGGATCCGGGCAAGGCGATCGCCGATCACACGGTCGCCGGCCGCCAGCACCTCGTCGTCAGCGAACACCAGCGGCAGATGCTCGCGCACCCACGGCGGAATGCCCGCCGCGACCAGGACGTCCTTGAGTTCATGGCGATGCGGACGGCCGGGCAGGCGGATACGCTCGCCGCCCTGGCGTGCACGAACGCGCGTTCCGGGCGGGAGCGGGACCGGACGTTCGATCGCGAGTTGGCCGCCGTCGGGAAGCTCGACTGGCGTGCGACCGTCCCACGCCATGTCGAACTCGACATCGAGCGGCGCGATGTTCCGCGAGGCATGCAGACGATCGCGCCATGCGCGCACGGTCGCGCCGTGCCAGTCGAAGCGCGCCTGTGCATCGGCGGGCGCCTCGAGCAGTTCGCCGACGATGCGCTCGACGCCGTTCGCCGGAAGCGGAGGGAGATCGCGCGATGCGATCCAGCGTCGCAACACGCGTGCGCGACGCGGCGAATCGAGCGCGATCAATGCGTTGCGGGAGAGATCGTTGTCGCCATCGATCCTGCAACGCGCGAGCGTCGCAACGTCCTCATCCGCCAGAAGATCGCCGGTCTCCGCCGCGAGCCGTGCTGCCGTGGCGAATGCCTCGTCGACGCGCGGCCAGCGTTCGCGCAGCAGTGGAATCACCCGCAGGCGCAGGAAATTGCGGTCGAAGCGGTCGTCGTCGTTGCTGGGATCATCGACCCAGTCGAGGCCGTGTGCGGTCGCGTACGCACGCAGCGATTCACGGGGAAGCGCAAGTAGCGGGCGCCAGAGATGGCCGCGGCCGAACGCGCGCCATGGGCGCATCGCGGCGAGGCCATCGGGCGCGGACGCGCGCAATGCGCGGAGCAGGAATGTCTCGGCCTGGTCGTCGCGGTGATGCGCGAACGCGACCACGTCGTCCGATGTGATGTCGGCCTGCAGGGCGGCATGGCGCGCGTTCCGCGCCGCGGCCTCGGGGCCGTTGCCGACATTGCGAACATCGACCCGCACTGTCCGCAGCGGCACGCCCAGCGCGCGACAGAGCGACTCGCAGTGCGCGCTCCATGCGCCGGCATCGTCGTGCAGCCCATGGTTGACGTGCACTGCGCGCAGGCCATGCGCGCGCAGGGCGGGCGTGGTGGCCAGGGCGTGCAACAACACGCTGGAATCGAGCCCTCCACTGAGCGCGACGACGAGCCGCGCCTGCGGATGTGACCGTAGCGGCGTGTCGTCGATGTCGAGCACGGCAGTCATGACCCGATGCTACGGCAGCGACGCCACAGCTCCGCGCTGCGGATTACGCCGCTTCGTACGCGCCGTAGCCGCGCAGGCGCTGGTAGCGGCGCTCGAGAAGGGCTTCGGCGGGCAGGCCCGAGAGCGCGTCGAGTTCGTTGATCAGCACGTTCTTCAGGCGCGTGCCCATCTGCCTCGGGTTGCGATGCGCGCCGCCCGTGGGTTCGCGGATCACCTTGTCGACGAGGCCCAGCGAATGCAGGCGTCGCGCGGTCAGGCCGAGCTGCTCGGCGGCGTCCTTGGCCTTGTCGGCCGACTTCCAGAGGATCGACGCGCAGCCTTCGGGCGAGATCACCGAGTAGGTGCTGTATTCGAGCATCAGCGTGCGGTCGCCGACGCCGATGGCAAGTGCGCCGCCGGAGCCGCCTTCGCCGATCACGGTGCAGACGATCGGGATCTTCAGCTCCGCCATTTCCATCAGGTTGCGGGCGATGGCTTCGGACTGGCCGCGTTCTTCCGCGCCCACGCCCGGGTACGCGCCCGGCGTGTCGATGAAGGTGAGAAGCGGCAGGCCGAAGCGCTCGGCCATCTTCATCAGGCGCAGCGCCTTGCGATAACCCTCCGGGCGCGGCATGCCGAAGTTGCGGCGCACCTTGCTCTTGGTGTCGCGGCCCTTCTGGTGGCCGATGATCATCACGCTGCGACCGTCGATGCGGCCCAGGCCGCCGACGATGGCGGCGTCATCGGAATACGCGCGGTCGCCGTGCAGCTCTTCAAACTCATCGCACATAGCTTCGATGTAGTCGAGCGTGTAAGGGCGCTGCGGATGGCGGGCGAGCTGCGACACCTGCCACGGCGAGAGGTCGCGGAAAATCTGGGCGGTGCGCTTGCGCGCCTTGTCCTGCAGGGCCCGAATCTCCGGGCCGGCGTCCATCGAGTTGCCGTCGCTCGCCTGGCGCAGTTCGGCGATCTTCGCTTCAAGATCGGCGATGGGCTGCTCGAAATCGAGGTAGTTCGGGTTCATGCGGGACCGGCAGGATGAAAGGCGGGCAGTTTAGCCCGGGGCGGCCGAATCCCGCCCGTCGGCGGCGTATGGTCCGGGCCGCCGTCAGTGTGCCCAGGGCTTGGACAGCGCCGCCTTCACGGTCAGGACGCCCGGCGTGGCGCGCAGCGCTTCGACCAGCTCGGCGCTGACGCGTACGCCCTTGGCGCCGTCGAAGTCGACCATGCCGTGCGTGCCGTCGATCAGCAGGTGCATGCGCAGCGGCGTCGGGCCCGGGCGATGCGCCGCCAATACCGCCTCGACGCGCGCGAGCGTGCCGGGCTGGCGCAGGTCGACGCGCACCGACAGGCGTTGCGCGTGGCGGCTGCACAGCTGCGAGAACTCCCAGCAGCGCTGCGCCTTGAGCGCGAAGCCGCCGGAAAACGCGTCTTCGCGCAGGCCGCCCTGCACGATGAGCAACTTGTCGCGGCCGATCAGCGACGCGTGGTCGGCGTAGGTCTCGGCGAAGAAGGCGCATTCGAGCCGACCACGGCCGTCCTCGATCTGCACGAACACCTGCGAGTCGCCCTTCTTGCGGAAGCCGACGACGAGGCCGGCAACCGTCGTCTCCATCTCGGGACGCCAGCCACCGCGACCGCTATCCGGACGCCCGGCCCAGATGCGTTCGAGGTCGCCCAGGTCGAAGCCGATCAGCGCGTGCACGTCCTCGCGATGCGGATCGAAGGGATGGCCGCTGAGGTAGTGGCCGAGCGTTTCGCGTTCGTGCTCGAGCAGCTTGGCGATCGGCCACTCGTCCGCTTCGGGCAGGTCGATGTGCAGCGCCGGCGCGGCGGTATCGAAGCCGCCGAACAGCGAGACCTGGCCCGCCGCGGTTTCCTTCGCGAGCTGGTCGGTGGCGCGCAGCACTTCGGGGATCTGCAGGAACAGGCTTGCGCGGTTCTTGCCGATCGCGTCGAGCGCACCGGCCTGCGCCATCGCTTCCAGCGCGCGGCGGTTGAGCTTGCCGTCGTCCGCACGCTGGCAGAGATCGAGCAGATCCTTGAATTGCCCGGCGCGCCGCGCTTCCACGATCGCCTCGCAGACGCCGCGCCCGACGCCTTTCACCGCGCCGAGCCCGTAACGCACGGTGTCGGGCGTTCGCGCTTCGAACATGTACGCCGATTCGTTGACATCGGGCGGCAGCACGGTAACGCCGATCGCACGCGTTTCGTCGAGGAAGCCGGTGACCTTGTCGGTGTTGTCCATGTCCGACGACAGCACGGCGGCCATGAACTCCGCCGGGTAGTGCGCCTTCAACCACGCCGTCTGGTACGAGACCAGCGCGTACGCCGCCGCGTGCGACTTGTTGAAGCCGTAGCCGGCGAATTTTTCGAGCAGGTCGAAGATCGGACCGGACACGCGCGGTTCGATGCCGTGGTGCTCCTTCGCACCGGCTTCGAACTTGACGCGCTCCTTGGCCATCTCCTCGGGCTTCTTCTTGCCCATCGCGCGACGCAGAAGATCCGCACCGCCCAGCGAATAGCCGCCCAGGATCTGCGCGGTCTGCATGACCTGCTCCTGGTAGACCACGACGCCGTACGTGGGCGCGAGTACCGGCTCCAGCAGCGCGTGCGGGAACACGACTTCCTGCCGGCCGTGCTTTCGCTCGATGAAGTCCGGGATCAGGTCCATCGGGCCCGGGCGGTACAGCGACACGAGCGCGATCAGGTCGTCGAAGCGGTCGGGCTGCGCGCGCTTGAGCAGCTCGCGCATGCCGCGTGATTCGAACTGGAACACGGCAACCGTGTCGCCGCGCGCGAACACCTCGTACGCCTTCGCGTCGTCGAGCGGCAGCGTGGTGATGTCGAGTGCTTCGACGCCTTCCTTCGCGCGCCGCACGTTGATCGCCTTCACCGCCCAGTCGATGATCGTGAGGGTGCGCAGGCCGAGGAAATCGAACTTGACGAGGCCGACGGCCTCGACGTCGTCCTTGTCGAACTGCGTGACCGGATTGCGACCGCGACCGCCTTCGTCGTGTTCGGCAAACAGCGGGCAGAAGTCCGACAGCGGCGACGGCGCGATCACCACGCCGCCCGCGTGCTTGCCGGCGTTGCGCGTGAGGTCCTCGAGCGACAGCGCGAGGTCCATCAGGTCGCGCACGTCGTCCTCGGCGCGATAACGCGTGATCAGCTCCTGCGACGCGAGGTCCGGGTCCTTCTTCGACGCATCGGACCGGCCGAGCGCGTCCTCCAGCCCGATGCCGAGCGTGTTGGGAATGAGCTTGGCGATGCCGTCGACCATGCCGTACGGATGGCCGAGCACGCGGCCGCAGTCGCGCACCGCCGCCTTCGCGGCCATCGTGCCGTAGGTGATGATCTGGCTGACGCGATCGCGACCGTACTTGCGCGCGACGTAGTCAATGACTTCGTCGCGACGATCCATACAGAAGTCGATGTCGAAGTCGGGCATCGACACGCGTTCGGGGTTGAGGAACCGCTCGAACAGCAGGTCGTAGGGCAGGGGATCGAGATCGGTGATGCCGAGCGCCCACGCCACCAGCGAGCCCGCACCCGAACCGCGACCCGGACCGACCGGAATGCCCTGCTGCTTACCCCAGTTGATGAAGTCCGCGACGATGAGGAAGTAACCCGGGAACCCCATCTTGATGATGACGTCGAGCTCGGTTTCCAGGCGCGACGTGTAGTCCTCGAGCGTGCGACCGTCGGACGGCGGCACCTTATCCAGGCGCTTCGCCAACCCTTCGCGCGCGCTGTTGCGCAGCCACGATTCGATGGTGTGGTCGCTCGGCACCGGGAACGCGGGCAGCGCGTACTCGCCGAGCTTCATCTCGACGTTGCAGCGCAACGCCAGCGAATACGCATTGTCGATCGCGTCCGGCACGTCGGCGAAGACGTCCTCCATCTCCTCGCTGGAACGCAGGAACTGCTGCGGGCTGTACTCGCGCGGACGCTTGGGATCGTCCAGCACGCGGCCGGTCGCGATGCAGACGCGTGCCTCGTGCGCTTCGTAGCCGGCTTCGTCGACGAAGCGCACGTCGTTGGTGCCGACCACCGGAATGTCGCGCAGCGACGACGCATGCAGCGCGAACGAGTTGAACGGCTCCTCGCCCTTGCGGCCGGTGCGCGTGAGTTCGAGATGCAGGCGCTCGCCGAGCACATCCTTCCAGTCGACCAGCCACGCTTCCGCGAGGTCGTGTCGACCGCCGGCTGCGAGTTGTGCGGCGAGGCTGTCGCGGCCGGCCAGCGCGAACAGGCCGCCGTTGTCGTCGCGCAGCCATTCGGGGCGCATCGCCACGCCGTCGTTGCGATGGCCTTCCATCCACATGCGGGTGAGCAGGCGCGACAGCGTGAGGTAGCCGGAACGGTCGCGGCAGAGCAGCGTCATCCGCGTCGGTGCTTCGTTGCCGTCCGCCAGGGCGACGTCCGCGCCGAGGATGGGCTTGATGCCCGCCGCTTCCGCCGCCTTGTAGAACTTCACGGCGGCGAAGACGTTGTTGATGTCCGTCAGCGCGACGGCCGGCTGCTGCAATGCCACGCACCGCTTGATCAACTCGCCGATACGGATCGTCGAGTCGGCGAGCGAGTACTCGGAGTGCAGGTGCAGGTGGACGAAGCGGGACGTCATGCAGTCGGGCGTGCCGGTCGCGGCAACCGGCGGCCTTGCAGACTAGCAGGCGCGCCGGTGGCGACACAGGCTTGACACGGCATCCGGCGCCAGCGGCGGCCGGCGGCGTTCAGCAGACATGGAACAGGTCGGCCGACGTCTCCGTGTAGCGCGATTCGCGGACGCGGCGGCACTGGGCCTCGAACGCCTCGGCTTCGGGATCCGGCGACTGCGGCAGCGGTTCGCGACGGGCGTTTTCCAGCGCTTCGGCGTAGCGGGCGCGGCGTTCGGCGGTGGCGGCGTCGTCGATCTGCGGCGAAACGTGGAAGGCGTGGACGAGGGTGGACAGGACGTTCATGGTGGTTCTCCGTGGTCTGCACCTGACGAGCGGTGCGCATGCAGAGTCCCCGTCCGCGCCTGCTGAGTCATGATGGGGAGATGAGGTTTGTCCGATGCCTCGCGCAGGTTGCGAGGTTTTCAGGAGTAACCGCCGATGACGGCCGATGGCGTTCCCCCCAGCGCCGCCGTGGTCGCGAGTCGCTATCGCTTCGACGACGTCGTGGTGGACCTGGGCGCGCGCACCCTGGTGCGTGCGGGCGAGCTGCGGACGCTGGAACCGAAAGCGTTCGCGGTGCTGGCGCTGCTGCTGGAGCGCGCCGGCGAGCTCGTCCCGCGTGACGACCTGCTCGATGCGGTCTGGGGGCATCGCCACGTCACGCCGGGCGTGCTCACCCGGGTGATCGCCCAGCTACGCCATGCGCTCGACGACGACGCGCAGCATCCGCGCTATATCCAGACGCGGCATGCGCTGGGCTACAGCTTCATCGGCGAGCTGCTGGACGAGCGCATGGCGGCTGCGGACACCGAGGCCGAGCCCGCCGCCGAACGGGCGCCGCTTGCGGCACGCGGCGCGGACACCGCCTTGCCGCTGACGGCCGACGCATCGGCCGGCCCTGTCGAGCAGCGCGAGATGCGAGGCGCCGTCGCCCCGTCGCGCCGGCGTGCAGCCGCGATCGCGTTCGCCTGCCTAGCGCTACTGGCGCTCGTCGCCGCGATCGCCTGGTGGCGGCGCCCGCCTGCGCCGCTCCACGCGAGCGCGCCGTCGGTCGCCGTTCGCGCATTCACCACCACCACGGCCGACCCCGCCGATCGCTACTTCGCCGAAGGCCTCGCCGTCGAGATGCACAACGCGCTCGCTGGCGTGCACGGGCTGCAGGTCGCGGCGTGGGCGCCCGACGCCGCGATCGACCCGCTCGCGCTCGGCCGGCGCCTCGGCGTCGCGAGCGTGCTCGACGGGCGCGTGCAGCGCATCGGCAACCGCGTTCGCGTCGATGCGCGGCTACTCGACGTTCCCTCCGGCGGCCTGCTGTGGAGCCGCAGCTACGACCGTCCGCTGCGCGACGTGTTCGAACTGCAGAGCAGCATGGCGTCCGAGGTGGCCGCCGTGCTGGTCGGCGCGCTGCCGGATGCGGGTGAAGGCCTGCGACGGCGTCTGGCACCCACGCGCGACGTCGCCGCCTTCGACGCGTACCTGCACGGCCTGTACGAACTGTTCGCCACCCGTGGCGACCGGCCGCAGGCGATCGGCTATTTCCGCAAGGCGCTGGTCCGCGACCCCGGCTTCGCGCGCGCACAGGCCGCGATCTGCCGCACGGAAGCGTGGCGCTTCGAAAGCCAGCGCAATCCGAAGGCGTTCGATTCCGCGCGGCTTGCGTGCCGCACGGCGGAAAACATGGATCCCGGCATCGGCGAGGTGCAGCTCGCGTTCGGCGACCTCTACCGCGTCAACGGCAGCCTCGAGAAGGCGGGCGAGTACTACCGCCACGTCGTGGACTATCCCGGGCAACGCGCGGACGCTCTGGTCGGGCTCGCCAAGGTCGATGTCGCGCGCGATCGCATCGACGACGCGCTCGCCCATTTCCGCGAGGCGCTGCGCGCAAGTCCGTCCGACGCGCACATCTACGCGGAACTCGGCTACCAGCAATACGTCGCCGGACGCACCGAGGACGCGGTCGCCTCGCTCGAACAGGCCACGCGCCTCGCGCCTGAAGACGGCGATTTCTGGGGCCTGCAAGGCGCGCTGCTGCTCTCCGTCGGACGCACCGACGCTGCGGAAAAGGCGCTGGAACGCGCCGTGGCGCTCGACCCGGACGACCGCGCACTCGCCAACCTCGGCACCATCAAATACGAACGCGGCGACTACGCGGCCGCGGCTGTGTTGTATCGCCGTGCGATTGCGCTGAGTCCCGACACCTACATCAACTACGGCAACCTTGGCGATGCGCTGCTCGCCGATGCACGCACGGCCGGCCAGGCGCCGGCGGCATTCCGGCAGGCCGCCGATCTTGCGCAGCATTTCATCGACTTCAACGGCGGCGATGCGATGACGCTCGCCGCGCTCGGCTGGTACCGCGCGAACATCGGCGAACGCGAACGCGCGCTGGCGCTCGCGCGGCAGGCCGAAAGCAAGGGCGAACAGGCGGCCGACGTCGCGTTCTACAACGCGGAGACGTTGTTGCAACTCGGCGATGTCGACGGCGCGCGCCAGCGAATCGAGATGGCGCGGCACGCGGGCATTGCCGAGAAGCGCCTCGCCACGAATCCGTTATTCACGCGCGCCGGCGTCGTCGCCACGCGCTGACGATTTCGCCCGTCCGGGCATCCCGCGGAGTTGCCATGACCATGTCGTCGTCCACCCTCGATGCACCCGCCGAAACCGGCACCGACGAACAACGTATCGACCTCGTGCTGCGCGATGGCCGGCATCTGGTCGTGCTGTGCCGCATCCACTACGGCGCGAACGTGCCGGTGGTGGGCCCACCGAAACCGCCGAAAGGCCCGACGCTCCAGTTTCCGGTGGACGACGCCGCAGCGGTCACCATTGAAACCGCGATCAGCGCGCCGAGCTGACGCCAGGCACGGGGGTTCGACACGCGGTTCGGCAACGCGCGACGCGTGCTATCGGCGAGCGGGATCGGCGCGTCCTGCCGATATCCGCCGCCACGCGTTCGATCGCTGCGGCGCGCGTGCACGACGTCGCGCCGGCTCTCAAGCGCACTCGTCCTTAATGCGTTGTTTGCACGCGCGACGCCGACACGGCGCGATGATGCGTGGCCCACAAACGGGCGGATCCGGAGGTGCGCCATGACGTCACCGTCGTTCACGTTCAGAACCGACAAGACCGCATCGTTCGAACCACGCGATGCCCGACTCCCGCCCACGGACCAGCGCGCCAGCCGACGCGATGCGACCTCGTCCATCGAGAACACGCCTGTCGTCGGACCGCCCAAACCTGCGAACGCGCTGGCAGACGAACCACCAACCGACGCGTAGTGGCGTGGGCGCCAAGCTGAAGCGACGCGCGCCGTCGTAGCAGGCGCGCGCGTCAATGCGTCACAGCAGCGCCAGCTCGCGTTCGCCATCGTCGGTCGTCACGCTCGAACGCACGGGCGCGAACGACCTGCGGTGCTCCGGGCACGGCCCATGCGCCGCCAGCGCGGCGAGATGCTGTGGCGTGGAATAACCCTTGTGCTGGTCGAATCCGTACTGCGGATATTTCGCGTGCATCTCGACCATCAACGCGTCGCGATGCGTCTTCGCCAGGATCGACGCGGCCATGATCGAACGGCAGCGGGCATCGCCGCCGA
Organism: Lysobacter claricitrinus; assembly: GCF_045866565.1. NCBI lineage: Bacteria > Pseudomonadati > Pseudomonadota > Gammaproteobacteria > Lysobacterales > Lysobacteraceae > Lysobacter > Lysobacter claricitrinus. Next base: position 1,120,144 of record NZ_BAAFZV010000002.1, on the reverse strand, counting down.
CCCACGCCTCACCCGCGCACGGCAGGCCTTTCGGCACGACGTTGCCGTCGATGCGTGCGATGTCCGCGGCGTGGCGCACGGCCTCGACGCACTCGCGCATGCCCAGCATCGTCGCGTGGAAGATGTTGATGCGATCGATCGTGCCGACATCGATCACGGCGACATGCCAGGCGACCGCGCGCTCGCGGATGCGCACGGCGAGCACCTCGCGACGCCCGGCATCGAGCTGTTTGGAATCGTTGAGCCCGTTGATCGGCGTGCGGCCGGGAATGAACACCACGGCCGCCACGACCACCGGGCCTGCGAGCGGGCCTCGACCGGCCTCGTCCACGCCCGCAATGCGCTGCGCACCGCGTTCGACGGCGATGTCGAGTTCCGATTGAAGCGGCGCGTCAGCCATGTGGCGAGGATACGACGTCGACGACGGCGTCCGCCGCGCGCGCGGAGGCGTCGCGTCGCAGTTCGTCGTGCAGGTTCGTGAACCGCGGCACGAGCTCAGTCACCGCCTCGGGGCTGCGGAACCAGCGCAGCACGGCGGCTGCCAACTTCTCCGGTGTGCAGTCATGCTGCATCAGTTCGGGCACCACGTCCGCGCCGGCGAGGATGTTCGGCAGCGCGTAGCGGCTCACCTTGAGCATGCCGAGGCCTTTCACGATCCGGTACGTCGTCGCCGCGACCTTGTACGCCACCACCATCGGCCGCTTCGCCAGCATCGCCTCGAGCGTGGCCGTGCCCGATGCCAGCAGCACCACGTCGCTCGCGATCATCAGCACGCGCGCGTTGCCATCGATGATCGATAGCGCATCGCCGAGACGTTCGCGCGCTGGCGACCGCGCGAGCACGCGCTCGAATGTCGCGCGTGCCCGGGAGTCGGCCATGGGCGCCACCACGCGAAGGCCGGGCAGGGCATCGCGCACGCGCGCCGCGGCGTCGAGGAAATCCGCGCCGAGACGTTCGATTTCACCGGTGCGGGACCCGGGTAACAGCGCAAGCACCGGCGCATCCGATGCAAGATCCAGCGCCGCGCGCGCCGCCGCGCGATCGGGCTGCAACGGCATCTCGTCCGCGAGCGGATGGCCGACGAAGCGCGCGTCGACGCCATGCTTCGCGTAGATCGCGGGTTCCATGGGGAACAGGCAAAGCACGCGGTCGGCCGAACGCCCGATCTTCGCCGCGCGTCCTTCGCGCCACGCCCATACGGACGGGCTGACATAGTGCACGGTGGTCACGCCGCGTTGCTTCAACCAGCGTTCGACGCCGAGATTGAAGTCCGGCGCATCGATGCCGATGAAGACGTCCGGCTTCCACGCCAGCACGCGATCGCGCAATGCGCGCCGCAGCTTGAGAAGTCGCGGCAGGTGGCGCAGCACTTCGGCAAGCCCCATGACCGCGAGTTCGCCCGCGTCATGCCACGCGTCGAAACCCGCCTCGTGCATGCGATCGCCGCCGATCCCGGCGAATTCGGCATCCGGCCAGCGCGCGCGCAGGGCGTCGATCAGGCCCGCACCCAGCAGATCGCCGGAGGCTTCACCGGCGACGATCGCGATGCGGTGCGGGCGATTGGGCGTCGACATGGGCTCAAACGGGTGGGCGCGCGAGAACGCGTCGCGGAGGTCGGGATCGCGCGATCAGCGCAGCAGTGGACGATCGCCGGTGTTGACGAAGTCGAGCAGCAGGCGCACGTCCTCGCTGTCGCCGGCAAGTTCGGTGAGCTTGGCGCGCGCGTCGTCGAGCGATCCGCCGGCGACGTACAGCGCGCGATATGCGCGCTTGATCGCGGAGATGCGCGATGCGTCGAAACCGCGGCGCTTGAGGCCTTCCGCATTGATGCCGCGCGGGCGGCCGTAGTCTTCCTGCGCGACCATCACGAAGGGCGGCACGTCCCCGTTGACGAAGGCGCCCATGCCGACGAACGCGTGCGCGCCGATCCGGCAGAACTGGTGGATGCCCGCGAAGCCACTGAGGATCACATGGTCGCCGACGGTGACGTGGCCTGCGAGGGTCGCGTTGTTCGAGAAGATGCAGTGGTCGCCGACGTCGCAGTCGTGCGCGACGTGCACGTAGGCAAGCAGCCAGTTGTCGTTGCCGATGCGCGTGACGCCGCCGCCATTGCCCGTACCGCGATTGAGCGTGACGAATTCGCGGAACGTGTTGTTGTCGCCGATAACGAGCTCGACGTGCTCGCCCGCGAATTTCTTGTCCTGCGGCTCGCCGCCGACCGCGCAGTGGCCGATGAAACGATTATTGCGGCCGATGCGCGTCGGGCCCATCACGCTGCAGTGCGGGCCGAACTCCGTGCCGTCGCCCACCTCGACGCCGTCGCCGATGTAGCAGAACGGGCCGACGACCACGTTTTCCCCGAGCCGCGCACCGGCTTCGACCACCGCGCTCGGATGGACGCGCGCCGCCATGCTCAGCCCTGCGCCTCGGCGCAGAGGATGTCGGCAACGGCGACCTCTTCGCCGTCGACGCGCGCGATGGCGGAGTACATCGCCATGTTGCGGATGACGCGCTTGAGTTCGACGTCGAGCTCGAGGCGATCGCCGGGCACGACCATCTTCATGAACTTCGCGTTGTCGACCTTGACCAGGTAGAACAGCTTGTCGCCGTGCTTTTCGTTGCCTTCGGCCTTGGCCGTGAGCGTCGTCAGCAGGCCGCCAGCCTGCGCCAGCGCCTCGATGATCAGCACGCCCGGCATCACCGGGTTGCCCGGAAAGTGGCCGGTGAAGCACGGCTCGTTCACCGTGATGTTCTTGTACGCCAGGATGCGCTTGCGGGGCTCGAACTCGACGACGCGATCCACCAGCAGGAACGGATAGCGATGCGGCAGGAGCGATTCGATGCCGCGGACGTCGACGGGGAGCTGCACGGTCTGGTTCATTCGGGGTCCTGCAAAGCGGCCGGGCTGGCCGTTGCCGAAGCCGCCCATGATACGGCGACGCGCCCAATCAGTCCCGGCGGCTGCGGAACAGGCGGTCGAGCTGTCGGAAGCGGGCAGCGTTGCGCCGCCACGTGCGGTTGTCCATCAGCGGCGTGCCGGACGAGTACTCGCCGGGCTCGCGCAGCGAATGGGTGACCAGGCTCATCGCCGTGACGACGACCTTGTCGCAGATCTCGATGTGGCCGACGATCCCGGCGCCGCCGCCGATCAGGCAGTAGCGGCCGATGCGCGTGCTGCCGGCGACTGCAACGCAACCTGCCATCGCGGTGTGCGCGCCGATCCGCACGTTGTGGCCGATCTGGATCTGGTTGTCGAGGCGGACGTCGTCCTCGAGCACCGTATCGTCGATCGCGCCACGGTCGATGGTGGTGTTGGCGCCGACCTCGCAGTCATCGCCGATCACGACGCCGCCCAACTGCGGCACCTTGAGCCACGCGCCCGCATCCATCGCGATACCGAAGCCGTCCGCGCCGATCACTGCGCCCGGGTGGATGAGCACGCGCGCGCCGAGACGAACGCGGGTCACCAGCGTGACCCGGGCGACGAGCCGCGAACCGTCGCCGACGACGCAGTCGTCGCCGACCACGCAGCCCGCGCCGATGGTCGCCCCCGCGCCGATCGCGCAGCGCGCGCCGATGCTGACGTGAGGACCGATGCTGGCTGATGGCTCGACAGTCGCAGTCGGATCGACCACGGCGCTGGCGTGGACGCCCGCCGGTGCAGACGGGACGACCTCGAACAACGTCGCGACGCGCGCGTAGGCGGCGTAGGGGTCGCGCGCGACGAGGGCGGTTCCCGGCGCGGCATCGGCGTCAGTCGCGGACAGCACGACGACGCCCGCTCGCGTGGTGGCGAGCGCGGGTCGGTACTTCGAGTTCGACAGGAACGTCAGGCGATCGGGCGTGGCGTCGGCGATCGTGGCGACGCCGCGAACAAGCGTCGCGGCGTCGCCATGCAACTCGAGCCCGAACCGCTCCGCGAGCTCGCCGGCGGTGTAGTGCGGACGAGCTGCTTCGTTGCCCGGGCTCATGCGCGGATCAGAACACGCCGCCGAAGGTGAACTGCAGGTGCTCGATCTCGTCGTTGTCCTTCTTGCGGAAGGGAATCGCGTAACTGATCGAGATCGGACCCATCGGCGAGCGCCACAGCAGCGAGATACCGCCCGAGGCGCGCAGCTCGCCGGCGTCGAAGTCGCCGCGGCTGGCGAACACGTTACCGACGTCGACGAACGCCGAAACACGTGCCGCCGAGCTGCTGATCAGCGTCGGGAAGAACATTTCCAGCGAGCCGACCGTCTTCACCGCGCCGCCGATCGGCTGCAGGATGTTCGAGTTGGTCGCCTTGGCGCGTGGGCCGAGCGTGTTGTCCGAGAAGCCGCGGACCGAGCGCACGCCGCCGGCGTAGAAGTTCTCGAAGAACGGAAGGCCGGTCGCCGTGATCGTCTTGACGTAGTCGGGCGACGTCGTAAGGCACGGCTCGGTCGGCGTTGCGCCTGCGGTATCCGGGAAACCGTCACCGTTGGTGTCGATCGGATTGTTGAAGCAGACGTTGCGCGTGAAGTCCTGGCCGTAGCTGTCGCCGTAGCCGAGTTCAGCGCGCGTGTTGAGCACGAAGTGTCGCGAGAGGTGCCAGAACTTCGAGATGTCGTAGTTGAGCTTGTAGTACTCGACGGTCGAACCCGGCAGGGCGATCTCGGCGCTGAAGCGCTGCATCATGCCGGTGTTCGGCGTCAGGAAATTGTCGAGCGTGTTGCGCGACCAGCCGATCTGCCCGCGCAACGTGTGGAACGTGCGGTTGCCGACGGCATCGATGTAGTCGACCAGCGGTTCCGGCGCGCTGCCGGGGCTCGCGAAGACTTCATTGGAATCGACGCCGAACAGTGCGGTGATCGTGTCGGTTTCCGAGATCGGAATGCCCATGACCGCCTGCGCCGCGCCACTCGTCGACGTGTACTGCGCGGTGTTGAAGTTCGAGTTGTCGAACTCGCGCCACCACAGGTTGTAGCCCAGCGAAACGCCACTGTCGGTGAAGTACGGGTTGACGAACGAGAAGTCGTAACGCTGCAGGTACGAGTTGCGGTTCGCCTGCACCGACACGCGGTTGCCCGTGCCGAGGAAGTTGTTCTGCGACAGCTGGATCTGCGTGGTCAGGCCGCTGAGCTGGGAATAGCCGAGGCCGAACACGAAGCTGCCCGACGTCGTTTCCTTGACCGTGACGACGACGTCCACCTGGTCCGGCGTACCCGGTACCGGCTGGTTGTCGACGTCGACGGTTTCGAAGAAGCCGAGGCCCTGCAGGCGGATTTTCGAGCGGTCGAGCGCAGCCTGCGAGTACCAGCTACCTTCGAACTGGCGCATTTCACGGCGCAAGACCTCGTCGGAGGTGCGCGTGTTGCCCTTGAAGATGATGCGGCGCACGTTGACGCGCGGGCCCGGCACCACCTGCATGTTCAGGCTGACCGTCTTGTTTTCCTTGTCGATGTCCGGAACCGCGTTGACCTGCGCAAACGCATAGCCGACGTTGGCCAGCGTCGCGGTGATCGCATCGGAGGACAGCTCGAGCAGGCGACGCGAGAAGATCTGGCCTTCCTTGACGTAGACGCGGCGTTCGATCTCTTCCTTGGGAAGAACGGTGTCGCCCGTCACCTCGACCTTCGCGACCTTGTACTGCTCACCTTCCGTCAGACCGGCGGTGATGAACATGTCGCGGCGGTTCGGGCTGATCTCGACCTGCGTGCTGTCGACGCTGAAGTCGACGTAGCCGCGGTCGAGGTAGAACGAATTGAGCTTTTCGAGGTCGCCGGAAAGCTTTTCGCGCGAGTACTGGTCGTCGCGCTTGTACCAGCTCTTCCAGTTCGTTTCGCGGGATTCCCACGTGTCGCGCAGGTCTTCCTCGCTGAACTTCTCGTTGCCGACCAGGTTGATGTGGCGGATGCGCGCGGCCGAGCCTTCCTTCACCGCGATGGTGACGTCGACGCGGTTGCGGTCCAGGCGCGACACCGTCGGGTTGATCTCGACGTTGTACTTGCCGCGGTTGTTGTACTGGCGCGTCAGCTCCTGCGTCACGCGATCGAGCGCGAGGCGATCGAACGTGCCGCCTTCGGACAGGCCGATCTCGTTGAGGCCCTTGGTCAGGTCCTCGGTCTTGATGTCCTTGTTGCCGGTCAACGTGAGCTTGTTGATCGACGGACGTTCGGTGACGTCGACGACGAGGATGTCGCCCTGGCGCTCGACGCGCACGTCCTCGAAGAAGCCGGTCTTGTAAAGCGCACGGATCGTGTCCGCGACCTTGGTGCTGTCGACGGTGTCGCCGCGCTCGATCGGCATGTACGTGAACACCGTACCCGCCGAGATGCGCTGCAGGCCATCGACACGGATGTCGCTGACGGTGAAAGGCGCGAAGGATTCGGCCAGGGCGGAGGTCACCGGAACCGCGGCCATCGCGGACGCAAGGGCGAGGGCAAGCAGGCGGCGGGGCAGGGGTCGCGTCATCATCAGTCCGGTTGGATCGAATCCAGGGAAACGCCGCAGGCAATCTTCCGGCGCGGTGGAGAGGTCGGCTGTAGCCGCCGTCAGCGCACCAGGTTGTTCACGATGTCGTTGTAGAACGCCAGGCCCATGAGGCCGACGATGATCGCCAGGCCGACGAATTGCCCGGCCGCCATGGCGCGATCGCTGACCGGGCGGCCTTTGATCAGCTCGATAAGGTAATACAGCAGGTGACCGCCATCCAATATCGGGATGGGGAGCAGGTTCAGAATGGCCAGGCTGAGGGACAGCATGGCCAGCAGCGAGAGGTACCAGGCCGGGCCGTGCGCGGCATAGGCGTTCGCGGCGCGGGCGATGGTGATCGGGCCTGCAACGGTGTTGCGAACGTCGACTCGGCCCGAAAATGCGCGGCCGAGCATGCCCACGAGCTCGTGCGCCTGGTGCGCGGTTTCCGCAATCGCGGCCGGGATCGCGTCGATCGGGCCGTAGCGGAGGACGGCGTCGGGTACCGGATCCGTCGGGGTCGGCGGGGGTATGCCCAGCATCCAGCGCGTGCCGCCTGCATCGGTGCCGCGGACGGGTTTCATCGGAAACGCCAGGCGTTCGCCGTCGCGTTGGACTTCGACCATCGCCGACTCGCCGGTGCGGCCGACCGCATCGACGATGGGCGCCATCTCATCCCAGCTTCGGACGGGGTGCCCGTCGATAGCGGTGATGAGGTCGCCGGTTCGGAGAACGCCCTCCGCGGGAAGTCCTCGTCGTTGCGCGAAGGCGCCTACCTTGGCGGGCACGAGCTGATGCCGCGGTGCGATACCGACCGCCTCGACCGCGCGAAGCTCGTCGATGCTGGCGGGCAGTCCGGATAGGCGCAGGTGACGCGTGGCCTCGGCGCCCTCGGGCGTGCGGACTCGCAGGTCGATGTCGCGACGGTCGAGTGCGGCGGGGATCAGCGCGAGCTCGGCTTCCGACCACGTCGGCGTCGCGCGGTCACCCACGGCGAGCAGCGTGTCGCCCGCGCGCAGGCCGGCGTCGGCGGCGAGGCCCGAGGCGCTTCCGATCGCGGGGACAAAATCGGGGCGGCCGATGACGAACATGCCCCACAGGAACAGCACGCAAAGGACCAGGTTCGCCACCGGGCCGGCGATGACGATCGCCATCCGTTGCAGCACGGGCTTGCGGTTGAAGGCGAGGTGCAGTTCGGACGGCGCGACGTCGCCTTCGCGCTCGTCGAGCATCTTCACGTAGCCGCCCAGCGGGATGGCCGCGATCGCGTACTCCGTGCCATCGCGACCGATGCGCGACCACAGCGCGCGGCCAAAGCCGATCGAGAAGCGCAGCACGCGCACGCCGCAGCGTCGCGCCACCCAGTAGTGCCCGAACTCGTGGAAGGTCACGAGGATGCCGAGGCTGACAGCCAGCCACCAGATGGATCCGAGCAGCTCGTTCAAGGCGTTCTCCCGCGACGACCGGCCGCGGCTGCGGAAGCAGACCGCAGGACCGGGCGATGGTTCAGTCCACGCGCGATGGTCGCCGAGCGTGGGGCGGGTTCGATGAACGGCAGTCGTCGTGCGCTCATCGGGCGTCTCCGAGGCGCGCGGCGACGTGCGCGCGGGCGCGGCGGTCGACATCGCGCAGGGCGTCGAGATCGTCCGCGGCGGCGGTTGCGATCTCGTCCAGCGCCGACGCAACCAGGGCTGCGATGTCGAGGAAACCAATGCGGCCTGCGAGGAAAGCCTCGACGGCTGTCTCGTTCGCGGCGTTCAACACACCGGGTGCAGCGCCGCCAGCTCGGAGGGCGCGATAAGCCAGCGCAAGGCACGGGAACGCGTCGAAATCGGGTGCTTCGAAGTCGAGGCGGCCGCCCTGTGCGAGCAGGTCGAGGCCGCCGACGCCGGATTCGAGCCGATCGGGCCAGCCGAGACCGACTGCGAGCGCCGTTCGCATGTCGGGCAGGCCGAGCTGCGCGAGCGTCGAGCCGTCGACGAACTCGACAAGCGAATGCACGAGGCTCTGCGGATGCACGAGCACGTCGATCGCGTCGGGCGCCACGCCGAACAGGTGATGCGCCTCGATCACCTCGAGGCCCTTGTTCATCAGCGTGGCCGAGTCGACCGAAATCTTCGGGCCCATCGACCAGCGCGGATGCGCGACAGCCTGCTCGGGCGTGACGTGCTTCAACGACTCGCGCGAACGTCCGCGGAACGGGCCGCCGGACGCGGTGAGCACGAGTCGACGCAGGCTGCGCGTGTCGCGCATCGCCTTGCCGTCGCGCGAAGGCAGGCACTGGAAGATCGCATTGTGTTCGCTGTCGATGGGCACGATCGCCGCGCCCGATTCGTGCGCGGTGCGCATGACGAGCGCGCCCGCAAGCACCAGCGATTCCTTGTTGGCGAGCGCGATGCGCTTGCCCGCGCGCGCCGCCGCAAGCGTGGAATCCAGGCCCGCGGCGCCGACGATGGCGGCGACCACGGTGTCGCAGGCATCGCCCGCGGCGAGTTCGTCGATCGCCTGCATGCCGGCGTGCGCTTGCGTCGGTACGCCGGCATCGAGCAGCTTGGCGCGCAGTTCGCCGAACAGGTCCGGTTCCGCGATGACCGCGTGGTCCGGACGATGGCGATGGCACAAGGCAACGAGCGCATCGACGTTGCGTCCCGCGGCGAGCACGTTCGCGGCAAGCCGATCGGGATGTCGCGCGATGACGTCGAGGGCGGATGCGCCGATCGAGCCCGTCGCGCCGAGGACGGCGATGCGGTGCATCAGAGGCCCAACAGCGCCTTGCCGAGCGCGAAGACGGGAAGCGCGGCGAGTACTGCGTCGATGCGATCAAGCACGCCGCCGTGGCCGGGAATCAGCGTGCCCGAATCCTTCTTGCCCGCGTGGCGCTTGAGCAGGCTTTCGAACAGGTCGCCGATCACCGACACGAGCACCGACGCCGCGGCCACGATCGCGACCTTCCACAGGTCCTTCGTCGCGGCGCCCGCCATGAGCGAGAACAGAATCGCGACGATCGTGCCGACGACAACGCCGCCACCGAGGCCTTCGATCGTCTTGTTCGGGCTGATGCGCGGCGCGAGCTTGTGCCGGCCCAGATGGCGACCCGCGAAGTACGCGCCGGTGTCCGCCGCCCAGATCGTCGCCAGCGAGGTCAGCAACCATCGATCGCCGTTCGGGCCGTCCGCGTGCAGCCACGTCAGTGCGCACCACGCGGGAACGACCGCGAGCGTGCCTGCGGTCAATTTCAGCGCGCGAGCCCACGACTCGTGGTTGCTGCCGAAGTCGTATCGGCCGAGCCACAGCAGTGCGAACGCCCACCAGACGATGCCGACGATCGTCGCGAGCTGGTACAGCACGAGCGTGCCGCCTTCGCGCGAATGCGATGCCCACACGATCGCCACCATCAGCCCGAGGTTCGCAATCAGCAGTACCCATTTGTGCAGGCTGTCCTCGACTTCGGCGAGATCCAGCCATTCCCACAGGCCCGCAAGGAACACCGCGGCGGCGGCGACCATCATCCAGGGCGTGTCGAGCAGCAGGATCGCCGCGATCGCGACGGGGGTCATCACCAGGGCAGCGGCAACGCGGGTACGGGTCATTCGGACGTCTCGGGATTGCCGCCGACCTGTGCCCCGGTCAGGCCGAATCGGCGTTCACGGCGCGCGTAGTCGTCCAGCGCAACCTGAAGTGTCGCCGCATCGACGTCGGGCCACAACAAATCGGTGAACCACAGTTCGGTGTAGGCCAGCTGCCAGAGCAGGAAATTGCTGATGCGAAGCTCGCCGCCGGTGCGGATGAACAGGTCGGGCGCTGGCAGGTCGGCGAGCACCATGCGCGAGCCCAGCAGCGCTTCGTCGATCTCCGACGGCTGCAGGCGGCCCGCCGCGACGTCCTCGGCCAGCGAGCGCGCCGCATTGGCGATGTCCCAGCGGCCGCCGTAACTCACGGCGATCACGAGATCGAGCGTGCGATTGCCGGCCGTACGCGATTCCGCCTGCGCCATGCGCGACCGGATCGAATCGGTGAATCGCGAGCGATCGCCGATGAAGCGGACACGCACGCCGCGTCGATCCAGCTCGTCCACCTCGCGTTCGAGCGCGCCGGTGAACAACTTCATCAGGCCGCCGACTTCGTCCTGCGGGCGGTCCCAGTTCTCGCTCGAGAACGCGAACAGCGTCAGCACTTCGATGCCGCGTTCGAGGCAGAAGTCGATGCAGAGATTCACCGCGCGGGCGCCGGCGCGATGACCGATCAGGCGCGGACGCCGGCGCTTCTGCGCCCAGCGGCCGTTGCCGTCCATGATGATCGCGAGGTGGCGCGGGACGCGGTTCGCGCCAGCAGTTGCGGAAGAAGTCACGTGGTGTCGTCGGTAGAAGGCGCGGGCGGCGGAACGCCCGCAGCAGATGCCGTGGCGGTCAGACCGCCATCAGTTCCTGTTCCTTCGCCTTCACGACGTCGTCGACGTTCTTGATCGCCTCGTCGGTGAGCTTCTGGATGTCGGCTTCGCCGCGCGTCGCCTCGTCCTCGGTGATCTTCTTGTCCTTCAGGAGTTCCTTCACCTGATGGTTCGCGTCGCGACGGATGTTGCGGATCGCGACCTTCGCGTCTTCGCCACCGGAGTGCACGACCTTCGCGAGGTCGCGACGGCGCTCTTCGGTGAGCGGCGGCAGGTTGAGGCGGATCGCCATGCCGGCGGTGTTCGGCGTCAGGCCGAGGTCGGAGGCGAGGATCGCCTTCTCCACCGCGCTCACCATCGGCTTTTCCCACGGCGTGATCGTCAGCGAGCGCGCATCGCTCACGGCGACACTGGCGACCTGCGAAAGCGGCACGTCCGAGCCGTAGTAGTTGACCTTGATGTGGTCGACCAGCGAGGTCGTCGCGCGGCCCGTGCGCACCTTGACGAGGTCGTGCCGGAACGCTTCGACGCTCTTGGCCATGCGCGCCTTGGTGTCGTTCTTGATCTCGTTGAGCATCGCGGGCTCCGTGTCGGTTCGGCGGTCGGCCGCGGATTATAGGGCAGGGCGCGTTGACGGCCGCTGCGGCTCAGTGGTGCGGCGCACGATCGTGCAGGTCGTGCTCGCAGCCGGGTCCGTGCTCGACCTGCAGCGTCGGATGGTTGATGCCGAAGCGATGGTCGAGCGCGTGGGTGACATGATCGAGGAAGGCGTCGTGATCGTCCGGCTGCGGACGGACGAGATGCGCGGTCATCGCGATCTCGCCGGCGCCGATCGGCCAGATATGCACGTGATGTACGGCCACCACGCCTTCCAACCCGGCGAGGAAGGCTTCGACCTCCGCGTGGTCGATGCTGCGCGGCACGGCGTCCATCGCCGCGTTGAAGCTTTCGCGCAGCAGCCCGAACGCGCTGATGCCGACCACGACGCTCACCAGCACGGCAGTGGCGGGATCCAGCCATTCCCAGCCCAGCGTGGCCATGCCGACGCCGGCCAGCACGGCGGCGAGCGAAACCCCGGCGTCGGCCATCAGGTGAAGGAACGCCGCGCGGCGATTGAGATCGTGCTCCTGGCCGCGATGCATCAATCCGGCCGCCAACAGGTTCACGGCGATGCCGATCGCCGCGACGACGATCACCGGCAGGCCCTGGATCTGAGGCGGCGCGCTGAAGCGCTGGACCGATTCGCCGATCAGCGCGCCAGCGAACGCGACGAGGAGAAGCGCGTTCGCGAGCGGTGACAGCAGCGTCGCACGGCGCCAGCCGTAGGTATGGCGCGTCGTCGGCGCGCGACGCGCGAGCGCGGCGGCGCCCCACGCGAGTGCAAGTCCCGCGACGTCACCGAGGTTGTGGAGCGCATCCGACAGCAGCGCGAGCGAGTTGGTCGAAAAGCCGTACCAGGCCTCGACCGCGGTGTACGCGAGGTTGAGCAGCGTCGCGATCGCGAATGCCCGCGTCGCGTGGACAGGCGCGTGGTCGTGCGAATGGCCGTGCCCGTGATGGGCGTGGGAACCGCCCACCGTCAGGCCGCGCGGACGAGCGTGCCGATCTGCTCGCCGCGCAGGATACGCAGCAACTGGCCCGGCTGTTCCATGTCGAACACGCGAATCGGGAGGCGGGCGTCGCGGCAGAGCGCGAAGGCGGCGGTGTCCATGACCTGGATATCGCGGGCGAGCACGTCGTCGTAGGTCAGCGTGTCGAAGCGCGTCGCATCGGGGAATTTCTTCGGGTCGCGGTCGTAGATGCCGTCGACCTTGGTCGCCTTGAGCAGCACATCCGCGCCGATTTCAATCGCGCGCAGCGCGGCACCGGAATCGGTCGTAAAGAAGGGGTTGCCGGTGCCGGCGGCGCAGATGACCAGCCGGCCCTTTTCAAGGTGGCGGACGGCGCGGCGACGGATATAGTCCTCGCAGACCTGGTTGATCTTCAGCGCGCTCATCACCCGGCAGCGCGCGCCGAGTTTCTCCAGGGCGTCCTGCATGGCCAGCGCGTTGATGATCGTAGCCAGCATGCCCATGTGGTCGCCGGTGACCCGGTCCATGCCGGACGCCGCCAGTCCCGCGCCGCGGAAGATATTGCCGCCGCCGATTACCAGCGCGACCTCCGCGCCCGCCTGCTGCGCCTCGATCACCTCCTGCGCCAGCCGCGAACTGACCTTGGGATCGATGCCGTAGTCCTCGCTGCCCATCAGCGCCTCGCCGGAAAGTTTCAGGAGGACGCGGCGGTAGGCGAGGGTGGTCATCGGCGGCCGTTCGGTTGGGAGGCGCGCAATTCTAATCGGTCTGCCGGCGCCACCGAACGCGCGTCGTAATTCGTTGCGCAGCGCAGCATACCGGCGCCGCCAGCTACCCTCTAAACGCATTTAGTCGGTGATACCGGTCACACAATCGAAGCTGATCGTTTACTTTTCGTTTAGAAATGTTCCCGCGATGCATGACCTCCGGCATAGATGCGGGCGGCGTCCGGTGGACGTCCTATCCGGGAGAGACGAAGTTATGCAGAAGTCTGGATTTGGCGCGCGTCGCACCGCGCTGTGCCTGGCGCTCGGCGCCGCGCTGGTTTCGGGGGGCGCTTTCGCGCAGAGCTCGGTCGGTTCGCTGTTCGGAAAAACCGCTGCCGGTACGCACGTCATTGTCGAGAACAAAGACACCGGCACCAACCGCGAGCTCGTCGCCGACTCCGAGGGCCGATTCCAGGCGAGCCAGCTCTCGCCCGGCTCCTACACCGTTACCGCCAACGGCGTGGCCAAGACCGTCGTCGTGCGTGTCGGTACAGGTTCCGAAGTGAACCTCGAGGCACCGGTGGCGGGCCAGCTCGATACGGTTCGCATCGTCGGCGATCGCATCAACGCGATCGACGTGTCGTCGACCGAATCGACGACGACGCTCACCGCGAAGGAAATCCAGGCGCTGCCGGTCCAGCGGGACGTCACCAACGTGGCGCTGCTGGCGCCGGGCACAGTCAAAGGCGACACCGGCTTCGGCAACCTCGCATCGTTCGGTGGCGCATCCGTTGCTGAAAATGGCTACTACATCAACGGTTTTGACGTCACGAACATCCGTACGTTCCTGTCGTACGCCACGTTGCCGTTCGAAGCGCTCGCGGAGCAGCAGACGAAAACGGGCGGCTACGGCGCGGAATACGGCCGTTCCCTCGGTGGCGTGGTCAATATCGTGACCAAGCGCGGCACCAACGACTTCAAGTACGGCGGCAGTGCTTACTGGAGCCCGTCGTCGCTCTCGAGTTCGAAAAAGGACGTGGCCTGGCGCAATCCGAGCGCCACCGATCCGGCGCTCTACGTCTACCAGTCGCAGGATCGCAGTGACGAACTGACGTACAACGCCTATGCCTCCGGGCCGATCGTCCGCGACCGGCTGTTCTTCTTCGGGCTTGTGAGCGGACAGAACAACACGACGGATCAATACACCCGCGAGCACAGCTACCACACCTCCAATACGTCGCCGGAGGGAATGGTCAAGCTCGACTGGAACATCACCGACAATCATCGCGTCGAATTGACCGCGATCGACAATCGCGAGACGGTTGCCCACCGCGACTATTCGTACGCCAACGGCGCGGAGTTCGGGCGCACGCACGACGACCTCGATGCCGCGTACGACGTCGAGACCGGCGGCCGCATCTACATCGGCAAGTACACCGGCTACCTGACCGACAACCTGACGCTTTCACTGGAAGCGGGCCGCCTGACGTATTCGAACTCGAACCGCGATCCGCTGAATCTCGACGGCGCCGACTGCGTGCGCGCGTTCAACAGTCAAGCGAACTCGGCGGTGACGGACTACACGGGCTGCTGGAATCCGTCGCAGGCGACGATCATCGATCCGACCTTCGGCAAGGAAAAGGACATCCGCAACAGTCATCGCGCCGACCTGGAATGGGTGGTCGGCCCGCACACGCTGCGCGTCGGCTACGACGGCGAGAAGTTCGAGTCCGGCCATGCAGGCACGACGTACACCGGCGGCGCCTACTGGCGCCACTACTACGTCTACCAGGCGGCAGGTCGACGCGTGAATGGCGTGGTGCTTCCGTTCGGCACGTACTACGCGCGCCGCTGGATCAGCGAGACGTCGTCGGGCTCCTACAGCGTCGAGAACACGGCCTACTATCTCGAAGACAGCTGGCAGATCACGGACAACTGGCTTGTCTACGGCGGCCTTCGCGACGAAACGTTCGACAACAAGAACGCGCAGGGCAATACGTTCGTCAAGGCCGACAACAACATCGCGCCGCGCCTTGGCTTCAGCTGGAATGTCAACGGCGACGGCACGGCCAAGCTGTTCGGTTCGGCCGGTCGCTACTACATTCCGGTGTCGTCCAATACCAACATTCGCGGCTCGGGTGCGGAGCTCTTTACCGAAGAGTTCTTCAACACGACCGGATTCGATCCCGCGACCGGCCTGCCCACCGGACTCGGCGCACAGATCGGCCCGAAGAACGTGACTAGCGACGGCTCGGTGCCCGACCCGCGCACGTTGGCCGCCGGCAATCTCAAGCCGATGTTCCAGGACGAATTCATCCTCGGCTACCAGAAGCGTCTGAATTCGATCTGGACCGCGGGCATCAAGGGCGTCTACCGATCGGTCAAGAACGGCATGGACGACTGGTGCTCGCTGAAGGCCTACCAGGACTTCGCCGACGACAACGGGTACACCAACTTCGACATCAATTCGGTGGCGTCGTGCTTCCTGCTCAACCCGGGGAAGGATGCGGAAGTGGCCATGGACGTCGCGGGCGACGGCAACCTCGTCAACGTCACGATCCCCGCGCGCTATTTCGGCCTCCCGGAATACAAGCGCGAGTACCGCGCGATCGAGTTGTCGGCGGAAGGTCGCGGCGACCGCTGGTGGTTGCAGGGCTCGTACACGTGGTCGAAGAGCTACGGCAACGTGGAAGGCTACGTGAACTCGTCCCTCGAACAGCCCGACGCGGGTGCGACGCAGGACTTCGACAACGAGCACTTCGAGGATGGCGCCTACGGCTACCTGCCGAATGATCGTCGCCATTCGCTGAAGTTGTTCGGCAACTTCGACCTCAACGACGAGTGGAGCCTGGGCGGCAACCTGCTCGTGCAATCCGGCCGCCCGGTGAGCTGCTTCGGCTTCGTGCCGCAGTTCGGCAACATCGACGACAGCAAGCTCGCGCTGTATTCGGGCTCCAGCTTCTACTGCAAACTGCCCGACGGCACGACCGAGCTGCGGAGCCGCGGTTCGGCGGGTCGCACGCCCACGGCCTGGAACTTCGACGCATCGGTGACGTATGTGCCCGAATGGGCGAGCAAGCACCTCACGTTGAACATGACGGTGTTCAATCTGTTCAATCGACAGGCGGTCACCGAGTACAACGAGTTCAGTGCATCGGGCTCCGCCGCTGCGAACGCATACGACCAGAACTTCCTCAACGCGGCGAACTTCCAGAGCCCGCGGTCCGTGCTGTTCAGTGCGCGGGTCGACTTCTGATCGCGCAACCGGTACCTGAGCCTCGCGGTACGCTGGTGTGGTGAACGGAAGCCCCGGTCGATACGGCCGGGGCTTTCCTGCTTACGCAGGGATGCGCCAAGGGAACTCCGTCCTCGACGGGCTTGAGCGAGATCGCGGGGCCGGTGCGAGCGGCCCGGCCCACCGGGCATCGTTACTGGCGATCTATCGTGTGCTTCGCAGGATGTCGTGAACGAACGACGTCGGGCGCCGTCTCGATTCCGTGTGCCGGCGATCGCAATTTCTTTCGGAGTACGATCGGTCCAAGGAGGGAGCGCATGCACATGGATCGACAGTGGAGGCGCATCAACGACTACCTGGCAACGGGCAACGTCGAAGCTGCCCGCGTCGCGGTCCTCTCGCTCCTGTCGGGCGCGCCGCTCACGGTCGCCGGATGGCGCGCCCTGTGCGATATCGAGATTCATCGACGGCGGTATCGACTCGGCCACGCCGCGGCGCTGGAGGCGGCGAGTGCGACCGTCGCAAGTGGCGACTGGCGCCAGCTGGTCTACGTCACGCTTGGCTTGCTCGGATTCGACGAAATTCATCGCGTCCGACGCATGATCACCGAGGCGGATTGGAACGCGGATGACATCCTGCTGCAGGCGCCCGTTCTGGCGCAGCACCTGTCACTTGCCGGCGCCGACGCCGACGTGCTGCGTCTGTGCGATTCGGTGCGACCGAAGCTCGCGCCGGATGCCCGTCTCGAGTACGTGGCGGGCCTCGCCGCCCGCAACCTGGGTGATGCCGACGGCGCATCGGCGAATTTCGAGCGCTCCATCGAAATCGAGCCGGGCTTCGCGCCTGCGCACTGGTCGCTGGCATTCCACAATCCGATTGGTGAAGAGCGGCTTCCACGTGTGCGCGCCGCGCTCGACAACGCGGATTTGTCGCCCGCCGATGCCGTAGACCTGCACTACGCGCTCTATCGGGAGTGCGAACGAGCGAACCGCAATGACGATGCGTGGCGATGGCTGGCTGCTGGCATGCGGCGCAAATCGGAGGTGATCGATCGGCGTGCGTGGAACGTCGACGCGACGCTCGTGCAGCCCGTCATGCCACCCATCGCGGGCGAGATGCCGCCGGCGATCGTCTTCATCGTCGGAATGCCGCGCACCGGAACAATTGTGCTCGAGCAGATCATCGGCAATCACAGCCGGGTGCGCTCCGCTGGCGAGTTGAATGCGTTTCATGCGGCGCTGTGCGAAAGCCACGACGCGTTCATCGCCGCACCGAGCACTACGCGTCAGCCGCCCCCCGACACCCACCTGAAAACGGCCGGCGAACGCTATCGCGCTTCCATCAGGCCGTTCTCCGACGGCGGGCATGTCGTCGTCGACAAGAACCCTGCCAATTTTCTTTACGCCGCAGCGATCGCGCGCGCACTGCCGGAGGCGCGCATCCTGTGTCTGCGTCGATCGCCGATGGACGCGTGCTTTTCGAACCTGCGCGAGTTATTCGACGGTGATGCGTATGGGTACAGCTACGACATCGACACCGTCGCGTCGCAATACGCTTGGTTCGACACCATGCGTCGCAACTTCGAGTCTTCGTTGCCGGGCCGGTTCATGACGGTGTCGTACGAATCGCTCGTCACTGAGCCCGCCCAATACGCCGCACGCGTGCTGGAGTTCTGCGGCCTCGGTTATGAGGACGGTTGCGAGCAGACCGGGAACACGATGACGCCCCTCGCGACGGCGAGCAGTTCGCAAGTGCAGGTGGCGATCCACGGACGGGGCGTGGGTGCCTGGACACGCTATCGCGAAATGCTTGAGCCGCTGCGTCGCGCACTCGCCCAACGCGGCGTCGTGCCGTGATGCTGCCTTCGATCCCGGACGCGCAATCCGGAATCGGGGTAACAGTGCGAGCTTGTCGGGTAACGAACCAGCGAGGCCACTTCGAAGCTGGCGTCGAACTCAACTCGAAGATCGCGCTCTACCCACGGATTAGCCGCCCGGCGCGTTGATGCGTGAGGGTTCGAGATTGCCGGCGCCCGCACAACGGTCATGACGCGGATGTACGACGTCCCGACGCTGGGGCGCGCACCCGCGACCGACGTGGGCTCGTCACGGCGACATGTGCAGCAGCTGATGCGCGTTGGCGTCGCAACGCCGGGCCCGCTTGCAGTCGCGCCGCAGCAAAGGAAAAGGCCGCGATCGCTCGCGGCCTTTTCCGTACCCCGATAGCGTGTCCGCTTACGCCAGACCCGCCTGCTTCATCACTTCAGCCGCGAAATCGTCGGTCTGCTTCTCGATGCCTTCGCCGACGGCGAGGCGGACGAAGTTGACGACTTCCGCGCCGGCAGCCTTGACGGCCTGCTCGACGGTCTGGTTCGTGTCGAGCACGTAGGCCTGGCCGGTGAGGCAGATCTCGTTGATGGTCTTGTTGACCTTGCCCGCGATCATCTTCTCGAGGATTTCCTGCGGCTTGCCGGTGTCCTTGACCTGGGCGAGGGCGATTTCCTTTTCCTTCGCGACAAAGTCGGCCGGGACGTGCGCCGGCGAGATGTACGGCGGGTTCATCGCGGCGACGTGCATCGCGATGCCACGCGCCAGCTCGGCGTTGCCGCCCTTGAGCTCGACGATCACGCCGATGCGGCCGCCGTGGACGTAGGCAGCGAGCGTGTTGTCGCTGTCGATGCGTGCCATGCGGCGCACCTGCACGTTCTCGCCGACCTTGGCGATGACGGCGGCGCGGGTTTCCTCGACGGTTTCGCCCGACGGCAGCTTGACCGACTTGAGCGCTTCCACGTCATTGGCCGACAGCGCAGCCTGGCCGACGGCGTCGACGAAGCCGAGGAAGTTGGCGTCCTTGGCGACGAAGTCCGTCTCCGAGTTCACTTCGACGAGCAGCGCGGTCTTATCCGTCTGCGCGGCGACGATGCGGCCTTCGGCGGCGATGCGGCTGGCCTTCTTGTCGGCCTTGGCGAGACCGGTCTTGCGCAGCCAGTCGGCCGCCGCCTCGATGTCGCCGTTGTTCTCGGTGAGTGCCTTCTTGCACTCCATCATGCCGGCGCCGGTGCGCTCGCGCAGTTCCTTGACCAGGGAAGCAGTGATCTCTGCCATGGACGTAACCTCGATTCGTATGGGGAGGGTGTCCCGCGTGCGGGACGACGTGCAGCCGCGAACGGCGGCTGTCACGGAAAACTTGAAACCGCGGCGGCCACGTCGCGCGTGGCCGCCGGGTGGAACGCGTTACTCGGCGGCCGGAGCCGGAGCGTCGCTCTTGCGCGGCGCGGCCTTCTTGGCCGGAGCGCGACGCGGACCCTTGCGCTCTTCCGTGCCTTCGGCACCGGCCTCGGCGCCTGCGAACTCTTCCTCGCGGACCGAAGCGGCCTGCGGAGCGGCGGCCTTGCCTTCGAGCACGGCGTCGGCAGCGGCGCGGGCGTACAGCTGCACGGCGCGGATGGCGTCGTCGTTGCCCGGGATCGCGTAGTCGACCAGCTCCGGGTCGTAGTTGGTGTCGACGACCGCGATGACCGGGATGCCGAGCTTCTTGGCTTCCTTGATCGCGATGTCTTCATGGCCGATGTCGATCACGAAGATCGCGTCGGGCAGGCGGTTCATTTCCTTGATGCCGCCGAGCGACGCGTCCAGCTTCTCGCGCTCACGGCGCAGCTGCAGGACTTCGTGCTTGACGAGCTTCTGGAAGGTGCCGTCGGTCTCGCCGGACTCGAGGTCCTTCAGGCGCTGCACCGACTGCTTGACCGTGCGGAAGTTGGTCAGCGTACCGCCCAGCCAACGCTGGTTCATGTACGGCATGCCGCAACGCTCGGCCTCTTCCTTGATGGTCTCGCGCGCCGAGCGCTTGGTGCCGAGGAACAGGATGATGCCGCGCTTCTGCGCGACGCCCGAGAGGAAGTTCATCGCGTCGTTGAAGAGCGGAACGGTCTTCTCGAGGTTGATGATGTGGATCTTGCCGCGGGCACCGAAGATGTACGGGCCCATCTTCGGGTTCCAGTAACGGGTCTGGTGGCCGAAATGGACGCCGGCTTCCAGCATCTGGCGCATGGTGATCTGGGGCATTGCAGTGACTCCAGGCAGTGGAATCCGGCCGACGGAAATAAGCGGCCGCCCGGCGATGCGGGCAATGGATTCCGGGGTTGGGCCTCCCTGTCGCTTCCGTGGCCGAACCTCTTGCGAGGCACCCCGGCACGGGCGTTAGCGGCAGGTGTGTATTCGCCCGGGAACCGCGGTTGGCGGACCCTGCGCCCGGCGTGGGCGGCTCGCGATGGGTTGCGAAGCAGGAAATTGTAATGGGGACGCGGACTTGGAGCAACCGGCGGGATCGGCGAGGCCGATTCCCAGCTGGAAACCGTCAGCCAGCTCGACCCGATCGGCGAAGCGAGGGTATGCACCGCTTCATTCCGTACGCCCGGCGCGAGTCCTCCGCGCGGCGCGGCATAATGACGGGATGCCGATCACCATCAAAACCCCCGAAGACATCGAGAAGATGCGCGTCGCCGGACGCCTGGCCGCCGAGGTGCTGCAGGTCGTCGCGCCGTACGTGAAACCCGGGGTGACCACCGAGGAGCTCGACCGCATCTGTCACGACCACATCGTGAAGGTGCAGGGCGCGATCCCCGCCAACGTCGGCTACAAGGGCTTTCCGAAGACTGTCTGCACGTCCGTCAACAACGTGATCTGCCATGGCATCCCGAGCCCTGGCAAGGTCCTGAAGGACGGCGACATCGTCAATATCGACGTGACCGTCATCAAGGACGGCTTCCACGGCGACACCAGCCGCATGTACTACGCCGGCGAGCCTTCGGTGATGGCCAAGCGGCTGGTCGAGGTCACCCGCGAGGCGATGTTCCGCGGCATCCGCGTGGTCAAGCCGGGCGCGACGCTGGGCGACATCGGCAACGCGATCCAGACGTACGCCGAGGCCGAGCGTTTCAGCGTGGTGCGCGAATACTGCGGGCACGGCATCGGGCGCATCTACCACGAGGACCCGCAGGTTCTGCATTACGGCCAGCCGGGGCAGGGCCTCGTACTCAAGCCGGGCATGACCTTCACCATCGAGCCGATGATCAACGAAGGCACGCGCCACACGAAGGTGCTGCCGGACGGCTGGACCGTGGTCACCAAGGACCGCAAGTTGTCCGCGCAGTGGGAGCACACCGTCCTCGTCACCGACGACGGCGTCGAGATCCTCACCCGCGTGCCGGGCGACGACAACGACCTATGAGCGACGCCGCGGCCCTCGACGCCGCGTGGCCCGTTACCGATGAGGCGAACGACGCCGCGTGGATCGCGGCGGCGCGCACACGCCTGGCGGAACTCGCAACGTCGCTGGCGTCCGCGTTCGACGCGGGCGGCCCCAACGTCGATGTCCGGCCACTGATCGCGAAGCGCGCGTGCGGCGTCGACGCGATCGTCGTTTCCGCGTGGCGCCGCGCGACAGGTGTCGACACCGGCGACGGCGACGCGACGCCGGCGCTTCTCGCCGTTGGCGGCTACGGACGCGGCGAGTTGTACCCGCAGTCGGATGTCGACCTGTTGGTCATGCTCGGCGAGGCCGCGCAGGCGACCCACGCCGCGTCGATCGCGCGTTTCGTCACGTTGCTGTGGGACGCCGGCCTGCCGGTCGGCCACGCGATGCGGTCGTCGACGCAGTGCACGGCCGCGGCGCGTGACGACATCACCGTGCTCACGTCGATGCTTGAAGCGCGCGTGCTGGCCGCGGGTAACGCGGTCGTCGCGCGACTGCAGTCCGCGGCCGATCCTTCGCGGACATGGCCCCCAGCGGATTTCTTCGACGCCAAGCGTCGCGAGCTGCGCGATCGGCACGCGCGCTTCGGCGATACCGCCGACAACCTGGAGCCCAACCTCAAGGAAGGCCCGGGCGGGCTGCGCGACCTGCAGACGCTGCGCTGGATGGCGTTGCGCCTGCTGCATACCGGCGACTTCGCGTCGCTGACGACGCTCGGCCAGCTTGGCGCCGACGAACACGCCACACTCGAACGCCAGTACGACGTCCTCGCGCGTCTGCGCTTCGGCCTGCATCTCGTCGCCGGTCGTCGCGAAGAGCGCCTGCGCTTCGATCACCAGAAGGCGCTGGCGGCGCGGCTCGGTTTCGTCGACGCGCCGGGCGCACTGGCGGTCGAGCAGATGATGCAGACGTTCTATCGCAGCGCCGGCCTGGTGCAGCGCATCGGCGAGCGCCTGCTGCAGCGCTTCGAGGAGCAGCTGGAAGGCGAGGGCGCGGTCGAACGGCTGGACGATGCATTCGAGCTGCGTCGCGGCTATCTCGCCGCTACGGCGGCTTCGTGGCCGGTTAATGTCGATGACGTGTTCGCACTGTTCGCGGCATGGGCGTCGCGGCCTGAAGGCGACGACGGGATGCGTGGCCTGCATTCGCACACCGCGCGATCCCTTGCCGAATTCCTCGACGAAATCCCCGCCTATGATCGTGCGACGCACACCGCGCGCGTGGCGTTCATGGGCCTGCTGCGCGGCGCGCAACCCGTACGCACGCTTACGCGAATGGCGCGCCTCGGCGTGCTCGGGCGCTGGATTCCCGCGTTCGCGAATGTTTCGGGCCGCATGCAGTTCGACCTGTTCCACGTCTACACGGTCGACCAGCACACGTTGGCCGTGCTCGCGAACATCGCCGCGTTCGTGCGGGGCGATGACGATCGCTTCACCCTCGCGCACGATGTGCATCCGCGCCTGCGCAAGCCGGAACTTCTGCTGCTCGCCGCGTTGTTCCATGACATCGCGAAAGGCCGCGGCGGCGATCACTCCGAGCTCGGCGCCGTCGATGCACGCGCATTCGGCGAAGCCATGGAGCTGCCGGCGGGCGACGTCGCCACGATCGAGTGGCTGGTCGCGCAGCACCTGTTGATGTCGGTCACCGCGCAGAAGCAGGACATCGCCGATCCCCAGGTAATCCATCGTTTCGCGCAGAAGGTCGGCGACCGCGAACGACTGGAACTGCTCTACCTGCTGACGTGCGCGGACATCGCCGGAACGTCGCCAAAATTGTGGAACGCGTGGAAGGATCGGCTGCTCGCCGATCTCTACACGTCAACGCGACTCGCGCTGCGTCGCGGCCTCGAGAATCCGGTCGCGGCCGACCAGCGCGCGAGCGAAACGCGCAGTGCCGCCGCTGACCTGTTGCGTGGCGGCGGTATTGACCAGGCCGTCGTCGAAGCGACATTCGCGCGGATGCCCGACGTCGGATTCCAGCGCGCGCGCCCCGACCAGGTCGCATGGCAGGCGCGCACGTTACTCACGCTGGGCGCGCGCGACACGGCGGTGGCGGTGCGGCCATTGGGCGACGCCGGCGTGCTTGAAGTGTTCGTGCATTCGCCCGATCGCGATGGCCTGTTCGCGGCGATCGTCATCACCCTCGACCGGCTGGGTCTCGCGATCGCGCAGGCGCGCGTGCTCGACGGCCCGGAAGGCCGCGTATTCGACAGTTTCGAAGTGCTGCCATCGGATGCGCGCACGCAGCCGACGCCCGGAGACGTTGCGCGCCGCCTGGAGCACGTACTGGCTGGACCGCTCGATGCGTTGCGGCCGGCGCGTCGCGCGCAGCCGCGTCACTTGAAGCATTTCCGCATCGCGCCGCAGGTCGGCTTCGACCGGCTGGACGCGCCGCCGCGCACAGTGATCAGCCTGGTGTGCACCGACCGCCCGGGCCTGCTCGCCGACGTCGCGCTCGTGCTGCGCGAGCAGGGCATGCGCGTGCACGATGCGCGCGTCGCCACGTTCGGTGAACGCGCGGAAGACCTGTTCCAGATCACGCGTGCGACGGCCGACGGCGCCGACGCACCCCTCGATGAACCCCACCAACGGCTGCTGCGCGACGCGCTGCTCGCCTGTCTCGACGGAGATTGCCCATGAGCCCGACGGCCAACAAGACCGCCGCCCGCAAGACCACGCGACGCAAGGTCGCGCCCAAAGGCCCGGGCCGCGATGAATTGAAATTCATCATCGACAGCGCGTGGGAGCGCCGCACGATGCTTACCGTCGACGAGATCGACGGTTCGACGCGTCCGATGGTGAACCTGGTGATGGATCGCATCGAAGCGGGCGAATTCCGCGTCGCCGAGCCGGACGGCAAAGGCGGCTGGGCGGTCAACGAATGGCTGAAGAAGGCCGTGTTGCTGTACTTCCGCACGCAGGACATGGAAGTGATCGACGCGCAGCCCGCACCGTTCTGGGACAAGGTGCCGGCGCGTTTCAAGGACTTCGGCGAGAACCAGTTCCGCAAGCTCGGCGTGCGCGTGGTGCCCGGTGCGATCGCGCGTCGCGGCTGCCACATCGGCAAGGACGTCGTGCTGATGCCGAGCTTCGTCAACATCGGCGCGTATGTCGGTGAAGGCACGATGGTGGACACGTGGGCGACGGTTGGTTCCTGCGCGCAGATCGGCAAGCACTGCCATCTATCCGGTGGCGCGGGCATCGGCGGCGTTCTGGAGCCGCTGCAGGCGACGCCGACGATCATCGAGGACCACTGCTTCATCGGTGCGCGTTCGGAAGTCGTTGAAGGCGTGATCGTCGGCCACCACTCGGTGATCGGCATGGGCGTGTTCCTCGGCCAAAGCACGCGCATCTACAACCGCGCGACGGGCGAGGTCAGCTACGGCTACGTGCCGCCGGGCAGCGTCGTCGTGTCCGGCCAGTTGCCGGCAGCCGATGGTTCGCACTCGCTGTACTGCGCGGTGATCGTCAAGCAGGTGGACGAGAAGACGCGTGGCAAGACGTCCATCAACGATCTGCTGCGCGGGCTGGCCGACTGACATGGCGACGACGCTCTACGGCCTCGCCAACTGCGACACGTGCCGGAAGGCGCGCAACTGGCTCAAGCGCTTCGACATCGCACACGAGTTCGTCGACTACCGCGATACGCGACAGTCGCCCGAGACGCTCGCGGAATGGAAGGACAGGCTCGGCGGCTGGGATGCGATGGTCAACAAGTCGTCGACGACGTGGCGCAACCTGCCGCCATCGCGAAAAACGCCGGGCTCGGACGCGGAGTGGAAATTGCTGCTGCGCGAGCATCCGCAGCTGATCCGTCGGCCCGTCGTGGAAACGGATGACGGCGTCGTGTCGCAGGGGTTTACCGACAACGGTTTCAAGAAGCGCTTCGGAGTCGGATCGTGAGCGACGTCCTCGACCTCACCCGCGCGCTGATCGAACAGCGCTCGCTCACGCCAGACGACGCCGGTTGCCAGGCGTTGATCGCGGCGCGCCTGGAAACCGCCGGCTTTCGCTGCGAATCCATGCGGTTCGGTGATGTCGACAACCTGTGGGCCGTGCATCTCGGTGCCGCGGGTGATGGTCCGACGCTGGTGTTGCTCGGTCATACCGACGTCGTGCCGAGCGGCCCGGTCGACGACTGGGCGAGCGATCCATTCAAGCCCGAGATCCGCGACGGCAAGCTTTACGGGCGCGGCGCGGCCGACATGAAAGGCAGCGTCGCCGCGTTCGTCGTCGCGCTCGAACGGTTCGCGCGCGAGCATGCGGGGCATCGGGGCCGCGTCGCGTTGCTGTTGACGTCGGACGAAGAGGGCGTCGCGCTCGATGGCGTACGCAAGGTCGCCGATGCGTTCCGCGAGCGCGGCGAACGCATCGACTGGTGCATCACCGGCGAGCCGTCGTCGAAGACCGTGCTCGGCGACCTGCTGCGCGTCGGCCGCCGCGGCAGCCTGTCGGCCACGCTGACCGTACGCGGCATCCAGGGCCATGTCGCGTATCCGGAAAAGGCACGCAACCCGGTGCACGAAGCGATGCCGGCCTTGGCCGCACTTGCTGGACGACGCTGGGACGACGGTTACGAAACCTTCCCGCCGACCAGCCTGCAGATCAGCAACATCGTCGCCGGCACGGGCGCGAACAACGTGATTCCCGGCGAGCTGCAGGTGTTGTTCAACCTGCGCTACAACCCGAACTGGAGCGCGGTGAAGCTCGAATCCGAATGCGACGCGGTCATTGCGCGCCACTGCAGCGATTACACGATCGACTGGCATCGCAGCGGCGAACCGTTCTACACGCCGGACGGTGCGCTGCGGCGCGTATGTCGTGAGGTGCTGGGCGCATTCGTCGGCGCCGAGCCGGAGGAAAGCACCGGCGGCGGTACGTCGGACGCGCGCTTCATCGCGCCGCTTGGCGCGCACTGCGTGGAGATCGGGCCGGTCAATGCGAGCATCCACAAGGTGGACGAGCATGTCGCCGTCGCCGATCTCGAACGGCTGCCGGACCTGTACTTCGAACTGATGCGCCGGCTGCTCGCCTGACGTCACCGGTCGTGCACGCGCGCTGCCTAGCATCGCCGCATGGCCCGGTTGAAGATCGCGACGTTCAACATCAACGGCGTTCGCGCGCGCCACGCCGCACTGCTCGAGTGGCTGGAACGCGAAAAGCCCGACATCGCGTGCCTGCAGGAGTTGAAGGCGCCGCACGAGGCGTTTCCGCAGCGCGATCTCGAAAAAATCGGCTACGGCGCGATCTGGCACGGCCAGAAATCATGGAACGGCGTGGCGATCCTCGCGCGCGGCGCGCAGCCCGAAGAGCGGCAACGCGGGCTGCCCGATGACCCCGACGGCACGCAGAGCCGCTACCTCGAGGCCGACGTGCATGGGTTGCGCGTCGCCTGTCTCTATCTGCCGAACGGCAATCCATGGCCGGGCCCGAAGTTCGATTACAAGCTCGCGTGGTTCGCGGAGTTGCAACGCCGCGCGTTGGCGCTGCTGCGGAGCGGGCGGCCGACGGTGATGTGCGGCGACTTCAACGTGGTGCCGACCGACGAGCTCGACATCTACAACGCGAAGTCATGGCGCACCGATGCGCTGCTGCAGCCCGAAAGTCGCCAGGCATGGTTCGACCTGCTGGAGCAAGGCTGGACCGATGCGATCCGAGCGATCCACGGCGACGAGAAGATCTACACGTTCTGGGATTACTTCCGTAAGCATTGGGAACGCGACGCAGGCCTGCGCATCGACCACTTGCTGCTGAGCCCCGACCTCGCACCGATGCTGAAGGATGCGAACGTCGATCGATGGGTGCGCGGCCAGCCGGGCGCGAGCGACCACGCACCAACGTGGGTACTGCTGGATGCCGCGGGTCGATCGATGAAGAAGGCGACGTCCAAGCGTGCGGGTCGTGCGACTGGCGTCGCCAGGAAGGCGGATGCACCAACGACGGAACCGGCGCGCAAGGCGGCGAGTAAGGCTGTGGTGCGCAAGACCGGCGTCGATGTGCAGCCGATCAAGGCCGCGGCGAAGAAGTCGGCGCCGGCGCGGGCCAAAACATCGACGTCCAGCAGCGCGAAGAAGGCTACGAAGACCGCGGCGAAGCGCGCCAAGCCGGCGACGCGCCGATAGCGGAATGAGATGTGCCGCCGCACGCATGTCGCGCGTGATGTCGGCCTTCGATGCAACGTCGTTACGCGGCCTGCGGAGCGCGTGTTTCGACCGGCATCTCGCGGTAATGCGCGTGGTGCGCCATTGTCAGCATCGCTTCGTCTTCGACCGTGTCGCCATAGGCGTGGATCCGTTCGAACGCAGAAAGATCGAATGCCGCCCGCACGCGGCGAGCCTTTCCGTCTTTTACGCATTGCGCGCCGTCATAGCGACCGGTCAGCCGGCCGTTGCGTCGTTCGAGTGACGAGCACAACACCGGCAACCCGTGCGTCGCCGCCCACGGCTTGAGCAGTGCGTCGAAGTTGCCGGACACCACGACCACTGTGTCGCCGCGACGACGATGGTGGTCGATGCGCGCCATGGCATCGGGGCGGAGCAACGCCGGCACTTGGTCGCGCGCGAATACTTCGCCGGCGGCGTCGTACGCGGCCGCGCTCATTCCAGCGAACGCGATGCGCGCTATCGCCGACCGCGCCGCGTCGCCGGAGACCAGTCCGCGCCGGTACGCCAGGATGATCGGCGCGAGCGGCGGATAGCCCAGCGCCAGACGCCATCGCGGCACCGCCGCGTGCATGAACGGGGCATGGGTCTCCCGGGTGGTGATGGTGCCGTCGAAATCGAAGAGAGCGAGGTCCATGCGCTATCCATACGGCCGCTTATCGTGGCGCGTTCAGGATAGCGGCCGTGGTCGTCGCTGCCGCTGAGACCCCCGGAGTGCAGACTGCGCGGCCCCCACCGGATGGAGCCCCCGCCATGTCCGTTTCCCTTCCGATGCAGGACCGGGCGCCCGCGCCGCGTCGTGCCGTGCCAATCGCCTCCGATGCCGATCGACTGCGCAGCGGGCTTCCGCTCGAATCGGGTGAAGCCCTGCCACCGCCGTCGCCGCGCCCGGTGCATTGACCTGCAGTGACGCGGCGACGTCGCAAAGCGCGTCGTCGCTCACGTTTCCAACGGCCGTTGCGCGATGTTGCGCCGCGGCCGCTTGCTACCATCGATCGGTTGCCATCCGCACGAAGAGGTTCGTCTTGTCCAGGTTGCTCGCGGTTTCGCTTCTTACTGTTTCGATCGGTCTTGCACTGCAGCCGGCCTACGCGGCGAAGGGTCCGGACATCAGCGCGCAGCGCCTGTCGTCGATCGTTCGCACGCTGTCGTCCGACGCGTTCGAGGGCCGAGGCCCCGCGACGGCGGGCGAGACCAAGACCGTCAACTACATCGTGTCGCAGATGAAGGCGATGGGCCTTCAGCCCGGCGGCGAGATGAAGGGCGGCAAGCGCGCATGGACGCAGCCGGTGCCGCTGCTGCGCGCGAGCATCACCGGCGCGCCGCAGTTGTCGCTCAATGTTGGCGGCAAATCGCAGGCGCTGACGCAGGGCGAACAGATCGCCGTGCGCGCCGCGCTCGACGGTTCGAAGTCGGTGTCGATCGACAACGCGCCGCTCGTGTTCCTCGGCTACGGCGTGAAAGCGCCGGAGCGCAACTGGGACGACTTCAAGGGCGTCGACCTCAAGGGCAAGATCGGCATCGTCCTGATCAACGACCCGGACTTCGAAACCGGGCAGGGCGACTTCGGCGGCAAGGCGATGACCTACTACGGTCGTTGGACCTACAAGTACGAAGAAGCGGCGCGTCAGGGCCTTGCCGGCCTGCTGATCGTGCACGAGACGGACCCGGCGTCGTACGGCTGGAACACCGTCAAGAACTCGAACACGAACACGATGTTCGACGTGGTCCGCGACGATCCGAAGGCATCGCATCCCGCGCTGGAAGCGTGGATCCAGCGCGACACCGCGGCCGACCTGTTCAAGCGTTCAGGCCTCGATTTCGATGCGCTGAAGAAGCAGGCGCAGACGCGCGACTTCAAGCCCGTCGTGCTCAACGGTTCGACGTTCACCGCGAAGTACGCGGTCGACAGCCAGGTGATTACCTCGCAGAACGTGGTCGGGCGCCTGCCGGGCAAGAAGCGTCCGGACGAAACGGTCATCTACAGCGGTCACTGGGATCATCTTGGCGTTGGCCAGCCCGATGCCAAGGGCGATCGCATCTACAACGGCGCGGTGGACAACGCGACCGGCATCGCGTCGCTGCTCGAACTCGGTCGCGCGTTCGCGAAGGCGCCGCGCACCGATCGTTCGGTCGTGTTCCTCGCCGTGACCGCGGAAGAAAAGGGGCTGCTCGGTTCCGAGTACTACGCGTCGAAGCCGCTGTATCCGCTGGGCAAGACGGTCGGCGTGATCAACATGGACGCGCTGGATCCGAACGGGCTGTCGAAGAACTTCACGACGTCCGGCAGCGCGAAGGTCGACCTGCTGGACGAACTCACCGCCACCGCGGAGAAGTGGGGCCTCAGCTACAGCGCCGACCCGCATCCGGAAGCCGGTCACTTCTTCCGCTCCGATCACTTCCCGTTCGCCAAGCGCGGCGTGCCGGCGATCTCGTACGGTTCCGGCAACGACTGGGTGCAGGGTGGCGTCGCGGCTGCGGAAGCGGAGCAGGCGAAGTACACGGCCGAGCGCTATCACCAGCCGGCGGACCAGTGGGAAGCCAGCTGGACGTTCGCCGGCATGGCGCGCGACCTGCAGATGCTCTACACGCTGGGCCGCGATCTCGCGAACTCGGACCGCTGGCCGAACTGGAGCCAGGATTCGGAGTTCCGCGCGGCGCGCGATGCGACGGCGAACGATCGCCACTGATTCGTTCGACGTCGTGCGATAAAAAACGGGGCCTTCGGGCCCCGTTTTCGTTTCAGCGCCGAGGCTTGATCGCCCCGATCGACGCGCCCCTCAGCCGTCTGCGCACTTCGCCAGCGCCGCCAGATGCTTGCGACTGCCGAGCGTGTCGCTCTGCACGAGCTTCTTCGCGCCGGTCTCGTCCATCAGCATGGCCTGGAAGCCGTTGGGGAACTTCTCCACCAGCTCCTTCATCGAAATCTGGAGGACGTATGCCCCCACCGTCGCCTGCGACACCACGGCCGTCGCCGGATAGCCGCCGAATTGCGCGGCCTCGGATTCGCGAAGGACGAGCATCACCGGCAGGGGCGTGCCGTCCTTTTCCGGGATCTTGCCGTCGATCACCTGGAAGCGCATGCCCGTGTTCTCGGGATGGGCAGGATCGACCTGAAGCACCAGCGGGTCATTGAAGCTGTACATGCTGCAGACGCCCGCGTTGCGCGACAGCAGCCAACCGTTGTCCATCTCGCCCATGTCGGCACGCGGCGAGTCATCGCTGCTCAACATGTCCCGAAGCGCATCCGCGTCCTGCGCAGCGGCGGCGAAAGGCAGGGCAAGCGAAGCAAGCAAGGCGACGATGATCAGTGGACTACGCATGGGATCTCCGAGGTTTGAAGGGCGCAGGCGGATGTCCATAACGGGCGACCCGATGGCGTGGGGCTAAATGGTGACGGCGTACTTCCGTCCACGACCGGGCCGCACTGCGAACCGAGGACGGCGCGGTTGTTCCAAGTAGACGAGTGCGATTGTCACCAGCGGCCCCCCGGTGCTGCGACGAGCGCGACGTTACCAAAGGACACAGGGTGAGTGGCAGCCATGCCTGCCGTTGCAGGACGGAACTGTGCCGACGGTGGCACTGGGCGGTTGGGTGGGCCAGGCGTCGAGACGGCCGCCGCCCCGATTGAAGGGGCAGCGGACGATCCACAGGACAGCGGGAAGTACCCGCCCGCGCCTTACTTCGGCGTCATCGCGACGTCGATGTGGTCGATGTGCCAGTGGCGCTGCGCTTCCGTGGAGCCCGGCACGTCATTGACGCGACGCAGCGTGACCTCGCCCTTGCGCGGACGCGAGTTCGCGCCCTGGTCGGTCGCGCCGAATTCGACCGGCACGGTGATGTACATCGATCCCGCAGCGCCTTCGATGCCGCCCGGGGCGAACACCTGCATGTGCGGCTTGCCCAGTTTGTCGAGTGCGTCGCGGAACGCCGCAGCGCGCGCGGCATCGCTCCACAATGCATCGGCTTCCTGAGTGCGCTTTTCATCGATCAGCGCGAAATACGTTTCGACCACCGTCGCGGCCGCCTGCGGGCTCGCGACGTCGGGTGGCGTCGTCGGTTCGGGCAGCGATGCGTCTCCGCCGTTCGATGGCGGCGGTGTCGGCGTTTCGCCAGGCGTCGATGTCGCCGGCGGAGTGGCGTCATCGGTGGATGGCGCCGCGCTCGCTGGAGTACTGCTCGCATCGTTCGCCTTCGCCGTATTGGCGGCGGTCGACGACTCGACCGGAGGCGTGGCCGGATGGCACGCCGTTGCGGTCCACAACGTCACGGCGAGGGCGAGCGCGGTGCGCGCCAGTTGTCGGCGGGGATGGTGATCGGACTGCTGCGACGTCATGGCGGACCTCCGGATGAAACCGTGGAGCGTGCACAAGCGCGCGGTGGCGTCGGGTGAATGACGGGCGGCTCGATGGCGACCGTTCACGCGACATGACTCGGGTTCGCGTGGTCGCGTCGACGCGCTTCTCGCGCCCAAAAAGAAACCGCCCGGATTTCTCCGGGCGGTTCGTGTCTACATCGCGGGCCGTTATTTCTTGGCCGGCGTCGCGGGCTTGGCGTCCGCTGGCGCCTTGCTGTCGTCGGCCGACGAATCGAGGCCGCGACGCTTCAGCAGCGGCTCGATCCACGGATCGCGACCGGTGTAGTTGCGGAACAGCACCATCGCGTCTTCGGACCCGCCGTGGGAGAGCAGCGTGTCGCGGAAGTGGTCGCCGTTCTTGCGACTCAGGCCACCGTTCTGCTTGAACCACTCCACGCTGTCGGCATCGAGCACTTCCGACCAGATGTACGCGTAGTAGCCCGCTGCGTAGCCGCCCATGATGTGGCTGAAGTACGGCGTGCGGTAACGCGGGGGCACGGCGTAGAAGTCGACGCCGTCGGCGTGCAGCGCCTTGGCTTCGAAATCCATCACGCCCGATGCGGCCGGGATCTTGTCGGCCGGCAGCTGGTGCCAGTTCTGGTCGAGCATCGCGGCGCCGAGGTATTCGGTCGTCATGTAGCCCTGGTTGAACTTGCTGCTCGCGAGCACCTTGTCCAGCAGTTCCTTCGGCATCGGCGCGCCGGTCTGGTAGTGCTTGGCGTAGTTGGACAGGATCTGCGGCCAGTCGGCCCACATCTCGTTGACCTGCGACGGGTACTCGACGAAATCGCGCGGCACGCTGGTGCCCGAGAAGTACGGGTACTTCACGTTCGAGAACATGCCGTGCAGCGCATGGCCGAACTCATGGAACATCGTCGTCACTTCATCCCACGACATCAGCGTCGGCTGGCCGGCCGGCGGCTTGGGGATATTGAGGTGGTTGGCGACGACGGGCAGGTAGCCCGTCAGGCCCGACTGGTCGACGTACGAATTCATCCACGCGCCGCCGTTCTTGCTGGGGCGCGCGTACATGTCGGAGATGAAGATCGCGAGCTGCTTGCCGTCCTTGTCGAACACGTCGAACACGCGCACGTCGGGCTCGTAGACGGGGAGGTCCTTGCGCTCCTTGAAGGTCAGGCCGTAGAGCTGGTTGGCCGCGTAGAAGACGCCGTTCTGCTGGACGTTGTCGAGCTCGAGGTACGGCTTGAGCTGCGACTCGTCGAAGTTGTACTTCGCCTGGCGCACCTTCTCGGCGTAGTAGGCCCAGTCCCACGGCTCGAGCTTGAACGTCGGCTGGCCCTTGGACTTCTGCTCGGCGTCGATCATGGCCTGCAGGTCTGCGGCTTCGCGCTTGGCGTTGGCAACCGCCGGAGGTGCGAGCTTGGCGAGCATCGCGTTGACGGCTTCCGGCGTCTTCGCGGTCTGGTCTTCCAGCGCGTACGCGGCGTAGGTCGGATAGCCGAGCAGCGCGGCGCGTTCGGCGCGAAGCTTCGTCACCTGCGACACGATGCCGGTGTTGTCGAACTTGCCGCCGCGGCTGCCGCGCGCGATCGACGCCTTGTAGATCTTCTCGCGCAGCGCGCGGTTGTCGAGGAAGGTGAGCGGCGGCTGGATCGTGGTGTTCTGCAGCTCGATCACGTACTTGCCGTCGAGCTTGTGATCCTTGCCGGCCTTGGCGGCGGCGCCGATCGCTTCATCCGACAGGCCGGCGAGGTCGGCCTTGTTGTCGACGACGATCGCCATGTCGTTGCGCTCGGCCAGCACGTTCTGGCTGAACTGCGTACCGAGCTTGGCGAGCTCGCCGTTGATCGCCTTCAGGCGCGCCTTCTGCGCGTCGTCGAGCTTGGCGCCGGCGCGCACGAAGTCCTGGTAGTACTTCTCGACCAGGCGCTTGCTCTCGGCGTCCAGACCGAGCGATTCGCGCTGGTTGTAGAGCGTCTCGACCCGCGCGAAGAGCTTCGGGTTCAGATAGATGGTGTCGAAGTGCGCCGCGAACTTCGGCGAGTACGTGCTATCGAGCTTGTCGCGCGCCGGGTTGGTGTCGGCGCCGACGAGGTTGCCGAACACGGTGGTCGCACGACGCAGCACCTGGCCGGTCTTTTCCATCGCGACGATGGTGTTGTCGAAGGTCGGCGCGGCCTTGTTGTTGGCGATCGCGTCGATTTCCTTGATCTGGTCGGCCATGCCGCGGTCGAAGGCCGGCGCGAAGTCCGTATCCTTGATCTTGTCGAACTGCGGGTAGTGCAGCGGCAGCGGGCTGATGGCGAAGAACGGGTTCACGGCGGCCTTGGTCGTCTTCTTGGACGTTGCGGGCTTGGCGGTGGCGGCGTGCGAGACCGCCGGGACGGTCGTCGCCGCGAGGGCCAGCGCCAGCGCGAGGGCGAGAGGATGCTTCATGGAGGAGCCTCGACAGGGTGAACGCGGAGCGTAACCGACCGCCGCTTCACGAGCCCATGACGAAAGGCATATCGCCCGGGCCACACCGGTTTTCACGCACACCCGACCCGCGTTCCCGCAGCGTTCCCGCATTCCCATCACCGAGGAAACCCATGGACATCCGCAGCGTCATGACCGCCGACCCCGCGACCTGCCAGGTCGACACGCCCGTGCGCGACGTCGCCCGGCTGATGCTCGACAACGACATCGGGCTGGTGCCGGTGATCGACGCGGCCGGTCGTCCCGTCGGTACGGTCACCGACCGCGACATCGCGCTGCGCCTGGTGGCCGAAGGGCGCGATCCGCAGCAGTGCGTCGCGCGCGACTGCATGACCACGCCGGTCACCAGCGTCGCCATCGAGAGCGGCCTGACCGAGGCGACGGAGCTCATGGAGTCGCGGCAGATCCGCCGCCTGCTGGTGGTCGACGGTGATGGCCGGCTGTGCGGCGTGGTGGCGCAGGCCGACATCGCGCTCAGCGGACGCGACCGCAAGACCGCCGAACTGCTGCGCGGCGTGTCCGAACCCAAGCACTGAGCGTCGCCGCCATCGAAACCAAAGATGCCGCCTCCGGGCGGCATTTTTTTGCGGCGCGTCATGACCATCGGCCCGCCTGTGCGCCGGCCGGTCGCGCTAGGCTCGGTGGGCGCCACCGACGGCGCGACGCGAGATTCCCCGATGAAGCCGCTGGCCCGAAGCCTTCTGATCGCGATGTGCATGCTGCCCGCCGTCCCCGCATGGAGCGCCACGACGCAACGCTGGGTGGTGCTCGTCGACAACGGCAAGAAGGCCGGCGAGCAGGTCGTCACCACCGGCGACGACGGCGTGGTGCGCACGTCGTTCGTGTTCAAGGACAACGGCCGCGGGCCGGAGATGAAGGAGGAGTACCAGCTCGCACCCGACGGCACCTTCAGCCGTTTCCACGTGACCGGCAGCTCCACGTTCGGCGCGAAGATCGACGAGACCTACACCCGCACCGGCGACCACGCCGAGTGGAAGACCACCGCCGACCACGGTGCGCGCGATGTCAGCGGCACCGCCGAATACGCGCCGCTCGCGGGGACGCCGCAGTCCGGCGCGGCGACGGTCGCGGCACTCGCCAAACGCGCGGACGGCAAGTTGCCGCTGGTGCCGGGCGGGACGCTGACGATGCGCGAGCTCGCACGCGAGCAGGTGTCCAACGGCAAGCAGACGAAGACGGTTCGACTGCTCGCGCTCACCGGCCAGGGCCTGACGCCGAACTTCGGCTGGTTCACCGACGACGCCACGCCCGGGATGTTCGCGTTCATCGCGCCCGGTTTCGTGCAGATGGTGCCGGAAGGCTGGGAAGCGGTCGGCAAGCAGCTCGAGGAGCGCCAGAAGAAGGCCGAGGGCGAACTGCTCGTCACCATGCAGAAGCAACTCGCGCAACCGCTTCCGGGCAGCACGCTGATCCGCAACGTGCGCGTGTTCGACAGCGTCAACGCCACGCTCGGCAATGCGAGCGACGTGCTGATCCGCGACGGCAAGATCGTCTCGGTGACGCCGACAGGCGAGGCCGCGAAGGCCGACCAGACGATCGACGGCGGCGGCCGCGTGATGATTCCCGGCCTGTGGGACATGCATGCGCATGTCTCGCGCTGGGACGGCGGGCTGAACATCGCGTCGGGCGTCACCAGCGTGCGCGACATGGGCAACGACAACGACACGCTGCAGCAGATCATCGCCGAGGAAAAAGCCGGCACGCTGCTGATGCCGCACATCACGCCGGCCGGCTTCATCGAAGGCGAGAGCCCGATGTCGGCGCGCAACGGCTTCGTGATCAAGAACCTCGACGAAGCGAAGAAGGCGGTCGACTGGTACCACGACCACGGCTACCCGCAGATCAAGATCTACAACTCGTTCCCGAAGGACGTGCTGAAGGACACCGTCGCCTACGCGCACAGCAAGGGGATGCGCGTGAGCGGCCACGTGCCGGCGTTCCTGCGCGCGCAGGACGTCATCGACGACGGCTTCGACGAGATTCAGCACATCAACCAGTTGATGCTGAACTTCCTGGTCGACGACAAGACCGATACGCGCACGCTCGAGCGCTTCTACCTGCCGGCGCGCAAGGTTGCGGACCTCGACTTCGACAGCAAGCCGGTGCAGGACTTCATCCACCTGATGGCGACGAAGAAGATCGCGAGCGATCCCACGTTGGCGACGTTCGAGTTCATCCACCAGCGTGACGGCACGATGTCGCCCATCGTCGCGCCGGTTGCCGACCACCTGCCGCCGGACATCACGCGCGGCCGAATGGCGGCGGAGATGAACATCCCGGACGACGCGACCTACCAGCAGTTCGACAAGTCGTACAAGAAGATGGTTGAGTTCGTTGGCCGCATGTACAAGGCGGGCGTGCCGCTGCTGGCGGGAACCGACGAAATGCCGGGCTTCACACTGCAGCGCGAGCTCGAACTCTACGTGCAGGCCGGCCTGACACCGGCGCAGGTGCTGCAGGTGGCGACGCTCAACGGCGCGACGGTGGCGCGCGCCACCGATCGCGGCGTGATCGCGCCGGGCAAGGCGTCGGACCTCGTGCTGCTCGATGGCGATCCGATGAACAACATCTCGGACGTTCGCAAGGTGGCGCTGGTGATCAAGGGCGCGACGGCCTACTCGCCGGCGGATGTAGACCGTGCGCTCGGCATCGCGCCGTTCGCGGACGCGGTGCGGGTGTCGAAGTAACAAAAAAACGGGCGCCCGGTCGATGGCCGGGCGCCCGTTCGTTTCAGCGATTCACGCGACGTCGTTCGCGGGTTCGATCGAACGCAACGCCGGCGCGGCGTGCTGCACGCGCGGTCGCAACTTCATGCCGAACAGCGGTCG
Organism: Lysobacter claricitrinus; assembly: GCF_045866565.1. Taxonomy (NCBI): domain Bacteria; kingdom Pseudomonadati; phylum Pseudomonadota; class Gammaproteobacteria; order Lysobacterales; family Lysobacteraceae; genus Lysobacter; species Lysobacter claricitrinus. Next base: position 1,082,757 of record NZ_BAAFZV010000002.1, on the reverse strand, counting down.
CAGCGGGGGCACGCGGCGGATGATCGCGAAGCCCATCCAGCAACCCGCGACCGTCCCGACAAGCACCGCGGGTGCTTCGATCCACGCCGACAGGTGCAGCGGCACCAGCCAGTACGCGATCAGCACGATGAAGCTCTGGTGCAGCACGTACCAGGGGAACACGGCCTCGTTCGCCCAACCCAGCCATGGGAACGGGCGGTCGAGCCACGCCTTCGACCAGCCGAGCACCGCGGAAATCGCCAGCCAGATGTAGACGCTGCGCATCGCCCAGATGAGTTGCTGCGCGCCGGGCATCTCCTCCGGGAGCGTCTGGCCCAGCCACATGTAGGGCTCGAACAGCAGCAGTGCGCTGATCAGCGAGCGACGACGCAACCGCGCGAATTCATTCCACACGCCATCGGCGCGCGCCAGCCAGAAGCCGTAGAGGAACATCGTGAAGTAGAGGACGTCGCGATAGCCGTCGTGCACCAGGTCGCCGGTGTCCTCGAAGTGGCCCTGCAGGCCGATGGTCTCGATCGCGATCGGCAGTGCGGGGATCAGCAGCAGCGCCCAGCCACGCAGGCCCGTCAGCGCGTCGCGCAGGCGCAGACCGGCGCGCGAGTCGAGCAGCGGGCGCACCAGCACCAGCGCGACGGTGAACGCCCAGAGGTAGGCGAGGTACCAGAGGTGGTTCCAGGTGATGCCATTGGTGTCGCCGTCGAACGCGCCCTCCGGCCACGGCCTGAACTCGTAGTAGCGCAGCAGGAAGTCGACGAAGCCGGGCTTCACGAAACCGGTCTGGATGCCCTGCACGTAGGGCTGGACCGGCACGATCACCAGCATGCCGAACACCAGCGGCAACAGCAGCCGCCAGGTGCGCTGGCCGAGGAACGACAGGCTGCCGCCGCGACCCAGCAGGTAAGCCGACGACACGCCCGAGATCACGAAGATCAGCGACATCCGCCAGCGGTTGACCAGCAGCATTGGTAGCTGCAGCCACTCGCTGGTGTGGGTGCTCTTGATGTGCCAGCCCCAGTCGTCGCCGCCGACGTAGAGCATTCCCCAGTGGTAGAGGATCAGCAGGGCGAAGGCGAGGGCGCGTAGGGCATCGATGTGGTGGCGTCGCGTCATGTCGGCGGTCCGGTTGGAGTGGGCCCGACTCTGGCGACGCGACGGCGCGTCGTAACGCCCGTGGGGACGCATCGGGGCGTCCTGGGGACGAACGGTGGACCTCCGGGACGGACGCATCGCGCCGCGATGGGCCCAGCGGTGACAATGCGCGGATGAGCGAAGACAGCCGACCCGCCGCCGACTCCGACTGGGCCCGTTTCCAACCCTGGCGGCCGTGGGTCGAGTACGGCTTCTGGATCGGGATGTTCCTGGTCAACGCGATCGCCAACAGCATCACCGCGGACTTCGACCTGCACCGCGCGCACGTCGACGTGCGCGCCTGGGAGCCGGTGATCTGGGAGCTCAGCAGCAACCTGATGGTGCTGCTGCTGGTGCCGGCGATCGTCTGGTTCACCCGTTGGCGCCCGGTCGAGTTCGCCAACTGGCGACGCCGGCTGGGCGAGTACCTGCTGGCGAGCGTCGCCTGGTCGGTGCTGCACGTGGCCGGGATGGTCGCGCTGCGCAAGGTCGGCTACGCGGCGCTCGGCGGGCACTACGACTTCGGCAACTGGCTGCTGGAAAGCGGCTACGAATACCTGAAGGACGTGCGCGGCTTCGGCACGATGGTGCTGATCATCGAGGCCTATCGCCTGTTCCTGCGCCGCCTGCAGGGCGAGGCCAGCCTGCTCGGCACGCCGGACGACGCACCTGCCGCGGAAACGGTCGCGCGTCCCGAACGCTTCCTCGTTCGCAAGCTCGGCAAGGAATTCCTGGTGCCGGCCGCGGACATCGAATGGCTGCAGGCGTCGGGCAACTACGTGAACCTGCGGGTTCGCGGTCGCGACTATCCGCTGCGCAGCACGATGGCGCAGATCGAGGACCGTCTCGACCCCGCGACCTTCCGCCGCGTGCACCGCAGCTACATGGTCAACCTCGATCGCATCGAACGCATCGAGCCGCTGGAGTCCGGCGACGCGCGCATCGTCATGCACGACGGCGCGTCCGTGCCGTGCAGCCGCCGTTACCGGGCGGCGTTACGCGGCGATGCGGCCATCGCTGCCTGAACGGTACGGCCGCCGGGTTCAACTTGGGTGCGTCGCGGCCGTTAGACGGTCCATGAAAGCGCGTCGACTCGCATTCCTTCTCCTGCTGGTGGTCGGCACTGCCGCCGCGGGCGAGCGCGTCGACGTTGTGCTGCGCGACCAGCGCCTGCACGGCTTCCGTTCCGCGGCGCAGGCGATCGACCGCCTGCAGGCCGCGAGCGATCGTCCCGGGCCGTCGTCGCCCATCGCGTCACGTGAGCGGTACCACGCCGCGATCGCGTACCTCGCTGTCACGTCCACCCAGGATGCGATGGTGTCGTCTGCCAAGCGCGCGCTCGCCGCGCTCGACGCGATGGCGACCGACGAGCATTGCCGCGCATGCGCGCTCGAAGCCTCTGTGGCGCGCGCACAGGACGCCTTGACCCGACGCGAACCGGATGACGCCGAGCGGTTCCTGCAGGACGCCGAGGCGGCGCTGTCCGCCGCGCCGCGCGGCGTCGCGCAGCACGTCTACTACTCGCGCGCGCGGCTCTACAACATCCGCGGGAATTTCGCGGCGGGCATCGCCTCGGCGCTGAAATCGTCCGATATCTCGGAGCAGGAGGGGGACGAAGCAAGCCGCCTGCGCGCGCAGGCGTTGCTGGTGTCGATGACCACGGCACTTGCCGACTACGGCCGCGCGGAGGCGATCGCGCGCCGCGCCTATGCGGACGCGAAGCGCGTCGGGTTCACGTATGCGATGGCCTCGCTGCGGCTCAACGAGGCCAACGCGCTGGGTCGCGACGGCAAGCCCGCGCTGCAGGCCGAGGCGCTAGACGAAGCCCTGCAGCTGTCGCGCGGGCAGCGCGGCATGGAGGAGTTCGAAGCCGTCAGCCTGTCCAACCTTGCCGACCATTGGCTCACCGAACACGACTACGCGCGTGCGTTGGATTACGCGCGGCAGGCCGAGCGCCTCGCGCGAGCGAGCGGCGACCGCCGCAGCCTGTCCTATGCGCTGACCAACGCAGGCGTCGCGACAGCGCACCTCGGCGACGTCGACGGCGGCCTGCGGCTGGTGGAGGACGCGGTCGACATCGCGGAAAGCATGCGTGCGCAGGGCGACGTCATCGGCATCACCGGCGAGCTGGTCGGCATCTACAAGCTCGCCGGCCGCTATCGCGAGGCGTTGGACGCGCTCGAAAAAGTCGCGTCGCTGCAGCAGGAGCTGACCCGACAGGAACGCGACAAGACGCTCCTGGAGATGCAGGAACGCTACGACGCGCAGGCGCGCCAGCGCGACATCGATCGCCTGGTCGCGGCCAATCGCATCAAGCAGGCCGAACTCTCGGCGCGCACGTGGCAGCAACGCCTGTGGGCGGCGCTCGCACTCGCGCTGGCGTTGGCGGCAGTGCCGCTGGTGCAGTGGATGAAGCGCGTCCGCACCGACAACCGGCGCCTGTCCGGCGACGTCGCGGTGCTGTCGGAGCAGTCGATGCACGACGCACTCACCGGCGTGGCCAACCGCCGCCAGTGCCAGTTGCTGATGGAACGCCATGCCGGACGCAACGGCGAAGCATTGCCGCTCGGCCTGCTGCTGGTCGACGTCGACTTCTTCAAGAAGGTCAACGATGCCTGGGGCCATGCCGCGGGCGATCGCGTGCTGGTGGAGATCGCGTCCCGACTGCAGGCGCTGGTTCGCCAGCAGGACACCGTGGTCCGTTGGGGCGGCGAGGAATTCGCGCTGCTTCTGCCGGGCACCACCGCGGAGGGTGTGCAGGCATTCGCCGCACGCGCGCTCACCGCGATCGGTGCGGTGCCCGTCGACATCGATGGCCACCGCGTGGACATCACGGTGTCGATCGGCGGCGCGCCATTCCCGCTGCAGGTGGGCGTCGACTGGCAGCACGCGATGCACGTCGCGGACCTTGCGCTCTACATGTCGAAATCGTCGGGGCGCAATCGCGCGACGCTGGTGGTCGACGTCGCGGCCGACGCGGACATGGCGTTGCTGCAGCGCGATCTCGCCGCTGCGGCCGCGCGGGGCGATGTGCGACTGGAATCGGTGCTCGGCCCGGCGACGACACGGTCGTTCGCGTCCGCGTCCGGCGACGCCACGCACGCGTAGCCCGGCAGCAGTCCACCGCATTCCTGACTCGCTCAGGAAGCCCGCGGCCCGCGCCTCAAGCGTGGCAGGCAAGCGGCCGATACCGCGGCGATGACCCGGATCCGACTCGCACTCGCGCTCCTGCTGGTGTCCGCCGTAGCCCGCGCGGAAACCGTCGACGCGATCCTGCAGGACGTGCACGTCCATGGATTCGTGCGTCCGCAGAACGTGCTCCAGCGCCTGTATGCGGCCGACGATCGCCCGAACGCCGATGCGCCGATGCCCGCGCGCGCGACCTACCTCATCGCGGTGGAAGGGCTGGAGCGCCAGCGCGACGCGTTCGATCGCGCCGACCCGCTCCTGGCGCGCATCGACGCCATGGCGGCGCACGAGCATTGCCAACCATGTGACCTCGCCGCGCGGCTGTCGCGTGCGCAGCGTGCGATCGGCGTCGGCAATACCGCGGAAGCGCAGGGGATCATCACCGGCGCCGATCGCTTGTCGCTCGTCGCCGGCGATCCGATGCGGCTGGAATTCCTGCTGACCCGCGCGCGCCTGAGCGACCTGCGCACCGAGATGGCGTCCGGCATTACGGATGCCGTGCAGGCGCGCACGCTCGCCGCCCGCCACGGCTGGCCGGCCGACGAAGTGCGCGCGATGAGCCCGATGATCGGCATGAACGCCGATCTCGGTGACTTCGCGCGTGCCGAAGCGCTGGGCCGCGAAACCTTCCGGTTGGCGGACCGAATCGGCTTCGCCTACATGCAGCCGTACATCCGCGCGCAGCAGGCCTACACCTACAGCATGCGCGGCGAGGGCGAGCTGCAACGCCAGGCGCTGCTCGACGTGCTGCGACTCGCGGGCGACGACCCATCGATGCGCGAACTCGTCGCGATCAGCCTGGGCAACCTTTCGGATTACTACCTGCAGTCGAACGAGCCGGCCAAGGCGTTGACGGTCGCCGAACGCGCGCGTGCGCTGTCGGCATCGCAGCACGACGACAATGGCGTGGCCGTCGCGGGCGCCAATCGCGGCATCGCGATGGTGCGGCTCGGCCGCTTCGACGAAGGCATCCGCGAGCTGCGCGACGCGAAAACGCTGGCCGAACGCATCGGTGCGCGCACCTACCTGATGCCGATCCTCGACGAGCTGGTGACGGCGTACGAAAAAGCGGGTCGCCTGCACGAGGCCGTCGCGACGATGCGCGCGCAGCTCCAGCTCAACCAGGAAATGGTCAAGCAGGAACGCGAGAAAGCGGTGCTGGAGTTGCAGGAGAAGTACGCAGCCGAGCGACGCGGGCGCGAAATCGATCGCCTGTCGATCGCCAATCGCGCGCAATCGGCCGAGATGGATGCACGCCGCTGGCAGCAGCGCCTGTGGACGACCGTCGCGGTGTTGTCGCTGCTCGCGCTGGCGGCGCTGGTGCGTTACCTGTCGCGCGCGCGAAACGACAATCGCAAATTGTCGGGCGACATCGCGGTGCTGGCCGAACAGACGATGGTCGACCCGCTGACCGGCGTCGCCAACCGTCGCTGGTGCGAGGCCGAGATGCAGCGCCGCGGCGATGCGGCGGTCGGCCTGATGCTGCTTGACGTCGACTTCTTCAAACGCGTCAACGACACCTGGGGCCATGCCGCGGGCGATCGCGTGCTGGTCGAGATCGCGCGCCGCCTGCGCGGCTTGGTCCGGCAGAACGACGCCGTGGTGCGCTGGGGTGGCGAGGAGTTCGCGCTCGTATTGCCCGACGCCAGCGGCGAAAGCCTGCCGCATCTCGCCGAGCGCGTGATGCAGCACGTGGCCGGCGAACCGATCGACATCGGCGGGCAGGCGGTGACGGTGACCGTGTCGGTCGGCGCGGTGATGTCGCCGCTGCGCGAAGGCGTCGACTGGCAGCACGCGATGCACGTGGCCGACCTCGCGCTCTACATGTCGAAGGCGGGCGGTCGCAATTGCGCGACATGCGTCGCCGGGATCGATGCATCCGCGGACGTCGCGGCGATCGCGAACGACCTCGCTGCCGCTGCTGCGCGGGGCGATCTGGCCTTGCAGATGGTCGAAGGCCCGTCGCCGGCGCGTCGCCCGGCGATCCGCATCGTCTGACTACTTCTCGACGAACGCGCGCTCGAACACGTATTGGCCCGGCGTGCCGATGCGCGGCGCGGCGGTGAAGCCGCGTGAATCCAGCAGCGAGCGGAAGTCCGCGAGCATCTGCGGGCTGCCGCAGATCATCGCGCGGTCGTGCTGCGCGTCCAGCGGCTCGATGCCGAGCTGCTCCATCATCGTGCCGCTCGCCATCAGGTCGGTCAGACGGCCGCGATGGTCGTTGCCGTTGAACTCGAACGGCTCGCGCGACACGGCGGGGCAGTACAGAAGCTTCTGCGCGATCTGTTCGCCGAGGAATTCGTGGCGCGGCAGTTCATTCACGATGTAGTCGCGGTAGGCGAGGTCCTTCGCTTCGCGCACGCCGTGGCAGAGGATCACGCGCTCGAAGCGCTCGTACGTTTCCGGATCCTTGATGATCGACAGCCACGGCGCGAATCCGGTGCCGGTGCCGAGCAGGTAGAGGTTGCGCCCCGGATGCACGTCGTGGATCAGCAGCGTGCCGGTCGGCTTGCGGCCGATGAGCACGGTGTCGCCGGGCTTGATGTGTTGCAGGCGCGAGGTCAGCGGGCCGTTCGCGACCTTGATGCTGAAGAACTCCAGTTGCTCTTCCCAGTTCGGGCTCGCGATCGAATACGCGCGCATCAACGGACGCCCGTCCACCTCCAGCCCGATCATCACGAACTGGCCGTTGTCGAAACGGAAGCCGTCGTCGCGCGTGGTGGTGAAGCTGAAGTAGGCGTCCGTCCAGTGGCGGACGTCGAGCACGGTCTCGGTGCCGAAAGGCGAGGACATCGGCGGGCAGGCAGCAGTGGGGCCGCGAATTTTAGCCGACCGGCGGGTCCGGGCCGTCTTTCGCCTGCGTTCCCTCGATCGCGGCCGTGGTCGCCGCTTCCACCAGCGTCGGCCGCGCGGCGTCGCGGGCGACCTCGGCGGCGATCGACTCCAGCGTCCCGGGACGTATCAGCCCGATCGAGGCGGCGTGCTCGGCGATCGCGCGGCTGTCGCGTGCGCGGATCATCGGCACGCGCGTGCCGGCCACGCGACCGATGTGCGCGTCGACCGCCACGTCGCGTGGCGAATCGAGGTCCGGGTCGACGTCGCGGATGTAGATCGCGGCGATGCGGTCGCCGAATTCGGACGCGGCGTCGGCGTAGAGCCCGGCGTCGGCCTGGCCCGAATCGCCGAGCAACACCCAGCGCAGGCGCGGGAAGCGGGTGACGAGCTGGCGCACGCGGTCGAGCTTGTGGCCGTGGCCGGGCGACTTCAGCAGCTTGGTCGGGTCCAGGCCCAGGTCGCGCAGGAACATCGGACCGGCCGGCAGCGCGTTGAGGCGCATGAACTCGTCGAGCAGGTCGTACAGGTTCCAAGGCGAGCTCGACACGTAGAACAGCGGCAGGCGGCCGCGACCGTCCAGGCCCGCCTGCAGCGCCTGGTACAGCAGCGCCGCGCCTTTCAGCGGTTTGCGAGTGCGCGCGTTGTGCAGGAACGTGAGCTGCGCGGCGGTCGTCCAGTCGGTGATGGAACTGTCGAGCACGGTGTCGTCGATGTCGGAGATGACACCGACGCCGACATCGTCATGCACGTAGAGCGCCGGCTGGGACGTCGCCAGCCGGCCATCGGCGAGGCTCACGCTCGCCTGTGTCCACAGGCCGTCGGGCGCCGGCGGCGCGGGCAGGGTGGCGGCGTAGTAGCCCTCGTCGTCGGTGATCGCATCGACGACATGCGGGCCGACACGCACCTGCAGCGGCGCGCGCGCCACTTCGGCGGTGAGGAAGCGGCCGATCGAATGCTGCAGGTTGCGCCAGCGGGAGTCGTTCCCGGTCGGCCCGCCTTCCGGCGCGTCTGCGAGCACGCGGCCGCAGAGGTCAAGGCCCGCTGCGTCGCCGAAACCGCGGTAGGCGGCGATGTAGGCAGGTACGCGCGGTGCGACGCGGCGTCGCGCGCCGTCGACGGCGTCCTCGATCGCGGACAGCGCGGCGAGGATGGGGTGCGGGGACGGCGTTTCGGGCGAAGTCATGGCCCGCACACGATAACGGCCGGACCCGTGAGGATCCGGCCGTCGTGTTTTCAGGTCGGCGCGATCAGCGCGTGGCGACGATCGTGCGCGTGGGGCGGTTCGGGCAGGCGAGGTAGCGCGATTCGTGCAGCCACTTGCTGTCCGGGTAGTACGAGAAGACGAACTGGCCGCCCTTGAGCGTGTCGATGATCTCGTGCGCAACCTGCGCACGCACCGCGGGGCAACCCTGCGAGCGGCCGAGCCGGCCGACCTTCTGCACCATCGACGGATCCACGTACCACGCGCCGTGCATCACGATGGCGCGGGCGCGGGCATTGTCGTTGAAGCCGCGGTCGAGCCCGTCCATGCGCAGCGAATAGCCGTTGTGGCCTTCGTACGTTTCCGCGGTGCGGAACAGGCCGAGGCTGGTCTGGTGCGTGCCGTCGAGGTTCGAGAACGAACGCGCATAGTTCTCGCCGCTGCCGGCGCCGTGCGCGACGTACTCGTTGAACAACACGCGCGGGTTGTGCAGGTCGAACACCCAAAGGCGCTTTTGCGACGACGGCATCGAGTAGTCGATGACCGCGAGCTTCTCGCCGGCGCCGGTGGCTTCGCCGGTGCTCATTGCGCACTCGCGCGCTTCGAGCGCCATCTCGACGACCTTCGGGTTCGCACCCGGTGCGAGCGAGGCAAGACGCGACGCCAGAGACATCGACGGCGCGGCGGGAGCCGGCGTGCTCATCGGCGCAAGCGGTGCGGACGACTGCAGGACAGGCGCGGTCGTGGTCGGATTCGGCTCCGCCGGCGACAGGGCCGGCAACAGGCAGCAGGCGATGGCCGAAGCCAAGGCGAGGGAAGTACGCATTCACTGACCCCTTGGAACAGACGCTTCAGGGAGGTGGATTCCCGGTGAAGCTTTCCGCCTAGGTTAGGCCAGTGAATTCTGCGTGCAAGCGGCCGGATTCAGGCTGGTTCAGCCTGCCTGTTCAGTGAAGGCCGCGCTCCTCTTTCGGACGGGCGCGGTGGTCGGTAAGCAATACGCTGACCACCACGAAAAGGCCGAGAAACGCCGCGATCAGGAACAGGATGATCGCGATCGCCGGATAGCCGAACAGCCGCGAGCCGTTGTCGACGCGCATCATCAGCGCCGACGACACCAGCAGTGCCGCGATGATCAAACCGACCGTGATCCGGTTGGCGATCTTCTGCATGTTCTCCATGAGCTTGGAGTCGTCGAGCCCGTCGAGCCGCACCTGCAGGCGGTTGTCCGACAGCAGCGTCAGCAGGTTGTTGAGCTTGCGCGGCGCTTCGCGCACCAGCCCTTCAACCTCGATGAGCTCGCCGGCAAGGCCCGCGGGCGACAGCGACTTGCGCAGGCGCTGGCGCATGACGTTTTCGAGATGGCCGCGCACGACGTCCTTCGCGTCGAACTCCGGATCGAGGGCGTCGCAGATCGATTCGAGGTTGAGCAGCGTCTTGCCCAGCAGGCTCAGCTCCGGCGGCGTCCGCAGCCCGCATGCCGTCGCGATCCGGGTCATGTCGAGCACGAGCCGCCCTTCCGACACCGTGCCGCCGCCCGAACGCGCCGCGTACGACGCGACGAGCTGGCCGACCTCGCGCATGTAGCGCTCTTCGTCGAAATCCTCGAGGCGCGTGGAGATCGAGATGCCTTCAATGGCCACGTCCTCGCCACGTCCGTCCACCGAGGCGAACAGCAGCTTCAGCAGGCGGTCCCGACGACGCGGCGGAACGTGCGCGATCATGCCGAGATCGAAGATCGCCAGGCGTCCGTCGTCCAGCAGCAGCAGGTTGCCGGGATGCGGATCGGCGTGGATCTCGCCGTGCACGAACGCCTGGTCGAGATACGCACGCAGCAGTGCGCCGGCGAGATCGCCGAGCGGTTGCTCGGTGCGGCGCAGGCCGCTGATGTCGGTCACTTTCTTGCCGCGGATCAGGTCCATCGTCAGGACGCGCTTGCCACATACGCTCCATACCGGACGCGGCACGACGAGTTGCGGGTACGGCTCGAGGCGCTCGCCGAAACGCTGCAGGTTCCCGGCTTCGACGCGGTAGTCGAGCTCGGCCAGCAACGCGCGGCCGAACTCGTTGACCCAGTCGGCGAACTTCATGCGCCGGCCGACGTCGGTGCCGCGATCGATCTTGGTGGCGATCGAGCGCAGCGCATCGAGATCGTTGCGGATGTTCGCGATGGCGTCGGGGCGCTGCACCTTCACCGCGACTTCGCGCCCGTCGCGCAGCACCGCGCGGTGCACCTGCGCGAGCGACGCACTGCCGAGCGGCTTGTCGTCGAATTCGACGAAAAGCTTGTTCGGGCGCACGCCGAGTTCTTCCTCGATGACCTCGTGCACGACGCTTGCGGGCAGCGGGTCCACGTTGTCCTGCATGCGCTCCAGCGCCGCGAGGTAGTCGGGCGGCACCATGTCCGGGCGCGTGGACAGCGCCTGGCCGAGCTTGATGAACGTCGGCCCCAGCGCTTCGAGATCGTCGACGAACTGCTCCGGCTTGCCCGGTTCGGTCGGCTGTGCGTCGTCGCCGGCCGCGAGGTCCTGGAGCGCGGCGTCCTGGTCAAGACCGGTGAAGATCCCGGCGCTGCGGTACTTCAGCAGGAACTTGACGATCTGGGCGGTGCGCGCGATGCCGGTGCTCTGTTCGGCCATGAAATCTCTCCGTCGGTCGCTCAGCGTAGGCGGCCGGCCGTCAACGCTGTTTCACCGCGGGCCCGCCAACCTGTACGGATGCAAAGTTCCCGCACGCTCTGGACGGTCGGGCATTCGACGCATCCGTGGGACGCGTTCGTCGCGATCCTGCGCAGCGCAGGTATCGAGGCGATCGCGGACGTGCGTCGCTTTGCCGGCTCGCGGCGGCATCCGCAGTTCGGGGGCGATGCGATGGCGGCCGCGCTGCCGGCGGCCGGTATCGACTACACCGCGTTCCCGGACCTCGGCGGCCGACGCACGCCGCGCAGGGACTCGCCGAACACCGCGTGGCGGAACGACGCGTTTCGCGGCTACGCCGATTACATGGCGACGCCCGAGTACGAGCGCGCGCGCGGGCGGCTCGCGGAGCTCGCGGCATCGAAGCGTACGGCGGTGATGTGTGCGGAAGCCGTCTGGTGGCAGTGCCACCGCTCGCTGATCTCGGACGATTTCAAATCGCGCGGGTGGACGGTGCTGCACCTGCAGCCGGGTGGCCGCGTTCAGGAGCATCCGTACACGGCGGCGGCGCGGATCGAGGAGGGAAGGTTGGTTTACTCGGTGGAGCAGGTGCAGCGCGGGTTGTTCTGATGTGCGCGTCGCGCTTTCGAGAGCTGATCGGATATTGATGAGGTCGCGTGCATCGCCCACCCAGCGGCGGTCCACGCCGTTGACGCTGCTTCAACGATGATTCAACCCGCGACAAAGCTCCGGAAACTACTTCCCCTTGGCCTTCGCAAACGCATCCGCCAACGCACTATTGACCACCAGCCCCTGTGGCTTTCCCTGCACCGGCTTCGCGGCCGGCCCACGCCCACGGTCCTGCGACGGTCGCGCAGCACCCTGAGGCGGACGCCCGGAATCCCGGTCATTCCGCGGCGCACGCGGCGCCGCATCGTCGAGCCGGCACGTCAGCGCAATGCGCTTGCGCGCGACGTCGACCTCCTGCACGCGAACCTTCACGATATCGCCGACTTTCACCACGTCGCGCGGGTCCTTCACGTACGTGTTCGAGAGCGCGGAGATGTGCACGAGTCCATCCTGGTGCACGCCGATATCGACGAACGCGCCGAACGCCGCGACATTCGTGACGACGCCTTCCAGCACCATCCCCGGCTTCAGGTCCTTGAGGTCCTCGACGCCGTCGGCGAAGCGCGCGGCCTTGAACTCCGGGCGCGGGTCGCGGCCGGGCTTTTCGAGTTCCTTGAGGATGTCGCGCACCGTCGGCACGCCGAAACGGTCGTCGACGAACTGCTCGGCGCGCAGCCCGCGCACGAATGCGGCGTCGCCGAGCAGGGCGCGGATCGGCTTGCCGGTCGACGACACGATGCGCTCGACCACCGGATACGCCTCGGGATGCACGGAGCTCGCGTCGAGCGGTTCGTCGCCGTCGGCGATGCGCAGGAAGCCCGCGCACTGCTCGAACGTCTTGTCGCCCAGGCGCGGCACCTTCAGCAGCTCCTTGCGCGACTTGAACGGGCCGTTCGAATCGCGGTGGCGCACGATGTTCTCGGCGACCGTCGACGTCAGGCCGGACACGCGGGCGAGCAGCGCTGCCGATGCCGTGTTCACATGCACGCCGACTGCGTTCACGCAGTCCTCGACCTTGGCATCCAGCGCGCGGGCGAGTTTGTACTGGTCGACGTCGTGCTGGTACTGGCCGACACCGATCGCCTTCGGCTCGATCTTGACGAGCTCGGCGAGCGGATCCTGCAGGCGACGCGCGATCGACACCGCGCCACGCAGCGACACGTCCACGTCCGGAAATTCGCGCGACGCGATTTCCGACGCCGAATACACCGATGCACCGGCTTCGCTCACCACGATCTTGGTGAGCTTCAATTCCGGCGCGAGCCTGATGAGATCGGCCGCGAGCTTGTCGGTCTCGCGCGATGCCGTGCCGTTGCCGATCGCGATCAGTTCGACGCCGTGCTGTTTGCACAGGCGGCCCAGCGTCGCGAGCGACTGGTCCCACTGGCGCTTCGGTTCGTGCGGATAAATCGTGTCCGTGGCGACGAGCTTGCCAGTGCGGTCCACCACCGCGACCTTCACGCCGGTACGCAGTCCCGGATCGAGTCCGAGCACGGTGCGCGCGCCTGCGGGCGCCGACAGCAACAGGTCCTTGAGGTTGTCGCCGAACACGTTGATCGCTTCCGCCTCAGCGCGTTCGCGCGCCTGCGCGGTGAGGTCGAGCATCAGGTGCAGGTGCAGCTTGGCTTTCCACGTCAGGCGCGCGCAGTCCATCAACCATTGATCGGCGGCGCGGCCCTCGTTGCGGATGCCGACATGCTTGGCGACTCGGCCGGTCGCGAGCAGGTGGCCGGCTTCGGCGTCCGTGCCGGGATCGAGATCGAATTGCAGGAACTCTTCGCGGCGCCCGCGCAGCAGCGCGAGCATGCGATGCGACGGGATCTTCGAAACGGGCTCGGCGTGGTCGAAGTAGTCGCGGTATTTCGCGCCGTCGTTCTCCTTGCCTTCGATCACCTTCGAACGAACGACGCCGACCTGCGACAGCCACTCGCGAAGTTCGCCGACCAGCGCGGCGTCCTCGCCCCAGCGCTCCATCAGGATTGCGCGCGCACCATCGAGCGCCGCTTTGGCATCGGCGACGCCCTTGTCGGCATCGACGTACGTCGCGGCGACGGCGTCCGGCGACTGCGTGGGGTCGGCGAGCAGCGTGTCGGCCAGCGGTTCCAGCCCGGCTTCGCGCGCGATCTGCGCACGCGTGCGCCGCTTGGTCTTGTAGGGAAGGTAGAGATCCTCGAGGCGCGCCTTGGTGTCGGCCGCGAGCAGGTCGGCGCGCAGTTCGTCGGTGAGCTTGCCCTGTTCGTCGATGCTGGCGATCACCTGCACGCGGCGGTCTTCGAGGTCGCGCAGGTAGGCGAGGCGTGTTTCGAGCTCGCGCAGCTGGATGTCGTCGAGCCCTTCGGTCACTTCCTTGCGGTAGCGCGCGATGAACGGAACGGTGGCGCCCTCGTCGAGCAGCGCGACCGCCGCTTCCACCTGTCGGGCCTGCGCGCCGATTTCCTCTGCAATGCGGCGGGCGATGTGCTGGGCGGTGCTACGGTCCTGCATGGCGTGCGTCGACATCCGGTTGGGCCGGCGATTGTGGCCGCGTGCGGGTGGGGCGTCGACGTTGACAGGGTTGGCGCGCTGTGGCGGCGCCGCGCGTCAGCGCGGTGGATCGATGCGCAGCAGTTCGCCGTCGTCCTCGTCGGTGAGCACGTAGATCGCGCCGTCGCCGGCAACGCGCACGTCGCGAATGCGCAACTTGCGGTCTTCGAGCAGCCGTTGCTCGCTGACGATGCGATCGCCGTCGAGCTGCAGGCGGATCAGGCAGCGGTCGGCGAGCGCGCCGAGCAGCAGGCTGTCGTTCCACGCCGAGCCGGGACGGCCGGTGTAGAACGCCATGCCGGACAGGCCGGGCGATTTCATCCAGACGTGGTACGGCGATTCCATGCCGGGCACCTCGGTACCTTTCGTTTCCGGATACGGGAAGGGCGTCGCGTAATCCTTGCCGTGGCTCGCGATTGGCCAGCCGTAGTTCTTGCCGGCTTGCGGCAGGTTGATCTCGTCGCCGCCTCGCGGGCCGTGTTCGGCTTCCCACAGCCGTCCCGTGCGCGGATCGACCGCCAGCGACTGCACATTGCGATGCCCGTAGCTCCAGATCTCCGGGCGCGCGTCGATACGACCCACGAACGGGTTGTCGCGCGGCACCGCGCCGTCGAGCGTGAGTCGCACCAGCTTGCCCTGCAGCACGCCGAGGTCCTGCGCGCGCATGCGCTGGAAGCGTTCGCCCTGGCTGATGAAGACGTGGCCGTCGCGGTCGAATGCGATGCGCGAACCGAAATGGTTCGGCCCTTCGAGCTTGGGTTCCTGCCGGTAGATGACGCGGAAGCCCACCAGCCGCGCGCCGTCGAGCACGCCGTAGCCCGCAGCAGTGCCGGCGGTCCCGTTCGGCCCCGGCTCGGCGTAGCTGAGATAGACGTGGTGGCTGGTCGCAAAATCGGGCGCGAGTGCGACGTCGAGCAGGCCGCCCTGGCCCTGCGCCCACACCGCGGGCACGCCGGTGATCGGTGCGGACAGTCGGCCGTCGCGTTCGACGTAGCGCAGGCGCCCGGGCCGCTCGGTGACCAGGAAGCGCCCATCGCCCAGCAGTGCGAGACCCCAGGGATGCTCAAGCCCACCGGCGACGCGCGTAATGCGCGGCATGCCAGCCTTGGCCGTGGCATTTTGTGCCGACAACGCGGCGGACGCGGGCGAATCGCCCGCGCGACAGCCGGTCGCACCAGCCGTCAGCAACACCATGGCGAACAGCGTGATCAGGCGCATTGGGTCACCAGCTGAATCGTGCAGGATGTGACCGTATCGCCACTCCGTGCGATGAGCGCGTGGTGGCGGGCGGCGAGCTGTTATCCGCTGCACAGTTTCTTACTGCACTCCGTTCGCAAAATGCCGTTATCGACAGAGAAGTGACGTTTTTCGTCCCGCCGGCCCGACCTTGATGGATTCACAGCGCGACGCACGCGATCGATCGGCTCCCGTGACGGAGGCCCGGCAACGGGTCCTCGCGTCCGCCCGACTGTTGCGCGCGCCGGTCGCGTTCGCGGTGCTTGCGGGTGTGCTGATGGCCGCGGCATCGCGCGTGTTGCCGGCATCGCTGGCGGCGGGTGCGGTGGGCGCGGTGCTCGGTGGCTGGCTCGGGCTGTGGCTGGCGCGACCGCTGGCAGGGCGCGCCGACGCACGCTGGCTGATGCCGACGCTTGGCATCGTCGCCGGACTGTTCGCCGCGCACGTCGCGCCGGCGACGGCCATCGTCGCGACGGCCGCGATCACCGCGGCGGTGGTCGCTATCCGTGCACTCGTTCGACAACTGCATCCGCAGGTGGAGTGGGACGACCCCGCACCCGCGGCCGTCGCACTCGCGACCCTCGGGTTAGCGACGCTCGCACTTGCATGGCTGTGCGTGCAGGCGGTGCCGCTGCTGCACGGCGCATGGCTCGCGGCGTGGCCCGCGATCGCCGCCGCCGCGACCGCCGCATTCGCGGCGTCGCTGACGCTCGCGGCGGTCGATCCGCCCGATCCATTCGCCGAGGATCCGCGTCGCGTCACCCTGGTGTTGTCGCTGGCGATGGTGCTCGGCGCCGCGGCGTTGTCGATGTTCTCGCCGCGGCTGGTGCCGTTGCTCGCGATCGGCCTGCTGGCGCTTGCGGCGTCGGGTCGCCCGCGCACGCTCGGCGCGCTGTCGCTGGTGCTCGCGATCGCCGCGCTTATCGCCGCCGATTTCGCGACGTCCACGTTGTCGCGCATCGCCGGCGGCTGGTCGACTGCCGCCGCGCTCGGTCTTGTCGCGACCATGCTCGCGGTCGCGCTGCTCGGCAGCCTGCTTGCGCACCAGCGCGACCGCGTGCGTGCGCGGCTGCGCGCCGCGAGCGGGCACCTGCTGACGCTCGCGGAAAAAAGTCCGGGGCTCGTGGCGACGTTCGATCGCGACCTGCGCCATCGCCACGTCAACGACGCCTATCGACGCTGGACCGGCCTGACGCGCGAGCGCGTCGAGGGCGCGACGCTGGCCGACGTGCTCGGCATCGAGTTCGCCGCGAAGTTGAAGACCAGCGCCGCAAGCGCGATGGCCGGTGCATCGCAGCAGCTGCAGGCCGACCACGGCGATCGCGCGCTCGACATCCGCCTGGAGCCGTACTTCGGCCTCGACGGTGCGATCGCTGGTTTCCATCTGCTAGCCGAGGACGTCACCTGGCGCAAGCAGAGCGAACGCGACCTGCGCACGCTGGTCAACGCATCGCCGGAGCCCACGCTGGTGCTCGACGAAGGTGGCCGCATCCAGTTGCACAACGAGGCCGCGGCTGCGCTGTTCGCCGCGACCGACGCCGATCTCGTCGGCACGCTGCTGCCGACCTGGCTCACGGCGTCCGACGGCACCACGCCCGCTGCGGGCACCGAAGCCGGGCTGCGCGCACGTCGTCGCGACGGCACCACGTTCCCGGTCGACCTGAAACTCGGCTCGATGCCGGGCGAACACGGTGGTCGCGCAGTGGTCACGCTGCGCGATCTCAGCCGCGACCTCGCGCTCGAGCAGGCGGCGCGCGCCGCGCGCGAGCAGGCGCAGGCCACGCTCGATTCGATCAGCGACGCGCTGGTCGTGGTCGATCCGTCGGGCACGGTGATCGCGTTCAATCCCGCGGCGTCGGAACTTACGGGCTGGACGCGGGAGGACGCGCTCGGTCGCGTACTCGAAGACGTGATCACGCTGATCGAGCCGACTCAGGGCGTGCCGCAGGTGTCGGTGCTGCGCGACGCGCTGAAGTCGGGCAAGGCGGTGCGCCTCGAAGGCGAGCGCGAACTGGTGCGTCGCGACGGCGCGCAGCGCGTGGTCGAGGAATCGGCGTCGCCGTTGCGCGATGCGCAGGGCCGCGCGATCGGTGGCGTGCTGCTTTTGCGCGATGTCAGCCATGCACGCGAACAGGCGCAGGTTCTCGCGCACATGGCGCAGCACGATTCTCTGACCGGCCTGCCGAACCGCGTCCTGTTCCAGGATCGACTCGGCCAGGCGCTGGCGCAGGTCGCGCAGGGCAAGCGCGGCGCTGTGCTGTACATCGACCTCGACAAGTTCAAGCCGATCAACGACACACTCGGCCATCCGGTCGGCGACAAGGTCTTGCAGGAAGTCGCACAGCGCTTGCGCGAATGCGTGCGCGAGGACGACACCGTGAGCCGCCAGGGCGGCGACGAGTTCGTGCTGTTGCTGCAACGACTCGCCGACCCGCGCGACGCCGCGCGCGTCGCGGAAAAACTGATCCGGTCGGTCGAACAGCCGATCGTCGTCGACGGCCACGAACTGCGCGTCGGCGCCAGCGTCGGCATCTCGCTGTTCCCGCAGGACGCACGCGACGCCCGCACGCTGATGAAGCAGGCCGACACCGCGCTTTACCACGTCAAGGACACCGGTCGCGGTCGCTACAGCTACTTCACCGACCTGATGGGCGAACGCGCGGAAGCGCGCATGCGCACGGAAAACGACCTGCGCCTCGCACTGGCGGCGGAAGATTTCGTGCTCGACTACCAGCCGGTGGTCAACACGCGCACCGCGAAGTTCACCTCGGTCGAGGCGCTGCTGCGTTGGCGTCGCGCCGACGGCACGGTGTTGCTGCCGGAAACGTTCCTCTCGGTCGCGGAAGAAACCGGGCTCATCATCCAGATCGACGAATGGGTGCTCGGCCGCGCCTGCCTGCAGAACGCCGCCTGGCAGCAGGCCGGCCTGCCGCCGTTGCCGCTGTCGGTGAACGTATCGCTGGCGCGTTTCGATCCCGATCGCCTGCTCGCGCAGGTCGACGCCGCGCTCAACGCCGCCACGCTCGACCCGCAGTGGCTGGAGATCGAATTCCGCGGCGAGCAGCTGTTCGCGCTCGGCGAGCCGGCGCGTGGACTCGTCGCCGACCTGCGCGCGATGGGCGTGAAGGTCGCCGTGGACGACATCGCCACCAGCCAGGCGAGCGTGTCGCAGCTGGTGGATTTCGGTTTCGACGCGCTGAAGCTCGACTTGGCCGTCGTCGACGCGCTGATCGACCACGAGCGCGCGCGCCGCGTCGCCGAGGCGATCTGTCGCACGGGCTTGGCGTTGCAGTGCGAAGTCGTGGCCAAGGGCGTCGAGAGCGATGCGACGCGCGAACTGCTGGCCCGGTGGGGGTGCGGCAGTGTGCAGGGCACGCTGTTCAGCCCGCCGCTCTCGTCGACCGCGCTTGCTCGCCTGCTGCAACGCACCGATCCGCCGACCATGGCGCGCAGCGCCTGAGCACCGCGTCGGGGGCGGGCGGTAAAATGGCGGCTTCCCCATCGCCGTGCCTGCCGTGTCCGCCCAGACCGCTCAATTCGCTCCGTCCGCGCCCGTCGTCATCCGCCAGGACGACCTGATCCAGTCCGTAGCCGACGCGCTGCAGTACATCAGCTACTACCACCCGGTCGACTACATCAAGGCGCTGACCGCCGCGTACGAGCGCGAGCAGTCGCCGGCGGCGCGCGATGCGATGGCGCAGATCCTCATCAACTCGCGTATGTGCGCCGAAGGACGTCGACCGATCTGCCAGGACACCGGCATCGTCACCGTGTTCCTCGACGTCGGCATGGACGTGCGCTGGGACGGCGCGACCATGAGCGTCGAGGATATGGTCAACGAAGGCGTGCGCCGCGCGTACCTCGATCCGGACAACGTGCTGCGCGCGAGCGTGCTCGCCGACCCCGCAGGCAGGCGCAGCAACACGCGCGACAACACGCCGGCGGTGATCCACACCAAGCTGGTGCCGGGCAACACCGTGCATGTCACCGTCGCGGCGAAGGGCGGTGGTTCGGAAGCGAAGTCGAAGTTCGCGATGCTCAACCCTTCGGATTCCATCGTCGACTGGGTGCTCAAGACCGTTCCGACCATGGGCGCGGGCTGGTGCCCGCCGGGCATGCTCGGCATCGGCATCGGCGGCACCGCCGAGAAGGCGATGCAGCTGGCGAAGGAAGTGCTGATGGAGCCGGTCGACATCCAGGACCTCATGGCGCGCGGACCGAGCAATCGCATCGAAGAGCTGCGCCTGGAGCTGTACGACAAGGTCAACGCGCTCGGCATCGGCGCGCAGGGCCTGGGCGGTTTGACGACGGTGCTCGACGTCAAGATCAAGGATTACCCGACGCACGCGGCGAACCTGCCGGTGGCGATCATTCCGAACTGCGCGGCTACGCGACATGCGCATTTCGTGCTCGACGGCAGCGGCGCGGTGCAGCTCGATCCGCCGTCGCTCGAGGACTGGCCGAAGCTCACTTACGACGCGAGCGCGGGCCGTCGCGTGGACCTCGACACCATCACGCGCGAGGACGTCGCCAGCTGGAAGCCGGGCGAAGTGCTGCTGCTCAACGGCAGGCTGCTCACCGGTCGCGACGCCGCGCACAAGCGCATCGTCGACATGCTCAATCGCGGCGAGCGGCTTCCGGTGGACCTCGCGGGGCGCTTCATCTACTACGTCGGTCCGGTCGACCCGGTGCGCGATGAAGTCGTCGGCCCTGCGGGCCCCACCACCGCGACGCGCATGGACAAGTTCACCGAACAGGTCCTCGCCGAAACCGGCCTGCTCGGCATGGTCGGCAAGGCCGAGCGCGGACCGGTCGCGATCGAGGCGATCCGCAAGCACCGGTCGGCGTACCTGATGGCGGTCGGCGGCGCGGCGTACCTCGTATCGAAGGCGATCAAGGCCTCGCGCGTGGTCGCGTTCGAAGATCTCGGCATGGAGGCCATCTACGAGTTCACCGTGCAGGACATGCCGGTGACCGTCGCGGTCGATTCGAACGGCACGTCCGTGCACGCCACCGGCCCGCGCGAATGGCAGGCGCGTATCGGCAAGATTCCGGTGGTGGTTGAACCGGCCTGATGTGGACTCGATGCCCGGTCTCGCCGGGCATCGTGGTCTGGAGCCGGTAGCCCTTGGGTCGCAAAAGCCGCACCCGGCACCGCAGCGCTCCGTGAGCCTGCATATCGCTCGACTGCGGGGATGCGGTTCGCTGCTCCGGACTAGAGGCGATGGGCGAGGGCGGCGAGCATCTTCTGCGTCGCCGGCTGCGCGAGGTAGCCCTTCGCCAGCGTTTCCAGTGCATTGATGTTGGTGTCGCTGACGTCGTCCAGGTCGTCGAGACCGATCGTCAGCGGCGTCTGCAGGCGGTAGTACGCGTCGCCGACGATGAATTGCGCGATGTAGTCGACCGATTCGGCGTTGCCGTCGAACAGCACGTCGATGATCGGCACCGCCCATTCCAGCGCGCCCCATTCGCGTGCCGAGCGCAGGTCGATGGTGCGCGTGCGTTCGCCGGTGCCGACCGACACGACGATCAGGTCGCGCGAGCAGTCGACGGTTTCGTCCTTGCGCAGCGCTTCGGCGACGGCGCAGGCCGTGGGGTTGTTGGCGACGATGCCGCCGTCGATCAGCGCGCAGTCGCGGCCTTCGACGCGCAGCGGATGCGCCGGGAAATACGTGGGCGCGGCGGTGGTCGCGCGGCAGACGTCGCGCACGCGCACGTCGGCGTGTTCGGGTTTGAAGCTCTTGAAGATGACCGGCTTGCGATTGATCACGTCGTAGCTGGTCACCAGCGTCTTGACCGTGCAGTCGCCAAGGCGCGCGTCGCCGAACACGTCGGCCAGCACCTTTTCGAGGCCACGTCCGTCGTAGCGCGGCGCGGACGGCCCGTCGGTGAAGAACCGTCCGGCGCGCGACCACAGCCGGCTCGCGATTCCCGGAAAGATTTCGTGGCGTCGCGCGCGATACAGCTCGGCAAGCGTGTCCGGCGATCGTCCGAGGGCGAGGCCGCACGCGATCAGGCCACCCGTGGAACTTCCGGCGACCAGGTCGAAGGTTCCGGGGATATGCGATTTGCCAGCTGCGGCGAGCGCGGCATCGACGCCGGCCAGCCATCGACAACTGACGAGACCGCGGATGCCGCCGCCATCGAGCGAGAGGATGCGTCGAAGTTGCATGGTGTCCTCCTTGACGCCAGTGTGGATCCGGTCTGTCGCACAGCCTGCGCTTCGCTTCGACGGTGCGCGTGAAAAGCCCGCGCGTGCCGACGCGCGGTCAGATCAGGTTTTCGTCGTCGTGCGCGGCGCGCTGGGCGACCACCTGGGCGTCGATGTCGCGGTTCACCGAGGTGTCGCCACTACCTTCCGGCTCGGTCTGCGGCGGCGTGACCACTTCCATGCCGATGCGGTGCGCGACCGACGGCGGCAGCGGTGCGGTGAACATGTACTGCACGGGGCGCGGGCCGTCGATCTGCGCCTTCTCGAACGCGGCCTTGACCGCGCGGATCGCTTCGCTGCGCACCTTGCCCATGTCGCTCTCGCGCTGGTTCACCCAGCCCTGAAACTTGAGCTGGATGCCGCCGCCCATGTAGCCGTCGACGGACCACGAAGGCGAGGGGTCGTCCAGCACGCCGGCAACCTTCCGCACTTCGGCGAGCGCGGTTTCCTGCGCTTCGCGGATCGATTCGGCGGTATCGATCACCATCGTGAACTCGAAGCGCCGCTTCGTGTTCTGGGTGTAGTTGCTCACCACCGACTTGAAGACCAGCGCGTTGGGCACCGCCACCTGCACGCCGTCGAAGGTCATCAGCAGCGTGGAGCGCGACGTGAGCGCGACCACCTTGCCGTCGTACTTGTCGACGAGGATGTGGTCGCCCGGCGAGAAGCCGCGACGCAGGCTCAGCAGGATGCCGGCGACGTAGTTCTCCGCGATGTCGCGGAACGCGAAGCCGATCGCGATGCCGACCACGCCGGCCGACCCGAGCACCGCGCCGACGATCGCGGTGGCGTCCAGCAGGTCCAGCGCGACCAGCACGCCAATCAGCAGGATGATCCAGTTGATCAGCCGCGCAACCAGCGAATCGATGTATGGGTTCTTCGCACTGAAGCGCGACAGGTGGATGCGTCGGCTCACCGCGCGCCCGACCCACCACGCCAACAGCACGATCACCGCCGCGACGAGCAGCAACGGCAGCCGCGCGACCAACCCGATCAGCTTGCCGCCGACTTGCTGCAGAGCGAGCTTGAGGCGGACACCGATGCTGCCGGCGATCTGCAGGCGATTGTCGACACGCGCCACGCCCGGCTGCTGTGCGGCGATCTGCTGCGCGTGCGCGCGCTCTTCGTCGCCCGCCACCGAGCCTTCGAGCCGCACGACGCCGCCGGCCGCGGTCACGGTGACGTTGGAGTAGTCGGGCAACGCGCGAAGCCGCGCGGCAACGGCGACCGCGACCTGGTTGTCTGCCGCGGTCGGCACCGCCGACGCCACGCCGGCGGCCTGCGCGAGCCATCCGGACTGCGCGATCGAAACAACGGGAACAACGGCAAGGCAACACGCCAGCAGCACGCCGGCAACACGGCGAATCGACACCCGACGACCCTCGAACTAGAGCTGGGACTTGATCGGGACGATGAAGCGTTCGGACATCTTTTCCTTCCACGGCCGCGACGCCCACATGGCGTAGGTGTACGGCTTGGTGTGCTGGAGGTCGCGCTCGAACACCTGCGTCATCGTCTCGGCGAAGCCCGCATCGTAGACGTTCAGGCTCGCCTCGTCGTTCAACTGGAAGGACCGCTGGTCGAGGTTGGTGGAGCCGACCGACACCATGTAGCGGTCGATGATCATCAGCTTCACGTGCAGCATCGTCGGCTGGTAGAGGTGGATCTCCGCCCCGGCGGCCAGCAGCGGGCCCCATTCCTTCTTGGTCGCGATGCGCACGGTTTCAGAGTCGATGTACGGCCCCGGCAGCAGCAGGCGTACGTGCACGCCACGCTTGCGCGCCGCCATCAGCGCGTCGCGAAGCAGCGGGTCCGGGATGAAATAGGCCGCCTCGACGTCGATGCTGGTCTTGGCCGAGGCGATCGCCATCAGGAACATCAGGTGCATGCTTTCGGCGCCGCCGGCGGGCGAGGCGATGAACATGTGCGCCTGCATGTCACCTGCCGGTTGCACCGCCGGGAAATAGGTGTCGCCGTTGAGCACGTGCCCGGTCGTCTTGATCCAGTTGTCGTTGAACGCGGCCTGCACCTGCGACACCACCGGGCCTTCGATGCGGAAGTGCAGGTCGTGCCAGTGGTCCGGATCCTGCGCGTGGCCGAGCCACGGATCGCCGATGCCCACGCCGCCGGTGAACGCGACGGTACCGTCGACGACCAGCAACTTGCGGTGCGTGCGGTTGTTGAGGCGGCCGAGGTTGTACCAGTGCAGCGGGCGATAGCGCTCGATGCGCACGCCGCACTTCTGCATGTCCTCCAGCATCGAGCTGTCCATCTTGATGCTGCCGGCCCAGTCGACCGTCACGTTCACTTCGACGCCGGATTTCGCGCTGTCGCACAGCGCCTGGCTGAACTTCACGGCGATCTCGCCGGACCACCAGATGTACGTTTCGAACGTGATTGTGCGCTTCGCGCCGCGAATGGCGTCGAGCATCGCCGGGAAGATCTGGTCGCCGTCTTCCAGCACCGTCACCTTGTTGCCCGGCACGATCGATGGGCCGAGCATCACGCCCATCTCGCGCAGGAATTGCGGATCGGTGCTTGCGTATTTGTGGATGACGCGATTTTCGAGCTTCTTCTCCGGCGTCGAGAAGTTCATCGCGATGACGACCACAAGGATGGTCACCACCGCCGTGATCGCGATCGTCCAGAACATGCGGCGGCGGCTCCAGGTCAGTCGAAATGTCATGGGGCGCGACTGTGGACGGCCGCTTCGCAAGCGGGTGTGAAGCCGCTCGGCCTAGCGGTTCGCCAGCCACACCACGGCGAACAACCCCAGCATGCCGAACGCGATGACCAGCTTCAGCACCGTCCCGAGCAGCAGCCCGACCCACGTTCCGATGCCGACTTTCGTCGCGTGGCCCATGTCCTCGAGCTTGCGGCGATGGATCAGTTCCCCCGCCACCGCGCCCACGAACGGGCCGATGAAGATGCCCACGAAGCCGAGGAACAGGCCGGCGAAGGTGCCGATCGTGGCGCCGATCAGCGCCAGCCGGCTCGCGCCGACCCGTTTCGCGCCCATCGCCGTCGCCAGCAGGTCCACCGCGAACGACGCGAGCGTGAGCACCGCGAGCACGCCCAGGGTCCATCCGCCGACATGCTTGAAGCCATCGGCCCACGCAGCCAGTAGCAGGCCGCCGAACACCAGCGGAATGCCGGGCAGCGCGGGCAGCACCGTGCCTGCGATGCCGACGATCACGAGGACGACGGCGATGACGAACCACAGCGTGGACATGTCGGACACGGGCACCTCCCAGGCGGATCGCCGCATTCTGCGTCAGTCGCCGTGGTCGTCGTTGCACGGCGCGGCGGCGACAAAAAGAAAGCCCGGCCGGAGCCGGGCTTCCTGCTTCCCCATGGGGGAGGAGTCCTACTTCTGCGACGGGTTGTTCTCGGCGAAGTACTCGTGGTTGTCCGCGTTGTCGAGGGCCTGGTCGGGGTTGGACGCCGCGAGGCTCTTCGCGCCGCTCTGGCCGTAGACATGGTCGTCGGTGGCTGCGGTCACGTTGAAGTGGCTCATCTCGTGGATCAGCGTGCCGCCCTTCGAGTCCGTGCCGGTCAGCGGCGCCGACCAGAACGCGCGGCACACGAAGATCTCGTACGGGCGGGTCGGGTAGACGTAGGCGTAGTAGCTCTGGTTGCAACCGCAGTTGATCGTGACCTGGCCGCCGCTCTGGTCGATGGCGCTGTCGATGTTCACGAAGTGCTGGCGGGCGGTCGAATAGCGCGACGAGGTGTAGGCGCCGAACCACGTCGTGTAGCGCGCGCCCACCGTGCCGCCATTGAGGTAGCCCTTGGCGTTCTCGGAGTAGGTGCGCGCCGCGTTGACCGCGCTGCCCGCCGTGCTGATCTGGCTGGTCGTGCAGCTCTTGTAGGACACGCCGTTGACGACCGTCGCCCCGGCGCTCGGCTTGGCCTGCGCCTTGAGCTCGCGCGTGCCGCCGAGCTGGTCGGTGCCGTCGACCCACAGCTTCAGCGACGCGCTCTGCGCGACCATCGGCAGGCCGTTCGACGCGATCAGCATTTCACCGCTCGACAGCGAGGCGTGCTGCAGCGGCGTCTTGTAGGTGACGGTGTACTCGCCGGTGCTCGACAGGTCGTAGAACGCGGAGAGGTCCACGCTGGTGCGGACCGTCTCACCCGGGCGCAGCACCATGAAGTCCGCGGCCTGCGGCAGGCCGCGCTTGATCATCGGGCCTTCGTACGCCACGTCGCGGCCGTCGTGGGTCACGCTGAACAGGTCGGACTGCAGGAACTGCGACGGCAGCTGCCACGCCGGCATGCGCACGGTGCGATTGCTGGTGTTCGTCACTTCCACGTCCACCGCGCCAAGGAACGACGACTGCCCGGTCGACGCGACCACGGCGATGCGCAGCGGATTGAACCGCGCGGTCTGGACCGAGGCGTCGGCGGCGTTCAGGGCGAGGCCGGCGAGCAGGACGCTACCGGCGGCGGCGAGCAGGGGCAGGCGGTTCATTCAGGCACCTCGGGGGGAAGGGACGTCCGGATGGACGTCCTGACGTTAACCCCGCGGTCAGCCCCATGCATGCCGCGCTGCAACAAACGGAAAGCGTGCGAGATACCGGACACGAAAACGGCTCCGGATCCCGGAGCCGTTTCCAGAACTGCGACGTGGGTCGCTCAGCGCACCCAGGCGCGCCCGTTGTAGACGCGAACCGCCGAACCTTCCGCGATGCCGCCCAGGTCGGTCTGGCTGACGACCGTGGTGCGACCGTCGTTCATGCGGACGTAGACGTTGTAGCTGGTGCCGGCGGTGGACATGTGACGGTCGATCGCGGCACCGGCGGCCGCACCGGCCACTGCGCCTGCGACCGTCGCGACGTTCTGCTTGTCGTTGCTCGAGTCCTTGGTGAGCTCGTGGCCCGCGGCAGCGCCGACCACGCCACCAATGACGCCGCCTGCCACGCCGGAGCGCGGTGCGGTGCCGGTGCCGACGGCTTCGATGCGCGTGACCACGCCGCAGTCGTAGCAGGTGCCGTAGCTGTTGGCGGGGGGCGGCGAGCCCGCATAGCCCGACGTCGGCGTGGTGGTGGCGCAGCCGGCCAGCGCGATCAGCGAGGCCGCCGCGACGGCTGTGAGACGAAGTTGAATACTCATGGAGCGCTCCAGTGATTCGTGATCGGGACGATGGCCTTCGCCATGCGCGATCGATGCTGGGAGCGCGGCAGTGAACGCGTTATCAAACGGCGACCGCGCGTTCAGCGCGCAGTCGTCCGCGTCTTGATCATTCGTGCACGTACTTGTGGCAGGTCTCGCACGCCTCGCCGATCTTCGCCGCCGCGGCCTGTACGCCCGGGCAGTTCAGCGGCGGCGTCGCCAGCGAGGCGTCGACCGTCGCGCGCAGGTCGCTCGCGTACTTCGCGAACTTGTCGTCGTCGTGCATGTCCTTGAACGCCGGTTCGATGTCGTTGGCCATCGTGCGCAGCGCCTGCAGGTGCGGAATGACGTCGGTCGCGGCGCAGCGGTTCTGCGTGACGGCATCCTTCAACGAATGCATGTGCGCGGCCATCACGTGCATCACCGCTTCCGGATACGGGTCTTTGCGCTGATCGATCGCGCGCATGATCATCACGCTGGCCACCGCACCGATCACCAGGCCCAGCAGCGCCATGAACAGATAACGGGAGCCGTTTCCGCGGCGGGCGGGATTCGGCGACGAAGCTTTGACGTCGGACATCGGCCTGTTTCCTCGAGTCTGCGCGGAGTGCGCGGGACCATAGCACGCACGCGCGTGGGGCCGATCGTCACGCCGGCAACGCCTAGAATGCGCGCATGCAGACGCATCATCTCGACCCGGCATGGACGGAACGCTTCGCCGGTATCGACCGCCTCTACGGCACTGGAAGCCTTGCCCGACTCGTCGCGTGCCGCGTCGCCATCGTGGGACTCGGCGGCGTGGGTTCGTGGGTTGCCGAAGCGCTGTCGCGGTCCGGCGTCGGTCACCTGCGCCTGATCGACGCCGACGACATCTGCGTGTCCAACACCAATCGGCAATTGCCTGCGCTGGACGGCACCTACGGCCACGCCAAGGTCGCGGCAATGGCGGCGCGCTGCCAGCGCATCAGCCCCTTGATGGACGTCGAGCCGGTGCCGGCGTTCATCACGGCGCAGAACCTCGAGCATCAGCTCGACGTCGGCCTCGACCTGGTGATCGATGCCTGCGACAGCTTCCGCAGCAAGGTCGAGATGATCGCGTGGTGCCGCCGTCGCAAGCTGCCGATCGTCGTCAGCGGTTCGGCGGGCGGGCGCACCGATCCCACGCTGGTGCGCGTGCGCGACCTCTCGCGCACCGAGCACGACGCGATGCTCGCGCTGGTACGCAAGAAACTTCGGGCGGACTTCAACTTCCCGCGCAACAAGGACCGCTACTTCGGCGTTCCCGCGGTGTATTCGCTGGAAAACGTGCGTTATCCGCAGGCGGACGGCAGCGTCTGCGGCCTGCGTCCGAGCGCCGGCGATGGCGACGGAAGCCTGAAGCTGGACTGCAGCGGAGGCCTCGGTGCCGCGACGCACATTACCGGCGCCTTCGCGTTCGCAATGGCCGGCAAGGCCATCGAGATGTTGCTCAAGACGAAGGCGGAGCCTGCGGCGTAAGCCGGAACAGGCGCTCCGCGTTCGCGGTGGTCGCGGCAGCGATGTCGCCAGGTGGCTGGTTTCGAAGCGACGCGATCGTTTCCAGCACGTCGAGCAGGCGCGCGGGCTCGTTGCGGCCCCCGCGTTGCGCGGCGCCAGGCTGGTCGGGCGAATCGGTTTCGAGCAGCAGATGGTCGATCGGCATCGTCGCGGCCAGCGTGCGCAGGCGATTCGCACGCTCGTACGTCACCGGCCCGCCGAGCCCGAGGAGGAATCCGTTCGCCCACAGCATCTCGGCCTGCTGGCGGCTGCCGGAAAAGCTGTGCACGACGCCACGCAACCCGCCGATGCGCCGCACTGCCGAGATCACGTCGTCCACCGCATGCCGTGCGTGCACGACGAGTGGCAGGTCGAAGTCACGCGCGAGCCGAAGGTGCGCGTCGAAAAGCGAACGCTGGCGATCACGATCGAGTCCGTCGATGAAATAGTCGAGCCCGCATTCGCCTATCGCCACCGGCCGCTCGCTCTCGATCCAGTGCCGTAGCGCATCGACGTGCGCGTCATCATGGCGATCCAGATAGACGGGATGCAGTCCATACGCCGGGAACAGCCCGTCGGATTGCGTGCAGACGTCGCGCAGCGCCGGCCACGTCGCCGCCTCGATGGCCGGAACGATCTGCCGCGTGACGCCGGCGGAACGCGCACGTGCAATCACCTCCACACGGTCGGCGTCGAACTCGGAAACGTCGATGTGCGAATGGCTGTCGACCAGCATCATCGCGGCGGCAGCGTGTCCCTGCTGCGGTCCTTCCAGTTCGCGAGCAGCATCGTGCCGAGGCCGAGAATGATTTCGTCGGCGAACGGAATGAAGTCGGGAATGAGGAGGTCGAGGACGAACAGCGTCGCCGTGATCCAGAACAATGTCGGATGACGGAGCTTTTCCGCCCGGCGCAGCAATGGTTTCAGAAGGAATCGGGCCATGGTCACCTCGCGATCTGCGGACGCTAGCACGCTGCCGGTAGACGTCTGAACGGACTGCGTTAAAACCCGGTCACGCTCCGTCGTTGTTCAGCTTCGCGGTGCTCGAATCGACCCATGCCAGAACGAACTGGCTCGGAGGCTCTCATGGACAAGAACATCCTCGCGGTCGCTCTCGGTTCGATGCTGCTCGGCGGCGTCGCGGTCGCGGCCTACAGTTCCTTGAATCATCCCGACGACGCGGTCGCCGCGCAGCCTGCGCAGCAGGCCGTCGGTACGACGCAGCTCGACGCATCGGCTGACGCGCGGGGCATCGCGCCGACCGCGCCGCAACTCGCCATGGCCGATGCGCCGCGCGCCGAGTACGCGGACGTCGTGGATGTCGACCCGGTGCGCACCACGTCGCCGCGCTATGCGCAGGTGATCGACGTCGATCCGGTCAAGGAAACCAGCACCACCAGCACGCCGCGCCAGGTCTGCAACGACGTGGTCGTGCAGGAGCGCATGCCGGAGCGCGACGGCAACGTCGGCGGCACCGTCGCCGGTGCGCTGATCGGTGGCCTCGTCGGCAACCAGGTCGGCAGCGGCAACGGCCGCAAGCTCGCGACGGTCGCTGGTGCGGTGGGCGGCGGCTTCGTGGGCAATCGCGTCGACCGCAACCACGTGGGCGGGCAGGTCGTGAATCGCACGGAACAGCAGTGCCACACGGTCAGCGACACTTCCAGCAGCTCGCGCACCGTGGCCTACACCGTCACCTACCGCAATCCGGATGGCACCGTGGGTTCGCAGCGCATGAGCAGCCGCCCGGGTAGCCGCATCCGCGTCGGTTCGGATACGCAGGTGGCCGGCTACGACGTGACCTACCGCTACCAGGGCGCCGAGCACACCGTGCGCATGGACGAGCGCCCGGGCGCGCAGCTGCCGGTGGTCGACGGCCGCATCGTGACCGCGACAACGGTCGCCACGCGCTGATCCAGTCGGGTGGGAGCAAGGAAAAGGGCCGGGCGACCGGCCCTTTTTCATGCGCGAGGTCACCGGCGGTCGGGCCGGGGGTGTCGAAGGATTGTGACGGCGGCCTACAATATCGGGCTCCATCGCCCCAAGGTCCGACCGCTCGCATGGCACTGAATCCGTACGACCTCTACGACGTCCGTTCGCTGCTGTCCGAGGAAGAGCGGGCCGTGCAGGACACCGTCGCCCGTTTCACCGACGAGCGCGTGATCCCGATCATCGGCGAGGCGTTCGACCAGGGCCGTTTCCCGCGCGAGCTGGTGCCCGAAATCGCCGAGCTGGGCCTGCTGGGCTCGTCGCTGCCGGAAAAGTACGGTTGCGCGGAGCTCAACGCGGTCAGCTACGGCCTGATCTGCCAGGAACTCGAGCGCGGCGACAGCGGCATCCGCAGCTTCGTCTCGGTGCAGAGCTCGCTGTGCATGTACCCGATCTACGCCTACGGCTCGGAAGAGCAGCGCATGCGCTGGCTGCCGGACATGGCGGCGGGCAAGGTCATCGGCTGCTTCGGCCTGACGGAACCGCACGGCGGTTCCGACCCGGCCAACATGAAGACCAACGCCAAGCGCGACGGCGGCGACTGGGTCCTCAACGGCTCGAAGATGTGGATCACGAACGGCAACCTCGCCGACATCGCGATCGTCTGGGCGCAGACCGACGACGGCATCCAGGGTTTCCTCGTCGAGAAGGGCATGCCCGGTTTCGCCGCGCAGGAGATCAAGCACAAGATGTCGCTGCGCGCGTCGGTCACCAGCGCGCTGTATTTCGACAACGTGCGCGTGCCGGAGGCGAATCGTCTACCGAACGTGAAGGGCCTCAAGGGCCCGCTCGGCTGCCTGACGCAGGCGCGCTACGGCATCACCTGGGGCCCGATCGGCGCCGCGACCGCCTGCCTCGACGAAGTCGTGAACTACACCAAGGAACGCATCCTCTTCGGCCGCCCGGTTGCGGCGACGCAGAGTGCGCAGATCAAGATGGCCGAGATGGCGCGCCGCATCACGCTGGCGCAGCTGCTCGTCGTGCAGCTCGGCCGCCTGAAGGATGCTGGCGCGATGCAGCCGACGCAGGTGTCGCTGGCGAAGTGGAACAACTGCCGCATGGCGATCGACATCGCGCGCGAGTGTCGCGACCTGCTCGGGGGCGCTGGCATCACCACTGAACACGCTGCGATCCGCCACGCGCTGAACCTCGAGTCGGTCATCACCTACGAGGGCACGGAAACCGTGCACCAGTTGGTGGTCGGCCGCGAACTCACCGGCATCAACGCGTTCTGATCATCGGGACCGGCCTTCGGGCCGGTTTCCGCTTCGGCGCCCGTCGCGCGGGCGCCATCGCAGCGTCCCGCGACGCACGACGTCGCCCAGCAGAGGAAGCGAGGATGTCGGAGCACGGCCCGCGACTCGAAACCGAGCGCCTGATCCTGCGTCAATGGCGCGCTGAGGATTTCGAGCGCTACGCGCAGATGTTCGCTGCGCCCGAGACGCACCACATCGGCGGCCCGCTGGTGCTCGGCGACGCATGGCGACGCTTCCTGCAGATGCCCGGCGCGTGGGCGATCCAGGGCTTCGCGATGTTCGCCATCGAAGAGAAGTCGAGCGGACTGTGGATGGGCCAGGCCGGTCCGTGGCAACCCGCCGGCTGGCCGGGCACCGAGGTCGGCTACGCGCTGCATCCGGACGCGTGGGGCAAGGGTTATGCGACCGAAGCCTGCGCGACGGCGATGGACTGGGCGTTCGACGTTCTCGGCTGGAACGAGATCATCCATTCGATCGACGTCGCGAACACCGCATCTCAGAACGTGGCGAAGCGGCTCGGTGCGACGAACCGCGGTCGCGGCGTGTTCCAGCCGCCGCATGACAAGTTCGCCATCGACATCTGGGGCCAGACGCGCGAGCAGTGGCGCGCACGCCGGGGCGTCGCCGCATGATCACCGTTTATGGCTTCTCGCCTTCCGGCAATTGCCACAAGGTGCGCCTGCTGCTGGAGCAGCTCGGTCGGCCGTATCGCTGGATCGAAACCGACAGCAGCACCGGCGCGACGCGCACGCCCGAGTACCTGGCGAAGAACGCGAACGGCAAGGTGCCGATGCTCGAGCTCGACGACGGCCGCATCCTCGTCGAATCGAACGCCATCCTGTGCTGGCTCGCGGAGGGCACGTCGTACCTGCCCGCCGATGCCTGGCAGCGCGCACAGGCGTTGAGCTGGATGTTCTTCGAGCAGTACAGCCACGAACCCTACGTCGCCGTCGCGCGCTTCATCTGCGGCTGGACGCCGGCGGATTCGCCGCGTCGCGCCGACCTGCCGCGCCTGCGCGAGCGTTCGCACGAAGCGCTCCGCGTGATGGAACGCCATCTCGCGTCGCACGACTGGTTCACCGGTGACCACTACGGCATCGCCGACATCGCACTGTTCGCCTACACCGATGTCGCGCCGCATGGCGGCGTGCCGCTCCACAACTATCCCGCGATTTGCGCTTGGCTCGCCCGCGTACGCGCGACGCCGGGTTTCGTCGCGATGGTCGACCCCGACGACCGCGCCGCTGCGCTGATCGCGCAATCCACCTGATTTTCCACGACGCACGGCGGGCTCCGGTCCGCCCGGATGACCGCATGACCGCCACGCTGCCGAACCCGATTCCCGCCCGAATGAAGGGCGTCAACCGCGCCGAGATCTGCGACGTCAACTTCACCGAATTCGTGAAGGCGTGGGACGGGCGTGTCGATGCGCGACCCGCGCCGGACGAAGCGATCCTCGACGGCAGCGCGCTCGATGCACGCGGCTTCCGCGAGCTGTTCGAATCGCAGCTGATCAGCCGCCATCTCGACCTGATGGCGCGCGTGCTGCGCGTGCAGAACAAGGTCTTCTACACGATCGGCAGCAGCGGCCACGAAGGCAACGCGATGGTCGCGCGCGCCACGCGCCACACCGATCCCGCGTTCCTGCACTACCGCTCCGGCGGCTTCATGGCCGAACGCTTCCGCAAGCTGCCCGGCATGGATCCGGTGATGGACTCCGCGCTCAGTTTCGCGGCGAGCAAGGACGATCCGGCCAGCGGCGGTCGCCACAAGGTGTGGGGCAGCAAGCCGTTGTGGGTGCTGCCGCAGACGTCGACGATCGCGTCGCACCTGCCGAAGGCGCTGGGCACCGCCGTCGCGATCGAGACCGGTCGTCGCATCGGCCACGCGCTGCCGATTCCCGACGACTCCATTGCGATCTGCTCGTTCGGCGATGCCTCGTCGAACCACGCGACCGCGCAGACCGCGTTCAATGCCGCGGCGTGGACGGCGTACCAGAAGCTGCCTGCGCCCGTGCTGTTCGTCTGCGAGGACAACGGCATCGGCATTTCGGTGAAGACGCCGACGGGCTGGGTGGCGAACCGCTTCCAGAACATGCCGGGCCTCGACTACTTCTTCGCGGATGGTCTTGATCTGGCGACGGGCTACGGCGACGTGCAGCGCGCAGTCGAGCACTGCCGACGCACGCGCCGCCCGACGTTTCTGCATCTGAAGACCACGCGGATCATGGGTCACGCCGGCACCGACTTCGAGATCGAGTGGCGTTCGATCGAAGAGTTGTGCGCCGTCGAGGCGACGGATCCGCTGCTGCGTTCGGCCGCGATCGCACTTGAGTCGGGTCTGATGTCGAAGGACGAAGTGCTCGCGCTGTACGAGGCGACGCGCGCCAAATGTTTCGCGGCTGCCGACGAAGCGGATCGTCGACCGAAGCTCGAAGCGCTCGCCGACGTGATCGCACCGCTAGCGCCGTACACGCCCGATGCGGTGAAGGCCGAAGCCGAGCGCGCGCCGGACGCACAGCGTCGTATCGAGGTCTTCGGCAGCGAAGCCAAGCTGCCGGAAAACCAGCCGCCGCGCCATCTGGCGATCCAGATCAACAACGCGCTGCACGACCAGTTCGCGAAGTATCCCGACACGCTGCTGTTCGGCGAGGACGTCGCGCAGAAGGGCGGCGTCTACACGGTGACGAAGGGCCTCTACAAGGCCTTCGGCCCGCGCCGCGTGTTCAACACGCTGCTCGACGAGACGATGATCTTCGGCCTCGCGCAGGGCTTCGCGAACATGGGCATGCTGCCCGTGCCCGAGATCCAGTACCTCGCGTACTTCCACAACGCCGGCGACCAGATCCGCGGCGAGGCGTCGAGCCTGCAGTTCTTCAGCAACGACCAGTACCGTAATCCGATGGTCGTGCGCATGGCGGGCCTCGGCTACCAGCGCGGCTTCGGCGGGCATTTCCACAACGACAACTCGATCAGCGCGCTGCGTGACATTCCGGGGCTGATCGTCGGTTGCCCGTCGCGTGGCGACGACGCGGCGACGATGCTGCGCACGCTGATGGCGCTGGCGAAGGTCGACGGCCGCGTCAGCATCTTCCTCGAGCCGATCGCGCTGTACATGACCAAGGATCTGTACGAAGCCGGGGATGGCCAGTGGCTGACGTCGTTCCCGACGCCCGGCGAAGCAATGACGCTGGGCGAGGGCCGCACCTACGGTGACGGCGACGATATCGTCATCATCAGTTACGGCAACGGCGTGCCGATGAGTCTGCGCGCCGCGCGCCGCATCGAGCAGTCACACGGTTGGAAGACCAAGGTCGTCGACCTGCGCTGGCTGGTGCCGCTCAACGACGCGTACATCGTCGAACAGGCGAAGAACGCCAAGCGGATCATCGTGGTCGACGAAGGTCGTCGCAGCGCCGGCGTGGGCGAGGGCGTGATCACCGCGCTTACCGAAGGCGGCGTGGGCGCGACGCCGCTGCATCGGGTGGTCGGCGTCGATACGTACACACCGCTTGCGGGCGCGGCGTTCCTGGTCATCCCGGGTGACGACGACATCGTCGCCGCGGCGGACACGCTGGCGACGGGTTGACGCAAGCGCCTGCAGCGATCGTCAGCGCTGCAGGCCGTCCGCGAGCGGCAGTCGCTCGACGACCTCGCCGCGCAGGCGCAGTGCGGAATCCGCGGGTTCGAGCGGCACGACGGCCAACGCGTCGTGGCCGCGCAGGACGACGATCTGGCCGATGTCACGCCCGTCGACGTCGGTCAGCGACTCACCCGCGTGCGCATCGCCGGATGTGACGCGCAACCGTGCGAGCCCACGTTTGGCGCGCCCGAGGAAATGCGTGCGCGCGACGATTTCCTGGCCTGGATAGCAGCCCTTCTTCACGCTGAAGGCGTCTAGGCGTTGCAGCGACAGTTGCTGCGGCGTCCAGTGCTCCAGCGAGACGCCGGGCAAGGACGGCCAGCCGTGCGCGATGTCCAGGCGCGACCACGCTGCGTCCTCGTCGCTTGTCGCAGCGACGGTGGGCGAGGGCGCGAGAGTGAGCGTCCGTGCGCCGGCGTCGCCGGACAGATCCAGCTCGATCGCGTCGCCGATGCGTGCCGACACGCCGCCGGATGCGACGTCCGGCCGCGCCAGGCGGCCCTGCGCATGGACCGCCGCGACGTCGATCTTCACCTTGCTCCGGAACACGAACCGGCGCAGCGCGGTGGCTAAGGCCTCTGCGTCGGTGGCGGTGGCCAGCCAGACGGTCTCCGCGTCGATCCGCAGCAGCGCAAACAGCGCATGCACGCGGCCTTTCGGGTCGAGCCAGCCGCTCCAGTGCCACTGGCCGTCCGCCAGCGCCGTCACATCGTTCATGAACTGCGATTGCGCAAACGTAAGCGCATCGCGGCCTGCGAGCTGCAAAACCCGCAATCCGGGCAGGTCGAACAGGCGCGGCGAACCGTACTGCGGGTTGTCAGACATGGGGTCCGGACATAAGATTTCCGGCTGGAATGATAGGCCACGCGACCTCCGACACCCCGCAGGAAACGCCGGAGAGTCCCGACTCCTCGCCGTTGCCCGCAACGCCTGCGCCTGAACGTGCGCGCGAGGTCGGCGGTCGCCCCGGTCCCGAGCCCACGCGCTACGGGGACTGGGAAAAGGACGGCCGCTGCATCGATTTCTAGCGTCGCCCGCTCGACCCCGCGGCCGCGCCGCATCCGAACGAGACCTCCCGCATGGCGTACCGCGAACGTCCGTTGTCCCCGCACCTGCAGGTCTATCGCTGGCAGGTTCAGATGGTCAGCTCGATCCTGCACCGCGCGACGGGCGTGATCCTGTCGCTCGGCAGCCTGCTCATGGCGTGGGGTCTCGTCGCGCTCGCCGCGGGCGCCGACCACTGGGCGACCTTCACCCACGCCGCGCGTTCGCCGCTCGGCTTTCTCGTCATGTTCGGCTGGACGTGGGCGCTGGCCTTCCACCTGCTCAGCGGGCTGCGCCACCTGTCGCAGGACATGGGCGTCGGCACATCCGTTCCGTCGTTCACCCGTAGCGCGTGGCTCGCGATCATCGGCAGCCTGGTGCTGACCGCGATCGTGTGGATCCTCGCCATGCAGAAGTGGGGTGGCGCATGAGCACCAACGCAGGTGGCCGCCCGCCCATGCTCCGCCATCCGCTGAAGGTCGCGCGTGGCCTCGGCTCGGCGAAGGACGGCACGCATCATTTCCTCGTGCAGCGTGTCACCGCCGTCGCGCTGGTGCTGCTCGTGCTGTACGCGGTCGGGCTGGTGATCTCGCTGGTCGGTGCGGATTTCGCGACGGTGCGCGCGCGCGTCGGCCATCCGCTCAACGCCACGCTGCTGATCGCCTTCCTCGTCGCGAATTTCTGGCATGCCCGCCTCGGCCTGCAGGTGATCGTCGAGGACTACGTCCACACGGCGGTCCGCTATTCGCTGTTGCAACTGCTCATCGTGTTCGCGTGCTGGATCGCGGGCCTTGCGAGCGTCCTCGCCGTCGTGCGCGTCATGCTCGGCGCCTGACCCGGAATCTTTCGATGCCTGCCGCATATCCCATCCAGGAACACAAGTTCGACATGGTCGTCGTCGGCGCCGGTGGCGCCGGCCTGCGCGCCACGTTCGGCCTCGCCCAGAAGGGCCTGAAGACCGCCTGCATCACCAAGGTCTTCCCGACGCGTTCGCACACCGTCGCCGCGCAGGGTGGCGTCGCAGCCGCACTGGCGAACATGGGCGAGGACGACTGGCGCTACCACTTCTTCGACACGGTGAAGGGCAGCGACTGGCTGGGCGACCAGGACGCGATCGAATACATGTGCCGCGAGGCGATCCCGGCGATCGTCGAGCTCGAGCACTACGGCGTGCCGTTCTCGCGCACCGAAGACGGCCGCATCTACCAGCGGCCGTTCGGCGGCATGACCACGCGTTACGGCGAGGGCCCACCGGCGCAGCGCACCTGCGCCGCTGCCGACCGTACCGGCCACGCGATCCTGCACACGCTCTACCAGCAGTCGCTGGCGCACGACGCGCAGTTCTTCATCGAGTACTTCGCGCTCGACCTGATCATGGATGCCGACGGCGCGTGCCGCGGCGTTCTTGCGCTGGACATGGCGGCCGGCACGCTGCACCTGTTCCGTTCGCACGGCACAGTTCTCGCGACGGGCGGCTACGGCCGCGCGTACTTCTCGGCGACGTCAGCGCACACCTGCACCGGCGACGGCGGCGGCATGGCGCTGCGTGCCGGCCTCGCGATGCAGGACATGGAGTTCGTGCAGTTCCATCCGACCGGCATCTACGGCGCCGGCTGCCTGATCACCGAAGGCGTGCGAGGCGAGGGCGGCATCCTGCGCAACAGCCAGGGCGAGCGCTTCATGGAGCGCTACGCGCCGAGCGTGAAGGATCTCGCGCCGCGCGACATGGTCAGCCGCGCGATGACGATGGAAATCCGCGAAGGCCGCGGCGTGGGCGAGCACAAGGACCACATCCTGCTCGACCTCACGCACCTTGGTCCCGAGGTGATCCACGAGAAACTTCCGGGCATCGCCGAGTCCGCGCGCATCTTCGCGGGCGTCGATGTCGAGAAGCAGCCGATCCCGGTGATCCCGACCGTCCACTACAACATGGGCGGCATTCCGACCAACTACCATGGCGAAGTCGTGCAGCTGCGCGGCGGTAATCCGGACGCGGTCGTGCCCGGGCTGTACGCGATCGGCGAAGCCGCCTGCGTTTCGGTGCACGGCGCGAATCGCCTGGGTTCGAATTCGTTGCTCGACTTGGTGGTGTTCGGCCGCGCGGTGGCGAACCGCTGCGCCGAGACGATCAAACCCGACGCCTCGCACGCGCCGCTGGCTGCCGACGCCTGCGACAAGGCGCTGGGTCGCCTCGACGCGCTCCGCAACGCCAACGGCGGCACGCCGACGTCGGTGATCCGCGACAACATGCAGCGCACGATGCAGGCCGATGCCGCGGTGTTCCGCACCGGCGAAACGCTCGCCGAGGGCGTCAGCAAGATGCGCGAGATCCACGCATCGTTCGCCGACGTGCGGGTTACCGATCGTTCGTTGGTCTGGAACTCCGACCTCATCGAGACCTTCGAACTCGCGAACCTGCTCGACCAGGCGCTGGTGACGATCGTGTCGGCGGAGAACCGCAAGGAGTCCCGCGGCGCGCATGCGCGCGAGGACTTCCCCGATCGCGACGACCATGCCTGGATGAAGCACACGCTGTGCTGGATCGACGAGGCGGGCAACACCCGCATCGACTATCGCCCGGTGCACTCGTACACGCTCACCAACGACGTCGCGCCGGTTCCGCCGAAGAAGCGCGTCTACTGACCTCGCGTCCGCCGTCAACGGCGGACGAAACGGACCCGACCATGGCCGAATTCACCCTCCCGAAGAACTCGAAGATCCAGAAGGGTCGCCACTTCGCCGCGTCCGGCGCGAAGCAGCCCCGGGTCTTCAAGGTCTACCGATGGAATCCCGACGACGGGCGCAACCCGACGGTCGACACATACGAGGTCGATCTCGCGGCGTGCGGTCCGATGGTTCTGGACGCGCTGATCAAGATCAAGAACGAGATCGACCCGACGCTGACGTTCCGTCGCTCGTGTCGCGAAGGCATCTGCGGTTCGTGCGCGATGAACATCGACGGCACGAACACGCTGGCCTGCACCAAGGCGATCGACGACTGCCGCACTGGCGAGGTCGCGATCTATCCGCTGCCGCACATGCCGGTGGTGAAGGATCTCGTCCCGGACCTTACGCACTTCTACGCGCAGTACGCGTCGATCAAGCCGTGGATCCGCACGCAGAGCCCGACGCCGAGCGATCGCGAGCGCCTGCAGTCGCCGGAAGACCGCAAGAAGCTCGACGGCCTGTACGAATGCATCCTCTGCGCGTGCTGCTCGACCAGCTGCCCGAGCTACTGGTGGAACGGCGACCGCTACCTCGGCCCGGCGATCCTGTTGCAGGCCTACCGCTGGATCATCGACTCGCGCGATGAAGACACCGGCGCGCGCCTCGACGACCTCGAGGATCCGTTCAAGCTGTATCGCTGCCACACGATCATGAACTGCGCGCGGACGTGTCCCAAGGGGTTGAACCCGGCGCACGCGATCGGCGAGATCAAGAAGCTGATGCTCGCGCGTCGCGCCTGACGCCCGGCAGCGCACGACCGCATGGACGTTCGCGCGATCTACCTTCCCGGCTTCGCGATGGTCGTGCTCACGGCCATCGTCTGGTGGCGCATGTACACCATGCGCATCGCGCAGATGAAGCGCGAGCGCATTCACCCGCAGAAGGTCGCGACGTCCGCACAGGCCGCGGCGCTGCTGACGGACAGCCGCGCGGCGGACAATTTCCGCAACCTGTTCGAGTTGCCGGTGCTGTTCTATCTCGCATTGGTGGTCGCGGACCGCATCGATCGCGTCGACATGGCCAGCGTCGCCCTCGCGTGGCTGTTCGTCGCGCTGCGCATCGCGCACAGCGCCATCCACGTGAGCTACAACCGCGTCATGCACCGGTTCATGTCGTACGTCGCCGGCGGCGTGGTGTTGTGGCTGCTGTGGGCCTACATCGCGATCGGGCTGTTCCTGCGGTGAGCGACGACGTCGAACTGAAGGCGCTGCGCTGGCGTTGCCGGCGCGGCATGCGCGAGCTCGACCAGTTGCTGGAGCGCTGGCTCGATCGTCGCTGGGCGGCATCGTCCGACCTCGAACGGGAAACATTCCGACGGCTGCTCGTCGTCGAGGACGATAAGCTCTGGCGCGCCTTCCTCGGACACGACCGCCTCGACGATGACGACCTCCAGACGCTCGTCGAACGCATCGCCGCCGTTGCACCTTGAGCTGCGCCCGTCGCGGGCGCTGTCGATTGCACTGATGGCGCTTGGCGTCGTCGGCGCGGCGGGGATGTTCCTCACCGACCTCCCCACGTGGACGGCGCTGATCGCGTCGCCCGTTTGCTTCGCATGGGGGCTCGCGCTCGCGCGCAAAGAACGCCGCCGCGTATCGCAGCGCCTGGTGCTCCGCGCAGACGGCACGGCTTGGCTCGACGACGTTGCGATCGAAGCGCTGCAGGTCGACTGGCAGGGCCCGATCGCTGCCCTGGCGTGGACGCGCGATGGCCGTCGCGAACGCGCGGTCGCCTGGCCCGACGTGCTGGGCGCGGCGAGCCGACGTGAACTCCGCCTGTGGCTCCTCACGCGGCCTTCCCGCGCGGGGACAGCGGCAGTGGCACCATAGTCGCCCCCCGGAACAGGCTTCGCATGTTCACGCCCATTCCCGTCGCCATCGGCCTGCGCTACCTGCGCGCCAAACGCCGCAATGGCTTTATCTCGTTCATCTCCCTCGCATCGATCCTCGGGATCGCGCTCGGCGTCGCCGCGCTGATCACCACGCTGGCGGTGATGAGCGGTTTCCAGCGCGAGATCCGCGACCGCATGTTGCAGATGGTCGCGCACGCGACGGTCAGCGGTTATGGCGATCCGATCGAGGACTGGCCGCGCGCGGTCAACAAGGCGCTGGCCGACAAGCGCGTCGCCGGTGCGGCGCCCTACGTCGAGGCGCA
Source organism: Lysobacter claricitrinus (assembly GCF_045866565.1). Lineage (NCBI taxonomy): Bacteria > Pseudomonadati > Pseudomonadota > Gammaproteobacteria > Lysobacterales > Lysobacteraceae > Lysobacter > Lysobacter claricitrinus. The sequence continues at coordinate 1,041,732 of NZ_BAAFZV010000002.1, read as the reverse complement.
GACGCTGCTGTCGGGGCCGCGCAAGCAGCCCGCGATCGTCCGCGGCATCCTCCCCGATCAGGAGCGCCACGTGTCGGTGCTCGCGTCGAAGATGGTGCAGGGCCGCCTCGATGACCTGAAGCCCGGCTCGTTCAACATCGTGCTCGGCCGCGAGCTCGCGCTGTGGCTCGGCGTAGGCGTCGGAGACGACGTGGTGATGATCACGTCCGAAGCGCTCGCGACGCCGATGGGCGCGGTGCCGCAGATGAAGCGCTTCCACATCAGCGGCATCTTCGAGGCGGGCTACAACGAATACGACCGCGGCATGGCGTTCACCTCGATGCAGGACCTGCAACGCGTGCAGCGCTTGGGCGATGGCGTGACGGGCGTCCGTCTTCGCCTTTACGAGATGGACCAAGCCGCGGAAGTTGCGCGCGACCTCGCCCTGTCGCTCGGTGGCCCGTACCGCGTCAGCAATTGGGCCGACGACAACGCGAACATGTTCCGCGCGCTGAAGATGGAGAAGACCATCATGGCGATCCTGCTGTCGCTGATCATCGCGATGGGCGCGTTCAACCTCGTGTCGTCGCAGGTGATGCTGGTCACCGACAAGCAGGCCGACATCGCGATCATGCGCACGCTGGGCCTCACGCCGCGCGGCGTCATGCAGGTATTCATGGTGCAGGGCACGTTGATCGGCGTGATCGGCACGGTCGCCGGCGTGCTGCTCGGCGTCACGCTGACATTGAACCTCGAACACATCCTGCACGGCGTCGAACGCGTGCTCGGCGTGCAGCTGCTGCCCGAGGATGTCTACTACATCACCGGCCTGCCGACCGACATGCAACCGAGCGACGTCACGATCATCGCGGCCGTCGCACTGGTGATGGCGTTCCTCGCCACCGTGTATCCCGCGTGGCGCGCGTCGCGCACGCCGCCGGCGGAGGCACTGCGCTATGAGTGACGTGCGCTCCGACGTGGTGATCCGCGCGCAGGCGCTCGGCAAGACGTATGCCGAAGGCAAGCTGCGCACGCCGGTGTTCGATGGGCTCGACCTCGAAGTCCGCCGCGGCGAAACCGTCGCGATCCTCGGCGCGTCCGGGGCGGGCAAGAGCACGCTGCTGCACCTGCTCGGCGGCCTCGACACGCCGACCGCGGGCGAGGTCTTCGTCGATGGCAAGAAGATGAGCGCGCTTTCGGATGCGGAGCGCGGCCGACTGCGCAACGGCGCACTCGGCTTCATCTACCAGTTCCACCACCTGCTGCCCGAATTCACCGCGCTCGAGAACGTGATGCTGCCGGTGATGCTGGGTGGCACTGCGACCGCCGGTGCGCGCGAGCGCGCGAAGTCGCTGCTGGAAGCGGTCGGCCTTGGGCATCGCCTGGGTCACAAGCCCGGTGAGCTGTCGGGCGGCGAGCGCCAGCGTGCCGCGGTTGCACGCGCGCTGGTGAACCGCCCGGGCTGCGTGCTGGGGGACGAGCCCACCGGCAATCTCGACGAAAAGACCGCGGCGACCGTGTTCGACCTGATGCTCGGCCTGAATCGGGACCAGCGGACCAGCCTTGTACTCGTGACGCACGACCGCAGCCTCGCGCGTCGACTCGACCGCGTGCTCGAACTGCACGAGGGCCGATTGCGCGAACTGGCGCCGGACGAGGTCTAGTCCGGCATGAACGCGGCAAGGACGCCGCTCCTCACTCCGACCATCGCGGTCGCGCTGCTCGCGGGCGTGTGCGCGTGCCTGTCGTTGCCGCGCGCGCCGCACGTGGCGATGTGCATCGTCGCAGTGCTCACTGGCGTCACGTTGACGATGCGTTGGACGTGTCGCCGCTGGGTAGGCGCGTTCGTCGTCGGCTTCGGGCTCGCGGGGCTGCACGCGGTCTATTCGCTGTCGTTGCAGCTGCCGCCGGAGCCCGCGCAGCAGGAGGCGACCATCACCGGTCGCATCGTCGATCTTCCGCGCCGCGAACCTCGCCGCGTCGCCTTCGTGTTCGATGTCGACGGGTCGACGCTGCCCGCGGTCACGGACCGCGCGTTGCGCCTGTCGTGGTACGACGGCCGCGGCGGCGACGCGCCGGCACTGCGGGCGGGAGAGCGCTGGCGCCTGACCGTACGACTTCGCGCGCCCCGCGGCTTGCGCAATCCCGGCGGCGCCGACGGCGAGATGCACGCATTCGCGGATCGCTTAGCCGCGACCGGCTACGTCCGGGCCGGCGCGCGCCTCGACACCGCGTCGGGCCTGCAGGGCTGGCGCGATGCCGTTTCGACGCGCATCGGCTCGGCGGTCGCGAATCCTTCGTCGCGCTTCGTCCGCGCCCTCGCGCTCGGCGACACGCGCGGCCTTACCGACACGGACTGGACGACGCTGCGCGCGGATGGCCTGACCCACCTCGTCGCCATCAGCGGCTTCCACGTCGGCATGGTCGGCAGTGTCTGCGCGCTGTTGATGCGGCTGGTGTGGTGGCTCGTGCCCGGATTCGGACGGCGCATGCCCGCGCGACATGCCACCGCGATCGCCGGGCTCGCCGGTGCCATCGCCTACGCGGCGGCGTCGGGCTTTTCGCTGCCGACCGTGCGCACGCTACTGATGATCGCGGTCGTCGCCGCAGCGCAGCTGTCACGCCGCGCGATCGGCATGGCGCAGGTGCTGGCGGTCGCCGCGATCGCGATGCTGGTGGTCGATCCGCTGTCCGTGCTATCCGCCGGGTTCTGGCTGAGTTTCGCCGGCGTCGCGTGGTTGCTGTGGTGCATGCCGCGCAGTGGGACATCGGCGGTGCGCGAGCTCGCCAAGGCGCAGGCCGTCGCGACCGTCGGCCTGCTTCCGCTGACCGTCGTGCTGTTCGGGCAGGCGTCGCTGGCGGGCCCCGTCGCCAACCTGCTTGCCGTGCCGTTGTGGAGCCTCGTCGTCGCACCGTTGTCCGTCGCCGGCGTTGCGCTTGAGGCGATACATCCCGCGCTCGGGGCGTTGGTGTGGCGGCTCGCCGCATGGGCGTTCGATCTCGCGTGGCCACTGTTCGATCGACTCGCTCATACACCGCTGTCGCTGTGGTACGTGCCCGAGCCGTCGCCGCTGGCGATCATCCCTGCGCTGATGGCGGCGGCTTGGTGGCTGATGCCGCGCGGCACGCCGGGCAAGGCGCTCGCGTTCGTGCTGTGGCTGCCACTGCTGTGGCCAGGCCGCCACGCGCCGGCCGATGGCGATGTCGAAGCGACGGCGATCGACGTGGGGCAGGGGCTTTCGGTTCTGGTGCGCACGCGATCGCATGCGCTGCTGTACGACATGGGGCCTGCGGTTCCCGACGGTTTCGACGCCGGCGAACGCGCGGTGATCCCGGTGCTGCGCGCGCGGGGCGTGTCGCGGCTGGACCGGATGCTGGTGAGCCATGCGGACATGGACCACGTCGGCGGCCTGGTGGCAGTGCGACGTGAGATGCCGGCGACCGATCTGCAGGCGCCGGACGGCTCGGGCGTCGACGGTTCGCGCCCGTGCATCGCCGGCCAGGAGTGGACGTGGGACGGCGTGCGTTTCGTGCTTCTGCATCCGCCGCCGCAATTTCCGTATCTCGCGAACGACTCCAGCTGCGTGCTGCGCATCGAGAGCCGGCACGGTGTCGTGCTGCTCACGGGTGACATCAGCAGCCTGGTCGAGACGCGCCTGGTCGCGGCGGATCCCGCAGCGGTGCGCGCCGACGTCGTGTTCGTCGCCCACCACGGCAGCCGGCATTCCTCGGACGACGCCTTCGTTCGCGCGACCGGCGCCCGCGAGGCGGTGTTCTCCACCGGCCACGCCAACCGCTTCCACCACCCGGCAGACGAGGTGGTCGACCGCTGGCGCGCAGCCGGTGCGCACACCTGGAACACGGCGGACGAGGGCGCGGTGACGTTCCGGCTGCAGGCCGGCGGAATCGACGCGTCCGGCCAGCGCAGCCGGCATTCGCGACTCTGGGACGCCGCGCGACGGGGTTCCACGGACGCTGGGCTATCCTATCGACGCAACTGAACGCCCTGCGGAGGCGACGTGCTCGAACTCGTAAAGTCCGGCGGCTGGCCGATGATCCCCCTGCTGCTGCTGTCGGCACTGGCGCTCGCGCTCATCGTCGAACGTGGCTGGACGCTCCGTCGCAGCCGGGTCATGCCCGCCAAGCTGGGCGACGAGGTCCGCGTCTGGGCCGCGCGCGGCAACCTCGACCCGGCGCACATCGAGTCGTTGCGGCAGACCTCGCCGCTGGGCGCGCTGCTCGCGGCCGTACTGGACATGCGCAACCGCTCGCGCGAAGTCATGCGCGAACGCGTCGAGGACGTCGGTCGCCACCTCGTGCACCGCATGGAGCGCTACCTGAACACGCTCGGCACCATCGCCGCCGCGGGCCCGCTGATGGGCCTGTTCGGCACCGTGGTCGGCATGATCCAGATGTTCCTCGGCATCCTCGACTACGGCATCGGTGACGTGAACCAGCTCGCCGGCGGTATCGGCAAGGCGCTGGTCTGCACCGCGACCGGCATGATCGTCGCGATTCCCGCGCTCATTGCACACCGGTGGTTCCGCGGCCGCATCGCCGAATACATCATCGACATGGAGCACGAGGCGATCGCATTGATGGACGTGGTCGAATCTCGCACGGGCCAGCCGGCACCGCAGGTCGCCTGACATGCGCATCGGTGGGCATCGTCCGGTCGACGAACCGGAGATCAACCTGATTCCGCTGATCGACGTCATCCTGACGCTGGTCATCTTCTTCGTCGTCACCGCCACGTTCGAGGGCCGTTCCGCGCTCAAGCTCGAGCTGCCGAAAGCCAGCGGCGAGAGCGCACAGGCGCGTGATCCGCTGGTCGTGCTGGTCAACGCGCAGGGCCGTTACTTCGTGGCGGATCGTGAAGTGCTGCGCGACGACGCGGCGTCGCTGAAGGCGACGATCACCGAAGTCGGCGGCAGCGATCGCGACCGCCCGGTCATGCTGCGTGCCGACGCACGCACGCCGTACCAGGCGGTGATCACTGCACAGGAAGCGCTGGGCCAGCTCGGTTACAGGCACATCCTGCTCGCCGTCGCCACGCCGACCGAGAAGAAGGCGGCGTCGAAGTGAGCGAGCACACGTCGGCGTGGCCGACCTACAAGCGCCTGCAGCAATTCGGGCGTCCGTATCGCAGCCTGATGATCGTCGGTTTCGTCGCGATGGCGCTGGAAGCCGCGGCCGGCGGGCAGTTCACCCGGCTGATGCAGCCGATCATCGACAAGAACTTCGTTTCGCCCGACGCGCGCTTCGACTGGACGCTGCCGCTGCTCATCGTGGCGCTGTTCGTCGGCCGCGGCGTCGCCGGCTACATCACCGACATGGCGATGGCGCGGGCAGGCCGCAGCATCGCGCGCGACCTGCGCGTTCGCGTGCTCTCGAAGTACCTGCGTCTACCGGGCCTGCGCTTTGACAGCGAACCCGTGCCTTCGATGCTCACGCGCCTCGGGTCCGACAGCGACCAGGTCGCGCTGGCCGCCGTCGACGCCATGAAGGTGATGCTGCAGCAGTCCTTCCAGGTCATCGCGATGCTCGCGGTGATGCTGTGGGCGAGCTGGAAGGTGACGCTGGCAGTGCTCGTGCTCGCGCCGCCGCTCGGTTGGGTGATGGACAAGGTCGGGCGTCGCTACCGACGCATCGGCCATCGCATCCAGGAGAGCGGGGCGCAGTTGCTGCAACTCGCCGACCAGTCGCTGGGCAACCACCAGGAAGTCAAGGTTTATGGCGCGCAGGGCGTCGAAACCGCGCGTTATGCCTCACAGGCCGACAGCTATCTGAAGCTGTCGTTGAAGGTCGAATCCACGCGCTCGATCTCGTCGGCGATGGTGCAGTTGATGGGCGCGATCGGCCTGGCTGCGCTGCTGATCCTCGCCGGTCATGAAGCCGCGGCCGGGCATCTCACGGCCGGCGGCTTCGTCGCGCTGATGATGTCGATGATGGCGATCATTCCGGCGATCAAGCAGCTCACCAATGTGCAGGGCATGCTCCAGCGCGGCGTCGCGTCGGCCGACCGCCTGTTCGACGTGCTCGACATGCCCGACGAAATCGATACGGGCGACGTTCCGATCGATCGCGCACGTGGCGAGCTCGAATTCCGCGATGTCATCGCCCGTTACCCGGGGCAGGACGCGCCCGCGCTATCGGACATCAGCTTCACCGCTCGGCCGGGCACTGTCACCGCGATCGTCGGCCGCTCCGGTAGCGGCAAGTCGACGCTGATCAAGCTCATTCCGCGCTTCTACGACATCGAAGCCGGCGAAATACTGCTCGATGGTCGCCCGATCCGCGACTATCGCCTCGCCGACCTGCGTCGGCAGATCGCGCTGGTCGGCCAGCAGGTGATGCTGTTCGACGGCTCGGTCGCGGCGAATGTCGCGTACGGCGAGCTTGGCGAGGCGACGCCTGATCGACTGCGCGCCGCCATCGAAGGCGCGAACGCGGCGGAATTCATCGACCGCATGCCGCAGAACGCGGACACCGCGATCGGCGTACGTGGCGGCCGGCTTTCCGGCGGCCAGCGCCAGCGCCTCGCGATCGCACGCGCGATGCTCAAGGACGCGCCGATCCTGATCCTCGACGAGGCCACCGCTGCGCTCGACACCGAATCCGAACGCCTCGTGCAGGACGCGCTCGAACGCCTGATGCCGGATCGCACGACGCTCGTCATCGCGCATCGCCTGTCCACGATCGAACACGCCGACCAGGTGCTGGTGCTCGACCAGGGGCGAATCGTCGAGCGCGGAACGCATGCCGAACTGCTTGCGCACGGCGGGCTGTACGCGCACCTGCACCGGATGCAGTTCCGCGAGGCCGTCTGATGGCCTCGACGCCGCGTCACTGGTACGGCGGGGCGCGCGTTCCGATCGCTGCGCGTTGCATCGAGCCGCTGTATGCCCTCGTGACGCGCGTGCGCGCGTCGTTGTACGCGCGCGGCACGCTGCGATGGCGACACCCCGGCGTGCCGGTCGTCGTCGTCGGCAACATCACTGCCGGCGGCACCGGCAAGACGCCGTTGACCGTCGCACTGGTTGAACGCCTGCGCGATGCAGGATGGACGCCGGGCGTGGCGACACGTGGCTACGGGCGCGAAGGAGCAGCGCCGCTCTGGGCCGAAACCACGACGCCGGCGCACGTCGCAGGTGACGAACCGCTGCTCATCGCACGACGCACGGGCGCAAAGGTGCGTGTCGATCGTGATCGCGCGAGCGCCGCTGCGGCGCTGGCCGAAGCCGGTTGCGACATCGTGGTCTGCGACGACGGCCTGCAGCACTACCGCCTCGCACGGGACATCGAAATCGAAGTGATCGACGGATCGCGACGCTACGGCAATGGCCGGATGATGCCGGCCGGGCCGCTCCGCGAGCCTGCGGCACGTGCGCAGCGATGCGACTTCCGCGTCGTCAATCTCGGTGACGCCGGGCAGGTCGACGCCGGTTTCGGCGAATGGGCAATGCGCCTCGCGGTGCAGGATGCGGTGCCACTGCATGCACGTCGCGCGCGCCCACTGGCAACGTTCGCCGGCCAGCGGGTGCACGCGGTTGCAGGCATCGGCGATCCGGCCCGCTTCTTCAACATGCTCAAGGGCCGCGGCATCGCGGTCGTCCCCCACGCGTTCCCGGACCACCACGCGTATCGCGCCCCCGATCTTGCATTCACCAGCCCGCTGCCCGTGCTGATGACCGAAAAGGATGCGGTGAAATGCGCGTCGTTCGCGCCCGAGGACAGCTACGCCGTGCCGATCGCCGCCGAGCTGCCGGAAGCGTTCTGGACCGCCTTTCTCGATCGCGTCGACCGCCTTCGCCGGAACCCCGCATGACCGACTTCGTCGTCGCCATTCCCGCCCGCTACGCCGCGTCACGACTGCCGGGAAAACCATTGCGCCTGCTCGGCGGCGAGCCGCTGGTGCTACACGTCGCACGTCGCGCGCTGGAAGCCGGCGCGCGTGGCGTCTGGGTGGCGACGGATGACGACCGCATCGCGCAGGCGCTTGCATCGACCGGCGTATCCGTTGCCATGACGTCGGCCGATCATGCGTCCGGCACCGATCGCCTTGCCGAATGCGCTCGCATCGCCGGCTGGAGCGACGACACGATCGTCGTGAACCTGCAGGGCGACGAGCCGTTCGCGCCCGTTGCGGGGATCCGCGCGGTCGCCGGACTGCTCGAAACGTCGGCCGCGCCGATGGCGACGCTCGCGGCGGTGATCGACGATGTCGAGCAGCTGCTCGATCCGAACGCAGTGAAGGTGGTCGCCGACGCCACCGGCCACGCGCTGTATTTCAGCCGCGCGCCGATCCCGTGGCCGCGCGATGCATTCGCCCGCTCGCGCGATGCGCTCCCGGCGGTCGGCCAGTGGCTGCGTCATATCGGCATCTACGCTTATCGAGCGGGTTTCCTGCAGACGTTCGCCGGAATGGCGCCGGGTCGCCTGGAGGCGATCGAATCGCTCGAGCAGCTGCGCGTCATGGAGGCCGGGCATCGCATCGCGGTCGCGGTGACGCCGGAGCCGTTCCCGCCCGGCGTCGACACGCCCGACGACCTCGAGCGCGCGGAACGGCATCTCGCGACACGCCCTGGCTGAATGCGACAGCCCGGCGCCCGCACGCGCGTTCGCGCCTGTTGCGATTGCGTGCCGGATAATCGGCCCCATCTCGCGCTGATGCCGATTTCCCGCATGACCCGACGCCGCACGCGCGGGGCGGAGCCCGCCGGACGATGAAACCGGCCGCACCCGCCTTCGACGCCAAGGACTTCGTCCGCCATCTGAGCACCGCGCCCGGCGTGTACCGGATGATCGCGGCGGACGACGCCGTGCTCTACGTCGGCAAGGCGAGCGCGCTGAAGAACCGCGTCTCGAGCTACTTCAACAACACGCCGAAGTCGCCGCGCATCGCGTCGATGGTGTCGCAGATAGCCCGCATCGAAGTCACGGCCACGCGCACCGAGGCCGAGGCGCTGATCCTCGAAAACGAGCTCATCAAGTCGCTGAAGCCGCGCTACAACGTGCTGCTGCGCGACGACAAGAGCTATCCGTACGTGTTGCTCACCGGCGACGCATCACCGCGCATCGCGGTGCACCGCGGGCCGCGCGCCGTGCACGGCCGTTACTTCGGGCCGTACGCGAGCGTGGGTGCGGTGCGCGAAACGCTCAACCTCATCCACAAGCTGTTCAAGCTGCGCAGCTGCGAAGACACGGTGTTCCGCAACCGTTCGCGGCCGTGCCTGCAGTTCCAGATCGGCCGCTGCAGCGCCCCGTGCGTGCAGCTCATTTCGAACGAGGACTACGCGCAGAGCGTGCGGCGCGCGTCGATGATGCTCGAAGGCCGTAGCGATGAGCTCACCAACGAGCTGACGCGCGGCATGGAGCAGGCGAGCGCGAATCTCGACTTCGAGGAAGCGGCGCGCCTGCGTGACCTGTTGTCGTCGATCCGCACGCTGCAGGCGCGCCAGTATGTCGACGGCCGTGCCGCCGATCTCGACGTGCTTGCCATCTCGATGCAGGGCGCGAACGCCTGCGTCGTGCTGATGGCGTTCCGCGACGGCCGCAACCTCGGAACGCGCGCGTTTTTTCCGAAAACCAACGGCACCGACCAGTGCGACGAAGTGCTGGGTGCGTTCGTATCGCAGCACTACATCGACAAGACGCCGCCGCGCGAGATCGTGATCGATCGCGACATTCCAGACCGCGAACTGCTCGAGCAGGCGCTGTCGATGGCCGGCGATCGCAAGGTGCAGATCCGCTGCAGCGTTCGCGGCGAGCGCGCGGGTTACCTCGATATCGCGCGTCGCAACGCGCAGATGGCGCTTGCGTCGGAAATGACCAGCGCGGCTGCACAGCGTACGCGCGTCGAGTCGCTGCGCGACCTGGTCGGCATGGACGACGTGCCGAACCGCATCGAATGCTTCGACATCTCGCACACGATGGGCGAGGCCACGGTCGCGTCGTGCGTCGTGTTCGATGCCGAGGGCGCCGTTCGTTCGCAGTATCGGCGCTACAACATCACTGGAGTGACGCCGGGCGACGACTACGCCGCGATGCACCAGGCGATCTATCGTCGGTTCCGGCGTTCGGTCGAAGCGCGCGACATGGACATCCAGACCACTGCGCAGGCCGCCGCGGCCGTGCTGCCGGATGTGCTGTTGATCGACGGCGGCGCGGGGCAGGTGGCGCAGGCGAGGGCGGTGCTCGACGAACTCGGCGTCACCGGCGTGCGCATCGTGGGCGTCGCGAAAGGGCCGGAGCGCCGGCCCGGCGACGAGGATCTGTTGCTCCCGGACGGCCGAGCCGTTCATCCGGGCGCGCAGTCACCGGCGTTGCAGCTTGTCCAGCAGGTACGTGACGAAGCGCACCGTTTCGCCATCACCGGCCATCGCGGCAAGCGGCAGAAGGCACGCACGACCAGCCGTCTGGAGGATATTCCGGGCATCGGTCCGCGCCGCCGCGCCGCGCTTCTCAAGCATTTCGGCGGTCTGGGCGGATTGAAGGCCGCGGGCGTCGAGGAAATCGCGCGGGTCGAGGGTGTGAATGAAGCCCTCGCTCAGCGTATCTATGACACCCTCCACGGGTTGGCGCCGTCGGACGGCGCGGAGTAGGGCATGCGCATTACCGTTCCGACCATCCTCACCCTGCTGCGGATCGTGCTGATCCCGGTGCTCGTGGTGGTCTTCTACCTGCCGTACCCGTGGACGAACTTCGCCGCGGCGGCGGTGTTCGCGATCGCGTCGATCACCGACTGGCTCGATGGCTGGATCGCGCGCGCCTACAACCAGTATTCGGCATTCGGCGCGTTCCTCGACCCGGTCGCGGACAAGCTGATGGTGGCGGTCGCACTTCTCCTGATCGTGCAGGTGCATCCCACCAAATGGATGGCGCTGTGGGCCGCGGTGATCATCGGTCGCGAGATCGCGGTGTCCGCATTGCGCGAATGGATGGCCGAGCTCGGCCAGCGCAAGAAGGTCAAAGTCGCGGCGATCGGCAAGATCAAGACGATCGTGCAGATGGTGGCGCTCGAGTGCCTGCTGTACCAGGCGAAATTCCTCGGCCTGCCGATCTTCTCGATCGGCGAATGGCTGCTCGCCGCGGCGGCGATCCTGACGCTGTGGTCGGGCTGGGCGTATCTGCGTGCGGCGTGGCCGGTGATGATGAAGAATGCACATACCGGCGCAGCTTGACCGCGTTCATGTGTGAATTCGGGTGTTGACACCGGCGGCTGCACCCGTAAAATGCGCAGCCTGTTCCGCGGGAATAGCTCAGTTGGTAGAGCACGACCTTGCCAAGGTCGGGGTCGAGGGTTCGAGTCCCTTTTCCCGCTCCAGTTTCATCGGGGCCAATGCATCGGAACCGTCCGACCAGACCCCGCTCGCGGGGTCTTGTCTTTTCAGGAGCACGCTTCCACGGTGCGCCTGACGCCTCCCGGCCGGGTGGCAGAGTGGTTATGCAGCGGACTGCAAATCCGCGTACGCCGGTTCAATTCCGACCTCGGCCTCCAGATCGAAAACCCCGCAGCGATGCGGGGTTTTCTTTTTTCCGGCGACGCGAGTGCCGCGGTCGTAAGCTATGCCTCTGCCCGGATGGCGAAACCGGTAGACGCAGGGGACTTAAAATCCCCCGACCATGTCGTGTGGGTTCGAGTCCCACTCCGGGCACCACTTCTCGCGACTGCGCGACTGCATGAACACGCTGCCGGCGTTTACGTACGCGCGAGCTCGGCAACCTGAGGGCAGTCGAGCGGATCGGCAACACGTCGCGGATCCACTCAGTCGGGATAGCGCAGTGCATCCACCGACGAATGCGACGCGCAGGGTCATGCCGGGTCGATCACTTTGTCGGCACCTATCTCGGCGCAAAGATCGATGTCCCGATCGCATGGAGTGGTGTCGCGATGCAGGCAGTCACGTTGAAAACTCGCAAGCTTGGCCAAGGCGGCCTGGAAGTGTCGGAAATCGGCTTGGGTTGCATGGGCCTGAGCCACGCCTATGGGCCTGCGACAGAGAAGTCGGCGGCGATCGGGTTGATCCGCGCGGCGGTCGATCGCGGCGTCACGTTGTTCGATACCGCGGAGGTCTACGGCCCGTTCACCAATGAAGCGCTGGTGGGCGAAGCGCTGGCGCCCGTGCGCGGTCGCGTCGTCATCGCCACCAAGTTCGGTTTCGACACGACCAACAGGAGCGAGCAGCTCGACAGCCGGCCCGAGAACATCCGCGCGGTGGCCGATGCATCGTTGAAACGCCTGCGTACCGATGTCATCGACCTGTTCTACCAGCACCGCGTGGACCCGAACGTGCCGATCGAAGACGTCGCCGGCACGGTTCGCGACCTCATCGCCGAAGGCAAGGTGCGGCACTTCGGGTTATCGGAGGCCGGTGTCGACACGATCCGGCGCGCGCACGCCGTACAGCCTGTGGCCGCGGTGCAGAGCGAATACTCGTTGTGGTGGCGCGAACCGGAGCAGAGCGTGCTGCCTGTGCTGGAGGAGCTCGGCATCGGCTTCGTGCCGTTCAGTCCGCTCGGTCGTGGCTTTCTCACTGGCGCCATCGATGCGACCACGACGTTCGACAGCGGTGACTTCCGCAACCGCGTGCCGCGTTTCGCCGCGGAAGCGCGACAGGCGAACCAGGCGCTCGTCGATCGACTCGGTGAAATCGCCGCGCAGAAGAGTGCAACGCGCGCGCAGATCGCGATCGCGTGGCTGCTCGCGCAGAAGCCGTGGATCGTTCCGATTCCCGGTACGACCAAGCTGCATCGCCTCGACGAAAATCTCGGCGCATCCAATGTTCGTCTCGATGCGTCGGACATCGAAATGATCGCCGATGCGTTGTCGCACATCGAAGTGCATGGCGCGCGCTACCCGGAGGACCTGCAGCGGCGCGTCGGTCGCTGACTGCCGCCGCGGCATTCATCTACCCGACCAAGTGTCGCTTCAAGTCCAAACGTGATTTGCCGTTCACAGCGGAAGGGCGATCGAGCGGCGACGGTGGTGGACATGAAATGGTTCAGGTCGAAGAACCGGGCGGGGCAACCGGCTGATTCGTGCGTGGACGACGCGGCCGCGATGCTCGCGGCGATCCATCGCGTGCAGGCCGTCATCGAGTTCGAGCTGGACGGCACGGTGATCACGGCGAACGAGAACTTCCTCGGCGCGCTCGGTTATCGGCTCGACGAGATCCAGGGTCGCCACCATCGCGGTTTCATGCCCGCTGGCTCCGCCGATACGGCGGAGTACGAGGCCTTCTGGGCCGACCTCCGACGCGGTGAGTTCAAGGCCGGTCAGTTCAAGCGCGTGCGCAAGGACGGCCGCGAGATCTGGATCGAAGCGTCGTACAACCCCGTGCTGGACGCGCAGGGAACGCCGCGCCGCATCGTGAAGTTCGCCACAGACATCACCGCGCGCATGCTGCGGGCCGCGGAATCGGCGGGACAGGTCGCGGCGATTTCGCGCGCGCAGGCGGTGATCGAATTCGATCTCGACGGCCGCGTCCTCAACGCGAACGAAAATTTCCTTGCCACCCTCGGTTACGACCTCGATGAGATCGTCGGCCGCCACCACCGCATGTTTGTGACCCCGACCGAGCGCGACAGTCGCGACTACGCAGACTTCTGGCACAGCCTGCGAAGCGGCGAGTACCGCGCGGGACGCTTCGAGCGCATTGGGAAGGGCGGCCGCGTGGTGTGGATCCAGGCGAGCTACAACCCGATCCTCGACGCCGAAGGACGGCCGATCAAGGTGGTGAAGTTCGCCAGCGACGTCACCGCCGAAGTACTCGACGCGGCGGCGGTGGACGCCGCGGTGCAGCGCGCGCGCGGCGTGATCATGGCCGCGCGCAACGGCCAGTTGACGGCCCGTGTCGACACCGGTTCGGCGAATGGTGCGGTCGGCGAGTTGTGCAACGGCATCAACGCGATTCTCGACGCGATGCAGACGTTGGTCGTCCGGGTTACCGACGCCGCGCGCACGGTGCATGCATCGGCGCGCGAGATGACCGCGGGCAACGACGACCTGTCGCGACGCACGGAGCAGCAGGCGGCGTCGCTCGAGGAAACCGCCGCGTCGACCGAAGAGCTGTCGAGCGCCGTGGTGCAGAGCGCCGATCGCGCGCGCGACGCCGATGCATTCGCGCGCGACGTCGCGCGCGCCGCGCAGGACGGCGAAGCCGGCATGGAGCGCGTCGTCGACACCATGCGCAGAATCGACGAGTCGTCGCGAAAGATCGGCGAGATCATCGGCGTGATGGACGGCATCGCATTCCAGACCAACATCCTCGCGCTCAACGCGGCGGTCGAAGCGGCGCGTGCAGGCGAACAGGGGCGCGGCTTCGCGGTGGTTGCATCGGAAGTCCGCTCGCTTGCGCAGAGGTCGGCGATTTCCGCGAAGGAAGTGCGCGCGCTGATCGCGGAGTCGGCGGACCGGGTGAACGACGGCCACGCGGTCGCGGAATCGGTCGGGTCGTCAATCGCTGGCGTCGCGCGCAGCGCCCGCCAGTTGCGCGACCTGATGGCGGACATCGCAGCGGGCGCAGTGGAGCAGCGCCAGGGCCTGCACCAGGTCAACGAGGCGGTGACGTCGATGGACGAGGGCACGCAGCAGAACGCGGCGCTGGTCGAGGAAGCGGCGGCGACCGCACGCAACCTGGAACAGCAGGCGCAAATGCTGCTGGAAACGGTCGCCGGCTACACCACGTCCGACGCGGGCGAGGGTGAGAGGGACGCAAGGCAGAAGGTGGTTGCGCGCGCCGCCTGACCACCGGATTTTGCGCAGGAGTTAACGGCGTGCTGCCGGGCGCGTGGGCACCGAACGCCGCGGCAAGCGGCAGACCGACGCGTATCCGGCACGCCTTCACGGTTTCCCGAAGGGGCAACGCCGGCAGCGCCGCCAGCCGTTAAGCTGGGACATCCAATCCCCGCCGCGGATTCATCGCGACATGGCCGAGCGCGCCATCGATCTCGTCACCCTTCGTCGCGGCTGCGCGCAATGCTCGCTGCAGCAGCTCTGCCTGCCTGCGGGCATCGGGCGTGAGGACCTGCAGCAGCTCGAGGAGATCGTGCGTCGCAAGCGTCCGGTCGAAGCGGGCGAGCGGCTGTTCCGGCAGGGTGATCGCATGGGCGCGGTCTACGTCGCCCGCGATGGCGCATTCAAGACGGTCGTGGTGAGCGAGGAGGGCGAGGAGCGCGTCATCGGCTTCCATCTGCCGGGCGAGTTGATCGGTCTCGATGCGCTGGGCTCCGGAACGCATCGCTGCGAAGCCGTCGCGCTGACGCTCGCCAATGTCTGCGAGGTTCCGTTCGACGAACTCGGCGACGTGGCGTCGCATGTGCCCGCGCTGCAACGCCAGTTGATGCGCATCATCGGGCAGAGCGTGGGTCGCGACCAGGACCATCTCGAAATCCTCGCGCGACGCCAGGCGAACGAACGCATCGCGTTGTTCCTGCACGGCCTGATCGAACGCCTGCGCACGATCGGCGAAGCAACCGATCGCCTGCGCCTGCCGATGAGTCGCGAGGACATCGCGCGGTTCCTCGGACTGGCGCTGGAAACGGTCAGCCGCGGGTTCACGCGCCTGCAGGACGACAACGTGATCGCCGTGCACGGCCGCAAGGTGGAGATCCTCGACGCCGCCGAACTCGAACGGCTCGCGCACGGTGGCGAGGGCGGCGCGATCGACCCTCGGGCGCGCCAGCGCGCCTGATCAGGCGGACGAGACGCAACCCAGCGCTGCGAGCGGGCCATGCAGGTTAGGCATCGACATCACCAGCCACGGCGCGGCGATCGTCAATGCACCGGCCGTTGCGACGACGAGGCCCGCGACTTCACGTGCGCGTCCGCGAAGCAGGCGTTGCCCGAGCCGCTGGCCTGACCATGTGAGCGGCAGCATCACCGGCAACGTGCCCAGGCCGAACGCGGCCATCGTGGTCGCGCCGCCGAGCGCGCTCGCCTGCAGCCATGCGGCGGCCAGGAGTGTGGTGCTGAGTCCGCATGGCAGCCAGCCCCACAACGCGCCGAGCGCAAGTCGACGCGTCGACGTCGACGCGGGCAGCAGGCGTCGTTGCAGTGGCTTCAGCAATCGCCACATGCCATTGCCGAGCGTGGAATAGGGCGACGTTGAAGCCGTGCCGCGCCACAGGCGCAGGCCGACGACGAGCAGCACGAGGCCGGTCGCCACGCGCAACGCGATGCGCAATTCCGGCAACGCCGCGACGCTGACTATCGCGTGTCCCAGCCCGCCGGCAATCGCACCCGCCATCGCATAGCCGATCACGCGGCCGACGTTGGGCTCGACGACGTAACGCCAACCGCCGCGCGGCGCCATCGCGGGGAAACCGGTCGCGATGCCGCCGCACATCACCGCGCAGTGGCCGCTGCCGACGAGTCCCGTCAGCAATGCGGATGCCAGCGTGAGCCAGGCGAGCTCCATGTCAGTCGGGTTTGGGCGGATCGTCGCGGAGGATGTCGATGGCGGGTGTGTCGAGGTCGTCGAACTGGCCGCGCGTCACCGCCCACCAGAACGCGGCCACTGCGACGCCGAGCAGCATGAGGCTCAGCGGAATGAGCAGCAGAAGGATCGTCACGCAGGCCTCCGGGCGAGTCGCAATGCGTTGAGCGTTACTGCGAGTGACGACAGGCTCATGCCGAGTGCCGCCAGCCACGGCGCGACGTGGCCCGTCACCGCCGCTGGCAATGCGAGCACGTTGTAGGCGAGCGCCCAGCCGAGGTTCTGTCGCACCACCGTGCGCGTGCGGCGCGCGAGGTTCACCGCCTGCGCCAGGCGCGACAACGAATTGCCCGTGAGCACGAAGTCCGCCGCGCGCTGCGCGAGCGCAGCGCCGCTGCCGATCGCGATCGACACATCGGCGCCGGCGAGTACGGGCGCGTCGTTGAGGCCGTCGCCGACCATCGCGACGATGCGGCCCTTGCGCTGCAGCTCGCGCGCGTACGCGAGCTTGTCTTCCGGTGTCTGCCGGGCGTGCGCGGAGTCGATCGACAGCCGCGTGGCGATGGCTTCGACGCGTTCGCGCGCGTCGCCGCTTGCGAGGTGAACGCGCAGGCCCTGCCCGCGAAGTGCACGCACGGCCGCAGCCGCGTCGTCGCGAAGCGCTTCATCGATCTCGAAGCGCGCTGCCGCGGTCGCGCCGTCGCCCAGCCATAGCGCGCCGTCGTCCGGGCGACCTGCAGCGAAGTCGGCACGACCGATGCGCCAGTGGCGACCGTCGACGACGCCTTCCAGCCCACCCGCAGCGACCACGCGCACCTGCGCAGCGGCGGGCGCATCGATATCGGCGAAAGCCGCGGCGAGAGGATGTGTGGATCCCCGTTCGAGCGCAGCGGCGATGCGCAGTGCGCTCGCGTCGTCGAGGCCGAACGTCTCGACGCGCATGCGCTGAGGGGCGCCGACGGTGAGTGTCCCCGTCTTGTCGAAGACGATGTCGTTCGCTCGTGCCAGGCGATGGAGCGCGTCCGGGCGCGTCGCCAACATGCCGATGCGTGCGAGGCCGCCATGCGCGGCGGCGAGCGCGGCGGGTATCGAAAGTGACAACGCGCACGGGCAGGAAATCGCCAGCACGGCGAGGGTGACGTCGAGCGCGCGCGACGCGTCGTGCACCCGCCACGCAACGAACGTGGCGGCGGCAACGATCAGCATCGCGACCACGAACACGCCGGCGATGCGGTCGGCGACCCGCGCGAGCTGCGGACGATGCGCCTGCGCCTGTTCGACCAGTCGCGTTAGCTCGGACAGGCGCGTGTCGGTACCCGTGCGGCTCACACGCATGCGAGCCGCGCGGTCGCGGCACAGCGTGCCGGCGTAGATCATGTCGCCGCTGCGGTGTGCGACGGGGTGTGGCTCGCCGGTGAGCAAGGCTTCCTCGAAACGCGCGCCGTCGTCGAGCAACACGCCGTCCGCCGGTGCCGGCTCGCCGGCAGCGACGCACGCGACGTCACCCACGCAAAGCGCGGCGGCGGCAATCGTTTCGCGCTCTCCATCGCCGACTTCGCGCGTCGCGAGCACCGGGCGTGCGCGGGCGAGCGCGTCGACCTGCGCGTTCGCTGCGGCACGCGCGCGCTCCTCGAGCGTGCGCGCGACCAGCAGCAGGAACACGAACATCACCGCGGCGTCGTACCAGACATGCGGGCCGCCGCGTACGGTTTCGAGCACGCTGGCGGCATAGGCCAGAAGCGTCGACGTGGCCACCAGCACATCCATGCCGAGGCGGCGATGCCACAGCTCGCGCCACGCGCCTTCGAGGAACGGCCAGCCGGCGTAGAACACGACGGGCGTCGAAACGAGGAACGTGATCCAGCGCAGGAAGTCGCGCGTCGCGATCGCCATGCTGCCGGAGGTGTCGAGATACAGCGCCTCGCCGAACATCATCGCCTGCATGGCGCCGAGGCTGGCGAGGCCGATGCGCAGCAGCGAACGGTTGCGGGCACGGCGGCGCGTGTCCTCGTCGACGGTTCCACCGGCGAGGTAAGGCCGATAGCCGAGCAATGCGAGTCGCTGCAATGGCGCCGACAGGACGGTGACGGCCGGATCCCATGTCAGGCGGATGCGGCCGGTGATGGCGTTGGCGCCGACATCGCGCACGCCGACTTCATTGGACAGTGCGCGGTCGATGAGCCACGCGCACGCCGCGCAGCGCATGCCGTCGGTGACCACGGTGATTTCGCGCAGGCCGCCGACGTCGCTTACGTGGCCTGCGACCACGTCGTCGCGATCCCACACGGCGAAATCCGGCGGCTCCGTTCCGACGCGCGAGGCGTGTTCAGTGCGCAGGCGGTAGTAGTCGTCGAGGTGCGCGTCGCGGATCCATTGCGCTGCCGCCGCGCAGCCGTCGCAGCAGAACGCGCGTGTCGCGTCGTCGAGACGACGGTATGCCGGCGCGTCGGGCAGTGGTTCCCCGCAGTGCCAGCATCCGGCAGCGGCGCTCGATTCGGCCGGAGCGACGCGCATGTCCATGTCAGTCGCCGCCCGCGAGTGCCGGCGCGAGCAGCACGGCTTTCTGGCCCTTGGGCAGGCGGCCGCCGATGCGCCACCGGCCGTCCAGTGGTTCGAGCCGTACGTTCCATTCGCTCGATGCATCCACCGCGTGCATGACGTGCCAACCGTCCGCTGACGGTTGCAGTGTCAGCGTCGCGTCGCCGGCCGAATGCGCGGGGTGCAGAAGCCGCAGCGTCATCGGCTTGCGGCGGTCGAAGTCGCCGTTGACCGGGATCACCTCGACCGCACCCCCGCCGAAGCGAACGACCGCGCTCAACTTGTGCCTGGTGGCGTACGCATCCGGCCCGAGGTCGGCCGTTTGCATCTGCGCGGTGCGGTCGACCTTGTCGGCGATGGCGTCGTCGGAATCGACATTCGCGATGACAACCAGACCGATACCGAAAATCATCGACACCACGGGCAAGCCGATCACCAGCCACATCACAGGGTTGCGCAAGAGAGATTCGTGGTCGTCCATCACATGGGCCCGAAGAAGCTGCTGTCGACCGTTTGCCGGCTCGTGCCGTCGGCCGATTCGACGACGAAACGCAGCGTGCGGCGGCCAGTCGCGGTCGGTGGTGCATGCACGATCACTTCGATGGGCACGACGGCCTGCGCCGGTACCTCGACGGCGTTCGCTACGCCACGCAGTTGCAGACCGGTCGGTGCACCGTCCAGGCTGATGCGATAGCGCTGCGGGCGGTCGGTCTTGTTGGCGAGCTTGAGCGTGTAGCCGTTGTCGATGCCGTCGACGACCGGACGGTAGAGCGCGTTGCGATCGCGGATCGCCTCGACGGTCAGTGTCGCGCGATGCGTGACGCCCCACGTCCAGCCGACCGTGAGTGCGAGAAGGAGGGCACCGTAGACGAGGATGCGCGGACGAATGACGCGCGTGGCGCGCCCGTCGAGTGCGTTCTGTGTGGTGTAGCGGATAAGCCCGTCGGGGTAACCCATCCTGGCCATGACGTCATTGCAGGCATCGACGCAGGCGCCGCAGGCGATGCATTCGTATTGCAGGCCGTTGCGGATGTCGATGCCGGTCGGGCAGACCTGCACGCAGATCGTGCAGTCGATGCAGTCGCCGAGCTCCTCGGGTGCAAACTTCGGCAGAGGCTCGGCGACCACGCCGGCGCCCGCAAAGGTGATCGTGCCGCTCGCGCCGGTCGCGGCTGCGGCGGCCGTGGGGTGCTGCGCCGCGCGGAACACGTAGTCGTAGGCGAGCGCCTTGTCGAGCAGGCCACGCGCGCGCTCGAACACGCTCGGCAGGCCGCGCTTGCGCGGGCCGCGCGGCTCCCCCCGCATCGGGTCATAGGCGATGAGCAGTGTGTTGCGGTCGAACATCGCGCTCTGGAAGCGCGCATACGGGCACATGTACTTGCACACCTGTTCGCGCAGGAAGCCGGCGTTGCCCCAGGTTGCGATGGCGTAGAACAGCACCCAGAACGTTTCCCAGCCGCCCCACGCGAACGGGTGCAGACGCGCGGCGAGGTCGGTGATCGGCGTGAAGAAGCCGACGAAGGTAAAGCCGGTCCACAGCGCGAACACCGCCCACAGCACGTGCTTCGCGCCCTTGCGCAGCATCTTCTCGCGCGTCCACGGGCCGGCATCGAGCTTGATGCGCTTGGCGCGGTCGCCCTCGGTCCACTTCTCCATCCACAGGAACGTTTCGGTCCACACCGTCTGCGGGCAGGCATAGCCGCACCAGAGGCGGCCACCGAGCGCGGTGAAGAAGAACATCGCAAGTGCGGCGACGATCAGCAGCAGCGCCAGGAAGAGGAAGTCCTGCGGCCAGAATGTCAGTCCGAACACGTAGAACTTGCGGGCGGGCAGGTCGAACAGCACTGCCTGCCGGCCATCCCAGCGCAGCCACGGAAACACGTAGAACATGCCGAGCAGCCAGACGACGGCCACGACGCGCAGCCGCGCGAGCGGGCCCGACACCGAACGCGGATAGACCTTGCGTTCGCTGACGTAGAGGCCGCCCGGTTCGTCGATCACTTCAAGCGGAATGGCGCGCGTCATCACACGTCATCGGGCAGCGGACGGTTGAACCGGCTCGCAGGCCTCAGCAGGATCCAGGTGAACAGGCTCGACGCCGAGGTCGCCAGCCAGAACGTGAAGAAGCCGAGCGTGTAGCCGACTTCGCGCGTGATCGGCAGTTGCGGGAACGTGATGTCACGCAGCACCAGTGGATCGACGTGCGCGAAGAACACCATCGTCGCCACGCCTGCGGCGAAGAAGCTCGGCCAGAGAATGGCGCCGACGCGCTGCGCCATCGGACGCGGTGGATGGTCGAACGCGGGCGAGGTGCTCATCGCGCGTTCCTACTTCGCCGCTACGCGCGTGGGCGGATGCGACAGCGACCACACGTAAGCGGCCACGAGCCGGGCGCGCGTGTCGCCGAGCAGTTCGCGATGCGCCGGCATCACGCCGTGTCGGCCGTTGGTGATCGTGGCGACGATCTGCGCGCGGTCGCCACCGTACAACCAGTAGTCGTCGGTGAGGTCGGGGGCACCCATGTCCTTGTTGCCCTTGCCATCCGGTCCGTGGCACGCGACGCAGACACCGTCGTACAGCGACTTGCCCTGCGCGGCCATGAAGTTGTTCTGCAGGCCGTTCGGGTCGGATAGGGACTGCACGTAGCTCGCGACGTAATCGACCGCGTTCGGCCCGCCCATGCCGGTCAGCACCTTGCCCCACGGCGGCATCACGCCATCGCGGCCGTCCAGCACGGTCTGCAACACGCGATCGGGCGTCCCGCCCCAGTGCCAGATGTCGTCGGTGAGGTTGGGATAGCCGATCGCACCGCGCGCCGACGAGCCGTGGCAGCCCGAGCATGTGTTCGCGAAGATCGAGTGGCCGATCGACACCGCATGCGGATCGTTTGCGATCGCGTCGATGGGCTTGCCGGCGAAGTTGGCGAAGGCTTCGTTGAGCTTGGCGTCCTCGGCGGACTTCTGCAGCGCGTGTTCGCCCTTCGACGTCCAGCCGCTGTAGCCCTTGAGCGCGCCGAATCCGCCGAACCACACCATGTAGCCGATCGAGAAGATGATCGTGATGTAGAAGAGGTTGATCCACCACTTGGGCAGCGGCTTGTTGTACTCGGTGAGGTCGTCGTCCCACACATGGCTGGTGTCGGTCGGCTTCGGGTCGCCGGGGCGACGGCGCGACGTCCACCACAGCAGCCACGCGCAGCCCACGATATTCAGCACGACCAGTGCGATGACGTACCACGACCAGCCCTCACTCATCGCTGCGTCTCCTCGAAATCGGTAAGCGGGAGCCGCGCCGCGGCGTCGAACTCGGGCTTGCGCGCGGGCCGCCAGGCCCAGATCCAGCCGCCGATGAAGAGCACCAGCAGGATGGCGGTGACGATGCCTGCGACCATGCTCAGCCTCCCCTCGGTGCGTTCTTGCCCAGGCCCTGCAGATAGGCGACGACCGCGTCCATCTCGCTCTTGCCCGAAACCGCCTGCGATGCACCTGCGATGTCGGCATCGGTGTACGGATCGCCGATCGCGCGCAGCGCCTTCATGTGCGCCGTGATGTCGGCGCCGTCGACCGTGTTGGTTGCAAGCCACGGGAACGCGGGCATGTTCGACTCGGGCACGACGTCGCGCGGATTCTCGAGGTGCACGCGGTGCCAGTCGTCCGAATAGCGGCCGCCGACGCGTGCGAGATCCGGCCCCGTGCGCTTGGAGCCCCACTGGAACGGGTGGTCGTACACCGACTCGCCGGCGAGCGAGTAGTGGCCGTAGCGCTCGGTCTCGAAGCGCAGCGTGCGCACCATCTGCGAGTGGCAGTTGTAGCAACCCTCGCGGATGTAGACGTCGCGGCCTGCGAGCTGCAGTGCGGGATACGGTTTCACGCCGGGCAATGGCTTGATCGCTTCGGCCTGGTGCATCAGCGGGACGATTTCGGCGAGGCCGCCGAACGACACCGCCACTGCGATCAGCATCGCCATCAGTCCGATGTTCTTCTCGATCTTCTCGTGTGCGTTGTTAGTCATTGCGGCTCCTCAGGCGCGGGCCGGCTGCAATGCCGGCACTGCGACGGTCGCGCGGCCGACCGCGAGCGTCTTCAGCACGTTCCAGGCCATCAGGAACATGCCGCCGAGCACGATCACGCCGCCGCCGAGGCGGATCAGGTAGTAGGGATACGTCGCGTTGAGCGCTTCGACGAAGCTGTAGGTCAGCGTTCCGTCGGGATTGGTCGCGCGCCACATCAGGCCCTGCGTCACGCCGGCGATCCACATCGCGACGATGTAGAGCACCACGCCGATGGTGTGCAGCCAGAAGTGCGTGTCGATCGCCTTCGTCGAATACATGCGCTCGGCGCCGACAAGTTTCGGCAGCATCGAGTAGATCGAGCCGACGCGACGCTGATCATCGCCACCCAGCCGAGCGCGCCGGCGTGCACGTGGCCGATCGTCCAGTCGGTGTAGTGCGAGAGCGAGTTGACCGTCTTGATCGACATCATCGGCCCCTCGAACGTGCTCATCATGTAGAAGCTGAGCGAGACGATCAGGAACTTGAGGATCGGGTCGGTGCGCAACTTATGCCACACGCCCGACAGCGTCATGATGCCGTTGATGGCGCCGCCCCACGACGGCGCGAGCAGGATCAGCGAGAACACCATGCCGAGCGACTGCGCCCAGTCGGGCAACGCGGTGTACTGCAGGTGGTGCGGGCCGGCCCACATGTACACGGCGATCAACGCCCAGAAGTGCACGATCGACAATCGGTACGAATAGATCGGCCGCTGCGCCTGCTTCGGAACGAAGTAGTACATCATTCCGAGGAAGCCGGCGGTCAGGAAGAAACCCACCGCGTTGTGGCCGTACCACCACTGCACCATCGCGTCGACGGTGCCGCTGTACACGCTGTAGGACTTGAACGCGCCCGCCGGAATCGCGATGTTGTTGACGATGTGCAGCAGCGCGACCGCGATGATGAAACTGCCGTAGAACCAGTTGGCGACGTAGATGTGCGGCGTCTTGCGCTTCATGATGGTGCCGAAGAACAGCACCCCGTACGACACCCAGACGATGGCGATCAACAGGTCGATCGGCCATTCGAGTTCGGCGTATTCCTTACCCTGTGTCAGGCCCATCGGCAGCGTGATCGCGGCCGACACGATCACCGCCTGCCAGCCCCAGAACACGAATGCGGCAAGCCTGTCAGAGATCAGTCGCACGCCGCAGGTGCGTTGCACCACGTGCAGGCTCGTGGCCATCAGCGCGGAGCCCCCGAACGCGAAGATCACCGCGTTGGTGTGCAGCGGTCGCAGGCGTCCGTAGCTGAGCCACGGAATGCCGTGGCCGATGTCGGGCCAGTAGAGCTGCGCGGCGATGAAGGCGCCCACGGCCATGCCGACGATGCCCCACAGCACCGTGGCGAGCGAGAACTGGACGACGACGTGGTCGTTGTAGCCGGTCGCCGACGTGGGCGGCCGAGCCGCGGGCGGGGCAGTGGGGTCAGCCATGGGCGGGCGTTCCGTGAAGGAGTTCGCGAGTCATGGCGGAATTGTCGGTATCGCCCACGATGCGGACTTGATCGGGATCAAGTCCTGCCGGTGACGTGGCGCAGGCGCGATTCGGACCCGGCGCGGATGAGCCCGCCGGAGGGTCGACCCGGGATGGGCGGGGCTAGAACGTCTGCACGACCTCTCCGCCAGCGGCACGCAGCACTTCGACCGCCGCGTCGCGCTCGGCCGGTGAGCGGCCATGGATGACGACCGCGGCGCGTCCGTCGCGGCAGGCTTCGAGAACGGACATCACGTAGGCGTCGTGGTCGGGTCGCAGCGTCGCCAGGCCACCGAGCATCAGCCCGCCCATGGTGCACAGGAACACGATCGCGCCCGCGGCCGCTATCGGCGCGTTGACCACGAAGCCGACGCCGTTGCGATACAGCAGCCAGTACAGCAGCAGACCGGCGACGAAACCGCCTGCCGCCAACGCCGCGTGCGCACGAAGCATCACCTGGAAAATGCCGCGCGATTCGGGCTCCAGCGCGCGCCCGGGATGTCGCGTCGATGCGTCGACCGTGCGCACGTTCGGCGCCGGCATGCCGGTCGCGTTGCGCACGCTGTCCGCAGCGGCACGGGCGGCGTCGACGGTCGCGAAAATCGCGGCGGCTTTGTTCGGGGTGGTTTCGCCAACAGCGGCGGACGCGGCCATCGGGCTGCCTCGTGGCGGGAGCCCGAGGGTAGTGCGGGCGCGGTCGAGGCGACGCGACGGGGGCGCCTCGACCGTCCGTCATGACGCGGCGCGTCATTCCCTTTCGTACAGCAGGCGTGCGGTGCGCATATCCATAACTTGCACTTCGGAGTGCGATGCGCGGCGCCGTGCCGCCAACTCCCAGGGAGTCGACATGCACCGGGCTGGCAGGATCCTCGCGATCGCGTTCCTCATTCTCTTCGCCAACGGCGCGCAGGCCGTGTGCCGCGACGCCGTCGTACTGGTGCACGGCAACACCGGCTCGCCATCGGACTTCAACGCCACGTACAACGAGCTGATCGCGCGCGGCTACGCGTCGTCGCAGATCTTCCGCCCCAGCTGGGGCAGCAAGACCTGCGCGGCCTGCAACGATCACCAGGGCAGCGAGGAAACCCCGGTGGTCGATGCGCTGGTGAACGCGGCGGCCGCATCGTGCACCGGCAGGATCGACGTAATCGGCCACTCGATGGGCGCCACGCTCGCCGCGCGCGAGATCTATCGCAACGGGCTAGCGTCGCGGGTCGATGCGTTCGTCGGTATCGCCGGCGCGTTCCGCGGGTTGTGGTCGTGCGGCACGTACCCGTTCAACGTCGCCACGTCGACGTGCGGCTACTACGGGCTGTCGGTGTCCAGTCCGCTGCTCAACGGGCTGTACGGCCAGCGCTTCGGCACGCGCATGTATTCGATCAAGTCCTACGCCGACGAGGTGGTCTGCTACGGCGGCGTGTGCACGGTGAACGGCGTGCATTCGTCGTCGATCTGGAACGAGAACGCCAGCTACACGTACACCTACGGCCATTTCGGCCTGCTCTGGTACACGGCGACGCGGCAGGTCGACCTGATCCAGTAGCGACGGCACGGTAACGACACGGCATCGACCCGTGCACGGGCAGGCTGCCGCCATGGTGCAGCCTGCTTCGCCCGTGCCGGTGACGCCGGACGGTCGCTACATCGTCGTTCGCGGCCGCCTGTGGCGGCGCGCCGATCCTTCGCTGTCCGACGACGAACGCGATTGCCACACGCGCGCGCTGATGCGTGCGCGGCGCGACGTGCGGCGCGCGCTGGAGTCGGGCGACGGCGTCGGCGAGAAGCGCGCACGCCAGCGTGTCCATGCGGCCAAGATCGCGCTGGGCGAGCGCGGCGAGGTCTGGTGGGACGACGGCAGCCCGGACCTCAACCGCCGGCTCGCGCGCAATACGCCCTACGCCGCCTGGTACGCGTCCATCGCCACGGAATGACCGAACACGGCGGCGTCCGCGCCGACGGGTATCCTCGGCGCGACAAGGAGGCCGCATGCGCTACTCGCTCTATATCGCCGTCGTGGCGGCGACGCTGATCGCCCTGGGCTGGTTCGTGGTGGTGCACGAAGGCGCGATCATCGTCGCGCTCCTGTTGCCGTTCGCGGTGCTCGGCACCGTCGACCTGCTGCAGACGCGCAGCGCGCTTCGCCACAACTATCCGCTGCTCGCGCATTTCCGCTACGGGCTGGAAGCGATCGGCCCGGAGATGCGGCAGTACTTCATCGAGGCCGACACCGCCGAGGTGCCGTTCTCGCGGCAGGAGCGCGCGCTTGCATACCAGCGGTCGAAATCGGTGCTCGATACGCGCCCCTTCGGTACGTTGCAGGACATCTACGGCACCCAGTACGAATGGATCAACCATTCGCTGGCGCCGTCGGAATACATGACGCACGACTTCCGCGTCATGGTCGGCGAGCATCGCGCGAAGCCGTATTCGGCCAGCGTGTTCAACATCTCCGCCATGAGCTTCGGGTCGCTGTCGGCGAATGCGATCCGCGCGCTCAACAAGGGCGCCAAGCTCGGCAACTTCTATCACGACACCGGCGAGGGCTCGATCTCGCCCTACCACCGCGAGTTCGGCGGCGACCTGGTGTGGGAAGTCGCGTCCGGCTATTTCGGCTGCCGCAACGATGACGGCAGTTTCAGCGAGGAGAAGTTCGCCGCGGCGGCGTCCGACCCGCAGGTCAAGCTGATCGAGGTCAAGCTCTCGCAGGGCGCGAAGCCCGGCCACGGCGGCGTGCTGCCCGGTGCGAAGGTGACCCCGGAGATCGCGGCGACGCGGGGCGTTCCGGTCGGTGTCGACTGCGTGTCGCCCGCACGCCATTCCACGTTCGATACGCCAAAGGGACTGCTCGAATTCGTGGACAGGCTGCGCAACCTGTCGGGCGGCAAGCCGACGGGTTTCAAGCTTGCGATCGGCCATCCATGGGAATGGTTCGGCATCGCGAAGGCCATGCACGAAACCGGCGTGCTGCCCGACTTCATCGTGGTGGACGGCGCGGAAGGCGGCACCGGCGCGGCACCCGCCGAATTCATCGACCACGTCGGCGTGCCGATGCACGAGGCGTTGATGCTGGTGCACAACACCCTGGTCGGCCTCGGCCTGCGCGACCGCATCCGCATCGGGGCAGCCGGGCGCGTGATCAGCGGTTTCGACATCGCCAAGACCATGGCGATGGGCGCGGACTGGTGCAATGCCGCGCGCGGCTACATGTTCGCTATCGGCTGCATCCAGTCGCAGAGCTGCCACACCGACCGTTGCCCGACGGGCGTCGCCACGCAGGATCCGAAACGCTGGAAAGGCCTGGACGTGCCGGACAAATCCACGCGCGTCGCAAATTTCCACGACAACACGCTCAAGGCGCTGCGCGACCTCATCTGCGCGTCGGGGCTGAAGCATCCCGGCGAACTCGGCCCTGAGCACATCCTGCGGCGCATTTCGCCAACGGAAGTCCGTTCGCTCGCCGCGATCTACAACTTCCTCGAACCGGGCGCGCTGCTGCAGGGCATACCTGAGCACGCGGTGTTCCAGCAGTACTGGGAAGACGCGCGCAGCGATTCGTTCGCGCCACCGCCGCGCGTGGCCGCGCTGCGGATCAGCAAGCTGCTCTGACCTCAGGCGCCGTCGAACAGTTCGAGCACGCGCTCCGGAGGCCGGCCAACGACCGCGCGGCCGGCGTGCACCAGGATCGGCCGCTCGATGAGTTCGGGATGTGCGGCCATTGCGGCGATCAACGCATCGTCGCTGCTCGCGTCGTCGAGGCCGCACGCCGCGTACGCCGCCTCGCCGGTGCGCACCAGCGCGCGTGCCTGGCCGCCGGTCAGGCGCACCAGTTCGCGCAGCTGCGTTTCACCCGGCGGCTGTAGCGTCAGGTCCACGACGTCCGGTTCGATGCCGCGGCCGCGCAACAACTCCAGCGCGCCCGCGCACTTCGAGCAACTCGCCTTGTTGTGGAACAGCAGCGGGCGGTCGGACATGGCGTGTTTTCCTTGGATTAACCGTGGGCCCGATTATCGCCCGGCCGCTTCACCCTGCGCGGACGCAGGCTGCGCGACGTTTTCCGAAACCGCTGGAGAGTCCCCCATGGCAAGGCCCATCTGGACCGGCTCGATTTCGTTCGGCCTGCTCAACATCCCGATCCAGCTGATGTCGGGCGAGCGCCGCACCGACATCCACTTCCGCATGCTGGACGCGCGCAACAACGCGCCGATCCGCTACGAGCGCGTCAACGCCGAGACCGGCGAGGAAGTGCCGTGGAAGGAGATCGTCAAGGCGTACGAGTTCTCCAAGGACAACTACGTCGTGCTGAAGCCTGAAGACATCCAGCGGGCAGCGACCGAGAACCATGAAACCATCGCGATCGAATCCTTCGTAGATGCGTCGTCGATCTCGCTGTCCTACATCGAGAAGCCGTACATCCTCGTGCCGGGCAAGAAGGCCGAGAAGGGCTACGTGCTGCTGCGCGAAGTGTTGAAGAAGAACAAGCGCGTCGGCATCGGCCGCGTCGTGATCCGCACGCGCGAGTACCTGTGCATGCTCACGCCGCAGGACGACGCGCTGATGCTAATGCTCATGCGGTTCCCGCAGGAGCTGGTCGATGCATCGGACTACACGTTGCCCAGCGGCACCGCGCGCACATGGCATGTCACGCCGCGCGAGATGGAAATGGCCGAGATGCTGATGGAATCCATGACCGACGAGTTCAAACCGACGGAATACAAGGACGAATTCCGCGAACGCCTCACCGCGGTCATCAAGGAACGCATCAAGCAGAAGGGCACCAAGCACATCGAGGACGATCGCGAGGACGAGGATGCCGAGACTGCGACCAACGTCGTCGACTTCATGTCGCTGCTGAAGAAGAGCCTGGAGAAGAAGGGCGGCGCGGCCACCAAGGCGGCCAAGAAGACGGCGACGCGTACGCGTGCAAAGGCCGCGCCCGCCGCCAAGCCCAAGAAGCGGGCGGCCAAGAAGCGGGCCTGACGCATGGGCCTGCAGGAATACAACCGTAAGCGGCAGTTTTCGCGAACGCCGGAGCCGAAGGGCGAGACAGTACGCCGTCGTGGCGGCCCGCTGTCGTTCGTCGTGCAGCTGCATCACGCGCGGGCTCGGCACTACGACCTGAGGCTGGAAATCGACGGCGTGTTGCGGAGCTGGGCCGTACCGCGCGGGCCGTCGTTCCGGCCCGGCGAGAAGCGGCTCGCCGTTGAAACGGAAGACCATCCCATGACCTATTCGCACTTCGAGGGCCTCATCCCCGAAGGCGAATACGGTGCAGGCCACATGGCGATCTTCGACCACGGCACCTGGGTGCCCGAGGGCGACCTGCAGGCGGCGATCCGCAAGGGCCACATCGACTTCACGCTCGAGGGCCAGCGACTCAAGGGCCGCTGGCGACTGATCCGCACGCGGCAGACCGGCAAGCGCGCGCAATGGATGCTGCTCAAGCGTACGGATGAATATGCGGCCGACCTGGAAGCCGACGACCTGATCGGCGAGCTCCCGCCGCCACCGACCGACGCACCGGGCGCATCGACGCGTGCGGGCCTTGAGATCCGCGCCCGCAAGGGTTTCGACACGGAACGCGCCATGGCAACGAAGAAAACAGCGCCCGCACGCCGGCCCGCGGCGAAGAGCACTGTCGCCAAGAAGACGGCGGCGCGCAAAGCGGCCGCGACTGCCAAACGCGCGTCGGCGGCGCCCGACCTTCGCGCGATCAAGCGCGCAGCCGCACGACTCGCCAACGGCGCGGCGTTCCCGCTCGGCGAATTCGTGCAGCCGATGCTGACGGTGTCATCCGAGAAGGCGCCGGCCGGGGACGACTGGCTGCACGAATGGAAATGGGACGGCTACCGGTTGATCGGCCAGAGCGGGCGTTCGCCGATGCTGTGGTCGCGCAACGGAATTCCATGGAACGACCGCGCCCCTGAGCTGCTCAAGCTGCTGCGCGACTTCGGTACGACCGCGGTGTTCGACGGCGAGCTGATCGCAGTCGACAAGTCGGGCTACAGCGACTTCAACGCGCTGCAGAGGGCGTTGTCGGACAAGGACCCACGCGCAATGCGCTATGTGATCTTCGATCTGCTCGCGGTGGACGGCCATGACCTGCGTGGCGCGCCACTTGTCGAGCGAAAGGCGTTGCTCGAGCAACTTCTCGCCGGCGCCGACCCTCGCCTATTCTACAGCTCGCACATCGTCGGCCGCGGCGGCGATGTATTCGACGCGGCGCGCGATCGCGGCATGGAAGGCATCATCAGCAAGCGTGTCAATTCCAAGTACGTCGACGCGCGTTCGTCCGAGTGGCTGAAGATCAAGACGGTCGACACGCGTGACTTCGTCGTGGTCGGTTACACGCCACCGAAAGGCTCGCGAAAAGGTGTCGGCGCGTTGATGCTGGGCCAGTATCGCGATGGCGCGCTGGTGTACGCCGGCCGCGTCGGCTCCGGCATGAACGGCGACGTGCTGCTCGACATGCTCAAGCGACTGCGCGCGCTCGAAGTCTCGGAACCGGTGGTCGAGATTCCGGAGCACGTGTCGCTGCCGAAGGTGCGGATCAACTGGGTGAAGCCGAAGACCGTCGTCGAAGTGTTCTTCCGCGGTTGGGGAAAGGAAGGCCTGGTGCGGCAGGCATCCTTCCACCGTGCGCGTGACGACAAGCCCGCGACGCCCGCGGCGCTGGAACAACCGGAAACCGGCGGCGCGTCCCCGCGCGCCGCCGCCAAGAAGACGGCGGCCGCGACCAAGCGCGTCGCGACGAAGAAGACGGCGGCCCCAACCAAGCGCGTCGCGAAAACGGTGTCGAAAGAAGCTCCCAAGGCAGCGCCGGTGAAGAAGGCCGCGGCTCGCAAGGCGACGAAGCGCGGCGTGATGCGGATCGATCTGGACAGGTCCGACCTGCCGAACCTGAGCAGCGCAGACCGCGTGGTTTACCCGGACCAGGGCTATACGAAGCAGGACGTCTGGGACTACTACCTCGCCGCGGCGCCGCAACTACTGGAGGACATCGCGGGACGGCTGCTGTCGATCGTGCGTTGTCCCGATGGCATCGGCGGCCAGCACTTCTTCCAGAAGCACGTGAAACACGGGTTCACCGACGAGGTGAAGCGCTTCACGCTCACCGAGAACGACGGCGGCAAGGCCGAGTACTTCTACGTCGATAGCGTGGCCGGCCTGATGTCACTGGTGCAGATGAACGCGCTGGAGCTGCATCCGTGGGGTTCGCGCGTCGATACGCTCGAGCAACCGGATCGGATCGTGTTCGATCTGGATCCCGACCCGTCGATCGAGTGGCCGCAGATCCGCGCGGCCGCGAAAGAGGTGCGCGACCGCCTGCTGGACGTCGGCATCGAGTCGTATCCAAAACTGTCGGGCGGCAAGGGCGTGCACGTGGTCGTGCCACTAGAGCCACAGGCCGACTGGGACGCGGCACGCCGCTTCTGCGAGGCATTCGCCGATGCGATGGAGAACCAGTCACCCGATCGTTATGTGGCGACGATGAGCAAGGCCAAGCGCAAGGGCCGCATCTTCATCGACTGGCTGCGCAATGGTCGTGGCGCGACGAGCGTGGCCAGCTGGTCGCTGCGCGCGCGGGCAGGCGCGCCGGCGGCGGTGCCGGTTACCTGGGCAGAGTTGTCGCGGGCGAAAAGTCCCGCGCGCTACACGCTCGCGGACGCAGCGAAGCGCACGCTGCCCGAGGAGGCGCGCGACATCATTGCGCGTGCGAAACCGTTGCCGGTGTAGCGCGACGGCGCATGTGGCGGGTGTCTGCGCGCGGTCCGATGTCGCGACCCGGCGGCTAGAGAAACGGCGGCCGAGGCCGCCGTTTCTGTTTCGTCGCGTCGCAGGCCAGTTACGGCTGCGGCGGCGCGGAACCGTTGTTCTGCTGGTTCGCGTCCGTGCTTGCTCCGGTGGTGCCCGTACCAGTGCCCGTTCCCGTCGTGTCGGTCGGCGGCGGCATCGTGCCGGTCGTGTCGGTGGCAGGCGGCGGCATCGTCGTATCCGTCGCCGGTGGTGTCGTCGAATCGGGCGCCGGCGTCGTTCCAGTGGTGTCCGTTGCGGGCGTCGTCGCCGTGGTGTCCGCAGCAGGCGTCGTCGCGGCCTGGTCGGCGGCGGCATCGTCGTTGCGATGGCATGCGGTCAGCATCAACAGAACGGCCGCGGTGGCCAGTGTCTTTTTCATGTTTGTTTCTCGCTCGTGAGGGGAGGGCCGCACGGCCCCAACGTCAAACCTCGCAAACCGTATGACAGCGTTGCGTCAAACATGCGTGAGTACGGTGTTCCCTTGCTGTACGAGTCATCGTGTCGGCGCGCGGAAAAATATTCCCTTGCCCGAAACATCGGCAGCAACGTGGCGTGAAAAAACGCGCAAGCAGTGCGTTCCGCGTTGGCATGGACCTTGCGCCTTACGGGGCGTCGCGCTCATGCGGCGAATTCCACGCGAACGAGACCCGAACACGGAGGACAGCTCAGTGCGTGATCAACAGTTGGGACGCCAGCTCCGCGACGTTGCGAACGACGTCATGCGACTTGGTGCGGAGGCGTTTAACGCGGGTCGAAATTGGATCAACGAGAGGAAACACGACATGCAGAACAACGAACACGATCAGCAGGCCGGTCGCCAGGGCAACCAGCACGGCTCGGCCTACTCGTCCGAGAACACACAGGCATCGCGCCAGGGCGCGGGCCGCGAAAGCAGTCAGTGGGAGCCGTCGTATTCGAACCAGATGAACCAGGGCGAGATGTATGGACGCGGCAACCAGTACGGCCAGAGCACGTACGGCGCGTCGGACTACGGCCAGCAGGGCTCGAGCCAGACCTACGGGTCGCAGCAGTACGGACAGGGCCAGCAGTACGGCGCTTCGTCGCAGGGCTACGGCGGTTCGCAGCCCTACGGCCAGCGTTCCTCGCAGCAGTACGGCCAGGGCGCGTCGCAGCAGTACGGGCAGGGCGGCTATGGCGGGTCGCAGCAACCGCAGTACGGCTCGCACGCTTCACAGAATTACGGGTCGTCGCAGTACGGGCAGGGTTCCCAGAGTGGACGCGCCTACGGCCAGGGTTCCGCGTCTGAATACGGCTCGCAGGGCAGTTACGGGCAGCAGTACGGCGCGCAGAACAGCAGCTACGGCCAGCAGGGCAGCTTCGGCGGAAGCGACTTCAATCGCGATCGCGAGTATCTGGTCGGCGGCTATGGCGCATCGCAGACCGGCGTGCACGGCGGCTACGGCAGCCCATACATGCAGCACGAGTCCAGCTTCGACAGCTGGCGCGGACAGGATGAG
The DNA here is from genome assembly GCF_045866565.1 of Lysobacter claricitrinus. Classification (NCBI taxonomy): domain Bacteria; kingdom Pseudomonadati; phylum Pseudomonadota; class Gammaproteobacteria; order Lysobacterales; family Lysobacteraceae; genus Lysobacter; species Lysobacter claricitrinus. The sequence continues at coordinate 1,007,978 of NZ_BAAFZV010000002.1, read as the reverse complement.
GCGTCGCGGCAGTACGGGCAGGGCGGATCGCAGCAGTCGCCGTACGCGTCGCAGGGTTACGGGTCGTCGCAGCAGTACAGCCAGCGTTCGCAGGGTTACGGCTCGTCGCAGCAGTACGGACAGGGCGCGCAGGGTTACGGCTCGTCGCAGCAGTACGGACAGGGCGCGCAGGGTTATAGCGCGCCCCAGCATTACGGTTCGCAGGGCTATGGCCAACAGGGTTACGGACAGCCGGGTTACGGACAGCAGGGCAACGGCTTCGGTGCGTCGCAGTACGGTGCCGGGCAGTCGCAGTTCACCGGTAGCCGCGGCTACGGCGACGGCGGCTATTCGAACCGTTCGCAGTCAACCTTCCAGGGCGACAGCCAGTCGCAGTACAACCAGGGCTCGGGATCGTCGCAGTACGGCCAGCAATCGCAGCGTGGGCGTGGCCCGAAGAACTACGTGCGATCGGACGAACGCATCATCGACGATCTGAACGAGCGGCTGACGAGCGCGCACGACATCGATGTGTCGGATGTCGAGGTGCGCTGCGAGGGCGGCAAGATCGTGCTCGAAGGCAACGTCGACCAGCGCTGGATGAAGCATCGCGTCGAGGACATCGCGGAGTCGTGCGCGGGCGTGCGCGACATCGACAATCGCATCCGCGTGACATCGGGTTCGCAGTCGCAGGGGCGCTCGCAGTCCTCGTCGCAGAACCGACAGGGCAGCTCGCAGTCGCTGTCGGGCTCGCAGTCGTCGACGTTGGAGTCCGGAACCGGTTCGTCGCTGAGCGGCTCGCAGGCGGCATCGTCTGAAGGCGACGAGGCGGTGCGCCAGACCAGCGCCTCGAGCTCGACGGGTTCGGCTGGTACGTCCGCGACGTCGCAGAAGAAGGACGGCGGGACGTCGCGTTCGTCGCCGTCCCATTGATCCATCGTGCTTGACGGAAAAGGCCCGCATTCGCGGGCCTTTTCTTTTGGATGCATCAACCCGGCGGTGGTCCCAGGTGCAGCAGTTCGATGCAGCGCTGCCCGGAATCTTCGGCGCGTGCCAGGTTGGCCATCGCGGCCTGCAGGTCGCCCATCTCGATCATGTGGCGCGCCGCGGCCGTCGCCATCGTCAGTGCATTGATCTCGTTGGAGAGGTCGTGGCGCCAGCGTCCGAACGGGTTGGGCGGTAGTGGCGGGCGCGGCGGAACTGGTTCAGACATGCGGCGTCGCGGAATCGCCCGACACGGCGAGGCGCGCTAGCTGGTTGTGGATCGTGCGCACGCTGACGCCGAGGATGCGCGCGGCTTCGGTCTTGTCGCCGTCGACCTTCAGCAGCGTCTTCGTCAACATCTCGCGTTCGACGTCGGCGTAGCTCATGCCGACGTGGAACATGATGCTGCTGTCGTCCTGGTGCAGCGGAAGCGCGCGTCGTCCCAGAACCGGTATCTGCACGAGCGGGCCGTCGCTCAGCAGATAGGCGCGTTGCACGACGCTGCGCAGCTCGCGGATGTTGCCCGGCCAGCCATGGCGGACCAGCATGCGTTCGGCGCCCGGCGCGAGTTGCTTGACCTGCCCGTACTCCGTGTTGAGTCGTTCAACGAAGACGTTTGCAAGCAGCACGACGTCGTGGCCACGCGCGCGCAGCGGAGGCAGCGCCATCACGAAATCGGCAAGCCGGTAATACAGATCCTCGCGCAGAAGGCCCTGCTCGATGCTTTGGATCGGATCGCGGTTGGTCGCGGCGACGATGCGCACGTCGACCGGAATCGTTTCGCTGCCGCCGACGCGGGTGATCTCCGCCGTCTCCAGCACGCGCAACAGATAGACCTGCAACGCGGGCGGCATCTCGGTTATTTCATCGAGGAACAACGTGCCGCGGTTTGCCTGCTCGAAGTAGCCGACATGCCGCTGTTGCGCACCAGTGAAGCTGCCGCGCTCGTGGCCGAACAGATGGCTCGCGAGCAGGTCGGGTGCGATCGCACCGCAATTGACGGCGACGAACGAGCCGCGACGATGACTGCGTTCGTGCACCGCGCGTGCAACGAGTTCCTTGCCCGTACCGCTCTCGCCGGTGATGAGCACGGAGACGCGCGTTGGCGCCACGCGGTCGAGGTCGACAGCAAGCTGCGAGATCGCAGGGCAATCGCCGATGATGCCGTCCGGTCGCGCGCCCGCGATCTGCGCCAACGCGCGCGCCGATGCCTGGCTCAACAGCGATTCGAACTGCTGCGGGCAGAGCGGCTTCAGCAGGTAGTCGAGAACCGGCAGTCGCACCGCACGCCGCGCGGTTTCGAGTGATGTCTCGCCGGTCATCAGCGCGATGCGGGTCTGCTGGCGCGTGTCGAGCTCGGCAAGCAGGTCGAATGCGGTTCCGTCCGGCAGCGTCACGTCGAGCATCGTCAGGTCGCTCATGCCGCGGCCCATTGCACGTCGCGATTCCTCGAGAGAGTGCGCGATCGACGCCTGGAAACCATGTGCACGCGCGAAGTCGGCCGCGGCGGACGCGAACGTGGTGTCGTCGTCGACGATGAGGACGGAAGGTTGCAGCGGTTGCGCGTCGGCCATGACAGGTCACCACGAGTCCAGTGCGCCGGAGGCTAGTCGCGCTCCGGTTAAGGTCACGTATGAGCCTGCAACCATTTCGCGGCCATGCAGAAGGTTCTTCGCGGAGGAACGGCCGCTTTGACGGGACCCTCACCGGCGACGTCGAAGAAACCTCGCCGCAGCAGTGTCCGCGCGACTTCACAGCCACCACGGCCGCTGGGGCAGCCGCGCGGTTCGCAGCATCCGTGCCAATCCGGACGCCGGAAACGACGAAGCCGCCCGGAGGCGGCTTCTTCGATCGATCTGGTGGGCGGTGCAGGGTTCGAACCTGCGACCCTTGCCGTGTGAAGGCAATGCTCTACCGCTGAGCTAACCGCCCGGGGCCGCGCAGTATAAGGGCGGCCCGCGGGCTCGCCAAGCCTTCGCGCCGGTTTCACGTTGCCGCGCGGCTGCGGCGTGCAGGCTGCGCGAGTCGCGTTCCACGTCCACCCTACGGCAGCGCACTGAGACGATCACGCGCCAGCCGCTAGACTCGCCGGCTTTCCCCCGCGCCATACCGATGACACGTCCTTCTTCCTTCGACCGTGAGCAGCTGCTGGCCTGCGCGCGCGGCGAGATGTTCGGCCCCGGCAACGCCAAGCTGCCCGCGCCGCCGATGCTCATGTTCGACCGCATCACCGAGATCTCGGAGCAGGGCGGTCGCAACGGCAAGGGCGTGATCCGCGCCGAGCTCGACATCACGCCGCACCTCTGGTTCTTCCAGTGCCATTTCCTCGGCGATCCGGTGATGCCCGGGTGCCTCGGCGTCGACGCCATGTGGCAGCTCGCGGGCTTCTACCTGCCGTGGCTCGGCGAGCCCGGCCGTGGCCGCGCGCTCGGCGTCGGTGAGGTCAAGTTCAGCGGGCAGGTTCTGCCGGACGCGAAGGTCGTGTCGTACGAGATCGACATCCGTCGCGTCATGCGCGGCAAGCTCGCGCTGGTGATCGCCGACGGCCGCACGTATGTGGACGGCCGCGAGATCTACGTCGCCAAGGATCTGCGCGTCGGCCTGTTCGGATCGACGGAGGGCTTCTGATGCATCGCGTCGTCGTTACCGGCATGGGCCTGACGTCGTGCCTCGGGCGCGAGCTCGACACGGTGTCCGAGTCGCTGCGCGAAGGCCGCGCGGGCATCCGCTACATCCCCGAATACGAAACGCTCGGCATGCGCGCCCGCGTCGCAGGCGACCCCGCCATCGACCTCGACGCGATCATCGACCGCAAGCTGCGGCGTTTCATGGGCGACGCCGCCGGCCACGCGTATGTGGCGTCGATGGATGCGCTTGCGCATGCGGGCCTCGGCCCGGATGCACTTCGGACGCCGCGCGCGGGTGCGATCGCGGGTTCCGGTGGTGGTTCCGCGCAGTGGCAGATCGAAACCGGCGACCTGCTCAAGACCAAGGGCGTGCGTCGCATCGGCCCGTATATGGTGCCGCGCACGATGTGCTCGACCGTGTCGGCCGCACTGGCGACCGGCTTCGGCATCCAGGGTGTCAGCTATTCGATTTCCGCGGCATGCGCGACGTCCGCGCATTGCATCGGCGTCGCGGCGGACATGATCCGCCACGGCATGCAGGACGTGATGCTCGCGGGCGGCGGCGAAGAACTGCACTGGGGCATGACGTCGCAGTTCGACGCGATGGGTGCGCTGTCGACATCGTTCAACGACACGCCGGAAACCGCCTCGCGTCCTTACGACGCCGATCGCGACGGTTTCGTCATCGCCGGCGGTGGCGGCATGCTGGTGCTCGAGTCACTCGAGCACGCGCAGGCGCGCGGCGCAACGATCGTCGCCGAACTGGTCGGCTATGGCGTGACGTCGGATGGCGTCGACATGGTCGCGCCGTCGGGCGAGGGCGCGGTGCGCTGCATGCGCATGGCGCTGCAGGGGCTCGATCGCCCGATCGACTACCTCAACACTCACGGCACCTCGACGCCGGTCGGCGACATCACCGAGCTGCAGGCCGTGCGCGAAGTATTCGGCGACGCGGTTCCGCCGCTGTCGTCGACCAAGGCGCTGAGCGGCCATTCGCTCGGCGCAGCGAGCGTGCACGAGGCGATCTATTCGCTGTTGATGATGCGCGATGGTTTCATGGCCGCGTCGCACAACATCTCGAATCTCGACGAACGCGCGGCGGGCTTCCCGATCGTGCGTGAAACGACGCGGGCGCAGTTGCGCACGGTGATGTCGAACAGCTTCGGCTTCGGCGGCACGAACGCGTGCCTGGTGTTCTCGCGCTTCGACGGCTGATGCGCGGTCAGTAGACCGCGCACTGCATGAAGCGGACCGGCCGCGCACTGCCGGCCGGGCTCTGGATCTGCAGGCGCGACGAGCGCAACAGCTCGTGGCGCTTCATCACGCCGCACACCACGTCGTCCGTCGCCACGGCGGGATCGTTGAGAAAGACCTGCAGCGTCGAGCGCGTCGACCACAACGCCTTGTCGACGCCCGGCAGCTGGCGAATCTCCTGCACGATCGCCTCGCGTTCCTCGTCCTCGCTCATCGGCGCAGCTGGCGTCGCGACCGCGCTGACCGCCGCGCGCGGCGCGGTGCGGGTCGACGCGACAGCCGCGGGCGCATCAGCCGACGACGCGTCGTCTCCCACCATCCGGCCCACGCCGAAGCCGAGCGCAAGGCCTGCCACCATCGATACCGCAAGCGCGGTACCGGTCGAACGCAGTGCGCGGGCGCGGGCGCGCGACGCGATCTCGCCGTGCACGCTGCCCGGAAGCAACGACCCGACGAGGTTCCAGAGCTCGGTGCCGTCGAGCAGCTCGATGTAGGGGGATACCAGGCGCGCATCGGCGTCGACCCGACCGGGCGTGACGATGACGCCACCCGCCGCGTTGACGTTGCGAACCGAGCGCGCAAATTCTTCGGTCGCCGCACGCGTCACCACGTGGTTGACGCCCTGGCGGCAGATCAGGATCCACGGGCGGCCATCGCGGTAGATGTGGACTTCGCCCTGCGACCCGCGCGAGGCCTGCTGTTCGGTCGTCTCGCGCGCGAAGCCCGATGACGCGAGCGCATCGACGACCAGGTTCGACAACTCGCGCCAGCGCATGCCCGACAGGATCGCCAGGCCCTCGGCCGAATCGAAGCGCGCGAGGCGGACCTTCCAGATCCATCCGATCCACGCCGCCGCAACGATCAGGGCGAGAACGAATCCGGTGATCAGGGCGATGGCTGCGGACATGGGGAGGGGCGTGGTTCCGGGGCTGCGACTATAACGTCGGGGTTCGCGATGGACAGCGAAATCAGCGGAATCGTTCAGCGAGGACGCGGCGAATCTCGTCTTCGATCGTGCCCTTCATCGCACCCAGCAGGAAGCCGAGTTCGGCGATGACGCGTACCGCGCCGGGTTCGAGATGTACGCGGCCATCCACGCCGCTGCGGCGGAACATGAGCGCGTCGCCCTCCCAGCCTTGCTGCACGCCGAAGCGCTGGGCCAGCGTGTCGGCGATGTGTTGCACGGCCTCTCGTGCCTGCGCGGCATCCAGGTTGTGCGTGTGGCGGATGTCGATGGTGGGCATGCGGCCTCCGGTGCGTGCGATGGCCGGCATTGTGCGGCATCGGCCGGAAAGGGCGCGTGGGCATGCTAGATTCCGGGCGCGTGACAGCCCTCCGACTTCGACAAACCGATCCCGGCCGCGACCTGCTCGATCTCGAGCCGGGCGTACACGCGATCCTGCCGTCGATGCTCGATGCGCGGCACACCGACGATGTCGAGCCGGTCGCGCATGTCTATGTCGATTCGCGCGGCGTCTGGCTGCAGGTGCGGGACGGCGTCCGCGGTGTCTACGTCAACGGTCGTCCGATCCGGCGCATGGCGATGCTGCGTGCGGGCGATTCGGTGTTCCTTGCCGGCGTGGAATGCGTGCTGGTCGGACGGCGCCCCGAATCGGCCGAAGTGGCCGCGTCCGCGCGGACCGAAGGACGCGCCGTGCTGCGTGCGATCGCCGGCCGCCACCACGGCCGTTGCTTCCCGCTCGATCGCGATTGCGTGCTTGGTCGTGCGACCGACAGCGATATCCCGGTGGACGACGAAGCCATCGGCCTGCGCGAGGTGACCCTGCGCGCGACCGCGAAGGGCGTGCGGGCGACCACTGCGGCCGCCGCCGCACCGGTGTGGGTCAACGGCCACGCGTTGTCGAGCGCGCTGCTGTTGCCCGGCGACCAGTTGGTCATTGCCGGGCAGCACCGCTTCGTCGTAGAAGCGGCGCGTCCCCCGGATGTGCAGCCCGAGCGCGAGCGCAAGCCGAGCGGTCGCGCGCCGGCGCCGCCGCAGTTGCGTCGCGCCGCACGCCGCATGCCGTGGTTGATCGTCGCCGCGGTATTGCTTGCCGGGGCGCTCAGCCTGTTGTTGCTGTACGGCGCGGGCTAGGGCGAAACCGCTTCCATACGCGCCAGCCGAGCAGTACCGCGGCGATGGCCGCGTACAACGCCGGCTCGCGGATGTCCGACTTCACCAGCCACCAGAAATGCAGGACGGCGAGCACCGCGATCACGTAGATCGCGCGATGCAGTTGCCCCCAGCGTCGCCCGAGTGAGCGCATCGCGCGTTGGAACGACGTCGCGGCGAGCGGCACCAGTAGCAACCACGCTGCGAAGCCGACTGTGATGAACGGCTTCTTCGCGATCGCCGCGCCGATCTGCGATGCATCGAGTCGCAGGTCGAGCACCATCCACGCGCCGAAGTGCAGCGTCGCGTAGAAGAACGTGTAGAGACCCAGCATGCGACGGAAGCGCAGCAGCACGGCCTTGCCGGTCAGCTGGCGAAGCGGCGTCACCGCGAGCGTGATCATGAGGAAGCGGATCGCCCACAGACCGAGGAAATGCTCGATCGCGGCGACCGGATCGGCGCCGAGCCCACCCGTTCCAAGCACGAGTTCGTTGCGGATCTGCCAGCCCAGCCACGCCGCGGGCAGCAGCGCGAGCGCATGCACGATCGCTTTCGCAATGACGACGCCGGGCTCGCTTCGACGACGGACCGGCGTCGGACGTACCGGCCGCGCAACCGCCGCGCTCAGAACCATTTCCTCAGGTCGAGGCCCGCATACATGGATCCGACCTGTTCCGCATAGCCGTTGAACAGCCTGGTCGGGATGCGGTCGGCGAAGAGCTTGCTGCCGGTCCCGGCAATGCGGCGTTCGGTCTTCTGGCTCCAGCGAGGGTGATCGACCGCCGGATTGACGTTTGAGAAGAAGCCGTATTCGTCGGATGCCTGGTCGTTCCAGCTCGTAAACGGCATGTGCTCGACGAAGGTGATCGCGACGATCGACTTGATCGACTTGAAGCCGTACTTCCAGGGCAGAACGAGTCGCAGCGGCGCGCCGTTCTGCTGCAGCAACGGCTTGCCGTAGATGCCGGTGGCGAGCAGTGCCAGCGGATTCATGGCTTCGTCGATGCGCAGGCCTTCGCGGTACGGCCAGTCGAGCGAGGGATACGACATGCCGGGCATCTGCTTCGGGTCGGCAAGCGTGGTGAACGCGACGAACTTCGCTTTGGACGTCGGCTCGAAACGCTTCAACACGCTGGCCAGGGGCACGCCCAGCCACGGAATCACCATCGACCAGCCTTCGACGCAGCGATGCCGGTACACGCGTTCCTCGGGTGTCAGGCCCTTGAGCAGGTCGTCGATCGCGATGCGGCCCGGCTTCGCGCACTGGCCGCCGACCGCCACTGTCCACGGCCGCGTGCGCAGCGTGCGCGCTGCGTTCGACGGATCGGCCTTGCCGGTGCCGAACTCGTAGAAGTTGTTGTAGGTCGTGATGTCCTGGTAGGTCGTGCGCGTTTCGTTCGTGCTGAAACCGGCGCGCATGCGGGCGGGGTCGATCTTCGCCGTGGCGGGCGCTGCCGGAGGGTCCGCCTTGGCGCAGCCGGAAAGCCCGAGCGCCCCGGATGCGGCCAGCGCGGCGACGATGCGTCGCCGGTCGCGATAGACGGGTTCGTCGGTGATGTCGCGGGCGGGAATGCGCAGGACGTCGTGCAGGGACATGGGGCTCTCCCGGGTCGATAACCGATTAGACGAGCGTCATGATGAAAAAGATGCAGGGGCGGCCGCTTGCCGTGCTGCGCTGCGGCATACTCGGCCTTCACCCCGATCGCAGGTGCCCCATGTCGCGCGTCTTCAACTTCAGTGCCGGTCCCGCCACCCTCCCGGAAGCCGTCCTCGAGCAGGCGCGCGACGAGTTGCTGGACTGGCGCGGCGTCGGCGCGTCCATCGTCGAGCTCAGCCATCGCGGTCCCGAGTTCATGGGCGTGGCGGCCGAGGCCGAGGCCGACCTGCGCCGCCTGATGTCGATCTCCGACGACTACGCGATCCTGTTCCTCGCCGGCGGTGCGACCACCGCGCAGGCGCTGGTGCCGCTCAACATCGCGACGCCCGGCCAGCGCGCCGACTACGTGGTCAGCGGCCACTGGGGCAAGACCGCGATCAAGCAGGCCAAGCCGTACGTCGACGCGCATGTCGCCGCGACCAGCGAGGCCGGCGGCTTCCGCGACATCCCGCCGCGTGGCGACTGGAAGCTGTCGCCCGACGCCGCCTACGTGCACATCACCGCGAACGAAACCATCCACGGCGTCGAATTCCGCGACGTGCCGGATGTCGGCAACGTGCCGCTCGTGGCGGATTTCAGCTCGAACATCGCGTCCGAACCGCTCGACGTCTCGAAGTTCGGCGTGATCTACGCCGGCGCGCAGAAGAACCTTGGCCCGGTGGGCGTCACCGTGGTCATCATCCGTCGAGATCTGCTTGAACGCGCCGGCCAGCCGCGCGCCGACATCTTCGACTACCGCTCGCACGTCAAGGGCGAGTCGATGCTCAACACGCCGCCGACGTGGAACTGGTACCTCGCCGGCCTCGTGTTCAAGTGGATGCTCAACGAAGGCGGCGTCGAGGAATTCGCGCGTCGCAATGCGCGCAAGTCGAAGGCGCTGTACGACGCGATCGACGGCTCGAGCGGCTTCTATCGAAACGAGGTCGCGACCGCCGTGCGTTCGCGTATGAACGTGCCCTTCTTCCTGCACGACGAAGCGCTCGACAAGCCGTTCCTCGCCGAATCGGTGAAGGCCGGCTTGATCGGCCTGAAGGGCCATCGCGCGCTGGGCGGCATGCGTGCGTCGATTTACAACGCGATGCCGGAAGCCGGCGTCGCCGCGCTGGTCGAGTTCATGGACGACTTCCGGAGGCGACACGGATGAGCGCGGGGTCGGCGGAGGAACTCGCGCGGCTGCGGGAACGCATCGACGGGATCGATCGCGAGATCCAGTCGCTGATCAGCGAACGCGCGCAGTTCGCCGCGCAGGTCGGTCGCGCCAAGGGCGAGCTGGCGCGAGCGGTCGATTACTACCGACCGGAACGCGAATCGCAGGTGCTTCGCCGCGTCGTCGATCGCAACGAAGGCCCGCTGGACAACGCGGTGCTGGTGCGCGTGTTCCGCGAAATCATGTCCGCCTGCCTTGCGCAGCAGGAGCCACTCAAGGTCGGCTATCTCGGGCCTGAAGGCACGCACACGCAGCAGGCCGCGCTGAAGCACTTCGGCCATTCGGTGCGCTCGCTGCCACTCGCGAGCATCGAGGAAGTGTTCCAGGAAGTCGCCGCCGGCAATGCCGATTTCGGCGTCGTTCCCGTCGAGAACTCCACGCAGGGCACGATCCAGTCGACGCTCGACATGTTCCTGTCGTCCGATGTACGCATCTGTGGTGAAGTCGAGCTGCGCGTGCACCAGCACCTGCTGTCGCGCACCGGCCGCATCGAGGACATCGAGCGCGTCTATTCGCATCCGCAGTCGTTCGCGCAATGCCGCGCGTGGTTGCGCACGCACCTGCCGGGCGTGGAGATGGTTCCCGTCCCCAGCAATGCGGACGCCGCGCGTCGCGCGCGCAATGCGGACGACGCCGCGGCCATCGCGGGCATCAGCGCCGCGTCGGTGTACGGGCTGAAGGTGGTGCAAGGTCCGATCGAGGATCGCCCCGACAACACGACGCGCTTCCTCGTGCTGGGCCGCGAACTGTTCACGCCGTCGGGCAACGACCGTACGTCGCTGCTGGTCTTCATCAAGGATCAGCCGGGTGCGCTCTACAAGGTGCTCGAACCGTTCGCGCGCAACGGGCTCAGCATGACGCGCATCGAGTCGCGTCCCGGCCACGCACAGCCGTGGCAGTACGCGTTCTTCATCGATATCGACGGCCACGTCGACCAGCCGGCGATGGAGCAGGCGTTGTCGGGTCTCGGCGAGTTCGCGCAGGAGGTTCGCGTACTCGGCTCATACCCGGTGGCGATCGGATGACGCCGACCTACGACGAAGCCTGGTTCGCATCGCGGGCGACCGCCGGCATACGCGCGCTCAAGGCCTACGACCCGGGACACGATGTCGTGGCGATGCGCGCGCGATCGCCGTGGCTGGTCGAGCTCGGGTCGAACGAGAACCCGTACGGCCCGTCGCCGCACGCCCGGGCCGCGGTGCTCGACGCGCTTCACCTGATGCACCGCTATCCCGACCCGCGCGGCGCTTCGCTGAAGACCGCGCTCGCGCGCGTGCATGGCGTCGAGCCGTCGCGAATCCTGCTGGGCAATGGTTCGCATGAACTGCTGATGCAGTTCGCGCAGGTATTCGCCGGGCAGGGCGACGACGTCGTACTCCCGCAGTACGGCTTCGCAGTGTTCGCGCTTGCGACGCGTGCGGCCGGCGCGAACGCGCGTGTCGCGCCGGCGCTGGCGGACGATGCGGCGATGCCGCTCGGTCACGACGTCGATGCGCTGCTCGCGGCCATCACTCCGTCGACCAGGCTTGTCTACATCGCGAACCCGAACAATCCGACCGGGACGTGGCTGGATGCATCGACGCTCGCACGTTTCCTCGACGCGGTGCCGTCCGATGTCATCGTCGTCGTAGACGAGGCCTACGCCGAGATGGCCGACGCGCCGGATTACGCGAGCGCGCTGTCGGTCGCGCACGGCCGTGGCAACGTCATCGTCACCCGCACGTTCAGCAAGGCCTACGCACTTGCCGGATTGCGCTGCGGCTATGCGATCGCCGCGGACGGGCTGGTCGCGGTGATGGAGCGCGTCCGCGAAAGTTTCAATGTGAATTCCGTTGCACTCGCGGCGTGCGAAGCCGCACTCGCCGATGTCGAGCATCTCGCGTGGTCGCGCAGCCGCAACAGCGACGAGCGCGCTGCCCTGGCGACTGCGCTCGAGGCACGCGGAATCCGTGCGCTGCCGTCGCAGACGAATTTCGTTCTCGCGCATCTCGGCGAGCGAACGGCGGCCGTCGAGGCGGCACTTCTCGACCGCGGCGTCGTATTGCGTCCGATGGGTGGCTACGGCCTTCCGGCCTACACACGCATCACCGTCGGCACCACCGAGGAGAACCGTCGCCTGTTGCAGGCGCTGGACGAGGTGCTGTCGTGAGTCTCGACTGGATCGCGTCGGCAGGTGCGCCGCTTCGCGGTCGGATCCGCGTGCCCGGCGACAAGTCGATCTCGCATCGCGCCGTCATGTTCGCGGCGATCGCCGAGGGCACCAGCCGCATCACCGGGTTCCTCGAAGGCGAAGACACCCGTGCGACGGCGCGCGTGTTCGCGCAGTTGGGCGTACGCATCGACGCACCGGCACCGAGCGAACGCGTCGTCCACGGCGTGGGACTCGATGGTCTGCGCGCGGCGGATGCGCCGCTCGACTGTGGCAACGCCGGCACGGGAATGCGTCTGCTCGCCGGCCTGCTCGCAGGTCAACGCTTCGATAGCGTGCTGGTCGGCGACGAATCGTTGTCGAAGCGCCCGATGCGCCGCGTCACCGACCCGCTTTCAGAGATGGGCGCGCGAATCGACACCGCCGACGGCGGCCTGCCGCCGCTGCGCATCCGCGGGTCCGCCACGCTGCACGGCATCGATTACGCGTCGCCGGTGGCGAGCGCGCAGGTGAAGTCCGCGGTGCTGCTCGCGGCGCTGTATGCGCAGGGCCGAACCCGCGTCGTCGAGCCGCATCCGACCCGCGACTACACCGAACGCATGCTTCGCGCATTCGGCGCGGACATCGATTTCGCGCCGTGCGAGGCGACGATCACCGGTCGCCCGATCTTGCGTGCAACCGACGTCGACGTGCCGGCGGATTTCTCGTCCGCGGCGTTCTTCATCGTTGCGGCGACTATCGTTCCTGGCTCCGACCTGCGGATCGAAGCGGTCGGCATGAATCCGCGCCGCACCGGCCTGCTGGATGCGCTACGACTGATGGGTGCGGACGTGGCGATCGAATCCATGCGCGAGCAGGGTGGCGAGCCGGTCGCGGATCTGCGCGTTCGGTCTGCTGCGCTGCGCGGCATCGACGTGCCGCCCGCGCTCGTGCCGGACATGATCGACGAATTCCCGGCCCTGTTCGCCGCTGCCGCGTGCGCCGACGGGCCGACCACGGTGAGCGGCGCCGCGGAGCTGCGCCTTAAGGAGTCCGACCGCATCGCCGCGATGTCTGCCGGTCTGCGTGCGCTCGGCATCAACGTCGACGAGCGACCGGACGGTGCGCTCATCGAAGGTGGCGATTTACGCGGCGGTGATGCCGACAGCCTCGGCGATCACCGCATCGCGATGAGCCTCGCGGTGCTCGCGCAACGCGCCGATGCCGACGTGCGCATCCGTGACGTCGCGAATGTGGCGACGTCGTTCCCGGGCTTCGTTGAACTGGCCGGCGACGCCGGCCTGCGCATCGCGGCGCTCAGTCCGACAGCTTGAAGTCGATCGGCACGACGACGTCGCCCACGGTCGGGTGACCGTCGGCGACTGCCGGCTCGAAACGCCAGCGACGCACGCCCTGCAACGCAGCGCGGTCGAGATCGCGCGAGCCGCTCGACTGCGCTAGCTCGGTCGCCGTCGGCACGCCGTCGGGGCCGATGTGCACCAGCACCAGCGCGGTGCCGGTCTGGCCCTCGCGCAGCGCACGAAGCGGGTACTCCGGCGGCGGCGTCTGGCCGGGCAGCGGGCGCGCCTTGCGATCGGCGACTGCCGCCTGTCGAGGCGCTGGTGTGGGGGCGGTTTCGGGCACGGGCACCGGCTCCGGGCGCGAGGCCGGCGTATCCGGAACGGCCGCGGGCGGAGGCGGCGTCAGCGTGCCGATACCGGAGCCGTCGTCGCCCGCCATCGGCGCGGGCAGCGGCGTGTAGCCCGGTTCCGCGGTGGACGGAGGCACTTCGCCGGCGCGGTAGAAATCGGTGCGGTTCGAATGCCGGATCGCGAGTGCGAACAGGACCAGGCCAGCGACGAACGCCAGCGCGATCCGCAACGCGAGCCTGCGATCGAAGCGGAAGGGTCGGCGTCCGGGGCCTTCACCGGACGGCGCGGGGGAAGTCGCCATGCGTGTCGTATCCATCGGGAGATGCTGGCCGCAGGGCCGTTAACGCGCCGGGAAGGGGCGCATCGACCGCGCGGTGCGGTGATAATGCCGCCTTTCCCGCTCGACGAACGCTCCCATGCTCGATCCGGTCCTGTTGCGCCAGCGCCCCGCCGAAGTCGCCGAACGCCTTGCCGCCACGCGCGGTTATGCGCTCGACGCGTCTGCGCTCGAGGCGCTCGAATCCGAGCGCAAGCAGATCCAGACGCGCACGCAGGAGCTGCAGAACCTGCGCAACACGCGCAGCAAGGCGATCGGACAGGCGAAAGCGAAGGGCGAGGACGTCGCGCCACTGATGGCGGAAGTGGCGGGCATCGCCGACGAGCTGAAGGCGAGCGAGGCGCGCCTGGAAGCCATACGCGAGGAAATGGAATCGCTCGCGCTGGGCATTCCGAATCTGCCGCACGAAACAGTGCCGCCCGGCAGCGACGAAACCGCGAACGTGGAACAGGCCCGCTGGGGCACGCCGCGGACGTTCGATTTCGCCGTCCTCGACCACGTCGAACTCGGCGCGCGCAACGGCTGGCTCGATGGCGACACCGCCGCGAAGCTCTCGGGCGCCCGCTTCACCGTGCTGCGCGGCGGTCTTGCGCGCCTGCATCGCGCGCTCGCCCAGTTCATGCTCGACCTGCACACCGGCGAGCACGGCTATCTCGAAGTCAACGTGCCGGTCATCGTCAACGCCGATTCGATGCGCGGCACCGGGCAGTTGCCCAAGTTCGAGGACGACCTGTTCACCACGGCGGTCGGCGAGTCGAAGCGCTATTTGATCCCGACGTCGGAAGTGCCGCTCACCAACATCGTGCGCGACGAGATCGTCGAGGACGCGCAGCTGCCGATGCGCATGACCGCGCATTCGATGTGCTTCCGCGCGGAAGCCGGAAGCCACGGCCGCGACACCCGCGGCATGATCCGCCAGCACCAGTTCGAGAAGGTCGAACTCGTGTCGATCGCGCGTCCTGCTGAGAGCGAAGTCGAACACGAGCGCATGACGCGCGCGGCGGAAGTCGTGCTGGAGCGTCTCGGCCTGCCGTATCGCCGCATGCTGCTGTGCACGGGCGACATGGGCTTCTCCGCGTCGAAAACCTACGACCTCGAGGTCTGGCTGCCGTCGCAGAACACGTATCGCGAGATTTCGTCCTGCTCGAACTGCGATGCCTTCCAGGCGCGCCGCATGCAGGCGCGCTGGCGCAACCCGGCGACGGGCAAGCCGGAGCCGGTGCACACGCTCAACGGCTCCGGCGTCGCCGTCGGCCGCGCGATGATCGCGGTGATGGAGAACTATCAGCAGGCCGACGGCAGCATCGTCGTGCCGGAGGCGCTGCGTCCGTACATGGGCGGGGTCGACGTCCTGCGCTGATCTGCGTCGGTCGCGACATCGACGGGCCCGTCGCGCCACGCGTCGGGCCCGTTTCGTTTCAGCGCCTCATGCGGCGCGCGGCAGTTCGACGTCGAGCGAACCGATCGCGGCATCGATCGCGGCGCGGCG
Organism: Lysobacter claricitrinus; assembly: GCF_045866565.1. Classification (NCBI taxonomy): domain Bacteria; kingdom Pseudomonadati; phylum Pseudomonadota; class Gammaproteobacteria; order Lysobacterales; family Lysobacteraceae; genus Lysobacter; species Lysobacter claricitrinus. The sequence continues at coordinate 992,551 of NZ_BAAFZV010000002.1, read as the reverse complement.
GTGCTCGGGCGACAGGGCGATGCCATCGGCCCGCACGAAACGTAGGTCGCGCACGCCGAGGAAACCGAACAGCTGGCGCAGGTAGGGCTCGACGAAATCGGTCGGCTGGCCGGCGTGCGCGCCGCCCGACGCGATCGCGACGATCACGCTCTTGCCGTGCACGAGGCCTTCCGGGCCGTTCGCGCCGTAGCGGAACGTCTTACCGGCGACGCTGATCCGGTCGATCCACGCCTTCAGCGTCGACGGGATGGAGAAGTTGTACATCGGCGCGCCGATCACCACGGTGTCCGCGGCGAGGAACTCGTCCAGCACGGCCGCCGACTGCGCGCCGGCGTCCGTGCTGGCGAAGGTCGACGCCGAGAGATGCGGCAGGGCGTCCGTGTCGAGGTCGCGGCGGACCACCTCCGTGGCCGGTTGCAGGCGCAACTGCTGGTCGACGATCGCCGCCGTCAGCTCGCGGGTCACGGAATTGGCGCCAAGGGCGCTGGAGTCGAGATGGAGCAGCTTCATGGGGATCGTCCTGTCGGCGGCGTTGCCGCGGTGGACAGAACGTAGGTTGTTGCGCCAGTAGAATTAAGGTGGTCTAATATCACGTACCGTTGCAGGCATGGAACTGTCGTCATGAACGATCTGAACGACCTGTACTACTTCGCCGCCGTCGTGGAGCACTCCGGTTTCGCCGCCGCCGAACGCGCGCTCGGTATTCCGAAATCGCGACTGAGCCGTCGCATCAGCCAGCTCGAAACCGATCTTGGCGTACGCCTGCTGCAGCGCTCGACGCGCCGCTTCGCGGTGACCGACGTCGGGCAGAGCGTGTATCGCCATGCGCAGTCGATGCTGGAAGAAGCCAAGGCCGCGCGCGAAGTCGTCGACCGCCTGAGCGCCGAGCCGCGCGGCGTGATCCGCGTGAGCGTGCCGGTGGGCATCGCGCAGCAGCACATGCCCAAGCTGCTGCCTGAATTCCTCGCGCTGTACCCGCAGGTGCGCGTGCAGATGCACATCAGCAACCGGCGCGTGGATGTCATCAACGAAGGCTTCGATGTCGCGCTGCGCGTGCGCACCAAGCTCGACGACGACGGCAGCCTGGTGATGCGCAGCTTCGGCCAGATCCAGGAGTTGCTGGTGGCGAGCCCGCAGTACCTCAAGCGCATGGGCCGCCCGAAGACGCCGGATGAACTCACCGACCACGTGACCATGTCGATGAGCGAGGACGAGGCGCGCCAGCGCTGGGAACTGCACGGGCCGAACGGCGAAGTGCGTCGCATGGAACTCAAGCCGCGCATCATGGGCTTCGACTTCCCGATGCTGATGCAGCTGGCGAAGCAGGGCATCGGCATCACGCTGCTGCCGGAAACGATCTGCGCCGAAGCGGTGCGCACCGGCGAGCTCGAAGTCGTGCTGCCGGACTGGCGCCTGCCGCAGGGCATTTTCCATGCGGTGTTCGCGTCGCGTCGTGGCATGTTGCCGGCGGTGCGCGTGTTCATCGATTTCCTGGCCGATCGCGCGCCGGCGATGGTCGAATCCGCGCGGCTGCAGTGCTCGGAAATCCACGGCCGCCCCTGCACGCAGCAGGAGCAGGCGTCGCGCGGCAAGGAAACCGCGACGGCCTGAGGCCGTGGCACAATTCCGCGCGGCGTCGCGACGGAATCAGCAGGTCACGACGCCGGCGCCGCACGCCGGCGTCTGCACGTCGGAGAGGTGGCCGAGTGGTTTAAGGCAGCGGTCTTGAAAACCGCCGAAGGGTCAAACCTTCCGTGGGTTCGAATCCCACCCTCTCCGCCATATGCGAGAAGGCTCCCGTCGGGAGCCTTTTTCTCATTTCCGGCGAGAGCAATGGCTACTGGCGGTACGTCGACCGCGCTGCCGCGGTGCGCGCGTCGATGATTGGACATCTGCGGCAACAAGGGGTGCGGCCACCGATAGCTCGCGCCGCAGCGGCGCGCCCGCACCGCGCATGCACGACGATCGCGCGCTTCAATGCCGCAGCGCCTCCCGCGCGATCACCTTGTCGCGCGTCTCGCATCGCCCCAGTAGCCAGTCCGTCATTGCGTAACGATCGAGCGGGCGGCTGAAGAAGTAGCCCTGTTGCGCCTCGCAGTTGGTTTCGTCGAGGAAGCGCGACTGCTCCGCCGTCTCGACGCCTTCGGCCACGATGCCGAGGTCCAGCGTGTGCGCGAGGTTGACGATCGCCAGCGCTACGGTGCAACTCAAGGCGTCGTTCGGCACGCGCTCGACGAACGAGCGGTCAAGCTTGATGCGATCGACCGGTAATTTCGCGAGATAGCCGAGCGACGAATAACCGGTGCCGAAGTCGTCGATAGCCAGCGACGCACCCATCGCGCGCAGGTCGTCGAGCACGGTATAGCCCGGGCGGCCGTAGTCGACGAGCTGTTGCTCGGTGATCTCGATCTCGATGTCGCCCGATGCGAGCCCGGTATTTTCCAGCACCTCGGCGACGCGCTCGAGCAGGTGCGGGTCGTTGAGTTCGCCCGCGCAGAAATTCACGCACATGCGCAGCGGTGGAATGCCGGCTTCGCGCCATGCGCGGGCCTGCCGGCACGCCTCGCCGAGGCACCACACGCCGAGGTCGCGGATCAGGCCGGACCCTTCGGCAAGCGCGATCAGTTCCTGCACCGGATAACCGGCGAGCGCAGGGTGTTCGCAACGCAGCAGCGCTTCCATTCCGACCACGTGTCCGTCGCGCGTATCGATCTGCGGCTGGTAGTGCAGGGTGAACGCGTTGCGGTCGAGCGCTTCGCGCAGCATTGCGCGATCGGTGCCGAGACGATGCGCGATGCGATCCATGTCCTCGGTGAAATAGTGATAGCCGCCGCGACCGTCCGACTTCACCTTGTAGAGCGCCACGTCCGCCATGCGCAGCAATTGCTTGGTGTCCACGGAATCGCGCGGGAACACGCTGATGCCGATGCTCGCGCCGATGTGCAACTCCGCACGCTCGATGCGGAACGGCCTTGCAAGCGCGTCGACGATCTGCGCGGCCACGCGTCCGCCCACGGTCGGGTCGTCGACATCGGTCTGCACGAGCACGAATTCATCGCCGCCCAGTCGCGCGACGAAGTCCGATGAACGAACCACCTGCGTGATGCGCGACGCGACGCGGCGCAGCAGTTCGTCGCCCATGGCGTGGCCGTAGCGATCGTTGACCGCCTTGAAGTGATCGAGGTCGATCATGTGCACGACCATCATCCGTCGCGAGCGCGCGGCGCTCTGTGCGGCGTTGACGAGCTTCTCGTCCAGCGCGGTGCGGTTGGCGAGGCCCGTCAGCGGGTCCATGCGCGCGAGGAGCATCATTTTTTCCTCGTCGCGCTTGCGGGCCGTCGCGTCGCGCGCGACCTTCAGGAAACCAGCGAGCCGGCCCCGCGCGTCGCGCACCGGCGACAGCAGGCATTCGGCCCAGAAGTGCGTGCCGTCGCGCCGCACCATGCAACGGATGTCCCAGGCGCGGCCTTCCTGCAGCGCTTCGTGCACCGCCGCGTCGAGGGCACCCGCTTCGCGATCGACTTCGCTGAACAGCCTGAGGACGGGCTGCCCGACCATCTCGTCGTCGCTGTACTGGAACAGGCGCTCGGCGCCGACGCTCCACAGCCGCACCGCCCCGTCCGGATCGATGAGGATCACGCCGTAATCGGCCATGCTGTGCAGCAGGGCGGAGAGCAGACCCGGGCTGTCGGGGTCGAGACGCATGCCGTGGACTCCATACCGGAACACGGGGCGGGGGGTCTCCGCGCCATCGGCCACGCTCGCACCGGGCAGATCGAAGCGCCGTGACGGCGCGCGTTTAAACCGCGGGGCGCCCGGCCGCATCCGAGGGTTATGCTCACCGCCGTGCTCGACACGCCCCCGAACGCCGCCATCCCCTCCGTCGACGAGGAACGGGCGCTCATCGCGTCCGCCACGTCCGGAAGCACCGCCGCGTTCGAATCGCTCTATCGACGCCACGCGGGCCGCGTGCACGGCGTCATCTGCCGCCTCGTCGGCGGGCAGGGCACGCGCGCCGAGGACCTGACGCAGGAAACCTTCGTGCGCGCCTGGCAGGCGATGCGCGAATTTCGTTTCGACGCGTCCTTCGGCACCTGGCTGCACCGTCTCGCGGTCAACACGACGTTGATGGAGATGCGCAGCCGACGCGTTCGCGGCCACGACCAGGGCGACGAGGACGGCCTCGAATTCGTCGGCCTGCAGGATTCCGCCGGTGGCGGCACCGCGCTGCGCATGGATCTGGAAAAAGCGGTGGCGACGCTGCCGCCACGGGCGAGGGCGGTGCTCGTCCTCTACGACATCGAAGGCTGGCGCCACGAGGAAATCGCCGAGGAACTCGGCATGGCGGTCGGCAGTTCCAAGGCGCAGTTGCACCGCGCGCGCAGCCTGTTGCGCGAGCGGTTGGGAGAAACCGTATGAATCAGCACGACGACGAACGCATTCCGCTCGACGAAGACCGCACGCTGTCCGACGCACTGCGGTGGCAATTGCGTGCGCAGCGACGCGACATCGCGCCTCCGGCCGATCTCTGGCCCGGCATCGCCGCGCGACTGGAAGCGCCAGCGCCACGTGCGGTGCGACGCACGCCGTGGTTCGCGATGGCGGCCAGCGTGCTGCTCGCGATCGGTGCGGGCACGCTGGTGCAGCGCGCGAAGATGCCTGGCGTCGATCCGGTCGCGCATCGTGAAGCGCAGTCGCTCACCCGCGAGTACGACCGCGCACTGAAGTCGATGCCCGCTGCCGCGGCGTCCTCGTCGACCGAACTAGCGCCCGCGCTCGTCGAACTCGACCGCAGTGCCCGCCAGATCCGCCGCGCCCTCGAGCGCGACCCCGATTCGCGACTGCTGCTCGACCAGCTGCGTCGCACCTATTCGCTCCGCCTCTCGCTCTCGCAGCGTGCGGTCGTGGGCTGACCGGAGACCCCATGAAGACCGCCATGCACATCAGTTCACTCGCGCTCGCCACGGCACTCGCGCTCGCCGTCGTTCCCGCCTACGCCGGAACGCCCATCAACCAGACGCGCGCGCTCGACCCGCGTGGCCGCGTCGAGATCGAGAACGTCAAGGGCAGCATCGACGTGCGCGCCTGGGATCGCCCCGAAGTGAAGATCGAAGGCACGCTGGGCGAGGGTGTCGAAAAGCTCGAGATCGAAGGCGACGGCGATTCGCTGCGCATCGTCGTGAAGTACCCGGAGAGCCACGGGTTCGGTCGACTGATGGGCGGCCGCTCCGCCGAGCCGACCACGCTGAAGGTCACCGTACCGACGCGCGCCGACCTCGATATCTCGGCCGTCTCCGCCGACGTCACCGCCTGGGGCGTCGCGCCGTCCAAGCTCAGCGTCGACAACGTGAGCGGCAAGACGACGGTGGCGGCCGCGGCCGATCGCGTCGACGTCAACAGCGTCAGCGGCGACGTCGATCTCACCGTCAATCGCGCCGACATCGACGTGCAGAACGTGAGCGGCAACATCCGCCTGAGCGGCCGGCTGGGGCGCGAGGTCGGCGTGGAATCGGTGTCGGGCGGAATCGACGTCGACGTGGTGGAAACGCAGGTGGAACGTTTCGAAGGCACGAGCGTGAGTGGCGATATCGACGTGCACACCGCCCTCGCGCCACACGCGCGCATGAAGCTCGAAACCGTCAGTGGCGACGTCAAGCTGCGGCTTCCGAAGGCTGTGTCGGCCGAAGTGCGCGGCGAAAGCTTCAGCGGCACGCTGCGCGCACCGGGCGCGACCATCGAACGTCCCGAGCACGGCCCGGGCTCGAATTTCCGCCAGCGTTACGGTGGCGGCGATGCCGAAGTGTCGATCGAAACGTTCTCCGGCGACGCCGACCTCAAGCTCGACTGATTCGCGGCCGGTTGCGCCGGCCACGCTGCACCAGTAGCCTTTTTCCCGGGGAAATTTCGTATCAACCGGGGGAAAGGATGTCCATCCGCGTTTTCATCATCGACGACCACGCGATCGTGCGCACCGGAATGCGCATGATCCTGTCGCAGCACACCGATATCGACGTGGTCGGCGAGGCGGAAAGCGGCGAAAGCGCGCTGCCGCAGATTCGCCAGCTCAAGCCCGATGTGGTGCTCTGCGACGTGCATTTGCCGGGCCTGAGCGGCCTGGAAGTCACCGAGCGCATCGTGCGAGGCGACTACGGCGCGCGCGTCATCATCGTCTCCGTTCTGGAAGACGGCCCGTTGCCCAAGCGCATGATCGAAGCCGGCGCGTCCGGTTACGTGGGCAAAGCCGGCGATCCACATGAGCTTTTGCGCGCCATTCGCGACGTGGCGCTTGGGCGCAAGTACCTCGCGTCGACGGTGGCGCAGAACCTGGCGCTTGCAGGCATCGGCGGCGGCACGTCGCCGTTCGACGACTGCTCGCCGCGCGAGATCGAGATCGCGCTGCTTCTCGTGCAGGGTTTGCCGCAGCAGGAGATCGCGCGTCGCCTGAGCCTGAGCCCCAAGACCGTCAACACGCACAAGAGCCGCATGTTCGAGAAGCTCGGCCTGTCGATCAGCGATACGGTCGGGTTGGCGCGACTGGTTGCGCAGTACGGGCTGGCGGATCCGTCGACCGCGGTGCAGTAACAGGTGTCCGCCGGCTGGTGGATCCAGCTGGAGGCCACCGTGTCGTAGCGAGATAGGGCGTGCTGCCACGACCCCGGATGGGGACGCGGTTGCGCGATGCCGGGTGTGCGGTGCGTGCGGACTATGGGTGGGTGTGGGCGTGGGCGTGGGTGTGGGTGCCGGTGCCGTAGTTGTGCGGCCACGACGACGACCAACCCGGCGCGCATCCGGCGCGTCGAGCGCACCGCATGGAACACACCGGCGACGAGCGCGTCGCATCCGCGCTGCCGGCAGCGTCCACCAACAAAAAAGGGCCGCTCGCGCGGCCCTTTTTCGGTAGCGTCGGACCGCAGCCCGACGCTGATCCGCTTAGCTATTGCGTGGATCGTCGTTGCCGAGCAGATCACCCTGCGAAGGCGCGGAACCGACGCCGCCCGGCAACGCATTGACGCTCGCCGAATCGCGCGAAGTCGCAACGCCCGCGGTGCCGTGCTCGACGTCCTCGGAACCGGCGCCGTCAACGACGGCTTCGTTCGTCGACGTCGCATCGGCCATGAACGGCGTCTCGACCGCTTCGCCCGCGTCGTCGACCGATTCAGCACCTGCCTCGAGCGCGACCGGCGGCGGTGCGACGGGCGCAGATACCACAGGCGTAGATGCCACAGGCGTGGATGCGACAGGCGTAGACGCGACAGGCGTAGATGCCACAGGCGTCGGCGCGACGGGCGCGGCGTAATCCTGCGCGGCCCGCGTCGTTGCGTCGGTCGATTCCCGCGTCGCAGGCGCGGCGGTGACGCTCGCCTGACCGGCGTTCGCGATCGGCGCCACTGCGGCAGCGGCGAGGTGCGCACTTTGCGTGCTGTCTACGCGCTCCGGCCGCGAAACCGGCGCCGCGTCATTGCGTGCGTGGCTCGGCTGCGACGCTGCTGCATCAATCGCGGCCACTGCTTCATCCGCGGCCGTGCTGCTTGCCGACGAAAGTTGCGTCGACGTCGCCGCCGGCACGTACGCGTTCGTAGCCGTGCTGGTCGGCGCAGGCGTCGCGATCGCCGGGCTCGCTTCGTTGCGCACGATCGTCGCGGCCGATGCCGGGACGTCGGTTTCCGCGGCGATCTCCGGCGCGATCGTCGCAACGGCCACCGCTACGGGCGCCACGATGGCGTCCGCCATTGGCTTCGCCTCGTACGCCTTCGGTGCCTGTACGCGCGGCGCAGTCGGAATGTCGTCGAACTCGAACTCGGGCTGCGGGCGACCTTCGCCCGACGCCGCTTCGGACGAAGCCTCGGCAGGTTCGTCATCCAGGCCATCCTCGCCGTCCTGCAGGTCGGCGGCGTCGAGTGCATCCATCGACTCCGCACCCTCGGCGCCGCCACGACGACGACGACGACCACCGCGACGGCCGCGACGACGACGTGCGCCGTTCTCGGCCTTCGCCGCATCGCCGTTCTCGATCTGCTCGGCGGCGACCGCGGCGGCATCCACCACTTCAATCGGCGCGGAAACGGGCAGGGCGGTCAGCTCGCTGGTCGGCGTCACCGGCTCGGCGGCGCTTGCCGGCACCGACGCGACCGGCTTCGCGGCCGGTTCCGGCTGCTGCGGGCGCTGCGGCTTGGGCTCACGGGCGACCGGTGCTTCGACCTGCGCGGTATCGCGCGGCTCACCGCGCGGTGGACGGTTCTGGTTCTGCTGTTGCTGCTGGGCCTGCGCCTGTTGCGGCTTCGGCTGCTGCTGCCTGTCCGCATTCTGCTGCTTCTCGCCGTTCTGCTGCGGGCGGTTCTTGCCCTGCTGCTGCGGCTGGCCCTTGGTCGGCTGCGGCTGGCCGCCCTTGGCATTCTGCGGCTGGCCCTGTCCCTGCGGACGACCGCTCTGGCGCTCGTCCCGACGCTGCTCGTTGCGGCGGCGATCATTGCGATCGTTGCGATCGCGACGGCCCTGCTCGCCGCGGCCGTCGCGCTGCGACGAAGCGGGAGCCGGTGGCGGCGCGACGGGCGTCTGCCCGCGGAAGAAGCGGAACATGCGCTCGACAAGGCCGACCGAATGCGTCGGCGCGGGCGTCGGCGCGACCGGCTGGGCAACTGCGACCGGCGCGGCTTCCCGCGGCTCGCGCAGCGGCGCCGGCGAGGTCGGCTTGACGTTGGTCACCGCGGGCGGCGGCGGCACGTTGAGGTTGGCCTTGGTCAGCGCATGCGTCGGAAGCTTGCGCGGCGTGCCGCGCTGGTAGCTCGGCTTGCTGCTTTCCTCGCCGAGTTCGTTCTCGCGCAGGCGCGTGACTTCGAAGTGCGGTGTCTCGAGCTGGTCGTCGGCGACGATGACGATCGGCGCGTCGTGGCGCTGCTCGATCTCGGCGAGCGCGCGGCGCTTCTCGTTGAGCAGGAAGTTCGCGATCTCGACCGGCGCCTGCACCAGCACCTGGCCGGTGTTGTCCTTCATGGCGTGCTCTTCGGCCAGGCGCAGCACCGACAACGACAGCGATTCGACGCTGCGCATGCGGCCGTGGCCTTCGCAACGCGGGCAGACGATCTGGCTGGACTCGCCCAGCGACGGACGCAGGCGCTGGCGGCTCATTTCAAGCAGGCCAAAACGCGAGATGCGGCCGATCTGCACGCGCGCGCGGTCGTGGCGCAGCGCGCTCGACAGGCGGTTCTCGACCTCGCGCTGGTGCTTGGTCGACGACATGTCGATGAAGTCGATCACCACCAGGCCGCCGAGGTCGCGCAGGCGCATCTGGCGCGCGACTTCTTCCGCCGCTTCCAGGTTGGTGTTGAACGCCGTTTCCTCGATGTCGCCGCCCTTGGTGGCGCGCGCCGAGTTCACGTCGATCGCAGTGAGTGCTTCGGTCTGGTCGATGACCAAGGCGCCGCCCGACGGCAGCTTCACCGTGCGCTCGTAGGCGTTCTCGATCTGCGATTCGATCTGGTAACGATTGAAAAGCGGAACGTCGTCCGTGTAGTGCTTGAGCTTGCGGACGTTGTGCGGCATCACCTGCTGCACGAACTCCTTCGCCTCGGCATACATCTCCGGCGTATCGACCAGCACTTCGCCGATGTCCGGGCGCATGTAGTCGCGCAGCGCGCGGATGATGAGGCGCGATTCCTGGTAGATCAGGAACGGGGCAGGCTTGGCCAGCGCGGCCTCGCAGACGGCGCGCCAGATCTGCAGCAGGTAGTCGAGGTCCCACTGCAGTTCTTCGGCGTCGCGGCCGACGCCGGCGGTGCGGATGATGACGCCCATGTCGTCCGGGATCGTCAGCGAATCCATCGCCTTCTTCAGCTCGGCGCGGTCATCGCCTTCGATGCGGCGCGAGACACCGCCCGCGGTGGGCGAGTTCGGCATCAGCACCATGTAGCGGCCGGCGAGCGAGATGAACGTCGTCAGCGCGGCACCTTTGTTGCCGCGTTCTTCCTTGTCGACCTGCACGACGACTTCCTGGCCTTCGCGCAGGAGTTCCTTCAGGCCGGCCTTGTTCGGGTCGACGCCCGCCTGGAAGTAATCGCGGGAGATCTCCTTCAGCGGAAGGAAACCGTGGCGCTCGGCGCCGTATTCGACGAAGGCCGCTTCGAGCGACGGCTCGAGACGGGTGATGCGGCCCTTGTAGATGTTGGACTTCTTCTGTTCCTTCGACGGCTGTTCGATGTCGATGTCGTACAACGACTGGCCGTCGACGATCGCGACGCGCAGTTCTTCCGCCTGCGTCGCGTTGATGAGCATTCGCTTCATTGGTTTGGCGTCCTCGCGCGAATCCGCGCGACGGCGCCGTGGCGTCCGCCTGGGTACGGGCCCCGTCGCGCGATGCGCGGGTGGGGCCTGACTTCCAGCGCTGCACACCACGGCGGGCCGCGGGAGCGCTTGTTCGTGAAACTCGTTGTGAAACCTGGGCCGGCGGCCGCGTCGGGCAGTGCCTTCGGCGTCGCACGGGTCGGATGTCATTGCCAGACGGCGAACCGTCGGGCGAGGGCCGGTGTTGCCGGCGCGCGCTGCTAACATGGCCGACCCCGCGGGTCGTGGTCAGGCGCGCGCCGCATCGCGGAAGAGGGCTTTCGGCCCGGGCCGCACCAGCCGTCCAGGCTGGGGTAAGCGACACATCTTCCAGCGAAATCAAAACCTTATCTCGCGACGCGAGTTTAACAGATAACGTGTTCATGACCCAGCCGGCCACGCCCGGCGCGAAGACCGTCCGCGTCCCCGAGGACCGTGACGGCCAGCGCCTCGACAACTTCCTGCTGGGGCAGCTGAAGGGCGCGCCGCGTTCGCTGGTCTACAAGCTGGTGCGCTCGGGCCAGGTGCGGGTCAACGGCGGCCGGGCCAAGGCGGACCGCAAGCTCGACGCGGGCGACGAGGTGCGGATTCCACCCGTACGCGTACCGGAGCCGGGCGAGACCGCGCCGCCGGCGAAGGGCCTTCTGGCAGCACTCGATGCCGCGATCGTCTACGAGGACGCTCGCCTGTTGGCGCTCAACAAGCCGTCCGGCATTGCCAGCCATGGCGGCAGCGGAATCAGCCATGGCGTGATCGAAGGCCTACGCGCGCTGCGCCCGGGTCACACGCTCGAACTGGTCCACCGCCTCGACCGCGACACGTCGGGCCTGCTGGTCGTCGCCAAGAAGCGGTCCGCACTGACCGAGCTGCAGGCGCTGATGCGCGAGGAAGGCGGCATCGCCAAGCGCTACCTCGCGCTGCTGGTCGGGCGCATGCCGGACGGCACGATGTCGGTGGACGCACCGCTGCACATCGGCCTGCGGCAGGGCGGGGAGCGGCACGTGCAGGTCAATGCGATCGGCAAGCCGTCGCTGAGCCACTTCCGTGTGCTGGAGCGCCGCGGCGGGCATTCGTACTGCGAAGTCCGTATCGAGACGGGCCGTACGCACCAGATCCGCGTGCACTCGGCGCACATCGGTCATCCGGTCGCGGGGGACGACAAGTACGGCGACGAGGACGTCAATCGCCGCTTGCGCGAGCAGATCGGCCTGAAGCGGATGTTCCTGCACGCGTCGACGCTGGAATTCGCGCTCGACGCCGGCCGCGCGCCGTACCTGCTGAACGCGCCGCTCGCGCCGGAGCTCGTCGACGTGCTCGATCGCCTGCGCTGAGCCGGCGCGCGGCCGCGACTACTTCTTCTGTAGCGCGTCCGCGGCCTGCTGCTCGCGGGTGTCGCATGCTTCCGGACGCTCGGTCGGAACGTGGAAGGTCATCGGCACAGCGATCCACTGGGCGACCGGTCGGCCCGCCTGAAGCGCGGGATTGAACGTCCAGCCACGCACCGCGGTCTGTGCCGCCGCGTCGAGGTCGCGGTTCCCGCTGCCCGTCACCAGCTCGGTCTGGCCGATGTGGCCGTCGACGCCGATCAGTACGCGCAGCTGCACGGTGCCACCGACGCCTGCGCAGGCGATCGCTTCCGGGTAGACCGGCGGCGGCGTGTTGACGGCCGTCGGCGGCGCGCTCCTGCCGATCGGTGCGGGCGGTGGCGCGCCTTCGCTGCATGCTGCAAGGGCAACAACGACAAATCCAAGCGCCGCGATGCGCACGTCAGGCGACCAGCGCATCGGCCTTGGCCGCGCAGATGAAGTCGTTGTCGGACAGCCCGCCGACGTCGTGCGTCGAATAGCGGACGACGCAGCGGTCGTAATGCACACCGAGGTCGGGATGGTGGTCCTGCTCATGGGCGATGTAGGCCAGCGCGTTCACGAACGCCATGGTCCGGTAATAGTCGGCGAACCGGAACGTACGCGTGATGGCCTGGCCGTCCTCGACCACGCGCCATTCGGGCAGTTCGCGCAGGGTGTCGGCCGCGTTCGCGGGATCGATGCGGTGCTCGGCGCCGCGTCGTGGGGTGCAGCGCTGTTGGGCGAGATTCGAGGGCATGCGGAACTCCTGTCGCGTTCGCCGCGCGGGCGGCGTTGCATCGAAGGATGACTGAATCGGGACCGTCTGCCACCGGTCGACTCGTGAAAGCGGCGCGAAGAAGCGGCAGGAAGCGTGTCTAGAATAGCGGGATGATCGATATTTCCGAATCCGCACAGGGCCACTTCCGTCGACTGATCGAGCGCGAAGCGATCCCCGGCCTGGGCGTTCGCCTGTCAGCATCGGATGCCGGCACGCCGCGCGCGGACGTGCGCCTGGAATTCGCCGAGCCCGCCGACCTGCATGGCGACGAGTGGGCGGTCGACTGCGATGGCTTCACGCTGTGGCTCGACACCGCGAGCGTGCCATTCCTCGACGGCGCGACCATCGACTACGAGACCAAGGCGACCGGCGGCCAGTTGCAGATCCGCGCGCCCAAGATCAAAGGCCAGGCGCCGGGCGACGGCGCAAGCCTCGTCGAACGCGTGCGCTACGTGATCGACAACGAAGTGAATCCGCAACTCGCATCGCACCGCGGGCACGTGGCCCTGGAATCGATCGACGCCGACGGCGCGGTGTACCTGCGCTTCGGCGGCGGCTGCCACGGCTGCGGCATGGCGGACGTGACGCTCAAGCAGGGCATCGAGCGCACGCTGATGGAGAAGGTGCCCGGCGTCACCGCCGTGCGCGACGCGACCGATCACGCGACCGGCGCTGCACCGTACATCCCTCGCGACTCGGCGGCCTGACCGAGTCGCGCCGGCAGTGCTGACCGCCGCCGACATCATCGAAGCACTCAACTCGCGCGCCGCGCCGTCGAGCCGGTTGCGCGCCGCAGCGCGCGTCAGCTGGAACGCGTGGCTCGATCGCTGGGCACAGAAGCCCGGTCGCGTGACCGGTGCGCCGGTCGATGAAATCGTCGGCGCACTCGCACTGCGCGAGCTCGCATCGCCGCCCGCGCGCGCCATCGCGCTGAATCGCTGGCAGGCGTTCGGCACGCTGTGGCGTCAGAACTGGCAACCCGCGCCGAGGGACGAACGCAGCTGGCGCTGGATCGCAGGCGGCGTCGATGCCGTCTGGCATGTCTTCCTGATCGTCATGCTGATGATCATCACGGCGCTGCGCATCGCGCCGCCACTCACGCCCACCGAAGACGAGGCGGTGCAGGTCGAATACATCGGCCGCGGAACGCCGGCCGAGGAGGGCGGTGGACCCGCGCCGTCGCCGACTGCGACGCAGTCGGAGGCGTCACCATCCAGCGCCGCGGCTGCGTCGAGCGCGCCTTCCACGCCCGCAAGCGCCCCGTCGACGGCCGCCGCGGCGGCGGCACAACCAACGAACCCGATGCCGGTCGACATGTCGAGGCCGACGCCGACCTCGCCTGCCGCGGCGCCACCGCAGCCGGTCGAAGTGTCAAAAGCGGTGTCCCAGGAGCCGCCGACGTTCACCCTGCCGCCAACGTCGCTGCCGACGCCCGCGATCCAGCCCGAGCAGGCGCAGGTGCCGGAGGTGCGCGTCGTACCCATACCGGAACTCGCACGCGCGCCCGAACTCAACCTGCCTACGCCGCGCGTTGACATCGAGCCAGCGCAGGCGGCGACGCCCGAGGTGGCGACGCGCGCTATTCCCGAAGCGGTGCGCCTGCCGTCGCTGAGCACGACGCCGTCGCCGAGCATCGAGGTGCCGCGCGCGGCGGCGCAATCGGTCGAAGTGCAGGCGCGGGACATTCCGTCGACATCGGCGGCGACGTCGAGCGCCACCACGTCCACCGCGAGCGCCTCCAGCTCGTCACAGTCGACAACCGCTGCGCAACCGTCGACGACGCCAGGCAACGCGACGAGTTCGGCCGCATCGGCAGCGCCGTCGACTGCGCCGGGCTCCGCGGCGGCGGGCCCCACCAACGCGAGTCCGAGTGCCGGCGTCGGCACGGGGCCGAAGTCGACGCCGGCGCCCGGTTCGTGGGCGACGCAGAAGCGCGGCGACGATTGGGGCGAGTCCGACCGCAATCGTCCGGGCAACAGCCTTTACGACGGCAATGGCCGCCCGCGGCTTGCGGACGGCCCTGGATCCGCGTCGGCGGGCCATCCGCCGGGAATGATCACCGAGGAGATCAAGGATCTCGATCGCGCAGGCACATGGCTCAAGCGCAAACCCAATCCGTATGAGCCGACGCGGTGGGATCGCGTGTGGAAGCCGAACGAAACGTTGCTGGAAGACTGGGTCGACAAGGGCGTGCAGCAGGTCGGCATTCCGATTCCGGGAACCAACAAGCGCATCGTCTGCATCATCTCGATCCTGCAGTTCGGTGGCGGATGCGACATCTCCGATCCCGATCTCAACGAACAGCCCGCCGTCGCGCGTCCGCCGCCGGACGTGCCGTTCAAGCCGGCGCTGCAGGAAAACAACGGCGCGACCTGGGACAAGGACGGCAAGGCGCCGCCACCGCCGAAGCTTCCCGGGCTGTTCGCGCCACCGAAGTCGGGCGTTCCACCCGGAACGACGACGAACGACGGCGGCTGATTACGACGCGACGGTTTCTACGCTGAGTGCAAGTGGGTCGTGCATGCACGTGCGCGCAGGCGCCATCGAACGCACCGGGCGAAAAGTCGTTGGCGATTGCGGAAGAATCGACGCGCTGTTGCGAACTTGCCGGGCGCGCTGCGCGCCACGGGCGGCGTGATGGTCAAACGTTGGATGGCCGTTGTAGCGGCGCGTTGCGTGCACTTCATGGCTATTCGCATTGCCGACGACGTTCAGCATTCGACGTTCGAAACGTCGACACGTCGACACGGATATCGAAGTTGAAATTGACGTCGAACGCGGTACGTCCGGTCGCGCACTCCTGATCTTCGCCGCGCCAGGTCGCCGAAGTCGCTGCGAAAAAATCAAAGCGCGGCAGCGTCAAGTCCTACGAAGGCACGTTTGACCCACAGGCGTTCACGCCGGGCACGTGGTTCACGTGCCGGTCGCGCGATGACGGTCTGCGGGCAGTGAACACAACGCTGCGGCACGTGCCGTGCAACGTCCAAAGCCACAAACGTAAACGGCCCGCGTGAGCGGGCCGTTTGTCGATCAATTGCGACGTGGCTTACTTGCCTTCGTGCTCGTGCAGGTCGTAGACCTTGCGCTCGCGCGATGCGAAGTAGGCGGCGAGGTTGGCGATGTCCTGGTCCTTCAGATCCTTCGCCTGCGCGGCCATCAGCGTGTTCTGGCGGCGGCCGTCGCGGTACATCTCAAGCGCGCTCGCGATGTAGTCGCCGTACTGGCCGGCGAGCATCGGGTAGCTGGCGTCGATCGGCGCGGCGCCTTCCTTGCCGTGGCACTCGATGCACGCCTGGCCGGTGCCGGCCTGCTTGGTGGTCGCGAACTTCTCGCCGGCGGCGATGTCGCCGTCGGGCAGGCCCGCGGACGAGTGCTCGGAGATCGGCGCTTCGGCCTCGGCGGCCTTGCCTTCCTCGGTCTTCTGAGGACCGCAGGCGGTGAGGAGCAGGGCGATGGCGAGGGCGAGGCTGCCCGGCAGCAGTCGGTTGATCGTCATGGTCGGGCTCACTTCAGGCTCGAAACGTAGGCGGCGATGTCGGCGATGTCCTGCTCGGAAAAGCTCTGCGCCTGCGCCTGCATGGTCGGGTGCTTGCGCGTGCCCTGGCGGTAACCGGTCAGCGCGTTGATCAGGTACTGCTCGTTCTGACCGGCGATGCGCGGCACGTGGTAGTTCGGGTACGCGTTCTTGTAGCCGGTGACCCCGTGGCAGCCCTTGCAGGTGTAGATCAGCTCGCGGCCGCGGGCGGCGTCGCCCTTCATCGGCGTGGCGGCAGGCGCGGCGGCAGGGGCAGCCGCAGCGGCGGCCGGTGCGGGTTGCTGGGCATGCGCGCCGGTGGCGAGCAGCGTGGTAAGGGCAAGGGCGGCGATCGTCAGCGGTCGCATGGTGTGGGTCCGCGGTTCTCGTACGGGCAATGAGGAAATGCGACGCCGGGGCGTGCGCACAAGCGGCCGAGTATAGCCTGCGGCCCCCATTTCGACGACGGTCGGCGTCGATCGCGCCCGCCATCGTCCTGACATGGGCGTAGAAATACCGTGTGGCGATATGCCGTCGGCACCCGTGACCTTCGGCGCATGGGCGGCGTGAAGACTGGTGATATACCTATGTACAACACCGGCGTACCGCCCCGTATTCATCGACATCGCCTCGAAGGACCCCTCCCGATGCTCACCCTTTCAGCATCGAGCGCCCGCACCGCTCGCCTCGCCCTCGTCCTCCTGCCTTGCCTGGTCCTCGCGGCCTGCAAGGGCGGCGCCAAGCCGGAGGGCGAAGGCCCCGATGGGAAGAAGAAGGGGCCCGACGCCATTCCGGTCGAGGTCGCGCTGGTAACCACGCGCCCGATCGCGGCCAGCTACACCGGCACCGCGCCGCTCGAGCCGCGCAGCGAAGCGCAGGTCGTCGCCAAGACGTCGGGCGTCGCGCTGGCAGTGTTCGCCGAAGAAGGGCAGGTCGTGCGCGCCGGACAGACGCTCGTTCGCCTCGATGCATCGCGCGCGGCGCTGCAGGCCGCGCAGACCGGCGCGCAGATGCGCAAGCTGGAGGCGAACTACTCGCGCTCGCAGCAGCTCTCCGCGCAGAAGCTGATCAGCGCCAACGAGATCGACCAGCTGCGTTTCGACCTCGAAAATGCGCGTGCGGCCAATCGTCTCGCGAACCTCGAACTGTCGTACGCGAACGTAGTGGCGCCGATCTCCGGCGTGATCGCGCAGCGTTCGATCAAGCCCGGCAACTTCGTGCAGATCAACACGCCGATCTTCCGCATCGTCGACACCTCGCGCCTTGAAGCCGTGTTGAACGTGCCCGAGCGCGAGATGGCGACGCTGAAGTCGGGCCTTCCCGTGCAACTGCAGGTCGATGCGCTGCCGGGCCGTCCGTTCACCGGCAAGGTCGATCGCGTTGCGCCGGTGGTGGATTCCGGTAGCGGCACGTTCCGCGTGATCTGCGCCTTCGAAGGTGGCGGCACGCTGCAGCCGGGCATGTTCGGCCGCATCCGCATCGACTACGACCAGCGCAAGAACGCGCTCGTCGTGCCGCGCGTCGCGCTGCTCGAAGACGACGCCGATCCGGCCGTCTATGTGGTGCGCGGCAAGAAGGCGGTGCGCGTGCCGGTCAAGCTCGGCTACACCGAAGGCGGCTGGATGGAAATCCGTTCGGGCCTGAAGGGCGGTGAGCAGGTCGTCGTCGCCGGCAAGACCGCGCTGCGCGAAGGCAGCGAGGTGCAGGTGCTGCCGGCCACCGCGGCCGGCGCCGGTGGCGTCGCAGTCGCCGCACGCTGAGGAGACGGTCCATGTCCGAGCCTGTGAATCCGCCGCCCGGCGCGACGCCGCCCCGGGGCGGCATCGTGGAGTTCGCGGTACGTCGTCGCGTCACCGTCTTCATGGCGATGATCACGTTCGTGCTGTTCGGCCTGCTCGCGCTGCGCGAACTCAAGGTCAACCTGCTGCCCGACCTGAGCTATCCGACGCTCACCGTCCGCACCGAATACGAAGGCGCCGCGCCGACGGAAGTGGAGACGTTGATCTCCGAGCCGGTCGAGGAAGCGCTCGGCGTCGTCAAGAACCTGCGCAAGCTGCGCAGCGTGTCGCGCACCGGGCAGAGCGACGTCGTGCTCGAGTTCGCCTGGGGCACGGACATGGACCAGGCCAGCCTCGAGGTGCGCGACAAGATCGAGTCGCTGCAGCTTCCGCTGGAAGCCAAGCCGCCGGTGCTGCTGCGCTTCAATCCCTCGACCGAGCCGGTGATGCGCCTTGCGCTGACGGCAAAGAATCCGGCTGAAGCCGATTCCGTGCGTCGCCTGACGGAATTGCGCCGCTACGCCGACGAAGACCTCAAGAAGAAGCTCGAACCGGTCGACGGCGTTGCCGCAGTCAAAGTCGGTGGCGGCCTCGAGGACGAGATCCAGGTCGACATCGACCAGCAGAAGCTCGCGCAGCTCGGGCTGTCGATCGACACCGTGATCCAGCGCCTCGGCCAGGAAAACGTCAACGTGTCGGGCGGGCGGTTGGAAGAAGGCACGCAGCGTTACCTCGTGCGTACCGTCAACCAGTTCCAGACGGTCGACGAGATCCGCGACATGCTGGTCACCACGTCGTCCGCCAGCGGTGGCGCGGCGCAGTCCGCTGCCGAACAGATGGCGCGCGTTGCGGCTGCAACGGGCGATGCGAATGCAATGGCGGCCGCGGCGTCGGTGCAGAGCGCATCGTCGTCGCAATCGGTGGCTGCCGGCGGCATGGCGATTCGCCTGAAGGACATTGCGACCGTTCGACAGGGCTACAAGGAACGCGAGTCGGTGATCCGCCTGGGCGGTCGCGAAGCGGTCGAGCTGGCGATCTACAAGGAAGGCGATTCCAACACCGTCGCCACCGCGGACGCGATCGAGAAGAAGCTCAAGGACATCCGCGAGCACATGCCGGCGGACGTCGAGCTGACCACGATCGACGACCAGTCGCAATTCATCCGCAGCGCGATCACCAGCGTCAAGGAAGACGCCGTGATCGGCGGCGTGCTCGCCATCCTGATCATCTTCCTGTTCCTGCGCGATGGCTGGAGCACGTTCGTCGTCGCGCTGTCGTTGCCGGTGTCGATCATCACCACGTTCTTCTTCATGGGCCGTTTCGGTCTCAGCCTCAACGTGATGTCGCTCGGCGGCCTTGCGTTGGCGACCGGCCTCGTGGTCGACGACTCGATCGTCGTGCTGGAAAGCATCGCCAAGGCGCGCGAACGCGGGCTGGGCGTGTTGCATGCGGCGATCGAAGGCACGCGCGAGGTCAGCATGGCGGTGGTCGCGTCCACGCTGACGACGATCTCCGTGTTCCTGCCGCTCGTGTTCGTGCAGGGCATCGCCGGCCAGCTGTTCCGCGACCAGGCGTTGACGGTGGCGGTCGCGATCGCGATCTCGCTCGTCGTGTCGATGACCCTGATCCCGATGCTCAGCGCATTGAAGGCGCGTGCGAGCGAGCTCGACGATTCGGAACCCGCACCGGAACACGCGGCCGACGTGCTGCTGTTCCGCGAGACGCTGACCCTGCCGTGGCGCAGGTCGTCGAACCGCGTGCTCGGTGCGGTGCTCACGTTGCTTGCATTGCCCGTGACGTTGATCTTCGGCGCGTATCGCGTGGTGCGCAGCCGCCCGAATCTCTATCGCTGGCCGCTGCGTTCGAAGATGCGCCGCGTCTTCGCGATTCCGCTGTGGGTGTTGCTGCTTCCCGTGCGCCTTGTCGCGCTGCCGTTCTGGGTCGTGGGACTCATCATCCGTTCGCTCACCGGCCCGGCATTCTTCGGTGCGGTGTGGTCGGGTGCGCGCGCATGGCGCCTGGCCGGTCGTCGCATCATCGCGCCCGTCATGCTGACGGCGAGCGACGGCGCAATGTCGGTGTACGAACGCGCCGAACGCCGGTACATCAAGATGCTGCCGTCGGCGCTGGAGCGCCCGGTGCTGGTGCTCGGCTTCGCGGCCGTGGCTTTCGCGCTGACGCTCGCCGCAGTGCCGATGCTGGGCGCGGATCTGATCCCGCAGCTCGCGCAGGATCGTTTCGAGATGACGGTGAAGCTTCCGCCTGGCACGCCACTTCGCGAAACAGATGCGATCGTCCGACGCCTGCAGCAGGAGCACGAGAAGGATTCGGGCATCCGCTCGCTGTTCGGCGTGAGCGGCAGCGGTACGCGGCTCGACGCGAACCCGACCGAGAGCGGCGAGAACATCGGCAAGATCACCGTGGTGATGGCCGACGGCGGAAGCCGCGAAGTCGAAGCCGCCGAGACCGACAAGCTGCGCGCGTCGATCGCCGGGAATTCGCAGGCGCAGGTCGACTTCCGTCGACCGCAGCTCTTCAGCTTCTCCGCGCCGCTCGAAATCGAGCTTCGCGGCAATGATCTCGACAGCCTGCGCGCCGCAGGCGATCGCCTGACCAAGCTGCTGCGTGCGAACCCCCACTACGCCGACGTGAAGTCGACCGTGGAGCAGGGCTTCCCGGAAGTGCAGATCCGTTTCGACCAGGAACGCGCCGCCGCGCTCGGGCTCACCACGCGCCAGATCGCCGACGCCATCGTCAAGAAGGTGCGCGGTGACGTCGCCACGCGCTACAGCTTCCGCGATCGCAAGATCGACGTACTGGTGCGCGCAAGCGAGAACGATCGGGCATCGGTCGACAGCATCCGCCACCTGATCGTGAACCCGGGCAACGGCCGCGCGCCGGTGACGCTGGAGTCGGTCGCGGACGTCGTATCCACGACCGGGCCGAGCGAGATCCATCGCGCCGACCAGGTGCGCGTGGCGATCGTGTCGTCGAACCTGCGCGGCATCGATCTCGGCGCGGCGATCAAGGAAGTCGACAACCTCGTCGCGTCGAATCCGCTCGGCACCGACATCTCGATGCACATCGGCGGGCAGGGCGAGGAACTCGGCGAGTCGGTGCGTTCGCTGCTGTTCGCGTTCGGGCTGGCGATCTTCCTCGTCTACCTCGTAATGGCGTCGCAGTTCGAATCGCTGCTGCACCCGTTCGTCATCCTGTTCACCATTCCGCTTGCGATGGTGGGCGCTGTCGGCGCGTTGCTCCTCACGCGTTCGCCGGTTTCGGTCGTCGTGTTCATCGGCCTGATCCTGCTGGTCGGGCTGGTGGTGAAGAACGCGATCATCCTGATCGACAAGGTCAACCAGCTGCGCGAGCAGGGCGTTCCCAAGCGCGAGGCGCTGGTCGAGGGCGCGCGCTCGCGCCTGCGGCCGATCGCGATGACCACACTCTGCACGCTGTTCGGCTTCCTGCCGCTGGCGCTCGCATTCGGCGAGGGTGCGGAAGTGCGCTCGCCGATGGCGATCACGGTGATGGGCGGCCTGCTGGTGTCGACGTTGCTGACGCTGGTCGTGATTCCCGTGGTGTACGACCTGCTCGATCGTCGCGCGGATGAACACTACGTGCGTCGCGCGCGCCGCATCGCCGAACGCGATGCCGGCCTGGGCGACGCGCAGGTGCAGCCGGTATGACCAGCGTCGCCGAACTGAGCATCCGCCGGCCGGTCACGGCGATCATGTTCTTCATCTCGCTCGTGGTGATCGGCCTGATCGCCGGCGTGCGACTTCCGCTGGAAGCGTTCCCGGAAGTCACGTTCCCCGGCATCTTCATCGAGATGCCCTACGCCGGATCGACGCCCGAGGAAGTCGAGCGCACGGTGCTGCGCCCAACCGAGGAAGCCCTGTCGACGCTCACCGGCGTCAAGCGCATGGAGTCCAATGCGCGGTCGGAAGGTGCGAGCGTCGCGGTGTTCTTCTCCGACTGGAGCCGCGACGTATCGATCGCCGCATCGGAGGCGCGTGAGCGCATCGACGCCATTCGCGACCAGCTGCCGGACGATCTCAAGCGTTACAGCGTCAACAAGTTCTCGACGTCCGACCAGCCCGTGCTGCAGGTGCGCCTTGCGGGTTCGCGCGACCTCACCGGCGCGTACGACCTGATCGAGCGCGAGTTCAAGCGACGCCTCGAACGGATTCCCGGCGTGGCGCGCGTGGACGTGTCGGGTGCGGCACCGAACGAAGTCGAGATCGCCATCGATCCGGATGCGTTGACCGCGCACGGCGTGGTGCTCAACGACCTGACCACGCGCCTGCAAACGGCGAACTTCTCCGTGTCCGGTGGCGAGATCGACGACAGCGGCCGTCGTGTCCGCGTGCAACCGGTCGGCGAACTGCAGGATCTCGACCAGTTGCGCCAGCTCGTGATCGACCGCAACGGCACGCGCCTTGGCGACATCGCGGAAGTGCGGCTGAAGCCGGCGCGCATGGACTACGGTCGTCGCCTCGATGGACGCCCCGCGGTCGGCCTCGACATCTTCAAGGAACGCAGCGCGAACCTGGTCGACGTGTCGAGCAGCGCGCTCAAGGAAGTCGAGGAGATCCGCAAGGATCCGATCCTGCACGACGTGCAGGTCAAGGTCATCCAGAACCAGGGCAAGGACGTGACCAGTTCGCTGTCCGACCTCGCCGAGGCCGGCGCGATCGGCCTGCTGCTGTCGATCGCGGTGCTGTTTTTCTTTCTGCGCCACTGGGCGTCAACCGCGATGGTGACGCTCGCCATCCCGATCTGCTTCGTGATGACGCTGGGCTTCATGTACTTCACCGGCGTCACGCTCAACATCCTGTCGATGATGGGGCTGCTGCTCGCGATCGGCATGCTGGTCGACAACGCAGTCGTGGTCGTTGAAAGCATCTACCAGGAACGCGAGAAGATGCCGGGCAATCCGGTCATGGCGTCGATCGTCGGTACCCGCCACGTTGCGATCGCGCTGTCGGCGGGCACGCTCTGCCACTGCATCGTGTTCCTGCCCAACCTGTTCGGCGAGCGCAACTTCCTCAGCATCTATCTCTCGCAGATCGCGATCACGATCTCGGTGTCGCTGCTGGCGTCGTGGCTGGTCGCGGTGAGCCTGATCCCGATGCTGTCGGCGCGCATGAAAACGCCGCCCGCCGTGCGCAGCGAGAACGGCCTCATCCCCCGCCTGCAGCGTCGCTACGCCACCGCGCTGCGCTGGACGCTCAACCATCGCGGCGCCAGCGTCGCAGGCATCCTGTTGATCGTCGCGGTCAGCATCGTGCCGATGATGCTGACCAAGAAGAACATGTTCGGTGGCGACGACGGCGACGAAGTCAACATCAACTACCAGTGGAAGGGCGCGTACACGAAGGAGCAGATGTCGGACGAGCTGCTGCGCGTCGAACATTTCGTCGATGCGCACCGCAAGGACTACGGCGTCACCCAGGTCTACTCGTACTACAGCGAGCAGGGCGGGGCGATGACGCGCCTGACCGTCGACACCAAGGCCGTCCCCAACCTCAAGGCGTTCATCGAGAAGCTGCGCAAGGAACTGCCGAAGTCGGCGCGTGCCGAACTCAATGTCGGCAACAACGGTGGCAACAACGGCGGGCCGGGCCAGAAGGTGCAGGTGCAGCTGGTCGGCGATTCCACGCAGACGCTGGAAGACCTCGGCGCCGATATCGTGCCGATCCTCGCCAAGCGCCCCGAACTGCGTGACGTGCACGTGGATACCGGCGACAAGAACAGCGAGCTGGCCGTGCGCGTGGACCGCGAGCGTGCGGCGTCGTTCGGCTTCACCGCGCAGCAGGTGTCGCAGTTCGTCGGTCTCGCATTGCGCGGCGCGCCGCTGCGCGAGTTCCGTCGCGGCGACACCGAAGTGCCGGTGTGGGTGCGGTTCGCTGGTGCGGAGTCATTCGGCGTCAACGACATCGCCGGCTTCACCGTTCGCTCGCCGGATGGGCGCGCGGTGCCGCTGCTGGCGATGGTCGACGTAAGCGTGCGTCCATCGGCGAGCCAGATCCAGCGCACCAATCGCCAGACGACGATCACGATCCAGGCGAGCCTGCCGGACAAGGTCGAGCCCGACAAGGCGAAGAAGGCGATGGAGGACACGCTCAAGAGCGTGCAGTTCCCGCCCGGCTACACCTACAGCTTCGACGGCAGCGCGTTCCAGGAAGACGACGAAGCCACCGGCCAGATGATGATGAACCTCGTGCTGGCGCTGATCATGATCTACGTGGTGATGGCGGCGGTGTTCGAGTCGCTGCTGTTCCCGTCGGCCATCATGTCGGGCGTGCTGTTCTCGGTGTTCGGCGTGTTCTGGTTGTTCTGGCTGACCGGCACCGAGTTCAACATCATGGCTTTCATCGGCATCCTCGTGCTGATGGGCGTGGTGGTGAACAACGGCATCGTGATGATCGAGCACATCAACAACCTGCGGCGACGCGGGCTGTCGCGCACGGATGCACTGGTGGAAGGCAGCCGCGAACGCCTGCGCCCGATCCTGATGACGATGGGCACGGCGATCCTCGCGATGGTGCCTATCGCGATCGGCAGCACGCAGATGGCCGGCAATGGGCCGCCGTACTACCCGATGGCGCGCGCGATCGCCGGTGGCCTGGCGTTCTCCACGATCGTCAGCCTCCTGTTCCTGCCGACGATCTATTCAATCCTCGACGACCTGCGCAACGCGACTGCGCGGCGCTGGCGCGAGGCGCGCGGCAAGCCCGCGCTGCCGGCGGCGGGGGCGACGGTGGCGGCGATGCTCGCGGAGTGATCACGAAAAAGGGGCCGCAAGGCCCCTTCTTCGTTTCGGACGATGAGTCGGCTCAGTGGCTCAGGTGGCCCACGATCCGTGCGATCGCGATCCATTCGCCGGCCATCGTGCCGAAGTTGGTCAGGATGAAAACGAGCAGCGTGCGCGCCACGCGGTTGCGGTACCAGCCGCCGAACGTGCGTACGTCTTCGCGAAGCGAGATGAAGTCGGCATAGGTGGGCTTGCGCAGGCGTGCTTCGACCAGGGCACTCACCGCGCCGGCCGGAATTGCCGGGCGGAACGGCTTGAACGGCGCGACCAGTGCACCGGCGATCACGCTGAGCGGGTGGCCGCCTGCGAGCAGCGCACCGAGGCCTGCGAGCAGTGACGTCGCGACGAACCATTGCACGAGAACGCCCGACGCCTTCGCCATGCCGCCGCTGTGGAAGCCCCACGCGACGCCGCCCACCAGCATTGCGGCGATCACCAGCGTGAACCACGGAACGTTGCGCTTCTTCGGCGTCGCCTCGAGCGCGGCGCGCACATCCGCCGGGTTGGCGCTCTGCGATTCGAGTTCGCGCGACAGGCCCGCGAGATGTCCGGCGCCGACGACGGCCAACACGTTTGTCGGCCGCACGTCCGCATTCGCGGCCTCGCGCAGCCCGGCCGCCATGTAGCGGTCGCGTTCGCTGATCACGGTTTCGTACAACTGCGGGCTATGGCTCGCGAACTCGGCGAAGCTGGATTCCAGCATGTCGCCTTCCTTGAGCTTCTCGATCTCGTCCGCGGGCACTTCGTCGCTCGCCACGAGAGACACGGCGAGCCCGCTGCCGAGCTTGATGCGCTGCCACCAGTTAAGGCTTGCGGCGGCGCGTCGAAATGTCAGGCCGACGTCGCGATCGATCAACGACACCGGCACGCCGCGTTCGCGTGCGTCGATCACAGCCTGCTTCAGTTCCGCGCCCGGCTCGATGCCCAACTGTTCGGCGAGGCGGCGCTGGTAGGCAGCGAGCGCGAGGTTGGCTGCGAACATCGCAGTGCGGCCTGTGCGGATCACCTCGACCAGGTCGAGCTTCGCCATCGCATCCGGTTCCACCAGCGCCTGCATGCGCGCGGTGTCCAGTTCGACCGCGACGTGGTCGTACTCGCCGCTGGCGATCGCTTCGCGCACCGCGTCGACGCTCGCGCGCGAGACATGCGCGGTGCCGAGCAACGTGTAGCGCACGCCGTCGCGTTCGACGATGGCGTGGGGTTGCGACGCAAGCGCGTCGGTCGGGGCGTGGGTGGGATCCATGGGGCCTCTGGAACATCGGCGCCCGATGGCGCCGTGCGGAGCAGGGTAGGGAGTCAGCGACGGTCCGGCAACGGCGCCGCGTGCGGCTCGCTGCGATCACCCGCACCGAGTTCGCGCACCATCTGCACGCTCTCGAGCCAGCGCCCGTGCTTGCGGCCGATGCCGGCGAAACGCCCGGCGATGCGGAACCCGAGGCGTTCGTGCAGGGCGATCGACGCGGTGTTCGCGCCGTCGCCGATCACCGCGAGCATCTGTCGATATCCGAGCGCGGTGCAGTCGTCGATCAGCGTGGCCAGCAATGCGCGGCCGACGCCGGCACCGCGCGCGTCGCCGCCGACGTACACGCTGTCCTCGACCGTCCAGCGGTACCCCTCGCGCGCGCGATACGCGCTTGCATAGGCATAGCCGACGACGCGCCCGTCAATTTCGGCGACGCGGTACGGGTACCCGGCATCGACAACCGCCTGCACGCGCTCTGCGAACTCGGCCAGTGACGGCACGACGTACTCGTACGTCGCCGTGCCGTGCTCGACTTCGTGCGCGTAGATGCGATGGATCGACTCGAGATCCGTCTCGCGGGCGGGACGGATCACGGGCGGCATGTCAGTCGCGATAGCGCTTGAGCAGGTCGCCATAGGCGTCGATGCGGCGATCGCGCAGGAACGGCCAGATCCGGCGCACGTCCTCGCTGCGACGCAGGTCGACTTCGGCCATCAACACCTCCGGGCGTTCCATCGAGGCCTCGGCGAGGAACTCGCCCTGCGGCCCGAGCACGTGGCTCGAACCCCAGAAGTCGATGCCGCTGCGGCCGATCGGCGACGGTTCATGCCCGACGCGATTGCACGACAGCACCGGCAGCCCATTCGCGACCGCGTGCCCGCGATGCGACAGGATCCATGCGTTGCGCTGGCGATCCTTCTCGTCCTGCTCGTCGTTCGGGTCCCAGCCGATCGCGGTCGGATACAGCAGCATTTCGGCGCCGGCCAGCGCCATCAGGCGCGCGCCTTCCGGATACCACTGGTCCCAGCACACCATCACGCCGAGGCGGCCGACCGACGTGTCGATCGGATGGAAGCCGATGTCGCCGGGCGTGAAGTAGAACTTCTCGTTGAAGCCCGGATCGTCGGGGATGTGCATCTTGCGGTACTTGCCCGCGAGCGAGCCGTCCGCGTCGAGCACCACCGCCGTGTTGTGATACAGGCCGGGCCCGCGACGCTCGAACAGCGAGCCCACGATCACGACGCCATGCTTCTTCGCGAGCGCGGACAGGCGTTCGGTGCTCGGGCCCGGAATCGGCTCGGCGCTGTCGAACTCGTCGACGCACTGGTGCTGGCAGAAGTAGGCGCCGTTGTGCAGTTCCTGCAGGAGCACGAGCTTGGCGCCATTGTCGGCGGCGTCTGCAACGCGCGCGGCGATGACGTCGAGATTCGCATCCGCGTCGCCGTGATTCGTTTCCTGCACCAGCGCGACCGGCAGGACCTTCTTCTTCGCCATCACACAACTCCTTCCGGCAACTGCATGGTGATGCAGTGCAGGCTTCCGTTCTGCCAGATCAACGGGCGGCACGGAACCATCACGATCTCGCGATCAGGAAACGCTTCACGCAACACGGCCTGCGCGCGCGAATCGGCCGCGTCGCCGTACGACGGTGCGAGCACCGCGCCGTTGACGATCAGGAAGTTCGCGTAGCTCGCAGCGAGGCGACGCCCTTCGTCGACGATCGGCTTCGCCCACGGAAGCTCGAACAGTCGATATGGACGGCCGTCCTTCGTACGCAGTGCGGCGAGCTCGCCCGCCATCGCGCGAAGGTGCGGATAGTGCGAGTCCGCCGGGTCGTCGCAGCCCTGGAACACGATCGAATCGACCGACGCGAAGCGAGCCAGGGTGTCGATGTGCGCGTCGGTGTCGTCGCCTTCGAGATAGCCGTGGTCGAGCCAGAGGACGCGATCCTGCGCGAGCCAGTCGGCAAGCCTGGCCGACAGCTCCTCGCGCGATGCGTCCGGATGACGCTGGTTGAGGCATTCCCACGTGGTCAGCAGCGTGCCGTCGCCGTCGGTGTCGATCGCGCCCCCCTCCAGTGCGAACGGAATCGACGTGCGCTCGGCGCGCGCGAACAGGCCGCCGCGTTCGAGCGACTCGACGAGCGCGTCGTCGCGGCTGGCCTCGAACTTGCCGCCCCAACCAGTGAAGCGGAAATCGAGCAGACGGAAGCCCTCGCGCGAGCGCAGGGTGATCGGGCCGGAATCGCGCAGCCAGGTGTCGTCGTACTCGCTGCGCACGCAACGAACACGCGACAGGTCGACGCCGGCGGTTTCGAGCAGCGTGCGGGCCCGCGATTCGAGCGCACTGTCGGCGACGCAGATGATCGCGCGCTCGAAACGCACGATCGCCGCGACCAGCGCGATGTAGGTGGTCTCGACGTCGGCGAGGCGCGCCGCCCAGTCGGTGCCGACGTGCGGCCACGCGATGAGGACGGCGGACTGCGGCTCCCATTCGGCAGGGAGCCGGAAATCGGTTTCGGTCATCGAAAATCCTGTCAGCGGATCGGCGGCTTCGGGCCGATCTCTTCGGCGTCCGCCTTGTTGGCGACCGCGTCGACCACGCGGCCGTGCTCGAAGTAAACGGTGAACGCCGGGTAGACCCAGCGCTGGATCGCTGGCCACTGGCGCTTCTGGCCGCCGGCGGGGTCGAGCCGCTGGCTCGGCGCGCCGTAGTGCTTCTCGACGTCGGCAACGCGCATGCCGCGCGCGGGCATCGCCACGCTTTCCTGCTTCACGCGGTCGATGAGGAGCGTCTCGGCATGGACGCTGCCGGCGGACAGCAGGGCGAGGGCGGTGACGGCCAGAACGGTGCGAACCATGGTGTCTTCCTCGGGCGGCGCCCGGAGCGGGATGAAGCGGCGATTGTATGCAGCGGCCGCATTGTCCGAAGCGCCGTCGACGCGACAGGTGAAGGCAGCACTTCGGAACGCACGTCCCAGAACGCGAAAAGCCGCCTTGCGGCGGCTTTTCGGCGAACCGGCAAGGTCCCGCGCGATTAGCGCTGACGGGCCTTGAAGCGCGGGTTCGACTTGCAGATCACGAAGACCTTGCCGCGGCGGCGGACGACCTTGCAGTCACGGTGACGGGCCTTCGCCGACTTCAGGGAGGACAGGACCTTCATGAGTAAAACCTCGGCAAAAGAGTAAAGACGGGCAAACGAAGCCGCGCATTATAGCGGGCTGGTATTTTGAAAAACAATGGGATGCGTAGACGGGGAGGTCCGACGCGCGAAGCGAGCCGGCGTCGGCCAGTGGGGCCTGGACAGGGACGTCCCTCGATCGGCATTCGCTGACGTGGTCCCTCATGGGCATTTTCGCGCCGACCGGCGAGAATGGCGACATGGATCCCACCGCTCCCGTGCTCACCATCGATGGCCCTTCCGGTTCCGGCAAGGGCACCATCAGCCGCTTCGTCGCCCAGCGACTGGGCTGGCATTACCTGGATTCCGGCGCGCTGTACCGGGCGATCGGCGTCGCCGCCGGCTGGGGCGACCTGGACCTCAGCGATCCCGGCGCGCTGGTGCGCTGCTGCTTCGACAGCCATATCGAGTTCGTCGAGACCCCGGGGGAGGAGCTGCGCATCCTCGTGAACGGACGCGACGCGACAGACGAGATCCGCACCGAGACCGCGGGCGCCGCCGCGTCGGCCATCGCCGCGATCCCCGAGGTGCGCACCGCCCTCAAGGAGCGCCAGCGGGTTTTCCGCCAGCAGCCGGGGCTCGTGGCCGACGGCCGCGACATGGGAACGGTGATCTTCCCCGACGCCGCGACCAAGGTCTTCCTGACCGCCAGCGCCGAGGAACGGGCCGAGCGGCGGTATAAACAGTTGAAGGAAAAGGGAGTTTCCGTTAACTTGGGCGATCTGCTGCGGGAGATTCTTGCCCGTGACGCCCGCGATGCTTCACGCGCGGTGGCGCCATTGCGGCCGGCCGACGACGCCGTCTGCATCGACACCACCGGCACCGGCATCGAGGCGGTGGTCGAACGCGTGCTGTCCCTGGTCCAGCGGTAACGCTCGCGGTTCCGTCCGGAACCGTTCCGAACCAGAGCCTGTAAACGTCCGGCCTGCAGAGCCGGCCCGTCGCGCTGCGCGACGGATCTCCAACAGCACGGTGCGATTCCCGCACCCCCAACGGGTGGGCCTGCTATGACGTCAGAAGGCGCGTGCAGAGCCTGTGTGTCCAACAGAGCAATTTTCCAATGACCGAATCATTTGCCGAACTGTTTGAAGCCAGCCAGACCAATCTGGCGAAACTGAAGCCGGGCTCGATCGTCACCGGTGTCGTCGTCGAGGTCCGTGGCGACGTGGTGGTGATCAATGCAGGCCTGAAGTCCGAGGGCATCGTGCCCATCGAACAGTTCCGGAACGACGCCGGCGAGATCGACGTTGGCGTGGGCGACGAAGTCAAGGTCGCCCTCGACTCGATCGAGAACGGCTTCGGCGAGACCGTCCTTTCGCGCGAGAAGGCCAAGCGCGCGATGGTGTGGGACGAACTCGAGCAGGCGCTCGAGAAGAACGAGACCATCACCGGTCGCATCAGCGGCAAGGTCAAGGGCGGTTTCACCGTCGACATCAAGGACGTCCGTGGCTTCCTGCCCGGTTCGCTGGTCGACGTGCGCCCGGTGCGCGATTCGAGCTACCTCGAGGGCAAGGAACTCGAGTTCAAGCTCATCAAGCTCGACCGCAAGCGCAACAACATCGTCGTGTCGCGTCGCGCCGTCGTCGAGAGCGAGCACTCCGAAGAGCGCGAGCAGCTCATGGAGAAGCTGGTCGAAGGCGCCGTGCTCAAGGGCGTCGTCAAGAACCTCACCGATTACGGTGCGTTCGTCGACCTCGGCGGCATCGATGGCCTGCTGCACATCACCGACATGGCGTGGAAGCGCGTGCGCCACCCGTCGGAAGTCGTGGAAGTCGGCCAGGAGCTCGACGTCCGCGTGCTCAAGTACGACCGCGAGCGCAACCGCGTTTCGCTCGGCCTGAAGCAGCTCGGCGAAGATCCGTGGGACAACATCGCCCGTCGCTACCCGGCCAACAGCCGCGTGTTCGGCAAGGTCTCGAACGTCACCGATTACGGCGCGTTCGTCGAGATCGAGCCGGGCGTGGAAGGCCTCGTGCACGTGTCCGAGATGGATTGGACCAACAAGAACGTCAACCCGTCCAAGATCGTGCAGGTCGGTGACGAAGTGCAGGTCATGGTGCTCGACGTCGATGAAGACCGTCGCCGCATCTCGCTCGGCATGAAGCAGGTCACGTCGAACCCGTGGGAGACGTTCTCGGTCCTCCATAAGAAGGGCGACAAGGTCGAAGGCCAGGTCAAGTCGATCACCGACTTCGGCATCTTCATCGGCCTGGACGGCGGTATCGACGGCCTCGTGCACCTGTCCGACATCTCGTGGAACACCACGGGCGAAGACGTAGTCCGCAACTTCAAGAAGGGCGACACGGTGGAAGCCGTCGTCCTGGCCGTGGACCCGGAACGCGAGCGCATCTCGCTCGGCATCAAGCAGATGGAACAGGACCCGATGGGTTCGTTCGTCGCCACCAACTCGCGCGGCTCCATCGTGCGCGGCACGGTGACGGCGGTCGACGCGAAGGGTGCCACCGTCGAGCTGTCGGACGGCGTCGAGGGCTACATCCAGGCTCGCGACATCGCGCGTGAGCGCGTCGACGACGCGACGACCAAGCTGAAGGTGGGCGATCAGGTCGAGGCGAAGGTGATCGGTAACGATCGCAAGTCGCGCCAGATGCAGCTGTCGATCAAGGCGAAGGACTACGCGGAAGAGAGCGAAGCGGTGGCGGACTACAACCGTCAGTCGTCGGAAGCTTCGAGCGGCACGACGCGCCTTGGCGCGCTGCTGCGCGAGCAGCTCGGTAACAAGGGCGAGTAATCGCCAGCGGTAAACCCGGGACGGCCCGGCCTTGTCGGGCCGTCCTTTTTTGTGCGGGGACCGTGTTTTCCTGTCCCGCACGACTGCGAACACCTGGCGCTCCCGAACCCGGCCGTCCATGACCAAGTCCGAGCTCATCGAAATCCTCGCCCAGCGTCAGGCCCACCTGAAGGCCGAGGACGTCGAACTGGCGGTGAAATCGCTTCTGGACATGATGAGTGGATCGCTGTCCGGCGGTGAGCGCATCGAGATCCGCGGCTTTGGCAGCTTCTGCCTGCATTACCGGCCACCGCGCGTGGGCCGCAACCCGAAGACCGGCGAGTCCGTTGCGCTTCGCGGCAAGCACGTCCCGCACTTCAAGCCGGGCAAGGAGTTGCGCGAACGCGTGAGCGGCGTGCAACCGATCGACGAGGACGTCTGACGTCCGCCGGCAAGGCGCCCGCCTTGCCATCCCGGCCCGCGCCGGGCGACCCTCTTGCCGATATCGACGGAGCCCACGATGGCGTTCATCAACGAATGGCTGTGGTTCTTCCTGCTGCTTCCGCTCGCCGCGCTTTCGGGCTGGGTGATCGGCCGTCGCGGCGGCAAGCTGCACAGCGAAAGCCAGGTCAGCCGGCTTTCGACAACCTACTTCCGTGGCCTCAACTACCTGCTCAACGAGCAGCCGGACAAGGCGATCGAACTGTTCCTGCACATTGCGGAACTCGACAAGGAAACTTTCGAGACACAGGTCGCGCTCGGCCATCTGTTCCGCCGCCGCGGCGAAGTTGATCGTGCAATTCGCCTGCACCAGGCACTCGTGCAGCGCAACGACCTCACCGATGGTCAGCGCGTGCAGGCGCTGCTCGCGCTCGGCGAGGACTACATGAAGTCGGGCCTGCTCGACCGCGCCGAAACCGTTTTCAGCGAGCTGGTTGCGCTGGACATGTCGCCGCTCGCGTTGCGCCACCTCATCGGCATCTACCAGGCCGAACGCGACTGGGCCAAGGCGATCGAGAACGCGCAGCGTTTCGAATCTGCCACCGAAGAGCCGATGGGCAAGCTGATCGCGCATTTCGAATGCGAACTCGCCGATCGCTACCGCGCGGCGGGTGACGTCGACGCCGCGCGCGAAGCCGTTGCGCGTGCGTACCAGGCCGACGCCAACTCCGTGCGCGCGGGGATGCTCGAGGGTCGCATGGAGATGGATGCGGGCCGACATGCCGCCGCGATCCGGTCGTTCGAGCGCGTCGCGCGTAGCGATCCCGACTATCTGCCCGAAGTGATGCCGCAGCTGCTCGAAGCCTACGACGCCGTCGGCGACGTCCCTGGCGCGCGCAAGTTCCTCGCCGAGATGTGCGAGCACTATCGCGGCATCGCGCCGGTGCTCGCGCTCACGCGGATGATCGAGCGGGAGGAGGGCGTCGGCGCGGCGCGTGCTTACCTCGCGAAGGAGTTGAAGAACCGTCCCTCGGTGCGCGGCGAGGCGGCACTGATCGAACTGTCGCTGGCGGAAGAAGCCGATTCGACGGCGACGTTGCTCGACCTGCGCAACATCACCGACCAGTTGCTCGTTCGTAATCCGAGCTATCGCTGCACGCGCTGCGGATTCGGCGCGCGTAGCCACCACTGGCAATGCCCCAGCTGCAAGGAGTGGGGCTCGGTGAAACCACTTCTGAACTACGCCGTCGTGTGAGCCCGCTCGCGCTCGCCCTCATGGTGCTGGTGATTTCGGCGGCCGGCACCGCGCTTGCCCGCGCGTACGCGTTGCATCGCCGGTTGGTGGACGAACCGGGCGAGCGTCGGAGCCACATCGTCGCGACACCGCGTGGCGGCGGCGCCGGGCCCGTGCTCGCGACATTGCTGGGTGCGGGTGTGCTTGCATCGCAAGGTGCGAACGCCGGTTCGACAGTGCTCGCGTCGGCCGGGCTGCTCGCGGTCGCAGCGATTGGCGCGTGGGATGACCACCGCCCCTTGTCCGCGCGGCTGCGGCTTGCAGTGCATGTCGTCGCAGGCCTGATGCTTGGTTTCGCGATGTTCGATCCCGTCGCCATGCCAGTGCATTTCATCGCGACGGCCGCGCTTGCCGTGGTCCTCGTCAATGTCTGGAACTTCATGGACGGCATCGACGGTATCGCGGCGTCGCAGGCGCTGCTGGTCGCTGCCGCGGCGCTGGTGGTCGGCGGTGGCATCGGCGGCTCGATTGCGGTGCCCGTAGCCGCTGCCTGCGCCGGGTTCCTGCCGTTCAACCTGCCGCGCGCGCGGATTTTCCTAGGCGACGTGGGCAGCGGTGCGCTCGGGTTCGCGATGGCGTGGATCACCGCGAGTGTTGCTGCACGGTCCGCCATCGCTGGGGCGCTCATGCTGCTGCCGCTGTCGGCGTTCCTGGTCGACGCCGGGATGACGCTGACGCGGCGCATCGTCCGCCGCGAGCGCTGGTGGGAAGCGCACGCGCAGCACCTGTACCAGGCGTTGGCACGGCGCTACGGCCATGGGCCCGTCACGGCGGGCTACGCATTTGTGACGCTCGCTGCGTCTGCAGTCGCAATGCTGAACCCTTCACGGCAGCCGACCGTTACCATGGCGTCCGTGGCCGTGTGGTATACGGGCGCGGCTGTTTCGTGGCTGTTCGCGCAACGATGGATCGCGCAACGCGCGAGCTCAGGGATCACTGAGAAGGATTGATGGCTCGAACATTGTCCCCCTGGCAGGCGCGCCTGCCGCGAATCGCGATCGCAGTGCACGACCTGTCGATGGTCTGGCTCGTCTGGTTCGGGCTGCACTGGATGCGCTATGCGGTCGAGCCGAGCTCGCCGGACCTGCCCCTGTGGTCCATGGAGACGGCGTTTGTGCTCGCCGTGCAGGGTGCCGCGTTCTGGTATGTCGGCCTGTATCGCGGCCTGTGGCGCTTCGCCAGCGTCCCGGATCTGTGGAACATCCTGAAGGCGTCGGTGATCGGCGTGATCGGCGTCGTTGCTGCGCTGTTCCTCTATAACCGGATGGATACCGTGCCGCGTGGCGTGCTGGTGCTGTATCCGGTCGTCCTCGCGGCGATGCTGGGTGCGCCACGCCTCATCTATCGCGCATGGAAAGACGTGCAGTCCGATGGCCGGCGTACGTCGTCGACGCGCGTGTTGATCCTTGGCGCCGGCCAGGCGGCTGAAGCGCTTGTGCGCGACCTCCGCCGCTTCGGCACCTACCAGCCCGTCGGTTTCCTCGACGACGCGCCGCGCCTCCGCGGTTCGAAGATGCACGGCGTCCCGGTGCTCGGCGCGATCGATCAGCTTCCGGCGATCGCTCGCGAGACCGCCGCGCAACTGGTGGTCATCGCGATTCCGTCCGCGGACGCCACGGCGCTGCAGCGCATCGTGACGATCTGCGAACGCAGTGGACTGCCGTTCCGTTCGGTGCCGCGCCTGCAGGACGTGCTCGAAGGCCGGTCGATGCCGGGCGAGCTCAAGGAAGTGGCGATCGAGGACCTGCTCGGTCGCAAGCCCGTATTGCCGGACTGGAAAGCGATCCGTGCGTGGCTGGGCGGGCGTTCCGTGCTGGTCACCGGTGCCGGCGGTTCGATCGGCGCGGAGCTCTGCCGGCAGTGCGCCCGGCATGGCGCGCGTCGCATCGCGCTCGTCGAAATGGACGAACTCGCGCTGATGACGACCGACGCCGCGCTGCGTCGTGACTTCCCCGACATCGAAGTGATTCCGGTGCTCGGCGACTGCGGCGACCGCGCGGTGATCGCGTACGCCATCGGGCGTTCGCAGCCGGAAGCCGTCTTCCATGCCGCCGCCTACAAGCAGGTGCCGGTGCTGGAGACGCAGCTTCGCGAGGCGATCCGCAACAACGTCGTCGCGACCTACAACGTGGCGCAGGCGTGTCGCAACGCATCGATCGGCACGTTCGTGCTGATCTCGACCGACAAGGCCGTCGATCCGGTCAACGTGCTCGGTGCGACCAAGCGCATGGCGGAGATGATCTGCCAGGCGCTCGCCGACTGCCCGACGCGCTTCGTGACCGTGCGCTTCGGCAACGTGCTGGATTCTGCGGGTAGCGTCGTTCCGCTCTTCCGCGAGCAGATCCGCACAGGTGGACCCGTCACCGTGACCGACCCCGAAGTCACGCGCTTCTTCATGACTATTCCCGAGGCCTGCCAGCTGATCCTTCAGGCGTCGGCAATCGGAACGCACGAAGCGGTGTACACGCTCGACATGGGCGAGCCCGTGCCGATCCGCCTGCTCGCCGAGCAGATGATCCGTCTCGCAGGCAAACAGCCTGGTCGCGACGTCGCCATCGTCTACACGGGCCTGCGTCCCGGCGAGAAGCTGCACGAAACGCTGTTCCATGCGGACGAACGCTATCGACCGACGCAGCACCCGAAGATCCTGCAGGCCGAGCCGCGCAAGGTCGCGTCCGCGCACGTGGTCGATGCGGTGAACCTGTTCAACGATGCATGCGCCCGCTACGACCTCGACGCGCTTGCGCGCTTGCTTCGCGACGCCGTGCCCGAGTTCGAACCGCTCGCGAGCGGTTCGAACGGAGCGTCGACGGCGACCGTCGTCGCGTTTCCTGCACGCCAGTCGCGCAAAATCTGAGCGATTCGCGCTCCCTGACCGACTCTTCGATGACCTCGACTCCCCCGCGTCGCATCCGCAAGGCCGTCTTCCCCGTTGCCGGACTCGGCACCCGTTTCCTTCCCGCCACCAAGACGGTGCCGAAGGAAATGTTGCCGGTCATCGACAAGCCGCTGATCCAGTACGCGGTCGACGAGGCAATCGAAGCAGGTTGCGACACGCTGGTGTTCATCACCAACCGCTACAAGCACGCCGTCGCGGATTACTTCGACAAGGCGTATGAGCTCGAGCACAAGCTCGAGCGTGCAGGCAAGACCGAGCAACTGGAGCTGGTGCGAGACGTGTTGCCGCCGGGCGTCAAGACGATCTTCATCACCCAGGCCGAAGCGTTGGGGCTCGGGCACGCGGTGCTGTGCGCGAAGGAGGTCATCGGCGACGAGCCGTTCGCGGTTCTGCTGCCGGACGACCTCATCTGGAACCGGGGCCCGGGCGCCCTGAAGCAGATGGCGGACGCGGCCCAGGAAAGCGGCTGCAGCGTGATCGCCGTGCAGGACGTTCCGCCCGAGAAGACGGACAGCTACGGCATCGTGGCGACGAAGGATTTCGCCAATCGCCGTGGACGCATCACGCGCATCGTCGAGAAGCCCGCGCCGAAGGATGCGCCGAGCAATCTCGCCGTCGTGGGGCGTTACGTGCTTTCGCCGCGGATTTTTTCGCTGCTCGAAACGATCACGCCGGGCGCCGGCGGCGAAATCCAGCTGACGGACGCGATTGATCGCCTGCTTGCCGAGGAATGCGTCGACGCGTACCGCTTCCGCGGCACGCGGTTCGACTGCGGCACGCACATCGGTCTGATCGAAGCGACGATCCGCTATGCCCTCGACCACGAGAAGCTGAGCGACGCCGCGGCCGACATGATGCGCAACGCGCTGGTCGAACTGGGCGTCGTCGAGATCAGCTGAGGCTGGACAGCCCGCGCGCGGCGCGCCACGCTGGTGCAATGCCGCGATTCCAGGGCGATTACTACAACGCGAGTGCGGGCCCGCCGCCCGCAGCTCGATCGCTATCCGGTGCGGTCGACCACGACGTCTGCGTGGTCGGCGGCGGTTTCGCAGGTCTCAATACCGCGCTCGGGCTGGTCGAGCGCGGGCATCGCGACATCGTCCTGCTGGACGCACACCACGTCGGCTACGGTGCATCCGGCCGGAATGGCGGCTTCGTATTCGGCGGTTATTCGCGCGGCGAGGCCAGGCTGATCGCGGACCTGGGCGCGGACGTCGCGCGCGAGGTCTACGGGTGGACGCTCGACGCGGTCCGACGCATCCGGTCACGCATCAACGACTACGCGATCGCTTGCGATGTCGTGGACGGTGGCGTGATCTGGGCGAACTGGTTCGATGATCCGGCGCCATTGAAGGCGCGCCAGACGTTGCTCGCCGCGCGCTACGGAACCGATTGGGCGTGGCTCGATCGCAACGAAATGCGTCGCCGCATCGCCAGCGAGCGCTATTCCGAAGGCCTCTACGAAGGCGCGGCATTCCATTTCCACCCGCTGCGTTATGCGCGCGGGCTCGCTGGTGTTCTCGAGCGCGCGGGCGTGCGTATCCACGAGTCGACGCCCGCGATCGCCCTGGCACGGGACGGTGGCGGCTGGCGCGTGCGCACGCCCGATGGCGAGGTGCGGGCGCGCAACGTCGTGCTCGCATGCGGCGGCTATCTCGCGAAACTGCGTCGCCGCGTGGACGCAGCAGTACTGCCCATCGCCACCTATGTGATGGTCACCGAGCCGCTCGGCGATCGGATGCATGGCGTGTTGCGCACGCAAGCCGCCGTCTACGACACGCGCTTCGCGTTCGACTACTACCGCCCGCTCCCGGACACGCGCCTGCTGTGGGGCGGACGCATTTCCGTGCGCGATCGCGCGCCTGCCGACGTCGAAAAGCTGCTCGTCGGCGACATGCTGCGCGTGTTTCCGCAGCTGCATGGCGTCGCGGTCGACTATGCCTGGTCCGGCCTGATGAGCTACGCGCCGCACGAGATGCCGCACGTGATGGAAGCCGAGCCGGGCCTGTGGGTCGCGCAGGCGTTTGGTGGTCACGGCGTCGCGCCGACGACGGCTGCCGGCGACCTGGTAGCGTCTGCGATTGCGGAGGGCGACACGCGTTATCGCCATCTGTCGCGCTACGGCCTGCAGCCCGCGTTCAAGCCGTTCGGCTTCGCGGCGGCGCAGGCGAGTTACTGGTGGGCGCAATCGAAGGACGCGCTGAAGGATCGATTGGCGCGCGGGCTGTTCGCCTCGCGGTAGATCTTCGCGGCGCGCTGTCCGATGCGTCGTGAGCTTGAGCTGCAGGACAGCTCCGCAAAAACGGACGGGGCCCGAAGGCCCCGTCGTTGACGTGCATTGCAAGGCTCAGAGCGCTTCGAAGATTCCCGCCGCGCCCATGCCCGTGCCGATGCACATCGTCACCATCCCGTACTTCTGCTGGCGACGGCGCATGCCGTGCACGATCGTCGCCGTGCGCACCGCGCCGGTCGCGCCGAGCGGATGGCCGAGGGCGATCGCACCACCGAGCGGATTGACCTTGGACGGGTCGAGTTCGGAGTCCTTGATCACTGCGAGTGCCTGCGCGGCGAACGCTTCGTTGAGCTCGATCCAGTCTATCTGGTCGCGCGTCAGGCCGGCCTGCTTGAGCGCCTTCGGAATCGCCGCGTTCGGGCCGATGCCCATGATGTGCGGCGGTACGCCGGCGACCGAGAAGCTCACGAAACGGGCGAGGGGCGTGAGGCCGTACTGCTTGATCGCAGACTCCGACGCGATCAGCACCGCGGCAGCGCCGTCGCTCATCTGCGATGCATTGCCCGCGGTGACGGACCCGCCGAACTGGCCGTTCTTGAACACCGGGCGCAGCTTGGCCAGGCCGTCCATGGACGTGTCGGCGCGCGGGCCCTCGTCGGTGTCGACAAGGCGCTTGCGCAGCTGAATGGTGTTGCCGGAAAGCTCCGGCACGTGCGACACGACTTCGTACGGCGAGATCTCGTCGCGGAATTCGCCCGCGGCGATGGCGGCCAGCGCCTTGCGGTGCGATTCCACCGCGAACGCGTCCTGCTGCTCGCGCGAGATGTTCCATTCCTTCGCGACGTTCTCGGCGGTGATGCCCATGCCGTACGCGATCGCGACGTGGCCTTCGTCCTTGCTGAAGACGCGCGGGTTGAGCGCGATCTTGTGGCCCATCATCGGCACCATCGACATCGATTCGGTGCCGCCGGCGAGGATGAGATCCGCGTTGCCCAAGCGCACCTGGTCGGCGGCCAGCGCGACGGCCTGCAGGCCCGACGAGCAGAAACGATTGATCGTCTGCGCGGCGACGACGTCGGGCAGGCCGGCGAGCAGCACGCCGATGCGCGCCACATTCATGCCTTGCTCGGCCTCCGGCATCGCGCAGCCGATGATGGCGTCATCGATGCGGTTGACGTCGATGCCCGGCGCCTGCGCGACCACGCTGCGCAGCACGTGCGCGAGCATGTCGTCGGGGCGGGTGTTGCGGAAGAAGCCGCGCGGCGCCTTGCCCACTGGCGTGCGGGTGGCGGCGACGATGTAGGCGTCCTGGATCTGCTTGCTCATGATGATTTCTCTCGGAGGCTCGAAGGGGATTCGGAAGGGCGGGCCTTCGAACCTCAGTTCCGCAGCGGCTTGCCGGTCTGCAGCATGTGCGCGATGCGCTGCTGCGTCTTTTCCATCTGCGCGAGTTCGACGAAGTGCTGGCGCTCGAGCTTGAGCAGCCATTCCTCGTCGACCACCGACCCGCGGTCGACCATGCCGCCGCACATGACAGTGGCGATGCGCGTCGCGATCTCGTAGTCGTGGGGCGAGATGAACATGCCTTCGAGCATGTTGATGAGCATCATCTGCAGCGACGCGATGCCGACGTCGCCCGCGACCACGACGTTGCGCGCCGGCATCGGCGGGCGGTAGCCGGCCTCGGCCATGCCGCGTGCCTGCGCCTTCGCCGCATGCAGCAGCTCGTGCGTGTTGAACACGACGACGTCGCTGTCGCGCGCAAGCTTGAGCGACTTCGCCTCGAACGCCGACGTCGACACCTTGGCCATCGCGACGCTTTCGAACGGCGCCTTGAGC
Organism: Lysobacter claricitrinus; assembly: GCF_045866565.1. Taxonomy (NCBI): domain Bacteria; kingdom Pseudomonadati; phylum Pseudomonadota; class Gammaproteobacteria; order Lysobacterales; family Lysobacteraceae; genus Lysobacter; species Lysobacter claricitrinus. The sequence continues at coordinate 952,144 of NZ_BAAFZV010000002.1, read as the reverse complement.
TGCGCGAAAACGTCGCCGCCGGGACCGGCCGCCTCGGACGCGCGCACCGCGAACTCCTTCAGGCCGCCACCGGCCGGCAACAGACCGACGCCGGCTTCGACGAGACCGACGTAGCTCTCGAGACCGAACACCGTGCGCGCGGCATGCATCTGGAACTCGCAGCCGCCGCCGAGCGCGAGACCGCGCACGGCCGCGACCACCGGCACCAGCGAATACTTGATGCGCTGGCTGGTGCGCTGGAAGTTCTCGACCATCGCCTCGAAACCGGCGACGTTGCCGGCCTGCAGCAGGCCGAGCGCACCGGCAAGGTCGGCGCCGGCGGAGAAGGGCTCCTTTGGCTGCCAGATCACCAGGCCGGCGAAGTCGCGCTCGGCGATGCCGATCGCTTCCTGCAGACCATCGAGCACCTTGTCCGACACCGTGTGCAGCTTGGTCTTGAAGCTGACGACCGCGATGTCGTCCTCATCGGCCCACAGGCGCAGGCCGTCGTTCTCGAACAGCGTCTTGCCGGGGGAGAACTTCTCGCCCAGCAGCGCATCCGGGAAGCGTTGGCGCGCATAGACCGGGTTCGACGAACGTGCGATCGCACCGTTCCGTGCCGGGCTGAAGCTGCCCGTGGCCTCGTGCACGCCGTCACGCGATGCAACCCACGCCGGCAGGGGCGCGTTCGCCATCGTCTTGCGGGCGGCGACGTCTTCCGCAATCCACTGCGCGACCTGCTTCCAGCCGGCGGCCTGCCACGTCTCGAACGGGCCCTGCGACCAGCCGTAGCCCCAGCGCATCGCGAAGTCGACGTCGCGCGCGGTGTCGGCGATGTCCTTCAGGTGGAAGGCGCTGTAGTGGAATGTGTCGCGGAATACCGACCACAGGAACTGCGCCTGCGAATTGTCGCTCGCGCGCAGCGCGGCGAATTTCTTTGCTGGGTCGCGTTCCTTGAGGATCGCTGCGACGTCGGCATCAAGCTCGCCCGCGGTCGGGCGGTAATCGCGTGCGGCGACATCGAGCACGAGGATGTCCTTGCCGCGCTTGGTGTAGAAACCCGCGCCGGTCTTCTGGCCGAGTGCACCCTTTTCGACGAGGCCCGTCAGCCAGATCGGTGCCTTGAAGTACTGATGCCACGGATCGTTGGGCAGCGTGTCGGCCATCGTCTTGAGGACGTGCGCCATCGTATCGAGGCCGACCACATCGGCGGTTCGATACGTCGCCGACTTCGGGCGACCGATCGCCGGGCCGGTGAGGGAATCGACCGTGTCGAACCCGAGGCCGAGGCGTTCGGTGTGGTGCATCGCCGCCAGCATCGAGAACACGCCGATGCGGTTGCCGATGAAGTTCGGCGTGTCCTTGGCGATCACGACCCCCTTGCCGAGCGTGGTCGTCAGGAACGTCTCGAGGCCTTCGAGAACTTCGGTATCCGTCGTCTTCGCCGGGATCAGCTCGGCGAGGTGCATGTAGCGCGGCGGGTTGAAGAAGTGGACGCCGAGGAAACGGTGACGCATCTCTTCCGGTAGCACGTCGGCCAGCGCGTTGATGCCGAGGCCGGACGTGTTGCTCGCCAGCACGGCGTGCGCCGGCACGAACGGGGCGATCTTCTTGTACAGGTCCTGCTTCCAGTCCATGCGCTCGGCGATCGCTTCGATCACCAGATCGCAGCCGCGCAGCAGCTCCAGGCCCGTCTCGTAGTTCGCAGGCGTGATGCGCTCGGCCAGCGACTTGTCGGCGAGCGGGGCAGGGCTGAGCTTCGCGAGGTTCGCGATCGCCTTGGTCACGATGCCGTTCGGGTCCCCTTCCTTCGCCGGGAGGTCGAACAGCACGGTATCGACGCCGGCGTTGGTGAGGTGCGCGGCGATCTGCGCTCCCATGACGCCTGCGCCCAGCACGGCGGCGCGGCGGACGAGCAGTTTCTTGGACATGTCGGTGGTAGTCCCGGGTTGGGGAATCAGGAAAGGTCGGCCGGCCGGCAACGGAAGCCGGCGGCGGCGAAACGGATCAGTTCGCGCGCCGCACGGGCGCGGTGGGCGGCTTCGGACGTACCCGACGGCCGCTTGATCAGGCCGAAGTCGGACATCGCGTACGTCAACGCGCCGGCGAGGAAGTCCAGGCGCCAGTACAGCTCTTCCTTGGTCAGCTCGGGCACCACGGTCGAGATCGCCTTCGCGAATTCGCGCAGAACGTGGCCGTAGTGGTCGGACAAGAACTTGCGCAGCGCGTCGTTCTTCTCGGCGTAGGCACGGGCGATGACGCGCATGAACGACGCGCCGCCGTGGCGATCCTGCGCCATCGCCAAGGCAGGTTCGACGAAGGCGGCAAGGATCGGCTCGAGATCGCCCGTACCGGACGCGACCGCCGCCTTCAGCGCGTCCAGGCGACGTTCGCTCATCTCGTCCATGCGACGGCGGAACACCTCGTTGACGAGGTTTTCCTTGCTGCCGAAGTGGTAGTTCACCGCGGCGATGTTGACGTCGGCGCGGCTGGTGACCTGCCGCAGCGACGTACCGGCGAAGCCGTACTGCGCGAACAGCTCCTCGGCGGCGCCGAGAATGCGGTCCTTGGTGGAGAAGGGAGCAGGAGTGGACATGCGGCGTACCGAATCAAACGCTTGTTTGATGGTAGTCGCGGACCATACGGGGGTCAATGGTCCAGCGGCCGCTGCGTCCGGCCGCTTTCGCCGACCCGGCCTGAACGCGTAGAATCTACCGCTGCCAGTTCGGCTAAACCCGCGTAGCTACGCGGGTTTTTCTTGTTATCTTGGGCGCTGAGACGCATCCGGCGCCCGCCAACCTCGGAGAGCAGTCCCATGGCGCTGGAGCGCACCATTTCGATCATCAAGCCTGACGCGGTCGCCAAGAACGTGATCGGCCAGATCTATTCCCGCTTCGAGCAGGCCGGCCTCAAGGTCGTCGCCGCGAAGATGAAGCAGTTGTCGCGCCAGGAAGCGGAAGGCTTCTACGCCGTGCACCGCGAGCGCCCGTTCTTCAACGCGCTGGTCGAGTTCATGGTGTCGGGCCCGGTCATGATCCAGGTGCTCGAGGGCGACAACGCCGTCGCCAAGAACCGCGAGCTGATGGGCGCCACCAATCCGAAGGACGCCGCGCCGGGCACGATCCGCGCCGATTTCGCGGATTCCATCGACGCCAACGCGGTGCACGGCTCGGACAGCCAGGAGAACGCCGCGATCGAGATCGCGTACTTCTTCGCGCAGACCGAAGTCGCCGCACGCTGATTTGAAGTGAGAGAAATGACCGACACGCCCCGCGACATCGACGCAACGCTCATCGACACGGCATCGACCGTAGCGGCGGGCGCGGCTGCGCGCGCGGACGTGCCGGTCGCCGCGTCGGGGTCGAAGAAGACGAACCTCTTCGACCTCGAACGCGTGCAGCTCGAGGATTTCTTCGAGCAGGTGCTGGGCGAGAAGCGTTATCGCGCGCACCAGGTGATGAAGTGGATCCACCACCGCTACGTCACCGATTTCGCGGACATGACCGACCTCGGCAAGGCGCTGCGCGCCAAGCTCGAGCAGCACGCGCACATCCATGCGCCGTCGGTGGTGTTCGACAAGGCCTCCGAGGACGGCACGCACAAGTGGCTGCTCGGCATGGACCCGAAGAACGCGATCGAGACGGTCTACATCCCCGACAAGGGCCGCGGAACGCTGTGCGTGTCGTCGCAGGTGGGCTGCGCGCTCAACTGCCAGTTCTGCTCGACCGCGACGCAAGGTTTCAACCGCAACCTGTCGACCGCCGAGATCATCGGCCAGGTCTGGGTCGCGGCGCGCCATCTCGGCAACGTCCCGCACCAGCAACGCCGCCTCACGAACGTCGTGATGATGGGCATGGGCGAGCCGCTGGCGAACTTCGACAACGTCGTGCGCGCCATGAGCATCATGCGCGACGACCTCGGCTACGGCCTTGCCAACAAGCGCGTCACGCTGTCGACCGCCGGCATGGTGCCGATGATCGACAAGCTCGGCGAAGTCAGCGACGTGTCGCTGGCGGTTTCGCTGCACGCGCCGACCGATGATCTGCGCAGCGAACTCGTTCCGCTCAACAAGAAGTACGGCATCGAGATGCTGATGGAGTCCTGCGTGCGCTATGCGCTGCGCAAGCCCGGCACGTCGGTGACCTTCGAATACACCTTGATGAAGGGCGTCAACGACCAGCCCAGCCACGCGCGCGGGCTCGTCCAGCTGATGCGCGCGTTTGACCGGTCCGTGCAGATGAAGGGCGCGGCCAAGGTCAATCTCATTCCGTTCAACCCGTTCCCCGGTACGCGATTCGAGCGCCCGACGGACCAGGCGATTCGCGCGTTCCAGAAACTGCTCAACGAAGCGGGCATGATCGCGCCGGTGCGCCGCACGCGCGGCGACGATATCGACGCCGCCTGCGGTCAGTTGAAAGGGCAGGTCATGGATCGCACCCGCCGCAACGCCGAATTCCGTCGGCAGCTGGCGAAACAGGAGCAAGGTGATGCCGCAGCGTGAGTTCGTGAGGACGTCGACGGTCCTGGTGGTTCTGGGATCGCTCGTTTTCGCATCCGCCTGCAGTCGTCTCACCTTCGTTCGTCAGGACACCTCGCGCGGCCATTACGAGCAGGTCGCGCACGAAGTCCAGATCGACCCCAAGAACCACGCGCGCGACACGGCGTACACGATGACGCAGGTCGCGCAGTCGCGGCTGGTCAGCGGCAATGCGCAGGGCGCGGTCGAGGCCGCGGAAGCCGCGTTGAAGGCGGATCCAAACGCGATCGAGGCGCACAGCCTGCTCGCCCTTGGGCTCGACGCATTGGGCCGAAGCCGCGAGGCGGGCCCTCACCACAAGCGCGCTGCCGAACTGGCGCCCGATCGCGGCGCCTTCCTCAACAACTACGGCATCTGGCTGTGCTCGAACGGGCAGGCGCCGGCGTCGCTCGACTGGTTCGATCGGGCCGCCGTCGCGCCAGGCTATGAAACGCCGGACTCGGCGCTCGCCAACGCGGCCGCGTGCGGTCTGCAGGCCGGGCAGGGCGCCCGCGCGGAACGCGCCGCCCGCCAGGCGCTCGCAATCGCGCCAGCCAATCCGTTGGCGCTCCAGACCCTCGCACGCATCGAACTCACCGCCGGCCGCGCCATGGAAGCGCGCGCTTTCGTCGAAAGGCGCCTCGCTGCGGGCCCGGCTGATCCCGAAACGTTGCAGCTCGCGTCACAGATTGAGCAATCGCTCGGCGACACGGCCGCGGCCGCGCGCTACGGTCAACGCCTGCGGACGGAGTTTCCCCCGGACTCCCGTCCCGTTGGGGAAAAATGATGACGACCATGCACTCGGCCGGCACTGCCGCCGGCGAGCGTTTGAAGCGGGCACGTGAAGCCAGTGGAGCCAGCCTTGCCGAAATTTCGGCGCGGACGCGGCTCCCTTTGCATGTCCTCCAGTGCCTCGAATCCGGCGAGTGGGATCGCCTCGGGCCGCCGGTGTTCGTTCGCGGCCAGGCCCGCGGCTATGCCCGCGTGCTCGGCATCTGCATCGACGACGAGACGCTGCCCAGCCCGTTCACGACCACGCAGATCCCGACGCTCGTCAGCCACGCCCATGTGCCGCGCTATCGCTACATGGCCGAGAACCTGGCGCGCCGCGCGGTGTACGCCGTCCTGACCGTCGCGCTGGTGGTGCCGGTGTGGCTCGCCACCCGCAGCCATACAGAAGGCGCGCCGCCGGTCGAATCCCTGGACGTCGGGCCGTCGCAGGCGCAGGCCGCCGATCCGGTCGCGCGCACGCCGATGGTGGCGTCGCTGGCGCCCATCGCCACTCCGGCGCAGTCGCTCGCGCCACTACGCCTCGAGATCGGCGGCGACAGCTGGGTCCAGCTGTTCGGCGCCGACGGTGGCGTCGTCGAGAAGGGCATGCTGCATGCGGGCGAGTCGCGCGACATCCAGCCGAATGAAATCAGCCGCCTCGTGCTGGGCAATGCGTCGGAGGTGCGGGTCACGCTGCACGGCGAGCCGGTGGACCTGACGCCGTATACCCGAGCGAACGTCGCGCGCTTTACGTTATCCTCTGACGGTTCCCTCGCGCCGTCCGCGCCCTGATTCCGCCATCCGGCCGGATCACCCGGCCGACTCCGCGCGAGGCCCAGTCCTCCAGCGGTCCCTGCGCAGTTCGCAGGGCGAGACAGCATGGCGATCGACGAACTTTTCGACGAACACGAACAGAGCCGGCGCGTCCAGGATTGGCTGCGCCGTAACGGCGGCGGCCTGATCGGCGGCGTCCTTCTCGGCTTGGCCGCGGTCGGCGGCTGGAAATACTGGCAGCAACGCCAGGCACAGGCGCAGATGAGCCAGGCCGACACGTTCCAGGCCGCCATCGACGCGGTCGAACATGACGGCGTAAAAGCGACGCCGCGCGTGAACGCGTTGCCGCAGGGCATCTATCGCAGCCTCGCGGCACTGCGCCTCGCGAAGGCGCAGGCGGACGCGAACGACGCCACGGCAGCAATCGCCACGCTGCGCGGCGCCATGCCGGACGACGCATCGTTGCGCGCGATCATGCAGCGTCGCATCGCACGCTTGCAGATACAGTCCGGCAAGGGCGCGGATGCGCTCGCGTCGCTCACCGCGAACGACGGCCCCACGCTCGACCTCCGCGGCGACGCGCAGTTCGCTCTCGGTCAGGTCGACGCGGCGCGCGAGTCGTACCGTAAGGCGCTCGCGCTGACCGAGGTCGGCTCGCCGCAACGCAAGCTGATCGAACTCAAGTACACCCAGGTCGGTGGCGAGCCCGCCCCGTCGCAGACACCGTGAGGCCCCCATCGATGAAGTCCGCTCGCATCCTTTCCCCGTCCGGCCCGGTCGTCCGCGTCGCCCTGCTGGCGGCTGCGCTCGTCGCGGTTTCGGGCTGCTCGACCGTCAGTGGCTGGTTCAGCGGCAAGGATTCGAGCAAGAAGGCGGCCAAGCCGACCGAGCTCACCGCGATCACGCCGACGATCAACGTCGCGCAGTTGTGGAGCACGTCGGTCGGCGGCGGTGAAGGTCATCTCGGCCTGCGCCAGGGCCCCGTTGTCGACGGCGGGCGTGTGTTCGCCGCCGCGCTGAAGGGTGGCGTGTACGCGCTGGACCTGCCGACTGGCAAGGCCGTGTGGCATCACGAGACCAAGGTCCAGGTGTCGGGCGGTCCGGGCGTCGGCGAAGGCCTCGTCGTTGTCGGCGGCCTCGAAGGCGAAGTGATCGCGCTCGACGCCGCGACCGGCGCCGAGAAGTGGCACGCCAAGGTCGGCAACGAAGTCGTCGCGGCGCCCGCGATCGGCCAGGGCCGCGTATTCGTGCGTTCGGTCGACGGCCGCGTCACCGCGTTCGACGCGGCCACCGGTGAGCGTCGTTGGTTCTGGAACCACGATCTTCCGACCCTCACCGCGCGCGGCAACGACGGCGTCGCGATGGGTCCGGGCGTGGTGTTCGTCGGCAACGACGACGGCACGCTGACGATGCTTTCGGTCGCCGACGGCCGCCCGCTGTGGGATCTCCCGATCGCGCAGCCGGAAGGCCGCAACGAACTGGAGCGCATGGCCGACATCGACGGCACGCCGGTGCTCGAGGGCGGCACGCTGTACGCGACGAGCATGAAGAAGACGACCGCCGCGATCGACGCGCCGAATGGACGGCCGATGTGGAGTGCCGAGCACGGCGGCCCGGGTCGTCCTGCGGTGTCGAGCGATCGCGTGGTCGTGACCGAAGCCGACGGCGGCGTGTTCGCGCTCGACAAGCAGAGCGGCGGCGCGTTGTGGCAGCAGCCGGCGCTCCTGCGTCGCGACGTCACCGCGCCGGCCATCGCGGGCGACGCTGCCGTGGTGGGTGACCTCGACGGTTACGTGCACTGGTTGCGTCTGTCCGACGGCGCGTTCGCTGCGCGCATGCGTGCTGGCGGCGACGCCATCCTCGCCCCGCCGGTGGTTTCCGACGGCATCGTGCTGGTGCAGAACACCGACGGCCGCCTGACCGCGTTCCGCGCGCAGTAACCTTATGCCGCGGGCCGCGCAGGTGGCGATGCCACCGCGCGGCCCGTTTCGTTTTCCAGGCCCATCCGAGGTCGCACCATGCTCCCGCTCGTCGCCCTCGTTGGTCGCCCGAATGTCGGTAAATCCACGCTGTTCAACGTGCTGACGCGCACGCGCGACGCGCTCGTGCACGACGAGCCGGGCGTGACGCGCGATCGCAATTACGGTGTCGCGCGCCCGGAAGGCCGTCCGCCGTTCGCGGTGGTCGACACCGGCGGCATCGCGGGTGAGGACGAAGGCCTCGCGGGCGCGACCGCGAGGCAGGCACGCGCGGCCGCGGAAGAAGCGGATCTGGTGCTGTTCGTGGTGGACGGCCGCGAAGGCCCGTCGTCGCTCGACGACGAAATCGTCGGCTGGCTGCGCCGCACCGGTCGCCCGACGCTTCTGGTCGTCAACAAGACCGACGGCATCGACGCGCAGCAGTCCCTCAACGAATTCGTGCGTTACGGCTTGCAGGAGAGCATCGCCGTTGCGGCGGCACATCGCCACGGTGTCGATGCGCTTCTCGCGCGCATCTATGCGAAGTTGCCGGAAGAGGGTGCGACGCCGGTGCTCGACGATGATCCGGCTCGCGTGCGCGTCGCGTTCATCGGGCGTCCGAACGTCGGGAAGTCGACGCTGGTGAATCGCGTGCTCGGCGAGGAACGCATGATCGCGTCCGAGGTGCCGGGCACGACGCGCGACTCGGTTTCGATCGACATGGAACGCGATGGTCGCCTTTACCGACTGATCGACACCGCGGGCCTGCGCCGCAGGTCGCGTGTCGACGAAGCGGTCGAGAAGTTCTCGGCGTTCAAGACGCTCGCCGCGATCGAGCAATGCCAGGTCGCGGTCGTGCTGCTCGATGCGTCAGAAGGCATTACCGACCAGGACGCGACGGTGCTCGGCTACGCGCTGGATGCCGGCCGCGCGCTCGTCATCGCGCTGAACAAGTGGGACGGCCTGACCGACTACCAGCGGGAGCAGGCGCTGACCGTGCTGTCGCGCAAGCTCGGTTTCGTCGAATGGGCGGAATCCGTGCGCATCAGTGCCAAGCACGGCACCGGCATGCGCGAGCTGTTCGCTGCGGTGCATCGCGCGCATGCGTCGGCAACGCGCCAGTTCAGCACGAGCGAGGTCACCCAGGCGGTCGAGATCGCCTACGAGACGAATCCGCCGCCGGTCGTGCGCGGGCATGTGGCGAAGATGCGGTTCGCGCATCCCGGCGCGAGCAATCCGCCGACATTCATCATCCACGGCACGCGGCTTCGTACGATCAGCGACACGTATCGTCGCTATCTCGAGAACTTCTTCCGCAAGCGCTTCAAGCTGGTCGGCACGCCGGTGCGCTTCATCTTCCGCGAGGGTAGCAACCCCTACGAGGGGAAGAAGAATCCGTTGAGCGAGCGGCAGGTCGCGAAGAAGCGCCGGCTGATCCGGCACGTCAAGCGGAAGTAAGCCGTTCGCGACACGCCGTTCCGGTGCGATCGCGATCGACGCCGCGTCTTGCGGGACAATGCGCTCATGATTCCGACCGTCGCACCGTCCGAAGCCCTCGAGCGCCAGCGCGCCGGTGCGGTGCTGATCGATGTGCGCGAGCGTCACGAACGTGCGACCGGCATGGCCACGGGCGCGGTTGCGTGTGCCGCGGCCGACATCACCGCGACGTTTACCGACCGCACCCGGGCGATCGGTGTGATCTGCGAATCCGGCGTGCGCTCGGCAAAGGCAGCCGCGACGTTGCTCGATCTCGGCTACGCGCACGCGTTCTCGGTCGATGGCGGCACGCGTCGCTGGCACGCCGACGGCCTGCCGCTCGTGCAGCCGGAGTCCGACGCCGACTTCTTCGATCGCTACTCGCGCCATCTGCGGCTGCCTGAAGTGGGCATCGATGGGCAGGAGCGACTGCAATGTTCGCGCGTCCTGGTCATCGGCGCGGGTGGGCTCGGCTCGCCGGCCGCGTATTACCTCGCCGCTGCCGGGGTGGGCACGCTGCGCATCGCCGACGACGACATCGTCGACCGCAGCAACCTGCAGCGACAGATCCTGCACACCGACGCGCGCGTCGGGGTGTCGAAGGTGGACTCCGCGACGACGACGTTGACGGCGCTCAATCCGCGTCTGCGCATCGAAGGCGAGGTCGTGCGCGTGACGTCCGAGAACGTCGATGCGTTGCTGGACGGCGTCGATGTCGTGATAGACGGCGCCGACAACTTTCCCGCGCGCTACCTGCTCAACGATGCCTGCGTGCGCCATGCGAAGCCACTGGTCTACGGCGCGGTACATCGCTTCGAAGGCCAGCTGTCCGTGTTCGATGCCGGACGCCATCGCGGCGAATGCCCGTGCTACCGCTGCCTGTTTCCCGAACCGCCGCCCGCCGACGCCGCGCCGAACTGCGCGGAAGCCGGCGTGCTCGGCGTATTGCCCGGGGTGATCGGACTGTTGCAGGCGACGGAAGCGATCAAGTTGCTACTCGGCATCGGCGAGCCGCTGGCCGGCCGCCTGCTGCATTTCGACGCGTTGGCGATGCATTTCCGCGAGACCCGCCTGCGCCCGGATCCCGATTGCGCCGTCTGCGCGCCGGGTCGACCGTTCACGGGCTACATCGACTACGCCCGGTTCTGCGCGGGCTGAGGCGATAATGCGCGCCCGTTCCCATGCCGCGCGCCGATGACCGACGATCGCCCGACCGCCCGCATCCTCGACGGCAAGCGCATCGCCGAGACGCTGCTCGACGAGCTCAAGGCGCGCGTGGACGCCCGGCTCGCGGCCGGGAAGCACGCGCCGGGGCTCGCGGTCATCCTGGTGGGCGACGATCCCGCGTCGTCGGTGTACGTGCGCAACAAGCGTCGCGCGGCGCAGAAGGTCGGCATCCGCGCGGTCGACCACGACCTGCCTGCGGATACCAGCGACGCCGACCTGCTCGCGCTGATCGATCGCCTGAATGCGGACCCCGCGATCCACGGCATCCTCCTGCAGCTGCCGCTGCCCGATCGTCGCGAGGCCTCCGCGCTGATCAACCGCATCGACCCGCGCAAGGACGTCGACGGCTTCCATCCCCAAAACGTCGGCGCGCTGGTGCTGCGCGAGTTCGGCCTGCGTCCTTGCACGCCGCGCGGCATCACCACGCTGCTCGGCTACACGGACCAGCCCGTGCGGGGCCGCAGCGCCACCATCGTCGGCGTCAGCAACCACGTCGGCCGCCCGATGGCGCTGGAGCTCCTGATCGCCGGCTGCACGGTGACGTGCTGCCACCGGTTCACGCCCGCGGAAACGCTCGAAGCCGCGGTGCGCGGCGCGGACGTCCTGGTCGTGGCGGTCGGCAAGCCGGGGCTGATTCCGGGCGAGTGGGTGAAACCCGGCGCGGTGGTGATCGACGTCGGCATCAACCGGCTGGACGACGGGCGCCTCGTAGGCGACGTCGGCTTCGACGCCGCCGCGCGCCGCGCAAGCTGGATCACGCCCGTGCCCGGCGGGGTGGGACCGATGACCGTCGCCACGCTCATGGAAAACACGCTGGACGCGGCCGAAGCGCTCGATCCCTGATCGCCGTGTTCCATGTCGGCGCGACGGCGGCCGCGCCGTCACGTTACAATGACGCGCTTCATCCTCCCGGGGCCGCCCATGCTGCGCATCCAGGCTGAAGCGCTCACCTTCGACGACGTTTCGCTCGTCCCCGCGCACTCGACAGTCCTGCCCAAGGACGTCTCGCTCGCGACCCGTCTCACCCGTGACCTCACGATCCGCCTGCCTATCCTGTCGGCGGCGATGGATACCGTGTCCGAAGCCCGCCTCGCGATCGCGATGGCGCAGCTCGGCGGCATCTCGATCATCCACAAGAACATGACGGTGCAGCAGCAGGCCGCGCAGGTTTCGCAGGTCAAGAACTTCGAAGCCGGTGTCATCCGCGAGCCGTTCACCGTCGGCCCCGACACCACGATCGCGGAAGTGCTGAAGCTGACGCGGGCGCGCAACATCTCCGGCGTGCCGGTGGTGGACGAGGGCGGCCAGCTGGTCGGCATCGTCACCAGTCGCGACATGCGCTTCGAAACGCAGCTCGACGACCCGGTGCGCAACATCATGACGCGCAAGGATCGCCTCGTGACCGTGCGCGAAGGCGCGCCGGATGACGAAGTGCTCGGCCTGCTGCACCGCAACCGCATCGAGAAGGTGCTCGTCGTCAACGACGAGTTCGCGCTGCGCGGCCTCATCACCGTCAAGGACATCCAGAAGAAGCGCGACAATCCGACGGCGGGCTACGACACCCGCGGCCGGCTGCTCGTCGGTGCCGCGGTGGGCGTGGGCGGCGACACGGAAGCGCGCATCGAGGCGCTGGTCGCAGCGGGCGTCGACGTGATCGTGGTCGACACCGCGCACGGCCATTCGCAGGGCGTTCTCGACCGCGTGAAGTGGGTCAAGACGAAGTTCCCGAAGTGCCAGGTCATCGGCGGCAACATCGTCACCGGTGATGCGGCGCTTGCGCTGATGGACCACGGCGCGGACGCGGTGAAGGTCGGCGTTGGCCCCGGTTCCATTTGCACGACGCGTATCGTCGCCGGCGTCGGCGTACCGCAGATCACGGCGGTCGACATGGTGGCCGAAGCGCTGCAGGAACGCATTCCGCTGATCGCCGACGGCGGCATCCGCTATTCGGGCGACATCGGCAAGGCGATCGTCGCCGGCGCATCGAGCGTGATGATCGGCGGCCTGTTCGCGGGCACCGAGGAATCGCCGGGCGAGACCGAACTGTTCCAGGGTCGCAGCTACAAGAGCTATCGCGGCATGGGCTCGCTCGGTGCGATGGAAAAGGGGTCCAAGGACCGCTATTTCCAGGATGCGAGCGACGCCGACAAGCTGGTGCCGGAAGGCATCGAAGGCCGCGTGCCGTATCGCGGCCCGCTGCGCGGTGTCGTGCATCAACTTGCCGGCGGCCTGCGCGCAACGATGGGTTACGTCGGCTGCGCGACCATCGAAGAGATGCGCAAGAAGCCCAACTTTGTGCGCGTCACCAGCGCCGGCACGCGCGAGAGCCACGTGCACGACGTGCAGATCACCAAGGAACCGCCGAACTACCGTACGTAGTTCGCGGCGCGCCTTCAGGCGCAACACGATGTCGACGGCCGCGACGTCGCGCCGTCGGGACAGTCACCGTCCCGCTCGCCGGGACGCACCGGAAAAGCCAGCGCCGTGCACGACATCCACAGCGACAAGATCCTGATCCTCGATTTCGGCGCGCAGTACACGCAGCTGATTGCACGCCGCGTGCGCGAGCTCGGCGTCTACTGCGAGATCTGGGCGTGGGACCACGATCCGGAGGAGATCGCCGCGTTCGCGCCGAAGGGCATCATCCTGTCGGGCGGGCCGGAATCGACGACGCTTCCCGGCGCACCGCGCGCACCGCAGCAGGTGTTCGACTCGGGTCTGCCGGTGCTGGGCATCTGCTATGGCATGCAGACGATGGCCGCGCAGCTCGGCGGCGCGACCGAAGCGGCCGACGCGCGCGAGTTCGGTTACGCGACAGTCGAACTCGTCGCCGAAGACTCCCTATTCGGCGACCTGAAGGACCACCCGGGCGCACCGCCGCGCCTCGACGTCTGGATGAGCCACGGCGACCACGTCTCGCATGCGCCGCCGGGTTTCATCGTGACCGCGCGCACCGATCGCATTCCCGTCGCCGCGATGGCGAACGAGGACAAGCGCTGGTACGCGGTGCAGTTCCATCCCGAAGTCACGCACACCAAGCAGGGCCAGGCGCTGCTGCGACGTTTCGTCGTCGATATCTGCGGATGTGCCACGTTGTGGACGGCGGCCGGCATCATCGAGGACCAGATCGCACGCGTGCGCGCGCAGGTCGGGACAGACGAGGTGATCCTCGGACTTTCCGGCGGTGTCGACTCGTCCGTGGTTGCCGCGTTGCTGCATCGCGCGATCGGCGACCAGCTCACGTGCGTGTTCGTCGACACGGGCCTGCTGCGGTTCAACGAAGGCGACCAAGTGATGGCGATGTTCGCCGAGCACATGGGCGTGCGCGTCGTGCGCGTCAACGCGCGTGATCGCTATTTCGCTGCGCTCGAAGGCGTGGCCGATCCCGAGGCAAAGCGGAAGATCATCGGCGGCCTGTTCGTCGATATTTTCGACGAGGAATCCGCCAAGCTCGCGAACGCGAAATGGCTGGCGCAGGGCACGATCTATCCCGACGTCATCGAATCGGCCGGCAGCAAGACAGGCAAGGCGCACGTCATCAAGAGTCACCACAACGTCGGCGGGCTACCGGAGCACATGAAGCTCGGCCTCGTCGAGCCGTTGCGTGAGCTGTTCAAGGACGAGGTGCGTCGCCTGGGCGTCGAACTCGGCCTGCCGCGCGAGATGGTCTACCGCCATCCGTTCCCGGGCCCGGGCCTGGGCGTGCGTATCCTTGGCGAGGTGAAGCCGGACTACGCGGAAATCCTCGCGAAGGCCGACCACATCTTCATCGACGAGCTGCGTCGCGCAGACCTCTACGACAAGGTCAGCCAGGCGTTCGCGGTGTTCCTGCCGGTGCGATCCGTCGGCGTCGTTGGCGATGCACGCGCATACGAGTGGGTGATCTCACTGCGCGCCGTCGAGACCATCGACTTCATGACCGCGCACTGGGCGCATCTGCCGCACGAGTTCCTCGGCAATGTGTCCAATCGCATCATCAACGAAGTGCGCGGTGTTTCGCGCGTCGTGTACGACATCAGCGGCAAGCCGCCGGCTACGATCGAATGGGAATGAATGGCCTGCTTGCGTGGCACCGCCGCGCAGGCCATTCATTGCCCGGCCCGCTGGGCCGGGCCGGGAGTTCGCGGTAGTCGTCGCGCGACAGCACGCTGTTCAAGAACAACGGCCGCCACCCAACGCATGTCATCCCCCAACCCCACCGACGAACACTTCATCCGCGAAGCACTCGCGCTCGCCACCCACGCACGTGACGTCCACGACGAAATCCCCGTCGGCGCACTCGTCGTCGACGCGAACGGGCAGGTCATCGGCCGCGGCTGGAACCGCAACATCGGCGACAACGATCCCAGCGCGCACGCCGAGATCATCGCCATGCGCGAAGCGGGCAGGGCGCTCGCCAACCACCGGCTGATCGGCTGCACGCTCTACGTCACGCTCGAGCCCTGCGCGATGTGCGCGATGGCGATGATCCATGCGCGCGTGTCGCGCGTGGTGTTCGGCGCGTTCGATCCCAAGACCGGTGCCGCCGGCAGCGTGTTCGACCTGCTGACGGACGCACGCCACAACCATCATGTCGAGGTCGCGGGCGGCGTGCTCGCGGACGAGGCGGGCACGATGCTCAGGGGCTACTTCCGCGCCAAGCGCGGCAAAGGTGCTGCGCGCTAGCTGCGATGCCGCTCGATCTCGTGGTCCAGCTCCTCGTCGAAGCTGCGCACCGCGAGACTGACCTCGCTGCCGAGCAGCAGGCTCGCGCCGAACAGGAATACGACACCGAGGATGGCCAGCACCGTCGGCAGTACGTCGAGGTGGAAGCGCAGGAAAGCGTTGATCGCGAGCGCCAGACTGGTGCCGACGAAACAGCCGAGCGCGAGGTAAAGCATCTGGCAGGCGCGCAGCACCAGGTGCGCGCGACGGCGGTGGCGACGGATGCGCAGGTCACGTGCCGCAGGATCCGGCGCCGCGTGATTCCACTCGATGATCAACCCGCGTAGCCGGTCGACGACGCGTGCCAACCGTGCATTCGCCGAAACCAGCATCGAGCCCGTTGCCGTCATGAGCAACGCGGGAGCGAGCATGGTGGTGAGGATCGCGTAGTGGCCGGCGTTGAGGATGGGGTTCATGCGTCGTGCTCCGGTATCACTGGATTATGATGCGCAGGACACCGCAAGGACCATGCGCATGACCGATCTCCGCACCCAGGGCCAGCGTCTCATCTGGATCGACCTCGAGATGACCGGCCTCGACACCGACAACGATTCGATCCTCGAGATCGCCACCGTGGTCACCGATGCGGATCTCAACATTCTTGCCGAGGGGCCGGAGCTCGCGATCGCGCATCCGGTCGAGCGGCTCGAGGCGATGGACGACTGGAACCGCAACCAGCATCGCCGGTCGGGGCTGTGGGAGCGCGTCGTGTCGCAGGGCGTCTCGATGGCGGACGCCGAGGCACGCACCGTCGAATTCCTCAACCAATGGCTCGCGCCGAATTCGTCGCCGATGTGCGGCAATTCGATCTGCCAGGATCGCCGCTTCCTGCATCGCCTGATGCCGCGCGTGGAAAGGCATTTCCACTATCGCAATCTCGATGTCAGCACGATCAAGGAGCTCGCGCGTCGCTGGGCGCCACAGGTATCGGCGGGCGTGAGCAAGGAGTCGGCGCATACCGCATTGAGCGATGTCCGCGATTCGATCGCGGAGCTGCGCCACTACCGCAAGTTCATGGGTCCGTTGGGCGGCAATACCGCCTGACCCGGAACTTTCCCCATCGCGTCGCATCGAATCGGCGGGATTCGTTGCACGGACGTAAGCGATGAGGCACGAAGTGGATCGCGATCGCGTACTCGCACTGGCGCTCACCGCGCTGGTGCAGGCCGCGTTCGTCCTGATGCTCGTACGGTTCGTGCCGGCATCGCGGGTAGCCGCTGCGGTCGACGATGCGCTTGTCGTCAGCTACGTGCCGCGACGCAGAACTGATCAGGAAACCTCGACGGTTCGCGCACCGGAGGTTCAACCAAGAGTCGCGTCGCTCTCCGCGCAGCGCAGGCACCGGTCCGGTAATCGCAGCTCGTCGAGCGTCAGCGGCACTAGCGTCGACGACGATTTCGACGCTGCGCCAGCGCCGCTCGATCTACGCATTCCCGAGCCTCCAACGTTTCCTGACCACTTCGCAACACGTGAACACCGGACCGACCCGTCGATCAACGTGCGAACGACGCGGTTTGCGGATGCCTGGCGTGGGGGTGGGACGTTGCTCGACGAAGCACGTGCGCGCTCCGGCATCGTCCGCATCGCGACATCGCTGTTCGGCGGACCGCCGCGCCACTGCAGTGAGGTTGAGCGTCGCCTGCGCAAGCCGGACTGCCTGCCCGAGCCGGCCGATCTCGAACTCGACCCCTGAAACGAGCGAGGCCCGCTTTCGCGGGCCTCGAGAGTAGTGGCGTCCCCACGGGGATTCGAACCCCGGTCGCTACCGTGAAAGGGTAATGTCCTAGGCCTCTAGACGATGGGGACGTCGGGCTTGTCGGATGAACTCGACTTGCCTTGACTTTTGGTGGAGCCAGCCGGGATCGAACCGGCGACCTCTACAATGCCATTGTAGCGCTCTCCCAGCTGAGCTATGGCCCCACGCGCTGGAGAGCCGGCATATTAGTGAGCGACCCCGGCACCGTCAAGCATCGTCGACGATTTCTTCACGTTCTTCGACAGGAATCGCGCCTTCGAAGCGAAGCGTCGCCGTGCCGTGTCCGCGCTCTCCCAGGTACTGCAGCCATTTGCCGAGGAACGTATTCATCCGCATGCGGTGGCCGAGCAGCCGTTCAGGCGTGGGATTGAGTCCGATCACGTCCTGCCAGCGACGACCGACATAGCAGTGCGTGGCCTCCGCCTGTCGCGCGTCGTGGTAAAGCCGCACGTACGCCGACGGATCGGATTCGCCCGTCACCGGGTCGCGCATGGCGTAGGTGAGCCTGACTTCCGTGGTGTAGGGGTGCTGACCCGTCACGTCGACGCGAACCGGCACGCCGTCGCCGATGTCCGACACCCAGCGACCTTCGCGCAAATGGCGGATATCGAAAAGCCGCCCCAGGCGGCCGTGGTTCTCGGCGTACAACGCCATCAGCCAGGCGAAGCGGCTGAGTCGGGGAACGAGACGTTTGCGGGCGACCAGTTGCGACATGGCCCGACTCTACACGCCCGTTGTCCGCGAGAGTGCGACGGCGTCCGACCCGTTCAGCAAGCGACGGGAACGCTGTCACAGCCCGCCTAGAACATCTCGCGTTGCAGGTTCAGAGTGGTCAGGACCTTGCTCGCGATCTCTTCGATCGAGGTGTGCGTGGTGCTCAACGTGGCCAGGCGTTCCGCACGGAACATCGCCTCCGCAGCGGCCACTTCGCGGCGGCAGGTTTCCAGTTGCGCATAACGCGAATTCGGACGGCGCTCCTGGCGGATCTGCTGCAGGCGCGCCGGGTCGATCGTCAGGCCGAACAGCTTGTGCCGATACGGCCGCAGGCGCGGCGGCAGGCGGTCGTGCTCGAGGTCTTCCTCGGTCAGCGGATAGTTCGCCGCGCGCACGCCGTAGTGCAGGGCGAGATAGATGCACGTCGGCGTCTTGCCCGCGCGCGACACCGCGACGAGCACGAGGTCGGCCTCGGAATAGTCGAGACTCTGGCCATCGTCGTGCGTCAGGGTGAAATTGATCGCGTCGATGCGGCGGTGGTATTTCTCGAAGTCGACCATGCCGTGCGCGCGACCGACGTGGCGCTGTCGAGTCTGCCCGAGCTCGCGTTCCAGCGGCTCGATGAACGGCGCGAAGACGTCGAGCATCAATGCGCCGCTTTCGATCAGTGCCGCGCTGATTTCCGGGTCCACGCACGAGTTGATCACGATCGGGCGGACACCATGCCGTGCTGCCGCCTCGCGGATGCGGGCGACCGCGTCCTGCGCGCGCTCCAGCGAATCGACGAACGAAATGCGCGTGGTGTCGAACCGCGTTTCGGTGAATTGCGTCAGCACGCTGTGGCCGATGGTCTCGGCGGTGATGCCGGTGCCGTCGGAGACGTAGAACACGGGGCGGACTTCGCTCATCGGGATGCGCGCCAAACGTTGGTCGGACAGGAAAAACCCCGGCAAATCAAGCTTGTATGCGCGGGACGCAGCGGCGATCATATCCGCTATTCGCCGGCGATCGCGCCCGCAAACACCCTTGGAGACGGTCTTGAACGAGAACATCCTCTGGTTGCACGCGCTTCGCCTGTCGGACCTGGCGCGCGTGGGGGGCAAGAACTCGTCGTTGGGCGAGATGATCGGCAACCTCGCGGGCCTCGGCGTGTCCGTGCCGGGTGGTTTCGCGACCACCTCGGACGCGTTCAAGGCATTCATCGCGCACAACGATCTCCACCAGCGCATCTTCGACCGCCTGGCGACGCTCGACGTCGAGGACGTGCACGCGTTGACGGCGGCGGGCGGCGAGATCCGCGGCTGGGTGATCGACGCGCCGCTGCAGCCGGAACTGGACCGCGAGATCCGCGCCGCCTACCGCCAGCTGTGCGCGGAGAACGGTGGCGGCGACGTTGCCGTCGCAGTGCGTTCCTCGGCCACCGCGGAAGACCTGCCGGATGCGAGCTTCGCCGGCCAGCAGGAAACCTTCCTCAACGTGACCGGTGAGGACGACGTCGTCCACAAGGTCAAGGAAGTCTTCGCCAGCCTCTACAACGACCGCGCGATCGCTTATCGCGTGCACCACGGGTTCAAGCACGAGGACGTGTTCCTGTCCGCTGGCGTGCAGTTGATGGTGCGTTCGGATGTCGGCTCTTCGGGCGTGTTGTTCACACTCGACACCGAATCCGGCTTCCGCGACGTGGTGTTCGTCACCGCCAGCTACGGCCTCGGCGAGATGGTCGTGCAGGGCGCGGTGAATCCCGACGAGTTCTATGTCTACAAGCCGACGCTGCGCGACGGCAGGAAGGCGATCCTGCGCCGTACGCTCGGCGCCAAGCAGCTACGCATGGTGTATTCGAACGTGCCGGGCGAGCGCGTGCGCACCGAGCCGACGCCGGACGACCTGCGCAACCGATTCTGTGTCAGCGACGAAGACGTACAGGAACTGTCGAAGCAGGCGCTCGTCATCGAACAGCACTACGGCCGCCCGATGGACATCGAGTGGGCGAAGGACGGCGTCAGCGGCAAGCTCTTCATCGTGCAGGCGCGGCCGGAAACGGTGAAGTCGCGTGCGCATGCGACGCAGATCGAGCGCTACCAGCTCATGCAGCGCGGCACGGTGGTGTGCGAAGGCCGCGCAATCGGCCAGAAGATCGGTACGGGTGTCGCGCGCGTGGTGCGTTCGCTCGACGACATGAGCCGCGTGCAGCCGGGCGACGTGCTCGTCGCAGACATGACCGACCCCGACTGGGAGCCGGTAATGAAGCGTTCGGCCGCGATCGTCACCAATCGCGGCGGCCGCACCTGCCATGCCGCGATCATCGCGCGCGAACTCGGCGTTCCTGCGGTCGTCGGCACGGGCAACGCCCTGGACACCATCAAGGACGGCCAGCAGGTCACGGTCAGCTGCGCCGAAGGCGACACAGGTTTCATCTACGACGGCGAGCTGCCGTTCGATCGCAATGTCGCCGACCTTGAGCACATGCCGCCGGCGCCGCTCAAGGTGATGATGAACGTCGCGAATCCCGAGCGCGCATTCGACTTCGCGATGTTGCCGAACGCGGGCGTCGGCCTCGCGCGCCTGGAGATGATCATCGCCAGCCACATCGGCGTGCATCCGAAAGCGCTGCTCGAATACGACCGCCAGGACGCTGAGACGAAGAAGAAGATCGACGCGAAGATGGCGGGCTATTCGAGCCCTGTCGATTTCTATGTTGATCGCCTGGCCGAAGGCATCGCGACGATCACGGCGTCGGTGGCGCCGAATCCGGTGATCGTGCGCCTGTCCGACTTCAAGTCGAACGAATACGCCAACCTGATCGGCGGCACGCGCTACGAGCCGCACGAAGAGAACCCGATGCTCGGCTTCCGCGGCGCCAGCCGTTATGTCGACCCGAGCTTCGCTGCGGCGTTCGCGCTCGAGTGTCGCGCGGTACTCAAGGTCCGCAACGAGATGGGCCTGAAGAACTGCTGGGTCATGATCCCGTTCGTGCGTACGCTCGACGAAGGCCGCAAGGTGGTCGAGGTGCTGCGCAAGAACGGACTCGTGCAGGGGGAGGACGGCCTGAAGATCATCATGATGTGCGAGGTGCCGTCCAACGCGCTGCTGGCCGACGAGTTCCTCGAGATCTTCGACGGCTTCTCGATCGGTTCGAACGATCTTACGCAGCTGACGCTGGGTCTGGATCGCGACTCGGGCATCGTCGCCAATCTGTTCGACGAACGCGACCCAGCGGTGAAGAAGCTGCTGTCGATGGCGATCCAGGCTGCGCGCGCGAAGGGCAAGTATGTCGGCATCTGCGGCCAGGGACCGAGCGATCACCCCGATCTCGCGCTGTGGCTGATGGAGCAGGGCATCGAATCGGTGTCGCTGAATCCGGACACTGTGGTCGATACGTGGCTGCGCCTTGCGAAAGCGAAAGCGGCGAAGTAAGCGACGGCAAGTAAGCCACGATCGTCGCAGTCGAAAAAAAGCCCCGCTTCGGCGGGGCTTTTTGTTTCATCCGGTTGGAAGGCCCCACGATGCCGCTATGCCGCTATGCCGCGATGTCAGCGCGCGTGATCGATCGTCAACGCAGTTTTCGCATCCGACGCGACCTGCATCGCAGGCGACTCAAGATCGCCCGTCTGCGCGTTGGCGACGCCGGTGCGGGAGACGCGCGCGACGATCTCGACCTGCGGCAGCTGCGAGAGCCGGCGCGTCGGCATCGGGCTGTCGGCGTCGGAGAGCACGACCGTCGCGGGAAGATCGGCGAGCGCGAGACGCTTCGCCGCGACGGGCATCGGCATGCCGCCGGGTTCGCGCGCGAGCACGAATACGGCCGCGTCGCTCGGCAGCCCCTGGCGCAGCGCGGGTGCGATGTCGACACGCACGGTCAATGTGCGCGCCTTCGGAATCGCCGACTCCGGCAACGGCGGCAGGCCGGCATCGCGACGCGCATTGTCGATCTGCGTGCGAAGCGCACCGGCGGTCGAAGGATCGACCGCAGCGAGCAGCGGCTGCCACGTTGCCGCGGCGTCGGCGGCATTGCCCGCCTGGCGTTGCGCGACGCCGAGGAACCAGCGGGAACGCTGATGCGCGGGCTGGATCTCGAGCGCGTGGCGCAGCATGGCGACGGATTCGGCGTCGAAACGGCGACCGGGCGCCACGATCGCGCGTGCTTCCGCCGCCTGTGCGAGCAAGTCGGGATCGCGCGGCGCGTAGCGGAGCGCCTGGGTGTACGCGCGTACGACATCGGCGGTGCGGCCTTCGGCGCGGTAGGCGTCCGCGAGCAGTCGCCATCCATCGGGCTGCGCGGGATTGCGTGCGAGTTCGCTTTCGAGGCGATCCACCGCCGACGACAGCGTGTCGACCGGGCGCACATTGGCGGGATCGAGCGCCGCTGGCGTGCCGACCAACAGGTACAGCGCGGAGACCGATACGAGCGCAGCGCCCGCCACTACGCCGCCGAGCATGGGGCGTCGCCGGATCAGAGGCCAGAACGCGAAAACCAGCACGACGAGGCCCAGTGCGAGCGCCGTCGCGATGAACGTATTCGACATCACCATTCGCCGCTGTCCTCGGGGCTCGTGCTTGCGGCGTTGGTACCGACGCGCGAGCGGTTGCGGGCGACGCGCCACACGATGCCGCCACCTGCGAGCAGGATCAGTACCGGCCCGAACCACAGAAGCCACGTCGAAGGTTCAACCTCGGGCTTGTACAGCACGAATTCGCCATAGCGATCGACGAGGAAGCGGCGGATCTCGTCGTCGCTTCGACCTTCGCGCATCAGTTGCAGGATTTCGCGACGCAGGTCGATGGCGATAAGCGCTTCGGAATCGGCGATCGACTGGTTCTGGCACATCACGCAGCGCAGCTGGTGCGTGAGGTCGCGAAAGCGCGCTTCCTCGGCGGCGTCGTGGAATTGGAGCGGGCGACGGTCGGCGACCTGTGCGGTCGCGCTGCCGATCGCGAGTAGTGCCGCCAGCAGGATGAGGGCGAACTTACGCACCGCGTTCGCCCTCGATCGCGGACAGCTGCGGCAGCAGTTCGTCCCGGATGATGGAATCCGTCAGCGGGCCGACGTGTTTCCAGCGGATACGACCGCGCGCGTCGATCAGGAACGTTTCCGGCGCGCCGTAGATGCCGAAATCGATCGCGGTCGTGCCCGGTTCGTCGGCGATCACCAGCCAGTACGGGTTGTTGAACTGCTCGAGCCAGCGCAGCGCATCCTCGCGCGAGTCCTTCAGGTCGTAACCGATCACGCGCACGCGCTTGGTTTCGGCGAAACGCGTGATAACCGGATGTTCTTCGCGACACGCCGGGCACCAGCTGCCCCAGACGTTGAGCACGTACGGCGCGCCGTGCAGGTCGGCGGCGCGCACGATGCGTTCGGGCTGGTGCAGCGACGGCAGCGCGAACGCGGGCACGTTCTTGCCGATCAGGGGCGAGGGCAACGCTTCGCGATCCGGCTTGCGGCTCAGCCACACGCCCGCGCCGAGTAGCGCCGCCAGCACGCCGAACACGGCGAGCGGAATCCAGCGGGCGCGGGTCATGGTGTCGCTCCCGCCGTGGCTGTGTCGTCCGCCGCCACCGATGGCGAGGGTGCGCGTGCATTACGGAACCGGCGATCGAACGCTGCGGCGATTCCGCCCAATGCCATCAACAGCGCGCCGCCCCAGATGAAGCGAACGAACGGCTTGATGTGCACGCGCACGGCCCACGCGCCGCCACCGAGCGATTCGCCGAGCGCGACGTAGAGATCGCGCGCGACGCCCGGCCGGATCGCGGCTTCGGTCATCACCTGGCCGCCGCTGGCGTAGCTGCGCTTCTCGGGATGCATGGTGTCGAGCACGCGACCACTCTCCGAGACGATCACGGTGCCGCGGTCGGCGATGTAGTTCGGACCCTGCCGGCGTTCGACGCCGTCGAAGCGGAACTCGTAGCGACCGAGCACGACGGCCTGCCCGGGTTTCAACGCGAGTTCGTGCTGCTGCGCCATGCCTTCGACCAGCAACGCGCCGGCGATGAACAGCCCGAGCCCGGTGTGCGCGAGAATCATGCCGGCCATCTCGCCGGTGAAGCGCCCGCCTGCGGTGCGTACGCGCTGTACGACGAAGCGAACCGTGCCGAGCACCACCCACACGATACCGACGACCGCCAGCGCGGACTTCCATCCGCCCTGCGGCAACAACACGAACGCGGCGATGCCCGACAGGATCGCCAGCACCGCGAGCGGCGCGAGCAGGCGCGCAGGGCGCGACGGATCTTCGCGCTGCCAGCGTGTCAGCGGGCCGAAAGGCAACAGCAATGCGAGCAGCCCGATCAGCGGAATGAAGAACGATGCGAAGTAGGGCGGGCCGACGGAAATCTTGCCCATGTCGAGCGTGTCGGCGAGCAGCGGATACAGCGTGCCCAGCAGCACCATCGCGCACGACGCGGTGAGCAATACGTTGTTCACCAGCAGCAGCGTTTCGCGCGAGAACATCGCGAAGTAGCGCGGCGGAGCGGCCGAGTTGTCGGGCGCCCTGAGCGCATACAGCAGCAACGAACCACCGACCACGATGCCCAGGAAGACCAGCACGAAGGCGCCGCGCGTGGGATCCGCGGCGAACGCGTGCACGCTGGTCAGTACGCCCGAGCGCACGAGGAACGTGCCGAGCAACGACAGCGAGAATGCGGCGATGGCGAGCAGCAGCGTCCAGCCGATGAAGCCGCCGCGCTTCTCTGTCACCGCCTGCGAATGGATGAGCGCGGTGCCCGCGAGCCAGGGCATGAACGACGCGTTCTCGACGGGATCCCAGAACCACCAGCCGCCCCAGCCGAGTTCGTAGTACGCCCACCACGAACCGAGCGCGATGCCGACGGTGAGGAACGCCCAGGCGATGTTGGTCCACGGCCGCGTCCAGCGCAGCCAGCGCGTATCGACATCGCCTTCCAGTAGCGCCGCGATTGCGAACGCGAACGGCACCGAGAACCCGACGTAGCCGGTGTAGAGCATCGGCGGGTGGATGATCAGGCCCGGATCCTGCAGCAGCGGATTGAGGTCGCGTCCCTCAACGACCGCCGGCAGCAATCGACCGAACGGATTGCTGGTGAAGATCAGGAAGGCGAGGAAACCGACCGCGACGATGCCCATCACGCCGATCACGCGCGCGACAACATGCCGCGGCAACGCGCGCGAGAACGTCGCCACTGCGGCGGTCCACAGCGCGAGCACCAGCGCCCACAGCAGCAGGGAGCCTTCGTGCGAGCCCCATACTGCAGAAAAGCGGTAGGGCATCGGCAGCAACGAGTTGCTGTTCTCGGCGACGTACTTCACCGAAAAATCCTGGGTGACGAACGCGTGCGTCAACACGCCGAATGCGATGGCGATGCTCGCGAGCTGTGCGTACGCCGCGGGGCGTGCGAGGTCCATCCACGCACCGATGCCGCGATGCGCGCCGACCAGCGGCAGCGTCGCCTGCGCGATCGCGACGACGAACGCCAGCAGCAGCGCGAACTGGCCGAGTTCAGGCAGCATCGAAACCTCCGGTCACTGCATGGCTTCGGCGGGCGCCGACTGCGACGCGGGCGGCGAGCCGGCGGCCACGTCGTGCTTGCGGTGCGCCTTGCCCATCTTCTCGGCGACTTCCTTGGGCATGTAGGTCTCGTCGTGCTTGGCCAGCACCTGCTCGGCGACGAAACGATCGCCCTGCATGTGGCCGGTCGCGATCACCGCCTGGTCCTCGCGGAACAGGTCGGGAAGGATGCCGGTGTAGACGACGGGCATCACGCGATCGCCGTCGGTGACATCGAAGTGCGCTTCCATCGAGCCTTCGGCGCGCTTGAACGAGCCGCGCGCGACCATCCCCCCCAGGCGGAACTTGGTCGCGCCGTCGCGCACCTGCGCACCGGCCTGTCCGCCGAAAATTTCCGACGGCGTGTAGAGGTAGGCGACATTGCGTTGCAGCGCCATCGCGACGAGCGTGGCCGCGAGGCCGGCGCCCAGCACGAGCGCGACGAGCCACAGCATGCGGCGACGACGGATCGGGTTCATTGCGTTTCCATGGAGCGCTTCGGGCGCGCGCGCGCGGCGTCGCGCGATTCGCGTCGCCTGGCGGCGCGAAGGTGGCGGAGGATCTGGATGCGCGTCGACAGGAAATCCCAGCCGAGCACGACGGCGAATACGGCGTAGGCCGCGGCGACATAGTTCGCGTAGTTCATCGCGCACCTCCGGCAGCCTGCGCGACCCACTGCTTGCCGGCCTCGCGACGAAGGTTGTCCGCGCGTGCGCGTGCAAGCAGTGCGCCGATGAACCACACGTGCGTGCCGATCACCATCCACACCAGCGGCGCCATCATCGACGGGTCCATCGACGACTTCCCGAACAGGCGGATCGTCTGGCCCTGGTGCAGCGAGTTCCACCACACCACGGAGTAATGAATGATCGGCAGCAGCACCACGCCGACGATGGCGAGGAACGATGCGGCGCGCGCGGCGATGCGGCGGTCGTCGATGGCGCCGTAGATGCCCATCACGCCGAGATAGAGGAACAGCAGGATCAGCTCGGTGGTCAGGCGCGGGTCCCAGTCCCACCACGTGCCCCACATCGGCTTGCCCCAGATCGAGCCGGTGAGCAGCGTGATCAGCGTGAACGCGGCACCGATCGGCGCGCAGGCCATCGCGAGGATCTCGCACAGCTTGATGCGCCAGATCAGGGCGATGGCCGCGTAGAACGCCATCGCGGCGAACGCGGCCATCGACATCCACGCCGACGGCACGTGGATGTAGAGAATGCGGAAGCTGTCGCCCTGCTGGTAGTCGGCCGGCACCGTGAACAGCGCGCCGTAGACGCCGACCAGCATGGCGAGCAGGCCAAGCCCATAACCCCACGGCGCCCAGCGCGCGGCGAAGCGGTCGAAGTAGGGCGGCGAGCCGAGTTGGTGGAACCAGCGGACCAGCGGATTCATGCGGACGTCGGGGCGAGCGGGGCGCCGGTCGATGCGTGCGGGAAAGTATCCCGGACGATCGCCGGAGAGCACTTGATCGGGCTCAATTCGAAGGGCCTCAGTTCAGGGCGATCCGCAGCGCGGCGGCCGCGGCGACCGGGGCAAGCAGCAGGCTGGCGACCAGTCCGGCACCGAGCAGCAGCAGCGCACCGGTCGGGTCCAGCCCCTGCGAGGCGGCGACGACGCTTCCTGCGCCGAACACCAGCACCGGCACGTAAAGAGGCAGGGCCAGCAGGGCGACAAGTATACCGGAGCGCTTCATTCCGACGGTCAGCGCGGCCACCACCGCACCGATCAGGCTCAGCAGCGGCGTACCCAGCGCGAGCGACGCCATGAGCACCGGCAGCTGGTCGCCGGGGAGGTGTAGCAGCAAGCCGAGAACCGGCGTCGCGACCAGCAGCGGCAGGGCGGACGTCGCCCAGTGCATCGCGGTCCGGACCAGCACCAGCCACGGCAGCGGCACCGGCGCGAGCATCCACTGCTCGAGCGAGCCGTCCTCGGCGTCGGATCGGAACAGGCTGTCGAGCGACAGCTGGCCGGCCAGGAGCACGGCCAGCCAGAGCACGGCGCTGGCGACCTTAGGCAGCAGCTTGTCCTCGGTGCCGAGCGCCAGTGCGAACAGCACCACGACCAGCACCGCGAACATCGCCGGCTGCAGCGCATCGCTGCGGCGGCGCCAGAGCAGGCGGGCGTCGCGACGGATCAGCGCGGCGGCCGACGTAGCGAGTCCGGGGCCGCGGCTCACGACGCCCGCTCCAGATGCAGCAGTCGTGTCCGAACCGGGGGCGCGGCGTAGGCGCCGTGGGTGGTGAGCAGCGTGGCGCCGCCGTCGTCCAGATGCAGGCGGATCAGGCGGTTGACCAGCTCGATGCCTTCGAGGTCGAGGTTGGCGTAGGGCTCGTCGAGCAGCCACAGCGGGCACGGCGACAGCCACAGGCGGGCGAGCGCGAGTCGCTTGCGCTGGCCGGCGGAGAGTTGGCGGGCGAGCTGGTCCTCGTAGCCGGCGAGGCCGACCAGGTCCAGTGCTTCGCCGGCGTCGAGGCTCGCGCGTCGGCCCTGCAGCCCGGCCATGCAGTCGAGGTTTTCCAGCGCCGACAGGTCGCCCTTGAGCCCGGACAGGTGGCCGACATAGCCGATCACGCCGGCGCGTTCGGCGGGCGTCGCGTGGCGGCCGTGGATGCGGACCTCGCCGGCGTCGGCGCGGAGCAGGCCGGCGAGCACGCGCAGGAGCGTCGTTTTGCCGGCGCCGTTCTCGCCCTGCACGAGCAGGGCTTCACCGACGTCGACGGACAGGTCGAGCGGCCCGAAGACGGGTTCGTCGTCGCGGGAGAAGCGCAGTCCGGTGGCGTCGAGCAGCGGCGGGTGGGGTGCGTCGGGCATCGGCGTGTCGGACGGCCGATGGCCGCGGCCGCTCATTCTATCCAGTCGACCTGCTGCAGGTCGGCGCCGGGCGGTTTCGGCATCAGCATGTGCAGCCGCACCGGTTCGCCGGCTAGCCAGGCGAGGATGCCGGCCTGGTCGAATTCGCGACCGAGCGCATCCGCGCGGACCGGGTCGAGGCCGGCCACCAGCCAACCCGCCTCGCGGTGCCCGCCGTCGGGCGCCTGCGCCCGCGCGCGCCGGTAGTCGACGCCCAGCGCGTCCATGCGCGCGACCAGCGCATCGTCGGACGCCGCGTTCTCGCGCACCGGCTGCGATTCCGCGTCCGGGTTCCACGCGGTGATGAATGCATAGCTCGACGCGGGCAGCCGCGATTCGATCTCCGGCACGCGCTCGCCGACACCGAATTCGATGGGCTCGCCGCCGAGGTCCGCCTGGTAGCGGGCGCTCGCGAATGCACGTGCAAGCGCGACCGGATCGTCCCGCGTTGCGCTGTCGTTCGTCCCGTCATCGCTCATGCCGCCATGTCCCTCCATTACGTAAACTCGTGGCCCCTTCGAGAGGCCCCGCGCGAATGACGCCCGAGACCAAGCTGCCCAAGGTCGGTACGACCATCTTCACCGTGATGTCGCAACTCGCTGTCGAACACGGCGCGGTGAATCTCGGGCAGGGCTTTCCGGACTTCGATGTTCCGTCGCGCCTGGTCGAAGCACTCGACCGCGCCATGCGCGAAGGCCGCAACCAGTATTCGCCGATGACCGGCGTGCCGCCGCTGCGCGCCGCGATCGCCAGCAAGACCGAGCGCTGTTACGGATACCGACCGGATGCGGACGCCGAAGTGACGGTGACGTCCGGCGCGTCCGAAGCGATCTTCGATGTGGTGCACGCGGTGGTGCGCACGGGCGACGAAGTCATCGTGCTCGATCCCTGCTACGACTGCTACGAGCCCGCGATCGATCTCGCCGGTGGTGTCGCGGTGCATGTCGCACTCGATGCCGAAACGTTCGCACCGGACTGGCCGGCGATCCGCGCCGCTGTGACCCCGCGCACGCGGATGATCATGATCAATTCGCCGCACAACCCGTCGGGCGCGATGTGGTCGGCGGACGACATGCAGCAGCTCATCGCGCTGCTCGACGGCACGGGCATCTACCTGCTGTCCGACGAGGTCTACGAGCACATCATCTTCGACGGTCGCCGCCACGAGTCGGCGCTGCGCTATCCCGAACTCCGCAAGCGTGCGTTCGTGGTGTCGAGCTTCGGCAAGACCTACCACTGCACCGGTTGGAAAATCGGTTACTGCATCGCGCCGGCCGCGCTGTCGGCCGAATTCCGCAAGGTGCACCAGTACAACACCTTCTGCACCTTCACCCCGGCGCAGTTCGCGTTCGCGGAGATGATCGAAGCCGAGCCCGAGCACTACGAACAGCTCGGCGCGTTCTACCAGGCCAAGCGCGATCGTTTCCGCGAGCAACTGTTGACGACCAAGCTGCGTCCGCTGCCGGTGCCCGGTGGCTACTTCCAGCTCGTCGACTATTCCGCCGTCAGCGACCTGCCGGACGCCGAATTCTGTCGCTGGCTCACGATCGAAAAGGGCGTCGTCGCGATCCCGCTCTCCCCGTTCTACGGCACGCCGCCCGCCGGCCAGCGCCTGGCGCGGCTGTGCTTTGCCAAGAACGAAACCACGCTCGACGCCGCCATCGCGCGGCTGCAGGCGCTCTGAGGACACCATGTCGACCGACCACGTCATCGACGGCCGCGACCCGCTTCGCGTCAGCCTCGTCCAGGGCGACACGCGCTGGCACGACCCGGAAGCCAATCGTGCGTATTACGGCGGGTTGATCGGCGCGCTGCGCGGCATTACCGATCTCGTCGTGTTGCCGGAAACCTTCACCAGCGGCTTCTCGAACGACGCCATCGACCGCGCCGAAACCATGGACGGCCCGACCGTGCAGTGGATGCGCGACTGGGCGAAGCAGCTCGACGCGGCGGTTACGGGCAGCGTGCAACTGCGCACCGACGCCGGCGTCAGCAACCGCCTGCTGTTCGTCACGCCCGATGGCGAGGTGCGCCACTACGACAAGCGTCACCTGTTCCGCTACGCCGGCGAACACGAGCGCTACAGCGCCGGCCGCGACCGCCTGGTGCTCGAGTGGCGCGGTTGGCGCATCTGTCCGCTGGTCTGCTACGACCTGCGTTTCCCGGTGTTCTCGCGCAATCGGTTCGACGTCGAGCGTAGCAATGGGCTCGACTACGACCTGCTGCTCTACGTCGCCAACTGGCCAGGCGTGCGCGGCCATGCCTGGCGCACGCTGCTTCGCGCGCGTGCAATGGAAAACCTCTGCTACGTCGCTGCCGTGAACCGCGTCGGCACCGACGGCAACG
The DNA here is from genome assembly GCF_045866565.1 of Lysobacter claricitrinus. Taxonomy (NCBI): domain Bacteria; kingdom Pseudomonadati; phylum Pseudomonadota; class Gammaproteobacteria; order Lysobacterales; family Lysobacteraceae; genus Lysobacter; species Lysobacter claricitrinus. The sequence goes on along the minus strand of NZ_BAAFZV010000002.1, from coordinate 921,553 downwards.
GGCACCACTACACCGGCGACAGCGCGGTGATCGATTTCGTCGGCAATCCGCTCAGCGAATGCGCGGACATGGAAGTCGTGACCACCACGACGTTGTTCCTCGGCGAACTCGACGCCTATCGCAAGCGCTTCCCCGCGATGCTGGATGCCGACCGTTTCGAGCTGCTGTGACCGTCGCCGGCCTCAGACGAGGCCGGTGAGGTAGTACAGCGCGATCACGACCAGCACCGCGGCGGTCTTGATCAGCGTGACCGCGAAGATGTCGCGGTAGGCCTGTCGATGCGTGAGGCCGGTGACCGCCAGGACGGTGATCACCGCGCCGTTGTGCGGCAGTGTGTCCATCCCGCCCGACGCCATCGCGGCGACGCGATGCAGAACCTCCATCGGAATGCCGGCCGCGTTCGCCTGCGCGACGAACTGCTGCGCCATCGCCGCCAGCGCGATGCCCATGCCGCCCGAAGCCGAACCGGTGATGCCCGCTAGCGATGTCACCGTCACCGCGGTGTTGACCAGCGGATTCGGAATCGACGACAGCGCGTTCGACACGGCGAGAAAGCCCGGAAGCGCCGCGATCACCGCGCCGAAGCCGTATTCCGACGCGGTGTTCATCGATGCCAGCAACGCGCCGGCGATCGCCGCGCGGCTGCCTTCGACGAAGCGCGACACCACCGGCCGCCATGCGAGCGCCAGCACGCTCACGATGCCGACCAGAAGCGCGCCTTCGACCGCCCACACGCCGGCGACCTTCGCGACGTCCTGTACGACGGGCGCGGCGTCGCCGATCACCGCGGGGTCGAACGAGGTCGACGTGCCGTAGAAGCCGGGAATCCATGCGGTGAACACGCGGTTGGCGACGCCGACCAGCACCAGCGGCAGCAGCGCGATCCACGCGCTCGCAAGGCGATCGCCCTCGAAGCGCACGGGCTCATTCAGCAGCGTCGCCGCGTCGCCATAGCCTTCGCCCGCGGCGGCCGCCTTGCGACGTCGCGACTCGAGATAGAGCAGGCCGACAACGAGGATGAACAGGCCGCCGAGCGAACCGAGAATCGGCGCGGCCCACGTGGTCGTGCCGAAGAACGTCGTCGGGATGATGTTCTGGATCTGCGGCGTACCGGGCAGCGCGTCCATCGTGAACGTGAATGCGCCGAGCGCGATCGTGCCGGGGATCAGGCGCTTGGGGATGTCGCTCTGGCGGAAGAGTTCCGCGGCGAACGGATACACCGCGAACACCGCGACGAAGAGCGACACGCCGCCGTACGTCAACAGCGCACACACGATGACGATCGACAGGATCGCGCGCTGCGCGCCCACCACGCGAATGGTCGCGGCAACGATCGAGCGCGAGAAACCCGACAGCTCGATTAGCTTGCCGAACACGGCGCCCAGCAGAAAGACGGGGAAGTAGAGCTTGAGGAAGCTCACCATCTTGTCCATGAACAGGCCGGTGAACATGGGCGGCACCAGCGATGGATCGGTGAGCAGCACCGCGCCTAGCGCCGCCACGGGTGCGAAAAGAATTACCGAATGGCCCCGGTAGGCCACGAACATCAGGAAGGCCAGCGCCGCCAGCACGATCAGGAAGGCCATCTAGGCTCTCGTCCCCAGGAATGCGCGCCAGTATCCGGAGCCTCCACCGCACCGGCATTGTCCGAACGTACAACTGCCGGCCGCGCTGGACGCCGACTACCGTGCACGGCATCGCGGCGTGGTCCGCCGTGCGATCACGCCATCCGGTCACTGGGGAGAGTTCCACGATGCGCCGCAAGAACGTCAGCCGTACACATCTCTGCCTCGCCATCAGCTGCGCGTTGCTCGCGCCGACGGCGTGGGCGCAGGACACGACCGCCAGCACGACGTCGGACCCGACCGCCGAGCGCAAGCTCGACCAGATCACGGTCACCGCGCGCAAGCGCGAGGAAACGCTGCAGGAAGTGCCGGTCGCGGTGACCGCGTTCACGCCGGAAGCGCTCGACAAGCTCAACGTGCGCGACCTCGCCGACCTCGATGCGCAGGTGCCGAACCTGACGATCTACGCCGCGCGTGGTTCGACCAGCACGGTCACCGCCTACATCCGCGGCGTCGGCCAGGCCGATCCGCTGTGGGGCGTCGATCCGGGCGTCGGCATCTATCTCGACGACGTCTACATGGCGCGTCCTCAGGGCGCACTGCTCGACGTCTTCGATGTCGATCGCATCGAAGTGCTGCGCGGCCCGCAGGGCACGCTGTACGGCAAGAACACAATCGGCGGCGCGATCAAGTACATCTCGCGTGGCCTGCCCAGGCAGGTCGACGGCTTCGGCTCGATCACGATCGGCAACTACAACCAGCTGGACGTGAAAGCCGGCATCGGCGGCCCGCTGTTCGGCGACGACAGCGGCCTGCGCGGCCGCGTTTCCGTCGCCAGCATGAATCGCGACGGCTTCGGCACCAACCTCTACACCGGCCAGGATGTCACCGACAAGGAGATCAACGCGGCCCGCTTCGAGCTCGGCGCGTTCGCCGGCGACAACTTCGACGTCCGCTTCGCGTTCGACTGGATGGACGACCAGTCCGGCGTGCGCGGCGCGCAGATGCTGGCGCCGAATCCGCTCGCGCCCGCGTATCCGCCGATGAGCGACCGCTACGACATCCGCAGCGGCATGGGCAACGTCAACGACACGCAGATGAAGGGCCTGTCGGCGACGGTGAACTGGAAGCTCAACGACGACTTCGCGCTGAAGTACGTCGTGGCCAAGCGCGAGTCCGATACCGACACCAACATCGACTTCGACACCACGCCGCTGCCGCTGGTCGACGTGCATGCGCTCTACTTCGACAACCAGGTCAGCAACGAATTCCAGCTCAACTACGACGCCGGCCATCGCGCGCGCGGCGTGATGGGGCTGTACTGGTTCAACGGCGACGCCGGCGGCCAGGTGCTCAACCACTTCTACAACCCGTTGCTGGCGACGTCGCTCACCAATCCCCTGTTCGGCGACACACAGGGCTACGTCAACACCAAGTCGTTCGCGGCGTATGCGGACTGGACGTTCGACCTCACCCAGCAGCTCAAGCTCGACGTCGGCGCGCGCTATACCGACGAAGACAAGCACGCGGTTGCGCTCAACCGCTTCTACACCAACGGCAGCTACACGACGTCGTGGGGCACGGCGGCCAACTTCGACAAGACCGTCAACTTCAAGAACGTCTCGCCCAAGGTGTCGCTCGACTACCAGATCACGCCCGGCATCATGGTCTACGGGCTGGCGTCGCGCGGCTTCAAGTCCGGCGGCTACAACATCCGCGCCAACACCACGGCGGTGCCGCGTTCGGGCGAACCGTTCGACGACGAGTCGGTCGACAGCCTGGAGCTCGGCAGCAAGATGGCACTGCTCGACGACTCGCTGTTCCTCAACCTCGCGTACTTCCACAACAACTACAAGGACATCCAGCTCTCGGTCTTCACCTCGTACACGTTGCCGAACGGTTCGCAGAGCTTCTTCGGTGACTTCACGAATGCGGGCAAGGGCACCGTGCAGGGCCTCGAAGTCGAATACCAGTGGCTGCCGACGCAGCATTGGGCGATCAGCGGAAACCTGGCGTGGCTCGATGCGAAGTACGACGAGTTCATCACCGCGGGTGTCAACGTCGCCGACAGCCAGAAGTTCACGAATGCACCCGATTTCTCGGGCGCGCTGAACGTGGAATGGCATACGCCGCTCGACAATGGCGGCGACATCTCGGCGCGCGTCGGTTACGCGTACCAGACGGCGGTATGGCCGACGACCGACCTGAGCCCGGCCATCCGCCAGGGCGCGTACGGCCTTGTCGGGGCCGGCGTGATCTGGAAGATGAACGATGCGTGGTCGCTGTCGCTGCAGGGCTCCAACCTGACCGACACCGAGTACCGCACCACCGGCTACAACATCGCGGCGTACGGCGTCCTCACGGGCTTCTACGGCCCGCCGCGCCAGTATTCGCTGACCGCGAGGTACGACTTCTGACCGACGCCGAAGGCGGTCGGAGCCACGACGGCGGGCCCTCTGGGTCCGTCGTCGTTTTTTATGCGCGATGCGTGCAGCGCGGTGCGGCGGCGACTAAGCTCGCAGGGCAGGGGACGACCGCCCGCGACGCACGCGAGTCCGCACCATCCATGTCCACTACACCGCGATGTTGAACGCCGGCATCGTCACCGCCGCGAGCCTCGCATGGCTCGGCCTGATGTTCGCTGCGGCGCTGCACGCGGAGCGCCGGCCGGCATTCGGTGCGCGCCACTGGCGCTACATCTACGCGCTGTCGCTGGCGGTGCACTGCACGTCGTGGACTTTCTACGGCACCGTCACCCAGGCCGCGCGCTATGGCTGGCCGGTGCCGCCGACCTTCGTCGGCGCGATCCTGCTGTACGGGCTCGGCATCGGTGTGATGCTGCGGCTCGCGCGTCTCGCACGCGACACCAATGCCGCGTCGCTCGCGGACCTCATCGCCACGCGACTCGGCAAGGACGCCTGGCTCGCCGCGACGGTGACGCTGGTTGTCGCGCTCGGCCTCGTGCCCTACATCGCGCTGCAGCTGAAAGCCGTGGCGATGAGTTTCTCGACACTGTCGGCGGGGCGCGTCGCGAGCGGCGGGCCGCTGTGGCGCGACAGCGCGCTGTACGTCGCCATCGTGCTCGCCGTGTTCGCGATCCTGTTCGGTGCGCGCCACGCCAAGGCGACGGAACACAACCGCGGGCTCGTGTTCGCGATGGCGCTGGAATCGGTGTTCAAGCTCGGCGCGATGTTGGCGGTCGGCGCGTTCGTGTTGTTCGGCCTCCACGGGTCGCACGTCGCGGTGCCGCCGCCGCCGCCGGCGACCACCGGCGGTTTCGCGCCGCTGGTGGTGCTCGGCGCGCTGGCGATGTTCATCCTGCCGCACCAGTTCCATGTCGCCGTTGTCGAATGCCAGGAAGAGCGCCACGTGCGCACGGCGCGCTGGCTGTTCCCGGTGTACCTGTTGCTGATCGCCCTTCCGGTGCTGCCACTCGCGCGGGCGGGTGCGGCGTTGCTCGGCAACAGCGTGCCGTCGGATCTCTACGTGCTCGCGCTGCCGTTGTCGCAGGGCCACGAAGGCCTCGCGTTGACGGCGTTCCTTGGTGGCCTGAGTGCGGCGACCGGCATGGTCGTCGTCAGTACGCTCAGCCTGAGCCTGATGATCGGCAACCACTGGTTCGCGCCGGGGCTGCTGCGCGGCGCGTGGAACCGCAGCGACCATGGCGACCTCAGCGGCAGCGTGCTCGCGTTGCGACGCACCGGCATCGTGGTGGTGATGCTGCTGGCGTGGGCGTACAGCCGCGTCATCGCGGGCAGCGAAGCATTGGCGGACGTCGGCGCGGTGTCGTTTTCGGCACTGGCGACGCTCGCACCCGCGCTCGCATTCGCGGTGTGGCGGCCGCAGACGCCACCGCGTGCAGCGATGGTCGGCATCGTCGTGGGCTTCGCGACATGGGCGTGGGTGCTGGTGGCGCCGTCGTTCCTCGCCGCCGATGTCATCGCGCACGGCCCGTTCGGTTTTTCGTGGCTGTCGCCCGACGGGCTGTTCGGCCTGACGGGTTGGACGCGACTCGGCCGCGCCGTCGGCGCTAGCCTGTTCATCGGCACCTGCGCGACGCTGATCGGCGCGGCGTCGTGGAGCGGTGCGCCGCGACGCGCGTATCGCGGACTCGACGCAGCGACGTTGCGCGCCGCCGGCCTTCGCTTCCTGCCCCGCGAGCGCGTTGCGCAGCTGTTGCAGGGTGTCGGTGCGGGGCCGGTACCTGGGCCTGTCGAGGAGCGCGTCGAGCGCGAGCTTGCTGGCGTCCTCGGCGCGGCGTCCGCGCGCGTGCTGCTCGATGCGGTGCGCCGCGAATCGCGCGATCTTGAAACGGTCGCGACCATCGTCGGCGAAGCATCGGCCGACCTGCGCTTCAACCAGCGCGTACTCGAGGCCGCGTTGCAGAACATGAGCCAGGGCATCAGCGTGGTCGATGCGGAGCTGCGGCTGGTCGCGTGGAATCGCCGTTACGCGGAACTGTTCGGCTTCCCGGACGAATTGTTGCGTGTCGGTCGGCCGATCGCGGATCTCGCGCGCTGGGCGATGCGCGGCCTCGCATTCGACGTGGACGTCGAGCGCGCGCTGGATCGACGCCTCGCCTTCATGCGTGCAGGCACGCCACACCTGTCCGAACGCGTTCTGCCGGACGGCAGCATCATCGAGATCCGCGGCAATCCGATGCCGGGCGGTGGCTTCGTCGCCACGTTTACGGACGTCACCGCGTTCCGTCGCGCGGAAGCGGGGCTGTTGCTCGCGAACGAGACGCTGGAGCAGCGCGTCGCCGAACGCACGACCGAACTGCAGGTCGCAACGCGCGAAGCCGAGCGCGCGAATCACGCCAAGAGCCGTTTCCTCGCCGCGATCGGTCATGACCTGATGCAACCGCTGCACGCTGCGCAGTTGTTTGTCGACGCGCTGGGTGACGGACTCGATGATCCGAAGCAGCGTGGCACAGTCGCGCAGGTGCACGGGGCGCTGGAGTCCACTGTCGAATTGCTGTCGGGCCTGCTCGACATGTCGCGCCTCGAGGCGGGCGGCCTGGTGCCGCAGTCGCGTCCATTCGCGCTGGCGGAGGTACTCGACCCGCTCGCGTCCGAGTTCCAGGCGATCGCCGCCGCGCGCGGATTGCGTTTCCGCTACGTACGCAGCGCGGCGTGGGTGCGCACCGATCCGCAACTGCTGCGCCGTGTCCTCCAGAACTTCCTCGCCAACGCGGTGCGCTACACGCCGGGCGGAAGCGTGCTGCTGGGCGCACGTCGCGTCGACAAGGCTGTGCGCGTCGAGGTGCACGACACCGGTCCGGGCATCGCGCCTGCGCGGCAGCGCGAGATCTTCGAAGAGTTCCGCCGCGGCGACGACGCGCCGGGGCAGGGGCTGGGCCTCGGTCTGTTCATCGCAGACCGCATCGCGGCGCTGTTGGATGCGCCGCTCGGTCTGCGCAGCATGCCGGGCCGCGGCACCATGTTCGCGATCACGCTCGATGCAACCGCAACGCCGCATCGCGCGCCGGTGCCGGCCATTCCGCAGCGTCTCGCCGGGCTGCGTGTCCTGTTGCTCGACAACGACCCCGCGGCGCTGTCGGCGACACGCGCGCTGTTGGAACGCTGGGGTTGCGAGGTCGCCGCGGCGCGCGACCGCCGCGAGGCGATCGCTGCCTGCGAGTCGATCGATCCTGCGTTGTGGCTGCTCGACTATCACCTCGACGACGGCGACACCGGCCCCGACGTCGCGCGCCTGCTCGAAGGCCGTTTCGGTGCGCGACCGACGCTCGTCGTAAGCGCGGATGCGAGTGCCGAGGTGCGCGGCCGCGTCGAAGACTGCGGCTACCACCTGCTCGCCAAGCCGCTGAAGCCACTCGCGCTGAAGTCGATGCTCGATCGCCTGGTGGTCGCAGGCGAACGTCCGCTGGCGACGACCGGCTGACGACGTTTACGACGCGACGAATCGCGCGGGGTCGCTCAGTTCGAGTTCGCGCAGCACCACGCTTGCCTGCGTGCGGTTGCGCACGCCGAGACGCTCGAAGATCGCCGACAGGTGGGCCTTCACCGTGCGTTCCTGCACGTCGAGGCGATCGGCGATCTGCTTATTGAGAAGGCCCTGCGCGACCAGCGTAAGCACACGGAACTGCTGCGGCGACAGGCTCGCAAGGCGTGCAGCGAGATCGGCGTCGGTCGACGAACTCTGCGTACGCGCCACCGACGCACGCAACGGCGCCGGCAACCATTGCTCGCAAGCCAGCACGGCGCGAATGGCATCGCGCAGTTCATCGAGCCCGGCGCTCTTGGGCAGGTAACCCGCCGCGCCATGGTCGAGCGCGCGGCGCACCACGCGCGGGTCGTCGTTCGCCGACACCACGACCACCGCAACGTGCGGGTATTGCGCACGCACCGCAGCCAGGCCCGCGAGACCGTGATTGCCCGGCATGTGCAGGTCCAGCAGCACCAGGTCGATGTCGGGTTCGCGCTCGAGCACGGCGAGCACGCCGTCGAGCGAATCCGCCTCGTGCACGATCAAGCCGTCGACAGCATCGCGCGCCGCGCCGCGCAGGGCGGCGCGGAACAGCGGGTGGTCGTCGGCGATCAGCAGCGCAGGCATTACTGGACGGTCCAGCCACCGTCGACATCGATCGTGTGGCCGGTGACGTTGCGCGCCGCCGACGACATCAGGAACGCGGTGATGCCGGCCAGTTCCTCGAACGTGATGAACACGCCCTTGGGCATCGGCTTCAGCATCACCTCGCTGACGACCTGCGATTCCGGAATGCCGCGCGTCTTCGCCTGGTCGGCGATCTGCTTGTCGACCAGCGGCGTCTTCACGTAGGTGGGGCAGATCGTGTTGATGGTGATGTCGGTATCGCTGGTTTCCAGCGCGACCACCTTCGAGAAACCGAGCAGGCCGTGCTTGGCGGCGACGTACGCGCTCTTGAACGGGCTGGCCACCAGCGAGTGGATCGAACCGATGTTGACGATGCGCCCGAAGCCGCGTTCTCGCATGCCCGGAAGCACCGCGCGCGTGAGCCGCGCGACGCCGATCAGCATCACCTGCACGAGCAGTTCCCATTTCTCCATGGGGAAATCCTCGAGCTTCGATACGTGCTGCAACCCCGCGTTGTTGACCAGCACGTCGACGGGCCGCGACACCGCGGCGAGCACGCTGGCGACGCTGTCGTCGGACGTGACATCGAGTGCATGCGCTTCGGCGCTGTGGCCTTCGTCGCCGATCGCCTGCGCGACCCTGCGCGCGGCGTCGGCCGACAGGTCGGTCACGATGACGTGGTGGCCGTCGCGCGCGAGCTCCGTCGCGATGCCCGCGCCGATGCCGCTGCCGGCGCCGGTAACGAGCACGCAGCGCGGCGTCGAAATGAATTGGGTCATGGAGTCCTCCTGCGCCCAGCCTACCAATGCGCGGCGACCGCCGCGTGGTACGAACGTACGATGCCGCGCCGTCGGCCGCTTGCTAGGGTGGTGGCATGAACACGACCCGATCCTTCGCCACGCTGCTGTGCGCGGGCGCCGTGGCACTGGCCACCGGCTGCGCGAGTCTTCGACAGGACACCCGGATGGACGCCTTCGCCCAACCCCGCGTCACCACGCATCGTGACGGCGACGACCTGTTGACCGCAGGCCTTGGGCTGGCGGGCCTGCGCGCAGCCGCGCCGGGTTTCGCCGACGCGACGCATCCGACGCCAGTCGAACTGCGCCGCCGCGCGATCTGGTCGAACTGGCACGGCATCGCCGATCTCACGCCGGCGGGTGGGTACGGCACGTTGTACGGCTCGACCGCCAACGTGCCCGGTCGCGAATACGCGACGTTCGCGCGCGTGCCCGGCGCGTCGCAGCCGCATCGCGTGGCAGTGCAGGTGCCCGACACGTTCGATGCCAAGCGACGCTGCATCGTGGTCGCGCCGTCGTCGGGTTCGCGCGGCGTGTACGGCGCGATCAGCGTCGCCGGCGCGTGGGGCCTGCCGAAGGGTTGCGCCGTCGCGTACACCGACAAGGGCGGTGGCACCGACTATTTCGATCTCGACGCGGGGCAGGGCATCGCGCTCGACGGCACCGTGCAGGCGGCGGGCAGCGCGCCGCTCGCCTTCGAGCCGTCGCAGCGCACGGGCCACGGCATCGCGTTCAAGCACGCGCACTCCGGCGACAACCCGGAGAAGGACTGGGGCCTGCACGTGAAGCAGGCCGCCGAGTTCGCACTGAACGCGCTCGACGACGCGTTCCCCGCGCAGGCGCCATTCCGTTTCGACAACACGACGGTCATCGCCGTCGCGGTGTCGAACGGCGGTGGCGCCGTGCTGCGCGCGGCGGAGCTCGATGGCGACTGGCTCGACGCGGTCGTCGCCGGCGAGCCGAACGTCAACGCCGGCGATGCGCCCACGCTGTACGACATCACCACTGAGGCGGCGTTGCTGATGCCGTGCGCGCTCGGTCACCTGCAGGTGCCGCTGCCGCCGACCGCCGGGCCGAAGTGCGGCGAGATCGCGGATGCCAAGCTGGTCAAAGGCGCAACCGACGCCGACCGCGCGCGCGACGCCTACGATCAACTGCGCGCACGCGGCTGGACCGACGACGCGCTGCGCTCGGGCGGGTTGAGCGTCTCGTTCGATCTGTGGAAATCCATCGCGGCGACGTACGCGTCGGCCTACGGGCGTTTCGGACCGGACGCGCATCCGTGTGGATTCACCTTCGGCGCGATCGATGCGAACGGCGCGCCGCGTGCAGCAACCGATGCCGAACGTGCCGCATGGTGGGCCGACGCCAGCGGCATTCCGCCCGGGGCGGGCGTAGTGTTGCTGCCGCCGAAGAAGGCGCCGATCGACACACTCCTTTGCCTGCGCGGTCTCTGGACCGGCACGGGCGACGCGGCCGGCCGCGTGCGTGCCGGCATTCGCGAGACGCATGCATCGCTACCGCGCGCCGGTATCCCGATCACCGTGGTGCACGGAACCGACGATGGGTTGATCCCCGTCGCGTTTACCAGCGCACCCTACGTGCAGGCCGCGCGCGCGGCGGGTCGCGACGTGCGCTTCTGGCAGGTGCGCAACGCGCAACACTTCGACGCGTTCCTGCAGCTGCCCCCGGTCGGCGCGCGCTACGTTCCGCTGCTGCCGTACGTGTATGCCGCGCTCGATCGCACCTGGGCGCACCTGTACGAAGGCGCGGCGATGCCCGGGGATGCGTTGATCCAGACGACGCCGCGCGGCACCGACGCCGAACTCACCGCGCGCCATCTGGCGGTTCCAACGCCGTAACCGGTCGATCAGTCGATGACGCGCGATGCGTCGTCGAAGCACCGCAGCTCCAAAGAAGACGGCCGCCCTTGGGCGGCCGTTTCATGTCAGGTACGCGGACCGCGGTTGCCGCCGCCACCCGGGCGACCACCGCCGCCGGGTCGTCCGCCGCCACCGGGGCGCGGACCACGCGGTGCGCCACCCGGCGGACCGGAGCGCGGCGGGCCCGATCGCTGCGGACGCGGGCCGCGCGGACGGTCGTAGCCGCCGGCACCCGGGTTCGCATGGTCGGACGGGAAGCTCGGCGCGCTGGCCGGATGGCCGTACGGATGCGAGCGCTGGCCGCCCGGCTTCGGGCCGCCCGGCTTGCGCGGGCCGCCGGCGCCGTACGGGCCGCCGCCACCGCCCGCACGATCGTCGCGCGGACCGCCGGGACGACCGCCACCACCGGGACGACCGCCCGGCTGACCACCGCCACCGCCGTAGGGGCTGCCACCGCCGGCACGCTCACCGCCGAAGCCGCCGCCCGGACGTCCACCGCCACCGGGGCGACCACCGCCGGGACGACCGCCCGACGGATCACCCGAACGATCGTTGCGGAAACCACCCGGTGCGCCACCGGGACGCGGGCCGCCCGACTTGGGGCCGTACGGCTTGCGGCCGCGGGCGCCGTCCGGATTGCGATGCCCGCTCGGGCCGGTCTCGACACCGTCCGGCACGTACCACGTGCGGAAGGCGGCCGGGTTGCCCTCGGGCAGCGCGCGCGCACCCTTGTCGGGGCGCTGCTTGAAGGGACGGTTGGCCTGCTTGGCCGCCGCCTCGCCGCTGACGGTCAGGCCGCCGTGCTTGCGCGGGCCGCCACGACCGCGACCGCGGTCTTCGCGAACATGATCGAAGCGACGCAGCTCGCGACCTTCGTCCGCCGTGTTCTGGCCACCGACGTAACCGCTCTGCGTGCGCTCGCCGGAGAAATGGATGGTCGACTTGCCGGCGCGACGCTGGCCGATCACCGGCTGCAGCGTGAGCGCCGACGGTGCGCCGTCTTCCAGGCCGAGATCCGTGCGCAGCTGTTCGACGCGCGCGGTCGGCAGTTCCTGCGACTGCCCGCGAAGCAGTTCGCGCGGCAGCTCGACACCGCCGTAGCGCACGCGCTTCAGGCGGCTGACCTGGCACCCCTGCGACTCCCACAGGCGACGCACTTCGCGGTTGCGACCTTCCTTGACGACGACGCGGAACCAGTCGTGCGACTCGCTGCCGCCGATCTTCTCGATCTCGTCGAACTTGGCCGGGCCGTCGTCCAGCGCAACGCCGCGCGCGAGGCGCTCGACGATGTTGTCCGGCACGGTTTCCTCGCCTTCCGGGGCACGCACGCGGCAGACGTATTCGCGCTCGACTTCCTTGGACGGATGCATCAGCGCATTCGCCAGCTCGCCGTCGGTGGTCAGCAGGAGCAGGCCGGTGGTGTTGATGTCGAGGCGGCCGATCGCGATCCAGCGCGCGCCCTTCAGCGGCGGCAGCGCTTCGAAGATCGTCGGGCGACCCTCGGGATCTTCGCGGGTGGTCACTTCGCCTTCGGGCTTGTTGTACATCAGCACGCGCGGCGGCTCGGTCAGCGCGCTGGCGACGAACTGGCGACCGTCGATATCGACCTTGTCGCCACCGCCGATGGACATGCCCACCGTCGCGGTCTCGCCGTTCACCTTCACCAGCCCGTCGGCGATGCGCTGCTCCAGCGCACGTCGCGAACCGAGGCCGGCCTGCGCGAGCACCTTGTGCAGGCGCTCTTCGAGGCGCGTCGCGGGTGTCGCGGGTTGTTCACGCCGCAGCGTCAGCTTGCGGCCCTTGTCTTCACTCATGGTCATCTGACTCCGCCGCATCGTTCGACGCGGTCGTTGTGTCGGGAACGGTCGTCGTCTCGACGGCGTTGTCTTGCTCGTGATCGTTCTCGTGTACCGCGCGCATGCCCGGCGCGGCTTCGGGACCGACGTCGCCTTCGGCGTCGTCTGGAATTTCGTCTTCGTCTTCGTCGACATCGCTGTCGTCGAACTGGATGGGACGCTCGCGGCGGAAGTCGAGGTCGCCCTCGTCGCCGTTTTCGTCGGCGACGTCGTCGTCGGCGGCGTCAGTGTGCGCGTCGTCCGCGGCGGTGGCGTCGACGGACGCATCCGTCGCGACGTCCGCGTCACCCGGCTCGCCATCGTCGTTCGCCGCGTCGCCGGGCTCGCCGGCGTCGTTGTCGGCCGGTGCCTCGTCACCGACGCCGCCCACCGCGATCGCCGGCGCAACGCCGCTGACCGTGTCGAACTGCAGCTGCGGCTCGAGCTCGCCGATGTCCTTGAGTTCCGACAGCGGCGGCAGCTCGTCGAGACGCTTGAGCCCGAAGTAGTCGAGGAAGCCCTTGGTGGTGCCGAACAGCGCGGGGCGGCCGGGAACGTCGCGATGGCCGACGACGCGGATCCATTCGCGCTCCTCGAGCGCCTTGATGATGTTGCTGCTCACCGCCACACCGCGCACCTGCTCGATCTCGCCACGCGTGATCGGCTGGCGGTAGGCGATCAGCGCGAGCGTCTCCAGCGTGGCGCGTGTGTAACGCGTCTGCCGCTCGGTCCACAGGCGTGCGATCCACCCGTGTACGTCGGCCTGCACCTGGTAACGGAAGCCCGAGGCGACCTCGACCAGCTCGACGCCGCGCGATGCGCAATCGGCCTGCAACTGTTCGATGGCGGCTTCGATCATGCCGTTCGGTGCCGGCTGGTCCTCGGGAAAGAGGTCGCGCAGCTGCGCCAGCGACAGCGGCTGGTTCGACGCCAGCAGCGCCGCCTCGATGATCCGGTTGATCAGCGTTTGATCCATTGAGGGTCCATGTGACTCGCGGAGGCCAACGCCTCCGGTTTCCCCGTGGCGCGCCGCGTCGGCGTCGCCGTGATGTGCACCAGGCGTTTCGACGTCGGACGTCATGCGCCGTCGTTCGCCGCGTCGGTATCGAACTCGCTCGAGAGTTCGATCTCCGCCGGGTCCTTCATGATCGCCAGCGATTTCACGTAGATCGGTGCGAGTGTCTCTTCCTGCACGATCTCGACGAGTTGTTCCTTGGCGAGCGTGAGCATGCCGAGGAAGGTGACGACCACGCCGAGCTTGCCTTCCACCGGATCGAACAGCGATTCGAAGCGATGGAAGCCGCCGTCGGCGAGGCGCTCGAGCAACTCGCCCATGCGCTGCCGAACGCTCAGTGCGTCGCGCTTGATCGCGTGCTGGGTGAACAGCTCGGCGCGCTTGAGCACGTCGCGCAGCGCCAGCAGCATTTCCTTCAGATCCACCGGCGGCGGCAGGCGGATCGCCGCGCGCTCGGGCACGTGCGCCTGCACGACGCCGGTGTCGCGTTCCATGCGGGGCAGGGCATCGATGTCCTCTGCCGCCTTCTTGAAGCGCTCGTACTCCTGCAGGCGGCGCACCAGTTCGGCGCGCGGATCTTCTTCCTCGCCCTGCTCGTTCGTGACGCGCGGCAACAGCATGCGCGACTTGATCTCGGCGAGCATCGCGGCCATGACAAGGTAGTCGGCCGCGAGCTCGAACCGCATTTCGTGCATCGCGCCGATGTATTCGACGTACTGCCTCGTGATGTCCGCAACCGGGATGTCGAGGATGTCGAGGTTCTGGCGGCGGATCAGGTAGAGCAGAAGGTCCAGCGGGCCTTCGAACGCTTCCAGGATGACTTCGAGCGCGTCCGGCGGGATGTAGAGGTCCTGCGGGATCTGCAGCACGGGCTGGCCATGGACCACCGCGAGCGGCATTTCCTGCTGCTGCGGTCGGGCCGGCGGAGCCGGTTCTGGCGGATTGTCCTCGGACGCCTGCGGCGCGAGATCGTCGGTCATTCGGGACCGGCCCCTCCGGGCCTGGCACAGCACACTGCGGATCGGGCGGCCTGGGCCGGCCCTTCGGTGACGCGGACTGCGGAAAACGATGCGGGGCGACGCGCGCCGGACGGCGGGCAGACGGATTGCGCGATCGGAATGCCGGACGTGGGAGCGGGGGCTCCACCGCGGCTGTCGCCTGCAGGGCAGGTCGACGGACGGACCTAAGCCTACGGGCGCGGGGCGATGCTGTCCAGCCAGCCCCGCCGCGACCCGTAGAATCGCGGTCTTTTCCGGGAGAGCCGACCCATGTGGTACGTGATCGACGCGCGCGATGGACAGGACGTGCTGCAGCGCCGGCTTGAAGCGCGGCCCCGCCACCTCGAGCGCCTGAACGCGCTGCGCGACGCCGGCCGCCTGCTCGTGGCCGGCCCCTGTCCGGCGATCGACGCCGAGGATCCGGGCCCGGCGGGGTTCAGCGGCAGCCTGATCATCGCGGAATTCGAATCGCTCGAAGCCGCGCAGGCCTGGGCGAAGGCCGACCCCTACCTCGAAGCCGGCGTCTACGTATCCGTGGACGTCCGCCCGTTCCGCAAGGTGCTGCCGTGAACCCGGCGGATCGCCCCGCCGCGATCCGCAGCGCACTCGAAGTCGCATTCGCGCCCGACGCACTCGAGGTCGTCGACGAGAGCCACAAGCACGCCGGCCACGCCGGTGCGCGCGACGGGCGCGGGCATTTCAGGGTGACGCTGGTGAGCGATCGCTTCGACGGTATGCCCTCGGTGGCGCGGCATCGCGCCGTATATGCCGCGCTCGGCGACCTTATGACTACCGACATCCACGCGCTGTCGATCGAGGCGCGCACGCCGGTCGAGGCCGGTGGTCGCTAGCTGATGAGTGCCGCAACGCGGCGGTGAAACCCCGTCAGGGGCACCAGTGGACCTGCAACGGCTCGCCGCCAGCGAGCCGGACCGCAGTCAACGATGAACTCATCGGGTCCGTCGAAGCCATCGCGGCCTCGAAATGCCGGCGCTGCACTTCACCGCGCAATAGAAGAATGCGCGACATCCCGCGCGACAGGCCTAGCGGCGTAGCCGTGATGCGGCGCGTCCACGGCCCGGCATCGGGGCTGAAGGATGCATCGAGACTGATGTAGTCCTGCTTCGACTCCAGCGCGCGCGGGTAATCGGGCGAATCGGGGAACAGCGCGGCGATGTGGCCGTCGTCGCCCATCGTCAGCACGAGGACGTTCGGCAACTGGCGCGCGTGCGCATTGGCGATCGCGACCGCGTCTTCCAGGCGACGCCCGGCCAGTGTCAGCGGCTCCAGGCGCGCTACCGCGGCGTGCTCGACAAGCAGGTGGCGGCGCAGCGCGGCGGCATGGCTGTCGGGGTCGTCGGGCTGAAGCCAGCGTTCGTCGACCAGGCCGACGTCCACGCGTTCCCATTCCAGCGGTGCACGCGCCAGCGCGTGGAAGACCGGCGCGACGCGATCGCTGGGCGACACGAGCAGTCGGCAGCGCGCGTGGTGCTCGAGGTCGCGGCGAAGTTCGCCGGCGATGGCCACCGCCGCGGCCCAGGTCCAGACATGGGCGTCGCGATGGACATGCAGTGGCCCGCCGCCGGCCGGGTCGGGCAGGCGCTCGGTGAGGGGCGGACCGGCCGGCGCTCCGAAGACCATGCCCCGGATCATGCAGGTTTCGTGCCCCCCATGCATGCGGCGGCACGGAGTGGCCGGCCCGACCACCTGCTTTCACGCCGCTATACTCGCGAGCCGCATGGGTGCCGCCGTTTCGTGCGCGCCCGAGCCACGCCAGAGGCCGCTTCGCCGAATGCGTCTTTCCACGATCAAACTGTCGGGCTTCAAGTCGTTCGTCGACCCGACCACCCTCCATCTCTCCGGCAACATGACCGGCGTCGTCGGCCCGAACGGCTGCGGCAAGTCGAACATCATCGACGCCGTGCGCTGGGTGATGGGCGAGAGCTCGGCCAGCCGCCTGCGCGGCGATTCGCTGACCGACGTCATCTTCGCCGGCTCGTCCGCGCGCAAGCCGGTGTCGCAGGCGATGGTCGAGCTGATCTTCGACAACAGCGACCACACGATCACCGGCGAATTCGCCGCGTTCAACGAAATCTCGGTCAAGCGCGTGGTCTCGCGCGACGGCCAGAGCCAGTACTACCTCAACGGCACCAAGTGCCGTCGACGCGACATCACCGACCTGTTCCTCGGTACCGGCCTGGGCGCACGCAGCTACTCGATCATCGAGCAGGGGATGATCAGCCAGATCATCGAGGCGCGACCGGAAGACCTGCGCGTCTACCTCGAGGAAGCGGCCGGCATCTCGAAGTACAAGGAGCGCCGCAAGGAGACCGAGACGCGCATCCGCCACACGCGCGAGAACCTCGACCGCCTCAACGACCTGCGCGAGGAAGTCGGCAAGCAGTTGCAGCACCTGGCCCGACAGGCGCGACAGGCCGAGCAGTACCAGGCGATCCAGGCCGAGCGCCGCGTTCGCGACGCCGAGTGGAAGGCGCTGGAATTCCGCGCGCTTGACCGCAAGCTTCAAGTGCAGCGCGAAAAGCTGTCGCAGCAGGAAACGCGGTTGCAGCAGCTCATCGCCGAACAGCGCGAAGCCGAGCGACTGCTCGAGGAAGGCCGCCTGAAGCGCGAAGATGCCGCCGAGCATCTGTCGCGCGCGCAGGCTGAAAGTTACGAAGTGAGCGGCGCGCTGGCACGCGTCGAACAGCAGATCCAGCACCAGCGCGAGATGTCGTCGCGCCTGCAGCGTGCGCGCGACGAAGCGCTCGCGCAGCTGTCGGAGATCGCGAGCCACATCGGCAGCGACCAGGCGCGCCTCGATGCGCTGCGCAATGCGCTTGAAAACGACGAGCCGCGTCTCGAAGCCATGCGCGAGGAAGAGATCGCGCGCACCGATGCGCTGCGCGATGCCGAGGCCAGGCTTGCCGACTGGCAGCAGCGTTGGGACGCCCACGCTCGCGCGCAGTCCGAAGCCGCGCGCGCGGCGGACGTGGAACGCACGCGGATCGAAGGCCTGGATCGCATGGCGCTCGACGCCGAGCGTCGTCGCGAAGCGCTGTCGAACGAGCGCGCGAGCCTCGACATCGATGCGCTCGCCGAATCGGCGTCGGCGATCGTCGAGCAACTCGAAACGCAGAAGCTCGCGGTCGACACGCTGACCGGCGAACTCGACACCCGCAAGCAGGTCGGCTCCGCGCTGCAGGAACGCCAGCGCGAAACGCAGACGCAGCTGGCCGACGTGCGCAAACAGGCACAGGCGGCGCGCGGTCGGCTGTCGAGCCTCGAAGCGCTGCAAGCCGCGGCGCTGGGCCAGGAACAGGGCCGCGCCATGGACTGGCTGCGGTCGCACGGCCTGCAGGACGCGGATCGCGTCGGCGAAGCGCTGCGGGTCGACGATGGTTGGGAAACCGCGGTCGAGATCGCGCTGGGCCAGCTGATCGAAGGCGTGCTGGTCGAACGTCCGGAAAGCCTTGCGGCCGAACTCGGGCAACTGGGCGAAGGCCGCCTTGCGCTGGTCGGGAACGACCGGGACGGCAATGGCGTTCCGTCGACCTCGCTCGCGTCGCATGTCGAAGGCCCGTCGGCGATCCGCACGATGCTGTCGCGCGTGCACGGCGCCGACGACGTCGATTCGGGCCTGCGTCTTCTCGCGACGCTGCCTGCCGGCGACATCGTCATTACCCGCAGTGGCGAACGCCTGGGCGCCGGCTGGGTGCAGGTGGTTCGCGCGAGTTCGGCGACGCAGGGCGCGCTGCTGCGTGAGCGCGAGATCCAGTCGCTGCGCGCCGAAATCGAATCGCTTGTGGTTCGCGAGCGCGAGCTCGAAGCGCTGCTCGTAGAACTGCGTGACCAGTTGCTCGTCGCCGAACAGCATCGCGAAGACGCGCAGCGCTCGCTGTACATGGCGCACCGCGCGGTCAGCGAACTCAGCGGCCAGCTGCAGAGCCAGCAGGGCCGCGTCGACGCCGCGCGTGGTCGCATCGAGCGAATCGATGGCGAGCTCGCGCAGCTTGGTGAAACGCTCGAAACGGCCCGCGAGCAGGGCCGGCTGGCACGCAGCAACCAGGAGGACGCGGTCGTCCGCATGTCCGAACTGGAAGATGCGCGGATCGAGTTGGAGAACGAGCGTCGCCGCTTCACCGAAACGCGCGATTCCGACCGCAACGCCGCACGCGAAGCACGAGATGCCGCGCACGCGCTGGCGCTGACGGTGGAATCGCAGCGCGCACAGCTGTCAGGCCTGACGCAGGCACTGGATCGCATGTCCGGCCAGCGCGGGCAACTCGACTCGCGGCTGGGCGAGCTCGCCGAGCAGCTCGCCGACGGCGACGCGCCGGTGCGCGATCTGGAAACGCAGCGCCAGGTCGCGCTCGAGCAGCGCGTGCTCGCCGAGCAGAAGCTCACCGCCGCGCGCACGGCGGTCGACGGCATCGACCACGAACTGCGCGGGCACGAGTTGATCCGCCAGCAGCGCGACGAGCAGTCGTTGCAGCAACGCGAAGCCATTGGCCAGCGTCGCCTGGAGCTGCAGGCGCTGGCGCTCAAGGCCGAGCAGCTGTCCGAAGGCGTGGTCGAAGCGGGGTTCTCGCTCGAGGAAGTCACCGCGACGCTGACCGACGAGATGGAGCCGCAGGCGTGGGAACGCACGGTCGCCGAACTCGACGGCAAGCTTCGTCGACTCGAACCGGTCAATCTCGCCGCCATCGCCGAACACGCCGAGGCCGCACAGCGCAAGGACTACCTCGACGCGCAGAACACCGACCTCACTACCGCGCTCGAAACGCTGGAAGAAGCCATCCGCAAGATCGATCGCGAGACGCGTGGCCGGTTCAAGGACACGTTCGACCGCGTCAACTCCGGCATCCAGGAGCTGTATCCGCGCCTGTTCGGCGGCGGCCACGCCTACCTGGAACTCACCGGCGAAGACCTGCTCGACACCGGCGTCTCGATCATGGCGCGCCCGCCGGGCAAGCGCGTGTCGAACATTTCGCTGCTGTCGGGTGGCGAGAAGGCGATGACCGCGGTCGCGCTGGTGTTCGCGATCTTCCGCCTGAATCCGGCGCCGTTCTGCCTGTTGGACGAGGTGGACGCACCGCTCGACGAAGCGAACGTCGGCCGTTTCACGGCGATGGTCAACGAGATGAGCGAGCAGGTACAGTTCCTGTTCGTCACCCACAACAAGGTCACGATGGAAGCGGCGAAACAGCTCATGGGCGTCACCATGCGCGAGCCGGGCGTCAGCCGCCTCGTGTCCGTCGACCTCGCCGAAGCCGCGCGCCTGGCCGGCGCGGCCTGACCGAACCTCGGAGCACTGCATGTCGGACATGGCGATGCTGCGGATCTGGATCCTCGTCGCGGGCGTTGTACTGATCGCGGCGATCGTCTTCTTCGGGCGACCGAAGAAGCCGGGGCAGGGACGCCGCGTCCCGCGCGATGGCGATGGCCGACGCGTCGAGCCGACGCTGGGCGAGCAGCTCGCGGCGGAACTCGGCGAGGGCGACCCCGATATCGAGCCGACGCAGGAATCGCTCGACCTCGACTCGCATACGGCGTCGACGCCGAAGGATGACCTCGGCAAGCGCACCACCGACGAGTTCGACAAGATCGTGACGCTGTATCTGGCCGCGCGCGCCGGGCAGTCGCTGAGCGGTTCGGACATCGTCGTCGCGGCCGAACGCGCGGGGCTGGTCTACGGCCATATGGGCGTGTTCCACCGCCTGATCGAGAACCATCCCGAGCGCGGCCCGGTGTTCAGCGTCGCCAACATCATGAAGCCCGGCAGCTTCGACATGGCGAACATCCAGGAGCTGCAGACGCCCGCGATCGCGTTCTTCCTGACGCTGCCGGCGCCGGTCGCCGCGCTCGATGCATGGGACACCATGCTGCCGACCGCGCAACGCATGGCCGAGCTTCTCGACGGCGTCGTGCTGGACGAGCAGCGCAATGCGATCGCGCGGCAGCGCATCGCGCACATCCGCGACGAGCTGCGCGCCTACGACCGCCAGCGCGAAGCGCCGCCGCTGACGCGTCCGTCGCGCTGGTAAGCGGCTACAGCTCGCTCACGCGCGAGCGCTAGACTTCTTCGCATCCACAGGGGTTTGCGATGGCGACCACGACCGGCTTCTTCCGTTCCCGACATGACCGAATGATCGCCGGCGTGATCGGCGGCATTGCGCGGCATTACGGCTGGAACGCGACGCTGCTGCGCGTGATCTACGTGCTGGTGTCGTGCCTGTCGGCCGCGTTCCCGGGCATCCTCGTCTACCTGATCGCCTGGCTGGTGATGCCCGAAGAGGGCACCTGACCGCGCGATGGCGCGTCCCGCGAAAACCGCCGAGGGCGTGCGCGGGCCGGTACGCGCGTCGTCGCACGCCGTCGCGGTCGAGCCCCTGCCTTTGCCGATGATCGCCGTCGTGCCCGGCGTGATCTGGGCGCTTCCGAACACGCTTGTCGGCCTGCTATTGGGTGCCGTGGGCATGGCCTTCGGCGCGCGGCCGACGCTGCGCCGACGTGATCTCGCCTGCGTGTTCCATCGCTGGCCCTGGGGTCCGGGCGGGGCCATCACCATCGGCAACGTGATCCTGCATACGGGCGACGACCTCGACGTTTCCTGCGCCACATACGCGCACGCCGCGGGCTGGGGCGCCGAACCAGCGGTGTCGCTGGCGTTGCACGAGCGCGCGCACGTCTACCAGTACCTCGTGCTCGGTCCGCTGTTCCTGCCGGTCTATCTCGCGTGCGGCGGCGTGGGCGTGCGCAACCGGTTCGAGCGCGCCGCCGACCGCTTCGCCGCGACCGGTCGGGGCTGGTGGCCGTGGCCCGCGCCATGGCCCGGCCGCCGCTGACGCCGACGAGCGGTCGTGCGGCAGTAACAGCCCGCGCGTAATTTCGGTCGAGGGGCTGCTGCGTCGCGCAACGCGACATGGAGGCGGCGTGGAGTTCAAGGCTTATCGTCGACCGGACGGCGCTTACGTGCTCGTCCCGGATTGCCTTGTGGCTTCGCGCGACGCGCAGGGCCGGCACGGGCCGCTGGCCCTCGTCGCACGCTTCGATGTCGATTGCCCGATCGACGACCCGATCTGGCACCGCGTGCTGGCCGACATCGACCGGCAGTCGTACGCGGTGGTCCGGCGCGACACCGGCGAGCAGCTGATCCGCCTCGCCACCGGGCACGCGACCGTCTAGCGCCTGCACCCTGCCTTGACCCCGCCGCGCCTACGGTCGGAACGCCGCGCGGTGCGGCGCGACGCGAGGCGACCTGTGCGGACTCCCGACGACATGGCGAAGGCCGATGCGACGACGGCGATCGTCGTCGAACGGCATGCCGACGGTGCGTCGCCGTGCAGTCACCAGCACGCAACCGCCGGGCACGACGAATTCATCGCGCGCATCGCCGAGTTCGACCACGCCGCGGTATCGGAACGCGTCATCTGCGCATGCGGCCTCGACGTGGCGAGCACGCCGGACAGCATGACGCGCGGCGCGCCGTAGATCGTCGCACCCCCGCGGGCCGCGTCACTCCAGTTGCTTGTTGAAGCGCAGGATCGCGACGCTCAACAGCACCGCGGTGAACGCGACCAGCGCGAGCGCATCGGGCCAGAGTTCGAACAACGTGGCGCCGCGCAACATGACGCCGCGGATGATGCGGATGAAGTGTGTGAGCGGCAGGACCTCCGCCAACCACTGCGCTACGCGCGGCATGCCCGAAAACGGGAACATGAAGCCCGACAGCAGGATCGACGGCAGGAACACGAAGAACGTCATCTGCATCGCCTGGAACTGCGAGCGCGCGCGTGTCGATATCAGCAGGCCCAGCGCGAGGTTCGCGAGGATCAGCAGCGTGGCGGCAAGGTAGACGTCCAGCACGCTGCCGCGCACCGGCACCTTGAACAGCCAGACGCCCAGTGCGAGCACGAACGTGGTCTGCACCAGGCCGATCGCCGCGTACGGCAGCACCTTGCCGACCATCAATTCGCTTCGCGACAGGGGCGTCGCGATCAGCAGTTCCATGTTGCCGCGTTCGCGCTCGCGCACGATGGCGACGCCGGTGAACAGCACCATCGTCATCGTCAGGATCACGCCGACCAGCCCGGGCACGATGTTGACCGCCGAACGCCGCTCCGGGTTGTAGAACGCGACGACGCCGATCGGCATCTCGCGCGGAAGCGCACTTCGCTGCGTGTCATCGAGTGGCATCTGCGCGAGCTGCGCGGCGGCGGCCTGCACCGCGGTGTCGCTGCCGTCGACCAGCACCTGCACGGCCTCGCGATGCTCGCTGCGGCGGCGTTCGAAGTCGGTGGGAACCACGATGCCGACGTCGATCTCGCCGCGGCGAAGCAATGTCATCAACTGGTCCGGGGTCGATACCACGCGGGTCGGCGCGACGACACCGGTCGCCACCATGTCCATCACGACGAGTCGCGAGTTCGACGTCCCGGCCTGGTCGCAGACGCCCGTTGCGAGGCCGCGAAGGTTGAGGTTGATCGCGTAGCCGAACAGCACGAGCTGGAGGATCGGGATGCCGGCGATCATCGCGAGCGTGATGCGATCGCGCCGCAACTGCCGCAGTTCCTTGAGCACGATCGCGAACAGCCGCCGCATGTTCATGCCGGCGCATCCTCGCGCTTTCGGTCGCGCGTGGCGGCGACGAACACATCCTCGAGGTTCGGTGGAACGGCGTGCACCGTGCCTGTAACACTCGCGCCGCGCAGCGCGGTGTCGATGTCCGCGGCGTCGTCCGGGCTTCGGGTCAGCACGCGCAGCACGTGACCGATCTGCGCGGCGCTGAGCACGGCCGGGCGCCCGTCGAGTGCGTTGCGAACACCACGCGGGTCGTCCGTCTCGACGACGAAGGTGCGTCCTTCGAGTGCCGCGGCGAGATCGTCCGGCGTGCCGTCGGCAACCAGCGCGCCGCGATCGAGAATGGCGAGGCGATGGCAGCGTTCGGCCTCGTCCATGTAGTGCGTCGAGACCAGCAGCGTGGTGCCGCGATCGGCAAGGTCGAACAGCGCATCCCAGAAATCACGGCGCGACTCGGGGTCCACCGCGCTGGTCGGTTCGTCGAGGAACAAAAGCTCGGGTTCGTGCACGACGGCCGCGGCAAGCGCGAGGCGTTGTTTCTGGCCGCCGCTGAGGGTGCCGGCGAGCTGTTTCCGGCGGTCGTCGAGGTGGTAGCGCTCGAGTAGCTCGTCGACGCGCGCGCCGCTGCGCTCGCGCGAAACGCCCTGGATCGCCGCCATGAATTCGAGGTTCTCGCGGACCGACAGGTCGTCGAACAGCGAGAAGCGCTGCGTCATGTAGCCGATGTGCTTGCGCAGTTCTTCGGCCTGTCGCGGGATCTGCAGGTCGAGCACGCTTATATCACCCGACGTCGGCGTCAGCAGGCCGCACAGCATGCGGATGGTGGTCGACTTGCCCGATCCGTTCGGCCCGAGAAAGCCGTAGACGCGCCCGCGCGGCACGACGAGATCGACGTGGTCGACGGCTACGAGCTCGCCGAAGCGACGCGTCAGGCCGTGCGTGCGGATCGCGACGTCGTCACTCATCGAATCGCACGCGCACCGGCAGGCCGGACGCGAGCCCGGCGGCCGGCTTCGGGTCCAGCGTGACTTCGGCGAGCCAGCTCAGTCGGGAGGCGTCGTCGCCCACCAGCGCGTAGTACGGCGTGAACACCGGCTCGCTGCGGATCATGCGCACGCGTCCGTGCACCGGCGCATGGCCGTCGACGTAGGCGGTGGCGCTGGTGCCGACATGCACGTTGCTGCGCAGGTGCGCGGGGATGTAGATGCGCGCGTACGGCGCGTCGCCGGTGAGCAGGATCGCCGCAGGTGCGCCGGCAGCGGGCTGGTCGCCGAGCTTGAACGGCAGGCTGTCGACCACGCCGGCGCGCGGCGCGGTGACTTCGAGGCGCTGCAACGTGACGCGTTGGCCCTCGACCTGCGCCTTTGCAGCGGCGACCGCCGCTTCGCCCTGCGCGATCTGTTCGATGCGCGTGCCATGTTCGAGTTCGTCGAGCGCGGCATGCGCGGCGTTTGCTTCGCCGACGGCCGCATCGCGCGCGGCGACGGCCTGGTCGTAGTCGGCTGGCGTCACGAAGTGGCGCTTGAGGAGCGGGCCGAGCCGTGCTGCATACGCGGTCGTGTCGCGCACCAGCGCTTCGGCCGCCGACACGCGTGAGCGCGCCTGTTCGATCTGCTCCCGGCGCGGGCCGGTCTGCAGCTCCGACAACGCCGCGCGCTGGCGTTCGGTATCGGCGATCGACGCCTCCACCTGCGCGCGGCTGCGCGCCGTGTCGAAGCGCAGCAGCACCTGGCCCGCGGCGACGTGCTGGCCCTCGCGGACCTCGATCGACACGATCGGTTCGGACAACGGCGCGGGCAGCGTCACGCGGTCGTATTCGAGAGTTCCGAGCGCCTCGTCGTTGTCGCGCTTGCAGCCGGAGATGGCGAGCGCGAGCGCGCAGGCGAGGCAGGCGAACGTCTTCATCGCGAAGCTCCGGCGGGCGCGAGGCCATGGGCGAGCAGGGCATGGGCATGGCGACGCATGGCGTCGACGCCGAGGTCATCGGCGTCGAATACCCGGCGCCAGATCGGCGCGCTGGCGGCGGTGAACAGCGTGAGCCCGACCAGCGACACGACGACCAATCGTGGCTCGATGCCTTCGGCCAGCCCGCCTGCCTGTTGCGCCTGCGCGAAGCGGGCGGCCACGACGCGCGGTACGGCGTCGGCGCGTTCGAACACGATGTGGCGGAACGCGCCGCCGTCGACCAGCACCTCGCGCACCCACAGGCCCGGCAGCCACGGATGCCGGGCGATCACGGCGTAGACCGCGTCGACGAACCGCGTCGCCAGGCCGAGCGCGGCTTCGGGGGGCTCGCCCATCGCTGCGATCAGTTCGCCCATCGCGGGAAGAATGCGTTCCTGCGCGACGGTGGCCGGCAGCTGGTCGCCGAAGTAGTAGCTGACCAGCGCCGGATTGACGCCTGCAGCGCGCGCCAGAGCGCGATTGGTGGTGCCTGCGACGCCGGAGCGTGAATACGCCTCGACTGCGGCATCGAGCAGGCGCGCACGCAGGTCGGTGTCGTCTGCGACGGGGCGTCGGCCGGGACGGCGAGGGCGCGGGGTGGACATCGGCCGATTATTTCAACGTGGAAATAATTGGCAAGTGACGAATCGGGTAGCACCGACGGCCGGTTTCACGTGATCGCCCGTGCTTCAGTACCTCTGCTCGATGAAGTGCAGCGGATGCTTCGATTCGACATAGTCGCCGCGCTTCTGCCGCTTCGGGAAATGCACCTTCTCGCGTTCCATCTCTTCGTACGGAATGTGGTCGAGCAGGTGGCGGATGATGTTGAGGCGGCCGCGGCGTTTGTCGTTCGTGTTGGCGACGTACCAGGGAGCGTGCTCGGTGTCGGTGGCTTCGAACATGGCGTCGCGCGCGCGCGAGTAGTCGTACCAGCGCCCGTACGACTTGAGATCCATGGGCGACAGCTTCCACAACTTGCGCCCATCGGTGGCACGCGACTGCAGGCGTTCGATCTGCTCCTCTTCGGAGACCTCGAGCCAGTACTTCAGCAGGTACATGCCGGAGGCGACCATCGTCTTCTCCACCAGCGGCGCGGTGGCGAGGAATTTGCGCACCTGCGCTTCGGTCGCGAACCCCATGACGAGTTCCACGCCGGCGCGGTTGTACCAGCTGCGATCGAAGATCACGATCTCGCCACCGGCCGGGAAATGCGCGACGTAGCGCTGCATGTACATCTGCGTGCGCTCGCGCTCGGTGGGCGTGGGCAGCGCGGCGACGCGGAAAATGCGCGGGCTGACGCGTTCGGTGATCGCCTTGATCGTGCCGCCCTTGCCGGCGGTGTCGCGCCCTTCGAGCACGATGCAGACCTTCTTCTGCTTCGCCACCACCCACTGCTGCAGCTTGACGAGTTCTTCCTGCAGCGGTTCGAGCGCCGCTTCGTATTCGCGGCGCTTCATCTTTTCGCGCACGCCGCCACTCGGGCCGCCGTTCTTGCGCTTGCCGTTGCCGTTGCCGCTCGGGGTGTCGTCGTGGTCCGCGTCTGCGTGGGTGTCGTCTTTCATGTCGAAGCCTCCAGCGGCTGCGCGGGCAGGGGAGCGGTCGCCAGCTCCTGCTGCAGGCGTTCCACCGCCATTTCCACGTTGAAGAACATGTGCTCGTGACCGATGTGTTCGTCGAGCGGCGAACGCCGCACGGCTTCAAGCACCTCGGGATTCAGCCCGGCCAGTGCGAGCAGCACGCCGGCACGGCGCGATCGCGCCTCCGCATCGATGAACGCCTTGAGCGCCGAGTACTCGAGGTCGAACACCGCCGACAGGTCGAACACGACGAATCGCGGCCGCGCCTGCGCGATCAGCGGGCGAATGCGCGTGGCGACGCGCTCGGCGTTGAGGAAGAACAACCGCCCTTCGGGGCGCAGGATCAGCAGTCCCGGGATGTCCTCGTCATCGGGATGGTCGTCGCTGCGCGGGCGGAACACGTCGGTGCCGCGCTTGCGAACGAGCACGCGTACCGGCGGATCCGCGGTCTGCTGCGCGAGCGCGACCAGCGACACCACGATCGCGACGAGGATGCCCTTGAGCGTTCCGAGCAGCATCACGCCAGCGAACGCGACGATCACCCATACGGCTTCCGTGCGGCGGATGCGCAGGATGTCGCGGAAATCGGCCGGGCTGACCAGTCCGATCGAATAGAAGATGACGACGCCTGCGAGCGCGGCCTGCGGCAGCAACCCGATCATCGGTGCGAGCACGAGCATCGTCACCACCGCCGTTGCGGCGGTGACGACGCACGACAGCTGCGTACGCGCGCCCGAGCGGCGATTGACCGCGGTTTGCGACATGCCGCCACCCGATGGCATCGCGCCGAAAAACGCGCCGGCGACGTTGCCGACGCCGGTCGCGAGCAACTCGCGATTCGCCGTCGGCACCGGTTCGTCGTTGGCCTGGAAGGCGCGACCGACGGCGATCGTTTCAGTGAAGCTCATCAGCGCGATGCCGGCCGCGGCCGGCCAAAGCTCCAGCGCGAGTGACAACGCGGGCATGGTCAACGCAGGCAATCGCTGCGGCACGGCGCCGACGACCTCGATACCGAACGCCTGCCAGCCGAGCAGCCCCGCGCCTGCGATGGCGGCCGCAATGGCAATGAGCGGCGCGGGCCAACGCGGCCGCAAGCGTTCCATCACCGCGAGCGCGACGATCACCCCGGCGCCCACCATCAACGTCGGCCACGACAGATGTCCCACACCGCGTGCGACCTCCGCAGCGTTGTGCAGGAAGCTGCCCTTGTCGAAGTGGATGCCGAGGATCTTCGGCAGCTGATCGACGACGATCACCACGCCGATGCCCGCCTTGAAGCCGACCAGCACCGGCGTCGAGATGAAGTCCGCGACGAAACCCAGCCGCGCGATCCACGCGAGCAGCAGGAACGCGCCGACGAGGATCGTCAGCATCGACGTCGCGGCGAGCAGGCCCGCCGCGTTCGCATCCGGCACCACTTGCGAGAGCTCCGCGCCGGTGAGGATCGCGATCGTCGTCGTCGTGCTGACCGATAACGGGCGCGAGGTGCCGAGCCACGCATAGACCAGCATCGGCACGAACGCGGTGTACAGGCCGACTTCGATCGGCAGTCCCGCGATGGTCGCGTAGGCCATCGCCTTCGGGATCACGACCGCGGCGGTCGTCAGCCCGGCCACCACGTCCGCGCGCAGCGTCGATCGCGATGCCGCGGCAGCGAACGCGGGTCTCACGCACGGGTCTCGTTCTCGGTCGCCACCCGGATGATGTCGGCGTACAGCGCGCCGATGCGAACGCCGAGCGCGTGCAGCTCCGGATGGCGCGCGACATAGGGTGCTGTTTCCTGCGCGTCGACGAGCGCAGCGTGCAGGAACGCGATGTCGATCTCGCTCAGGCGCGCGCCCGCATCCACGCGCGTCTTGATGTCCGTCAGGCGCGGCAGGCGTTGCTTCACCAGTCGATCGAGTAGCGCCTGAACGGTGCCCAGGTCGCCCATCCGGTCGGACATGCGTCGGCCCTCGACGCCGGCGGCGCAGGGCGCGCACCGGCCATGGCGCCGCGACGATCGCGGCTGTTGAGAGCATCGCAGCGGGCCTTGCCGGCCGACATTGTCCCGAGGGGCATTCCCGTCGCCTGTTCGGACAGCGGGCGCCGCGGCGTGCGGACGCGACCGTGCGAACGGCGCGGCGAGCTCATCTCCAAAACGCGAACGGGCCAGGTCCGAAGGCCTGGCCCGTTGCGATGTCTGGTGCCGGAAGTGGGACTCGAACCCACACGCTTTTAAGGGCGGCGGATTTTGAGTCCGCTGCGTCTACCGATTCCGCCATTCCGGCGCGGACGCGAAGTATAGCGGCGGATCAGAGTCCGCCGTAGCGCGCCATGCCGGCGGCTGCGATCACGATCACGAGAACCAGCGCAAGCTGCACGCGCACCAGCAGGCGCGCACGCGACCACGTCGCGTCGTCGGGCCGCCATGCGGCATCGGTGGACGACGCCTTGCGCCACCGCGCGAACACGATGGTGGGCACGATCGAAATCAGCGCGGCCAGCAGGAACGCGCCGAGCTTCGCGTGGAACCACGGGTTGTGCAGGTAGAAGTCTTCGCCCTTGATACCGTGGAAGACGCGCAGCAGGCCGACGACGAGCAGCAGGCCCGCGGTCGTGCCGTAGCCGCGGTCGAGGCGCGACAGGCGCTGAACGGTGGCGGCGTCGGGCGCGTTGCGCAGCAGCGTCATCTGCCCCGCGAGCATGGCCACGAGGGCCACCACCAGCACGTGGTGCACCGACGCCAGCAGGAAGTCATGCCACACGCTCAGCAGGCCTCGTCGGTGCTCAGCGTGCGGTCGCCGCGTGCATACCACTCGTGTTCGGCCTGCGGCGCGAACATCGAACAGCACTGCATCTCGGCCTTGTAGATGTGCAGCGACACGGCGACGCGGTCGTCGCTGGCGTTGCGGATCGTGTGGTACTCGTGCGGCGGGATCAGGCTGCCGGCACTGCCGGGGCCGGCCTGGATGCCGCCGGCGGGACGGAAGCGGAAGCGTTCGCCGTCGCGTTCGAGAAGTTCGTACTGCGTGATCTCCAGCTCGCCATCCCAGACGCCTTCGACGCACCACAGGCCCGAGTGATCGTGCACCGGCGTGCCCTGGCCGGGCCCCCACGTCATCGCGACGACGCTGTAGCCATGGATCGGGCTGCGATACAGCTCGCGGCGCGCGTAGTGGTCGGTGATCGGTTCGTAGACGCAGGCGGGCAGATGCACGTCGCGATCGCGGATCAGGTCGCACAGCGTCTGCCGAACCGCGCGAGTCACCGCCTGCGGGTCGCCCGCGCAGACCGCGGCGTCGAGTGCCGCGATCATCTTGTCGTGGCCGGGGAAGGGGATGTCGGGCAGTGCGGCGGCGGCGTTCATCCGCTGATTCTAGCTCCCGTGCCGCGGACCGGCTCGAGCGCGTCGAGGAATCCGCGGATCGCCGGCCCGAAGCGTTCGAAATCGACCAGGAATGCGTCGTGGCCCTGCGGCGACTCCAACGGAACGAAGCGTGCGTCGACCCCGCCGGCGCCGAGCCCGGCCGCGATCTCTTCCTGTTGCTGCAGTGGGAACAGGATGTCGGTGTGGACGCCGATCACCAGCGCCTTGTCGAGCTTGATCGACGCCAGCGCCGCGCGGGTGTCGCTCCGTGTCTCGCTGCAGGTCTCGCCGCAGCAATCGCCGATGTCGAACCAGTCCATCGCGCGGCTGAGGTAGAGGTAGCAGTTGGGATCGAAGCGGCGCACGAAGCGACGCGCGTGCGCTTCCAGATAGCTCTCGACCTCGAACTCGAGACCGAACGGGTCGTCGTCCTGGCGATCCGAATCCAGCCGCACGCGGCCGAAGCGGCCGTCCCATTCCAGCGCCGAGCGATAGGTGATGACGCCGAGCTTGCGCGCCATGCGCATGCCCGATTCGGGGTAGCTCGCATCGTCGTAGCGGCCGTTGTTCCAGCTGGGGTCGAGCCGGATGGCCTCGCGCTGCAGCGAACGGATCGCGATGGAGAACGGCAGCGCGCGCGCCGCGCCGGAGATGTTGATGTGGTTGCGCGCCATGCCCGGATGCCGCAGCAGGAACGCGAGCGCGACCATCCCGCCCATCGAGTTGCCGATGACGCAGGCCAGTTGCACCACGCCCAGCGCGCGCACCACGTGCGCGGCGGCGTCGGCGCAGTCTTCGACGGACAACGGCGGGAAATCGAGACGGTAGAGCTCGCCGGTATCGGGGTTGATCGACGCGGGGCCGGTCGAACCCTTGCAGCTGCCCAGCGTGTTGACGCAGACGACGAACCATCGATCGGTATCGATCGGCTTGCCCGGGCCGAGCATGGCCTCCCACCAGCCGGGCGACGGGTCGGCGTCGTTAGACGCCGCGTGCGCGTCCGGCGACAGCCCGGTCACGATCAGGATCGCGTTGCCGCCGTCGTTGTCGAGCCGGCCCCACGTCTCGTACGCCATGCGCGCGCCGTGCAGCGCACCGTCGCGACGGGTAGGGAAGGGCGAGGGCAGCTCGGCGAATCGCGTTCCGGGCGGGATGAATTCGGTCATTGCGTCAGTCCATTCGGCCTGCGAATTGTGCCTGTCGATGCGGCCTGAACGCCAAAGGTACGGACAACGGCCGCTTGGACCGGCGCTACACACGCGCGCGGCCAGAGTCGAAGTTCCTTCCGCACGGAGCTTCACCATGGCGAACAAGAACAACGACACGACCGATATGAATCGCGATCCGATCTCCGGCGCGCCGGGCTCGCACCCGGTCGGGACGGGCGTCGGCGGAGTCGGCGGTGCGGCCGTCGGTGCGGCCATCGGCAGCGCGTTCGGCCCGATCGGCACGCTGGTCGGCGGCGCGATCGGCACCGTCGCGGGCGCGGCCGTCGGCCATTCGGCCGCCGAACGCGTGGATCCGACCGGCGAGACGGAAGCGTGGCGAAGCGATGCCACGACCCGTCCGTACTACGACAGCAAGCTCGACTACGACCGCGACTACGCGCCGGCCTACCGCTACGGCACCGAAGCGCGCAACGCGAATAGCGGCGAAGCGTGGGATCGCGCGGAAAACCGCCTGCAGTCGGGCTGGGACAACGCCAAGGGCGAATCGCGCCTGGCGTGGGACAAGGCGCGCGACGCCGTGCGCGACGCGTGGGACCGCAGCGATCGCACCTACAAGACCTACGATGCCACCGATCGCTATTACGAGAACCGCTTCAACCAGGCCGACTACTACAAGTCCGGCTACAGCTTCGACGACTACAAGCCGGCGTATCGCTACGGCACGTATGCGCGCAGCCAGGCGAAGAACGCGAATTGGGATGCCGCGACCGAAAGCGAACTCGAGCGTGGCTGGGATTCGGCGAAGGGCACGTCGCGCCTCGCTTGGGCCGATGCCAAGGGCGCAGTGAAGGACGCCTGGCACGGCGTCGAGCGCATCCTGCCGGGCGACGCCGACCACGACGGTCGCTGATCGACAGATCGGGTGAGGGAACGAAGGCGCCGTCGATGACGGCGCCTTTTTTTGGTCCGTCGGAACTCACGACGTCATCGCAAGCGGGCAGTGCGTCGCGGGATGCACGCCATCGCGCGCGCGCCGACCACCGAAGTCAGGTGGACGCGCGTGCCCGCACGCATCGTCCAGGCACAGACAGCAACGTAACAAATGCTGTGATGCACTCGCAGCGCGGCGGACCGTTCGTTCGCGGCGCGAGGGCGGACCCATCGCGCCGGGCGGCCACGCAAGGCAAGTCGTGACGTTCGGGGTCGGCATCTCAGCTGTTCGATTTCGGGTCAACCGTCCATCCGGACGCCTATTCAGGTTCGTCGCACACGCGTACCCTCACCGCTCGACCGGGGGTTGGGGCGGCAGGACGCCGCCCGTACCAGCGCCACCCGGATCACATGGATGCTCCCCCGATGATCGAAGCGGTCACTGCTCTGGTGCTGCTACTCGCATGGCTGGTCGCCGGCGGGGTGCTGTACCTGCGTCGACCGGTCCGGTTGGAGCTGTCGCGCGACGCATGGCTGGGCATGACCTGCCTCGCGTTCGCCATCTCCGTGCTGCTGATCGCCGCGTGGTCGCACAGCGATCACAAGACGGCGGTGCTCATCACGCGCGGAATGAGCGGGCCCGCATTGCTTGCACTCGCGCTGAGCGTGTGGCGGACCTGGGCGGCGGGGCGCGATCCCGGGCACGGGCGTCGCGACGATGCGGCGGGTGCGCCACGCCTTGCCGTCGTCGGCGAGCTGACCGCGTCGATCGCGCACGAGATCAACCAGCCGCTCGGCGCGATCCTCAGCAATACCGACGCGGCCGAAATCCTGCTCGAACGGCCGACCCCGCCGCTCGACGACATCCGCCAGATCCTGCGTGACATCCGCCGCGACGGCCTGCGCGCCGGCGGCGTCATCCGCAACGTCCGCACGCTTGCGAGGCAACGCAAGATCAGTTTCGTGCGCATCGATGCCAATGCGCTCGCAGGCGAAACGGTGCGCCTGCTAGAGCCGGACGTCCGCGGACGCGGCATCCCGGTGGAAATGTCGATGGCGCGCGATCCCGCGCTCCTGCAGGGCGACGCACTCTACCTGCAGCAGATGCTGCTCAACCTGCTCATCAACGCGATGGACGCGGTGGAAGCGCGGTTCGCATCCGGCGATCTCAGCGCATCGCGGCCGGCGGTTCTACTCGACGTGCGAACGCTCGAAGGCGGGCAGGTGCAGTTCCAGGTGTCGGACGCGGGCTGCGGCATTCCCGAATCGCGGCTCGCCCACCTGTTCGATTCGTTCTACAGCAGCAAGGCGCACGGCATGGGGCTGGGGCTTTCGATTTCCCGGTCCATCGCCGAGGCACACGGTGGCTCGATCCGCGCGGAGAACAACAACCGCGGCGGCGCCACCTTCCGCGTGACGTTTCCGCCCTACGCAATGTGATTGTGACAGTCCGGTTTCAGCCGCTTTTCCGGCCCTATCGCGCGTGAAAAGACCGTCGGTCGGCACGCGCATCTTCACCGCTTCACCATGCCGAAAATTAGGCCTACCTTCAGCTGGTGATCCGGTTGTTTCTCGAAGGAACGAAGTCCCGCATTGAAGCGGATGGAGGCACGACATGGGTATCGCTCCCGTAATCCACATCGTCGACGACGACGACTCCATGCGCGATGCGCTGGGACGCCTGCTGAGCGCACTCGAGTTCGACGTCCGCCAGTACTCGTCGGCCGGTGATTTCCTGCTGGCGTGGCCGCCGATGGACGCGCCCGGATGCCTGCTGCTGGACATCCGCATGCCGGGCCCGAGCGGGCTCGACCTGCAGCGTTCGCTGTCGCGACGCGACGACGCGCCGCCGATCATCTTCCTGACGGCCTTTGGCGATATCCCGACCAGCGTGCAGGCGATCCGCCATGGCGCGGTCGACTTCCTCACGAAACCGGTCGAGAAGGAAACGCTGCTAAACGCGATCAGGAACGCGCTCGAATACGACGAACAGCGTCGCCAGCATCGCAACCACCTGCAGCAGAGCCGCAACCGGTTGGGCTCGCTCACGCCGCGCGAGCACGCCGTGTTCGACCAGGTGATCGCTGGCCGTCTCAACAAGCAGATCGCCGATTCGCTGAGCATGTGCGAACGCACTGTCAAGGCGCATCGCGCACGCGTGATGGAGAAGATGGGCGTTCGCACCGTTGCCGAACTCGTCCAGCTCGCGGTGCATCTGGAAGCGGAAGAGCTGGCGCTCGACGCGCCTCCGCGCACGCATGCGGAAATCACCGCGCTCGCCAGCTGAGCTCGCGTCACATCGAAGTCATCGACGCGCCGGGCAATGCCCGGCGCGCGCGACTGCGCGTCGTACCCGCCAGCGTGCCCTCAGGGGCAACGTGCGTTCCCCAACGACCACTTACATGCGGCCCGTCGCGGCGTCGACCATCCATGAACTTCGACGTGGCGCTTATGGGCGACACCTGGGCCGCTATCGTGCAGATGGAGCAGGAAATCGTCCTGGTGGAAGACGATGGGCCCATGCGACAGGCGCTGCAACGCGTGTTGTCGGGCTCGGGTTTCACCGTCCGGGCGTTCGATTCCGCCGAGTCGCTGCTGGGCGACCTGCACGGTTCGCCGTGGCGGTCGTCCAGCCTCTGCTGCATTTGCGACGTCCGCCTTCCTGGCGTGTCGGCGTTCGAGCTGTACCGCGACCTGGCCCTGCGCGGGCCGATGGCGCCGTGGGTGATCATCACCGCGCATGACGCGCCGTCCGTGCGCGAGCAGGCCGACCGCATCCACGCGGCCTACCTCATGAAACCGTTCGAAGGCCGGACGCTGCTGGCGATGGTGACGCGCCTGACGGCCGGCGAGCGCATGCCCTGAAGGGCATCGGCGGGTTCACCGAGGTCCAATTCTCGCTGTTTTGACGCACGCGCAGACTCGGCCACGAGTGGAATCCGCGGCCCGAGGAGCGCGGTCATGAATGTCGTTGCGCAACGCGCGCCGCCACCTGTTGTCGATACCGCCGATACCCGGTGGGCGACACCTGCGTGCGATGCACGGCCGCAAGCGGCAATGACGTGCAGCGCGGCGGCGTCGGCGATGCGACGCCATCGTGCAGCCCACGAGCCGACGTTCGATCGGGCGGGGCGATTCCACCGTCATCGCGACTCGCGCATGCGTCTGCGCGGCCGCCGAACGCGACGAGGCACGGCATGAGCATCATCACCCACCGCGACATCGGCAGCTGGCTGCCACCCGCCGCAACGCCTGGAATGGCATGGGTGCCGGGCGGCGTGTTCCGCATGGGCGCGGACCATCCGTGTCCCGGCGAAATGCCCGCGCGCTACGTCGGCATCGCCGGCTTCTGGATGGACGCGACGCCGGTCACCAACGCGCAGTTCGCGCGCTTCGTCGACAGTACGCACTACGTGACGCAGTGCGAGCGCGGGCTCGACGCGACCATGCATCCGCGTGCGGCCGCCGGTGAACTCTATCCGGCGTCCGCCGTCTGCATCCTCGACGAAACACTGCACGGCATCGCGTCGCCCTGGCGCCTGGTGGCCGGCGCGGACTGGAAGCATCCGCGCGGCCCGACGAGTTCGATCGAAGGCCTCGACGAGCATCCTGTCGTGCACGTCACGCTCGACGATGCCGAGGCCTATGCCGAATGGGCGGGCAAGACGCTACCGTCGGAAGCCGAATGGGAACGCGCCGCGCGCGGCGGCGAAGACGATACGGAAGAAGGCTGGTCGAGCGAGCGCCTGCGCGATGTGCGCACGTCGGCGGGTTCGTGGGTCGATCATCGTCGCTGGTGCGGACTGCCCGACGAACACCGCATCGACACCGCCGCGGTGGGCGAGGGCGCGGCCAACGCGTTCGGCCTCTACGACATGCTCGGCAACGTCTGGGAATGGACGTGCGACCGCGACGCGCTTCGGTCCCGGGTCGATCCACGCGCTGCGTGCACCGTGCCGCGCCGCGCGTTGGATCGGCTCGTCGATGACGGTTTTCGTGGGGCATCGATCGACGGGCTGCCGCGCAACGTCACCAAGGGCGGGTCGCGGCCGGGTCCGGCGGGGCACTCGCCGCACGACGCATTCGCATCGCGGTTTTCATTGCCGGTCGACACCTCGATGTCGCACCTGGGCTTCCGTTGCGTGGTCCGCATCGGTGTCGCGTGAGTCGCGACGCGCCGACAGCGGCCCGCGCACGCTGCGCCTTCGCGCGCGGCGTCGGCGCGTGGTGAGCGCGGTGTCCGCACACGTCGTGGATTCGACACCGTCACCGCAATCGCCGGACTTTTCGCTGGTCGTGGGTGGTCCGCTGTACCAGCTCATGCGCCGCGCGCACATGGCCGACGGGCAGTTGCGTGGCGTGGTGCGGCGAATGATCACAATCTCGCTGGTGGCCTGGCTGCCGCTGCTGGTGCTGAGCCTCGCCGAAGGCCGCGCGTTCGCCGGCGTACGCCTGCCGTTCCTGCACGACATCGAGACCTATGCGCGCTTTCTCGGCGCGTTGCCGCTGCTGATCCTGGCCGAGATTCCGGTGCACCAGCGCATCGGCGTCGCCGTCGAGCAGTTCCGGGAACGTTCGATCATCGCGCCGACCGCGATTCCCGGTTTCGAGGCCGCGATCGACACGGCGCGTCGGCTGCGCAATTCCGTCGTCGCCGAAGTCGTGCTGCTGGTCGCGGTGTTCACGCTGTCGCCGACGCTGTGGTCGCGGTCGCTCGTGCTGCCGATCGACACCTGGTACGCGAGCGTCACGCCGGTCGGTACCGCGCTGACCGGCGCAGGGTGGTGGCTGGTCCACATCAGCGTGCCGATCTTCCAGTTCATCGTGCTGCGCTGGTGGTTCCGCATCGCCATCTGGTGGATTTTCCTGTGGCGGACCTCGCGACTTCCGCTCGATCTCAAAGCCCTGCATCCCGACCGCGCGGGCGGCCTCGGCTTTCTCGGCGCAAGCGTCCTTGCGTTCGCGCCCTTGCTGTTCGCCGAAGGCGTGGTGTCGTCGGGGCTGATCGCCAGCCGCGTGCTCAGCGGCGGCCACAAGCTGGTGGAGTACCGCGGACAGATCGGCGTGCTGGCGGCGGTGCTGGTCGCCACGGTGGTGGCGCCGCTCGCGTTCTTCTCTCCGGCATTGCTGCAGGAACGACGCCGCGGCCTGCGCGCGTACGGCGCGCTGTCGATGCGCTACGTGACGGAGTTCGAGCGCAAGTGGCTCGGCGCCACGAACCCTGGTGAACCGCTGGTGGGCAGCGGCGACATCCAGTCGCTCGCCGACCTTGCGAACGCGAGTTCGGTCGTCACCGAAATGCGCCCGCTACCGATCGATGTGCGCGCGATCGCGCGGCTCGCCATCGTCACCCTCGCGCCGTTCAGTCCATTGGTCCTGACGGTGATTCCGTTCGGCGACCTCGTGCAACGCGTCGTGGGAATGTTGCTGTGAGCGCCGCACACGCCTGTTCGACCACCAGGCACGCCGCGAACGCGGCGGCGCGATGCATGCGTCGTGGTGCGACGCACCTTGTTCGACCGCCCCATGGGCTTACGGGAGACGCACGATGATCCGCATCCGCGACGCCATCGCCACCCTCGCGACGCTGTCCGTCGCCGGTACACCGATCGCCGCGATCGCACGCGACAGCGACGCCTGGACGTTCAGCGTGACGCCCTACGTGTGGGCCGCGTCGGTGAACGCCGAGGTCAGCGACAGCGGGCCGCCGCCGTCCGCTTCCGTCATCACCGACAACACGTTCGAAGACGTCCTCGACAAGTTCGACGGCGCGCTGATGATCCATGCCGAAGGGCAGGGCGACCACTTCGGCATGCTCACCGACTTCCTGTTCCTCGGCCTGTCGCAGGATCGCGAACGCCCGCGCCTGCGCAGCGAGACCGACCTCGATGCACGCCTGTTTGACCTGGCGGCGGTATGGAGCCCGGGCGACGACCGTTTCAACGGTTGGGACCTCATCGGCGGCCTGCGGTACATCGATGCCGACTTCACCGCGTCGATCATCCCGACCGACACGACGCTGCAGACGCGATCGCTGAAGGTCAGCAAGACCTACAGCGACTTCCTCTACGGCGCGCGCTACACATGGCGCACGAATGACCGCTGGAGCTTCAGCCTGCGTGGCGACGGCTCCAGCGGGTCGACCAATGGCACATGGAGTGCGAGCGCAATCGCGCAGTACCACATGAACGTCGGCCAGTGGGTGTTCGGCTATCGCTATCTCGACGCGGACTTCGGCGAAGGCGATATCGATACGCGGGTGACGCTCAACGGCCCGATCGTCGGCTACGGATTCACGTTCTAGCGAAGTCGAGCGTCGGCGGCGGCAGCGCCGGTTGGGTCAACGACACAAGGAGATCGGACATGAAAGCACTCCGCACCACGTCGCTCGCGGCGGCTTTCGCCACGTTGGCGATGCTTCCACAACTCGGCGCGGCCGCACCGCAGGACGACACGGCCACGCCGGCGTCGACGCCGCCACCGGGCACCATCTCGCCCGAAGCGCGCGCGGCACTGGATCGCATGAAGGCGTACCTGTCCCGCCTGCAATCGTTCCAGGTGGACGCCGACATTTCGCGCGACGAGGTGCTGCCCTACGGCTACAAGCTGCAGCACAACGAGCGCACGCGGATGATCGTGCAACGTCCCAACCGTTTCCGCATCGATGTCGACGGCGATCTTCGCCATCGCCAGTACTACTACGACGGCAGCACGCTCACGACGGTCGCGCCCGATGCCGACGTCTACGCGAAGTTCAATGCCCCCGACACCGTTGGCGGCGTGGTGACCAAGCTGCTGGACATGGGCGCGGAGATGCCGCTGGTGGATGTGCTGCGCCAGGGCTTCGGCGGCACCTTGCTCGACGGCGTGCGCGTTGGCCTGGTCGCCGGCGACAGCCCGGTGGAAGGCGTGATGACGCAGCAGGTTCTGTTCCGCCAGTCAGCGGTCGACTGGCAGATCTGGATCACCAGGGAAGGGCAGCCGCGGAAGATGGTGATCACCACGCGCTACGAAGTCGGCGACCCGCAATACCAGGCGGTGCTCCATTGGGATACGACGCCATCGGTGAGCGCGAGCACGTTCAAGTTCTCGCCATCGAAGGACATGCACGAGATTCCGTTCAACACCACGCCGGCGGTCGCGACGACCGCGGCAGGAGGCACGCCATGAACGTTTCGATGCGTCTGTCGCGCGCCGCGGGCCTGGGCCTGCTTGCGCTGGTCCTGGTGCCACCCATGGCGGATGCGCAACGGGGCGGCGGCATGATGGCGCGCAGTTCGGTCAGCAGTGCCAATCGCGCCAGCCAGATGGCGATGGACAAGAGTCGGCAGTCGGCCGCGGCGCGCAACAGCGGTGCCACGCGCCCCACCGGCAACAGCGGTCGCTCCACGTCGCGCGATGTGAACCGCACCACCAGCCGCGAGGTCAGCCGCGACGTCGACATCGACATGGACGACAACCACTGGGGCAACGGCGAGATCGATCATCCGATCGCCGCGACCGCCATGGTGGCCGCGACGACGGCGGCGGTGGTCGGCGCCTTCTATCCGTCGGTACCTGCGGGCTGCCCGATCGTGAACACCTATTCGGTGCCGTATTACCACTGCAATGGCGTGTACTACGAGCAGCGCATGCAGGGCGACGACGTGGTCTACGTCGTCGTGAATCCGTAACGGCGGAAACGGCATGCCATGCGTGCGCGTTTCGCCCGGCTCTGGCGACGTGGCGTGTGGCGGCTCGTCGCTGCCTGTGTCGTCGCGGCGTCGATCACATCGACGGCGCACGCGGGCGTGAGCACGCCCGCGCCGCGGCTCAACGCCAATGCCTGCGGCGAACGGGGGCCCGGCGACACGCGGCCGCGTATCGGACTGGTGCTGGGCGGCGGCGGCGCACGCGGCTTCGCGCACGTGGCCGTTCTGCAGCGGCTCGAGGCACT
Source organism: Lysobacter claricitrinus (assembly GCF_045866565.1). Classification (NCBI taxonomy): domain Bacteria; kingdom Pseudomonadati; phylum Pseudomonadota; class Gammaproteobacteria; order Lysobacterales; family Lysobacteraceae; genus Lysobacter; species Lysobacter claricitrinus. Next base: position 881,399 of record NZ_BAAFZV010000002.1, on the reverse strand, counting down.
TCACGTGCATGTGGATTGCATCGCCGGCACGAGCATGGGCGCACTGGTGGGCGGGCTATATGCGTCGGGACGCTCCGCCGCCGACATCGAGCACCTCGTACGGTCCACCGACTGGAAGCACATGTTCGACGACTCGGTGCCACGTCCCGAGCGCTCGTACCGTCGCAAGCTCGATGACCGCGACAGCCTCGCCACGCTGGGCGTCGGCATCACCAGCAAGGGCGTGCGCGCCTCGCCCGGCCTGATCCAGGGCGAGCGCATCATCGCCTTCCTGGAGCGCCAGACGCTGCAGGCCAGCGGCATCGAGCGCTTCGACAACCTGCCGATTCCGTTTCGCGCGGTGGCGACCGACGTCAACACGGGCCAGGCCGTCGTACTGGACCACGGAAGCCTGTCCACGGCCATGCGCGCGAGCATGTCGCTGCCGGCCATCTTTCATCCGGTCGAGATCGAAGGCCGCCTATTGCTGGACGGCGGCCTCGTCGACCAGGTGCCGATCGACGTGGCACGCGCAATGGGCGCGGACATCGTGATCGCCGTCGACGTCGGCACGCCGCTCGGCACGCTGGGCGCTGACGCGGGTGCGTTGCAGGTGCTGTCGCAGATCGGCGGCATGATGACCACCGCGAACACGCGCCAGCAGCTGGCGACGCTGGGGCCGCGCGACGTGCTGATCACGCCCGATCTCGGCGACCGCATTTCCACGGGCGACTTCGACAAGGCACTGGACGCGCTGGCGATCGGTGCGGGCGCCGCGCAGGCTGCAACGCCGGCGCTTGCGCGGCTCGCGTCCCCCGCGGATACCGAACACGCTGCCCGCGTAGCGGCGTTGAATAGTGCCGGTCCGCCGGTGATCGAATTCGTGCGCATCGACAATCGCACGGGCTATTCCGACGAACTACTGCTCAACCGCCTGCATGTGGAGACCGGCAGGCCACTGGATGTCGACGCGCTGGAGTCCAACACGCTGGACGTCTACGGCTTCGGCACCTTCGCCAAGGTCACCTACGACGTGGTGCGCGAAGACGGACGCACCGGCATCGTCCTGCACGCCAGCCCGAAGACGCAGGGGCCGAACTACCTGCAGGTCGGGCTCACCCACAGCTCCGACTTCGACGGCGACTACGACACCACGATCCGCGCGGCGATCCTGTTCGCGCCGTTGAATGAACGCGGCGGGGAAGGGCGCCTGACCGCGGCGATCGGCAGTGAGCCGGCGCTGATCGGCGAGTACTACCAGCCGCTCGACATCGCCGGGCGCAACGTCTTTTCCGGCCGACTGGCGTACGAGAAGCCCAACCTCAACGTGTTCGACGGCGACGGCAATGCGGTCGCGCGTTACGACATCCAGGCCGTCCGACTTCGCCTGCAGCTGGCGCACGAGTTCGGACAGGTCGCCGCGCTGGGCGGCGGGCTGGAATTCGGCCATGGTCGCGCGGGCGTCGAGATCGGCGATGCGTCGCTCCCGTCGTACGACTTCCGCGAGGGCGCCGCGTACGCATTTGCCAACGTGGATCGCCTCGACAGCCTGTACTTCCCGCGCGACGGCTATTACGCCAACGCCCGCTATACCGTCTCACGCACCGCCCTCGGCGCGGACGACGAGTACGCGCAACTCGAACTCGATGCCGTCGTCGCCCGCAGCTTCGGCGCGCACGCGCTGCAAGCGGGCACGCGGCTGCACAGCACGGTGGAAGGCGAGCTGCCCATCCAGGCGCGATACCGGCTGGGCGGGCTGACGCGCCTCGCGGGCTACCGCATCAACGAACTGACCGGACAGCACTACGCCGTCCTGTTCGTTGGCTACACCTACCAGCTCGCACGGATTTTCGGGCGCGCGGCGCTCGCCGGCTCAACGCTCGAGTACGGCAACGCGTGGGAGCGCCGCGACGACATCGCACTCGGCGATGGCGTCCTCAACGGCAGCGTCTACCTCGGGTTCGACTCGTGGCTGGGGCCGATGACCTTCGGCTACGGCTGGCGCGAGTCCGGAGAAGGCGCGCTGTTCTTCGAAATCGGGCGGACCTTCTGACATGACGCGCCACCGCCCGCACACCGTCGCGTTTCATTCGCCGCGCCTAAGGAAGGTGACCCGTGGACGACCATGACAACCGTGCGACCGTGCTGGTCGTCGATGACACACCGGACAACCTCGCGCTCGCCAGCGCGCTGCTGCGCGGCGAGCACCGCGTCAAGGTGGCGAGCAGCGGCGTGCGTGCGCTGCAGATCGCGAACGACACGCCACCCGATCTGATCCTGCTCGACATCATGATGCCGGAGATGGACGGCTACGAAGTCATGCGCCGTCTGCGGAGCAACGCGGTAACGCGGGACATACCGGTGATCTTCCTCACCGCGATGACGGGCGTCGACGACGAACGCGCGGGGCTCGAGCTCGGGGCCGTCGACTACATCACCAAGCCGATCAGCCCGACGATCACGCTGGCTCGCGTGCGCAATCACCTGCAGCTCAAGCAGGCCCGCGATTTCCTGCACGACCGCAACGACTACCTCGAACAGGAAGTGGCACGGCGCACGCGCGACGTCGCGCGAATCCAGGACGTAACCATCCGCGCCATGGCGTCGCTGGCCGAGACGCGCGACAACGAGACCGGAAACCACATCCTGCGCACGCAGCACTACGTTCGCCGCATCGCCCAGCAGCTCGCGACGCATCCGCGTTTCGTCGACTTCTGCACGCCGCGCAACATCGACATCCTGTTCAAGTCGGCGCCGCTGCACGACATCGGCAAGGTCGGCATTCCGGATCGCATCCTCCTCAAGCCCGGGCGCCTCACCGAGGAGGAATTCGAAGTCATGAAGACGCACACCACGCTCGGCAAGGACGCGATCGAGCGGGCGCTGGACGACGCCGGCGAGGACCTCGGCTTCCTGTCGATGGCGCGCGACATCGCCTACGGGCACCAGGAGAAATGGGACGGCTCGGGTTATCCGCAGGGCATCGCCGGCGAGGAGATCCCGACGTCCGCGCGCCTGATGGCGGTCGCGGATGTCTACGACGCGCTGATCAGCCGGCGCGTGTACAAGAGCCCGATGAAGCACGAGGACGCGCTGGAGATCATCGTGAAAGGCCGCGGCCAGCACTTCGACCCCGACATCGTCGATGCGTTCATGGCGATCGAGGACGAGTGCCGGGGGATCGCGGAACACTTCATCGACGGCGAGCACGACATGGCGATGGAAGCCAAGCGCCTGCACGAGGCGCTCGGCGACCAGATCCACCCGTGACGCGCCCGGCATCGTAATGCAACAGAGGAAGCGGCCATGACCAAGCTGTCCGAACGTGTGGAAGCTTTGTCCATCCGCAGCAAACTGTGGCTGGCGTTCTCGCTGCTACTGCTGATCGCGCTCGGGATCGGCGTGCAGAGTCTCGTGACGCAACGCGCCATGCAGTCACGCATGGAGGCGCTGTACACCAAGCACCTCGCCGGCATCGCGATGATCAAGTCGCTGCAGGCGGACGTGGCCGCCATCGACCAGAGCGTGGGCACCGCGGTTGTCGCCCGGTCGCCGGGCGACGTCCGCGAAGCGCTTCGGCAGGCGTCCGCGTCGCGCCAGCAGCTTCGTGAAGACATTCCGAAGATGCGCGCAACGATCATCACCGACAACGTCCGGCGCTCCATGGATGCCTTCGAGGCCTCGGCGGGAACCTACGACCTCGCCGCCGCATCGGTTCTGGAGCGCGTGGGCGCCGGGAACGCCGAGCAGGCGTCGGCGCTCGCCGCGGGTGACGACTACCAGCTCGCGCTCAAGCACACCGACGCCGACCTGATGCAGATGCTCGCACTGAAGAGCGCGCATGCCGCGAACGCAGTGCGGCAGTCGAGCGAAGTGGATCGACGCGGAACGCGCATCACGGGTGCGCTGGTTCTCAGTGCGCTCGCGCTGGGGCTGTTGCTGGCGCGGCTGACCGGGCGTTCGATCAGCATGCCGACGCTGCGTCTGCAACGCGCGACGGAGCAACTCGCCGGCGGCAACCACGACGTCGTGATTCCGTGCGCGGACTACCCGAACGAGGTGGGCACCCTCGCGCGCTCGGTCGTGCAACTGCAGCAACGATCACGCGAGCTGGAAGACCAGCGATGGATCGGCGCGCAGGTATCGGAGACGGCGGGGAAGCTCGTAGCGACGAGGTCGATCGACTCGTTGGCGACCGCCTACCTGTCCGCGTTGTCGCGGGCCTGGCCATTGGGATGCGGCGCGTTCTACGTGGTCGACGACGATGGTCGCTGGCTGCGGTTGCGGGGGCGCTACGGCATATCGCCGGGGGACGTGCACGAATGCGTCGCGCTCGGCGAGGGACTGGTCGGCCAGTGCGCCGTCGAGCGACGCGCATTCGTGCTGGAAAACGTATCGCCGGACTATCCATCGATAACGTCGGGCATGAGCGACATGCGTCCGCGCCGCGTCGAGGTGTGGCCGGTGGTACGCGCCGGCGAACTGCTGGCGGTCGTCGAGGTTGCGGCGTTCGACGTGCCGGCGCCCCGCCAGCGCGCGCTGGCCGAAGCCGTGCTCGCGCCGCTCGCATCGCATCTGCAGATCCTCCAACGCAGTCACCGCACCGAGGAGTTGCTGGACGGCTCGCGGCGGCAGGCGCAACTGCTCGAGTCGCAGGCAGGACAACTCGCCGCGCAGGCGGAAGAGCTGGCGCGCCAGCAGGCCGCCGTGCAGGCGACGGAAGCATGGCTGCGTACCGTGATCGAGTCGTCCCCGGACGGCATGGTCGTGGCCGATGCCGACGGGCGCGTTGTGCTGATCAACGCGCAGATCGCCTCGATGTTCGGCTACGAGCGCGACGACATCGTCGGCCAGCACATCGAAATGCTGGTACCCACGGCGGTGCGTGGAGCGCACGTCGGACTGCGCCAGTCCTTCATGGCCGCAGGCGGCGCACGCCAGATGGGAAAGGGCGACCAGGAACTGCTGGGACAGCGTCGCGACGGTTCGACGTTTCCGATCGAGGTCGGCCTGTCGCGCCTGCCGGAATTCGAAGGGCGGGGCGTGTGCGTGTGCGCGTCGGTGCGCGACGTGACGGAACGCAAGCAGGCCGAGCATGAAATCCGCACGCAGCGTCAGCGACTGCGGGCGCTGTTCGACGCGTTGCCTGTCGGTGCCGTTCTGTACGACAAGGAGGGTCGCGTCGTCGAGGTCAACGACATCAGCGCCCGAATCCTCGACGTCACCGCCGATGAGCTGCGCGGCCGCAAGCTGGCCGATGCGAAATGGCGGGCGTTCCGTGCCGACATGACACCGCTTGCCGTCTCCCAGCTTCCCGCCCAGCGCGCGCTCGACACCGGCGAAGCGGTGTACGGATTCGAGATGGCATTGCAGAACGAACACCAGAAGGAGGCCACGTGGGTCCGTGTCAGCGCCGCGCCGATCGACGCCGCGTTCGGTGGTGGCGTCGCGCTCGCCGTGGAGGACATCTCGGACCGCAAGCGCGCGGACGAGGAACTCAAGCGCGCCAATTTCCTTTCCGACGTCGCGCTCGAACTCACCGGTTGTGGTTACTGGCACGTCGACTACCGCGAGCCCGAGGTGTACTTCGCGTCGCCACGCGCGGCCGCCATCCTCGGTGAGCCGGCCAAGCCCGATGGCCGCTACCACCTGCAGTCCGAATGGCTGTCGCGCATCGTCGCCGCCAGCCCCGAAGCGGCGGAACACACGATCGAGCGCTACGAGGGCGCGGTCGACGGTCGTTACGACACGTACGACGCCATCTACCCCTACCGCAGCCCGGCCGACGGCCGCACGGTGTGGGTGCACGCCGCCGGCAAGCTCGTGCGCGACGCGGCCACCGGCGAAACACGCTTCATGTACGGCGCCTACCAGGACATCACCGAACAGAAGGCGGCCGAGGACGAACTGCTTCGCGCGCGCGAACAGGCGCTGGAGGCGACCAAGGCCAAGAGCGAGTTCCTGGCCAACATGAGCCACGAGATTCGCACGCCGCTCAACGCGATCATCGGCATGTCGCATCTGGCGCTCGGAACCGAACTCGACAAGCGCCAGCGCAATTACATCGACAAGGTGCAGCGCGCGGGCGAGAGCCTGCTGGGAATCATCAACGACATCCTCGACTTCTCGAAGATCGAGGCCGGACGCCTCGACATCGAGCGCACCGACTTCCGTCTCGAGGACGTGCTCGACCATCTCGCCAACCTTCTCGCGCTGCGCGCCGAGGAGAAGGGGCTGGAACTGCTGTTCGACGTGGATCCCGGCATTCCGACGTCGTTGGTCGGCGATCCGCTGCGTCTCGGGCAGGTGCTGGTGAACCTCGGCAACAACGCGTTGAAGTTCACCGAGCATGGCGAAGTGGTGGTTCGCGTGCGCGAGGAGTCACGACAGGGCGAGGCGGTGGTGCTCCATTTCGAGGTGCGCGATACGGGCATCGGAATGACCGAGGAGCAGGTGTCGCGACTGTTCCAGAGCTTCAGCCAGGCCGATGCGTCGACGACTCGCAAGTACGGTGGCACCGGCCTCGGGCTCGCGATCTCCAAGCGCCTCGTCGAACTCATGGATGGGCGCATCTGGGTCGAAAGCCGGGTGGGCGAGGGCTCGTCCTTCCACTTCCTCGCACGCTTCGGTGAGCAGTCGGAAGCGGCGCCGCGTCGCATGCTTCACGCCGATGAGCTGGTTGGACTCCGCGTTCTCGTGGTGGACGACAACGCATCGGCGCGCGAGATCCTGTCGGGCATGGCGCGGTCGTTCGGGCTGGAGGTCGATCTCGCCTGGGATGGTGGCGAGGCGTTGCGCCTAGTCGCGGATGCCGATCGCAGGACGCTTCCCTACGACCTGGTGCTCATGGACTGGCGCATGCCCGGCGAGGACGGTATCGCGGTGATGGAGCGCATGCTGCACAGCGGTCTTTCGCATGTTCCCGCGGTGATCATGGTGACCGCCTACGGGCGTGACGACGTGCTGGCCGATGCGTCGCGCCGCGGGGTCACGCCGAAGTTCGTGTTGACCAAGCCGGTCACGCCGTCGACGTTGCTGGATGCGATCGCCGGCGTGCTCGGCCACAACGCGCCCGTCGAACGCCGTTCGACGGAACGCGCGGCGGTCGAGGCCGAATCCATCGCGCGGTTGCGCGGCGCGCGCGTGCTCCTCGTCGAGGACAACGAGATGAACCAGGAGCTCGCGATCGAACTCCTGCGCCAGGCGGGAATCGACGTCGTGCTCGCGGAGAACGGCCAGGAAGCATTGGACGTACTCGCCAACGACCCCGCATTCGACGGCGTCCTGATGGATTGCCAGATGCCGGTGATGGATGGTTACGCCGCCACGCGCGCCATTCGCGAGGATGCCCGCTTCGAGAAGATGCCCGTGATCGCGATGACGGCGAACGCGATGGCGGGCGATCGCGAGCGCGTGCTCGAAGCCGGCATGAACGATCACATCGCCAAGCCGCTGCGCGTGGCCGAGATGTTCGCGACGATCGCGCGCTGGGTGCGGCCATCGTCCGGTGCCGCCGCATCACCGGCGGTTCCGGACGACGGCGGAACGTCCGACGACAACGATCGCATCGATGCGTTCCGGCATATCGACAGCCGCGCGGGGCTTGCCAGTACCGCCGGAAATCCGGCGCTTTACCGGCGCATGCTGGTGGGCTTCCGCGATGGAAACCGCTCATTCCGCGCGGATTTCGAGGACGCGATGGGGAAGGGCGACCACGCGACGGCGACGCGTCTCGCACACACGCTGAAAGGCACGGCAGGAATGATCGGCGCGGTGGACGTGCAGCGCGCGGCCGGCGAGCTCGAAGACCTGATGCATGCGACGCCTACCGATCCGGATGTCGCATCGCGTCTCCGGCGTGTGGTCGATGCACTGGAGCCGGTAGTTCTCGAGCTCGCCCCGGTGACGGCGCCACCGCGAGCGCCGCGAACGTCGCGGCGTGGGGCAGGCGCCGCGGACGCGGATGCGCTGAAGCTGCAGCTCGAACGGTGGGTCGCACTGCTGCGCGACGACGATGCCGAGGCCGTCGAGGCGTTCGAAGCCTTGCGCGCGAATGCCGACGGTACGGCGCTCGCGCCGCAGCTGGCAACCGTGGCGCCGGACGTGGCGGCGTTCCGCTTCGCCGATGCGCTGGCGAAGCTCGAGGCGATGGCGCTTGCTTCGCCGATGCTCTCCGGCGCGTCGTGAGGCGCGCCGGAGCATCGCGACCGCAGGCTACGGATGCGCCTGGAACGGGTACTGCTTGAAGATCTCGGCGACGGCGGCACTGATCGCCGCGTCGGGATTCTCACGGTGCTTGTCGGAGACACGTCCGACGGCGATTCCTTCCCAGACCAGCTGGCGCTGCCGGGCGTCGACCAGGTCGACGTTGAGCGTGCCTTCCGTGTAGTGGTCGACGTCGGTGTAGTAGCCACCCCAGCCACCGTAGTAGCCGCCGCGATAGCCGTAGTAGCCCATCATCGGCGGGCCCATCGGATAATTATGCACTTCGACCTGCTTTTCGAGCTTGCCGTTGAAGTTGATCAGCAGGTCCGGCGCGTTCTCGTTGTAGGTGTAGCCCCGGGCTTCCATCTCGCGACGCGTTGCATTCTTCAGCGACTGCGTGACCAGCGTCGAATAGCCGGTGCGATCAGTGCCCAGTGGCGAGAAATAGCCGAACGTGCGGTAGCTGGCGAAGTTCGCCGAATGGTCGTAGTTGGACGTGATCGCCGGCGTGCTGGCACAGCCCGTGGCGAGCAGCAGCAGGCCCAGGCACGCGGCGCGGAAGACCGGTCGGAACATGGCACAGCTCCTCGGCTCGGACGGCTCGTCCATCGACGATTCTGGTCGGGTCGACGTCGAACCGGCATTCGCCTTGGGGGTAGCGAGGATTGCCCTTGGGGACAGGGTTCGGGCTGCGGCCGAGATGGGACGTGGTCGTGGCGCCACCCCGGTGGCACCTCTTGCGTCTAACATAATAGGCATTATGCGAAGTGTTGTACGGGTGGGCGTCGGTCCTGCCCCCAAGGCCAATGGCGTCCCACGGCGGCCCGTGCCACTACGACGTTCCCGCCCTAAGGCTCTGCGCGTCGTTGCTCTCCGGTTGGCGGGCGTGGCTTCCGTCAATGCCCACCTTCGGTAGCCGACCCGTCTAGCCCGGTCGTCGACATCGGAGCCGGTTGTCGTGTCCAGTCCGCTGCAAACGGTTCTCGGTGGCTTGTGCTTCGGCTATCCGTACGTGGCGACCTGGTACTGGGTCGTCGGCGGCCTGCTGTTCCATCTGCTGCGCGAACGCGCCGAGCCGCCTTACGACCAGCCACCGATGCTGGCGAACCATCCGCCGGTGTCGATCCTGGTGCCGTGCCACAACGAGGCGCGCCAGCTCGACGAAACCTTCGCCGCGCTCAAGAAGATCGACTACCCGGACTTCGAGATCGTCGCGATCAACGACGGGTCGACCGACGCCACGGCCACGATGCTCGATGCGTTCGCGGCCAGCCACCAACGACTCCGGGTCATCCATCTCGCCCGGAACGCCGGCAAGGCGATGGCGTTGAACGTCGGTGCGCTCGCCGCGCGACACGAACTCCTCGTCTGCATCGACGGCGACACCCTGCTCGACGCGCATGCGGTTACCTGGTTCGTGCGCCGCTTCCAGAACGATGCGCAGATCGGCGCGCTGACCGGCAATCCACGCATCCGCAACCGCACCAGCCTGATCGGACGCCTTCAGGTCGGCGAGTTCTCCGGCATCGTCGGCCTGATCAAGCGTGCGCAGAACATCTACGGCGGCCTGTTCACCGTGTCCGGTGCGGTCTGCGCGTTCCGCAAGCGTGCGCTGCACGACGCGGGCTGGTGGACGCATCGCACGCTCACTGACGATGTCGACGTGACGTGGCGTGTGCAACTCGCGGGCTGGCGCGCTGCATTCGAGCCGAAAGCGCTGGCGTGGATACTGACGCCGGAAACCTTGCGTGGCCTGTGGCAGCAGCGCCTGCGATGGAGCGAAGGTGGCAGCCGCGTGGCGCTCGATTCCGCCCGATACGTCTGGCACGGCAAGGGCCTGCGCATGTTGCCGATCTGGCTCAACTGGCTCGTGGCCCAAGCGTGGGCCTACACCATTGGGCTCATGCTCGTGGCCGGTGCGTTGCATCGCATCGGCATCGACTTCGGCTTCGGTCTCAAGGGGCTCGGCTGGCTGCCGCATACGGCCGGCCTTCTACTCGCGGTGCACTACCTGACCCAGGCACTGGTGGCTGCCGGGCTCGACCGACGTTACGAACCCCGGGCACTGCGGTCGGTGTTCTGGGTCGTCTGGTATCCGGTCGTGTTCTGGATGCTGCAGGCGACGACGGCGATGGTCGGCCTGCCCCGCGCGATCCTCCGCCGCGACAGCGGCCGGTGGACCAGCCCCGACCGTGGCTACGTCGAATGAGGTGGCCGCCGCTCATCGACGAAGGTCGCGTTCCGCGCTGGGTCGTGGTGCGCGACATCGCGGTCACGCTCGCGGCCTGGTGCGTGCTGATCGCGTTGGCCGACGATCTGATCGTCATGTCGCACTACTGGCTTGCGGTCGTGTTCGGTCGCGTGCCGCCGACGCCGCCGTGGCCCGCGCGAACGCTCCTGCTCCACTTGACCCCATTTCTGTACGCCGCCCTCGTCCTCATCGCGTGGCTCCTGCTCTTCGCGATCCTGAAGTGGCGGCGCCTCGTCAGGGTGGGCCCTTCCCGGCGCTCGCCGCCACCGGTGGACACGGACGAACACGGGCGGCTGTTCGGCCTGGATGCGACGCAACGTGCAACGCTCCTGTCATCGAATGTGGTGACGGTGACGATGCAGGGGCGCGCCGTCGTCGGCATCGTCGTGGCCGCGGACAGCGTCGCACGACCGCGCGGCTAGGCGCACCGGTCGCATCACGGCGTGACATGCACGCCGCATACGTGCCCCTTCGGGCAACCCGGCATGACACCAGAGCCAATAGGCGCGAGCGACCGCGCGCCCTACCGTTTCGCCTGCGACGCCAGCGCCTGCCGTGTTCGCGCGCACGTCCGCTCCACGAGCACCCATGAGGCCCACGATGAACGATGTCGCACACACCGACGCTAGCGGCTTGTCGCATGTCTTCTCAGCAGCCCTGAACCGCGCGGATCAGTGGCGCGAGCTCAACGCCGTCGCCCGCGCATGGGCTGACCAGCGCAGTGCTGGCGAGCACCACGAGCGGTATCGCACGCAGTGCCGCACCCTGCTCGCCCGCATCACGCGGCTCGAATTCTGCTGGGCATATCCGGGCACGCGACTGTTGTCGTCGCTCGATTCCGCGCTGGACGGTGGCGATGCGATGACATTCGCGCGCCTGGTGCAGCGCATCTCGTCGACGCTGCTATCCGGTGATTTCCGTCGCGACGAACAGGCGTGGGATCCGAACAACGAAGGCGACGGCACGTTGCTCGACAGCGCGCCACCCGACGTCGTAGGCGCGCAGATCCGTCCGTATTTCGAAGTGCTGATCGTGACGCCGACGGACGCGGCGACATGGCCGCGCGCCGCCGAGGAGATGCGCCGACTGCGTCGCCCGGACGACGCATTCCAGTACACGACGGTGCACGTCGGAAGCTTCGAAGACGCCGCGCTTGCCGCGATGGTCAATTCGAACATCCAGAGCGTGATCCTCGTCGACGGCTTCCAGTACGCGTCCAAGCACCAAGTGCCCGACCTCAAGGCATACCTCGGCCGCCATATCGACGTCGAACAAGGCACGGCCGCGCCCGGTGCACTGGCGACGCGCCTTGCGCGCGGGCTGCGCAACTTCCGTCCCGAGCTCGACCTGTTCCTGCTCACCGATCGATCGCCGGAACTGCTCGCCGGCAGCGACGAAGTCGCGCCGATCCGGCGCGTGTTCCATCACGTCGAAGAGCCGATGGAACTGCACCTGGCTATCCTCGATGGCATCAAGGACCGTTACGAGACGCCCTACTTCGACAACCTGAAGAAGTACGCGACGCGCCCGATCGGCACCTTCCATGCATTGCCCATCGCACGCGGCAAGTCGGTGTTCGGATCGAACTGGATCCGCGACATGGGCCACTTCTACGGCACCAACATCCTGTTCGCCGAGTCGTCGGCCACCACCGGCGGCCTCGACAGCCTGCTGGAGCCTACCGGCAACATCAAGAAGATGATGGAGGCGACGGCGCGTGCGTTCGGCGCCAAGCGCGCGTATCTCGGCACCAACGGCACATCGACATCCAACAAGATCGTGGTGCAGGCGATCTGCAAGCCGGGCGACATCGTGATCGTCGACCGCAACTGCCACAAGTCGCACCACTACGGCTTCGTGCTCAGCGGCGCGCAGCCCTACTACGTCGAAGCGTTTCCCCTGACGCAGTATTCGATGTACGGGGCGGTGCCGCTGCGCACGATCAAGAAGGCGCTGCTGGACTGCAAGGCGGAAGGCAAGCTCGACCGCGTCAAGGTCATCGACATGACCAACTGCACGTTCGACGGCCACATGTACAACCCCAAGCGCGTGATGGAGGAATGCCTCGCCATCAAGCCCGACCTGGTGTTCCTGTGGGACGAAGCGTGGTTCGGCTTCGCGCGGTTCAGCCCGTTCCACCGTCGCCGCACCGCGATGGGCGCCGCTGCGGCGCTGTCGGAGAAATACCGCAGCGAGGCCTACCGGGAGGAGTACAAGGCCTGGGCGGCGAAGCATGCGGATCTCAGCGACGGGGAGCTGTTGGAAGCGCACTGCCTGCCCGACCCGGACAAGGTCCGCATCCGCGCCTACCAGACGAACTCGACGCACAAGTCGATGTCGGCATTCCGCCAGGGCTCGATGATGCTGGTGTGGGACGACGACTTCCACAAGGTCGAAGGTCCGTTCGAGGAAGCGTTCTTCGCGCATACGTCGACGTCGCCCAACCTGCAGTTGATCGCATCGCTCGATCTCGCGCGTCGGCAGATGGAGCTGGAAGGCTTCGCGCTGACCATGCAGATGACCGACCTCGCGATCCGCCTGCGTCGCACGATCAACACGCATCCGCTCATCTCGAAGTATTTCCGCGTGGCGACGCCGGAAGACATGATCCCGGCGGAGTTCCGCGAATCGGGCATCACCGATTACGGCCCGCCGAACGCCTCGTGGTCCGACACGCTGGAAGCGTGGGACAACGACGAGTTCGCGCTCGATCCGACGCGCCTCACGGTCATCTGCGGCGCGGCGGGGTTCGACGGCACCCAGTTCAAGGGCATGCTGGCCGAGCGCTTCGACATCCAGATCAACAAGACGTCGCGCAACAGCATCCTGGTGCAGACCAACATCAACAACACGCACAGCGATGCGGCGTTGCTGATCAAGGCGCTGGCGGATCTCTCGCGCGAGATCGACGCACGCCTGGCCGACAGCGGCGAATCCGGCCAGCAGCAGTTCGACGCACGCGTCACGTCGCTGATGACGGACGTGCCCGACCTCCCGAACTTCAGCCGGTTCCACGACGTGTTCCGTGACGACGCCAACGCGGCCAGCAACGAAGGCCACATGCGCCCCGCCTTCTTCATGGCCTACGACGAGGACAACTGCGAGTTCGTGCGCCTCAACAGCGACGAGGTCGAACGTCGGTTGAAGGACGGCCCGCAGATGGTGTCGGCGAACTTCGTCATCCCCTACCCGCCCGGCTTCCCGATCATGGTGCCGGGGCAGGTCATCACCGACGACACGATTGCGTTCATGCGCAAGCTCGACGTCAAGGAAATCCACGGCTACCACGCCGCACAGGGCATCAAGTTGCTGAAGCCCGACGTGCTCGCGAAGTGGTCCGCGTCCTCGATGCAGTAAGCACCTCGTCGCTCACGGAGGCCTGCCATGCAAGGGTTCTTTCAGTTCCTCGCCGACAACCCGTACATCCTGCTGTTCCTGACAGTGGGCATGGCGGTACTGGTCGGAAAGTTCTCGGTGAAGGGCTACGGACTCGGCATGGTCGCCGCGGCCGTCGTGGTGGGGGCGGCGCTCGCGACGTGGGCTTCGACCTACGGCGTGAAGCTGCAACTCGACAACTTCGCCAAGTCGCTCTTCTACTACCTCTTCATGTACGGCGTAGGCCTGCGCGTCGGGCCGGCCTTCTTCAACAGCCTGAAGAAGGATGGCATCACGTTCACCATCCTCGCGGTGATCTGCTCGTTCCTCGGCCTTGGCCTGGTCGTGCTGATGGCAGGGCCGGTATTCCATCTGCCGGCCGGCGCCGCCGGTGGCGTACTTGCCGGTTCGCAGACGATGTCCGCCGCGATCGGGACCGCCGAGATGGCCGTCGACCAAGGCGCGTACAAGATCCCCGCCGGCAGCAGCAAGGAAGCGATCTCCGCGATGATCGCGCTGGGTTACGGCGTGACCTACATCTGGGGCACCGTCGGCATCATCCTTGTGTGCAAGTACCTGCCGCGCTGGTGGGGTGTCGATGCACGCGCCGCGGCGAAGCAGTACGAAGCGCAGCACGGCGTCGCCAATGTCGACGACACCGGCCTGACCGGTTATCGCCCGGGTGGCCTTCGCGCGTATCGCGTCGAGAACGCGACCACGGCCGGCCAGAGCATCGCGCAGTTCCGTTCGACATATCCGCAGTACCGCATCGTCAACGTGGTGCGCGGCGACGACGTGCTCGGCGCGTCGCCGGACATCGTGCTGCGCCAGGGCGATGTCATCGCGCTCGGCGGACGCCTGGAAGACCTGACCTCGAACCTTGGCCTCGTCGGTGCGGAGATCCCGGATTCGCGCGCGCTCAACATCGCGCTCGACCAGGCGGAAATCCTCGTCACCGAGAAGTCCATGGACGAGAAGCCGCTGCGCTCGCTGGCGCAGACCGACTTCGCCGGCCAGCTCGGCGTGAGCCGCATCGAACGCAGTGGCGAAGCGATTCCCCTGGGCGCGGACACGCTGATCAAGCGCTTCGACGTGCTGTACGTGACCGGGCTCAAGAGCGCCGTCGAGAAGGCGGGCCAGCTGCTAGGCAAGGTCGCGCGGCAGAGCACGTCGACCGACCTGCTGACGCTGTCGGGCGGCATGGTGCTCGGCCTGCTTGTCGGCAAGATCAACGTGCCGGTGGGTGACTTCTCGGTGGGCCTCGGCAACGCGGGTGGCCTGCTGCTGTCGGGCATCCTGGTGTCGTCGATCGTGTCGCGCCTGCGCTTCTTCGGCAGCACGCCGAACGCCGCGCGCAACATCCTCGAAGACCTCGGGCTGGTCACGTTCATCGCCATCGTCGGCATCAACGCCGGCGCCACGCTGCTCGAGCAGCTCACCGGCGCGATCGCGATCAAGATCTTCCTGGCCGGCTTCGTCGCCAGCACGATTCCGCCCTTCATCACCTGGGCGATCGGCTACCACATCTTCAAGATCAACCCGGCGGTGTTGATGGGCGGCGTGGCGGGTTCGCGCTCGCATTCCGGCCCCGCACGCGAGGCATCGAAGGAGATCGGCAGCAGCGTGCCGTGGGTGGGCTTCCCGGTGGGCTATGCGGTATCGGGCGTGCTCTACACCGTGTTCGGCTACTTCGCGATGGTGCTGTCGCAGTGATCGTCGAGCGGCCGCCGACGGACCGGCCTCGAAAGAAGCCGGTCAAGACGGTGACCTCCGCGCGTGATCGCGTGGAGGTCATGGACGAACGACGCATGAAGCGGGAGGGCCGTCCGCCGACGGCCCGACGCGTCAAAGGGCGACGGGAGGACGCATGACTATGTATACGTACGCCGGTCTGTGCCGATCGATCGGAATCACCCTGGCCGCGATGGGCGCGCTGCAGTCGATGCCCGCGATCGCCGCCGAAGCGCGCGGCGCGGCCGCCACGCACACGAGTGCCGCGCAACTCGATGCGATGACGCTGGCCGCCCAGCCACTCGAACCGCAGGCGAGCGCCGCGACGCCCGGCACGACCGAGCCCGCGATCGAAGAGAACCAGGAGGCGACCGGCGAAGGCCCGCCCTCCTCCACCGAGCAGGGCCAGACGCCGATGTCGGAAAGCTTCGGCCCGAAGACGCACGCCGAATGGGTGCGCGAAACGCGGCGCAAGGCGTTCGAGGACACGAAGGCCGACGTCCAGCTGCGCACCTACTACCTCGACCGCACCAAGTACGACGACAGCGAAATCGGCGCGTGGGCGCTGGGTGGCTCGGCCGGCTTCAAGACCGGCTACTTCCGTGACCATTTCTCGTTCGGCTCGACGATCTACGCGTCTGGCAAGTTGTGGGGGCCGGAAGAAAAGGACGGCACGCTGCTGCTCAAGCCGGGCCAGCACGGCTACGTTGCACTCGGCGAGTTCTACGGCGAATTCCTGTTCACCGAGGACGTCAAGGCCACGGTGGGTGCACGCACCTTCGACACGCCGTACATCAACCGCAACGACAGCCGCATGTCGCCCAACACGTTCACGGCCGCGGTGATCCAGGGCCTGCACGGCGGCGGCGACCTGCCGGAAGTGCGCTGGGGCGCCGGCTACTTCGACGAGATCAAGGAACGCAACGCCGACCATTTCGTGTCGATGGCGCAGGACGCGGGCGCACCGGCGGGCGTGAAGCGTGGCGTGTTCACGACCGGCGCGAACTACAAGTACAAGGGCCTGTCGCTGGGCCTGATCGACTACTACAGCAACGACATCATCAACATCTTCTATACCGAAGGGAAATACGACCTCAAGCTCGCCGACAAGACCAAGCTCACCTTCGCACTGCAGTACTCCGACCAGCAGAGCACGGGCGACAACCTGCTGAAGGGCCGTGATTTCAAGGCGCACCAGTGGGGCGGCAAGGCCGAGTTGGCCTGGAACAATGCACTGTTCACCACCGCGCTCACCAGTGCGCGTGGCGACACCAACATGCAGAACCCGTGGAGCGGTTATCCGGGTTACACGAGCGTGCAGGTCGAGGATTTCAACCGGGACGGCGAGGATGCGTGGATGGTGCGCGCCGGCTACAACTTCGCCAGCGTGAAAGGCCTGAGCATGTACGCGCTGTACGTCAACGGCAGCACGCCTGACGCGCCGGGCCAGTTCTCGAGGCAGGAGTCCGACCTCAACCTGCAGTGGAACGTGCCGGAAGGCGCGCTGAAGGGTCTGATGGTCCGCCTGCGGTATGGCCAGGTGGCGCAGGACGACCCCGCCAGCCAGGACCTGCGCGACCTGCGCGTGATGATCTATTACGACCCGCCGTCGCTCTGACGGCCCGACGCCGTGGTCGCCGTCCCGCGTCATTGCGGATGGGGTGATCGCGGCGTCCTGCATGGCGTCCGCCGTCGCGAATCGGCGGGTGTCCGGCGCCACGGCGGCGACGCACGGTGAATCGCGCAACGACCCTGTTTGGCAGTTGGCGCGACTACCGCGTGCGGTGGCTGCGGCAGGACGTGATCGCCGGCGTTACGACGGCAGCCGTCGTGCTTCCGCAGACGCTCGCCTACGCGGCACTGGCGGGCCTGCCCGCCTACGTCGGCCTGTACACCGCGTTCGTGCCGATGCTCGTCTATGCGTTGTTCGGCACGTCGCGCACATTGAGCGTGAGTAGTAGTGCGACCGTCGCGATGCTGACGGGTTCCGCACTGATCGCGCTCGCGCCGTTCCATACGGGCGAAGCACTGATGCGCGCATCGGCCACGCTTACGCTGCTGACCGGGGCGATGCTGCTGATCGCAGCAGCGTTGCGTTTCGGCTTCCTCGCAAACTTCATTTCCGCCCCTGTATTGACCGGCTTCCGCGCCGGCATCGCGGTCGTCGTGCTGAGCGAACAGCTGCCGCGCCTTTTCGGGCTGCACCCGCAGGGCGATGGCCGCCTCGAGCAGCTCGTGTCGCTGGTGAGGTCGCTGCCGCAGACGTCGGTGATGACGCTCGTGCTCGGCGCGTCGACAGTCGTCCTGCTCGTCGCGCTTCAGCGCCGGTATCCGCGCCTGCCCGCGCCGCTGCTCGCGGTGGTGCTCAGCACTGCCGCGGTGATCGCGTTCAATCTCGACCGCATGGGCGTGGAGGTGGTCGGACAGGTTCCAAGCGGCCTGCCCTCCATCGTGCTTCCCGACCTGCGCCTCGTCATCGAACTCTGGCCTGCCGCGATGGGAATCGCGCTGATGAGTTTCATCCAGTCGCTCACCGCGGGGCAGGCTGTGGTGAGCGCGGGCGAGCCCTACCCCGCTCCCGATGTCGAACTGCGCGCACTTGGCATTGCGGATGCCGCGGGCGCGTTCTTCGGTTGCATGCCCGCGACGGGCGCCGCCAGCGCGACACTGGTCAACGTTCGCGCCGGTGCGCGTTCGCAGCTCGCCGGGCTGTTCGCGTCGCTGATCGCACTCGGCGCGATGCTGTGGCTCGGGCCGCTGCTTCAGGACGTGCCGAAGGCGACGCTGGCCGCGATAGCCGTGGTGTTCGCCGCCACGCTCATCAACGTCAAGGAGTTCGCCGCGATCCGCGCGGTGCGCCGCACCGAATTCATCTGGGCGCTGGTGGCGCTGGTCGGCGTCGTGGCGATGGGCGCGCTGCGCGGCATCGTCGTCGCGATCATCGTGTCGGTGATGTCGCTTGCCTACCAGGCGTTGCACCCGCGCTTGCACGTACTGCGAAGAAAGCCTGGCACGCGACGCTTCCGCCCGCCGTCGGACCGCAATCCCACCGACGAAGACGTGCCGGGGCTGCTGGTGCTGCGCCCCGAAGGCCGGCTGTTCTTCGGCAATGCCGCATATTTCGGCCAGCTCATCCAACCGCTGCTGGCCCGCAACCGGCCGCGTGTGATCGTGCTCGACCTGCGCGCGGTGTTCGACATCGAATACACCGCGCTGCTCGCGCTCGCCGATGCGGAAGCCAAGCAACGCGCCGCCGGCACCGAGGTGTGGCTGGCGGCGATGAGCCCGGACGTCCTGGAGATCGTGCGGCGCTCGCCGCTGTACGCGCGCTTCGGGGCCGAGCGGATATTCCCGACCGTGGCCGACGCGATAGAAGCCTGGGATGAGCTGCCCGATCAGCACGTGGTACGAGTCGTCGACGAGGACGAATGACGCCAAGTCGACGATCGTGACTTACGGAGGCGGTGCGATCTCGCCTTCGCGACCGAGCCAGCGATACAGCGCGCCACCCGCGACACCGCCGAGGATCGGCACGATCCAGAAGAACGCGAGCTGCGCGAGCGCCGGCCCGCCTACGAACACCGCGACGCCGGTCGAACGCGCCGGATTCACCGAGGTATTCGTGACCGGAATGCTGACCAGGTGGATGAGCGTGAGTGCGAGGCCGATCGCGACCGGCGCCAGTGCTGCGGGCGCGGCCGGCTGCGTCGAACCCATGATCACGATGACGAAGATGGCAGTCAGCACGAACTCGCACAGTGCGGCGGCCGCCATCGAATAGCCGCCGGGCGAGCGGTCGCCATAACCATTCGTGGCGAACGCACCGGCCGCGTCCGGATCGATCGAGAAGCCCGCCTGCCCACTCGCGATCTGGTACAGCACGAAACCTGCGATCAGCGCGCCGAGTGTCTGCGCGATCCAGTACGGCACGAGTTGCGATGCGGGAAAGCGCCCACCCGCCCACAGTCCTGCGCTCACCGCCGGATTGAAGTGGCCGCCGGAAATACGCCCGAACGCGTAGGCGCCGGTCAGCACGGTCAGGCCGAAAGCGAGCGACACGCCGACGAAGGCGATACCGAGCGGGTTGCCGGGGCCGCCGAAATTCGCGGCGAGCACCGCGCTGCCGCAACCGCCGAGAACCAGCCAGAACGTGCCGAGGAATTCAGCGACAAGCTTCTTCGTCATGAGGGCGCTCCTGTCCGGTGAGCGTGGAAAACGGACCTGCCCGGCGGCAGGCCCGGCCCGCCGGCGACGCATCGATGCGCGCGTCGCCGGCGTCGTGTACCGCTAGTTCGACGCCGTTGCGTCGGCCACTTCCGTCCAGCCGCTGTCGGGGTCGAATGCCTTCATGCTTTCGGCGATGCGCGCCGTGTCCTTGCCGAGATCGCGCTGATACACCGTGCCGTCCTGGGCGATGATGAAGGTGGCGACGCCCGTCTTGCCGTACTCCGCCGGCCACGCCACCAGACCGAACCCGCGCACCATGTTGTCCTTGAGCCGGTAGTCGAACGCGCCACCCGGCGCCGACGGACCTTGTGCGGTGAGGATGCGGTAGTGGTAGCCGAGGAAATCGGCCTTGGGCTTGTCATCGCCGAACAGCGGGCCGAGCGGACTTACCTCCTTGCTGTCGTCGTCCGCCCAGTACAGGCCATCGTGTTTGCCGTCGGTGCTGACGATCTTCTGCGCGAACTCGAGCACCTGGTCGCCATCGCGATCCTCGTCCGCGTAGTCGAACTGCGCGATCCGGTACGCACGCGCCGCCTTGATGACGTCCAGCTCGTTGCGCCCGATCGCGCGTGCGCGGATCTCGTCCGCACCGGAGGCGAGGTCGAAGTGCCAGCCATCGGCCTTCTTCACCATCGGGATCGGCAATGTCCAGCCGTCGTCGCCGACCGCCAGTGTCGCGCGGTCGCCCGATGTCTTGAACTCGTGCTTCTGCCGGTACTTCGCGAGGAAGGCATCGACGTCCGCGCGGGTCGGCCCACCCTGCACGGGCACGTAGCCCTTCCAGTTGGGCCCGAGCACCTTGGCGAGCTTGTTGGCGTCGGCCACCGTCGTGCCGAGCGCATCGACGAGCGCCGATCCACCGGCATCCGGCGTGGGGTACGCCTGCTGCGCCCAGGCCATCGGCGAGGCCGCAAGCGCGGCGACAAGAAGCGCGCGCGGCAACAAACGCAATGAAGTTGAGATGTTCATCGACGACGCCCTCCGCCACCACCACGGCCGGCCGGCGGCCGGCTCATCGAACGTGATCCACCGCCACCGCGCGAACCGCCGTAGGACGACGAGCGCGACATCGAGCTGCTCGACCGTCCGCGGTTCGACGCCGCGCTGGTGTCGCGCATGCCGCCGCTCGCGCCGCTGAACGCATCGCCCCGCGACCCGCCATAGCTGCTGCGCGCGGCGTCACGCGACTGCATGTTGTTCTGCCCGCGCTGCTGGAAACTGTCGCGGCTTCCTGGCGGACTGCCCTGCCGGTTCTGCATCGAGCGATCGCTCGACGCCGCACGTGCGCGGTTCTGCGCCTCGGCGTTCGAACGCGCCGGCGAGTCCATGCCGCGTCGATCCATCGACTGCCGCGCCTGGTCGCGCGCCTGCGCACGATCCGGGGTGTCGCCGCGCATGCGGTTGTCGGCCGTCGGTCGCTGACCTTCGAAGCGATCACGCGTTCCCTTGTCGCGGTATGGCGTGCCTTCGCGGTGCGCGGCGTCGTGGCGGAACTTGTTGTCACCGGCCTGGCGTTCGCTTCTACGCGTGTCGCGATTGCCTTGGCGGTCGCCGCGATTGGATTCGCGGTTCACGTTGCGCTCGAAGTTGTTGAAGCGATCGACATCGATGTTGATGTCGCCGCCCCCCCAATTGATGTCGCCCCAGAGCCCGCCAACGATGCCGATGCCGATGCCCCATGCGATGCCTGCCGCGATGCCCGCGCCCGGATACCAGTACGCGCCCGGCGGGTAGTAGTACGGCGGATACGCGCCCCACCCGTAGCCGGGATACGCGTACATCGGGTCGTAGCTCGGCACGTAGATGACATCGGGCTCAGGCGATTCGATGACGATCGTCTGCGCCTGCTGCTCGACCTTCTGGTGCTCGTTCGACGTGAGGTTTCCGGACTTCTGCGCGGCGGCGCGCAGGCGCTGCACGGAGTCCATCACCTGCTCGGAGTTGGCGAGGAATGCATCGCCGAGGCGCGTCACCCAGTTGCTGTCCTGTCCGAGCGACGCCAGCACCTGCGGGAACGCGACCAGTGCCTGCACGCTCGGGTCCCAGGGTTTGTCGGCGACCTGCTTCACCGCGGCGTCGCCCTGCAACTTCGGATTGGCCTTGGACCACGCAGCCGCGTCCATCACCTCGCCGGGATAGGTTGAAGCCATCAGCACCTGCGCGAGCAGGGAATCGGGATACAGCGCGATCGGCGCGAGCATCTGATCGAGTTCGCCGCTGGAAAACACGGCGCTGCCCGAACTCGCGCTCGCGGACGACGCCTGCGGCGCAGCCACCGCGAAGCCACCGGGCATCGAGGCGAGGAGCACGCAGGCGAAGGCCACTGCGGTCGCGACCCCGGATCGGCGGGGTCGGTCGTAATCACGAGGGGCGTTCATGACGTATGACTCCTGGAGTTTGGCGGGAGGCCGCAGCACTCGCCGGACCGCGGCCTTGCAGTGCCACGGAGACACGAACTCGCACGACCGCGCATGCGGTCGCGCCGGCACGGCGGCGTTTCAGCCCGGATGCGTGCCATCACCCGTCTCCGCAGTCGCGCGCAGGCCCACCAGCCGTGCCACCAGCACGGCGAGATAGAACTGCCCGACGATCGCTTCGAATACCGCCAGCCCGCGCGCGATCGGCGTGATCGGCGTGATGTCGCCGTAGCCGAGTGTCGCGAGGGTGACGAAGCTGAAATAGATGCCGTCGTTGAGCGACATGCCGTCCGCGAACGGCTGGCCCGCGACCAGCAGCGAATG
Source organism: Lysobacter claricitrinus (assembly GCF_045866565.1). NCBI lineage: Bacteria > Pseudomonadati > Pseudomonadota > Gammaproteobacteria > Lysobacterales > Lysobacteraceae > Lysobacter > Lysobacter claricitrinus. The sequence goes on along the minus strand of NZ_BAAFZV010000002.1, from coordinate 858,890 downwards.
GGGCATGCCGCGTTCGACGGCGACGTAGATTGCGCCCCAGAACACGCCCACCAGCAGGTAGGCGCTGAGCGCGGCCATCAGGTGATCGGAATCGACCGGAAGGCTGGTGAGCGCGTAGTTCAACGCGCGATAGGCCGCGGCAAGCGCGATCACGCCCCACAGCACGTAGCTCATCGACTCCGCATCGCCGCCGAGCAGGCCCGATGGCAGGTGGCGCAGCACCACGGCTGCCACGACCAACGCGACCGTCAGGCGTCGCGCGTTCGCCGATTGCGCCGGCCACACGGTCGACAGCAGCGTCAGCCCGAGGAACGTGTCGAGCAGCGTCGCGCCGAAGCCGAATTCTTCCGTCAGCGGCCCGATCGCGATCGTCGCCAGCAACATGCCGAACAGAAGCGCGTGGCGGCGTTCGTTCAAGCGGGAGTTGATCGTGGCGAGCAGTCTCACGTTTCACTCCGCCGTGTCCGGTGCGAAATAGAAGACCGACCCGAGGATCAGGTACACCGCGAGCAACTGGACGCCGCGCAGCCAGTCCGAGCGCCCGTCGCGCGCCACGCCGTTCACGATCATCACCGAGAACAGAACGCTGACCACCAGCCCGCCGCCGAACAACAGGCCCATCGGCTGCGGCGCAACGACATAACTCAGCAGCACCAGCAAGGGCGCGATCAGTAACGCGAGCTGCACGCTCGAACCGAGCACGATCGACATCGCCAGGCCCATGCGGTTCGCGCGCGCCATCACCACCGCCGTCGCCCCTTCCGCGGCGATGCCGAGCGCGGCGAGCAGGAACACGCCCGCGAACGCATCCGACAAGCCGAGCGCCTGCGCGGTCGGTTCGATGCCGGCGACCAGAAGCTCGCTCATCCACACCACCGCCAGCGTCGCGATGCCGAGCGTGGTGGCGGCGCGGGCCACTGACTGCGAGGCGTGACCGTGGCCGTGGCCGGCATGATCGTCAGCGACGACCGCGTCGCCATCGTCCTCGAACATCGAGCGATTGGTGACGAGGCTGAATACCGCGTACGCGACGTACACCGCGATCAGCACCACCGAAATCCACACGCTGATCGAGTTCAACGCGGCATCGTCTTCCGGCGCGATTGCCCGGAACGCCGCTGGCATGATCAACGCGATCACCGCGAGCGTGAGCATCGTGGCCTGCGAACTGGCGGCGAGTGCGTTGTAGCGCTGCGATTGCCGGCCGATGCCGCCCGCCAGCATCGACAGGCCGAGCACCATCAGGATGTTGCCGATGATGCCGCCGATCAGCGCGGCCTTGACCATGCCGTAGAGCCCCTTGCGCAACGCCGCGAGCGTGATGATCAACTCCGCGGCGTTGCCGAACGTCGCATTGAGCAGCCCGCCGATGCCCGGACCGAAGCGCTCGGCAAGCGTTCCGGTCGAGTGCGCCATCAACGCGGCGAGCGGAACGATCGATATCGCTGCAGCGACGAAGATCACCATCGGTCTGTCGGGCACGATGAATTCGAGTGCGATCGCCAGCGGTACGAACAGCAGCAGCCATTTCATCGGCGCGCTTCCTTGCTCGCCGATGCGGCGGGAAGCGTCGCCGCAGGTGAATCGTCGAAACTGCCGCCGAGCGCCAGATGCAGGTCGACGCGCTGGTTGAGCCGTTCGCGGCGGATGTGCAGCAGCGTCACCTCGGTCGCGTTCGCGGTGAGCAGGCTCTGCGTCACCGTGCGCATGTCGACCTTGCCGACGCGATACGCCTGGCGTTGCAGGTCGACCACACGGCGGCTGTCGCGTGCCGCGCCAGCCAGAAGCGTCTCGCGCGAGGCGAGGATCTGCTCGCCGTTGAGCGCGTCCTCGGCCTCGTTGAACGCCTTCAGCGCCATGCGCCCGTAGTCGGCGATGGCCTGTTGCTGCTGCGCATTCGCTCCGCGCAACGAGCCCGTCAGATAGCCGCCGGTATACAGCGGAGCGTTCATCATCGCGCTGGCGCTGCGCGTGTTGCGCGGCTCGTCCTCGAAGCCGTTGGTGCTGGATTCCAGGCGCCCGGCGCCAAGCAGGATAGACAGGCTCGGCAGGAACGATGCCTTCGCCTCGCCGACGCGATTGAATGCGGCGGCAACGCGATCCTCGGCGGCGATGATGTCCGGGCGTCGCGACAGCAGGTCGACCGGCAGGCCGATCGCCGGCTCGCTCGACGGGAACGGCGGCAGGTCGTTGCGCGAGGCGATCTGTGCGCCCGGATAGCGACCCAGCAGCGTCTCCAGTGCGCGCAGCGCCTGCGAATGCGCGAGGTCGACCTGACGCGCGGCATCGGCGTAGCTCGCGGCATTGGTGCGCGCGATCAGCACGTCATCCTGGCTGCCGGCGCCGATCGCCTTGCGATGCTCGGCGAGGCCGACCAGCGACTGCGCATCCTTCGCCATCTCCTCCGCCAGAGCTCGCTGGCGCTGCGTCTCCGCGGCGACGAACCAGGTGCGTGCCACCGCGGCGGCGATCGACTGCTGCGCGTAGCGGAGGTCGGCGCTGCTGGCGTCGTGCATCGCGCGTTCGGCGTTGCGTGCGTAACGCAGGCGGCCCCACAGGTCGATCTCCCACGCGAAGCGCACGATCGCGCCCGCCGCCATCGCGATGAAGTCCGACAGCGGCTTGCTGCTGGCGCGTCCGAGGATGCCAATGGCCGGCTTCAACCGGGAGTTCGCGATGTCGACCTGGGCGGCGGCTTCTTCCATGCGCGCGGCGGCGATGCGCAGGTCGGTGTTGTGCGCGATTGCTTCGGCGACGAGTCGATCGAGTTCGGGATCGCCGAAGCTCGCGACCCAGTTATCGCCCACCGTGCCGGCAGGTACGACCGACGAGAAGCGCGACGGCACCGTCGTGTCGCGCAAAGCCTCGCGCTGTATTTCGTCGCGCGGCGGCGGTGGCGACGTCGCGCAGCCCACCGCGAGTGCGACCGCCAGCGTGGCGGCGACTCCGCCGATGCACGATCCCGGAAGTGGGCGGGCGGCCATGGCGGCTCAGTGCAGCTTGAGGACGAGCCAATCGAGCTTGGTCGAAACGCGCAGGATGATGCGCCGCACGATCTGGATCAGCGCGATCTTGTCGGTGTAGATAGCGCCCTGCCCGGCTGCACCCATAGGCAGGAAGGCATGCGCGTCGCGCCCGACCGGCATCAGGCGGACGGCGTAACGCGCCGGACCGGCCGCACCCGTCATCTGCGCGGGCATGCCGGGCACGGGCGCCTGCGACGACGGCGGCACCATGCCGCCCAACGGCAGCTGGCCGGTACCGGATGCCCAGACGATCGAATCGACCTTGCACTTGATGATGCGGTTGGGGAACGTCTTGAGCGTGATCTCCGCCTCGTCGCCCGGCTTGATGTAGCGCAGTTCGTTCTGCGAATACATCGCAATGACCCACTGCTCGTTCTCCACGAACGTCATCACCGGCGCCAGCGGCAGGTTGCTCGCGTACGAGCCCTCGCGCAGCTGCAGGTTCACGATGGTGCCGTCCGCGGGCGCGTAGACGGTGCTCTCCTTGAGCATCCACTGCGCCTTCTGGATCTGCGCGCGCAGCTGCTCGAGCGCGGCACGCGCCTGCGCCACTTCCGACAGCTCGCCCTGCTTGGTCGTCGCCGACAGCTTCTGCTGCACCTGCGACACGTTCGCCGAATTGTTCGCGAGGTCGGCTTCAAGCGCGCGCGCATCGGCCTGTGCCTGCTCGAAGTCGAACGTGGGGCCGGCACCGGTACGCGCGAGGTCATGCGTCTGCCCGACGCGCATCTTGGCCAGCTGCAACTTCGCGTGGATCGACGCCTCGCCCGCACGCGCCGACCGCAACTGCGCGCCGAGCTCGCGCTGGTACGCCTCGGCGCTGGCGAGCTTCGCAACGAGTTCGGGCTCCTGCGCGCGCAGCTGCGCCAAGTCTTCGCGATACGGCGTGGGGTCGACGCTGAAGAGGACGTCGCCCTTCTTGATCGGGCGATTGGCTTCCACCGGCACCGACACCACGCGACCGATCGTGCGCGGAATCACCTGCACGACATAGTTGATGACACGCACGTCCGACGACGACGGCGCGACGATGTTGAGCAACAGGATCAGAAGCGTCAGGCCGATGATCGGGATCGTCACCACGATCACCTGGCTGACGAAATTCCACGGCAGCCATTTGAACTTGAAGAAGATCAGCCAGACGATGCCCGAATAGATCAGCAGCAGGATGATTTCCATTCAGGCGCTCCCGTCCCATCGCGACGATTGCTGCGCGGAAAGCTGCGCCTCGAGCGTAGCGACGCGTTGGCGTAGTGCGATTACGTCCTCTTCGTTATGCGTGGCGCCGCGCGCGTCGTCGATCGGGCTCAGCGCTTCGCCGTGATGCGGCGTCATGTCGACATCGGTGCCGTATGCGAGCTTGTGCATCACCGGCTTGGTGTAGGCCCACAACCACGCGATCGGCCACAGCATCCCGCCGAACACGAGCGACAGCAGGCAGAGCGTCTTGATCGCGGAGAGCTGCGGATGGTGGCGCTTCTCCGCGATCTTCTCCGGCATGATGTGGACGATCCAGAACGCCGCGATCAACACCACCGGCACGATCACCAGTGCGACCCACGCGACGCCATTGGCGAGCGCGTCCAGCGCGTCGCCATGCAAGAACGATGCATGCGCAGCCGGCATCCACGTAGCGACCAACGTCGCGACGATCGTCGCCACGCGCGTGTGCCGGGCCCGTGCCACGCGTCGACGCACCCGACCCGATGCTGGGCGATCGGCGGCTGCGGGCGTAGCGGGCGGCACGCGTGCGAACTGTCGAGTCATCCGGATCGTGTCCAGTGCGTCGGGACCGATCATCCCAGCGGCTTCAGGAGCGCGGAATCGACACTGGGGGTATCCGGCCCTGCCCCTTCGGGCAAGCGTTGCGCGCAGCAAACGCGCGTTTCAACGTGGACGAAGAGCGCGTTGGGAGCGACGCGTCGCGGGCCAGGAGCGCTTCAGTAGCGAGGTGTCTTCGCGCATACGTGCGGAGCGCGAGGCGCCGCGGACTCCTGGCTGCCGCCCCTCCTGCGCGTCGATCCGGCCGTGCGACGAAAGCGGCCGCTCGGCATCCATGACGCGCGCACTCGTCGAGCGGCGCCGTGGTCGCGATCCCGCGACGCGCGGCCGCTTGGCGAGCCGTCCGTGCCCGTGCTTCCGGCGACGGGCCGGCGCAGTACGATCACGATGCCGAACGATCGACAGCCGTGCAGTCGGCGCGACGACGTCGCGCAGCGACCTGCGGTTACGCCATCAGCGTGGCGTCGCGGCGATCAGAGATCGCCCGGGAATGCGCGTGCGACTTCCGCGAACAGGGCGACGATGCGTTCGGACAGTCGATGGCGATCGGCGCCGCTCATGCGCGCGAGCGCGGCGTGTACCGAGTCCGCGCCGTAGGCGATGTCGGCAACCAGCTCTTCGAAGCGGAAGCGCAGGTGCTCGGGCAGGTGCGCGACGGGGTCGAGCGTCGCCAGCACGTCGTGCGCGCGTGCCAGGCGTTCGACCAGCCCGACCTCGTCGCTCAGGGACAGGACGGCGTCGCGGGCGGCTTCGTAGGCGAGTGACATGGTGTGCAGGTTACGCGTTTCGTACGGGCGAAAAAAAACCGCCGGCCCTGGGGCCGGCGGTTTGGAAGCGGATCAGACCGCCGCGTCCTTGAGCTTCTTCAGCGGACGCGCCTTGAGCTTGACGGATGCCGGCTTCGCGGCGAACCACTGCTCTTCCTTCGTGAACGGGTTGATGCCCTTGCGCTTCGGCTTGGCCGGCACATCGACCTTGGTCACCTTGAGCATGCCCGGGAAGGTGAACGTGCCGCAGCCCTTCTTGTGCAGCGAGCCGTGCGCGGCTTCCTCGAGGGCGCCAAGGACAGCGCGGATGTCGCGCGCCGCGAGCTCGGTACGCTCGGAGATGAAGTTGACCAGACCGCTCTTGCCCAGCGGCTCGGTCACCGGCTTGATCTTGGAGGTACCGCTCGCTTTCTTCGTCGCCATGGTTTGCAGATTCCGGGTGGAAGGAATGCGCGTTATCGCGCGACGGCGTCCGGGTTGCAAGAGGTTTTCGTCGTTTATTGCCTGAAAACCCGCCTTTCGGCCAAATTTCCTCGCGCGCGGCAGCTTCGCGGCGTCCGGCGGGCAGGAATGCGCGGCATTCGGCGCGCGTCAAGCAGTCGGGGATCGCCCGTGGTGCGCGTTGCGATGCCACCTCGAGCGCCTGCCGATAGGCATCGGAATGTCCGATGCGGCGGTGTCCGGCCGGTGCCCAATTCGGTCCGTCGCCGGTGCGGAGCAGCGGCATACCGATCGTCCGTGCACGGGCGACGCGACGGACGCCGCCACGCCGGGGCGGCCTCGCCTGCACGACCGCAGCGACGGTCGACGTCCGCCATCTCGCGCCGACCCGCGCGTCATGGCCGGATGCCACAATGCGCGGCCGTCGCAAAGCCTCGGCGCGCCGCGCGCCGCATGGTCACCGGCATGCGCGATACACGCGCTCCTGCAATGCCGACAGCAGATCGTAGTTGCGCGCCAGCCCGGCACGGCGTTCTACGGCGTCCCGGTAGGCGCGTGCATCGGCGCATTCGTCGTGCGTCTGCAACATCGCGACGCTCGTTCGCGGCGTGCGACGCGCCGTGCGGCTTCGCGTCGTCGACCGCGTACGCGGTCGCGGCTCGTCGCTCGCCGGGGCCACCGGGTCCGGCGTCGCGTCCCAGATCTCCGCGGTGCGTTCGCCGCGGGCGCACGGCTCGCTCTGGTAGCGGGCCAGCCCGCCGCGGGTCACGCACTTCTGCACGGTCTGCGCCTGCGCAGCGGTGGCAGCCAGCACCAACATCGCGGCGACTGCTGTCGCCAACATCCTTGTCGTCATCGCCATCCTCCTGTCGTGCAGGCAGGATCGTGTCGCGGCGTCGCGTTCGGAATCGGCCGGTTCCGCAGCGCGGTGTCGGACTTCTCCGAGACGGGCGCGGCCCGACGCGGCATCATAGGCGGCCGCCACGGGAACCCCGCATGCACGACACGCCCCTGCCCGTCCTTGCCGAAGCACGCATCGCCGTCGTCGGCCTGGGCTATGTCGGCCTGCCGCTCGCCACCGCATTCGGGGCCACGCACGACACCGTCGGCTTCGACATCGACGCAGGGCGCATCGACGAGTTGCGCGCCGGCCACGACCGCACCGGCGAAGCCGACGGCGGCGATTTCCAGCGCGCCAGTCGCCTGCGGTTCGAGTCGGACGCCGCTGCACTCGCCGATCGGGATGTTTTCATCATCACCGTTCCGACGCCGGTCGACGAGTTCAAGCGTCCGGATCTCGCGCCGCTCGAGGCCGCGAGCCGCGCCGTTGGCCGCGCGTTGAAGCGCGGTGGCGTCGTCATCTACGAATCGACGGTGTACCCGGGCGCGACCGAAGAAGTCTGCGTGCCGATCCTCGAGCGCGAGTCCGGCCTGCGCTATCGCGAGGATTTCCACGTCGGCTACAGCCCCGAACGCATCAATCCGGGCGACCGTCGCCACAAGCTGCCCGACATCGTCAAGGTGACGTCGGGCTCGAGCGAGGCCGCCGGGCAATTCGTCGACGCGCTGTATCGCGCGGTGGTGCCGGCCGGCACGCATCTGGCGTCGAGCATCCGCGTGGCGGAAGCGGCGAAGGTCATCGAGAACATCCAGCGCGACGTCAACATCGCGCTCGTCAACGAGCTCGCGCTGATCTTCGAGAAACTCGGGCTCGACACACTCGAAGTGCTCGAGGCGGCCGGAACGAAATGGAACTTCCTGCCGTTTCGCCCAGGCCTGGTCGGCGGGCATTGCATCGGCGTCGACCCCTATTACCTGACGCACAAGGCGCAGGGCATCGGCTACCACCCCGAGGTAATCCTCGCCGGCCGGCGCATCAACGACACGATGGGCGAGCATGTCGCGCAGCGCGTGCTGCGGCTGATCGCCGCGAAGGACACACCGCCGCCGCATCCGCGCGTGCTGGTGCTGGGCCTCGCGTTCAAGGAGAACTGCGGCGACCTGCGCAATACGCGGGTGGTCGACATCGTGTCGGAGCTCGCTGCCTACGGTGCGCGCGTGGACGTGCACGATCCGCGCGTCGATGCCGGGGAAGCGCATCGCGAGCACGGGCTGCGCCTCGTCGATAGCCCGAAGGCTGGCGACTACGACGCCGTCGTCCTCGCCGTGCCGCACACGGAGTTCGTGCAGGATGCCGGTGCATCGGTCGTCGCGTTCGGCACGGGCGACGCCGTCATTTTCGACGTCAAGGGCGCCCTGCCCCGCGACCTCGTCCACGGTCGCCTCTGAGGATCCCGCCATGCGCGTGCTCGTGACCGGCGCCGCCGGCTTCATCGGTTCCCACCTCACCAAGCGCCTGATCGAGCGCGGCGACGAGGTGCTGGGCTTCGACGACCTCAACGACTATTACGACCCGCAACTCAAGCGCGATCGTCTTTCGCGGGTCGTGCCGGGCCACGACTTCCGGTTCGTGCACGCCAAGCTCGAGGACCGCGAGGCGATGGATCGCGCGTTCGCCGAGTTCAAGCCGCAACGCGTGGTCAACCTCGCGGCGCAGGCCGGCGTGCGCTACTCGCTCGAGAACCCGCGCGCCTACATCGACAGCAACCTGGTCGGCTTCATCAACGTGCTGGAAGCCTGCCGGCATGGCGGCGTCGAACATCTCGTGTATGCGTCGTCCAGCTCGGTCTACGGCGCGAATCGCGAGCTGCCGTTCGCCGTCGAACACAGCGTCGACCACCCCGTCAGCCTGTACGCCGCGACCAAGAAGGCGAACGAGCTGATGGCGCACACGTACAGCCACCTGTACGCGTTGCCGACGACGGGCCTGCGCTTCTTCACGGTCTACGGTCCCTGGGGCCGCCCGGACATGGCGCTGTTCCTGTTCACGCGGAAGATCCTCGCCGGCGAGCCGATCGACGTGTTCAATCACGGGCGTCACAGCCGCGATTTCACCTATATCGACGACATCGTCGAAGGCGTGATCCGCACGCTCGACACGGTGCCGCAGGCGTCGGACGACGCGTCGCTGCTCGCTTCGCCCGCGATGTCGACTGCGCCGTACCGGGTCTACAACATCGGCAGCCACCGCCCGGTCGAACTGCTGCGCTACATCGAGGTGCTGGAAGACTGCCTGGGCCGGAAGGCCGAGCGTCGCCTCGTGCCGATGCAGCCGGGCGACGTGCCCGATACCTATGCCGACGTCGAAGCGCTGCGTCGCGACACCGGTTATGCGCCGTCGACGCCGGTTGAAACGGGCGTCGCGAAGTTCGTCGAGTGGTACCGCGGGTATTACGGGGTCTGACGCGAATGCGGATCTCGTTCACCAAGGGCAGCGGCAAGTACGACCGGATGACGGTCGATCGGGGCGGCAGCGTCGAAACCATCGACTGCCCGAAGCAGCGCATCATTCCGCACGACATGGTGCATTACGCGGTCGAAAGCGTGCTGCACAAGCGCGGTTTCCTGACGCGCGTGAGCCATGGCGAAGCCGCGAACTTCCGGATGGATGCGGAGCCCGAAAGCGACGGCGTCGAGCGCCTGGTCGAAGTCTTCCAGGGCGACGCGTGGTCGGGCGGGAACAGCGAGCCGGAAGCGATGCTCGACCTCTACCAGGTCACCTGCCGCGCCCGCGAATGCCCGGCACTGGCGGTCACGATCGACGACGTCATCGCCGTGCGCGATCGCATCGCTGAACTCGATGCGCAGTGGCAGGCGCTGCCCGTTGGCGGCTCAGTGACTTTCGAGTTCTAGTCCAGCGACGTAGCGGCGTTTCCTTGCAGGCTTGCAAGGACGCTAGGAATCGCTGCCCGGCGAGTCCCCGCGCGCATCCGCACGCAGCTGCCGCAACCGCGCGAGCTTCTCGCCCAGTTTGATCTCGAGGCCGCGGTCGACCGGCCGGTAATAGACGCGCTCGCCCATGGCATCCGGAAAACCCGTCTGGTCCAGCGCGATGCCGCCTTCGGCGTCATGGTCGTACTGGTAGCCCTTCGAATAACCGAGCGACTTCATCAGCTTGGTCGGCGCGTTGCGCAGATGCAGCGGGACATCCTGCGTTCCCAGGGTGCGAACGTCATTGCGCGCCTCGTTCCAGGCGACGTAGCCGGCGTTCGATTTCGCGGTCGTGGCGAGATAGATCACCACCTGCGCGAGTGCCAGTTCGCCTTCGGGGCTGCCGAGGCGGTCGAACGTTTCCCAAGCATCGATCGCCATTTCGAGCGCGCGCGGGTCGGCGAGTCCGATGTCCTCCACCGCCATGCGCGTGATGCGTCGTGCGAGGTAGTTCGGGTCGGCGCCGCCGTCGAGCATGCGCGCGAGCCAGTAGATCGCGGCGTCGGGGTTGGAGCTGCGCACCGATTTGTGCAGCGCCGAGATCTGGTCGTAGAACTGCTCGCCGCCCTTGTCGAAGCGGCGCGTGCGGTCGGCCAGCACCTGCGCGAGCGTGGTTTCGGTGATGCGGCCGCCCTCGCCCGTCGCGAGTTCGGCGGCGATTTCCAACAGCGTCAGCGCGCGACGGACGTCGCCGTCGGCCGCGGTCGCGATCTGGCGCAATAGTTCCTCGTCGACCTGCAGCCCGAGACCGCCGAGCCCGCGCTCCGCGTCGGAAAGCGCGCGGTGCAACGCCTCGACCAGGTCGTCGACCGCGACCGCTTCCATCACGTGCACGCGGCATCGCGACAGCAGCGCGGAGTTCAGTTCGAACGACGGGTTCTCGGTGGTCGCACCGACGAAGACGATCGTGCCGCGTTCGATCGCCGGAAGGAATGCGTCCTGCTGCGCCTTGTTGAAGCGGTGCACCTCGTCGACGAACAACACGGTGCGACGACCTTCGGCGAACCGGTCGGCGGCCTCGGCCAGCACCTGCCGCACTTCGGGAAGGCCGGACAGCACCGCGGAAATCGCGCGAAATTCAGCGTCGGCATAGTGCGCGAGCAACAGCGCGAGCGTTGTCTTTCCGCAGCCCGGCGGGCCCCACAGCACCATCGAGTGCACGCGCCCGGATTCGACGGCGCGTCGTAGCGCCGAGTTGGGCGCGAGCAGTCGCTTCTGGCCGACCATCTCGTCCAGCGTGCGCGGACGCATGCGCTCGGCGAGCGGACGCAGCGAATCGACGGCGGGGTCGTCGTCGCGAACGAAAAGTGAGGGACGTCGGGCCACGGCGTGCGATGCGGGGACGGGCCCCGCACCTTAGCAGCCGCGCGTCAGAGGCTCGCGATGCCGGTCGTTGTGGCCGACCACTCGCTGCCCGGGCCGAGTTCGTAATGCACGCGCACCCAGCGGTGCGCCACGCTGTCGTACAGCCCCTGCACCTGCGCGGGCGTCGAACCGTCCGGTCCGAAGTCGACCAGACCTTCGCCGTTGACGCGCACGAAGCGCCCGACGTTGGTCGCGTCGACCTTGCCCGAGGTCCACTTCACCGGCTGGCTCTGGAACTCGCCCTGCAGCGCCTTTGCGACCTGGCGATCGAGCGAGACCGCCAGCGGCGAGCCCGCCACGACAGCCTTGCCGTCGCCACCGCCGAGCTCGAGCTGCGGGTAGGTCACCTCGGTGCTCGCGGTGTCGTACATCGCGGCGAAGCGGAACGGAATCCACTCGCCCTGCCCGTCGATACGAAGGCGGCCGTCGCCGGTGACCTGGCGGTCCTGGATGCTCGCGGGGCGGACCTGCACCTTGCCGAGCTGCACGACCACGTCCGAGGTGTCGAACTGGCGCGTGATGCTACCGATCACCGATGCGGCCACGGCGTCGTCCACCTGCTCGCGTGCTTCGACGCGCGAAGCCGCGGCCGGTGCGACGGGACGGGCTGCCAGCGGAGCCCCCGGCGCGGCGTGGTGGCCGGCGACGAGGGAGGTGGTGGCGAGAGCGGCGAAGGTGCCGACCGAGAGGAGCGTGCTGCGAAGCGGCATTGCAGGGGCCTTGCGGGACGCGATGCGTCGTGTGAAGGCCACTCTCGGGATCGGCGCGTGGACGATCCGTGATATCGCCTGCGCAAAAACTCCAGTCTTTCCAAACGGTTAAGGCATGTTTCGACGTCTTCACCCGACGGTCGCAATCGCGGGATCGGCGGACACGAAAAAGGGGCGGTCGCCCGCCCCCTCAATCGATGCCCTGCTCTCGTGTCAGCCGCCGATGACGTCGACGCCCTTCGGCACGGCGAACCGGAACGTGGCCGCGGGAAGCGGCGCGTTGCGCTTGAGGTCGCTGAAGCTGATATCGGTGCGCTGACCCAGCTGGTCGACGACCTGCATCCGCGCCAATCCCGTCGGCCCGAAGCCCAGCCTGGCGCTGCGGAAGCCGGACGCCGCGGCGTCACCCTTGGGCGTGAGCGTCAGCCATTCCAGACCGTTCGCCGTGCCGGCCTCCTGCACCTTGAACTGCGCGTCGAGGCGCGACGGGTCGGTCAGCGCAGCGAGCGGGCTGGTGCGTTCCTCCGCGCCCTGCGGTCGCTTGGTCACTTGTTGCAGGTCGGGCTCGTAGATCCACACCGTCGTGCCGTCGGCAACGATCTGCTGCGGATACGGTTTGGCGTACTCCCAACGGAACTGCTTCGGCGCCGACAGCGACACGCGTCCGCTGCTCGACTCCTTGAGCTTGCCCTTCTGGTCGAAGACCTGCTGCGTGAAGCGTCCGTCGAGCGTCTTCAGGCCCTTGGTGAACGTGTTGAGCTGGTCGCGCGCGCCTGCGGAGGCGACCCCCGCGAAAAGCATCAGGCCGGCGGCGGCCAGGGTCGTCATGGAACGCATGGCGATCTCCAGAAAAAGGTCTGCCGCGAGTCTGTGCGGCGTTTCATGAACAGGGTGCGAGCGACGCCGTCGGCACGTCCCCGCCTTCAGCGCGACGTCAGTGCTTGGGCGGAGGTGGCGCCAGCACGCTGCGATCGCCGTTGTGCTCGGGCGGCGTCACCACGCCTGCCGCTTCCATCGCCTCGATCAGGCGCGCGGCGCGGTTGTAGCCGATCTTCAGGCGCCGCTGGACGCCCGAGATCGACGCGCGACGGCTCTCCGTCACGATGCGAACGGCCTCGTCGTACAGCGGGTCGGACTCGTCGCCGCCACCGCCGCTCGATTCGGGAAGCCCGGTCGCGCCGACGACGACGCCGTCTCCCATCGTCTGCACTTCGTCGAGCACGCCCTCGATGTAATCCGGCCCGCCTCCGATCTGCTTGAGATGCTCCACGACGCGATGCACTTCCTCGTCGCTCACGAACGCGCCGTGCACGCGTTCGGGCATCGACGTTCCGGGCGGCATGTACAGCATGTCGCCGTGGCCGAGCAGCGTCTCCGCGCCCGACTGGTCGAGGATCGTGCGGGAGTCGATCTTGGACGACACCTGGAACGCGATGCGCGTCGGGATGTTCGCTTTGATCAGGCCGGTGATGACGTCCACCGAAGGCCGCTGCGTCGCGAGGATCAGGTGCATGCCCGCGGCGCGCGACTTCTGCGCCAGGCGCGCGATGAGCTCTTCGACCTTCTTGCCGACGATCATCATCATGTCGGCGAATTCGTCGATGAAGATGACGATGTGCGGCAGCGGCTCGAGCTGGCGGGGCACCTCACCCGCTTCCGCATTCGGTCGGAACAGCGGGTCCATCAGCGGCTGCCCGGCGTTGATCGCGTCGGTCACCTTCTTGTTGAAACCGCCGAGGTTTCGAACGCCCACGGCCGACATCAGCTTGTAGCGGCGCTCCATCTCGGCCACGCACCAGCGCAGGCCGTTCGCCGCCTCCTTCATGTCGGTCACGACCGGCGCGAGAAGGTGCGGAATGCCCTGGTAGACGCTGAGTTCCAGCATCTTCGGGTCGATCATCAGCAGCCGCACGTCCTTCGCCGACGCCTTGTAGAGCAGCGACAGCACCATCGCGTTCACCGCGACGGACTTGCCCGAACCGGTCGTACCGGCCACCAGCAGGTGCGGCATGCGCGCGAGGTCGGCGACCGTGGGCCGGCCCGCGATGTCCTTGCCAAGCGCGAGCGTGAGCGGGCTGGTCGACTTGTCGTATTCCTTCGAACGAAGGAGTTCCGACAGGTAGATCATTTCCCGGTTGACGTTCGGGATCTCCAGGCCGATCACCGACTTGCCCGGAATGACGTCGACCACGCGCACAGACTTTACTGAAAGTCCACGCGCTATGTCCTTATCCAGACTGGAAATCTGGCTGACTTTGATGCCGGGCGCAGGTTCGATCTCGAAACGCGTGATGACGGGACCCGGATATGCACCCACTACGTGAGCATCGATCCGGAAGTCCTTGAGTTTGAACTCAATTTGGCGCGACAGCGTCTCCAGCGTGTCCGGGTCGTAGCCCTTCGGCTGCGGCTTCGGGTCGTCCAGCAACGCGAGCGGCGGAATGCCGGTGCCGTCGGGCACGTGGAACAGCGGGATCTGCTGCTCACGCTTCGCGCGTTCGCTCTTTTCAACGACCGGCGCCGGCGGCGGTTCGATCTTCACCGGCGCGCGCTTTTCGCGCTTCTCTGTCTCGACCTTGCGCACCTGCTCACGCTCCTCGCGGAGCACGCTGACCTCGCGGCGCTCGACCACTTCGCGGGCGCTACGGCGGAACACCTTCGAGACGAATGGGCCCGCGGCGAGCACCCAGCCGCCGAGGCGATCCATGACATGCAGCCAGGACAGCCCCGTCGCCAGCGTCACCGACGTCAGCAGCAGGGCCAACAGGAACAGGTTGCCGCCGAGCTGCCCGAAGCCACGCGCCAGTGAGCGGCCGACGAGGCGGCCGAGGATGCCGCCCGCGCGCGAAAGATCGGCGTCGACCGTGCCCAGACGCAGATGCAGCAGGCCGGTCATCGCGATCAGGAATGCGACCAGCCCGACCAGCCGCAATGCGGGGGTCAGGTCGCTCTTCTCGACCTCGCTGTCCTTCTGGAACATCGCGATCCAGACGATCGCGCCGAGGATCACCGGCAGCAGGTAGGCCGCGAAGCCGAGCAGATTGAAGATGATGTCGGCGATGATCGCGCCGATCGAACCGCCCACGTTGTGCAGCGGCGTCGTCACCGCGCCGGAGCTGGTCCAGCCCGGATCCTGCGGCGAGTACGTGAACAGCGTCGCGACCAGATACAGCAGCGCGGGCGCGATGAAGATCAGCGAGATATCGCGCGCCATGCGCTGGCGCCCCGGAGACATTCCGGGCCGCGGCGACGGGGGTGCGGCCGCGTTCGCGGCCTTCTTGCGGGTTGCAGCTGGCGCCTGCGCCACGTGAGATGCAGCCTTAGGTCGAGCGTCTTAGTCGTTGAATATACGTGAAAACCGGCGCTGCAAACCGCCAGCGCCGGTCCGACCGGCCGCCTTGGCGACCGGTCCCGCAGAGTCTGCGGACGCGCCGTCTCAGCGGATCAGAGCACCATGTCCTGCAACGCCGGGTGGACGATCTTGCCGCCCTCCACGTTGATGCCGCGGATCAGCGCCTGGTTGCCGCGCCAGTCGCCCGAGGCCAGCTTGTTCACCCACGGCAGGATCGCCGCGCAGATCGCCTGCGACGAGGTCTGGGGCACGGCGCCCGGCATGTTGGTCACGCAGAAGTGGGTCACGCCCTCTTCCACGTAGGTCGGCTCCTTCCAGGTGGTCGGACGCGAGGTCTCGAAGCAGCCGCCCTGGTCGATGGCGATGTCGACCACTACCGAGCCGTCCTCCATGCCCTTCAGCATCTCGCGCGTCATCACGTGCGGCGCCTTCGCGCCGGTGACCAGCACCGCACCGATCACGAGGTCCGCCGACGCGACTTCGCGCGCGACGACGTCGTGGTACGGATACAGCGCGGTGACGTTGTTGCCCAGGCGCATCATCTCGTCCATGCGGTCTTCGCGCATTTCGAAGACGGTGACGTTCGCGCCGCCCGACGCAGCGAGCGCGGCCGAAGCACCGCCGGCGCGACCGGCGCCGAACACGACGACCTTGCCACGCTCCGTCGCTGACAAACCGCCCAGCAGCTTGCCCTTGCCGCCCATGGGCTGGTGCAGCAGGTGCGTACCGACCTGCACGCCGATCTTGCCCGCGATCACCGACATGGGCGCCAGCAGCGGCAGATCGCCGTTCGGCATCTCGACGGTTTCGAACGCAACGCCGGTCAGGCCGATGTCGAGCAGCTGCTTCGTCAGCGCCGGCTCGGCAGCGAGGTGGAGGTAGCAGAACAGCAGGTGGTCCTTGCGCAGCAGTGCGAGGTCGCCAGCGATCGGCTCCTTCACCTTCACGATCAGCTCGCCCTTCTCGTACAGCGCGGCGGCGTCCGGAGCGATCTTCACGCCCAAGCGGGTGTACTCGTCGTCCTTGAAGCCGCTCTTCAGGCCCGCGCCCTGCTCCAGCCACACCTCGTGGCCGCGCTTGACGAGATCACCGGCCGCAGCCGGAACGAGCGCGACGCGCCCTTCGAGGGTCTTGGTTTCCTTGGGTACACCGATGCGCATTGCTGTCTCCGGAGCGCGCGTCGCGAATCGTCGCGCGCGGTCTGCAGGGGTGGGATGGCGCGGCGACGGAACGCTGTCTCCGCCCGTCGCGCCTTGTGCTGCCGTCATGCGACCGCCAAGCTATGGCGCTTCCGGCGTCCGTTCGCAGCCGCGGAATGATGCATTCGCAAGCGCATCGTTCCGCGTGCCGAAACGCACGCATCACATAACTCGCCATTATATCCATGACCCTTTCGAAGCACTCGCGGCTGATCATCCTCGGCTCCGGCCCTGCCGGCTGGAGCGCCGCGGTGTACGCGGCCCGCGCGAACCTGAAACCCGTGGTCATCACCGGCCTGCAGATGGGCGGCCAGCTGATGACGACCACCGAGGTGGACAACTGGCCGGGCGACGCGCACGGCCTCATGGGTCCGGACCTGATGGCGCGCATGCAGGCGCATGCCGAGCGCTTCAACACCGAAGTGATCTTCGACCACATCCACACCGCCGACCTGTCGCAGCGCCCGTTCCGCCTGCGCGGCGACAGCGGCGAGTACACCTGCGACGGGCTGATCATCGCGACCGGCGCAACCGCGAAGTACCTCGGCCTGCCGTCGGAAGACGCGTTCAAGGGCCGCGGCGTCTCCGCCTGCGCGACCTGCGATGGCTTCTTCTACAAGGACCAGGACGTCGCGATCGTCGGCGGCGGCAACACCGCGGTCGAGGAAGCGCTCTACCTCGCGAACATCGCGCGCAAGGTCTACCTGGTGCATCGCCGCGACACGCTGCGCGCCGAAAAGATCATGCAGGACAAGCTGTTCGCGAAGATCCAGGCCGGGAAGATCGAGCCGGTGTGGCACCACACGGTCGACGAAGTGCTCGGCAACGAAGCCGGCGTCACCGCGCTGCGCGTACGCTCGGTGCTTGATGAATCGACCCGCGAGATTCCCGTCCACGGCTTCTTCGTCGCGATCGGCCACACGCCGAACACCGCGCTGTTCGAAGGCCAGCTGGCGATGTCGAACGGCTACATCACCGTGCAGTCGGGCATCGAAGGCAATGCGACCGCCACGAACGTGCCCGGTGTTTTCGCCGCCGGCGACGTCGCGGACCAGCACTATCGCCAGGCGATCACCTCGGCCGGCTCCGGCTGCATGGCGGCACTCGATGCGGAGCGCTATCTCGACAAGGCCGGCTGACGCCGGCACGCGCGCGCTGCGATGACGCTGCGCACGCGATGGATCGAGCGGCTGGCGAATGTCGACGCCGCCGCGTGGGATTCGCTCGCTGGCGACGCGAATCCCTTCGTCCGCCATGCATTCTTGTCAGGCATGGAATCGACCGGTTGCGTGCAACCGCGCCTCGGATGGACGCCGCGTCATCTCACCGTCTGGCGCGGCGATGAACTCGTCGCCGCAGCGCCGTGCTACGCAAAGACCAACTCGCACGGCGAATTCGTGTTCGACCACGCATGGGCCCACGCGTACGCGCGCTACGGCCTCGACTACTTTCCCAAGCTGCTCTGTGCGGTGCCCTACTCGCCCGTGACCGGGCCGAGATTGCTTGCCGCTGACGACGCCGCGCAGCGCGTGCTCGTCACCGCGCTGCACGATGCCTGCGACGACGGCTTTTCGTCTGCGCACGTCAATTTCCACGCCGCGGCAGACGATCGGGCGTTCGACGACGGCTGGCTCGCGCGTGCCGACGTGCAATACCACTGGGAAAATACCGGCGACTGGTGTGACTTCGACGCGTTCCTTGCGGCGATGGACCACAAGCACCGCAAGAACATCCGACAGGAGCGCGCGAAGGTTGCGCGTGCCGGCATCGCGTTCCGCATCGTGCACGGCGACGAGGCCTGCGACGCCGACGTCGAAGCGATGCATCACTTCTACCTGCAGACGTTCGCGGAGTACGGCAATCGCCCAGCGATCACGCTCGGCTTCCTGCGGCATCTCGCGCGAACGATGCCGCGCTCGCTGGTCATCGTGCTCGCCGAGCGCAACGGTCAACCGATCGCCGGGGCGTTGTGCCTGCGCGGTGGCGACACGCTGTACGGTCGCTACTGGGGCGCGATCGAACAGCATCCTGGCCTGCATTTCGAAACCTGCTACTACCAGGGGCTCGACTACTGCCTGCGCGAAGGCCTACGCCGCTTCGAACCGGGGGCGCAGGGCGAGCACAAGTTGTCGCGCGGTTTCCTGCCGACGCTGGTGCGCAGTCGTCACTGGATCGGCGAGCCCGCGTTCCGCGAAGCACTCTCGGGCTGGTGCGCGGAGGAGCGCGACGCGGTGACCGCGTATGCGCGACGTCTGCGCCAGAGCAGTCCGTTCCGAGAGACGGCCACATGAGCCCGTTGCGACTGCCGTGGCTCGACGACGCGCCCGAAGCGCCGTTTCCCGATCCGTCGACCGCCCTGCAGGAACCCGACGGCCTGCTGGCGATGGGTGGCGACCTTCACCCGCGGCGCCTTCTCGCGGCGTATCGCGCCGGCATTTTTCCGTGGTTCTCCGACGGCGAGCCGCCGCTATGGTGGTCGCCCGACCCGCGCACCGTGTTCCGGACGGGCAGTGTCGCCACGTCCCGCCGTTTCCGTCGCGGCCTGCGCAGCTGCGAGTGGACGCTCCGTGCCGACACCGCTTTCGAGTCGGTCATCGACCGTTGCGCCGGCATACCGCGCCACGGCCAGCGCGGCACCTGGATCACCGCGACCATGCGCGACGCCTACGTCGACCTGCACCGCCTCGGCCACGCCCACTCGGTCGAGGCCTGGGACGGCGACGTGCTGGTCGGCGGGATCTACGGGGTCGCGATCGGCCGGATGTTCTTCGGGGAGAGCATGTTCAGTCAGCGGACCGGCGGCTCGAAGGTCGCGATCGCTGGCCTCGCCCATCGCCTCGTCGAGTGGGGCTGGCCGCTGATCGACGCACAGGTCGAGAACCCGCACCTGCTGTCGCTGGGCGCAGAGCGATGGCCGCGGACGGAGTTCCTCGACGCCATCGGCCGGCTAGTCGATTTGCCCGGTCCGGAAGGCTCGTGGACCGCAGCTTTCGGCGACCTGCCCGCCCGCCAGCTGGCCCGGCCCTGCGCCTGAAGCGGCCGCGTTTTGCGCCGGTTCCGCCCCGCGTGGCACAATCCACGGCTTCATACGCCCGCTCCAGTGAACTACCAAGGACCCCATGGCAAAAGACGACGTGATCGAATTCGAAGGCACCGTGTCGGAAACGCTTCCGAACACGATGTTCCGCGTTCGCCTCGAAAACGGCCACGAGATCATTGCCCACATCTCCGGTCGCATGCGGAAGAACTACATCCGCATCCTCACCGGCGACCGGGTCAAGGTCGAAATGACGCCGTACGACCTCACCAAGGGCCGCATCACGTACCGCATGAAGTAATCGCGGCGGTGCGACCCAAAAGAAAGGCGGCCCGAAGGCCGCCTTTTTCGTTTCCGCTGTTCCGGGTGTCCGTCAGTGCTCGACGGTCGCCGGCAACAGCTTCTCCGGTTCCGCCGTCGCTTCGACGACCAGCTTGTCGTCGCGCACGTCGATCGACACGCGACCACCCGCGACCAGCTTGCCGAACAGCAACTCGTCCGCCAGCGGACGCTTGATGTTCTCCTGGATGATGCGGGCCATCGGGCGCGCACCCATCTGCGGGTCGAAGCCGTGCTTGGCGAGCCAATCGCGGGCTTCCGGCGTCGCGCTGAGCGTGACGTTCTTCTCGTGCAGCTGCGCTTCGAGCTCGATGAGGAACTTGTCGACCACGCGCAGGATGTGATCCATCCCCAGCGCCTGGAACTGCACGATCGCATCGAGGCGGTTGCGGAACTCCGGCGAGAAGCTGCGACGGATCACCTCCATCGCATCCGACGCATGGTCCTGCTTGGTGAAACCGATCGAACGACGCGATGCCTGCGAAGCACCGGCATTCGTCGTCATCACCAGGATCACGTTGCGGAAATTCGCTTCGCGACCGTTGGTGTCGGTCAGCATGCCGCGGTCCATGACCTGCAGCAGGATGTTGAAGATGTCCGGATGCGCCTTCTCGATCTCGTCGAGCAGCAGCACGCAGTGCGGCGTCTTGACGATCTTCTCGGTCAGCAGGCCGCCCTGGTCGAAACCGACGTAGCCCGGAGGCGCGCCGATCAGACGGCTCACCGAATGCGCCTCCATGTATTCCGACATATCGAAGCGCACCAGCTCGATGCCGAGCTGCATCGCGAGCTGCTTGGTCACTTCGGTCTTGCCGACGCCGGTCGGGCCGGCGAACAGGAAGTTGCCGATCGGCTTGTCGGGATTCGCCAGCCCCGAACGCGCGAGCTTGATCGCGGACGTCAGCGAATCGATCGCCGGGTCCTGACCGAAGATCACCATCTTCAGGTTGCGCTCCAGGTTGCGCAGCACGTCCTTGTCGGTCGCGGTGACCTGCTTGGCCGGGATGCGCGCCATCTTGGCGACGATGGTCTCGACCTCTTCGACGTCGATCACCAGCTTGCGCTGGTCCTCCGGCAGAAGGCGCTGGCGCGCGCCCGCCTCGTCGATGACGTCGATGGCCTTGTCGGGCAGCAGGCGATCGCCGATGTGCTTGACCGACAGGTCGACCGCCGCCTGGATCGCGTCGTCGGCATAGCTCACGCCGTGGTGCGCCTCGTACTTCGGGCGCAGGCCACGCAGGATTTCCACGGCTTCGCTCACCGTCGGCTCGACGATGTCGATCTTCTGGAAGCGACGTGCAAGCGCGCGGTCCTTCTCGAAGATGCCGCGGTATTCCTGGAACGTGGTGGAGCCGATGCAGCGCAGCTCACCCGACGACAGCGCCGGCTTGATCAGGTTCGACGCGTCCATCGTGCCGCCCGATGCGGAACCCGCGCCGATGATGGTGTGGATCTCGTCGATGAAGAGCACGGCGCCCGGAATCTTGCGCAGCTGCTGCAGCACGGACTTCAGGCGCTTTTCGAAGTCGCCGCGGTACTTGGTGCCCGCGACGAGCGCACCGAGGTCGAGCGCGTAGATGGTGGCGTCGCTCAGCACCTCGGGGACGTCGTCATCGACGATGCGCTTGGCGAGCCCTTCGGCGATCGCGGTCTTGCCCACGCCGGCCTCGCCCACGTAGAGCGGGTTGTTCTTGCGGCGGCGGCAGAGCACCTGGATCGTGCGCTCGACTTCGTCGGCGCGACCGACGAGCGGATCGATCTTGCCCTCTCGCGCGAGCTGGTTGAGGTTCGTCGCGAACTCGGTGAGCGCGTCACCCTTGCCCTCGCCGTCCCCACCTTCCTGCCCGCCCTGGCCTTCCTCGCGACCGGACTCTTCCCCGCCCTGCTTGCTGATGCCGTGCGACAGGTAGTTGACGACGTCGAGCCGCGCGATGTCCTGCTGATTGAGGAAGTAGACCGCGTGCGAATCCTTTTCGCCGAAGATGGCGACCAGGACGTTCGCGCCCGTGACTTCCTTCTTTCCGGACGATTGCACGTGGTAGACCGCGCGCTGCAGGACGCGCTGGAAACCCAGCGTGGGCTGCGTGTCGCGATCGCTGTCGTCGGGCAGCACCGCGACCGACGTGGCGATGGCCTCGTCGAGCTCGCGGCGCAGGCGCGGCGTGTCCGCTTCGCAGGCGCGCAGGACGCCTTCCGCGGACGGGTTGTCGAGCAGTGCCAGAAGCAGGTGCTCGACGGTCATGAATTCGTGTCGAGCCTCGCGGGCGCGCTTGTAGCACTGCCCGATGCTGTACTCGAGATCCTTGCTGAACATGTGGAAGCCTCCGAAGCGTCTGCGTTACCAGATGGGGGCCGGTAGCGCGGTTTAAACCGCTTTTAGGCCTTTTCCATCGTGCACAACAAGGGATGCTGATTGATTCTTGCGTATTCGTTCACCTGCGACACTTTCGATTCGGCAATTTCGCGCGTGAAAACGCCGCAAACGCCGCGGCCGCGGGTGTGCACGTGAAGCATGACCTGCGTTGCATTTTCGATATTCATCGAAAAAAAACGGGTCAGGACGTCGACGACGAAATCCATCGGCGTGTAATCGTCGTTCAGCAAAAGCACCGAATACATCGGTGGCGGCGCGACTTCCGGCCGGCTGGTCTCGACCGCGAGGCCTTGCTGACCGTGGTGTTCCTGTTCGTGCGGGGTGTGCTTCGGCATCGCACCAGTATAAATCGCGCGACATGGACGGCCGCTGCGCAGCCCCGGCAGAATGCCGCTTTGGATTCATGGGAACGATCATGCTGCGCAGCTCCGATCGCACCGTTCCGACGGTGACACTGTGCATCCCGCACGTCTCGCGTGGTGCGACGTTCGTCGCACGGGCAAGGTTCGCGTGACGGCCGATCCGCGTTTCTGGCAGCCCGATGTGACGGTCGCGACCGTGGTCGTCGACGGCGGGCGCGTCCTCGTGGTCGAGGAGCAGGTCGCTGGCCGGCTCGTGCTCAACCAGCCGGCGGGCCATCTGGAGCCCGACGAGCCCATCCTGGATGCCGCGATCCGTGAAACCCGCGAGGAAACCGGCTGGGATGTCCGCCCCGTCGCGTTTGTCGGCGCCTACCAGTGGAAAGCGCCGTCGGTGAGCCTCGCGGGTGCGGAGCGCACCTACGTGCGGTTCGCGTTCCTAGCCGAGCCGCTGCATTTCGACCCCTCGCGAACGCTCGACGACGGCATCGTCCGCGCCGTCTGGATGACGCCTGCCGAACTGCAGGCCGAAGCGGCGCGTCATCGCAGCCCGCTGGTCTGGCGCGTGGTGGCCGACGCCCTCGCCGGCCGGCGTTATCCGCTCGAGCTCGTTACCGCGGTGGCGTGATGGCGAACGCGCGCACGATCGTCGGCATGTCGGGCGGCGTCGATTCGTCGGTCGCCGCGCTGCGCCTGCGCGATGCGGGTGAGCCGATCGCGGGCCTTTTCATGTCGAACTGGGCCGATGACGGCAGTGGCGACTGCCGCGCCGAAGACGATCGCCGCGACGCCGTGGCCGTGTGCGGACGCCTCGGCCTGCCGATCCATTTCCGCGACTTCTCCGGCGAATACTGGTCCGGCGTGTTCGAGCATTTCATCGCGGAGTACGCGGCCGGGCGCACGCCCAATCCCGACGTCCTCTGCAATCGCGAGATCAAGTTCAAGCACTTCCTCGACGCCGCGCACGACCTTGGCGCCGAGCGGATCGCCACGGGGCACTACGCCCGCGTCGATCAACGCGACGGCCGCTGGCGGCTGCTGCGCGCGCTCGATCGGAGCAAGGACCAGAGTTACTTCCTGCACCAGCTCGGCCAGCCACAGCTCGCGGCCACGCTGTTCCCGTTGGGCGAACTGCCGAAATCCGATGTCCGGCGCATGGCCGCCGACGCCGGCCTTCCGACCGCCGCGAAAAAGGATTCGACCGGAATCTGCTTCATCGGCGAACGCGACTTCC
Source organism: Lysobacter claricitrinus (assembly GCF_045866565.1). Taxonomy (NCBI): domain Bacteria; kingdom Pseudomonadati; phylum Pseudomonadota; class Gammaproteobacteria; order Lysobacterales; family Lysobacteraceae; genus Lysobacter; species Lysobacter claricitrinus. The sequence goes on along the minus strand of NZ_BAAFZV010000002.1, from coordinate 835,074 downwards.
GCGAATTCCTCGGCCGCTACCTGCCGGCGCGCGAGGGCGAGATCCGCACGCCCGAGGGGCAGTCGATCGGTCGCCATCCCGGCGTCTTCTATTTCACGCTCGGCCAGCGCGAAGGCCTGGCCATCGGCGGCGTTCGCGGCCGCGACCAGGCGCCGTGGTACGTGGTCGGCAAAGACGTGTCGACCAACGTGCTCTACGTCGACCAGGGCATCGACAACCGGTGGCTGATGTCGACGCAGCTCACTACCGAATCCGTGCACTGGATTTCCGGCGCGCCGCCTGCCGCGGAATTCGAATGCACGGCGCAGACACGTTATCGCCAGAATGACGAACTGTGCCGGGTCGTCGTCGGTGACGATGGCCGGCTGGCCGTGACGTTCGAGCGGCCGCAGCGCGCGGTGACGCCCGGCCAGTCGCTGGTGCTGTACGACGGCGACGAATGTCTCGGCGGCGCCGTGATCGACGCCACCGACGCGCCGCTTGATGCTTCCCGCAGGGCCGCCGCATGACCCGCGCCACCTCCGACATCGCAGCGTCCCTGGCATCGGTCGAACCGATCTACGACCGCGTCGTCGCGCTGGCCGGGCTGCTGCAGGCGCTCGCTCAGGTGCGACGCATCGCCGATACCGGCGAGTCGAACGAGGACATCCTCGCGACGTGCATCGGCTCGTTGTTCCGCTTCGATGCGCGCACCACGGCGGACGTCTACGGCGGGCTGGAAAACGTTCGTCCCGGCCTGCTTCTTCTGCGTGACTATCTGTCCGGCGCGCAGCACGACGAAGCGCTACCGCGCCTGGCGATGCCGGTGATGCAGCTGGAGCGCCGGTTCGTACGCGACGACGCGATGACCGAACGCGTGCGTCGCGGCCTCGAGGTGCTGGCGCCGCGTACGGAAACCGCCGGGCTCACGCATCCTGATGTGATCGCGCCGATCGGCCAGCTGTATTCGCAGACGCTCAGCACGTTGCGGCCGCGGGTTCTCGTGCAGGGCAATCCGCATTACCTCGGCCAGCCGCGGGTGGTGGCGGAAGTTCGCGCCGTGTTGCTCGCCGCGGTGCGCTCGGCGGTGTTGTGGCGCCAACGTGGCGGCAGCCTGTGGGATTTCGCCTTCCAACGGCGCGCAATGGCCGCTGCCGTGGACGCGCACCTGGGCTGAGCCTGCCCGTACGAGCCCGGATGCGGCATAATTAGCCGGTTTTCCCGCCTCGATTCGTTCCGGCCGGCCTCCACGCCGCCGATGCAGACCGTTGCGTTCCCTGCCGCCTCCACGGAGCCCTCATGGCCGACTCCTTCGCCACCCGCGCGCAGCTTGCCGTCAACGGCAAGTCCTACACCTACTTCAGCCTTCCGACGCTGGGCCAGCGCTTCAACCTCGCGCACCTGCCCTACTCGATGAAGATCCTGCTGGAGAACCTGCTCCGGCACGAGGACGGCATCACCGTCCTGCCCGAGCACATCGAAGCCGTCGCGACGTGGGACCCGAAGGCCGAATCGGACACCGAGATCGCCTTCATGCCGGCGCGCGTCGTGCTGCAGGACTTCACCGGCGTGCCCTGCGTGGTCGACCTCGCGGCGATGCGCGACGCAGTGACGAAGCTCGGTGGCTCGCCGAAGCAGATCAATCCGCTGATCCCGTCCGAGCTGGTCATCGACCACTCGGTGCAGGTCGACGTCTACGGACGTGCGGATGCGGCCGACATCAACGGCAAGATCGAGTTCGAGCGCAACATGGAGCGCTACAGCTTCCTGCGCTGGGGCCAGAAGGCGTTCGACAACTTCAAGGTCGTGCCGCCGAACACCGGCATTGTCCACCAGGTGAACCTCGAGAACCTTGCGCGCGTGGTGGTCGAGCGTGACGTCGGCGGCGAGCTTCAGGCGTTCCCGGACACCGTCTTCGGCACCGACTCGCACACCACGATGATCAACGGCATCGGCGTGCTCGGCTGGGGCGTCGGCGGCATCGAGGCCGAAGCCGCGATGCTCGGCCAGCCGTCGTCGATGCTCATCCCGCAGGTCGTGGGCTTCAAGCTCAAGGGCGCGATGCCGGAAGGCGCGACCGCCACCGACCTCGTGCTCACCGTCACCCAGATGCTTCGCGCGCTGGGCGTGGTCGGCAAGTTCGTCGAGTTCTTCGGCGAAGGCCTTCAGCACCTGCCGCTCGCCGATCGCGCGACGATCGCCAACATGGCGCCCGAATACGGCGCCACCTGCGGCATCTTCCCGATCGACGCCGAGGCGCTGACGTACCTGCGCCTGTCCGGCCGCAGCGAGGAGCAGATCGCGCTGGTCGAGTCCTACGCGAAGGCGCAGGGCCTGTGGCACGAGGTCGGCACGCCGGAAGCGTCGTACTCGGCAGTGCTCGAACTCGACCTCGGCGACGTCAAGCCGTCGCTCGCCGGCCCGAAGCGTCCGCAGGACCGCGTGCTTCTCGAGAAGGTCAAGGAGAACTACCAGGCCAACCTCGGCGGCCTCACCGCCAACCGCGAGGCCAAGAAGTCCGAGCTCAAGCGTTTCGACGCTGAAGGCGGCGACCAGCCGCAGGCCGAACACCTCGCGGCGAAGCCGAAGTCGAAGATCCGCATGAAGGATCAGGACGTCGAACTCAGCGACGGCGCGGTCGTCATCGCCGCGATCACGTCGTGCACCAACACGTCCAACCCCGCCGTCATGCTGGGCGCCGGCCTGCTCGCGCGCAACGCGAACCGCCTCGGCCTCAAGAGCAAGCCGTGGGTGAAGACGTCGCTCGGACCGGGCTCGCTGGTGGTCACGGACTACCTGCGCAAGGCCGGCGTGCTCGGCGACCTGGAGCAGCTCGGTTTCGACGTGGTCGGCTACGGCTGCACAACGTGCATCGGCAACTCCGGCCCGCTGCCGGACGAAGTCTCGCGCGGCATCGCCGAGAACGACCTCGTCGTCACCTCCGTGCTGTCGGGCAACCGCAACTTCGAGGGCCGCGTCCACCCCGAAGTGAAGATGAACTACCTCGCGTCGCCGCCGCTGGTGGTCGCGTATGCGCTCGCGGGCACGGTCGACATCGACCTGACCAACGATCCGCTCGGCCGCACGCCGGACGGCAAGGACGTCTACCTGCGCGACATCTGGCCGAGCAACAAGGAAATCGGCGACACCATCGCCGCGACCGTCGGCCCGGAACTGTTCAAGCAGAACTATGCCGACGTGTTCAAGGGCGATTCGCGCTGGAACGAGATCGCGTCGCCGCAGGGCGAGTCGTTCGAGTGGAGCGGTGCGTCGACCTATATCAAGAACCCGCCCTACTTCGACGGCATGTCGATGGACGTGGGTTCGATCGACGACCTGCACGGCGCCCGCATCCTGGGCCTGTTCGGTGATTCGATCACCACCGACCACATCTCGCCGGCCGGCAACATCAAGAAGGATTCGCCCGCGGGCCGTTACCTGGTGGAGCGCGGCGTGCAGCCGGCCGACTTCAACAGCTACGGCAGCCGTCGCGGCAACGACGACGTCATGGTGCGCGGCACGTTCGCCAACATCCGCATCAAGAACCTGATGCTGGGCGGCGAAGAAGGCGGCAACACGCTGTACTACTCGAAGAACGAGCCGGAAAAGCTCGCCATCTACGACGCCGCGATGAAGTACAAGGCCGCCGGCGTTCCGCTGGTGGTGTTCGCCGGCAAGGAATACGGCACCGGTTCGTCGCGCGACTGGGCAGCGAAGGGCACGAACCTGCTTGGCATCAAGGCGGTCGTCGCCGAGAGCTTCGAGCGCATCCACCGCTCGAACCTGGTGGGCATGGGCGTGCTGCCGCTGCAGTTCATGGCCGGTGAGAACGCGCGCGTGCTCGGCCTCGACGGCTCGGAAACGGTCGACATCGAAGGCCTGAACGACGGCGCGAGCAAGACCGCGACCGTGGTCGCGCGTCGTGCCGACGGCTTCGAGAAGCGCTTCGAAGTCCGCGTTCTGCTGCTGACGCCGAAGGAAGTCGAGTACTTCCGCCACGGCGGCATCCTGCATTACGTGCTTCGCCAGCTGGCGTCGAAGAAGGCGGCGTAAGTCGCGGTGTGGCGCTGACCGGACGGGACGCTTCGGCGTCCCGTCTTGTTTGTGGCATGCCGCCACGGTCGCGGCCGCTGAGTGGTACAGAATCCGTCGCGTCGGCCGATGCCTTTTACGCTGCACCGCGCCTTGCGACGCTCGCGAGCCGTGTGCTCCAATCCGGCGACCGTACGGGGCCGCATCCGTCGGCGCATCTGCCGAAGCGGCGAAAACATAGGGGAATCGCATGACGCAAGACCGGCCCTGGCTGGCGAGCTATCCCGCCGGTGTACCGGCCGACGTCGACGTGGATGAATTCCCGTCGATCGTGTCCGTCCTGCAAAGCGCGATCGCGAAATACCGCGACCGTCCTGCGTTCTCGAGTCTCGGCAAGACCATCAGCTACGGCGAGGTCGACGCGCTCAGCGCGCGCTTCGCGGCATACCTGCTCGGCGAGCTCAAGCTCAAGCGCGGCGATCGCGTCGCGATCATGATGCCGAACTGCCTGCAGTACCCGATCGCGTTGTTCGGCATCCTGCGCGCGGGCTTGACCGTGGTGAACGTCAACCCGATGTACACCGCGCGCGAGCTGCGTCATCAGCTCGACGATGCCGGTGCGGTCGCCATCCTGGTGATGGACAACTTCGCGCACACCGTGCAGGAAGTGCTGCACGACACGCCGCTCAAGCACATCATTACCACCGCGCTGGGCGACTGCCTCGACTTCCCGAAGCGCACGGCGGTCAACTTCGTCGTCCGCTACGTCAAGAAGATGGTGCCGGACTACGACATCCCGCACGCGATCCGTTTCAACGACACGATCGACGCCGGCGAGCATCTGTCGTTTAACGATGCGGAAGTCGACATCGAGCCGGAGGACATCGCGTTCCTGCAGTACACCGGCGGCACGACCGGCGTCGCCAAGGGCGCGATGCTCACCCATCGCAACCTCGTCGCGAACATGCAGCAGGCGGCGGCGTGGATCGGCACCAACGTGCGTTACGGCGAGGAAACCATCGTCACCGCGTTGCCGCTGTATCACATCTTCGCGTTGACGGCGAACGGCCTCGTCTTCATGAAGTTCGGTGGTCTGAACCACATGATCACGAACCCGCGCGACATGCCGGGCTTCGTGAAAGAACTGAAGAAGACGAAGTTCACCGCCATCACCGGCGTCAACACGCTGTTCAATGGCCTGCTCAATACGCCCGGATTCGAGTCGATCGATTTCTCGGGCCTGCATCTCACGCTCGGCGGCGGCATGGCCGTGCAGCGTTCGGTGGCGGAGCGCTGGAAGCAGGTCACCGGCTGCACGCTGGTCGAGGCCTACGGCCTGACCGAAACCTCGCCCGCCGCCTGCATCAACCCGATGGACCTCAAGGATTACAACGGCGCGATCGGCCTGCCGATTCCGTCGACGGATGCCTGCCTGAAGGATGACGACGGCCGCGTTCTCGCGGTCGGCGAGATCGGCGAGCTATGCATCAAGGGGCCGCAGGTGATGCGCGGCTACTGGAATCGTCCGGAAGAGACGGCGAAGGTCGTCGACGCCGAAGGCTGGCTGCACACCGGCGACATGGCGCGCATGGACGACAACGGCTTCTTCTACATCGTCGATCGCAAGAAGGACATGATCCTGGTGTCCGGCTTCAACGTGTATCCGAACGAAGTCGAGGACGTGATCGCGATGATGCCGCAGGTGCTCGAAGTCGCCGCGGTCGGCGTGCCGGACGAGAAGTCCGGTGAAGCGGTGAAGGTGGTGATCGTGCCGAAGGATCCGTCGCTCACCGCCGAGCAGGTGCTGGCGCATGCACGCGAGAACCTCACGGGTTACAAGCTGCCGCGCTACGTCGAATTCCGCAAAGAATTGCCGAAGACGAACGTGGGCAAGATCCTGCGCCGCGAGCTCAGGGAAACCGCCACGGCGTGACGTTATTCCGCCGCGTTCGATCCGAACAGGCCCGCTTCGGCGGGCCTGTCTTTTGCATGCGGGGGCGGGTGTAGGATCGGCTGGTGGGCACCACCTGATCGCCCGCGCCCACCAGCCTCCGCGGGCGGTTCCCCCTCGAGGACCCGCAGAATGAGCACGATCGAATCGTTGCACCGCGCACGCCTCCACCCCACAGTCCGGGTGGAATCCGACGCCAACGGTGCTGGCGACTGGCTGTACATGCACGCCGACCACGCCGACGGCATCCGCCCCTGTTTCCGCGTCGAACTGATGCACGACATGTGGTCGATGCTGTCGGAAGTCTCCGCATCGCCATTGCCTGCATCCAGCAGCCCGTTGCGTCACGTCGTGCTGGCGTCGGACGCGCCGGGCGCCTTCAACCTCGGCGGTGACCTCGCGTTGTTCGCGAGCCTGATCCGCGCGGGCGATCGCGACGGGTTGATGCGCTATGCGACGCGCTGCATCGACGGCGTCCATCTGCTGCACGACGGGCTGGGCGGCGACGTGCGCACGATCGCGCTGGTCCAGGGCGACGCGCTGGGCGGCGGCATGGAGCTGGCGTTGGCCTGCCAGGTCATCGTGGCCGAGGAAGGCGCCGAGATGGGGCTGCCGGAGGTGTTGTTCGGGCTGTTCCCGGGCATGGGGGCCTATTCATTCCTGAGCCGACGCATCGCGCCCCATCAGGCTGAACGGCTCATCCTCGAAGGCCGCATCCTGCCCGCGGAAGAGCTGCATCGCATGGGCATCGTCGACGTGCTGGCGCCGAAGGGCGAAGGCGAGCGCGTGGTGCGCGAACTGGTCCGTCAGGAACAGCGTGCCCCCCACGCGCATCTCGCACTGAACCGGGTGCGTCGCGCCGCGCGTTCGGTGAGCTACGACGAGCTGCTGGAGATCACGGCGATCTGGGTGGACGCCGCCCTGCAACTTGACGATCGTTCGCTGCGCACCATGGAACGCATCGTGCGCGCGCAGGCGCGTCGTTCGGCGCGCTGACGCTCAGTCCGAGCGCAGCGCGGGATCGCTGCGTCCGTCGCGGTTACGGCGTGCCGCGAGGATGTCGCGTCCCTGCGTCAGGCGTTCCCGCAGGCTGTCGAGGCGCAGCCGCCATTCGCGGGAAAGCTGCCAGTCCGGCAAGCGCATCATCTCGCCTGCGAGCAGCGAGAGCCGGACCAGGCCGACATTGCCCGCCACGCCCTTCACGGCGTGCGCGTGCTCGCGCATTTCCGTCCAGTCGCCACGCGTCGCGCATTCTTCCATGAGCGCGATGCCGCGTTCGGCGTCCGCCATGCATTCGCTGGTGAACTCGCGTTCGAACGCGTCGCCCATGCCGATCGACGCGAGTTCGTCGAGCACGCCGGGGTCGAATACGGTGTCGTCGCCCCGCTCCGCCGGCATCGCGGGCTTCGCCGGGCGCACGGTGGTGCCGTCGCGTTCGGCGACATCGGCGAGCAGATCGAGCAGCTTCGCGGTCGACACCGGCTTGGCAAGGAAGCCCCACGCGCCGGCGTCGTGACACCCCTGGATCGCCGACGGCGTGACGTCGGCGCTGAGGATGACGACCGGTGTCCGCGTGCTGCTGCCGGCCTCCATCACCCGCAGGTGGCGCAGCATGTCGACGCCGCTCATCCCGGGCATGTGCAGGTCGCAGATCACGAGGTCGAAATGGGACTCGGCGAGGAGGTCCAGCACCTCCTCGGCCCCATCGACGCAGGTCGAGCGATGCCCCGCCTTCTGCAGCAGGCGCTGCAGCACCATGCGGTTCGCCGCGTTGTCGTCGGCGACCAGCACGTGCAGCGGACGCACCCGCGCACGATGGCGCAGGAACGGATTGCTGAACGCGATGACGTTTTCGCCCAGCGGCGCTGCGTCGCCGGCGCGCGATGCAACATCCGCCGCGGCGGGCGCGACGACAGGCGCCACCGTCTGGAACGGCAGCTGCACCCAGAAACGCGTGCCCTCGCCTTCCGTGCTTTCGAAGCCGATCGTGCCGCCCATCGCTTCGGTGAGGCCCTTCGCGATCGTAGTGCCGAGCCCGGTCCCGCCATAGCGGCGCGCGAGCCCGACGTCCGCCTGCTCGAACGCATCGAACAGCCGTCGACGCATCTCCGCCGGAATACCGATGCCGGTGTCGATCACGGTGAAGCGCAGTCGCGTGCGGTGCCCGTCGTGCAGCACGGTTTCGACCTGCAGCGTGACCGAACCGCGATCGGTGAACTTGACCGCGTTACCCACGAGATTGATCAGCACCTGGCGCACGTGCGCGGCGTCGCCGGCAACGCGTTCCGGCACGTCCTCGCTCACTGCGACGCGGTAGTCGAGGTGCTTCGAGCGCGCCTGCGGTTCGAGGATCAGGCCGATGCTGGCGACCAGGTCGCGAACGTCGAAGTCGCCGGTGTGCAGCTTGAGCTTGCCCGCCTCGATCGCCGAAATATCGAGCACGTCCTCGACGAGGCCCATCAGCGTGCGCGTCGACGCCTGGATGGTGTTCAGGCATTCGCGCTGCTCGGCGTCGAGTTCCGTCGCGGCAAGCACTTCGGTCATTCCGCCGAGGCCGTTGAGCGGCGTGCGGAACTCGTGCGACATGTTGGCAAGGAAGCGGCTCTTGGCCTCGTTCGCGCGGCGCGCCTCGTCGGTCGCACGCGTGAGCGCCGCGAGCAGGCTGGTGAGGTACATCGGGATGGCGACGAGGCCCACCAGCAGCCCGACGCCCAGCGGCAGGTTGGCGTGCCAGTACGTCGACTTCGCGAGCACCAGGCCGAACGACAGGGTCGCCGCCGCGACCGCGCCGTTGAGATAGCGACGTCCGAAACGCAGGCCGTTGCCGACCGTCACCCACATGATGAGGATGTAGACCCAGGCGATCGGCTCGCCCATGCGGATCATCGCGGCCGCCATCAGGCCGTAGTCAGCGGCCATGCCGACCAGGCGACGCGCATGGTTGCGGCCGGGCGACACGAACAGCCAGCCGAGGATCGCCGCGCCGATCACGAAGCCGGCCATGACCATCGCCATGACGTCGTAGTAGGCGTCGGAATGGCTATCGTGCGGGCCGACCAGCAGGTAGGCGAGAACGACACCGAGCGCGGCGATGCGCACCGTCGCCTGACCGTGTTCGCTGTCCTCGCGGGCAGCGAACCGTTGGCGGACGTGGCGCAGCGCGGTGATCATGTCAGCCGGCCCCGCGGCGAGCGGAAGCTCTCGCACAGCGCCTCGAGCTGGCGTCGCGCCGACACCAGCACCTGCACGCATTGGGGGTCGAACAGGCGGCCGCGCTGCGCGTACAGATGCGCGAGCGCCGCGTCGATCTCCCACGCGTGCTTGTAGGGCTGCTCGGAGATCAGCGCATCGAAGACGTCCGCGACGGCGACGATGCGCGCTTCGATCGGGATCTCTTCGCCCGCGAGGCCGTTGGGATAGCCGCTGCCGTCGAAACGCTCGTGGTGGCCAAGCGCGATGCGCGCGGCCAGTTCGAGGAACGGCGTTCCGCTACCCGACAACAGCTCGTGCCCGATTTCGGGGTGGCGACGCACCAGCGTCATCTCCTCGTCGGACAGCGGACCGGGCTTGTGCAGCACGACGTCCGGCAGCGCGATCTTGCCAATGTCGTGAAGCGGCGTGGCCTGCTCGAGCAGGCTGACCTCGTCGTCGAACAGGCCGACGCCGCGCGCGATCATGCCGGCGACCGCCGACATGCGCTGCAGGTTCGGATGCGTGCCGCCGTCGCGGTATTCGATCGCGCGGGCGAGGCGCGTCAGCATCTGGCGCTCGCGATCCGCGATCTGCGCCAGCGTGGTCTGCAGGCGGTGCTCAAGCGACAGCGCGCGCTGCTTCACGTTCTCGGACTGCTGGCGCAGTTGCAGCAGGTTGCGGCAGCGCGCACGCAGCTCGCGCGGGCGAACCGGCTTGACCAGGAAATCGATGACGCCGGCATCGAGCGCCGCCTGGCGGATCGGCTCGTCGCCGACGACCGTCACCAGGATGATCGGGATGTCGCGATGGCGCGGCAGGCGCCGGAAGCGGCGCGCGAACTCCAGCCCGTCGATACCGGGCATGCGGTAGTCGAGCAGCAGCAGGTCGGGGTCGTTCGAGGCGCACCAGTCCAGCGCGGCCTGCGGCTCGCCGAAATCGTGGACGCTCAGCTCGGCGCCGATGTCCTCGATGATGTGGCGCAGCATCGTGCGTGCGCTGGTCTGGTCATCGACGATGACGACGTTCATTGGACCATCCGTTGGCGAGGGACCGGTACGGCGGCTGTTGGCCGAGGATAGCGCGGCGGACACCTCGTGGCACCGCGCCCTGCCCTCGACTATCGGCCGCTCGACCGGCGGACTTGAGTGCGCGGCTCAGCCCGCCTGCTCGGGCCGCATGTACGGAAACAGCAGGACATCGCGGATCGAGGCCCGATCCGTGAGCAGCATCACGAGGCGATCGATGCCGATGCCGAGACCGCCGGTGGGCGGCAGGCCGACCTCCAGTGCGCGGATGTAGTCGGCGTCGAAATGCATGGCCTCGTCGTCCCCGCCCTCCTTCGCATCGACCTGCGCCTGGAAGCGCGCGGCCTGGTCCTCGGGGTCGTTCAGCTCGGAGAAGCCGTTGGCCAGCTCCTTGCCGCCGACGAACAGCTCGAAGCGGTCGGTGAGTTCGGGGTCGAGGTCGTTCGCGCGCGCGAGCGGGCTGACCTCGACCGGGTGGTCCGTGATGAAGGTCGGCTGCACCAGCGTGTGTTCGACGGTCTTCTCGAACACTTCCAGCAGCAACTTGCCCCAGCCGTAGGAGGGCTTGATCTGGATTCGAAGACGCGCGCAATGCTGGCGCATCTTGTCGAGATCGCGCAGATCCTCGCGCGCGATCTCCGGGTTGTGCTCGAGCACCGCGTCGGTCATCGACCAGCGCCGGAAGCGCGGGCCGAGGTCGATCGCCGCGCCTTCCCACTCGATGGCCGTCGTGCCGAGCACGTCCTGCGCGCAATGGCGGATCACGTCCTCCGTCAGGTCCATGACTTCGTTGTACGTGGCATAGGCCTCGTACAGCTCGAGCATCGTGAATTCGGGGTTGTGCCGCGTCGACACGCCTTCGTTGCGGAAGTTGCGGTTGATCTCGTACACGCGCTCGAGGCCGCCGACGACGAGGCGCTTGAGGTACAGCTCCGGCGCCACGCGCAGGTACAGCTCGAGATCCAGCGCGTTGTGATGCGTGACGAACGGCTTGGCCGTCGCGCCGCCAGGGATGTAATGCATCATCGGCGTCTCGACTTCGAGGAAACGCCGTGCATCGAGCCACGCGCGCATCGCGCGGATGATCTTGCTGCGCTTGACGAAGACGTCGCGCGATTCCGGCGTCACGATCAGGTCGACGTAACGCTGGCGATAACGCTGTTCGATATCCGCCATGCCGTGGAACTTGTCCGGCAGCGGGCGCAGCGCCTTGGTCAGCAGGCGCAACGCCGCGGCCTTGACCGACAGCTCGCCGGTGCGGGTGCGCGTGAGCTCGCCTTCGACGGCGACGATGTCGCCAAGGTCGAGTTCCTTGAACACGTCGAACGCGTCGCCCAGCAGGTCCTTCTTGAGCCACAGCTGCACGCGGCCGGATTCGTCCTGGATCTGCGCGAACCCGGCCTTGCCCATGTCGCGCTTGAGCAGCACGCGCCCTGCGAGTGCGACGCGTCGCGGTTCGCCTTCGAACGCCTCCGCTGTCCAGCGTTCGGCGTCGGCGAACTCCGCCTGCAGGTCGCCGGCGTAATGCGCGCGCTTGAAGTCGTTGGGGAACGCGATGCCGCCCGTGCGCAGCTGCGCGAGTTTTGCGCGACGCTCGGCGATCAGGAAGTTCTCGTCGGTCGGCGACGTGGCGGTGGTGTCGGTCATCGTGGCGTTCACTGGTTCCGGCGCAGGGGCCGGACGGAAATTCGGAGGGATTGGCCGATGGTAGCGGCCACGCGCCCCGCGGCGTGCGGGGCGCGCTGGATCAGGCTGCGTCGGTGCGTTTGGCGCCGACTTCGAGACCGGCCTTGAGGCTGGCTTCGACGAATTCGTCGAGGTCGCCGTCGAGCACCTTCTGCGTGTCGCTGCGCTCGATGCCGGTACGCAGATCCTTGATGCGGCTCTGGTCGAGCACGTAGTTGCGGATCTGGCTGCCCCAGCCGATGTCGGACTTGGTCGCTTCCACCGCATCGCGCTCGGCGTTGCGCTTCTGGATCTCGAGTTCGTACAGCTTGGCGGCGAGCATCTTCATCGCGTTGTCGCGGTTCTGGTGCTGGCTGCGACCGGTCTGGCAGGCCACGACGATGTTGGTCGGAATGTGCGTGATGCGCACCGCCGACTCGGTCTTGTTGACGTGCTGGCCACCCGCGCCCGACGAGCGATACACGTCGGTGCGCAGGTCCGCCGGATTGATCTCGATGTCGATGTTGTCGTCGATTTCCGGCGACACGAACACGGACGTGAAGCTCGTATGCCTGCGGTTGTCGGAATCGAACGGCGACTTGCGCACCAGGCGATGCACGCCGGTTTCCGTCTTGAGCCAGCCGTAGGCGAAATCGCCTTCGACGCGCAGCGTCGCCGACTTGATGCCTGCAACGTCGCCGCCGCTGGCTTCCATCAGCTCGGTCTTCCAGCCGCGCGATTCGCACCAGCGCAGGTACATGCGCAGAAGGATTTCCGCCCAGTCCTGCGCCTCGGTGCCGCCCGCGCCGGCCTGGATGTCGACGAACGCGTTCGCGTTGTCCATCTTCCCGGAGAACATGCGGCGGAATTCGAGCTGCTCGACATCCTTCGCGTAGCGCTCGACGTCGTCGACCACCGCCTTCGCGGTGTCTTCGTCGTCTTCCATTTCCGCGAGTTCCAGCAGCTCGCCGGCGCCGACCAGGCCGTCAGTGAGGGTGCGGATGCCGTGGACGACCTTCTCGAGCGACGACCGCTCGCGGCCCAGGGCCTGCGCGCGTTCGGAGTCGTTCCACACGTCGGGGCTCTCGAGCTCCCGGTTTACTTCTTCCAGACGTTCGACCTTGTGGTCGAAGTCAAAGATACCCCCTGAGCGAATCCAGCCGACCGCGGAGGTCGGCGATTCGCTGGCGAACGGGATTCAGCTCGATCATGTCCGGCGCGGTTCGATCACAAGGAACCGGCGATTCTACCAACGCCGGCACCCTTCCACGCGGTATCGCGCGCCGGGAGAGCGCGCTTTTGTGCAGGTTTGCTCAGCGGAAGCGGAAGGTGCCGCCGCGGTTGCTGGCCGGCGCGTACGGCCGGACCGGCCCATAGCCGCTGCTGCTGCCGTAGCCCGTTCCGAAACCGCTGCCGAAGCCGCCGCTGAAATCGCGGGAGCGACGGTTGCGCATGCGGTCCTGCAGTTCCTGCCGGCGGCTATCGAGCCAGTCCGCGCGACCGACCGTCGCCGCGTCCAGGCCGCGGCGCTCGGCTTCCCGCTCGCGGAATTCGGTGAAGTCGTCGTAGGCGTCGAGTTCATGTCGCAGCTCGCGCGCGCACAGCTCGATCATGATCGCGTCGTCGACGAAGCCGAGCACCGGTACGGTGTCCGGAATCGCGTCCGAGGTGGCGGCGAAATAGACCAGCGCCGCGCGCACGTTCGACGCGTCGCTCTCGCCCAGTGCCCAGCCTTCGTCGCGCATCATCGCGATCAGGCTGTCGAGCACCAGCAGCCGATCCTTCACGAACTGCGGCGGATTCGCCTCGTGCGCCTTGCGCAGCATGTCGGTGGCCGCGTTGACCACCTGCTCGTTCGTGAGGTCCGCGCCGCGCTCGCGTGCGATGTCCGCGGCACGGGCGAAATGCTTGAGGTCATCGTCCGACAGGTCGATGTTGACGGTCAGCGGCATCGCACGTTCTCCGGGAGTGACGCCCGGGTCAGGTTATGGGATGCCGCCGGGCGCGCCAATTGCCCCTTGGGGCAGCGGAAATGCACGCAAATGCGCCCTAACCCACGGCCTCGCGGTGCACGACGACCAGCTGCACGGCATCGCCGCCGCGGTAGTCGTCCGGTTCCAGCCGATAGGCGATGTGGACCCGGTTGGATGGCGCGGTGCCACGCCAGCCGCCGAACTCGATGGCGTTGAGCCGCAGGCCGCCAAAGCCCAGTTCCAGCTTGAGATGCCGTTCGCCGACCACGCGCCAGTTCAGCACTTCGAACTCGCCGTCGAACTGCGGCTCCGGGAAGCCCTGCCCCCAAGGCCCGCCGTCGCGCAGCGCTTCGGCGCAGCCACGCGCCATTTCGGCCGGGGCGAGTTCGCCGTCGCTCAGCACCTCGGCCTGCAGCAGGTCGGGCGTGAGCAGCGACGCGGCGACGTGCTGCATCGCCGACGAGAAGTCGGTGAACCGGTCGTGGTGCAGGCTGAGCCCCGCCGCCATCGCGTGGCCGCCAAAACGATCGATGAGCGAAGGATGTCGCGACGACACCGTGGCCAGCGCGTCGCGGATGTGGAAGCCGGGCACCGAGCGCGCGGAGCCGCGCAGCAGGTCGGAGCCCGGCGCCGACGGCGCGAACGCGAAGACCGGGCGATGCAGGCGTTCCTTGATCTTCGATGCGACGAGGCCGACCACGCCCGGGTGCCATTCGGGATCGAACAGGCAGATCGCATGCGGCAGGTCGCCGTCGGGAAGCTCGACGCGCGCTAAGGCGCGTTCGGCTTCGTCGACCATCTGCTGCTGCACGGCACGACGCTCGCCATTGATCTCGTTGAGCATCTGCGCGATTTCGCGTGCGCGCGAAAGATCGTCGGTGAGCAGGCATTCGATGCCGAGCGCCATGTCTTCGAGGCGGCCCGCCGCATTGATGCGCGGCGCGATCGCGTAGCCGATATCGGCGGCGCCCAGGCGCTGGAGTTCGCGCTGCGACACCTCGGCCAGCGCGCGCACGCCCGCGCACACCTGCCCGGCGCGCATGCGTCGCAGCCCGGCCGCGACCAGCGCGCGGTTGTTCGCGTCGAGCTGCACCAGGTCGGCGACGGTGCCGACGGTAACGAGGTCGAGCAGCGATGTCAGGTCGGGCGCTTCGCTCGCGAATCCGCCCTGCTCGCGCAGGTGGCGGCGCAGCGCGAGCAGCACGTAGAAGATCACGCCGACGCCGGCCAGCGATTTGCTCGGGAAGCCGTCGCCGCGCACGTTGGGATCGACGATCGCGTCCGCCGGCGGCAGTGCTTCGCCCGGCAGGTGGTGGTCGGTGACCAGTACCTTCCAGCCGCGCCCCTTCGCGGCGTTAACGCCGGCATGGCAGGCGATGCCGTGGTCGACGGTGACGACGAGGTCGGGTTGCATCGGCGCGAGCTCGTCGACCATCGCCGGCGTCAGGCCGTAGCCGTGCACGATGCGATTCGGCACCGCGTACGACACGCGCCGTGCGCCGAGCATGCGCAGGCCGCGAACGCCGACCGCGCAGGCGGTCGCGCCGTCGCAATCGAAATCGCCGACCACGACGATGTGCGCATCGTTCGCGATCGCATCGGCAAGCAGGTGCGTCGCGGCATCGAGTCCGCCGAGCGTTTCCGGCGAATGCAGCTGCGCAAGTTTCGGACGCGCCTGTTCGAGCGACACGGCGCCGCGCATCGCGTACACGCGCGCAAGCACGGGATGCAGCTCGCGCGCCCAGTCGCCGGGGATTACGACCGGGCGACGCACGAGTCGGGCGGTGAAGCGGCTCATTCGTCGTCGCGTTCGGCGAGGACGCGTAGTGGGCGCTTCCAGAATCGCAGCGACTGCGACCGGCGCAGGTCGAATCGCGCGCTGTCGCTCCACATGAGCCGCAGTGTGCCGAGTTTCCTCTGCGCGACCGCCGCGAGCGCCGGTTCGATCCAGTCGGCCACGAGGCGGTCGAGCCGACGTTCGTGGCGCAGGTCGAAGGCGGCATCGCGTTCGGGCGTCGTCCACGATGCGGGAATCGCGACCGTTGCGCCCGCGAGTTGCGCGAACGCCTGCACGGTCGTGTCGCGCGAATGGATCGTGGCGTATGGCGTGGTCACATGGTCGGGCAAGCGCCCGGCGCCCCAGAACCAGATCGAATTCACCGGTGCAAGGCCGCGATTCAGCCGATCGGCGTTGATCGGATGGTGATGCAGCAACACCTGCGCTTCCGACATCAGCGCGCGCCAGCGCTTACCGTCCGCGCCTTGTGGCAATTGTTCGAACAGGTCGCTACCGAGCGCTTCGTCGGGCGACGTGAATGCAGGCAGCGGCGAACCGGGTGCAAGGCGCAGGTACCACGCATTGGGACGGCCCGCCTCGATCGGCATGCCGGCGTCGCCGAACAGCGGGCGCAGCGGCCTCAGCAAGGCTTCGCTGGTGTCGGAGTCAAGGCCGAGCATGTCGCCGATCGCAAGCAGGCGCGCGCCGTTGATGTCGGCGCGCACATAGGCCGGATCGGCGCGCAGCCACGACGAGTCGCGCGCATCGCCCGCCTCGACCTGTCGCGTCACCGCCGCCGCGGGCCAGCCACGAGGGAGCACGTCGAACAGGGCTTCGACACCCGTGCGCGCATCGACGCGATCAGCGCGTCCGAACGCACGCGCGACGGCCGTCGGCAACCCTTCGCCCGCGAACCGCTGGCGCGGCGGCAGGACGAAGGCGACGTCGACAGGCATGCTCACGCCATCAGCCGACGTAGCGAACGCTCAGGATCTCGTATTCGCGTGTGCCGCCCGGCGCTTCGATGGTGACCGTGTCGCCCTCGCTCTTGCCGATCAGCGCACGCGCGACCGGCGACGAAATCGCGATCAGGCCCTGCTTGATGTCGGCTTCCAGGTCGCCAACGATCTGGTAGCTCTTCTCTTCGTCGGTGTCTACGTCCGCAAGCTGCACCGTCGCGCCGAACACCACGCGCGAGCCGGCGTTGAGCTTGGCGACGTCGATGACTTCCGCGTGCGAGAGCTCACCCTCAAGCTGCTTGATGCGACCTTCGATGAAACCCTGCTGCTCGCGCGCGGCGTGGTACTCGGCGTTCTCCTTGAGGTCGCCGTGCGCGCGCGCTTCGGAGATGGCGTTGATGACCGCCGGACGCTGCACGGACTTCAGGTTGTCGAGTTCGGCGCGCAGACGCTGTGCACCCTGGGCGGTGATCGGAGCTCTCATGGGATTCCTCAGTGGCCGCGGCGTCGTGCGCCGGCGGCATCGTTCGATGGTCGATTGTGCCGCGTCCGGGCCGCAAAGCGCAGCCCGTCAAATGCGACCGGCCGCACGCAGCGGCCGGCCGGCACGGCATGCGGTGGATCAGGCGATGGTGGCGTGCAGTTCCTGCAGCGACCAGACCGGGCCCGTGCCGCGATATTCCAGCGACTGCAGCAGGGCGCGCGCGCCCGACACCGTCGTCGAATACGTGACGCGGTGCTGCAGTGCTTCGCGGCGGATCGAGAACGAGTCGGCGATGGCTTGGCGGCCTTCCGTCGTATTCACGATGTAGGCGATCTCGCCGTTCTTGATCAGGTCGACCACGTGCGGTCGGCCTTCGATCACCTTGTTGATGACCTCGCACGCGACGCCATGCGCGTGCAGGAAGTCGGCAGTGCCGCGCGTGGCGACCACGGTGTACCCACGCGCGACGATCTCCGCGGCGACCGGGAGCACCCGCTGCTTGTCCGGATCGCGCACCGAGACGAACACCTTGCCGCCCGGCGGCAGCGCGCGGATGCCGGCGGCTTCGTGCGCACGCGCGATCGCCGCGCCGAAATTGCGACCAACGCCCATCACCTCGCCCGTCGAGCGCATCTCCGGCCCGAGGATCGGGTCGACGCCCTGGAACTTCGCGAACGGGAAGATCGCTTCCTTCACCGAGAAGTAGTCCGGGACGATTTCCTTGGTTGCGCCCTGCTCGGCCAGCGTCATACCGGCCATGCAGCGCGCGGCGATCTTCGCCAGCGGCATGCCGATCGCCTTCGACACGAACGGCACGGTGCGCGACGCCCGCGGGTTCACTTCGAGCAGGAAGATGGTGTCGCTGCCATCGGCTTCCTGCTGGATCGCGAACTGCGTATTCATCAGGCCGACGACCTTGAGCGCGCGTGCGAGTGCAACCACCTGCTCGCGCAGGCGATCCTGCGTCGCGGCCGACAACGTGTACGGCGGCAGCGAGCACGAGGAGTCGCCGGAGTGCACGCCGGCTTCCTCGATGTGCTCCATTACGCCGCCGATCAGCACGTTGCCGTCCTTGTCCGCGATGACGTCGACGTCGACTTCGACGGCGTGGTCGAGGAAGCGGTCGAGCAGCACCGGCGAATCGTTCGACACCTTCACCGCGTCGCGCATGTAGCGCGCGAGGTCGGCGTCGGCATGCACCACTTCCATCGCGCGGCCGCCGAGCACATAGCTCGGGCGCACGACCAGCGGGTAGCCGATCTCACGCGCCAGCACGAGCGCTTCCTCGGGATTGCGCGCGGTGCGGTTCGGCGGCTGCTTCAGGCCGAGATCGTCGACGAGCTTCTGGAAGCGCTCGCGGTCCTCGGCGAGGTCGATGCTGTCCGGCGACGTGCCGATCACCGGCACGCCGTTCGCTTCCAGCGCGCGTGCAAGCTTCAGCGGCGTCTGCCCGCCGTACTGCACGATCACGCCGAAGGGCTTCTCGAGGTCGACGATCTCGAGCACGTCCTCAAGCGTGAGCGGTTCGAAGTACAGTCGGTCGGACGTGTCGTAATCCGTCGACACCGTTTCCGGGTTGCAGTTGACCATGATGGTCTCGAACCCGTCGTCGCGCAGCGCGAGCGCGGCATGCACGCAGCAGTAGTCGAACTCGATGCCTTGGCCGATGCGGTTCGGCCCGCCGCCCAGCACGATGATCTTCCTGCGATCGGTCGGGTTCGCTTCGCACTCGTCCTCATAGGTCGAGTACATGTAGGCGGTTTCCGTGGCGAACTCGCCGGCGCAGGAGTCGATGCGCTTGTAGACGGGACGCACGCCGAACGCGCGACGCAATGCGCGCACGGCCGTCTCGTCGGTGCCCGTCAGCTGCGCAAGGCGCGCGTCGGAGAATCCCATGCGCTTGAGCGCACGCATGCGGCGTGCGTCGAGCGCGGCAAGCCCGGCCGCGGCGACTTCGCCTTCGGCCTGCACGATTTCTTCGATCTGGTCGAGGAACCAGCGGTCGACGTACGAAAGCGCGTGGATGTCCTCGACGCTCATGCCGGCGCGGAACGCGTCGCCGATGTGGAACATGCGCTCGGCGCCCGGCTCCTTCAGCTCGCGGCGCAGCGTGGCGAGGTCTTCGTTGCTCGAAAGGTCCAGGCCGGTGGGATCGAGCCCGACCTTGCCCGTCTCCAGGCCGCGCAGCGCCTTCTGCAGCGATTCCTGGAAGGTGCGGCCCATCGCCATCACCTCGCCCACCGACTTCATCTGCGTGGTCAGTCGCGCGTCGGCCTGCGGGAACTTCTCGAACGCGAAGCGCGGAATCTTGGTGACGACATAGTCGATCGACGGCTCGAACGACGCCGGTGTCTGCCCGCCCGTGATCTCGTTGCGCAGCTCGTCGAGCGTATAGCCGACCGCCAGCTTCGCCGCGACCTTCGCGATCGGAAAGCCGGTCGCCTTCGACGCCAGCGCCGACGAGCGCGACACGCGCGGATTCATCTCGATCACGACGACGCGGCCGTCCTGCGCATTCACGCCGAACTGCACGTTCGAGCCGCCGGTGTCGACGCCGATCTTGCGCAGCACGGCGATGGATGCGTCACGCAGGCGCTGGTATTCCTTGTCCGTGAGTGTCTGCGCCGGCGCGACGGTGATGCTGTCGCCGGTGTGCACGCCCATCGCGTCGAAGTTTTCGATGCTGCACACGATGATGCAGTTGTCCGCCTTGTCGCGGACCACTTCCATCTCGAATTCCTTCCAGCCGAGCACCGACTCCTCGACGAGGATTTCGTGCACGGGCGAGAGCTCGAGGCCGCGCTTGGCAATCTCCTCGAACTCTTCCTTGTTGTACGCGATGCCGCCGCCGGTGCCGCCGAGCGTGAAGCTCGGTCGGATGATGGTCGGGAAGCCGACGCGCGTCTGGATGTCGAGCGCTTCCTCGAAGCTGCGCGCCACCGCCGCCTTCGGGCATTCCAGCCCGATGTCCTGCATCGCCACGCGGAACAGCTCGCGGTCTTCCGCCATGCGGATCGCGTCGCGCGACGCACCGATCAGTTCGACGTTGTACTTCTCGAGAACGCCGTTGTCGGCGAGGTCGAGCGCGCAGTTGAGCGCGGTCTGGCCGCCCATCGTCGGCAGCAGCGCGTCGGGCTTTTCCTTGGCGATGATCTTCTCGACCGTCTGCCAGTTGATCGGCTCGATGTAGACCGCGTCCGCCATGTCCGGGTCGGTCATGATCGTGGCGGGATTGCTGTTGACCAGCACGACGCGATACCCCTCGTCGCGCAGCGCCTTGCACGCCTGCGCGCCGGAGTAGTCGAACTCGCACGCCTGTCCGATGACGATGGGGCCCGCGCCGATGATCAGCACGGTCTTGATGTCGGTGCGCTTGGGCATCGTGTCCTCAGTACAGTCGGTTCTGCCACCGCGACGGCGGCAGCCAGGTGATTCGATCCGGATCGTTCGCGTCGACGGCGCCATTGCGCACGGCGTCGCGGATCGCGGCCTGCATGTCGCTCCAGCTGCGCGCGGCGGAGCCGATTCGCGCGCCGAGCAGGTTGTTGTGCGCGTCCATCGCGCGGCCGTCGTTGCCGACGCCGTCGTGCTCCATCACGTGCGTCACCCAGTCGACGCAGCGCGGCGACAGCGTGTACGCGACGATCGCGCTCGCCAGCGAGTGGCGATACGCGTCGGCGGGCCCGTTACGTCCGCCTGGCAGGTGGGCCTGGAAGAAGTGCACGTACGTCGCGCCCAGCACGAAAGCGGGATACGCACCGAGCGCGAGAGCAGCGACAGCCCAACGACGCCAGCGACGACGCCGCGAGCGGCCGTCGGTAGCGCCCGCTGCGCTCAACGCGCGGCCTCCATCGCGCCGATGAAGCGATCGAACAGCGGCGCGACATCGTGCGGACCCGGACTAGCTTCCGGGTGCCCCTGGAAGCTGAAAGCCGGTGCGTCCGTGACCGCGATGCCCTGATTGCTGCCATCGAACAGCGAACGATGCGTGACGCGAACGTTGCCCGGCAGCGTCGCTTCGTCGACCGCGAAGCCGTGGTTCTGGCTGGTGATCAGCACGCGACCGTTGTCGAGGTCCTGCACCGGATGGTTCGCGCCGTGGTGGCCGAATTTCATCTTCAGCGTCTTTGCACCGACCGCAAGGCCGAGGATCTGGTGACCGAGGCAGATGCCGTAGAGCGGCAGCTTGCGGGCGAGGAATTCGCGCGTCGCCTCGATCGCGTACGTGCACGGTTCCGGATCGCCCGGGCCGTTCGACAGGAACACGCCGTCAGGCTTCATCGCGAACACGTCGGACGCGGGCGTCTGCGCCGGCACCACCGTGATGCGGCATCCGCGCGAGGCCAGCATGCGCAGGATGTTGAGTTTCACACCGAAGTCGTAGGCGACGACGTGGAAACGACCGGCCGTCTGCGCGAACGAATCTTTGTCGAGATCGAGTTCGGTCTCGCGCCATTCGTAGGCGCTGCGCGTGCAGACCTCCTTGGCGAGGTCCATGCCCTTGAGGCCCGGGAACTTGCGCGCACCTTCCAGCGCTCGGTCCGCATCGATCTCGCCCGCCATCAGTGCGCCGTTCTGCGCGCCGCGGTCACGCAGGATGCGCGTGAGCTTGCGGGTATCGATGTCGGAGATCGCGACGACGCCCTTCGACGCAAGCCACTCCGGCAGCGACAGCTGCGAGCGCCAGTTGCTGGGGCGCTTGGGCACGTGCCGGACGATCAGGCCGGCCGGCCACACCGTTTTCGCCTCGTCGTCCTTGTCGGTGGTGCCGGTGTTGCCGATGTGCGGATAGGTGAGCGTCACGATCTGCCGCGCGTACGACGGATCGGTCACCACTTCCTGATAGCCGGTCATGGCGGTGTTGAACACGACTTCGCCGACGGACAGGCCGGGCGCGCCGACCGAAACGCCCTCGAAGATCGTTCCGTCTTCGAGCGCGAGGATCGCAGGTTGATTCACGGGGATCGCCTGTGCTGCCAGAGGATGCCGAGCCCCTGCATGCGCCGGATCGCGGCTGCAGAAAATCGCGGACGCGGTGCGGGACCGGTCCGACGAAGGGCTTCAGGCGAGCGGGAATTCTAGACGCAAGGCGCCGGCGGTTCCAGCGGCAGTCGCGGGTTCTGCAGTGGAATCGTCGTCAGTCGAGCAGATCGGTGACCCGATACAGGCCCGGCGTCCGTCCGTGCAGCCGCCTCGCGACGTGCAACGCACCCCGCGCAAAGATGTCGCGGTTCGTTGCGCGGTGGACGAGTTCGATGCGCTCGCCCGCCGTGGCGAACTGGACCATGTGCTCGCCGACGATGTCGCCAGCCCGCAACGATGCGTAACGCGGCTGCGCGCCGCCGGCTTCGGCGCGAGCGCCGAGGGCCAGGGCCGTGCCGGATGGCGCGTCCTTCTTGTGGACGTGGTGGGATTCGACGATGTCGCAGTCCCAGTCGGCCAGCACCCGCGCGGCGCGCTCGACCAGGTCGCCGAGAACCGCGACGCCGAGGCTGAAATTCGCGGCCCAGACGACGGGAATCGTCGACGCCGCCGATGAAATCGCCGCGCGCTGCGCGTCCGATAGCCCCGTCGTGCCCGAGACGAAGGCCGCGCCGCGGCGCACGCACAGATCGAGCGCGGCGTCGAACGCTTCCGGCAGGCTGAAGTCGATGGCGGCGTCGAATGGCGGGGCGCGATCGAGCGACGCGGCATCCATGCCGAGCACGCCAGGTGGCAGCTCGGCCGGCAGTCGTCGCGCTGCGGCCGCGACGACGCGCACATCGTCGCGTTCGGCCGCGAGCCGCATCAGGGCTTGGCCCATGCGTCCGGAAGCGCCGTGGATCAGCAGTCGGGTCGGTTCGGTCATCGCGCGAGGCTAGCGGCCGTCGAGCGATGCGACAAGCGCGCGTAAAATCGCGGCGACCTCTGCCGGAGCCGACATGGACGCACTGCTCGACATGCAACGCCTGCAGGCGCCGATTCCCGATCGCCCGTCGACGCCGTTTCCGCTGTTCGTGCTCGACGACGTACTGCCCGGCGATGCCGCTGGCGAGCTGGAGTCGGATTTCCCGCGCTATCGCAGCGCCGGATTCTTTCCGTACGCGCCCGAAGATTGCGGCCCGTCGATGCGCGCGGTGGTCGAACAGATGACGTCGAAGGCGTTCGGCGACGCGGTCGGCAGGCAGCTCGGCATCGAAGGGCTCGGCGACAAACCGACGCTGGCGACGCTGTGCCGCTCGCTCAATCGTCGCCACGGCACGATCCATACGGACAGCAAGTCGAAAATCGTCACCGCCCTGCTCTATCTCAACGCCGACTGGCCGGCGACGAGCGACGGCTGCCTGCGGTTCCTCGGCAAGATCGACGACATCGATGCGCTGGTGGTACCGGAAATCCGCCCTGTGTACGGCACGCTGGCCGCCTTCAAGCGCGAGGAAAACTCGTTCCACGGCCATCTGCCGTTCGAGGGCGAGCGCCGCGTCGTGCAGGTGGCGTGGCTGACCAGCGAGGACGAGAAGCTGCGCAAGACCAAGCGCGGGAGGTTCTCGCGTGGGTTGAAGCGGGTGCTCGGAGCTTTGGACAAGCGGTTCGGTGCAGGTCGCGACGACAATGCGTCGCATCCGGATTGAACGTGCATCAGGCATAAAAAAAAAAACGCGCCGGGGCCCGCTTTTTTCTTGTTGCGCTTGTTTGCGACACAGGACGGTTGGACGAGTGTGGCGAGGCGCTGGAGATTCTTCGGTCGCCCAGCCATCGCTATCCGCGATGGCGTTCGCAACGGCTGGACGCTTTCGCGTACGGAACGCCTTTGCTTAGCCCGTCATCCGTTCCCAGAACCCCTTCACGCCGTCGAGGAACGTCGACGAGCGCGGCGAATGACGACGCGCCGCCGTCTCACCCACGAACGTGGCCTCGAACTTCTCCAGAAGCTCGCGCTGTTCGACGGTGAGGTTGACCGGCGTCTCCACGACCACGCGGCAATACAGGTCGCCTTCGCTGCGGCTGCGCACCGAGCGCACGCCCTTGCCGCGCAGGCGGAACATCTTGCCGGTCTGCGTCTCCGCCGGGATGCGCAGCTCGACTTCGCCACCGAGCGTCGGAACGCGAATGGTGTCGCCGAGCGCGGCCTGCGAGATGCGGATCGGCACTTCGCAGTGCAGGTCGTCGCCGTCGCGCTGGAAGATCTCGTGCTCGCGCACGCGCACGTCGACGTAGAGGTCGCCTGGCGGCGATCCCGCCGGACCGGCTTCGCCCTCGCCCGCGAGGCGGATGCGATCGCCGCTGTCGACGCCGGCGGGAATCTTGACCTGCAGCGTCTTGGTGCGCTCGACGCGTCCCTGTCCGCCGCATTCGTCGCAGGGGTTCGCAATGATCTTGCCGCGGCCGCTGCAATGCGGGCAGGCCTGCTGCATCGAGAAGATGCCACGCTGGAAACGGACCTGGCCGCGGCCCTGGCAGGTGCCGCAGGTTTCGAGCTGACCGTCCTCCGAACCGCTGCCGTCGCAGGCGTCGCACTCTTCGAGGGTGGGGATCTCGATGGTCTTTTCGATGCCCCGCACGGCCTCTTCGAGACCCAGCTCCATCACGTAGCCGATGTCGGCGCCGCGACGCGGCCCGCGCTGCGCGCCGCCACCGAAGATGTTGCCGAAGATGTCGCCGAAGATGTCGCCCATGTCGGCGAAACCCGGCCCACCGCCGCCACCGCCCATGCCGTGTTCGAACGCGGCGTGGCCATGGGCGTCGTACGCGCGGCGCTTGTTGGCGTCGGCGAGCGTCTCGTACGCCTCCTTGCATTCCTTGAACGCTTCCTCGGACGCCTTGTCACCCGGATTGCGATCCGGATGGTGCTTCATGGCGGCGCGCCGATAGGCCTTCTTCAGGTCCTCTTCGCTGGCATCGCGGGCGACGCCGAGGACTTCGTAGTAATCACGCTTGCTCATGGTGCGCCATGTCTTGGATGCGGTGTTCGATGCGGCGGTCGGGGACGAACCACATCACGGCGACGGCGGCGTACATCGCCTGTGCCGCCCAGGTGTTGACGAAGGCCAGCGTGACGCCGGAGAGATAGAACACAACGGGTAGAACGGATTTCCAGCCCCACGGGTTCACCGCCCGGGACAGCGTCGAGTCGCTTCCACTGGCGCGCATCAGCGACGCCTGGAACGGAAGCCATGCCACCGCCGCCATCAACAGCATGACGCCGTAGACCGCGACCGGGGTCGCCGCGTCGTGGTGTTCGCCCATCCACGCGGTGGCGAACGGGAACATCGACAACCAGAACAGCAGGTGCAGGTTCGCCCACATCACCCGTCCGTCGATCCGCGTCGCGGCGCGCAGGAAGTGGTGGTGGTTGTTCCAGTAGATGCCGATGTAGATGAAGCTGAGAACGTAGCTGACGAACACAGGGAGCAACGGTCGCAACGATGCGAGATCGCTTCCGACCGGCGCGCGCAGCTCCAGCACCATGATGGTGATGATGATGGCGAGCACGCCATCGCTGAACGCTTCGAGCCGCCCCTTGTTCATCGCCATCCCCGTCGAAGCAAAGGCGCCGGTCGATGACCGGCGCCTCGCAACACCATCTTACTTGGCGTCGTCGCCCTTCACCTCGGTGAATTCGGCATCGACGACATCGTCGTTGCGCGACGCACCGCCCGGATTCGCACCACCCGATGCATCGTCGCCACCGCCCTGACCCGCCTGCGCGACGGCCAGCAGCGACTGCGCGGCTTCCTCGAGCACGCGGCTCTTCGCCTCGATCTGGTCCTTGTCGTCGCCCTTCATCGCGGTCTCGAGGTCGGCGATCGCCGTTTCCGCGCGACCGATCGCGTCGCCCGGCACCTTCTCGCCGTGCTCCTTGATCGCGCCGCGGGTCATGTGGATCAGGCCATCGGCGTGGTTGCGCGCCTGCACGAGCTCCTGGAACTTGCGGTCTTCGTCGCGGTTGGCTTCCGCGTCCTCGACCATCCGCTTGATCTCGTCCTCGGACAGGCCCGAGCCCGCCTTGATCTCGACCTTCTGCTCCTTGCCCGTCTTCTTGTCCTTGGCGGTGACATGCACGATGCCGTTGGCGTCGATGTCGAACGTGACCTCGACCTGCGGCATGCCGCGCGGCGCGGCGTCGATGCCGGTGAGGTCGAAGCGCGCCAGCGACTTGTTGTAACGCGCCTGCTCGCGCTCACCCTGCAGTACGTGCACGGTGACGGCGGACTGGTTGTCCTCGGCGGTCGAGAACGTCTGCGACGCCTTGGTCGGAATGGTCGTGTTCTTCTCGATGATCTTGGTGAACACGCCGCCGAGCGTCTCGATGCCGAGGCTCAGCGGGGTCACGTCGAGCAGCAGCACGTCCTTGACGTCGCCCTTGAGCACGCCGCCCTGCACCGCCGCGCCGATAGCGACCGCTTCGTCCGGGTTGACGTCCTTGCGCGGCTCCTTGCCGAAGAATTCGGCCACCGCCGACTGCACCTTCGGCATGCGGGTCTGACCGCCGACGAGGATGACTTCGGTGATGTCGGACGCGCGCAGGCCGGCGTCGTTCAGTGCCACGCGGCACGGCTCGATCGTCTTCTTGACCAGGTCGTCGACCAGCGCTTCGAGCTTGGCACGCGTCAACTTGATGTTGAGGTGCTTCGGGCCCGAAGCATCGGCGGTGACGTACGGCAAGTTCACTTCAGTCTGCTGCGCGGTCGACAGCTCGATCTTCGCGCGCTCGGCGGCGTCCTTCAGGCGCTGCAGCGCGAGCGGATCCTTGCGCAGGTCGATGCCCTGGTCCTTGTTGAACTCGTCGACGAGATAGTCGATGACGCGCTTGTCGAAGTCTTCGCCGCCGAGGAACGTGTCGCCGTTGGTGGCGAGCACTTCGAACTGCTTCTCGCCGTCGACTTCCGCGATCTCGATGATCGACACGTCGAACGTGCCGCCGCCGAGGTCGTACACGGCGATCTTGCGATCGGCCCCCGACTTGTCGAGGCCGTACGCGAGCGCGGCGGCGGTCGGCTCGTTGATGATGCGCTTGACGTCGAGGCCCGCGATGCGGCCGGCGTCCTTGGTCGCCTGGCGCTGCGAGTCGTTGAAGTACGCCGGCACCGTGATCACCGCTTCGGTGACGGTCTCACCGAGGTAGGCCTCGGCGGTCTTCTTCATCTTGGCCAGCACTTCCGCCGAGATCTGCTGCGGCGCCATCTTGCGACCGTCGGCGGTCTCGACCCACGCGTCGCCGTTCTCGTGCTGCGTGATCTTGTACGGGACGAGGCCGATGTCCTTCTGCACTTCGGCGTCGGTGAACTTGCGGCCGATCAGGCGCTTCACCGCGTAGAAGGTGTTCTTCGGGTTCGTCACCGCCTGGCGCTTGGCCGAGGCGCCGGCGAGGATCTCGCCGTCCTTGGTGTACGCGATGATCGACGGCGTGGTGCGATCACCCTCCGCGTTCTCGATGACCTTCGCCTTGCCGCCTTCCATCACGGCGACGCACGAGTTCGTGGTGCCGAGGTCGATACCGATGATCTTGCCCATGGGTTGCTCCTGCCAATTCGTAAGTCGGGGGCGCTGCGCGCCGATAAGCCGTATCTATGGACCGCCGGCGCCGGTTCAAGGCGCCCGGGGCGATCAGGAGTGCGCGATCACCACCAGCGCGGGCCGCAACAGCCGCTCGTTCAGCAGCCAGCCCTTCTGGTAGACCTGCACGACGTGGTTGTCCGGGGTGTCGCCCGCCGGAACCATGCTCATGGCCTGGTGGTGGTCGGGGTTGAACGGCTGGCCCTTCGGGTCCACCGCGACCAGACCGTTATCCGACGCCACCTTCAGCAGCTGCTTGAGCGTCAGCTCCATGCCCTCGCGCAACGCGCCGGCATCCGCGCCCGCCTGCGCCAGACCCGCCTCCAGACTGTCGATGACCGGCAGCAGGTCGCCGAGAAGGCGCTCGTTCGCGAACTTGCGCGCGGTATCGACGTCACGCGCCACGCGGCGACGCTGGTTCTCGAGGTCGGCGCGTTCGCGCAGCGAATCCTCGCGAATCTGGGTCAGTTCGGCGCTCGCCGCGTCGAGCTGGGCCTGCAGCGCGGCGCAGCAATCCTTCATTGCGCCATCGCCCGCAGGCGTCTGCGCCGGGTCGGCGCCGGGTGGCACGGTCTGTTCGGTGGTCATCGCAGGCCTGTCTCCTTCGCGCGGTTCGCGCGCCGGGGCGAGCTATGGGGCCGGCCACCGTCGATTCAAGGCTCAGCCACCGCGATCGGCGGTCCTCAATGCATCGCCGAGGACGTCGGCAGCCGCCTGTACCACCGGGATCACCCGGTCGTAGGCCATGCGGGTGGGCCCGATCACGCCCAGCACGCCGAGCACGCGTCCACCGGACACATACGGCGCGGTGACCAGCGACACGCCGTCCAGCGGCGCCAGCCCGGTCTCCTCGCCGATGAAGATGCGCACGCCTGGCGCCTGCGCCGTGCGTTCGAGCAGCTGCAGGATCTCCCGCTTGCGCGAGAACGCCTCGAACAGCTCGCGCAGGCGATCGACATCCGCGAGTTCCTGCACGCCCATCAGCCGCGTCTGCCCGGCGACGAGCATGTCCTCGTCGCTGGGCGCCAGCACCTGCTCGGCCAGCTCGATCGACCGCCCCATCAGCCTGTGCAGTTCGTCCTGCGCGGTGCGCATCTCATGCAGCAGCACCGCGCGGATGTCGGCGAGCGGCCGTCCGGCGAAGTGCTGGTTGAGGTAGTTCGCAACGCGTTCCAGCTCGCCTGGCTCGAAGGGACGCCGCGACTGGATGATTCGGTTCTGCACGTCGCCGTCGGAGAACACGAGGATCGCCAGCACGCGTTGTTCGTCGATACCGACGAACTCGATGCGCCGGAACGCGAACTGCTCACGACCCGGCACGCTCACCACGCCGACGAAATGCGTCATCGCCGAGAGCAGCTCGGTCGCGCTGCCGAGCAGCGCCTGCGTGCCCGTGCCGGCGGGCAATTCGCCCCGCAGGCGTGCCATTTCGCCATCGGGCAGCGGGCTCAGCTGCAGCAGCGAGTCGACGAAGAGCCGGTAGCCCTGCGCGGTGGGAATACGCCCGGCCGAGGTATGTGGCGCGCTGAGCAGGCCCGCGTCCTCCAGGTCGGAAAGGATGTTGCGGATGGTCGCGGCGCTGACGTCGAGCCCGGCGTGCCGCGCGAGCGTCTGCGACCCGACCGGCTCGCCACTGCGGATGTAGCGCCCGATCAGCGTGCGCAGCAGCTGGCGTGCGCGGGGATCCTGGCTGGGGTCGAGGGGGCGGCGGCTCATGTCGGACCTATAAGCTGCGGGCCGTCGGCGTGCAAGCGGTTGCGTCGCTTCGCGTGCGACGCCGGCCCGGGCACAATTCGCGCCATGCTGACCCAACTCTCGCTGAAGCAGTTCGCCGTCGTCACCGGAGCCGAGCTCGAGTTCGGCCCCGGCCTCACGGTGATCTCCGGCGAAACCGGCGCCGGCAAGTCGCTGCTGGTCGATGCGCTGGGGCTGCTGTCAGGCCTGCGCGCCGACAGCGGCGTCGTCCGCCATGGCGCCGATCGCGCCGAACTCCTCGCCGCGTTCGACCTCGCCGACGCGATCGCCGCGCGCGACTGGCTGCGCGAGAACGAACTCGACGACGACGATGAACCCGGTATCTGTCGCATCCGGCGCGTCATCCGCGCCGATGGCGGTTCCAAGGCGTGGATCAACGGGCGTTCGGCCACCATCGCGCAGCTCACCGAGCTCGCCGGCTATCTGGTCGAAATCCACGGCCAGCATGAACACCAGGCGCTGCTCTCCCGGACCAGCCAGCTCGCGCTGCTGGACGCATTCGGCCGCAACGACGCGGAACTCGCGCAGGTCGCGACCGCGGCCGCGGCGTGGAGCGAACTCCTGCGCGAGCGCGAGCGTCTTTCGTCGCAGGGCGACGTCTCCGACCGCGTCGAATGGCTGCAGCACCAGCTCGACGAACTCGAGCGCGAGGATCTCGAGCCCGAGAGCCTCGAAAAGATGCAGGCCGACCACCGCCGCTTCGGCCATGCCACCGCGCTGATCGCCGCGTGCGACAACGCCTTTTCGCGCCTCGGCGGCGACGATGGCCCGTCGATCTCGCGCGTGCTCGGCCAGGTACGCGGCGAACTCGCGCGTGCCAGCGAACACGAACCGCGCCTCACCGAAGTCGACGCCATGCTCGACCTCGCGACGATCCAGGTCGACGAAGCGATCGCCGCGCTCGATCGCGTGCGCAGCGATCTCGACGTCGATCCGAGCACGTTCGATCGCCTCGAGCAGCGCCTCGGCCGCCTGCACGAACTTGCACGCAAGCACCGTGTGCAGGCCGAGCAGCTGGCCGCGCGCCGGGACGCGATCCAGGAGGAGCTCGAAGGGCTGCGCAGCGCCGGCGAACGATTGACGACACTCGACGACGAGATCGTGCGCGCGCGCGACGCCTGGCTCGCCGCGGCAACGAAACTCACCGGGGCGCGCACCACGGCATCGCGTTCGCTCTCGTCCGAAACCACGAAACTCATGGGCGAGCTCGGCATGGGCGGCGGCGTATTCGACGTCGCATTCGAGACGACCGGTGGCGATCGCCCGGACCCGAACGGCGCCGAGCGCGTCGAGTTCATGGTCAGCGCGAATCCCGGACAGCCGACGCGCCCCCTGCGCAAGGTCGCCTCCGGCGGCGAACTCGCGCGCATCTCGCTCGCGATCGAAGTCGCGTCGCTCGGCCTCGATGCCGTTCCGACCATGATCTTCGACGAAGTCGACACCGGCATCGGCGGCGCGGTCGCGCACATCGTCGGCCAGAAGCTGCGCGCACTCGGCGACCGCCGCCAGGTGCTATGCGTCACCCATCTCCCGCAGGTCGCCGCGCAGGGCCATTCGCACTACCGCGTTATGAAATCCAAGAGCGACGGCGTGACGCAGAGCGAAGTGGTCGCGCTGTCGCCCGCGCAGCGCCAGGAAGAACTCGCACGCATGCTCGGCGGCGTCGAACTCACCCGCGAGGCGCGCGCTGCCGCGAAACGCCTTCTGCAGGATGTGGATTGACGTTCCGCGACGGCGCGGTCCGCGCCGTCAAGGGGCGAATCAGGCCTTCTTCTTTCGACGCACGTACAGCACCAGCGAGTGCGCCTCGATCTCGTAGCCGTGTTCGGCAGCGATGCGCTGCTGCAGCGCTTCGATCTCCGCGCTTTCGAATTCGATGATCTTGCCGGTGTCGACGTCGACCATGTGGTCGTGGTGGTCGCCGCGGTCGAGTTCGTACACCGACTGCCCGGACTCGAAATGGTGCTTGAGTACGAGACCCGCCGCTTCGAACTGGGTGAGCACGCGGTAGACGGTCGCCAGGCCGATGTCCTCGCCATCCTCGAGCAAGCGACGGTAGATGTCCTCTGCCGTCATGTGGCGCGTTTGCGCCCGTTCGAGCACGTCGAGGATGCGGAGCCGCGGGTGGGTGACCTTCAGGCCGACATTACGCAGGTCTTGCGATTCCATCGAAGCTCCGGGACGGCCGCGATGCGCAGCCCGACGGGACGGGAGATCGCCCGGCCGCACGCTCAACCGGAGCTGACGCGGCGTTCCGCGCGGGGTGCGGCAGGCGGGCGGCAGTGTATCATCCGCCGGTCCAACGACCCTCGTCGTGTCGAGTGTTCTAACCCATGCGAAAGCTGCTTCCTGTCCTCGTCGCCGCCCTTCTCACCGCGGGCTGCGGCATCGTCTATCACCAGCCGATCTACCAGGGAAACCTGCTTGAAAAGACGGCGGTCGACCAGCTCCAGGCGGGCATGGACAAGCAGCAGGTGATCCTCCTGCTCGGCACGCCGTCGGTGGCCGACCCGTACCACCAGGATCGCTGGGACTACGTCGCGACGCAGCGCACGGGCCGCACCAGCCACACCGAGAAGAAGAACTTCACCCTGTACTTCGAAGGCGACAAGCTCGCCCGTTGGGAAGGCGACTACTTCCCCGAGCAGGACGAGCAGCTCGCACGCGAAACCGTGCACCAGTTCGGTCCGAACCTCGCGAAGGACAAGGACAAGAAGAAGCGTCGGGGCGGCTGACCGCCTCGCTTTCTCAGGACGCGTTCCGCTGCGCCCGGCGCCGGCGCGCGTCCTTCGGGTCCGCAATCAGCGGACGCAAGACTTCGATCCGGTCGCCGTCGACGAGCACGCGTGTCATCTCCGCGCGTTCCCCGAATACCGCGACATCGCCTGCATCCCATCCGCTGGCGTCGATCGCGGCCGCGACGGTCGCGCCGTCCGGCAGCTCAAGCAGCAACGACTCGTGCCGACGCGGCCACGCGCGCATGAGCTCGACACGGATCATGCGTCGCCGCGATCGGCCGCGCGAACGAAGTCGTCGACCATGCGATCGGCGAGCCCCTGGAAACCGAGTGCGAACGCACCCGCGAGCAGCTTGACCGCCGGCTCGAACTCGAGCGTGAGCGTGACGCGGCATGCGCATTCGTCGAGCGCATGGAACTCCCAGCGCCCTTTCAGCTGACGGAACGGGCCGTCGACGAGCTGCAGGTCGATGTGGTGCGGCGGCACCAGCGTGTTGTCGGTGACGAACCAGGTACGGAATGCGGCGACGCGCAGGTCCAGCCGCGCCTTCATGCGGTCGGGCGACTCCTCCAGCACCGTCGCGCCGTCGCACCAGTCGAACCGGGACGGGTAGGCCCGGACGTCATTGACCAGCCCGAACATGCGGGCGGCGGAGTGCTCGACGAGCGCCGTGCGGCGAATGGTGGGCATCTGCGGTCCTTCTCGCCGGCGCGCCCCGCGATCGGGGACAATGGCGCGATGAGCAAGAATTCGAAAGGAAAGTCCGGCAAGGATAAGTCAAAGGCCGGCGGCACGATCGCGCTGAACAAGCGCGCGCGCCACGAATACCACCTCGAGCAGCGCACCGAGGCCGGCCTGTCGCTGCAGGGCTGGGAGCTCAAGGCGATCCGCGCCGGGCGCGCGAACATCGGCGAAGCGTACGCCGTGGTGCGTAACGGCGAGATATTCCTGTTCAACGCGCAGATCACGCCGCTGATCCAGGCGTCGACACATGTCGTGCCGGAAGAACGCCGCACGCGCAAGCTGCTCATGCACCGCAACGAGATCGACGCGCTGATCGGCCGCATCCAGCGCGACGGTTACACGGTGGTGCCGACGGCGCTGTACTGGAAGGGCAATCGCGTGAAAGCCGAAGTCGCGCTGGCGAAGGGCAAGAAGGAACACGACAAGCGCGATGTCAGCAAGGAACGCGACTGGCAGCGCGAGAAACAGCGCGCCATGCGCGCGCACAACCGCAACGCTTAAAGATCGGTCGCGCCGGGCAGCGTGAAGTAGAAGGTCGCGCCCTCGCCCACCTCGCCCTCGGCGCGGATCGTTCCGCCGTGGCGTTCGACAATGCGTCGCACCGTCGCCAGCCCGATGCCGTGGCCGGCGAAGTGTTCCTCGGTGTGCAGGCGCTGGAACGGGCGGAACAGTTTGTCGACGTAGTCCTGCGAGAACCCCGCACCGTTGTCGCGCACGAAGTATTCGCCGCTCGGCGCCATGCCGAATTCGATTACCGCGGGCTCGCGGTCACGGGTGAACTTCCATGCATTGCCGATGAGGTTCTGCAGGAGATTACGCAGCAGCGTGGCGTCGCCTTCCACCTCCAGACCCGGCTGGATGCGCGCGTCGACCTGGCGCGTTGGCTCCGAGACATGCAGTTCCTCAACCAGCTCCGTCGCGACGCGGCTGAGGTCCACCATCTCGACCTTGAGCGCGCTCCGCGACAGTCGCGCCAGCTGCAGCATGGAATCGATCAACTCGCCCATGCGCGTTGCCGCGCGCCGCACGCGCGACAGGTAGTCGCGACCGGGGTCGTCCAGGCGGTCGGCGTAGCGTTCGGCAAGGATGCGGCTGAATCCGTCGATCGCGCGCAGCGGTGCGCGCAGGTCGTGCGACACGCTGTACGCGAACGACTCGAGTTCCTGGTTCGCGCGCATCAGTTCGCGCGTGCGCAGCGCGACGCGCGCCTCAAGCGTGCGGTTGAGTGCATGCACGCGCGCCTCGGCGAGCAGGCGTTCGGTGACGTCCTCCATCTGCAGCAGGCCCGAGACGTCCTGACCGATGTTGCCGGGAATCGGCGAATACGTCAGGTGCACGTGACGCGTGGTGCCGTCCGGTCGCTGGAAGCGGCGCATCGCGCGCCACACGCCGTCGCCGTCGTTGCGCGCCAGTGATTCGCCCTCGCGCAGGTCGAACAGCGATTCGAACGGCAACCCGATGAGCGCATCGGCGCGCCGTCCGAACATCGCGGCAAATGCAGGGTTCACGTCGACGATGCAGTCGCGGCTGTCGACCAGCGCCTTGCCGATCGCCGAGTACTGCATGGCCGCGCGGAAGCGCAATTCGCTGCGACGGAATTCCTCGGTCAGGCGGCCGGCGATCTCGCGCGCTCGCGTGCCGGTGCGCGCGAGCGTGAATGCGACGCCGTAAAGCAGCAGCGCGGCGATCAGCCCAAGTGCGAGCGTTCCCTGCAGGGTGCGCAGGCCCGGAACCGCTTCGGTCACCGGGGGCGATGCGAAATCGAGGCGCCAGCGACGGCCGTAGACATCGAGGGTCGTCGAGCGGGTGAATGCGGGATCGGCATCGCGTCGTCCGCCGTCGTACAGCAGTGCCGATACCGGTTCGCTGACGTCGCTGATGCGCACGTGCATGGTCGATAGGCGTCCGGCGAGCGCGGTTTCGACCATTTCCTTGACGTGGAACGGCACGTAGATCCAGCCCTGCATCGCCTCGCGACGCGCGGACGGCGTGATCGGCTGGTCGCCTGCGCGATAGATCGGCAGGTAGATCTGCACGCTGGCGCGCCGCGCGGGGCCGTCCTGCACGAGTTGCACGGGGCCGCTGATGCGCGGGCGGCCCGTCTCGAGCGCCGACTCCATGGCCGCGTGTCGCACGGGTTCGCCGTACATGTCGTAACCGATCGCGGCGACATTCTCGGGACGCCGCGGTTCGAGATAGAGGACCGGGCCGTAGTACGCGCGAACGCCGCGCGGGCGGATGTTGAGCAGGCCGTAGCCGGAATCGCGCCATTCGAGCTGCAGGTCGGGCAGGCGCGAATTCGGAACATAGCCGGCGAATCCCAGGCCGAGGATCGCCGGATAGCGGTCGGCGATGCCCATGCCTTCGACATACGACTGCCACTGACGCGGCGTCGGTCGCGCCACGGATGCGAACAGGGAGACGCCGCCGCGCGTGATCAGTTCGTACTGGGCCAGACGCTCGCGGACGATGCCGTCGATCTCGTCGGTATCGGCTTCGAACTGGGCATGGGCCGCGCGCATCTCGCGCGCGCGGGCGTTGCTCCACGTCCACGATACGAGCAACAACGAGGCGATCAGCACCCCGAACGCCAGCAGGTGGCTTCCGCGCGGCACCACGCGCGACCACGGCGATTCCTTCGGCAGGCCCGCACGATCATCCATCGCCACAGCATACCGTCGCGATGCGCAGCGTCGTGACGGGCAAAAAAAGAGCCCAGCCTTTCGGCTGGGCTCCGTGTTGGTGGAGGTGGGGGGAATCGAACCCCCGTCCGAAGGCACTCCATCCCCGGCACTACATGCTTAGCGCTCCGTTAGATCTCGTCCACCAACAGCACGGCGCGCAAAGCGCATCGGCAGACCAGCCCGCTTTGGGTTAACCGGCGACTGACAGGCAGCCATCACCGGCGATTCCGTGATAATGACCCTACGCAGCGAGCACGGACACAAGCTGTTTCGGGGCTTACGCCTTAAGCGGCGAGAGCGTAGTTGTCGTCGTTGGCAACTAGAGTTTTGCAGCTGGATTTACGAGGAAAGCTACCCCCTCGGCATGCGCCAAGCGATTTCGCGACCCCCGTCGAAGCCAGTGCACCCCCGGGGACAGCATCTTCCGCTGACACAAGCAGTATAGGCCCCGCAGCCGCCACCTCAACCTTTCCAGCGGCTGTAGCCGCGCGCGGGTTCAGCGGAGACCGGGCGCCGGATCCACGCGGCGGTGCCTGCGGCGCAGACGACCAGCCCGTCGCCGCGCGACGCATCCACCTGGCAGCCGCCCGTGAATTCCGAGAACGCGGGCAGCACCGTCAGTCGCTGCTGCAACCAGAACACCGGCCAGCGGCGCGGCCCGAGCTCGGCGATGCCCACGCACGGGTGCAGATGGCCGCTGAGGACATGCAGGCCATGCACCTCGACCGGCTCATGCCGGAGCGCGAACGGACCGATGTCGCAGGCGTCGCCGAGCAGTTCGACTTCGAGCCCGGCATCGGCGAGCGCGCGATCGTGATTGCCGGTCAGCGCCGCGACGACGACCTGCGGATGCGCATCGCGCCATGCGGCCCAGTCGCGCAGCCACGCGCTGTCGTACACCGCGCCGTGCACGACATCACCGAGGATGCAGACCGATGTTGCGCCCGTCAGCGCCACGGCGTCGGCAAGGCGACCGAGATCGCGCATCGTCCCGCCGCGCGGAAGGCCGACGCCTGCGCGACGGAAAACATCCGCCTTGCCCAGATGCAGATCCGACAGGAACAGCCGGCGCATGCGCGGCCAGTACAACGCGCGCGCCGCGAGCAGGTGCATCGACTCGCCGGCGATGTCGCCCTCGACCCAGAGCCCGTGGTCAGCGGCCATGGCGCTTTTCCAATCGACTCGCCGCCCGCTGCACGCGCGTCTTCCAGTCTTCGGTGCTGAGCTGTCCACGCAGGCCTTCCGCCCACAGCGGGAACGAAAGCGGCGTCAACCCCCGTGGGCGCAGCAGCATGACCTCGCGCGATGCGCAGTCGTCGAGCACGCGTTGCAGGCGCTGCACCTCGAGCTGCCCGGCGAACACCTCGCGTTCGGCGAGCTCCAGCAGCATGTGGTGCGGGTCGTAGCGTTGCAGCACGTCGTACAGCAGGCCGCTCGATGCCTGCAGCTGGCGCATGCTTTTCTGCGGGCGGCCGGGAACCGTCGGAGGAAGCAGGCCGGCGATGCGCGCGATTTCGCGGAACTGGCGTCGAGCCAGTTCACCCAGGTTGAGGCTTTCGCGCAGGTCTTCGAACAGTCGATCAGGCGACATCAGCTCGTGCAGGAGATCTTCTTCGACGCGCGGCTCGCGCGCCGGCTTCAGCACGAATCCGTAGTCGTTCGCCGCGTAGCCGAACGTGTTCGGCTCCAGCCGCCCCCATCGCAGCGACACCAGCGCCGCGAGCCCTTCGTTGGCGAGGCGCCCGGCGAACGGAAAGACGAACAGCTGCGTGCCTTCGCGCGTCTTGGTCCATTCGACCAGGAGCTGTCCGCGTCGCGGCAGTGACGAGATGCGTGACTGCAGATCGAGCAGAGCCGCGACCGCGCGCATCTCCGGCACGTCGACCGGTCTCGCGAGCAGGCGTTCGACGCGCGACGCGAGTTCCATGGACAGCGGCTGCTTGATGCCCGTCCATTGCGGCACCAGCCCTTCGCCCGGCGGCGCGCGTTTCACCAGCGCGGTCATTGCTTCCATGCGCACCAGCTGCAACATGCGGCCCGAGAACAGAAAGCGATCGCCCGGCTTCAGTCGTGCGACGAACCCCTCCTCCACCGCGCCCAGCGTGCCGCCGCGCACCAGCTTGACTGCGACGCTGCCTTCGCTGGTGATCGTGCCGATCGACAACCGATGCCGCAGCGCGACGCGACGATCGTGCACCGCGTACCGGCCGTCTTCCTCGCGCACCACGCGCTGGAAGTCGGGATAGTGCTCGAGCGCGCGGCCTCCCTGCACGATGAAGTCGAGCACCGACTGCCAGGCTTCGTCGGCCAATCCCGCGAACGCGTGCGTGCCGCGCACTTCGCGCAGCAGTTCGTCGGCATCGAAGCCACCGCCCAGCGCGAGCGTCACGCAATGCTGTGCGAGAACGTCCAGGCTCATGCGGGGCGGACGACGTGCTTCGACTTCGCCCGCCGTCACCGCTTCGCGCACCGCCGCGAACTCGACGAGCTCCAGCATGTGCGTCGGGACGCAGACCACCTGACCGGATTCGCCGGGGCGATGCTTGGCGCGGCCCGCACGCTGCAACAGTCGCGCGGTGCCCTTCGGGCTGCCGAGCTGGAACACCTGGTCGACCGCCGGGAAGTCGACGCCGAGATCGAGGCTCGACGTCGCGACCACGCAGCGCACGCTGCCGTCGCGTAGCCCGGCTTCGACCTCGGCGCGAAGCGCGGGATCGAGCGAACCGTGATGCAGGGCGAGCGTCGCCGGATCCTCCGGCCACACGGCCTGCAGCGCCTGATGCCACAGCTCGGCGAACGCGCGCGTGTTGGTGAACAGCAGGCTCGTGCGCGCGTCGAAGATGCGCTCGGCGACGCGCGACAGCTGCGCAAGGCCGAGGTGGCCAGCCCACGGAAATCGCTCGCCCGCGTCAGGCAGCAGTGTTTCGAGCGTGACCGCGCGTGGCGTCGCACCGGAGACGACCACGGATTGCGGCGCGTGTGGCAACAGCACGTCGCGCGCTTCGTCGAGGTTGCCCAGTGTCGCCGACAGCCCCCAGATACGCAGCGACGGCGAGAGTGCGCGCAACCGCGCCAGGCACAGTTGCAGCAGCACGCCGCGCTTCGTTCCGAGAAGCTCGTGCCATTCATCGACGACGATGCAGCGCAGCGACGCCATCCGTTCGGCGGTCTCGGGATACGAAAGCAGCAGGGCGAGCGATTCAGGCGTCGTCACCAGTGCGTCGAGTCGTCCGTCGCGCGCGAGCTTCTTGTCGCGCGCGCTCGCATCGCCGGTGCGCAGGCCGATCGCCCAGTCGAGGCCGAGCGCGTCCGCGGGTTCGCGCAGCGCGCGCAATGTGTCGGTGGCGAGCGCGCGCAATGGGGTCACCCACAGCACCTTGAGATCGCGCGTCGGCGACGCGACGACTCCCCTGCCCTGCGTGTCCGCGATCGCTTCGATCATCGCGCCGCCGAACGCGGCCAGCGTCTTGCCGCTGCCCGTCGGCGTGTGCAGCAGCCCGCTTTCGCCGCGCAAATAACGTGACCACACCTCGCGCTGGAATGGCGCCGGCGACCAGCCGCGGCTCGCGAACCAGTCGGCAAGCACCTGCTCGGGATCGTCCGATGCGGAAGGCAAACGTTTGCGCGTGCGCGACGGCGTGTCGATGACACCTTCCAGCGCGCAGATCGCGTCGTCTTCGCCTACGCGTTGTTCCAGTTGCCGCAAGCGCTCCGCGCGCGCGGCCGATTCGACGCGACGCCGTTCCGCCGCCGCGCGACGTGCTTTTTCCCGCCGGATCGATTCGACCGTCTGCCGTGGCGCATTCGGATCGGGTCGCTCGGGATACGCCGCGTAAGGGTCGTCCTCGCCCTCCGACGCCGCGAGCCCTTTCAACAGCCAGCCGCCGCTCATCGCGCGAGCGCCCGCAACGTATCCAGGCGATCGGCATCGTGCGGCACCTTGTCGTGACGCCAGCGCAGGATGCGCGGGAAGCGCACGGCGATGCCGGATTTGTGCCGGCTCGATTTGTTCACCGCTTCGAAGCCGAGTTCGAAGACATGCGCGGCCTCGACCGAACGCACCGGCCCGAAACGTTCGAGCGTGTGCGCGCGGATCCAGCGATCGAGCGCGAGGATTTCCTTGTCGTCCAGCCCCGAGTACGCCTTGGCGACGGGCACCAGCGCATCGCCATCCCACAGGCCGAACGTGTAGTCCGTGAACAGCGTGCTGCGCCGCCCATGTCCGGACTGCGCGTAGATGAGCACCGCGTCGATGTTCAGCGGATCGATCTTCCACTTCCACCAGTCGCCGCGCCGGCGACCGATCTGGTACGTCGACGATCGGCGTTTCAACATCAACCCTTCGACGCCGCGTTGCCGCGCCGCTTCGCGCAGTGCGAGCGCCTCGGACCAGTCGCCGGCGTCGACCACGGGGGACGGCACGATGCGCGGATCGTTCGTCGACGACAGCAGGTCATCGAGCATCGCGCGCCGTTCGGCGAGCGGAAGCTCGCGCAGGTCGCGGCCATCGAGTTCGAGAAGGTCGTAGGCGAGCACGCACACCGGCGTGTCGGCGAGCGTCTTAGGGCCGGGCTTGCGACGCTGGATGCGGGTCTGCAAGGCGGTGAACGGCATCGGCTGTTCGTCGCCCGCGCGCCACGCCATCAGCTCGCCGTCGATCACGCAGTCGCGTGGCAGCACGGTCGCTGCGTCCTCGATCTCGGGGAAACGACCGTCGAGGCGTTCCTCGCCACGCGACCACAGCGCGATCTCCGGTCCGCGACGAATGAGCTGCAGGCGTATCCCGTCCCACTTCCACTCGAGCAACCAGTCGTCGATCGAACCGAGGGTTTCTGCTTCAGCCTCCAGCGGCGACGCAAGGAAGAACGGATACGGTTGCTCGCGATCGCCTGGCAACTCGTCGGGATTCAGCAGGTCGCGCAGGAACTGCGGCGTCGGCGCCCAGTTGCCGAGCATGCGTTGCGCGATGCGTGCGATGTCGACGCCCGACATCTCGGCCAGCGCCTGCTGCACCAGGCGCTGCGAAACGCCGACGCGCAGCGCGCCGGTCAGCAACTTGTTGAACGCGAGGCGTTCGTCGGCGCACAGCGACCGCCAGCCCTCGACGACGGCTGCGCGACGCAGCGCCGGATCGCGCCCGGCGACGGGAACGAGGCGTTTCTCGATCCAGTCGTGCAACGGGATGTCGATCACGCCTTTGGGCGGATCGTCGAACAGCAGCGTGAGCGTCTCGGCGAGGTCCCCGACGTGCGCATAGCTGTCGTCGAACAACCATTCGGGCGTGCCGGTTTCCTGCGACAGCCATTCGCGCAACTCGCGTGTGTTGGCGATCTTCCCGAGCTTGCCGCCGGACAGCAGCCACAGCGCCCACACCGCGTCCTCCTGCGGCGCGTCGCGGAAGTACGCGACCAGCGCCGCGCGCTTGTCGAGCGTCGCGGTGCTGCGATCGAGCTCCGTATAGAGCGCGGCGAAGCGCTTCATTCCGCTTCCCCGCCGTAGTCGGTTGCGAACGCCTCGGCGGCGATGCCGTCCTCGATGAGCGCACGGATGATCGCGTCGGTGTTGCCGTGCGTGGCGATGACGCGCCGCGCGCCGGTTTCGCGGATCGTCCGGATCAGGTCCGGCCAATCCGCGTGGTCGGAGATGACGAAGCCGCGATCGTAGTTGCGTCGCCTGCGATTGCCGCGAACGCGCATCCAACCGGATGCGAAGCCGGTCTGCGCGCGACGGAAGCGCCGCATCCACGGACTGCCTGCGGCGGACGGCGGCGCCAGCACCAGCTCGCCGGCGAACTCCGCGCCTTTCGCCGTTTCCGACACCGGTAACGTATCGACCATGCGGATGCCGGCGTCGCGATACACCTGCACGCCGGCGGCCACCGCGCCGTGCAGGAACACCGGGCGATCGGTCCACATGGCGAGTTCCGCGAGCACGCGCTGCGCTTTCCCCAGCGCGTAGCACAGCAGCACCGCCGCTTCGCCGCGCGATGCGCAGTGGTCGCGCCATTCCACGATCTCGCGCGCCACGTCGCTGGTGTCGGGCCAACGGTAGATGGGCAGACCGAACGTCGCCTCGGTGATGAAGG
Source organism: Lysobacter claricitrinus (assembly GCF_045866565.1). Classification (NCBI taxonomy): domain Bacteria; kingdom Pseudomonadati; phylum Pseudomonadota; class Gammaproteobacteria; order Lysobacterales; family Lysobacteraceae; genus Lysobacter; species Lysobacter claricitrinus. The sequence continues at coordinate 793,495 of NZ_BAAFZV010000002.1, read as the reverse complement.
TGTCGCAGTCGACGACTTCGAACGGCGCGCAGGTCGGATCGTGCTGGCGCTTGTAGTCGCCCGATGCGACCCACACCTGACCGTCGACTTCGATGCGCACCTGCGCCGAACCGAGCACGTGCCCGGCGGAATGGAACGACACCCGCGCGTGGCCGATCTCGAACGATTCGCCGTAGTCGAAGGCACGATAGGCCTGGTCGCCCAGTCGCCAGCGCAGGATCGGCAGGCCATCGCGCGCGGCGAAATATTCGGCATTGCCGGGACGTGCGTGGTCGCCGTGACCGTGCGTGATCACCGCGCGCTCGACCGGTTTCCAGGGATCGATGTAGAAATCGCCCTGCGGGCAATAGAGCCCTTCGCGACGAAGGACGACAAGGTCGGAAGACATGGAGCGACCGTAGGCAGCGGGACGTCATCGCGCCGACAAGAGCGCGACGTGACCGTACGTGGGCTTCGTCTCACTCCCTGTGACGGACGCGCGTCCGGCTCACACTTTCGCGCACCGGTTCGACGGCCGCTGGGAGTCGGAGCCTGGATCGCGGCATCGGCATCGGAGTCGGAATCAGAATCGGCGCGGGAGCATTCCGCCGCCGCCCCGAAAAAAGAAAGGCGGAGTGCCGCAGCACTCCGCCTTCCCCCGCCCGATGAACGGATCAACCCTGGCGCAGCGGCACCAGCGTGATTTCGACGCGACGATTACGCGACCAGCACGACTCGGTGTTCTCCGTGCACAGCAGCTGCGTTTCGCCGCGGCCGACGACGACCATGCGGTCGCGCGTCACACCCTTGGTGTTGAGGTAGCCCGCGACCGACTCCGCGCGCTGCTGCGACAGGTTGAGGTTGTAGCTCGCGTCGCCGCGCTGGTCGGTGTGACCGGCGACGTTGATCACCGTCTGACCGTACTGGGTCAGCGTGCTCGCCAGGTTGTCGAGCACCGGGCGGAACTGCGGCTGCAGTGCCGAGCTGTTGGTGCTGAACGTGATCGCGTCGGGCATGGTGAGGACGATATTGTCGCCCTGGCGCGTCACGCCGACGCCCGTGCCCTGCAGGCTGTCGCGCAGCGCACGTTCCTGACGGTCCTGGTAGTTGCCGACTGCACCGCCGGCGAGTGCGCCGACGCCGGCGCCGATGAGCGCGTGCTGGCGACGCTCGACGGCGTCATCGCCGGTCAGCACGCCGGCAACCGCGCCGACTGCGGCACCGATGAGCGCGCCATTGCGCGTGCGGTCATTGGTGTCGGGATTGGTGGTGTAGGAATTCGGGGCGGTCGCGCAACCGGCGACGAGTGCGCCGATCAATGCGGTGAGTAGGAGCGTGGACGTTGTCTTCATGGGTGACCCTCGGGGCTTCGACGGCGCCACGCTAGGTGCGGCGTCGTCAGCGACAGGTGAGGGACGACAGCGCCGTTCAGGGTCTAGCGATGTTCGTCGTCGCCACGTCGAGCATCACGCAACTTTCGATAAGCGAGCAGCGCATCATCGCGGCCGCGCGCGAGGTCGACGAGCGGCGTCTTCGGGTACGACGGCGCAACGCGCGCGAGAAGCACCGGATCGCGCCACGGCGCATGGCGCAACGGCATCGGGACATGCGCCAGTTCCGGCACCCACTGCGCGACATAGTCGCCGCGCGGGTCGAAGCGCTCGGCCTGCGTCACCGGGTTGAACACGCGGAAGTACGGCGCCGCATCGGCGCCCGTGCCGGCGACCCACTGCCAGCCCATCGTGTTGTTGGCGAGGTCGGCATCGACCAGCGTGTCGCGGAACCATTCGGCACCGGTGCGCCAGTGCACGCGCATGTGCTTGCACAGGTAGCTGGCGACGATCATGCGTACGCGGTTGTGCATCCAGCCGGTCGCCCACAGCTCGCGCATGCCGGCGTCGACGATCGGAACGCCGGTGCGGCCGCGACGCCAGCGGTCGATCGTCGAGCGTCCCGGCCTTGTCCAGTCGAATGTCGCGAACCGTTCGTCGAGATCGCGCTCGGGCGTGTGCGGGAAGTGGTGCAGAAGATGCGTCGCGAATTCGCGCCATACGAGCTGACGCAGGAACGCGTCGACCTGTGCATCGGAAACGGTCCCGCGCTGCGCGTCGACGGCATGCACCACGCGCCATACGGCGATCTCGCCGAAATGCAGGTGCGGCGACAGGCGCGATGTGCCGGCACGATCCGGACGATCGCGGCCTTCGACGTAGCCGTGCAATGCGCCGTCGACGAACACCTCGAGCGCATCGCGCGCCCCGCCTTCACCCGGTGTCCAGTGCGACCAGAAACCGTCGTCCCAGCTGCGTTCCGGGGTCAGCCGAAGCTGGTCGATCAGCACGCCGGCAGGGCCGTCGTCGCTGTGCGGAATGCGTTCGGGGGCGTCCTGCGGCGACGTCGGCGCCCAGTGTGCGAGCGCGGCGCGATAGAACGGGGTGAACACGCGATACGGCCCGCCCTTCCCCGTCTTCAGCGTCCAGGGTTCGAACAGCAGCGCGCCGTTGAAGCTCTCGACCTGCAGCCCCTGCTCGCGCAGTTCGCGCTTGATGCGTGCGTCGCGCGTTTCGACCGCGGGCTCGTAGCGGCGATTCCAAAACACAGCGTCGGCGCCTGTCGCGGCGGCGATGCCTGCGAGCGTTGGCCCCGCGTGCCCGAGGAAAAATCGAAGCGCATTGCCACGCGCGTGCAACGCGTCATCGAGCGCCTGCAGCGATCGCGCCCGCCACGCGTTCGACGCCGCACCCGGCGCCCATTCGCCCTCGCCGTCCGGATCGTGGATATACACCGGCACGACATCGAAGCCGCCATCGAGTGCGGCCTGCAGCGCCGGGTTGTCGTCAAGCCGCAGGTCGTTCCGGAACCAGACGATCGCGACCGGCATGGCGTCAGCGTTCGAGGAAACGGACGCGTCGCGTGATCGAACAGGTCAGCTCGTAGCCGATCGTGCCGGCCGACGCTGCGATCGTTTCGACCGGCAACTCCGGCCCCCACAATGTCACCGGGTCACCGACGCGCGCCTCGGGCACGCTGCGCAGGTCGATCGTCATCAGGTCCATCGAGATCCGGCCGATCACTTGCGTGCGATGCGCGCCGACCAGCACCGGCGTGCCCGCGGGTGCCGCGCGTGGATAGCCGTCGCCATAACCGATCGCGGCGACGCCGACGTTCATGTCTTCCGGGCATTCCCATGTACCGGCGTAGCCAATACGGCCACCCTTGCAGACGCGGTTCACCGCGATCAGGCGCGTCGACAGCGTCATGGCCGGGCGCAGGCCGAAATCCTCGCCGACGCGTCCGTCGACGACCGATATGCCGTACAGCGCGCCGCCGGGACGCACCCAATCGTCGTGCGCGTCGGGCCAGCCCAGCACCGCCGCGGAATTGGCGAGCGATCGCGCACCGCCCAGATCCGACGTCACCGCGCGGAACACCTCGATCTGCTCGCGTGTGTGCACGCCCTGCGATGCACTGTCGGCGAAGTCGTCGGAACTCGCGAAATGATTCATCAGCACGATGTTGCCGACGGCGCTGCCGCGCATCGCGGTCAGACGCGCATGTGCATCGCGGAACGCGTCGGGCGCGAAGCCGAGGCGATGCATGCCGCTGTCTAGCTTGAGCCAGCAGTCTATGGGCTCGCCCGGCATGGCCTGCTCCAGCATTTCCAGCTGCGAGACGTGATGCACTGCGGTCCACACGTTCAGTGCGCGCAGGCGTTCGATGTCCGACGGCTCATCGAAACCGGACAACAGCAGGATCGGCTGCGAGATGCCCGCGGCGCGCAGCCGCTCGGCGTCGGACAACGCGGCAACGCCGAACGCGTCCGCGCCGGCAAGCGCACGCGCCACGCGCTCCAGGCCGTGGCCGTAGCCGTCGGCCTTGACCACTGCCATCACCCGGCTAGCGGGCGCGCGGGCGCGCACCTGGCCAAGGTTGTGACGCAGGGCGTCGACGTGGATGGTCGCGGAGGTCGGTCGTGCCATCCGCGCATTCTAAGGCGACGTCAGGGCACCTGCTCGAAGCGGTAGCGCTCGCGTATCCGCTCGCTGAAGTACTGCCCCCGCGAGTCCGATTCGACGAGCCCCACCGCTTCGCGCTCCGGCACATCGAAATACCGGTAGACGCCGCCGCCGGTGAATTCGATTTCCAGCACGCGCCGCGTCGGGTCGTAGCCGACGCTGTTCAGCGCTTCGGAATCGACGGGGATGCGGCGCACCCCGCGACGTTATTCGAACGAACCGATCGAGTCGTGTGAAAGGTTGTCGAAGCGGGTGTATTCGCCGAAGAACTTCAGCTTGAACGAGCCCGTCGGGCCGCTTCGCTGCTTGCCGATGATGACTTCGGCAAGGCCCTTGTCCGGCGAATTTTCCTTGTTGTAGTAATCGTCGCGGTAGATGAAGACGATCATGTCCGCGTCCTGCTCGATGGCGCCGGATTCGCGAAGGTCAGCCATCACCGGCCGCTTGTCGGTACGCGTTTCCAGCGAGCGATTGAGCTGCGACAACGCGATGATCGGCACCCCCAGCTCCTTCGCCAGGCCCTTGAGCGAGCGCGAAATCTCGGAGATTTCCGTCGCGCGGTTCTCGTTGTTGCCCGGCACCGACATCAGCTGCAGGTAGTCGATGACGATCAGGCCCAGACCGTGCTCGCGCTTGAGGCGACGCGCCTTCGACGACAGCTTGGCGGGCGACAGGCCCGGCTCGTCGTCGATGAACACCTTCGCTTCTCGCAGCTGGCGGATTGCGCCGGTGACGCGGCTCCAGTCCTCGTCTTCCAGTTGACCGGTACGCAGGCGCTGCGCGTTGACGCGACCGACCGACGAGATCAGGCGCATCGCGAGCTGCGATGCGGACATTTCCATCGAGAACACGGCCACCGGCAGGCGGCTCTTGAACGCGGCGAACTCGGCGATGTTGAGCGCGAGCGTCGTCTTGCCCATCGCAGGTCGCGCCGCGAGGATGATCAGGTCGGTCTTCTGTAGGCCGGCGGTGAGCTCATCGAATTCGGTGTAGCCGGTCGGCAGCCCGGTGACGCCACTGCCGTTCGCGTAACGCGTCTGCAGCTCGTCGAACGCTTCCGACAGCGCCTTGGTGACCGGCGTGAAATCGCTGCGACCCGAACGGTTGGCCTGCGAGATCGCCAGCACCTCGCGCTCGGCTTCCTCCAGGATCTCGCCGCTCTCGCGGCCGTCCGGTTGAAATGCATTGTTGACGACGTCGGTGCCGACCTCGATCAGCTGTCGCAGGATCGCCTTGTCGCGAACGATTTCCGCGTACGCGGCGATGTTCGCCGCCGACGGCGTCGTGCTCGCGAGTTCGATCAGGTAGGCGCCGCCCGCGACGGTTTCCGACTGCCCCATCGACTCGAACCATTCGCCCAGCGTCACCGCGTCGAACGGGCGATTCTTCTCGGCGAGCTCGCGGATCGCGCGATAGATGAGCTGGTGGTCGCGACGGTAGAAGTCACCATCGCTGAGCTGGTCGGCGACGCGATCGTAGGCATCCGGCGCGAGCATCAGGCCACCGAGCACGGCCTGTTCGGCCTCCACCGACTGCGGTGGCACGCGCAACTGGTCGACGCGCTGTTCTGCACGCGTCTCGAAGCGCTTTTCGTTACGGAAGCCGGCGCGTGCGCTCATCGTCGTTGCTGCTCTCTGCCGCAGTCGCGGCGCGATATTCCCCGCGGCATCGTAGCCAGCAGGAGCCTGCGTCCGTTGCAGATAAGTCTGTGGGTAAGTCGGGATAAGTCCGATACGTTGTCGCACGGCCCGATCTCGCCGACTGCGATCACGAAACCGCCAGCTCCATGCACCTGACTCGCGTCGCACAACCGCGCTTTTGCGCGGCCCGAAACGACGAAGGGCGCCCGGAGGCGCCCTTCGTCTGTCGCGTTGATGCGTGGATCAGGCGGCTTCGCCGACCACGATCACCTTGACGGTCTGCTCGACGTCGGCGTGCATGCGCACGATGACGTCGTACTCGCCCGTGCGGCGGAACGGGCCTTCGCCCAGCACCACTTCGGACTTGTCGACCTTGTGGCCGAGCTTGGACAGCTGCTCGGCGATGTCGCGCGGCGTGACCGAACCGAACAGCTTGCCTTCCGGCGAAGCGTTGGCGGCGATCGTGACCTCGGCGCCTTCGAGCGCGGCGCGACGGGCTTCGGCGCCCTCGAGCTGCGCCTTGGCCTTGGCTTCGAACTCGGCGCGGCGCGCCTCGAAGTCGGCCAGGTTCGACGCGGTGGCCGGCACGGCCTTGCCCTGCGGCACGAGGAAGTTACGACCGTAACCCGGCTTGACGTTGACCTTGTCGCCGAGCTTGCCGAGGTTGGTGACGTTCTGGAGAAGAATGAGCTGCATGGTGATGCTCCGTATTCGTTAGTGGCGGGCCGGCAGGTGCCGACGGCCGCCACAGCGGATCGCTGTCCGAATGGATGGGTCTCGAGCGCTTTCGACGAAGAACCCGAACGTGATGCGCGGGTTCCTGCCGAAGATCGGGACTCAGGCGTTGTGGTTGTCGGTGTACGGGATCAGCGCGAGGAAACGGGCGCGCTTGACGGCCGTGGCCAGCTGGCGCTGGTACTTCGACTTGGTGCCGGTGACGCGGCTCGGAACGATCTTGCCGGTCTCGGTGAGGTACTGGCGAAGGGTGTTGAGATCCTTGTAATCGATCTCCTTGATACCTTCGGCCGTGAACTTGCAGAACTTGCGGCGACGGAAGAACTTGGACATGGGTCGGATTCCTTAAGCGGCTTCGGCGTTGTCGGAGGCGTCGGCGGAGGGAGCACCCTCACCATCGTCGTCACGGCGGCGACGCTCGCCGCGCTCGCCCTTGTCGCCCTTCTCGTCCTTGAACTTCATGATCAGCGACTGCTCGGTGTCCGGGCCGTCGCGCTTGATCACGAGGTGGCGCAGGACGGCGTCGTTGAAGCGGAAGCTGTCGACCAGCTCGTTCATCGCAGCCTGCGAGGCTTCGATGTTGAGCAGCACGTAGTGAGCCTTGACCAGGTTCTGGATCGGGTACGCCAGCTGGCGGCGGCCCCAGTCTTCGAGGCGGTGGATCTTGCCCTCGGCGCCTTCGATCAGCGTCTTGTAACGCTCGATCATGGCCGGGACCTGCTCGCTCTGGTCCGGATGGACCAGGAACACGACTTCGTAATGACGCATTTTCGTTTCCTTGTGGATGCGGCGCATCGCGCCGGGCAGCCCCCTGCGTGCAGCAGCAGTGGAGCAAGGTCGCCGCGACCAACGGCCGCGGAGCCGGAAATTATGTCAGCTCAATGGGTTACGTGCAAACCGCGTGAAACCGGCGGACGCCGCCGGCCCCGCTCCCACCCGTCGCGCCGCTCAGCGAGCCGGACTGGCGGCCGGCGCCCGCTTGCGGGCCGTGATCCACTCGTCGATGTGCTTCTCCAGCACCGCCAGCGGCACCGAGCCGGTTTCGAGCACCGCGTCGTCGTAGTCACGGAGGTCGAAACGGTCGCCCAGCTCGCGGGCGGCCTTCTCCCGCAGCTCGGAGATCTTCATCTGGCCGATCTTGTAGCCCAGGGCCTGGCCCGGCCAGCTGATGTAGCGGTCGATCTCGTTGACCACGTCCTGGCGGGTCTTGGGCGAGTTGTCCATGAAGTACTGGATAGCCCGGTCGCGGCTCCAGCCCTTGCTGTGCATGCCGGTGTCGACCACAAGCCGCACCGCGCGCCACATGTCGTACGCCAGCTGGCCCATGCGGTCGTACGGATCGTCATAGAGGCCCATGTCGTAGCCGAGTCGCTCGGCGTAGAGCCCCCAGCCTTCCCCGTACGCCACGAAATACGCGGTGCGACGGAACATCGGGGCCTCGGCCATTTCCAGACCGCGGGCGAACTGGAAGTGATGGCCGGGAACCGCCTCGTGAAGCGACAGCGGGACCATCTCCCACGTCGGCCGCGTCTCGGGCTTGTACAGGTTGACGTAGTAGTAGCCGGCGCGGCTGCCGTCGGCGGCGCCGGGCTGGTAGTACGCGGTCGTCGTGTCGGGTGCGGACGCCGGCGGGATCGGACGCACGCCGTACGGCAGGCGCGGAATCGTGCGGAACACCTTCACCAGCTCGGGGTCGATGCGCTTGGCGATCGCCTGGTAGGCCTCGAACAGATCGTCCGGCGTCTTCTTGAAGAAGCGCGGGTCCGTGCGCAGGTAGGTGAAGAACTCCTGCATCGAACCCTTGAAGCGGACTTCCGCCTTCACCTTCTCCATTTCGCCGCGGATGCGGGCGACTTCCTTCAGCCCGATCTCGTGGATCTGGTCGGCAGTTAGATCGGTCGTCGTGAAATAGCCGGCGAGGAAGTCGTAGTAGGCCTTGCCGTCGGGCAGGTCGACCGCCGCGATCGAGGTGCGCGTCTTCGGCAGGTAGTCGTTGTCGAAGAACGTGGCGAATTCGCGATACGCCGGAATCACGCGCTGTCCGATCAGCTCCACCGCCCGCGCACGCAGGCGGGCGCGATCGCTTTCGGGCACGGCGTCCGGGAACTTCAGGAACGGCTGGTAGAAACGGCTCTTCGTGGGGTCGTCGACCAGCTGCGCGCGGATCTGCGCCGGCACGCGCTCCATCAGCACGTGCGGCGGCGTGTTGCCCGCCTTGATGCCCTCGCGCATCAGCGCTTCGTTCTGGGTGATGAGCGCCGGCAGCGCCTCGAGGCGCTTGAGCCAGTCCTCGTAGTCCTTGACGCTGCGGAACTGCATCAACTCGACGATCTCGTCCGCGGTCTGCACGCCGCCGCGCTGCGTGAGCGGGCGCTGCCATTCGTTGAACTTCTGTCGTTCGACGGTGCGCTGCAGGTCCCAGAGGTAGACGTCGTAATTGAGACGGTCCGCCTCGGACAACGCACTACGGTCGATCGCCTTCAGCCGTGCGAGTGCGTCCCGATCCTCCGCGTCGCGCTTGCGGATCGCCTCCAGGCTCGCATCCGTCCAGCGGTCGTTGAAGCGCGCGTCGCCATTGGCCGTCGCGTTCTCGGGATATTCGCGAAGGCCGCGTTCCCATTGTTCGTCGAAGAAACTGTGCAACGAGCTGGTCGCCGCGTTGGCCGTGCTCGCCGCGGGCGCGCTCACGGCGAACGACGTGGCAGGAAGGAGCGTCGACAGCGCGACAGCGAGAAGCAGCGGACGAATCATCGGGCGGACTCCGGGCAGGACGGCCCGAGTCTAGCGCCGCTTGCACGGGCCCCGCCCGTGCCGGCCGTCGCGAATCAGTCGTGCTCGGCGGTGGTGAAACTCTCGCCGCAACCGCATTCGCCGCGCACGTTCGGGTTGCGGAACACGAACTGCTCGCCGAGCTTCTGGCGCACGAGGTCGATCTCGGTACCGTCGACGATCGCCAGGCTGGCCTGGTCGACATAGATGCGCACGTCGTCCTGCAGGAAGATGCGGTCGTCGTCGTTCGACGCCTTCGCAAGGTCGGCGACGTACTGCCAGCCCGAGCAACCGGTCTTCTTGACGCCAAAACGCAGGCCCAGCGCATCGGGCGTCTCGCTGAGGTAGCGGCGGACGCGGTCGAGGGCGGCGGGGGCGAGCGAGACGGCCATGCGGACTCCGGTACGGCGTGGATGCGGGGCGAGTATAGGCAGTAGGGCCGCAATGGCCCTGCAACAGCACGTAAACTCTGCGTCCCACGTCGGGCCGACCGGCCCGGAAATCAAGATCAGGACGGGTAGTCAGCGCATGACGATCATGAGCGTCGAGCAGGTGCTCGCGGGCAAGGTACCGGCAGGTGGCGAAGTCACGGTGCGCGGCTGGGTCCGCACGCGCCGCGATTCCAAGGCGGGGCTGAGCTTCGTCAACGTCAGCGACGGCTCGTGCTTCGCGCCGATCCAGGTGGTCGCGCCCGCGGCGCTCGCGAATTACGAATCGGAGATCAAGCGACTCACGGCCGGTTGCGCGGTGATCGCGACCGGCACGGTCGTGCAGTCGCAGGGCCAGGGCCAGGCGTTCGAGCTGCAGGCGACGTCCATGGAGGTCGTTGGCTGGGTCGACGACCCGGAAACCTACCCCATCCAGCCTAAGGCGCATTCGCTCGAGTTCCTGCGGGAAGTCGCGCACCTGCGTCCGCGCACCAACCTCTTCGGCGCGGTGACGCGCATCCGCAACACGCTCGCGCAGGCGGTGCACCGCTTCTTCCACGAGAACGGTTTCTACTGGATCTCGACGCCGATCGTTACGACGTCGGACGCGGAAGGCGCTGGCCAGATGTTCCGGGTGTCCACCCTCGATCTCGCCAACCTGCCGCGCGATGCGAAGGGCGCCATCGATTTCAGCCGCGACTTCTTCGGCAAGGAAGCGTTCCTCACGGTATCGGGCCAGCTCAACGTCGAGGCGTACTGCCTGTCGCTGAGCAAGGTCTACACCTTCGGCCCGACCTTCCGCGCCGAGAACTCGCACACCACACGGCATCTCGCCGAGTTCTGGATGATCGAACCGGAGATCGCGTTCGCGAATCTCGACGACAACGCCGACCTCGCCGAAGCGTTCCTCAAATACCTGTTCCGCGCCGTGCTCGCCGAGCGGGCGGACGACATGGCGTTCATCGCCGAGCGCGTGCAGAAGGACGCGATCACGCGCCTGGAAGCCTTCGTCAACGCGCCGTTCGAGCGCATCGAGTACTCGGACGCGATCACGTTGCTGCAGAAGTCGAACGAGAAGTTCGAATTCCCGGTCGAATGGGGCCTGGACCTGCAGACCGAGCACGAGCGCTGGCTGACCGAGCAGCACGTCGGCCGTCCGGTCGTCGTCATGAACTATCCCGAGCACATCAAGGCGTTCTACATGCGCCTCAACGACGACGGAAAGACCGTCGCCGCGATGGACGTGCTGGCGCCGGGCATCGGCGAAATCATCGGCGGCAGCCAGCGCGAAGAGCGCCTCGACATGCTCGACAAGCGCATGGCGCAGTTCGGCCTCGACCGCGAGCACTACGGCTGGTATCGCGATTTCCGCCGCTACGGCACGGTGCCGCACGCGGGCTTCGGCCTCGGCTTCGAGCGACTGGTCGTCTACATCTGCGGCCTGTCCAACATCCGCGACGCCATCCCCTACCCGCGCGCGCCGGGCCAGGCCGAGTTCTGATGATCCTGTTCCTTGCACTGTGCTTCGTGGCGCTGGCCATCGCCGGCGCCACGGCACTGGTGATCTTCTGGCCGCTCGCGCTGGTGCATATCCGCGACCGCCACCCCGACCTCGCCGCGCAGCTCGGGCCGAACGCGTTTTTCCGGCTGCACGCATGGAAGTGGCTGCTGCTGGCCGGCTATCGCGATACGCCGGATCGCAACCTGAGCGGGCTCGCGACGCCGGCGCGCGTCTCACTGCTCACGATCATCGTCGGCCTCGTGCTGGCGTGGCTGCTCTGGCTGGTGTCGTACTGGATGGGTGCATGACGATGTCGAACGACGAATGGTGGCTCGCGACCGCGGGCGACACGCTGATCTGGGCGCGCCTGCGCGCGAAGGAGGCCGGCACGGCCGAAGTGCTCGACTGCGACGGCGCCACCCTGCCCTACGACAGCGAGGACACCGCGCGCGCAGCGCTGATGGATGCCGACTTCGTGTCGCTGGATGGCCTCGATGCCGACGACGCCGACGCACGCGGGTTCGACCTCGATGCACTGACGCCGCCGCGCGGCGCCAGCGACGACGCGCTGCGTCCGCAGATGATCGTCAAGTTGCCGCGTCGCCAGTGACGCTCTACCTGCCGCGAGCCTTCGACGAGCGCGACCTCTCGCGCCTCGACGCGCTCGCGGCATCGCATCCGTTCGCAACGCTGGTCACCGTCGACGACGGCGTGCCATGCATCTCGCACCTGCCCGTCCTGTATCGCCGCGACGGCGACGCGATCGAACTGCGCGGCCACCTTGCGCGCCCGAATCCGCAGACGCGCCACCGCGGTCGCGCGCTCGTGATCCTGCAGGGCCCGCATGCCTACGTTTCGCCGACCTGGTACACCGACAAGGCCGAGCACGCGCGCGTTCCGACGTGGAACTACGTCGTCGCACACCTCTCCGGCGCGCTGGACTGGTTCGACGATGATGCGTCGCTCGGCGAGCTGCTGATCGAGCTCGGCGACGTGCACGAAGGCCGTGTCGGCGGCGACTGGCGCTACGACGCGAACGACCCCGCCGAACGCGTGCAGCTGCGCGGCATCGTCGGGCTGCGCGTAGTCGTCGACAACGTCGAGTTCAAGGCCAAGCTCAGCCAGAACCATCCGCTCGCGAACCGTCTCGCGGTGATCGACCGCCTCGTGTCGTCGTCCGACGCCGGCGATCGCGACGTTGCCGCGTGGATGCGCGGCACTCTCGAATCGATGCAAGAAGGAGCCTGATCCATGGATCTCGATCTCACCGGTCGCCACGCGCTCGTCTGCGGCGCCTCCGAAGGCATCGGCCGCGCCACGGCGCACGAACTCGCGCTTCTCGGCGCCGACGTCACCCTGTTGTCGCGACGCCCCGAAGTGCTGCAGCAGGTGGCGGATGCCCTCCCCCGTCGCGGCGCGCAGGCGCATGGCTGGATCGCGGCGGACGTCAGCGATCTCGACGCGCTTCGCGCGAAGGTCGAAGGCGTCGTCGCCGGCAAGCCGGTTCAGATTCTCATCGACAACACCGGCGGCCCGCCCGGCGGGCCCGTACACACCGCCACGCTCGACGCCTTCCGCGACGCCTTCTCGCGCCACCTCCTGGCCAACCAGACGCTGGTGCAGGCGGTGCTGGCCGGCATGAAGGGCGCGGCATGGGGCCGCATCGTGAACATCATTTCGACGTCGGTGCGCGAGCCGATTCCGAACCTCGGCGTGTCCAACACGGTGCGCGGTGCGGTGGCGAGCTGGGCGAAGACGCTGTCACGCGAGCTGGCGGCCGACGGCATCACGGTCAACAACGTGCTGCCCGGCTACACCAAGACCGCGCGCCTTGCGCAGATCCTCGCGGATCGCTCGAAAGCGACCGGCCAGAGCGAGGACGAGGTTGCCGACGGCATGCGTCGCACCGTGCCCGCCGCGCGCTTCGCGGAGGCGGCCGAGGTCGCCTCGGTCATCGCGTTCCTGTGCTCGCCCGCCGCGGCCTACGTCAACGGCGTCAGCCTGGCCGTCGATGGCGGCCGCATGCAGTCGATCTGATCGCGACGGGCCGCGAAGGCGCGTCCGTTAAGCTGTCGGCATGCGACTGAATCACTGGATCGACGGACAGTCCGTTCCGCCTCGCGCGGATCGCTGGATCGACGTGCACGAGCCGGCCAGCGGCCGCGTGCTGGCCGAAGTCGCCGCCGGCGATGCCGCGGACCTGGAAGCGGCGGTGGACGCCGCCACGCGCGCTGCGCCGGGCTGGGCCGCGCTCCGCAACAGCGAGCGCGCGCAATGGCTGGAGCGGCTCGCGGATGCCATCGAGGCCAAGCTCGAAACCTTCGCGACCGCCGAATCGCGCGACGCGGGCAAACCGCTGCGCCTGACGCGCTCGATCGAAATCCCGCGCGCGGTATCGAACTTCCGCTTCTTCGCGCATGCCGCGACGCAGTTCGCCAGCGAATCGCACCATGGCGAGGCAGGCCTGAACTACACGTTGCGCACGCCGCTCGGCGTCATTGCCGCGATTTCACCGTGGAACCTCCCGCTCTACCTGCTGACGTGGAAGATCGCGCCGGCGCTTGCCGCTGGCAACACCGTGGTCGCCAAGCCGTCGGAAATCACGCCGTGGACGGCGACGTTGCTCGGCGAAGTATCCGGCGAGATCGGCCTGCCGCCCGGCGTGTTGAACATCCTGCACGGTCGCGGTCCGGACGTGGGAGAGCCGCTGGTCTCGCATCCGGCGGTCAAGGCGGTGACGTTCACCGGCAGCACGGCGGTGGGCCGGCGCATCGCGGGCATCGCGTCGCCGCTGCTGAAGAAGGTGTCGCTGGAACTCGGCGGCAAGAACGCGACGATCGTGTTCGCCGACAGTCCGTGGCGCGAACACATCGACCTGCTCGTTCGCTCCGCGTTCCAGAACTCCGGCCAGATCTGCCTCTGCGGCTCGCGCATGCTGGTCGAGCGCTCGATCCGCGACGAGTTCGTCGATGCGTTCGTCGAACGCGCGCGCACGCTGCGCATCGGCGACCCGATCGATACCGATACCGACATGGGCCCGCTGGTCTCGCAGGTGCATTTCGACAAGGTATCGGCTGCGGTGCAGCGCGCCGTCGATGAAGGCGGTCGCGTGCTGTGTGGCGGCCAGCGCGTCGATCGGCCCGGCTGGTACCTGGAACCGACGGTGATCGACGGCCTCGGCCCCGATTGCGCGACCAATCGCGACGAGATATTCGGCCCCGTCGTCACGCTGCAGGCGTTCGACGACGAAGCGCAGGCGCTGTCGCTGGCCAATTGCGGCGACTACGGTCTTTCGGCATCGGTCTGGACACGCGACCTCGGTCGCGCACACCGCCTTGCCGCCGCACTGCGCGTCGGCATGGTCTGGATCAACACCTGGATGCAACGCGACCTACGCACGCCGTTCGGCGGCGCGGGCGCATCGGGGCTCGGCCGCGAAGGCGGCTGGGAAGCCATGCGCTTCTTCACCGAGTCCAAGAACGTCGGAATCTGCCTGGAGAACTGCGAGTGACGGAAACCCTCGACGACCTTTTGGCCCGCAACCGCGACTGGGCTGCGCGCATCGAGCGCGAGGACCCCGGTTTCTTCGCGCACCTCTCGCAGCAGCAGGCCCCGGAATTCCTGTGGATCGGCTGCTCCGACTCGCGCGTACCGGCCAACCAGATCATCGACATGGCGCCGGGCGAAGTCTTCGTCCACCGCAACATCGCCAATGTCGTCGTGCATACCGACCTGAACTGCCTGTCGGTGCTGCAGTTCGCAGTGGACGTGCTGAAGGTGCGGCACATCCTGGTCGTTGGCCATTACGGCTGCGGCGGCGTGCACGCGGCGCTGACGCAGCGGCGACTCGGCCTTGCCGACAATTGGGTGCGGCATGTCGCCGACGTCGCGGAGAAGCACCAGGCGAAGCTGCAGCCGCTGGGCGACGAACGCGCCATGCACGACCGGCTCTGCGAGTTGAACGTGCTGGAGCAGGTGGTGAACGTCGCCCGCACGTCGATCCTGCAGGACGCGTGGTCGCGCGGTCAGCAGGTCACCGTGCACGCCTGGTGCTACCGCCTCGACGACGGCCTGGTGCGCGACCTCGGCCTTCATGTCGACGGCCGCACCGAACTCGCCGACGCGTACGACCACGCGCTGGCCCACATCGAATCTCCGGAGCGAACCGCATGAGCGAGAGCATCATCCTGAAGGACCACGCGCCGCGACCCGTCGGCTCGTATCCGCACGCACGCCGCGTCGGCAACCTGCTGCTGTTGTCGGGCATCGGTCCGCGCGACCCGGACACCAACCAGGTCAGCGGCGACGTCCGCGACACCGAAGGCAAGCTGATGAGCTACGACATCGAGGCGCAGTGCCGTGCGGTGTTCCGCAACGTGCGCAACGTGCTTGAAGCGGCCGGCGCGACGCTTGCCGACCTCGTCGACGTCACCGTCTACCTCACCGATCTTCCGCACGACTTCCGCGTGTTCAACGAGATCTGGGCGGAGTACTTCCCCAGCGCGGAGAACGCGCCGTGCCGCACGACGGTGGGCGTGAGCTGGCTGCCGACGCCGATCGCGGTCGAGATGAAATGCGTGGCGGCGCTCAAGCAGTGAAACTGCCGGACGCGCTGAACCTGCAGGCCTGGGTCGACGAGCACCGCGAGCTGCTCAAGCCGCCGGTAGGCAACAAGTGCATCGTCGATGGCGATTACATCGTCATGATCGTCGGTGGGCCGAACGCGCGTACCGACTACCACTTCGAGGAAGGCCCCGAGTTCTTCTACCAGCTCGAGGGCGAGATGGTGCTGCGCATCCAGGAAGACGGCGCCGTGCGGGACATCACCATCCGCGCGGGCGAGATGTTCTACCTGCCACCGCGCGTACCGCACAGCCCGCAGCGCAGCGCCGGCGGCGTGGGCCTGGTCATCGAGCGCAAGCGCCTGCCGCACGAGGACGACGCGCTGCTGTGGTTCTGCGAGCGCTGCAACGCCAAGGTGTACGAGGAGTCGTTCCACCTGGTCGACATCGAACAGGATTTCTTCCGTGTGTTCGAGCGCTTCTATCGCGACGACCACCTTCGCACCTGCAAGGCCTGCGGGCATCTCAATCCCCGTCCGAGCCGCTATGAGCTGCAGGCGGACTCCGAAGCGGACATCACCTGACGCATGCTCAAGATCGACACCCACGCGCATTACCTGCCGCGCGACTGGCCGGACCTCGCGCGCAAGTTCGGTGACGAGCGCTTCCCGGTGATCCACCACACCGACGACGGCCGTCACCGCATCTACAAGGACGGCAAGTTCTTCCGCGAGATCTGGTCGAAGACGTGGGACGCGCAGGAGCGCATCGACGACTACGCACGCTTCGGCGTGCAGGTGCAGGTCATCAGCACCGTGCCCGTGATGTTCAGCTACTGGGCGAAGCCGCAGCATGCGCTGGAGCTGCACCAGGCGCTCAACGACCACATGGCGCAGACGGTCAACGACCACCCGCGCCACTACGCCGGCATCGGCACCGTGCCGTTGCAGTCGCCGCGCCTGGCCGTGCAGGAGCTCGAACGCTGCATGGACCAGCTCGGCCTGCAGGGCGTGCAGATCGGCAGCCACATCGGCGACTGGAACCTTGATGCACCTGAGCTCTTCGAGTTCTTCGAAGCGGCCTCCGAACTCGGCGCGGCGATCCTGGTGCACCCGTGGGACATGATGGGCACCGAGTCGATGCCCAAGTACTGGCTGCCGTGGCTGGTCGGCATGCCGGCCGAACAATCGCGCGCGGCGTGCTGCCTGATCTTCGGCGGCGTGCTGGAGCGGTTGCCGAAGTTGAAGATTTGCCTCGCACATGGCGGTGGCTCGTTCCCGTACACCGTCGGCCGCATCGAGCACGGCTTCAACATGCGTCCCGATCTGGTCGCCACCGACAACCCGCGCAATCCGCGCGAGTACCTGTCGCGGTTCTTTTTCGACTCGTGGGTCGCCGATCCGCGAGCGCTGCAATACCTGCTCGACACCTGCGGCGTCGACCGCGTGATGCTTGGCACCGACTACCCGTTCCCGCTCGGCGAGCAGGAACCGGGCGCGGGCATCGCCGCGCTTCGCCTCAGCGACGAGCAGCAGGCGCGCCTGTACCACGGCACCGCGCTCGACTGGCTCGGCCTTCCACTGTCCCGCTTCGCCTGACCCGATCGAATGACCGACCTCTATTCCGACGCGCACGCCGCCGCCCTCGACGCGGCCGATCCGCTGCGCGCCTTCCGCGATGAATTCCTCATCCCACGCCATGGCGGCGCGCCGATGGCGTACTTCGTCGGAAACTCGCTCGGCCTGCAGCCGCGCGGTGCGCGCGCGCACGTCGAAACCGTGTTGCAGAAGTGGGAGCACGACGCCGTCGAAGGCCACTTCACCGGCGACGCGCAGTGGATGAGCTACCACGAACTGGTGCGCGAACCGCTCGCGCGCCTGGTCGGCGCGAAGGCAAGCGAAGTGGTGGCGATGAACACGCTCACCGCCAACCTGCATTTCCTGATGGTGAGTTTCTACCGGCCGACGCGCGAGCGCCCCGCCATCCTCATCGAGGCCGGCGCGTTCCCGTCCGATCGCCATGCCACCGCATCGCAGGTCGCGTTCCATGGCTTCGATCCGGCGACCGACCTCATCGAAGTCGAGCCGGATTCGCCTAGCGGCACCATCTCGATGGCCGCGATCGAACGTGCGATCGATGCGAACCGCGATCGCCTCGCGCTGGTGCTGTGGCCCGGCGTGCAGTACCGCACCGGCCAGGCGTTCGACCTCAAGCGCATCGCGCGGCTTGCACACGACGCCGGCGCGAACGTCGGCTTCGACCTCGCGCACGCGGTCGGCAACCTCGAGCTCGCGCTGCACGACAGCGACGCCGACTTCGCCGCGTGGTGTCACTACAAATACGTGAACTCCGGCCCGGGCGCGGTCGGTGGCGCATTCGTGCACGAGCGCCATTCGCGCGAAGACGTGCCGCGCTTCGCCGGGTGGTGGGGCCACGACGCCTCCACGCGGTTTCGAATGGGCCCGGAGTTCGTGCCCGCAGCGGGCGCGGATGGCTGGCAGCTCAGCAATCCGCCGATCCTGTCGATGGCGCCGCTGCGCGCCTCGCTGGAGCTGTTCGACCGCGCGGGGCTTCCGGCGCTGCGCGGGAAATCGCGATCGCTCACCGGCTATCTCGAAGCGTTGATCGACGCACGCCTCGCCAACGCGCTCGACATCCTGACGCCGCGCGACGCTGCGCAACGCGGCTGCCAACTGTCGCTGCGCGTACACGGCGGTCGCGAACGTGGTCGCGCGCTGTTCGACCACCTGCAGGCGAACGGCGTGCTCGGCGACTGGCGCGAACCCGACGTCATCCGCATCTCGCCCGCCCCGCTCTACAACACGCACGCGGACGTGCTGCGGTTCGTGCGCGAAGTCGAGCGCTGGTCGATGCCGACCTGAGCAGCGCGACGCATCAGTCCTCGCCCGGACTGCACCGCGACGCGTCGACGCCACTACACTCGCCCCACGACGACCTGACGGACGCGCACGTGAGCGACAGCCCCCGCAGCATCACGATCATCGGCGCCGGCCTCGCCGGTGCCCTGCTGGCCACGCTGCTCGCGCGCCGCGGCTGGAGCGTCGATGTCTACGAAAAGCGCGGCGATCCGCGCATCCGCGGGTACGGCGGTGGCCGCTCGATCAATCTCGCGCTCGCCGAGCGCGGCCGCCACGCGCTGGGTCTTGCCGGTGCCGACGATGCGGTCATGTCGCACGCGGTGATGATGCGAGGCCGCATGGTGCACTTCGCCGACGGCCGCACCGACCTGCAGCGCTACGGGCGCGACGACAGCGAAGTCATCTGGTCGGTGCATCGTGGCGAGCTCAACATCGTCCTGCTCGACATCGCCGAATCGGCCGGGGCACGCCTGCATTTCGATCGCGGCCTGGTCGACGTCGACTTCGGGCGGCGCGTCGCCACCTTCGGCGCCGCCGACGACGAGGCGCTGCACGTCGGCTTCGACTCGCTGATCGGCGCGGATGGCGCGGGCTCCGCGTTGCGCGCGGCAATGGGTCGGCGCGCCGACCTAGGCGAACGCACCGAGAACCTCGGCCATGGCTACAAGGAACTGGAAATCCCGCCTGCCGACGACGGCAGCTTCAGCATCGAGCCCAACGCGTTGCACATCTGGCCGCGCGGCCGCTACATGTGCATCGCGCTGCCGAACGACGAACGCACGTTCACCGTTACCCTGTTCCTGCCGACCCACGGCGATCCGAGCTTCGACACCGTTCGCAACGGCACGGAGGCGCGCGCGTTCTTCGAGCGCGACTTCGCCGACGCATCGCCGCTCATCCCGGATCTCGAACGCGACTTCGACGCGCACCCCACCGGCGTGCTCGCCACGCTCTACCTCGATAGCTGGCATCTGGGCGGCGACGCCGTGCTGCTCGGCGATGCCGCGCACGCGATGGTGCCGTTCCACGGCCAGGGCATGAACTGCGCGTTCGAGGACTGCGTCGCGCTCGCCGAGCATCTCGATCGCGCGCCCGATCGCGCCAGCGCGTTCGCGGCGTTCCAGGCCGAGCGCCTGCCGAACGCCCGTGCGATCCAGCAGATGGCGCTCGAGAACTACCTCGAGATGCGCGACCGCGTCGACGACGACGATTACCTGCTGCAACGCGCGTTGGAGCGCGAACTTGCCGCACGCCACCCCGACCGTTTCGTCCCGCGCTACGCGATGGTGACGTTCATGCGCCTTCCCTACGCGACCGCGTTCGAACGCGGCCGTGTGCAACGCGACCTGCTGGCCGAGCTCACCCGCGGACATGCGTCGCTCGATACGATCGATCGCGACCTCGCCGATCGCCTGGTCATGGAACGCCTGCCACCACTCGCGGCGGACGCGTGACCTCGAGCTTCCTGTTCTACGACCTTGAAACCTTCGGCGCGTGCTTCAGGCGCAGCCGGATCGCGCAGTTCGCGGCCATCCGCACCGACGCCAACCTGCAGCAGGTCGACGACGAGATCTCGTTCTTCGTAAAGCCAGCCGACGACCTGCTGCCCTCGCCGACCGCCACGCTGATCACCGGCATCACGCCGCAACATGCGCTCGAGCACGGCGTCAACGAGGCGGACGCGTTCGCCCGGATCCACGAGCAGATGATGCGGCCCGGCACCTGCACGGCCGGCTACAACTCGTTGCGCTTCGACGACGAATTCATCCGCCACGGCCTCTTCCGCAATTTCTACGATCCGTACGAACGCGAGTGGCGCGGCGGCAATTGCCGCTGGGACCTGCTCGACGTCATGCGCCTTGCGCATGCGCTGCGACCGGACGGCATGCAGTGGGTCTATCGCGACGACGGCACGCCGAGCTTCACGCTCGAAGGACTGGCGAACGCGAACGGCGTCCGCATCGGCGATGCGCATGAAGCATTGAGCGATGTGCGCGCGCTGATCGGCCTCGGCCAGCGGCTGCGCAGCGCACAGCCGCGCCTGTGGGACTACTGCCTGAAGCTGCGCGACAAGCGCTTCGCCGGCAGTCTGCTCGATGTCGCGGCGCTGACACCGGTGCTGCATGTCTCGCAGCGCTTCCCGGCGAGCCGCCTGTGCGCAGCGCCGGTCATTCCACTGACGATGCATCCACGAATCGGCAACCGCGTTGTCGTGTTCGACTTGGCACAGGATCCCGACGCGCTGCTGTCGCTCGATGCCGATGCGATCGCCGAGCGCCTTTACGTGCGGCAGGACGCGCTTCCCGAGGGCGTCGAACGCGTCGCGCTGAAGGAAGTGCATCTCAATCGCTGCCCGGCGCTGGTCGCGTGGGACCACCTGCGTCCCGCCGATTTCGACCGCCTACGCATCGATGTGGCTCGCGTCGAACGCAACGCAGCGCGCATCCGAGAACGTGCGCCGGAGATCGCCGAGAAGGCGCGACGCGTGTTTGCCGCGATGCCGGAACGCGCCGCCGCCGACAGCGATGCGTCGCTTTACGACGGTTTCCTGCCCGACGCCGATCGCCTTCGCTTTCCGGATGTGCGCGGCACGCCAGCGCACCAGCTACACGGCGTCGACTTCCATTTCACCGACGCGCGCCTGCCCGAGCTGCTGTTCCGCTATCGCGCGCGCAACTGGCCCGACTCGCTGGTCGACGACGAACGCGAGCGCTGGAACGCTTATCTTCGCGAACGCCTCGCCGACACCACACGGTCGGAGTACACGTTCGATTCGTTCTTCGACGAGATCGGCAGGCTCCGCGTCGAGCGCGCGGGTGATGCCCGCGCCGCCGCGCTGCTGGATGCGGTCGAGCTCTGGGGGCGCAACCTCCACGCCGAGCTTGGCTGAACAGGGGCCCGCCTGTTCATTGGCCGGGCCACCGCTGCCCCCCGGACGTGAAACCCGACGGCGCGGCGTGGCACAGTAGGCCGGGGGATCCAACCGGTCGAGGTCGATGGCAGCAACGCTGACGACACGTGCGCACGCGCGTGTCCGCGCCACCATGCGAACACGACTGCGTGCGTCGGTGCGACGCGCGTCGGCCACGCTGCTGGCGATGCTCGCGTTGGTCGTTGCCCCCGCCTTCGCCGCGCAATCGCTTGCCGACGACTTCGTCGAAGCCTGGACCACGCGCGACGGCCTGCCGCACAGCACAGTCAACGGCGTCGGCCAGACCGCCGACGGCTATCTCTGGCTCGCGACGTGGGAAGGCATCGCGCGCTACGACGGCCACGAATTCCGCCTGTACCGCCGCGACGACGTTCCCGGCCTGGGCGACGACAGCGTGCGGGCGCTGCACATCGGCCCGAAGGGCGACCTGTGGGCCGGCAGCGCACGCGGCGGCATCGTGCGTTGGCACGCCGGTCGCTGGGATTCTCGCCCGCCGGTCGATGGCCTGATCACCGACCTGCTCGAGGAGCCGAACGGGCGGCTCTGGGTCGCGACGGCGCGGAGCGGTGTCGTCCGTATCGATCCCGATGGCCGCCGCATCAGCATCAACGCGGCCGGCGGCCTTCCGAGCGACACCGTCAATGCCCTCGCCCGCGACACCCGCGGCCGTATCTGGGTGGCGACGAGTTTGGGACTCGCCCGTGTGGAGGGCGATCGTGCCGTCCGCGCAACGGAGGCCGGGCTGCCGGCCGGCCCCGTGTTCTCGTTGTTCGCGCTGCGGTCGGGCGGGCTGCTGGTCGGCACCGAACATGGGGCGTTGGTCGATGACGGCGGCCCCATCCGGCTGCTGCATCCCGACCTCGCCGCGCGCACGGCCACGCGCATCTGGCGCGACACGGCGGGCACGACGTGGGTCGGCACCAACAACGCGGGCCTGGCGCGCGTCGCCGGCGAGCAGATCGAGTGGCTCGACGCGCCCGAAGGGCTGCCGAACAACCGCGTGCTCGCACTCGGCCGCGACAACGAAGGCAGCCTGTGGGTGGGCACCAACGGCGGACTGGTGCGACTGCGCGCCGCGCCGATCCACACCTACACGCGCAAGGACGGCCTCGCGGACGACTTCGTCCGCACCACGCTGCTCACGCACGACGGCACCTTGTGGGTCGGCAGCGGCCAGGGGCTCGACCGCATCGACCCGACGACCGGTGCGATCACCCGCGTCGGCCTCGGTACGCGACTCGCCGACGTCTCGGTGCTCGCGCTCGCCGAGGACACGTCGGGTGACCTGCTGGTCGGCACCTTCCACGACGGCGTGCTGCGCCTGCACGACGGCGAAGTGGTCGACGACGTGACCATGGACGACGGCCTGCCGTCCAACGAGGTTCGCGCAGTGCTCGCCGCGCACGACGGCCGGGTGTGGATCGGCACCAAGCAGGGCGTGGTGATGCACGACGGCGAGCACCTGCGCGTCTGGGGTGCGCATGACGGCCTGCCCGCCGAGTTCGTGCAGGCGCTGCACGAAGACGGCGATGGCGGTGTCTGGGTCGGCACCAGTTCCGGCGCCGCGGTGATCCGCAATGGCCGCGCGCGGCCGATCGATCTTCGCGCGACGGACGCCCAGTACGTCTATTCGTTCGTCCCCTCCACCGGCGGTGATGCGCTGTGGCTGGCCACCGATCGCGGGCTGGTGCGCGTCGACCACGACGGCTCGTCGCCGCATCGCGTCGCGCGCGCCGAAGGCCTGCCGTTCGAGAAGATCTTCGCCGCAGTGCACGACGCGCAGGGCCGGCTGTGGTTGACCGGCAACGAAGGCATCGCGCGGCTGCGCATGGCTGAGCTCGAGGACGTCGCCGCCGGCCGTCGCGAGCGCATCGACGTGCACCTGTTCGGTCGCGCGGACGGCATGGCCTCAGCGCAGGCGAACGGCGGCTCGATGCCCGCAGCCACGCTCGACGACGCCGGCCGGCTTTGGGTCGCCACCGCCATCGGCGTCGCGCGACTCGATCCCGAAGCAGCCGTTCGCCACGCGATGCCGCTCCCCCCGGTAGCGATCGAACGCTTCGAGGTGGACGGACGCGAACGCGACCCCCACGCGGCTGCGACGCTCGCCCCCGGCGACCATCGCATCGTCGTCCGCTTCGTATCGCCGACGCTGATCAACGCGCAGCGCGTGCACTACCGCTATCGCCTCGACGGCCTGTCGTCGTCCTGGGTCGATCTGGGCGACAGCCGCGAGGTGCAGTTCACCAGCCTCGATCCGCGTCGTTTCCATCTGCGCATCCAGGCGTGGGTACCGGGCGAGCCGGAACTCTCACGCGGCGGCCTCGTGTTTTCGATCGAACCGTACTGGTGGCAGCGCCCGTTCGTATGGGCGGCGATCGTGCTGCTTGCCTTCGTCCTGTTGGCTGTCGCGTACGGTGCCAGGATCGGCCAGTTGCGACACACGGAACGCCGCCTGCGGGCGCTCGTCGACGAACGCACGCATGCACTGCAGGTACAGACGCGCATCGCCGAGCGGCTGGCGCGGACCGATGCGCTGACCTTGCTGTCGAATCGTCGCGCGCTCGATCAGGCGCTCGACGAGGAACTCGAACATCTCGCGCAGGGGCAACCGGTCGCGCTGATGCTGGTCGACGTGGACGGCTTCAAGCCGATCAACGACCTGCACGGACACGCGGCAGGCGACGTGGCGTTGCAGGCGATCGCCGACGTCATCCGCGCACAGGCGCGCCAGCACGACATCGCGGCACGTTGGGGCGGCGACGAATTCGCGTTGCTGCTGGTCGACTGCACGCTCGAGCAGGCGCTCACCGCCGCCGAACGCATTCGCGACGCGGTCGAGGCGATCGACTGCGAACCGTTCGCACCCGGCTTCGGCGTCACCGCGAGCGTCGGCGTCGCGTGGAGCGGCGGCGAGGCGCACAGCGCCAGCCTGCGCACGCTGGTGCCACGCGCGGACGAAGCGCTCTATCGTGCCAAGCGCGAGGGCCGCAATCGCGTGCGTGCCGCGGTCGAACCCGAGCCGACGATTTGAGTCGCCGTCTCGTCGAACTCCTCACGCGCGTTCGCTAGGCTGCGCCGATGAAGACCCTGATCGCCCTGCTCCTCGCCGCCGTCCTCGCCATCGCCGGCTACGTCGCCGCCGGCCCGTTCCTCACCGTCCGATCGATCAGCCAGGCCGTGCAGAAGGGCGACATGCGCACGCTGGATCGGGACGTCGACTTCCCGCTCGTACGCGCCAGCGTCAAGGCGCAGCTCGAGGACTATCTCGCGCGGAAAATGGGCGATGCGTCGACCGACAGCCGCCTCAAGGAACTCGGCAGGCAGGTCACGGCGACGATGACTGGCGGCGTGGTGGATGCGCTGGCGACGCCGGCCGGCATCGGCGCGATCCTGCAGGGCCGCAGCGTGATCCGTCGCGCGATGGGCTACCCGCCCGAGCGTTCGCAGGCGCCCGAACAACAGTTCGATCCACTGCGCGGCGCGCAATACGACTACGAGTCGACGTCGCGCTTCACTGCCACCGTGCAGAACGCCGACGGCGTACCGATCGTCTTCGTGTTCACCCGCGACGGCCTGCGCTGGCGCCTCACCGACGTGCGCCTGCCCGTCGACCAGCTCGTCGGCAGCCTGACGGGCTAACGCGGGATATTGGCCACGCCGTGCGGCACGTGGCCGGCGGCGACGTGGTCGCGCGCCGAGACGATGTTGTGCTCGGAATCATCGAAGAAGATGTCCGCGCCGAACGCTTCGAGGAACGGCCCTTTCGGCCGGCCGCCGAGGAACAGCGCTTCGTCGAGACGAATGCCCCACTCGCGCAGCGTGCGGATCACGCGTTCGTGTGCGGGCACGCTGCGCGCGGTGACCAGCGCGGTGCGGATCGGCGCGTCGTCGCCGGTCGGGAACGCCTGCTGCAGGCGATGCAGTGCGTCGAGGAAGCCGCGAAACGGACCACCTGACAACGGCTCACCCGCGCGCTGCAATTCGTGCTCGGTGAATGCCGCCAGCCCGCCTTCGCGCGACACGCGCTCACCTTCGTCGTCGAATATCACCGCATCGCCATCGAACGCGATGCGCAGCTGGTCCGGGTTGCGCCCCGCCGCCGACAACGTTGCGGGTGATGATGACGGCAGCAGCATCGCCGCGGCGACGCCCGCATCGAGCGCGGCACGCACATCCTCCCCGTGCGCCGACAGGAACAGATCCGCATTGAACGGGCGGATGTAGGGATACGGCGGCGCGCCGTTGCTGAAAGCCGCGCGCCGGATGGACAGCCCGTGGTGCGCGATCGAATTGAAGATGCGAAGGCCGGTGTCGGCGGAATTGCGCGAGATCAGGATGACTTCGACGCGTGGCGCTTCCGGCGGCGCGCCGTCGTTGAGGCGCAGCAGCTTGCGTACCAGCGGAAACGCGATGCCCGGGGACAGTACGTCGTTCTCATGGCTGCGCTGGTAGTCGGCGTAGGCCTCAAGGCCATCACGTTCGAACAGGTCGTGGCCTTCCTCCAGATCGAACAGCGTCCTGGAGGAAATGGCGACGATCAGGGGATCGGCATCGCGGTCGGGCATGCGCCTATTCTGCACCGCCGGGTCGCAGGGGTTGGGACGGCCCCGAGACGCAGCGTCCGGGTCGCGGCGACCCTGTACCAACGATCGCTGCTCAGCCGCTGGTGAACTGCTCGGCGAGCATGCGTTCCTCGAGGTTGTGCTCGGGATCGAACAGCAGCGTGACCGTGCGATCGCGCGATTCGCGGATCGTTACTTCCACCGCGTCGCGCACCTCGTGCGAATCCGCCGTTGCGCTGACCGGCCGCTTCAGCGGATCGAGCACCTTGAAACGCACTTCGGTGTCCGCCTTCAACACTGCGCCGCGCCAGCGACGCGGACGGAACGCGGCGATCGGCGTCAGCGCGATGACGTTGGCGCCCAGCGGCAGGATCGGGCCGTGCGCCGAGAAGTTGTACGCCGTGCTGCCCGCCGGCGTGCACACCAGCACGCCGTCGCAGATGAGCTCCTCCAGCCGCGTCTGGCCGTTGAGGTCGATGCTCAGGTGCGCGGCCTGGCGCGTCTGTCGCAGCAACGACACCTCGTTGTAGGCGAGCGAGCCGACGGTCGCGCCGGATTCGCTCTGCACGATCATCTCCAGCGGGCGCAGCACCGCGGGCTCGGCGGCATGGATGCGTTCGACCAGCGAGTCGATGCGCTGCTGGTTCATCAGGAACCCGACGGTGCCGAGCTTCATGCCGTACACCGGCTTGCATAGCGCGGCGTGGCGATGAAGGGTCTGCAGCATGAAGCCGTCGCCGCCGAGCGCGACGATCACGTCGGCCTCCGCGGGCGGCGTATCGCCGTGCACGTCGACCAGCGCCGTGCGCGCGGCCTGGGCTTCGGGTGTCGGCGCGGCGAGAAAGGCCAGCCGGAGGTTCGCTTTGAGCAGCGTGTCGGTCGCCATGGCCGCGAGCATAACGGCTCGTCCGTCAGCGCGCGCGACGGCCGATCGTCACAAAAGAAAAGCCCGTCGCGGATGCGACGGGCTTTCCCGGGTTCTGGCGAAGGCGCGGCGAACCGCGCCGTACAGGGTCAGGCGGCCTGCGCCAGCTGCGCGAGTCGCCGCACGGCCACCGACACCGTCGGGTAGTCGAGCGACTTCTGCGATGCCAGCTCCGACAGCATCGTCAGCGTGAAGCGCAGGCTGGAGTCATCGCGTTGCAGCCACGACTCGACCTTGCCATCGGCCGGCTTGCGGCCGCCCTCGGCCAGGATGTGCCCGACCAGCGCACGCTGCTGCGCACCCAGTTCGTCACGCAGCGAGCCGCGCGCGAGCGCCTGCCAGCGGCTGTCGACCGGCAACGCTTCGATCTGGTCGTACAGCCAGGACAGATGCAGCGCGCTGCTGAAGGCGAAGTAGGCCTTGGTGACCTCCGCCGCCGCCAGCTTGCGGGCCTGCGCGATCTCGACGATGTCCATCGACGCATCGAGCAGCGGCAGCGACGCGAGCTGCTGGGCGAGCGCGGCCGGGATGCCGCGACCGCGCCAGTCGGCTGCGCGCTGTTCGAACGCCGCGCGCAGGTCCTTGGTCATCGCCTGCGGCAACGCATCGCGCACGGCACGGATGCCATCGCCATAACGCACGACCGCCGCCTCGATGGCCGGGATAGCACCCGGACGCGAAAGCAGCCAGCGCGTGATCGACCGCATCAGCTGCCAGATCGCCATCAGCGCGTCCACCTGCGAGGCCTCGGCGACCTTGCCATCGAGTGCGTCGATCTGCGCCCACATGTCGCGCGCTTCCAGCGCTTCGCGGGCGATGGTGTAGGCCTTGGCGACTTCCGCCGGCGTGCGGCCCGTGTCTTCCTGCATGCGCAGCACGAACGTCGCGCCCATGCGGTTGACCATCGAGTTCGTCACCGCCGTCGCGATGATTTCGCGTTTCAGGCGATGGCCCTCCATCTGCTTCGTGTACTTCTCCTGCAGAGGCTTCGGGAAGTAGCGCACCAGTTCCTTTGACAGGTACGGATCTTCCGGCACGTCGGACTGCACGAGCTGCGGGAACAGCACGAGCTTGCTGTACGAAAGCAGTACCGACAGCTCCGGACGCGTCAGGCCCTGCCCGCGCGCCTTGCGATCCGCGAATTCCTGGTCGCTCGGCAGGAACTCGATCTGGCGGTCGAGCAGGCCCTGCGATTCCAGCGTGCGGATGAAGTGCTGCTTCGAGCCCAGGCGCGACACCGACATGCGCTCCATCATCGACAGCGCCTGGTTCTGGCGGTAGTTGTCGGTGAGCACGAGGTCGCCGACTTCGTCCGTCATCGACGCCAGCAGCTTGTTGCGCTGATCGAACGTGAGCTTCTTCTGCTGCACTACGGCGTTCAGCAGGATCTTGATGTTCACCTCGTGGTCCGAGGTGTCCACCCCCGCCGAATTGTCGATGAAGTCGGTATTGAGCAGCACGCCGTGCTGCGCGGCCTCGATGCGACCCAGCTGCGTGAAGCCGAGGTTGCCGCCCTCGCCCACCACGCGGCAACGCAGGTCGCGGCCGTCGACGCGCAGCGCGTTGTTGGCGCGGTCACCCACGTCGGCATGCGTTTCGCGGCTGGCCTTGACGTAGGTGCCGATGCCGCCGTTCCACAGCAGGTCGACGGGCGCACGCAGGATCGCGCTCATCAGCTCCGACGGGCTCATCGAGTCCACCGACGCATCGATGCCCAGCGCCTGCTTGACCTGCGGGCTCAACGGAATCGACTTGGCCGAACGCGGATAGATGCCGCCGCCCTTGCTGATCAGCTTGGCGTCGTAATCCTCCCAGCTCGAGCGCGGCAGCTTGAACATGCGCGCACGCTCCTTGAAGGAGATCGCGGCGTCCGGCGTCGGGTCGAGGAAGATGTGGCGGTGGTCGAACGCAGCGAGCAGCAGGATGTGCTTGCTCAGCAACATGCCGTTACCGAAAACGTCACCCGACATGTCGCCGACGCCGACGCAGGTGAAGTCGTCCTTCTGCGAGTCACGGCCCATCGCGCGGAAGTGGCGCTTGACCGACTCCCACGCGCCCTTGGCGGTGATGCCCATGCCCTTGTGGTCGTAACCGACCGAGCCGCCCGACGCGAACGCGTCGTCGAGCCAGAAACCATGCTCGCGCGCGATACCGTTGGCGATGTCGGAGAACGTCGCGGTGCCCTTGTCGGCGGCCACGACGAGGTACGGGTCATCGTTGTCGTAACGCACGACGTCGTTCGGCGCGATGATCTTGCCGTCGACGATGTTGTCGGTGATGTCCAGCAGGCCGTTGATGAACATCTTGTAGCAGGCGATGCCTTCGGCCTGGATCGCGTCGCGATCACCACCCGCCGGCGGGCGCTTCACGAAGAAGCCGCCCTTCGAACCGACCGGCACGATCACGGTGTTCTTCACCATCTGCGCCTTCACGAGGCCCAGCACTTCGGTGCGGAAGTCCTCGCGACGATCCGACCAGCGCAAACCACCACGCGCGACCGGGCCGAAGCGCAGGTGCACGCCTTCCACGCGCGGGCCGTATACGAAGATCTCGCGATACGGGCGCGGCTTCGGCAGGTCCGGCACCTTGGCGGAGTCGAACTTGTAGCTGACGTAGCCGGTGGACGCGCCGCCGCGCTCGCTCTGGTAATAGCTCGTGCGCAGCGTCGCTTCGATGACGCCCATGAAGCTGCGCAGGATGCGGTCTTCGTCGAGACTGGAGACGCGATCCATCAGCCCGAAGATCGCGTCGCGCGCGGCCTGCAGCTGGCCTTCGCGCTTGCCGGCGCGGGCTTCGATGACGGGCTTCGCAGCGGCGGACAATGCGGCGTCGTCGCCCGCAAGACGCACCAGCTGCGCTTCGAACTTCTGCATGCCGGCGCGGATCTCGGCCTTGCTTTCCTTGCCAGTCGCCGGGTCGAAGCGGGCTTCGAACAGTTCGACGAGCAGGCGCGCGATCATCGGATAGCGCGACAGCGTCTGCTCCATGTACGCCTGCGAGAACGGCACGCCGACCTGCAGCAGGTACTTGCAGTACGCGCGCAGCATCGCGACCTGTCGCCACGACATGCCGGCGGCGAGGATCAGGCGATTGAAACCGTCGTTCTCGGCCTGCCCGCGCCAGATGGCGGCGAAAGCTTCCTCGAAGTCCTGGTCGATCTCGGTGACTTCGAGCGCGCGCGGGTACTCGACCTCGAAGTCCTGGATGAAGAACACCTTGCCCGCGGCTTCGATGCGGTACGGATGCTCCGCGATCACGCGCAGGCCCATGTTCTCCATCATCGGCAACGCATCCGACAGCGGGATGTCGTCACCTTCGCGGTAGAACTTGAAGCGCAGGCCGCCCTCGCCATGGTGACGGCGATAGAGATTCAGGCGCAGGTCGTCCGCACCGGACAGCGCAGCGAGATGCTCGACATCGTTCGCGGCGACTTCCGCGGAGACGTTCTCGATGTAGCCCGCAGGCAGCGCCCGGCCGTACGCATTCGCGAGCGGCAGGCCGATGTTCTCGCCATGACGCGCGATCAGCTGGTCGCGCAGGTCGTCCGCCCAGTTACGCACGATCTGCGCAAGGCGCGCTTCGATCGCGGCGACGTCGACGTCCGGCACGGTGCCCGAATGGCCGTCGGCCGGCTTCGGACGCACCATGATGTGCAGCTGCGCGAGCGGCGACTCGCCGAGCTGCACCGAGGAATCGACATGCTCGGCGTTGAGCATCTCCTTAAGCATCGTTTCGATGCGCAGGCGCACTTCGGTGTTGAAGCGATCGCGCGGGATGTAGACGAGCGCCGAGTAGAAACGGCCGTACTTGTCGCGGCGCATGAAGATGCGGCTGCGCACGCGCTCCTGCAGCCCGAGCACGCCCATGCCGGTGCGGAACAGCTCGTCCTCGCCCGACTGGAACAGCTCGTCGCGCGGCAGCGTCTCGAGGATGTGGCGCAGCGCCTTGCCGCTGTGGCCGTCGTCCGGTAGGCCCGACTTCTGCATGACGTGCTCGTAGCGACGGCGCACCATCGGGATGTCCCACGGGCGACGGCTGTACGCGCTCGACGTGAACAGGCCAAGGAAGCGCTCCTCGCGCACCGGCTTGCCCGCCTTGTCGAAGCTGAGCACGCCGATGTAGTCCATGTAGCCGCGGCGGTGCACCGTGGCGCGCGCGTTGGTCTTGGTGAGAATCAGCGCATCGACCGCGCCGGAGTGCTCCATGTAGTGCGCGGCCAGCGTCGACAGCGGACGCGGCTTGCCGCGCTCTTCGCCCCTAAGCAGGCCAAGGCCCGTGCCCGACACGGCCTGCAACACTTCCTGCTTGCCCTGCTTGACGACTTCGTATTCGCGGAAGCCAAGGAACGTGAAGTGGTTGTTGGCGGCCCAGCGCAGGAACTCCTGCGCCTCGTGCAGGTTCTCGGCCGGCAGCGGCGAGCGGCGCTCACCAAGCTCGTCCGCCACCTGCAGCATCTTGGTCTGCATCGCCGACCAGTCGTGCACCATCGCGCGCACGTCCTCGAGCACGCGACGCACGGCCGTCTCGATCTCGGCCATCGCCTCGACACTCTGACGATCGATCTCCAGGTGCATCAGCGACTCGGGCTTGCCCTCGCCGATACCCGTGACGCGACCGGCGCGATCACGCGCGACCGGCACCACCGGGTGGCCGAGCACATGCACCGCGATGCCGCGTTCGGCGAGCGCGAGCGTCACCGAGTCGACGAGGAACGGCATGTCGTCGTTCGCGATCTGCAGCACGGTGTGCGCGGATTCCCAACCGTTCGCGCGCAGCGTCGGGTTGAACAGTCGGATGAGTGCCGTGCCCGGCTTGCGGGTACGCATGAATTCGACGAAGCCCGCGGCCAGCGCGGCCCAGGCTTCCGGCGAATGCTGCGGGAATTCGTCCGTCGTCATGCGCTTGTAGAAGACGCGCGCGAAGGCTTCGGCGAGATCCTGCTGCGCCTTCGGCAGCGTGCCGAGCGCCGCGACGATCTGGTCGACGACAGCGCCGTTGTCGGCGCGGCGGGTGGTGCGGGAAGCGGTGCGTTTGGTGGTCATGCGGGGCGACTCCCTGTGCCGGCATCCGTACGCCGGCGTTCGGATCCTTCAAAAAGGAAACGCCGGCGCCGGCATCGTGCCCGGGCGGTGGCCCGGGCCTCGACGCCGCATCGCCGGCGACGTGCTCATCGCGGGCTCAGCGCAGGCCCGTCTCGTTGCGCGCGATCACGAGGCGCTGGATCTCGCTCGTGCCCTCGTAGATCTCGGTGATCTTCGCGTCGCGGAAATAGCGCTCGATCGGCATCTCCTTCGAATAGCCCATGCCGCCGTGGATCTGCAACGCCTGATGGGTGATCCACATGGCCGCCTCCGAGGACGTGAGCTTGGCGACAGCCGCTTCGGTGCTGAAACGCGCGCCGCCCTTGTCGAACTCGCCCTTCTGCCACGCCGCGCGCAGCGTGAGCAGCAGCGACGCGTCGAGCTTGCACTTCATGTCGGCGATCTTCGCCTGCGTCATCTGGAACGTGCCGATCGGCGCGCCGAAGGCCTTGCGTTCCTTGACGTAAGCCAGCGTCGCGTCGTACGCGGCACGCGAAAGGCCGATGGCCTGCGACGCGATGCCGATACGGCCGGCGTCCAGCACGCTCATCGCGATCTTGAAGCCCTCGCCTTCCGCGCCCAGCACTTCATCGGGCTGCACGACGTAGTCGTTGAATTCGATCTCGCACGTCGCCGACGCACGGATGCCGAGCTTGGGCTCCGTCTTGCCGCGACCGAAGCCGGCGCGGGCGGTGTCGACCATGAACGCGGTGATGCCGCGCGCGCCCTTGTCGGCGTCGGTCATCGCGAACAGCACGATGTACTTCGCGACCGGGCCGGACGTGATCCAGCTCTTCTTTCCGTTGACGATGTAGGTGCCGTCGGGCTGCTTGGTCGCCTTGCAGCGCATGGCGGTGGCGTCGGAGCCGGATTGCGGTTCGGTCAGCGCGAACGCGCCGATCTCGCGGCCTTCGGCGATCGCACGCACATAAAGCTGCTTCTGCGCTTCGGTGCCGTACTTGAGGATGCCGTTGCAGAACAGCGAGTTGTTGACCGACATGATCGTCGAATGCGCGGCGTCGGCCGCGGCGATCTCGACCATCGCGAGCACGTAGCTCACCGGGTCCATGCCCGCGCCGCCGTACTCGGCCGGCACCTCGATGCCCATCAGGCCGTTCTCGCCCAACGTGCGGATGTTTTCGAGCGGGAACTCGCCCGTGCGGTCGAAGTGCTCGGCGCTCGGCGCGATCTTCTCCTGCGCGATGCGCCGCGCCACGTCCTGGATCATCAACTGCTCTTCGGTGAAGCGGAAATCCACGTCGGCACCTCGAATTGGGCGGATGACTGCAAAGCCCGCGAATTGTACCGGGATGCACGTTGCGGCCGCCTCCCGCTTGACCCCCGCGACGCTCGGGACGACACTTATCGCTCTATCGCGATACGTTGATAAATAGCCGCATGGACCTCGAAGCCTGGTCGGGCCAGCTCAAGACCTTCGCCGACGCGACCCGCGTGCGCCTGCTCGCGCTGCTCGAGCACGAAGAGCTCACCGTCGCCGAGCTGTCGTCGATCACCCGCCTCGCCCAGCCGCGCGTGTCGACGCACCTCGCCCGCCTCAAGGACGCCGGTTTGGTGCGCGACCGCCGCGCCGGCGTGTCGGCCTACTATCGTTTCGACGACGAATCGCTCGACCCCGCGCAGTCGTCCCTGTGGCGGATGCTGCGCGACGGCAGCGACGACCCGCTGCTGCGCCAGGACGCCGAGCGCGTGCCCGGCGTCCTCGCCGCCCGCGCCGTCGAGCAGAACTGGGCCGACACCGTGGCCGGGGACATGGAACGGCACTACTCGCCGGGCCGCACGTGGGAAGCCCTCGCGCGCTCCGCGCTGCCGCTGATGGAAACCGGCGACGTGCTGGATATCGCCTCCGGCGACGGCGTGCTTGCCGAGCTCATCGCGCCACATTCGAGCCGCTACGTCTGCCTCGACGCCAGTAGCAAGGTCGTGCTGGCGGCGTCCGAACGTTTGCGCCGCCTGAGCAACGTCGAAGTGCACGAAGGCGACATGCATGCGCTGTCGTTCGACGACGGCACGTTCGACCTCGTCGTGCTGATGCACGCCCTCACCTACGCCGACGAACCGGCCAAGGCCGTCGCGGAGGCTGCGCGCGTGCTGCGCCCGGGCGGGCGCCTGCTGCTCAGCAGCCTCGCGAAGCACGAGCATCGCGCGGTCGTCGAAGCGTACGGCCACGTCAACCTCGGCTTCAGCGAAAAGGACCTGCAGCGGTTCGCGACCAAGGCCGGACTGGACGTGCTCAGCAGCGGCGTCGTCACCCGCGAGCGCCGCCCACCGCATTTCGAAGTGCTCTCGATCATCGCGCGCAAGCCGGACGCCGGCACGCGCGGGAGGCCCACCCGATGAACGCATTGCCTTACGTCCACCCGCAGCGCGCGCAGACGCTCGAAAAGCTGCTCGCCGAACGCATCCTCGTGATCGACGGCGCGATGGGCACGATGATCCAGCAGCACGAGCTGGCCGAGGACGACTACCGCGGCGCGCGTTTCGCCGACGGCTTCGACGCGACGCGTGTCATCGACGCCCACCAGCACGGCGCCGGCTGCGGCTGCTCCCATGACCAGCGCGGCAACAACGACCTGCTGAGCCTGACGCGGCCCGAGATCATCGCCGGCATCCATCGCCAATACCTCGAAGCCGGCGCCGACCTCGTCGAAACCAACACCTTCAACTCGACGTCGATCTCGCTGGCCGATTACGGCCTATCGCACCTTGCGCGCGAATTGAACGAAGCCGGTGCGCGGCTGGCGCGCCAGGTCTGCGACGAGGTCGAACGTGCCGACGGCCGTCCGCGTTTCGTCATCGGCGTGCTCGGCCCGACCAGCCGCACGGCGTCGCTGAGCCCGGACGTGAATCGTCCCGGCTACCGCGCGGTGACGTTCGACGAATTGCGCGCCGCCTACCGCGAAGCGGCGGACGGGCTCATGGACGGCGGCGCCGACGTGCTGATGGTGGAGACCATCTTCGACACGCTCAACGCCAAGGCCGCGCTTTTCGCGATCGAGGAAACATTCGACGCCCGCGGCGCGCGGTTGCCGGTGATGATCTCGGGCACGATCACCGACGCGTCCGGCCGCACGCTGTCGGGACAGACGGCCGAAGCATTCTGGTATTCGGTGCGCCACGCGCGCCCGCTGGCGATCGGCTTGAACTGCGCGCTCGGCGCGAAGGATCTCCGCCAGCATGTCGACGTGCTCGCGCAGGTCGGCGACGCCTACGTCAGCACGCATCCGAACGCCGGCCTGCCCAACGCGTTCGGCGGCTACGACGAAACGCCGGAGGACATGGCCGAGGTGATCGGCGAGTTCGCGCGTTCCGGCCTGGTCAACCTCGTCGGCGGTTGCTGCGGCACGACGCCTGCGCACATCGCCGCGATCGCCGCGGTCGTAAGCGGTGTCGCACCGCGCGAACTTCCGCGTCTCGCCGACGCGGCTTGATCGAAGCCGCCGAATCACACGCGACGTCGCGAGACGTCGCCCGCATTGCAGACCGATGACCGAACTCTTCCGCTACACCCGCCTCGCCGGCCTCGAGCCGCTCGTCGTCACGCCGCAGACGAATTTCGTCAACGTCGGCGAGCGCACCAACGTCACCGGCTCCGCGCAGTTCAAGAAACTCATCCTCGCCGGCCGCTACGACGAAGCCATCGTCGTCGCGCGCCAGCAGGTGGAAAACGGCGCACAGGTCATCGACGTCAACATGGACGAAGGCATGCTCGATTCCGAGCACGCCATGGTGACGTTCCTCAACCTGATGGCTGCCGAACCCGACATCGCGCGCGTTCCGGTAATGGTCGACAGCTCGAAGTGGAGCGTGATCGAAGCGGGACTGAAATGCCTGCAGGGCAAGGGCATCGTCAACTCGATCTCGATGAAGGAAGGCGAAGCGGAGTTCCTGCGGCAGGCGCGACTGGTGCGCCGCTACGGCGCCGCCGTCGTCGTGATGGCGTTCGACGAACAGGGCCAGGCCGACACCGTGCAGCGCAAGGTCGACATCTGTTCGCGCGCCTACGACCTGCTCACGCGCGAAGCGAATTTCCCGCCCGAAGACATCATCTTCGACCCGAACGTGTTCGCCATCGCCACGGGCATCGAGGAACACGACGACTACGCGGTGGCCTTCATCGAGGCGACGCGCGAGCTCAAGCGCCGGTTCCCGCACAGCCATATTTCCGGCGGCGTCTCTAACGTGTCGTTCTCGTTCCGCGGCAACGAACCGGTGCGACAGGCGATCCACGTCGTGTTCCTGTACCACGCGATCCGCGCGGGCATGGACATGGGCATCGTCAACGCCGGCGCCCTGCCCCTTTACGACGATCTCGATGCCGATCTTCGCGAGCGCGTCGAGGATGTCGTGCTCAATCGTCGCAAGGATTCGACCGAACGACTTCTCGAGATCGCCGACAAATACAAGGGTAAGAAGGGCGAGAAGAAGGTCGAGGACCTGCGCTGGCGCGAAAAGCCGGTGCGCGACCGGCTCAGCCATTCCCTCGTTCACGGCATCGATGCCTTCATCGACGGCGACGTCGAGGAAGCGCGCGCGCTGTCGACACGACCGCTCGACGTGATCGAAGGCCCGCTGATGGACGGCATGAACGTGGTCGGCGACCTGTTCGGCGCGGGCAAGATGTTCCTGCCGCAGGTAGTGAAGTCCGCGCGCGTCATGAAAAAAGCCGTTGCGTACCTGCTGCCGTACATCGAAGCGGAAAAGCTGCGCACGGGCGACATCGGGCGTTCGAACGGCAAGATCGTCATGGCGACCGTGAAAGGCGACGTGCACGACATCGGCAAGAACATCGTCGGCGTGGTGCTCGCGTGCAACAACTTCGAGGTCATCGACCTGGGCGTGATGGTGCCGGCGCAGGTCATCCTCGACCGTGCGAAAGCCGAGAACGCGGACCTGGTCGGCCTGTCGGGCCTGATCACACCGTCGCTGGAAGAAATGAGCCACGTCGCGCGCGAAATGCAGCGCCAGGGCCTCACGATGCCGCTGCTGATCGGCGGCGCGACCACCTCGCGCGCGCACACGGCGCTGAAGATCGACCCGCACTACAAGGCGCCGACGGTCTGGGTGAAGGATGCGTCGCGCGCGGTCGGCGTCGCGCAGTCGCTGATCTCGGTCGACCTGCGCGAGCCGTTCGTGGCCGCGAACCAGGCGGATTACGCGGAGATCCGCGAGCGCCATCGCAACCGCGGCGACGGCAAGCGCCTCGTGTCGCTCGACAAGGCGCGCGCGCAGCGTTTCGATGGCGGCTGGGACACGCATGTGCCGACGGCGCCGCGCGTCACCGGCGTGCACGTGTTCGACGACTACCCGCTCGCCGAGCTGGTCGACTACATCGACTGGTCGCCGTTCTTCAACACCTGGGAACTTGCCGGCCGCTACCCCGAGATCCTCGACGACGCTATCGTCGGTTCGCAGGCACGCGAGTTGTATCGCGATGCGCGACAGATGCTCGATCGCATCGTGTCCGAACGCTGGCTGCGCGCGAAGGCGGTATTCGGCATCTGGCCGGCGCAGGCGGTGGGCGACGATGTCGACGTGCGTGTGGTCGCGGGCGCGCCATCGACCGACGACATGCGCCACTGCGTGCCGTCCGATGACCTCGCGGACAGGACGGTGCGCCTTCATTTCCTTCGCCAGCAGGTCGACAAGCCGGCCGATCGCCCGGATTTCTGCCTCGCCGATTTCATCGCGCCGGCGGACACCGCACGCGAGGACTGGATCGGCGCATTCGCCGTGACCGCGGGCCTTGGCATCGAAGAGCACGTCGCGCGCTTCGAAGCCGACCACGACGACTACAACGCGATCCTGCTCAAGTCGCTGGCCGACCGCCTCGCCGAAGCGCTCGCCGAGCGCCTGCACCAGCGCGTGCGTCGCGAGTTCTGGGGTTATGCGGCCGACGAAACGCTCGACAACGATGCGCTGATCGCTGAGCGCTATGCCGGCATCCGTCCCGCACCGGGTTATCCGGCCTGCCCCGAGCACAGCGAGAAGTCGACGCTGTTCCGCCTGCTCGACGCACCGCGACGCGCGGGTATCGAGCTGACCGAAAGCTTCGCCATGTATCCCGCGTCGTCGGTGTCCGGCTACTACTTCAGCCACCCGAAGAGTCAGTACTTCGTGGTCGGTCGCGTGTCGAAGGAACAGGTCGCTGATTACGCGCGTCGCAAGGGTGTCGAGGTCGCGCAGGTCGAG
Organism: Lysobacter claricitrinus; assembly: GCF_045866565.1. Taxonomy (NCBI): domain Bacteria; kingdom Pseudomonadati; phylum Pseudomonadota; class Gammaproteobacteria; order Lysobacterales; family Lysobacteraceae; genus Lysobacter; species Lysobacter claricitrinus. The sequence goes on along the minus strand of NZ_BAAFZV010000002.1, from coordinate 755,273 downwards.
CGCTGGCTGGCGTCGAATCTGGACTACGATCCCGAGTAACGGCGCACGTCGCCCAGATTGCCTGCGACATGGACAACGCGCGATTCCTTCTCGAACACGCCGGCCCGGGACGAATCGGGCTGTGCGGCGGCCGCGATCCGGTCAGCCGGCTGATCCGCAAGGCGCAGGCGCCGCTGACCGCGGACGGGCATCGCAGCCTGTGGTCGCACGCGTTCCTGTTCACGGAAAAGCGCGTCGACGGACGCTGGTGGGTGGTCGAGTCCGACCTCGACGTTCGCTACCGCCAGATGCGGCTCGGCGCGCAGGAAAATCGCCTGGACCGCTACTTCGACGACGACGCGTTCCCGAACGTCGCGGTGCTCGATTTCGGGCTGGATGCCGCGCAGGTCACCGCATGCCATACCGCCGCGCTCGACGTGGTCGCCGGGCTCGCGCATTACTCGATCCGCGAGCTGGTCGGCACCTTGCTGGGCATGCACAGCACGCGCCTGCGACGCCGCGACAACCTGCTCGCCCGCGAAGGCGCGCTGTACTGCTCGGCGCTGGTGCAGCACTGCTACGCGAGCGCGGGCATCGAGTTGCTGCCCGATGTGCCGGGCAAGAACGTCACGCCGCACGACATTGCGCAATCACCGCATCCGCACACGGCGCACCGGCTCGTGCGCGATCTCGGCGTATCGAAAGTGCGACGCGTGATACACGAAGCCGCCGACGCGCTGGGCGTCGACTAACGCATCACCAGACCAGGTCGTCCGGCACCTGGTACTGCGGATCGCTGTAGGGGTCGTCGCCGGGCGTCGCGTTCGGATCGACGCGCAGCGCGACGGCCTGCGGGAAGATCGCTTCCGCCTCGTCCAGCACCGGCACGGTCACCAGCACGTAGCGACCATCGAGCTGCAACACCCCGAGCTCGCCTGCGTTGAGCGCGCGCAGCTGCTCCGTGTTGACGTAGATGCGCTTGATCTTGCCGCCGTACGGGAAGTGACGCGCGATCTCGGCGTCCTTGTCGTTGAGCGACTTGTCCTTCAGGAATTCGGCGAGCTTGACGCGCGCCTCGCGGCGCTTGCGCGCTTCTTCCTGGCGCGCGGCTTCGGCAGCGATGCGTTCGTCCTTCTCTTTCTGCGCGCGCAGCGCATACGCCTTGCCAAGGTCGATCTCTTCCTGCGAGCGGGCACGCCGCGGCGCATCGCTACGCGGGCCGGACGGCTTGCCCGGCGGCCGCGCGCCCTTCCCGGCGGGCCGACGGTCGTCGCGACGCGGCGGCGCACCGGTCTTGGCCGGTCGCTCGGGGCGTTTCTCGGGTTTGGGCGCCGGCTTGAAGCCGAGGCCGAGGAGCTGGTCGCGAAGGCTGTCGGTCATGACGATGGATCAATAGTGCGGGGGCGGCGGCTCGAGGCTCGGATCACCCGTGAGATCACTGGAAAGGCCGGCACGAACCTGCCGCAGCTCGTCGAGCGCGCGTTGCAGCATCAGTACCAGGCGCGCGTTTTCCGAGCGCAGGTCGGCGAGCGCGTCGCTGAGCTCGCCCAGCGAGTGTTCCTGGAACGAGAGACGCGTTTCCAGTTCGACCAGGCGGTCGTCGAGCGTCGCGTCGCTCATGCAATGACCGAGCGCCCACGGCCGATGCCGTAGTACGCCAGGCCCGCCGCTTCGACTTCGTCGGGGTGGTAGAGATTGCGACCGTCGAACAGCACGGCGTCGGCGAGGCCCGCGCGCAGGCGGCTGAAATCCGGGCTGCGGAACTGCTTCCACTCGGTGATGACGACGAGCGCGTCGGCATCGGCAAGCGCGGCATTCGCGCTGTCGCACAGCACCAGGTCGTCGCGGTCGCCGAAGATGCGATGCGTCTCCTCGCGCGCTTCGGGGTCATAGGCGCGCACCTTGGCACCGGCGTCCCACAACTGCTTCAGCAGCACGCGGCTCGATGCCTCGCGCATGTCGTCGGTATTGGGCTTGAACGCAAGGCCCCACACCGCGAACGTCTTGCCGGCGACGTTGCCGCCGTAATGACGCCCGATCAGCTCGAACAGGTGCTGCTTCTGGCGCGCGTTGACCGCTTCCACCGCCTGCAGCAACGCCGCGTCGTAACCGACGCCTTGCGCGGTGCGCGCCAACGCCTGCACGTCCTTCGGAAAACACGATCCGCCGTAACCGGCGCCCGGGTAGATGAAATGCCAGCCGATGCGCGGATCGGAGCCGATGCCGTGTCGCACCATCTCGATGTCGGCACCGACGCGCTCGGCGATGTTCGCCATTTCGTTCATGAACGAAATCTTGGTCGCGAGCATCGCGTTCGCCGCGTACTTCGTCAGCTCGGCGGAGCGCACGTCCATCACCACGATGCGCTCGTGGTTGCGATTGAACGGCGCATACAGGCGCTTGAGGCGATCGACGACCTGCGCGTCGCTCGCACCGATGACGATGCGATCCGGGCGCATGAAGTCGTTGACCGCGTCGCCTTCCTTCAGGAACTCCGGATTCGACGCGACGCCGAATTCGATGTCGACGCCACGCGCAGCGAGTTCCGACGCGATCGCATCACGCACCTTGTCCGCAGTGCCGACGGGAACGGTCGACTTGTTGACGACCACGCCCGGACGTTCGAGGTACTTGCCGATCGTCCGCGCGACAGCGAGCACGTATTGCAGGTCGGCGCTGCCGTCTTCGCCCGGCGGCGTGCCGACCGCGATGAAGATGACCTCGCCGCTTACGATCGCTTCGGCGGCGTCGGTGGTGAATTGCAGTCGGCCGGCGGCGTGGTTCGCGCGCACCATCGGCGCGAGGCCGGGCTCGAAGATCGGGATCTCGCCACGCTGCAGCGCGGCGACCTTGCCTGCATCGATATCGACGCACACGACGTCGTGGCCGACGTCCGCGAGGCACGTGCCGGTGACGAGTCCGACGTAACCGGTACCGAAGATGGTGACGCGCATCGCGTGCTCCGAATGATGCGGCCCGGCCGAAGCCGGGCCTTTGAATCAGCCCTGCGGCATGCCTGCTGGTGCGCCCGCGTCCGGCTTGCCGATGCCGATCAGTTCGACATCGAACACCAGCGTCGCGTTCGGCGGGATCGGGCCGCCCGGCGTGCCGGCTTCGCCGTAGCCCAGCGACGCCGGGATCCACAGGCGGTACTTGCTGCCGACCGGCATCAGCTGGATGCCTTCGCGCCAGCCAGGGACGACCTGGCCGAGCGGCAACGTCGCCGGGCCACCGTGGTCGTACGAGCTGTCGAACTTGGTGCCGTCGAGCAGCGTGCCGGTGTAGTGCACGGTGACCACGTCATCGGCCTTCGGCTTCGGGCCGGTACCGGCCTTGAGCACCTGGTACTGCAGGCCGCTCGGCGTGACCTGCACGCCCGCCGCCTTCGCGTTCTTCGCCAAGAATTCCTGACCTTCCTTCGTGTTCTTGCCCGCCGCCTGCATCTGCTCGGCGATGCGCTTGGCCTGCAGCTTCTGCGCGAATGCTTCGCGCACCTGCTGCGCCTGCTGCTCGTTCATCAGCGGCTTGCTGCCGTCGAGCGCGGCCTTCAGGCCCTTCTCGAGCGTCGGGAGATCGACTTCATCCTTCACCTGCTTCAGCGTCTGGCCCATGTCGAGGCCGATCATGTAGCTGACGCGCGCTTTCTCGTCCTTGAGGCCGGGAATCGCGTTCGGGTCCTTGGTCTTGTCTGCAGCGGCTTCCGTCTTGGGTGCCGGCGCATTCTTGTTGCAACCGGCGGCAGCGAGCAGCGCGACGGACAGCGTGCTCAGCGCCAGCAGGCGCATCGGAGAAGCATTCATTCGAAATCCTCGTTCGGGGGGGCGGCCTTGGCCGCGGTCAGGGCGAGATCGCCAGCAGTTCGACATCGAAGGCGAGCGTGGAGTTCGGGCCGATCTGCTCGCCCGCGCCCTTCTCACCGTACGCCAGTTGCGACGGAATCCAGAAACGGTATTTCGCGCCGACCGGCATCATCGACACGCCTTCCGTCCAACCAGGAATGACCTGGTTGAGCAGGAACTCCACCGGTTGGCCGTTCTTGTACGAGCTGTCGAACACGGTGCCGTCGAGCAACGTCCCTTCGTAGTTGACGCGAACGCGATCGGTCGGCTTCGGCCGCGCGCCCGAGCCCTGGCGCAGCACCATGTACTGCAGGCCCGACGGCGTGGTGAACACGCCCTTCTTCGTCTTGTTTTCGGCGAGGAACTTCTGTCCCGCCTGCAGGTTCGTCGCGCCCTGCGTCGCGCGCTTGGCGTCGAGCTTCGCCTTCATCGACGTGGTGAACTCGGTGCGCACGCTGTTGCGCGTGGCTTCGTCGAGCACGGGCTGCTGACCGGCGAGCAGGCCCGACAGCGCCTGGAATACGAGCGGGTAGTCGACTTCGTTCTTGATCGACGCGAGCGACGGACCGAGATCCGCGGCAACCAACTTGCCGACTTCCGTCTTCGACACCTCCGGCGGCGTGCCCTGCGCCTGGCCGCGACGCGCGGCGATGCGCTGCATCAGCACCTGGTTGAGCTGCTGCGCGCGCACACGATCGACCTGCGGCGCCTTGCCCGCGACGATCTCGTCGACGGCTGCGCGGAATGACGCGATGTCGAAGTCCGGTGCGATCGGCATGAGCATCTGCGACAGATCGAATGCCACGACGTACGACGCCTTCTGGCGCGGCGTGGCAAGCGACTGCGCGGTGATGGCGGACGCTGCCGGCGCGGACTTGGCCGGCGCGGGCTTGGCCGGGGCCGGCTTGGTCGCCGGCGGCGCCGCAAAAGCGACGGCGGCGGTCGACGCGAGCAGCGCGGCGAGGCCGCGTGCGGACAGGTTCATGCACGACTCCAGTGCGGCGCCGGATCGGCGCGAGGGGCCGTATTGTCGCGGCGCGTCCTGAACCGGGCAAATCGGCGAGCGGCCGTATGCCATCAGTTGGGTAGCGGCGTGTTGACGCTGGCCGAAGTGGTGTTATAGTTGCCTACAACACCGGTCTACCAACGAGGAGGTTCGCCATGTACCGCAGGCTCCGCAACAGCCTGAACGCGCTGGTGGTCACGGCGGCTCTGTGCACGACCGGCGCTTTCGCCGCCGCGTCGATCCCCTTCACGTCCACGGCACCGACGGTCTCGTCGCCAGCCGTCGCCGTGGCGGTGGGCGCCCGCCACAAGCCCAGCCACACCAACCGCATCCGCCACGCGCTGGCGATGCCCTATTTCTCCTTCCTGCCGAGGGGCTGATCCATGGCCGCCATCCAATGGAGCGACGGCGCTCCCATCTACCGCCAGCTGAAGGAGCGCGTCATTGCGATGATGCTCGACGGCCTCCTCAAGCCGGGTGATCCGCTGCCCTCCGTGCGCCAGGTCGCCGCGGAGTACCAGCTCAACCCCATTACCGTGTCGCGGGCCTACCAGGAGCTCGCAGACGAATCACTGGTCGAAAAACGCCGAGGACTGGGCATGTACGTCACCGAAGAAGCCGCGAGGAAGCTGCTGGTCAACGAACGCGACCGTTTCCTCCGCGAGGAATGGCCGCTGGTGATGGAGCGCATCGCGCGACTCGGGCTCAAGCTCGAGGAACTGCTGGCCGCCGGCCGCAAGGAAGGCATGCAATGAACGCCCAGGTCGCCCCGTCCTCCCCCGCCCCGGTGGTTCGCGCCCGCAACCTCCGCAAGGCGTACAAGAACAAGGCCGCGCTCGACGGCGCATCGTTCGAGATCCCGGCCGGCCGCATCGTCGGGCTGATCGGCCCGAACGGCGCCGGCAAGACCACCGCCCTCAAGGCGATGCTCGGCCTGATCCCGTTCGACGGCGAGCTGTCCGTGCTCGGTCGCAATCCGTGCACGCAGCGCGACGACCTGATGCGTGACGTCTGCTTCATCGCCGACGTCGCCGTGCTGCCGCGCTGGATCCGCGTCAAGGAGGCGATCGAGTTCGTCGCCGGCGTGCATCCGCGCTTCGACATGGCCAAGTGCGAGCGCTTCCTCGCCGGCACCCAGCTCAAGCCGAACCTGAAAGTGCGCGAGATGTCGAAGGGCATGATCGTGCAACTGCACCTGGCGCTGGTCATGGCGATCGACGCCAAGCTGCTGGTGCTCGACGAGCCCACGCTCGGCCTCGACATCCTCTATCGCAAGCAGTTCTACCAGCGCCTGCTGGAGGATTACTTCGACGAGGAGAAGACGATCATCGTCACCACCCACCAGGTGGAGGAGATCGAGCACATCCTCACCGACGTGCTGTTCATCCGCGATGGCCGCATCACGCTCGACGCACCGATGGAAACGCTCGGCGAGCGCTATGTCGAAGTACTGGTCGATTCGGCGCACGTCGACGCCGCCCGCGCGCTCAAGCCGGTCGACGAACGCGCGCTGCCGTTCGGCAAGACCGTGATGCTGTTCGACGGCGTTCCGGCCGCCCAGCTCGCCACGTTCGGGGAAACCCGCACGCCCGGCCTGGCCGACCTGTTCGTCGCCACGATGAAGGGGACCTACGCATGAACGCCATGACCGACACGATGCCGCGCGCACAAGTCGCGGCGCCGCACGCAACACACAAGTTCAAGCTGCTGCTCAAGCGCGAGTTCTGGGAGCACAAGGGCGGGTTCCTGTGGGCGCCCTTCATCGCCGGCGGCGTGTTCCTGCTGCTGTCGCTGATGGGCATGATCACCGCCGAGGTGGTCAAGAGCCGCGCGTCCGCGGAGAACATCAACATCAACGGTGCGCACGTGCAGGTCGGCGCGTTGGATCTGTCCAAGCTCACGCAGCACCTGAGCCCGGAAGACCTCCACCAGTTCGGCGGCGCGATCGACCTGACATTGATGATGTCGGCCGGTATTCCGTTCATCGTGCTGGGCTTCGTCGTGTTCTTCTACGCACTCGGCTGCCTGTACGACGATCGCCGCGACCGCAGCGTGCTGTTCTGGAAGTCGATGCCGCTGTCGGATTCGCAGACCGTACTGTCCAAGCTCGCGAGTGCGACGCTGGTGGCGCCGGCGCTGGCCGCCGTCGCAGGCATCGCGACGATGCTCGTGTTGATGGTGATGCTGAGCGTGTTCGTGCTCTTCCACGGCGGCAACCCGTTCACCCTGATGTGGGGCCCGGCCAGCCCGCTGTCGGTCGCCGCGACGTTCATCGCCGGTGTCCCGGTGTACGCGGCCTGGGCACTGCCGACGGTCGGTTGGCTGATGCTCTGCTCGGCATGGGCACGCAGCAAGCCGTTCCTCTGGGCGATCGTGATCCCGGTGTTCGCGGGCATCCTGGTCAGCTGGTTCGACCTGATGCACCTCTTCAACCTCGACACCGCGTGGTACTGGAAGAACATCTTCCTGCGCTCGATCGGCAGCACGTTCCCGGTGAGCGCGCTCAGCGTCGCCGACTTCCAGCCGGTGCACGTGAATGGCCCGCAGGACATCGCCGATCTCGCCAACGTCCGCTCGATGTACTCGCTGTTCGGAACGCCGGAAATGTGGGTCGGCGTCGTGGTCGGTATCGCGATGATCGTCGCCGCCATCCGCCTGCGCCGCTGGCGGGACGAGGGCTGAGCCCGGTGCTCCGTCGCTGACGTCCGGCCGGACGGGCAACGTCCGGCCGGATCGACGAACCACCGCTCGATTCGTTCTGCTCCATCCCATCGAACGCACTAGTCCCGACACGGAACCGACCACGATGAACGCCAAGCACTCCGCAGTCCTGCTGGCCGCCCTCCTCCCGCTCGCGTCGCATGCCGGTGAGCGCTCCGACGTCGGCCGCGACCTCGACCAGGCCCGCAAGGAACTCCGCGTCGAACTCGCGCAGGAACGTGCGCGCCTCGACAGCGAGAACCTCGAACTCGGCCACACGCTCAACTTCGGTAAGCACGAGCGTCACGGCTCCGACACCACGCGCGATCTTCCGAAGGGCGAGATCACACGCGCCGGTGACCTGCTCATCGACGGCAAGGCAGTCGCGATCGATGCCGAGCAACGCCGGCAGCTGCTCGACTACCGCGCGCAGGTCATCGGCGTGGCGAAGTCGGGCATCGACGCCGGCGAAAAGGCCGCGCTGGTCGCGATCGAGGCGACGGACGTGTCGCTTTTCAGCCTGATCGTCGGCGGCCTGACCGGCTCGCTCGAGCGCCGCGTCGAAACCGTGGTGCAGCAGGAGCTGAAGCCGGCCGTGCTGCAGATCTGCCGTCGCCTGCCCGCACTGCGCGATTCGCAGCAGGCGCTCGCAACGCGGGTGCCCGCCTTCCGCCCCTACGCCACCTTGCAGAGCGATGACATCGCCGACTGCGAGGCCGATGTCCAGCGCGACCTCGCGACGCGTTGATCCGACACAGGAGACTCATTGCAATGAACGCCCTCCGCACCTCCCTTCTTGCTGTCGCGCTGCTGGCCGGCGTCGCCGGCTGCCAGGACCGCACTTCGGCGCCCAATGCGGCCAGTTCAACGTCGACATCCGGCGTCGGTGACGGGGGCGGCGACGGTCTCGGCGACACGGTCGGCCACGCGATGGACGAAGCGCGCGTCAAGCTCAAGACCGAGAACGTCAAACTCACCGAGAACGGCCGGCACGCCGAGATCACGCCGAAGGGCGACCTGATCATCGACGGCAAGACCATCGCGGTGAACGACGAACAGCGTCGCCTTCTGCTGGAACACCGTGAGCACATCCTGGAAATTGCCAGCGCCGGCATGGACATCGGCAAGGAAGGCGCGAAACTCGCCGGACGTGCCGTCACTGAAGCGATCAACGGCATCTTCAGCGGCGATACCGACCACATCCACGACCGCGTGGAGTCGCAGGCGCAGGACATCAAGAAGGCCGCTTCGGCGCTGTGCGACAAGTTGCCGGCGATGTATGCGTCGCAGCAGCGCGTCGCCGCCGCGATCCCGGAGTTCGCGCCGTTCGCGAAGATGAAGTCGTCCGAACAGGACAAGTGCCACACGGACGTCGAGTCGGATGACAAGGGTTCGGCGACGCCGACGTCGGATCCGACCACGGTCACCGTCGCGCCCGCCGCCTGACCGGCCTGCAATGCTTACTTCGACGCGCCGTTTGGACGGCGCGTCGTCGTTTTCAGCCGCCGCCCGACATTCCTTCGCGGATTCCGCCCTGCGTGAGCGACGCCGGGTCGAGCAGTCGGCGCAGCTGTTCGCGCGGCATGCCGGTGGCTTCGACGGCGACATCCAGTACGGGCCGTCCGTCCTTGTATGCCTGTTTGGCGATCGCAGCGGCCTTCTCGTAGCCGATCACGGGATTCAGCGCCGTCACCAGGATCGGATTGCGATCCAGCGCTTCGCGCACACGTTCGGTGCGCACCTTCAACCCCGCGATCGCGCGGTCGGCGAGCAGGCGCGACACGTTCGTCAACAGGCCGATCGAATCCAGCAGGTTGTCCGCGATCAGCGGCAGCATCACGTTGAGCTGGAAGTTGCCGCTCTGCCCGGCAACGGTGATCGCGGCGTGGTGGCCGATGACCTGCGCGCAGACCATCGCGACGGCTTCCGGGATCACCGGGTTCACCTTGCCCGGCATGATCGAGCTGCCCGGTTGCAACGCCGGTAGTTCGATCTCGCCGAGGCCCGCGAGCGGCCCGGAGTTCATCCAGCGCAGGTCGTTGGCGATCTTCATCAGCGCGACCGCCAAGGCATTGAGTTGGCCGGACAGCTCCACCGCGTCGTCCTGCGAGGCGATGCCTTCGAAGCGATCGGCCGCGGCATCGAACTTCACGCCCGAGCGCTTGGCGAGCGCCTTGGTCACCTGGTCGCCAAAACGCGGATCCGCATTGATGCCGGTGCCGACCGCCGTGCCGCCGATCGGCAGGCGACGCAGCCGCACGAGCGCGTCTTCGATGCGCATGCGCGCCGAGTCGAGCTGCGACGCCCAGGCGCCGAATTCCTGCGCGAACGTCACCGGCATCGCGTCCATCAGATGCGTGCGGCCGGTCTTGGTGACCTTGCCGAACGAGCGGCCCTTCTTCGTGATCGTCGTCTGAAGGTGCTTCAGCGCCGGCAGCAACTCACGCGTGCAGGCGATCGCGGCGGACACGCGGATCGCCGTCGGAATCACGTCGTTGGAGCTCTGGCCGAGGTTGACGTGGTCGTTCGGGTGCACGCGTCGCCGCGTGTTCGACGCGACATGCGCGATCACCTCGTTCGCGTTCATGTTGCTCGACGTGCCGGAACCGGTCTGGAACACGTCGATCGGGAACTGCGCGTCGAACTCGCCATCGGCCACGCGCTGCGCGGCACCGGCAATCGCCTTTGCGACCGCGGGATCGAGCAGCTTGAGGCGGCTGTTGACCTCGGCGGCGGACGCCTTGATCAGCCCCAGCGCCTCGATGAAGCCGCGCGGCATGCGCCGGCCGGAGATCGGGAAATTCTCGACCGCCCGCTGCGTCTGCGCGCCCCAGAGCGCATCGGCCGGGACCTGCAGCTCGCCCATGCTGTCGTGTTCGATGCGAACACCTGCGTCGTTGCGGGCCATTGTCGCCTCCTGTCGAAGTTCCCAGCCTACGACGCGCGGCGTCAACGCGCGCCGGGCAGAGCCGCCGCGGCAGGTAAAATCGCCGTTCCCTCCCCGCCCGGCCCGCCATGTCCGCCTCCGTCGAAACCTCGCTCCTTGCCCTTTCGCCGCTCGATGGCCGCTATGCGGGCAAGGTCGACGCGCTGCGGCCGGTGTTCTCCGAATTCGGGCTGATCAAGGCGCGTGTGAAGGTCGAGGTCGAGTGGCTGATCGCGCTCGCCGCCGAGGCCGGCATCGTCGAACTTCGGTCGTTCACCGACGCCGCAGCTGCCCGCCTGCGCGCGTTCGCCGATGGCCTGACGGTCGCGGACGCTGCGCGCGTCAAGGAAATCGAGCGCACGACGAATCACGACGTGAAGGCCGTCGAATACCTCATCAAGGAACGCCTGAAGGACGACGCCGAGCTCGCGCCGGCGCTGGAGTTCGTGCACTTCGCGTGCACGTCCGAGGACATCAACAACCTCAGCTACGCGCTGATGCTGCGCGAGGCGCGCGACGAGGTGATGGCGCCGAAGCTTCGCGAACTCATCGCCAAGCTGCGTGAGATGGCGCACCAGCACGCCGAGTTGCCGATGCTCTCGCGCACGCACGGGCAGACCGCGTCGCCGACCACCGTCGGCAAGGAACTCGCGAACGTCGTCGCCCGTCTGGAACGCCAGCGCGAGGTGCTGGAAGCGCTGCCGATGCCGGGCAAGATCAACGGTGCGGTCGGTAATTACAACGCGCACGTGTCGTCATATCCGGATGTCGACTGGCCGGCGTTCTCGCAGCGCTTCGTGCAGTCGTTGGGCCTGGCCTGGCAGCCGTACACCACGCAGATCGAACCGCATGACGGCATCGCCGAGATCAGCGATTCGATGAAGCGCACCGGCACGATCTGCGTCGATCTGTGCCGCGATGTCTGGGGCTATATCTCGCTCGGCTACTTCAAGCAGGCGGTGAAGGCCGGTGAAGTCGGCAGCTCGACGATGCCGCACAAGGTCAACCCGATCGACTTCGAAAACGCGGAAGGCAACTTCGGCATCGCCAACGCGCTGTTCGAGCACTTCGCGGCGAAGTTGCCGATCAGCCGCTGGCAGCGCGATCTCACCGACTCCACCGTGCTGCGCGCGCTCGGCACCGCGTTCGGCCATGCGCTGATCGGCTTCGATGCGCTGATGCGCGGCCTCGGCAAGCTCAGCGTCAATCCGGAACGCCTCGCAGCCGATCTCGACGCCGCCTGGGAAGTGCTGGCCGAAGCCGTGCAGACGGTGATGCGCCGCTACGGCCTGCCGCAGCCGTACGAGCAGCTCAAGGCGCTGACGCGCGGGCAAGGCATCACCGAGCAGTCGATGCGCGAGTTCATCGCCGGCCTCGACCTGCCCGCCGACGCCAAGCAACGCCTCGTCGACCTGACGCCGGCGAGCTACATCGGCCACGCCGCCGCACTCGCGCGGAGCGTCTGACATGCGCGCAGCGTTGTTCATCGTCGCGCTCGCCGCGCTGTCCGCCTGCACCGGCGCCGCGAACACGCGGCCGTCGCCCGCGCAGGCGCCGAACCGCTGCGCGGACGATGCGGACTGGAACGATCCCGCCGTGCCGCGACACATCTACGGCAACACGTGGTACGTCGGCACCTGCGGCATCAGCGCGCTGCTGGTGACGTCGAAGGACGGCCACGTGCTGATCGATGCCGGCACCGATGAAGCCGCGACGCAGGTCGAAGCCAACATCCGCGCGCTCGGTTTCCGCGTCGAGGACATCCGCGCCATCGTCAATTCGCATGCGCACGCCGACCACGCCGGCGGGCTGGCGCTACTGCAGAAGGACTCCGGCGCGCCGGTGTTCGCGCGTGCTGCCGCGGCGTCGGTGCTGTCGACGGGCGTGGCCGACCGCAGCGACCCGCAGCTTCTCGCGCTCAAGCCGTTTCCGGCGGTGGCGCATGTGGAAACGCTCCCGGCCGATGGCCACGTACGTGTCGGCACGATCGATCTGACCAATCGCGCCGCGGCAGGCCATACGCCCGGCGGAAGCAGCTGGTTGTGGCGCGAGTGCGAGGGCAGCCATTGCGTCGACATGGCCTTTGTCGACAGCCTCACCGCGGTGTCGGACGACGTCTACCGCTATTCGGACCATGCCGCCTACTTGCGCACGTTCCGTACGACGATCGCCGACGTCGCCACCCTGCCGTGCGACCTGCTGATAACGCCGCATCCGTCCGCCAGCGACCTGTGGTCGCGCATCGCGCCGGAACGTTCGAAGCCGCTGGTGAACCCGGCTGCATGCCGCGATTACGCGCAGTCGGCGACAGTCCGTCTCGACGCACGCCTGGCGAAGGAAGCGCAAGCGAAATGATCGAGATCGACGCACGCGGCAAACCGCCGCTCGGCATGGCGCCGGCCCGCTTCCTGCGCGAGTTCTGGCAGAAGAAGCCGCTGCTGATCCGCAACGCGTTCCCGGACTTCGTCACGCCGATCGAGCCGGAGGATCTTGCCGGTCTCGCCTGCGAGGAGTTCGCGCTATCTCGAATCATCGAGCAGGACCGCGCGAACGATCGCTGGACGCTGCGCACCGGCCCGTTCGCGGAAGACGAATTCCCCGGCATGTCGGACCACGACTGGACGTTGCTGGTGCAGGACGTCGACAAGTGGGACGCCGACGTCGCCGCGCTCCTGCCGCGCTTCGATTTCCTGCCGCGCTGGCGCATCGACGACGTCATGATCTCGTTCGCGGCGACCGGCGGGTCGGTGGGCGCGCACGTCGACCAGTACGACGTGTTCCTGCTGCAGGGCAAGGGCCATCGTCGCTGGCAGATCGACGCGTCGGCGAATCCGCCGCTCGAATTCCGGGATGACGCGGAAATCAAGCTGCTGCGCCAATTCACACCGACGCACGAGTGGGTGCTGGGGCCGGGCGACATGCTCTACCTGCCGCCCGGCGTGCCGCATCACGGCGTCGCCGACGATCCGTGCCTGACGTTGTCCATCGGCATGCGCGCGCCCGCCGCCGCCGAGCTGCTCGGCGATTTCGTCGACACGCTCGCCGCGGATGCCGACGAGGCGCTTCGTTACGCAGACCCCGACCTGGCACCGGCGAAGGACGCATTCGAGATCGACGACGCGGCGATGACGCGCGCGATCCAAGCGCTCAACGCGCTGCGCATGAACGACCAGGATCGCTTGACCGACTGGTTCGGCCGTTTCGTGACTGCGTATCGCAGCGCCGGCATCGTCGGTGCGCCGGCCGAGGCGATCGACCACGCATCGATCGAACAGGCGCTGGCCGAGGGCGAGACGCTGCATCGCAATCCGTTCTCGCGGGTTGCGTGGCGCAAGGTGGCACGCGGCGCACTACTGTTCGTGGCCGGGCAGTCGTTCGCCATGCCTGCGGCGGACGCGAAGCGGCTGGCCGCGGCGTCGGAGCTCGATCTCGAGACGTATTCGCGCCTCGGTACGTCGGCCCGCGACGCGGTCGTCGAACTCGCTGCTGGCGGCCATTACCAGCTCGCAGGAGGCGACGACGAATGACGGTGTACGTGGTCGAACTGGTCGAATACGGAACCGCCCTGCCCGACCTTCGCGCGATCCGCGACGTCGTCTTCGTCGGCGAACAGCGCGTTCCTGTCGAACTGGAGCGCGACGAGTTGGATGCGGCGTGCACGCACGTGCTCGCGCGCGACGCCGAAGGCCGCCCGATCGGCACCGGTCGCCTCGCGCCGAACGGCAAGATCGGCCGCATGGCGGTGCTGGGTGATTGGCGTGGTCGAGGCGTCGGCCGCGCGATGCTGTTGCGCCTGCTCGATGCCGCGCGGGCCGCGGGGCTGTCGGATGTAATGCTGCACGCGCAGGTCGACGCCGAACGCTTCTACGCGGCCGATGGGTTCCTGCCGGTCGGCGAACGTTTCGAGGAAGCGGGCATCGTCCACCAGGAGATGCGACGCAGCCTCGACCGGCCCGCCGCCGTCGAAACCGCCGCGCAGGCGATCGCCGCGACCGTCGGCATCGCCACCAATACGCGGCGCGCTATGGTGATCTACAGCCGCGAGATGGACCCGGGGCTGCTCGACCACGCCGACGTCATCACCGCGCTGCGGCGGCTCGCCACCCGCGGCGGCGAGGTCCGCGTGCTGCTGCAGGATGTCGACGCGCCGCAACGCGCGCACGCGCCGCTGATCGCACTCGCGCAGCGGCTGTCGTCGGCGTTCTCGATCCGCGTGATCGAAGAGCCGGTGGACCTGACCTACCCATCCGCCTTCCTCGCCAACGACACCGGCGGCTGGTACTTCCGCACGCTCGGGCATCGCGTCGAAGGCGAAACACAGCTCGACGGGGCCGCACGCGTCCGCCAGTTGCGCACCGTGTTCGACAGCGCGTGGGAACGCGCCCGCCCGGCGACCGAACTTCGCGCGCTCGGGATCTGAATCGGCCGCGCGATTGGGGCCGAAGCGGCGCGCCCGGCCGCGCCGAACCGCTTGCTGCGACAGGCCCGCAGGCGTCCTTCGACGGCGTCGACGCAGCCGCATCGACACCAATGCACGCACGCGGAACACCGCGAACCGGGCGCGAGCCGGCCTCATCCCGCTATAATCCCGCGTCTTTCGCGCCCGATCGCGACATGCGGCGCGAAACGACCTCCTCCCCGCCGAGCCAGACGCCACCGCCATCGTGGACAGCCTTCTGAAGCAGTTTGCCCAGACCTCCCAACTCGGCGCGAACGCCGCCTACGTCGAGGATCTGTACGAGCAGTACCTGGTCGCACCGGACAGCGTCGACCCGAAATGGAAGGCCTACTTCGATGGCGTGAAGAGCGGCTCGACGACCGAGGTGCCGCATTCGGCGGTGCTCGAGTCGATCGCCGAGGCCGGCCGCCAGGCGTCCCGTGGCGTTGCCGCCGGCGGCGGCAGCGAGGCCGATGAGCGCCAGCGCGCGGTCGGCAAGCTGATCATCGCCTACCGCTCGCGAGGCCATCTCGCGGCCGACATCGATCCGCTGGGCCTCGAGAAGATGCCGCCGGCGCCCGACCTCGAGCTCGCCTTCCACGGCCTGTCCGACAAGGACCTGTCCGCCGAGTTCAGCACCGGCGGGGTGGGCGGCAAGGACCGCATGAAGCTGGGCGACCTCGTAGACCTGCTCAAGCGGACCTATTCCGGCACGGTCGGCGCCGAGTTCATGCACATCGCCGAGTCGGACCAGCGCCGATGGGTCTACGAGCGGCTGGAGAAGGCCGGCGGCCGCTACGCGCGCAGCGCGGACGACCGCAAGCGTGTGCTCGAGCGGCTCACCGCTGCCGACGGCTTGGAGCGCTACCTCGGCACCAAGTACGTCGGTCAGAAGCGCTTCTCGCTGGAAGGCGGCGATTCGCTGATCCCGCTACTCGACGACATGGTCCGCCGCGCCGGCGCGCAGGGCGCGAAGGAAGTCGTGATGGGCATGGCCCACCGCGGCCGCCTCAACGTCCTCGTCAACACGCTGGGCAAGCCGCCGCGCGATCTGTTCAACGAGTTCGAAGGCAAGTTCGAACACGTGCACAGCGACCTCGCCCACCAAGGCGACGTGAAGTACCACATGGGTTTCTCCGCCGACGTCGCCACTCCGGGCGGCCCGGTGCACCTCGCGCTGGCGTTCAATCCGTCGCACCTCGAGATCGTCGACCCCGTCGTCGCGGGCAGCGTGCGTTCGCGCCAGACGCGCCGCGGCGACGAAGGCCGCCACCAGGTCATCCCGGTGCTCATGCACGGCGATGCCGCGTTCGCCGGCCAGGGCGTGGTGATGGAGTTGTTCCAGATGTCGCAGGCGCGCGGGTTCGCGGTCGGCGGCACGGTGCACATCGTCATCAACAACCAGGTCGGCTTCACCACCAGCGAGCGCCAGGACGCCCGTTCGACGCTGTACTGCACCGACGTCTCCAAGATGATCGGCGCGCCGGTGCTGCACGTGAATGGCGACGACCCGGACGCGGTGCTGTTCTGTGGCGAGCTCGCGCTCGACTTCCGCAACACCTTCGGCAAGGACGTGGTCATCGATCTCGTCTGCTACCGCCGCCACGGCCACAACGAAGCCGACGAGCCGGCGGCGACGCAGCCGCTCATGTACCAGGTCATCCGCAAGCACGCGACGCCGCGCGAGCTGTACGCCAAGCGTCTCGTCAGCGAGGGCGTTCTGACCGACGCGGACGCGCAGGCGCTCGTCGACGGCTTCCGCGCGAAGATGGACGCGGGCGAAGTCACCGCCGAGGTCGTCGACGTCAAGCCGGACGAGTTCACCCCGGACTGGTCGCACTTCGTCACCGGCAAGGTGTCCGACCCGGTCGACACCACCTACGACCGCACCAGGCTCGTGCAGCTGGCCACGTCGATCAACAACGTGCCTGAGCGCATCAAGCTGCATCCGCGCGTGGCGAAGATCTACGAAGACCGCCGCAAGATGACCGCGGGCGAGCTTCCGGGCGACTGGGGCTTTGCCGAGAACCTCGCCTACGCCACGCTGCTGACCGAGAGCTACAAGCTGCGCCTGGTCGGGCAGGACTGCGGCCGCGGCACGTTCTTCCACCGCCACGCCATCCTGCACGACCAGACCACCGACGAGTACTACCTGCCGCTGCGCGAGCTGGTGAGCAACCCGAATGACGTCGCGGTCATCGACTCGCTGCTCAGCGAGGAGGCGGTGATGGCGTTCGAGTACGGCTACTCGACCGCCGATCCGACGACGCTCGACATCTGGGAAGGCCAGTTCGGCGACTTCGCGAACGGCGCGCAGGTGGTGATCGACCAGTTCCTGTCGTCGGGCGAGGCGAAGTGGGGCCGCCTGTGCGGTCTCGCGCTGTTCCTGCCGCATGGTTACGAAGGCCAGGGCCCCGAGCACAGCTCCGCGCGCCTGGAGCGTTACCTGCAGCTGTGCGCGCTGGACAACATGCTGGTCTGCACGCCGACCACGCCGGCGCAGGCGTACCACATGATCCGCCGCCAGATGCTCATGTCCACGCGCAAGCCGCTGATCGTGATGACGCCGAAGTCGCTGCTGCGCCACAAGCTCGCGGTGTCGTCGCTCGACGATCTCGCATCGGGCGGCTTCCAGAAGCTGATCCCGGATTCGCTCAGCACGCCCAAGAAGGCCAAGCGGGTCGTCATCTGCGGTGGCAAGGTCTACTACGACCTGCTGGAAGACATGCAGAAGCGCGGTGTCGATGACGTCGCACTGATCCGCATCGAGCAGCTCTATCCGTTCCCGCGCAACGAACTCAAGGCTGCACTCGCGCAGTACTCGACGAAGGACGTGGTGTGGTGCCAGGAAGAGCCCATGAACCAGGGCGCGTGGTACCAGATCCGGCATCACCTCGTTGCATGCCTCGGTGCGAAGCAGGCGATCCATTACGCGGGCCGTTCGCGCTCGCCGTCGCCGGCCGCCGGCCACTTCGCCGACCACGTGCGCGAGCAGCAGCAGCTGATCGCCGACGCACTGGTCAATCCGCTCAACGGCGAGGTGTCGGAGGAGTAATCCACCGACGCCGCGCCAACGCTTGCCGCACCTTTCTATTTCTCAAGGACGCTTTTCCATGAGCACCGAAATCAAGGTTCCCGTGCTGCCCGAGTCGGTCTCCGACGCCACCATCGCCACCTGGCACAAGAAGCCGGGCGACGCGGTCAAGCGCGACGAGAACCTCGTCGACCTCGAGACCGACAAGGTCGTGCTCGAAGTGCCCTCGCCGGTCGACGGCGTGCTCAAGGAAATCAAGTTCGACACCGGCGCGACGGTCAACAGCGAGCAGGTGATCGCGATCGTCGAAGCCGGCGCCGCTGCTGCAGCGCCCGCCGCCGCTCCGGCTGCCGCGGAGTCGAAGGCCGACAAGGTCATCGACGCCAAGAACACCGCCGCGACGACGGCCGAAGCGCAGCCGGTCGTGCCGAAGTCTGCCGCGCCGGCCGCCGCCAGCGGTCAGGCTTCGACGACCAATGCGCAGCTGCCGCCGGGTGCGCGCTTCGCCGCCGAGACCTCGGGCGTCAACGCCGCCGACGTGTCGGGCACCGGTCGCCGCGGCGCGGTGACCAAGGAAGACATCGTCAACTACGCGAAGTCCGGTGGCGTCGGCGCCGCGGGCGGCGCGCGTCCGGAAGAGCGCGTGCCGATGACGCGCATGCGCGCGCGCATTGCCGAGCGCCTGATGCAGTCGAAGAACTCCATCGCGATGCTCACGTCCTTCAACGAGGTCAACCTCGGCAAGGTCATGGCGATGCGCACGGAGCTGCAGGACGACTTCGTCAAGGCCAACGGCATCAAGCTCGGTTTCATGAGCTTCTTCGCCAAGGCCGCGGCGAACGCGCTGCAGCGCCATCCGATCATCAACGCCTCGGTCGACGGCAACGACGTGATCTATCACGGCTATGCCGACATCTCGATCGCGGTGTCGACCGACAAGGGCCTGGTGACGCCGGTGCTGCGCAACGTCGAGCGCATGTCGTTCGCCGACATCGAGAAGGGCATCGCCGACTACGCCAAGAAAGCACGCGACGGCAAGCTCGGCCTCGACGACCTGCAGGGCGGCACGTTCACGATCACCAACGGTGGCACCTTCGGTTCGCTGATGTCGACGCCGATCGTCAACCCGCCGCAGAGCGCGATCCTCGGCATGCACGCCATCAAGGAGCGCGCGATCGTCGAGAACGGCCAGGTCGTCGCGGCGCCGATGATGTACATCGCGCTGAGCTACGACCACCGCATCATCGACGGTAAGGACGCGGTCCTGTTCCTGGTCGACATCAAGAACCAGCTCGAGAACCCGCACCGCATGCTGCTGGGCATGTAATGCCCGACGGCCCCGCCACCGCGCGGGGCCTTTGCATCAGGCGAACAAGGAATATCTGAGATGAGCGAACAACAGCAATTCGACGTCGTCGTCATCGGCGCCGGCCCGGCGGGGTACCACGCCGCGATCCGCGCCGCGCAGCTCGGCCTCAAGACCGCGTGCATCGACGCCGCGCTCGGCAAGGATGGCCAGCCGGCACTCGGCGGCACCTGCCTGCGCGTGGGCTGCATTCCGTCCAAGGCGCTGCTCGATTCGTCGCGCCAGTTCTGGAACATGAGCCACATCTTCGACCAGCACGGCATCGCGTTCGAGAACGCGAAGATCGACGTCGGCACGATGGTTGGTCGCAAGGACAAGATCGTCAAGCAGTTCACCGGCGGCATCGCGGCGCTGTTCAAGGCGAACAAGATCACCGCGTTCTACGGCTTCGGCCAGCTGCAGCCGGGCAACGTCGTCAGCGTGAAGCAGCACGACGGCACGACGGTCGAGCTCAAGGGCACGAACGTCATCATCGCCGCGGGTTCGGATTCGATCGAACTGCCGTTCGCGAAGTTCGGCGAGCACATCGTCGACAACGTCGGCGCGCTGGATTTCACCGAAGTGCCGAAGCGCCTCGGCGTGATCGGCGCGGGCGTGATCGGCCTCGAGCTCGGCAGCGTGTGGAACCGCCTCGGTTCGCAGGTGACGATCCTCGAAGGCCTGCCGACCTTCCTTGCCGCGGCCGACGCCGAAGTCGGCAAGGTCGCCGCGCGCGAGTTCAAGAAGCAGAACCTCGACATCCGCCTCGGCTGCAAGGTCTCGAACACCGAGGTCAAGAAGGACGGCGTGCACGTCAGCTACACCGACGACAAGGGCGCGACGCAGGAGCTCGTCGTCGACAAGCTGCTGGTGGCCGTGGGCCGCCGCGCTGCGACCAAGGGCCTGCTGGCCGACGGTACCGGCGTCAAGGTCAACGAGCGCGGCCAGATCGAAGTCGATGAGCACTGCCACACCGGCGTCGACGGCGTCTGGGCGGTCGGCGACTGCGTGCGCGGGCCGATGCTTGCGCACAAGGGTTTCGAGGAAGGCATCGCGGTGGCCGAGCTGATCGCGGGCCTGCCGGGCCACGTCAACTTCGACACGATCCCGTGGGTGATCTACACCGAGCCGGAGATCGCCTGGGTCGGCAAGACCGAAGAGCAGCTCAAGGCGGAAGGCACCCCGTACAAGGCAGGCAGCTTCCCGTTCGCGGCGGTCGGTCGCGCGGTCGCCATGGCCGAGCCGGCGGGCTTCGTGAAGGTGCTCGCGCATGCGGAAACCGACACTGTGCTGGGCATGCACCTGGTCGGCGCGAACGTGTCCGAGCTCGTGCACGAAGGCGTGCTGACGATGGAGTTCAAGGGTTCTGCGGACGATCTCGCCCGCATCTGCCACGCGCATCCGTCGCTGTCGGAAGCCGTGCACGACGCCGCGATGGCCGTCCACAAGCGCGCCATCCACAAGGCGAACTGACCGTCGCATTCGCGTTACCCGGGGCCGCCGTCATCCTGCGATGATGGCGGCCTCGTCGTTTCCGGAGCCCGCCATGTCCGACGAAACACCCGTCCGCAACGTCTCCGACACCGCCCGCTGGGTCGCGATCTACCGCGCGATGGAAAGCGAGCGCAGCGACGCGATCTTCCACGACCCGTATGCGCGACGCCTCGGCGGCGAGCGCGGCGAAGCGATCGTGCGCGACATGCCGCGCGGCCGCTCCATGGCGTGGCCGATGATCGTTCGCACCGCGGTGATGGACGAGATCGTCATGCGTTGCATCGGCGAGGGCGCACGCACGGTGCTCAACCTCGCCGCCGGACTCGATGCGCGCCCCTATCGCCTCGACCTGCCCGCCGACCTGCGCTGGATGCACGTCGACCTGCCCGACATGCTCGCGTACTTCCGCGACGCGATGGCGAGCGAGACGCCGCGCTGCCGGCTCGAATTCCACGCCGCCGACCTGCGCGACGCGGAAGCCCGTCGCGCGTTGTTCTCCGACGCCGCGACGACCGGACCGGTCCTCGTCGTCACCGAAGGTCTGCTGGTCTACCTCGAACCCGACGACGTCGCCGCGCTCGCGCGCGACCTGCACGACGTCGCTCACGCGCGCTGGTGGCTGAGCGATCTCGCGTCGCCGCTGCTGCTCAAGCGCTACACCAAACACCTCGACAAGAAGCTTGCCGCGGGCAACGCGCCGTTCCGGTTCGCACCTGCCGAAGGCACCGCATGGTTTGCGCCCACGGGTTGGCGCGAACGCGAGTTCCGCTCGATGTGGGACGAATCCCTGCGCCTCAATCGGACGGTGCCGTTCGCACCGCTGTGGGTCGCGCTTTCGAAACTGCAACCGCGCGAGAAGCGCGACGCGATGCGCCGGATGTCCGGCATCGTGCTGATGGAGAGCAATAGCTGATGCGTCAACTGCGTTCCGTGTGCGTGTACTGCGGCTCCAATGCGGGCAATCGTCCGATCTATGCCGAGCGCGCGGCAGCGCTCGGACGTCGCCTCGCGCAGGACGGCGTCGCCGTCGTCTATGGCGGCGGCAACGTCGGGCTGATGGGCATCGTCGCCGATGCCGCGCTGGCGGCCGGCGGTGAAGTGATCGGCGTGATTCCGGAGCAACTGGTCAACTGGGAAGTCGCGCACCGCGGCCTGACGCGTCTGGAGGTCGTCGCGGACATGCACACGCGCAAGGCGCGCATGTTCGACCTGTCGGATGCGTTCATCGCCCTGCCCGGCGGCTTCGGCACGCTCGACGAGATGTTCGAGATGCTGACGTGGCGCCAGCTCGGCCTCGGCGACCGTCCGTGCGCGTTCCTCGACATCGACGGCTTCTACGTACCGCTGATGTCGATGCTCGATCGCATGGTCGCCGAGCGTTTCCTGCACCCGGAGCAGCGCAGCGACCTGTGGCACGGCGACGACATGGACGCGATGCTGGAGTGGATGCGCGCGTACAAGCCCGCGCAGGCCGACAAGTGGATGGACGAAAAGCGTCGCCGCGAAATCCGCTGAGCACGACACGAGACCCACGATGAGCCCGAGCAGCTTCCGCGCCTTCCGCATCCACGACGACGATCGCGGCTATCGCGCGGGCGTCGAAACGATTTCGATCGACGATCTCGCGCCCGGCGAAGTCGTCATCCGCACCGCGTATTCGTCGGTGAACTACAAGGACGCGCTGGCCGGCACCGGCAAGGGCAAGATCCTGCGTCGCGCACCGCTGGTGGGCGGCATCGACGTCGCCGGACACGTGGTCGAAAGTCGCGACGCGCGTTATCGCGAAGGCGATGCGGTGCTCGTCACCGGTAGCGGGCTGTCCGAAACGCGGGATGGCGGCTACGGCGAGTACGCGCGACTCGAAGCCGACTGGACGATTCCCCTGCCCGCTGGGCTGGACCTGCGCGAAGCGATGATTCTCGGCACTGCGGGGTTCACCGCCGCGCTCGCGCTGTACCGGATGCTGGAGAACGGGCAGACGCCGGGACACGGCCCGCTCGCGGTGACCGGCGCGACCGGTGGCGTCGGCTCGTTGGCGGTCGACATCTTTACGCGTGCCGGCTTCAAGGTGCACGCGATCAGCGGCAAGCCCGAACATGCCGACTACCTGCGCACGCTCGGGGCCACCGACGTGTTGCCGCGCGATGCGCTCGCCACCAGGCGCCCGATGGAGACCGCACGTTTCGGCGGCGGCCTCGACAACGTCGGCGGCGCGATGCTGGCCAGCCTGCTCGCGCAGACCGCGCCCTACGGCAACGTCACCAGCGCCGGGCTCGCGGCGTCGCCCGACCTGCCGACCACCGTCATGCCGTTCATCATCCGCGGCGTGTCGCTGCTGGGCGTGGCCTCGGCGGGTACCGCGCGCGGCATTCGTGAACAGGTCTGGGCGCACCTGGCCTCCGACTGGAAGCCTGCGCATCTCGACCGCATCCTCACCCGCGAGGTCGACCTCGACGGCCTGCCGGGCGTTTTCGACGGCATGCTGGCCGGCGGATCGTTCGGCAGGACGCTGGTTCGCCTCTGAGCTTGCCGTCCCGACACGCCGGGCCGTTACAATCGCGCCAACATCCGAGAGCGCACCATGGCCCGAATCCTGATCGTCGACGACTCGCCCTCCCAGCTGATGGGCATCCGACGCCTCGTCGAGAAACTCGGGCATGAAGCCCTGACCGCCGAAGACGGCGCCGCCGGTGTCGAAGCCGCGAAGCGCGAACTTCCGGACCTCATCCTGATGGACGTGGTGATGCCGAACCTCAACGGCTTCCAGGCCACGCGCGCGATCTCGCGTGAACCGTCGACCAAGCACATTCCGGTGGTGCTGGTGACGACCAAGGACCAGGACACCGACCGCATGTGGGGCATGCGCCAGGGCGCGAAGGCCTATATCACCAAGCCGTTCAACGACAACGACTTGGCCGAGATCATCGGGCAGTTGATGCCGGGCTGACCGTCGTACGTGTCGAAAGAAAAGGCCGCGCAATGCGCGGCCTTTTTCCTGGTCGATGATGCAGCGGCGACGTCAGTCGCGCTCGCCCGCGAACGCGTCGCGCAACGCTTCGTACGCCTGGATCTGGCCGACCGAATGCGCGCGCGGCGCGGTGATCTCCAGTTCGACGAGCTGGTCGCCCGGCGGATCGCCCGGCAGCCCGCGACCGCGCAGTCGCAACTTGCGGCCCGCGTCGGAGTTCGGGGGGATGCGCAGTTCGACGTCACCACCGAGCGTGGGCACGTGCAACGTCGCGCCCAGTGCCGCCTCCCAGGGCGCTACCTGCAGGACGTGGATGACGTTGCGGCCGTCGACTTCGAAATTCGGATGCGCGGCGTATTCGACTTCGAGCAGCAGGTCGCCGCCGGACGAGCCCTGCCCCGCGAGCCGGATGACCTGCCCTTCGCGCACGCCCTTGGGCACGCGCACGTCGAGCGTGCGACCGCCGACGCTGATGCGCACGGACTTGCCCTCGTATACCGACTCCAGCGGCACGGCGAGCTTCGCGCGCGTATCGCGGCGCGGCGCCGGGCCGCGTCCCATGCCGGGCCCGGGACGCCCGCCACCGCGACGCGACTGGCCGAACAGCCCTTCGAAAAAGTCGCTGAAGCCGCCGCCCGCACCGCCGCCAGCGAAGATCTCGTCGAAATCGACGCCACCGCCGAAGTCGCCGAAATCCTGCGGGCCCGGCTGCACGTCGTCGCCCGGCCGGTAGCCGCGCGCACGGAGCTGGTCATAGGCCTTGCGCTTGGCGGGGTCGCGCAGCGCCTCGTAGGCCTCGTTCACCGCCTTGAAGCGGTCCTCGGCGTCCTTTTCCTTGCTGACGTCGGGGTGGTACTTGCGCGCCAGCCGCCGGTAGGCCGTCTTGATCTCGGCGTCGCCCGCGCTGGGTTCGACGCCGAGCGTCTCGTAGTAGTCCTTGAACTGCATCCAGCGCTCCGCGGATCGTGGAAACGGCGGGCAGGCGCCGCCGACGGGCCGTCAGTGTAGTGGCCCGTCCGGAACGACGCCGTGTTCCGGCGCCGCCCGGATCGCACACGCGCACGTGCTTACTGTCGGGTGGCCTCGCCCTGCGCGTTGGCGCCTACCTGGATGCGACGCGGGGTGGTTTCCGGACGCTTGGGAATGCTGATTTCCAGCACGCCGTTGCGGCCGTTCGCAGTGATGCCCTCGGCGTCGGCGCTGTCGGGCAGCGCGAAGCGGCGATGGAACATGCCGTAGCGACGCTCGACGCGCGAATAGCGGCCCGTCTGCGCGTTGATCTCGCTCTTGCGCTCGCCGCGGATAGACAGGATGCCCTTGTCCATCAGCACTTCGACATCGTGCGGATCGACGCCCGGAAGATCGGCGCAGATCACGAAGCGGTTGGGCTCCTCGACGATGTCGACGCGCGGCGCCCACTGGCTGGTCACCACCGACGATTCGTCGTTGCCGGTCTCGTTGAGGTTGAAGAAGCGTTCGAAGAGCTGCTTGAACTCGTCCTGGAGCTGCGGGCCCGGACGCTGCTGCGGATACTGGTTCAGGCTCATGGCCGATCTCCTCATCGTGGAATGGCGGCGGTGCCGCTCTGCCGCGATAGCTAGTGGCAACGCCGCAGGTTTCAAGACCCCGCCCGCCCGTCGGCTGCGCGCCGTACACTGCGTTCAGACATCCGACAGGAGCACCCCCATGGCCCAGCCCGGCGACCGCATTCCCGAAGTCGTGGTCCAGCAGATCACCTCGAACGGCATCGAAAAGACCGACACGTTGTCGCTGTTCGGCACCGGCAAATCCGTGGTGTTCGCGGTGCCCGGCGCGTTCACGCCAACCTGTTCCGAACGTCACCTGCCGGGTTTCATCGAGCATTTCGACGAATTCCGTCGTCGTGGCTACGACGTCGCGTGCATGGCGGTGAACGACCCGTTCGTGATGCAGGCCTGGATGCGCAGCGCCGGCGTGCCCGACGGCATGCGCATGGTGGCCGACGGCAACGCCGAACTGTCGCGCGCGCTGGGGTTGGACCTCGACGCCTCGGCCTATGGCATGGGCATCCGCTCCAAGCGTTTCGCGATGGTCGTCGCCGATGGTGTGATCGAACAGCTGTTCGTCGAAGCGCCCGGCGAGTTCCGCGTGTCGACCGCCGAGAACCTGCTCGAAGCGACCGCGTAACGCCTAGCGCGACAACACGTCGAACGAGATCCGCGCCCACGCACCGCCCTGCGCGAGCGCGGTCAGCACGTGCGTGCCGCGGTCGGCGAACTGCAACGGCAGCGTCGACGCACCGGTCGTCTGCGCGACGAAGCGTCCGTCGAGCAGCCAGCGCACGTCGTCGTTGGTTCCGAGTGCGCGCACTTCGACGTGCACCGGTTTTCCGTCGCCCGATGCGAGGCCCGCGCCGTCGCGCACGCCGTCGATGTGCAGGGTGATCGCGGCGGCGCGGCCGTCGTCGCTGCAGTCGGGTGAAAGCGCGGGCAGCGACGACGCTTCGCGCTCGCGCTGCGTCAGCCACGGCGACGCGAGCACGGGCCACCGCGCGAGCGAGGTCGCACGACGCGCGTGCGGCTTGGAGCAATCGGCAGACACGCGCAGGCCCGACGTCGCATCGACGTCGATGTCCTCGCGACCCGCATTCCATGCGCGCGCCTGGCGTTCCGGCAACGTCGGCGGCACGGTGCCGTCGAGCGACCACGCCGTCATGCGCCGATGGCAGAGCGCGGCAGGTTGCGCGTCGGCCGGAACACCGAGCGGCCAGCACACATCGACTTCCGACACCGACGCGGGTTTCCTCGCGACCGACGCATTGCGCGAGTGCGGCAGGCTGTCGACGATCTCGAACAGCAGCGGCAGTGCGGTCACCGCGCCGTACTGGCCGGGCATCGGCGTACCGTCCGGGCGCCCCACCCACACGCCGATGGTGTACGCAGGCGTCGCGCCTAGCGCCCAGGCGTCGCGATAGCCATAGCTGGTGCCGGTCTTCCACGCGAGCGGCGTGCGGCCGCGCGCATCGAACAGGTCGCCGACGCTGCCCGGGCGCGGCGTGCGTTCGAGAATGTCGCGGATGATCCACGCGGCGCCTTCGCTCATGACGCGGCGATCGATGCGCCGGTCGCGCGGCGTGTAACGCACGCGTCCCGCCACGCCGCCGCGCGCAAGCGAGGCGTAAGCGCCGACGAGATCCTCGAGCTTCGCGCCCGTGCCGCCGAGGATCATCGACAGGTTCGGCGATGCGCCGTCCGGCCACTTCAGGCGCAGACCCGCGTGTTGCAGTCGCGCGTCGAACTTCACCGGGCCAAGGCGATCGAGCAGGTCGACCGCCGGCACATTGAGCGACAACCGTAGCGCTTCCGCCGCACCGATCGGCCCGTTGAACGCGGCGTCGAAATTTCCGGGCCGGTAATCACCGAACGACTGCGGCGCGTCGACGAGCAGGCTTTCGGAATGGATCAATCCATCGTCGAGCGCCATGCCGTACAGGAACGGCTTGAGCGTGGAACCCGGTGACCGCCATGCGCGCACCATGTCGACGTGGCCGAGGCGCGCGCTGTCGGCGATGTCGATGGAACCGACATAGGCGCGCGCTTCCATCGTGGTGTTGTCGACCACCAGCAACGCGGCGGACGTTCGCTCGGGAAGCGTCGAGAAATACGCAGCGACGCGATCCTCGACGACGCGTTGCAGGTCGAGGTCGATGGTCGATGCGATACGCGCTTCGTGCGGCGACGCGCTTCGCAGCCGCTGCGCCAGCAACGGCGCGAGGCGTGGCGCCTGCAGCGAGCGCGCGACGACGGGTTCGATGCGCGCGTCGCGTGCGTCGGCGGCCGACCAGACGCCGAGCGCGGCCATGCGCGCCAGCACCTTGTCGCGCGCCACGCGCGCGGCGTCGGGATGGCGATCGGGGCGCAGCCGACTCGGCGCCTGCGGGAGCACGGTGAGCAACGCCGCTTCGGCGTGCGACAGGCGTGAACTCGGTTTGCCGAGATAGGCCCAGCTCGCGGCTTCCACGCCTTCGATCGCACCACCGAACGGCGCGTGGTCGAGATACAGCTGCAGGATGCCGCGCTTGCCGACATGCACTTCGAGCTGCGCCGCACGGAACAGCTGGCGCAGCTTGCCACCGAGGTCGCGCGGATGCGGGTCGAGGATGCGCGCGACCTGCATGGTCAGCGTCGACCCGCCGGACACGACGTGCCGGTAGCGCAGCATCTGCCAGCCAGCGCGACCGAGCGCGTACGGATTGACGCCGGGATGCCGCCAGAACCAGCGGTCCTCGTACCCGATCAGTGCCTGCAGGTAGAGCGGCGATATCGCGTCGGCGCGCACCGGATAGCGCCAGACGCCGCGGCTGTCGGCGAACGCGCGCAGCGGCGTGCCGTCGCGCGCGAGCACGACGGCACCGCCGTCGCGTGGATTCGGCGGCGGCAACGGGAACGCGAGGTCGAGCAGCATCGCCGCGACCAGCAGCAGCTCGATCGCCAGCATCGCGCGCAATGCGCGGCCGCGGCGATCACTGCCGATCAACACCGAACGCCACGTACTAAACATCAGGACTTCCACTTCTCCGCCCGCCGCGACGTGTCAGTCACGTGCACGGCGGCGTATTGCGAAGGTCGCGCCGTCAGCGACCCGGCTCGACCACGCCGATCTTCGCCGGCACCGATTTGCCGACACCGCGGATCCACGGACGGTACATGTCCTCGACCAGCGGCGGCGGCACCGTGTAAGTGCCGGGCGTAACCGCGCGCACCAGATAGAACACGCGCGACGTGTCGCCGGCCGAAAGTTTGAGAGCGGCAACGTAGCGGTCGTCGCGGAACTCTTCGTGCTTCACTTCCGCTGCGTCCTTGCGGTCGGCGAGTTCGATGCCGTCGATGCTGACGTCGGCCCACTGCTTCTCGTCGCCGAGGTTGAAGTTCTCGATCTCGAGGCCGGCCGGCAGCAGGTCGGTGAACAGCGCGTCCGGCACGTCGTCCTGCGGTGTGATCGACACCGACACGATCAGTGCGTCGCCCTCCTCGAGCTTGCCGCCATTCCACGGCTGGCCATCGGGCGTGTACCAGTGACGGACGATGCCGATGCGCGAATCGTCGAACGCCGGCGGGTCGCGCGGAATGCCGGCGATATCAACGGTGCCGTACAGCGTGCCCGTGCCGGTGGGCGCGAACGCCACGCCGCCGCGCAGTGCATCGATATCGAAGAGGCGCGCCTGCAGCTTTGCGCCGGGCACCGGCGTGGTCGCACCGGCGACACGCCAGGTGCCGACGACCTGCCGCGACGTATCGACCATCAGCTGTTTGCCAAGACGCGCCAGCGCCACCTGCTCCTGCGTACTGAAATAGATGCCGTAGGGCGAGCGACGCGAATCGATCTCGCGAACGAGCGCCATCAGGCGCGTGTCGAACGCTTTCGGTGCGAGCCCATGACGACGCGTCAGCGCCAGCATCAGTGCGTCGTCACGAACGCGGCTGCCGTAATCGCCGAGGTAGGACGGCCGCGCATCGGGATCGCGATCGAACCCGTCCTGGATCGCGCGCACGCCGCGCGCACGATCACCCTGCAGCGCGAGCGCGAGGCCCAGGTGCACCAGCGGCAGGCCGGTGATGCTCTGCTTGCGGTCGTTGTCGTACAGCCCGCGCAATGTGCCGAGGGGCGCACGGTTGACGCGCGCGAGCACGTAACCGGCATGTGCCTGGTAGGCGAAGCGCAGGTGTTCGCGGTTGTCGTAGCCGTAGAAGCCGCTGCTGCCGCCGAGCAGGTCGTCGCTCATCGCCTTCAACGCCTTCTGCAGCACGTTGTCCGGAATGGCGAAGCCGGCGTCGCGCGCGTCGAGCAGGAACTCGGCGACGTACGGTGTGATCAGCGGATTGACGCTGTCGTCGTCAGCGCCCCACATCGAGAAGTGGCCGGACGCGACCTGCATGCCCGAGATGCGCGCGAACGCGCCGTTCATGCGTGCAAGTCGCTTCTTCGCATCCAGGCCCGGCACGCCGAGCATGCGTGCCGTCGCGTCGTCGAGCATCAGTGCCGCGTAGCCCTTGCTCGTGGTCTGCTCGATGCAGCCGTAGGGATAGTCGAGCGCGCCCTGCAACGCAGCAGCGAATGGAATCGGCGGGACCGGGCTCACGGTGAGTCGCGCCGCCACCGAATCGGCAATGAGCCCGTCGGCCATGTTCGCCGGCAGCGTGAGCGATGCGGGCGCTTCCACCGTCGACGTCTGCGTACGAACCACCTGCGGCCATGCGGGGCGAACCGGCAGGTCGAAGCCACGATCCACGCGCGACGCGTTTCCATCGACGCGGATTCGCACGCGACCGGTGCCGAAGCCCTCCTTCGCGGTCAGCGGGAAGGTCAGCGACAGCTTCTGCTCCGCTGCGAGCGTGACGTTTCGCGCGCCTTCGGTGATGGCAAGCGGGCCGGTCGAATCGACGTTGACGTGGAACGTGCCGGCGTGGCCTGTGAAGTTCTGCACGTCGAGCGTGACGCGGCTGGTGTCGCCCGGAGCGAGCACGCGCGGCATGCTCGGCTCCGCCAGGATCGGCGCGCGGACGATGCTTTCCTTGGCGACGCTTCCGTAGCGGCCGCCCGAATACACCACCGCGGACACGCGCAACGTGCCGTTGAAGTCGGGCACCGGCAGGCGCAGGCGCGCGATGCCTTTCGCGTCGAGCGCGACAGGCCCGGCGAAGAGGTCCACCGTCTGCACGTGCGCGGTCGGTCGTCGTGCCTGTGGCAACGCCGGCAGCGCCATGTCGCCACCGAACTTCAGGCGCGCGGTACCGCCGTCGAAGCTTTCAATCACGCGCCCGTAGATGTCGTAGGCGTCGACGCCGAGCCGGCGCTGCGCAAAGAAGTGCTTCGCGGCGTCGGGGACGGGGAACTGCGTGATGTTGAGGATGCCCACGTCGACCGCCGACACCACTACGTTCGCGCGTTGCCCCGCAAGTTGCGGCACGGCGATCGTGACCGGCAGGTCGCGCTCCGGTCGCATCTTCGCGGGAACGGCGATGCCGACCGCGACGCGGCGGTCGCGGCGATCCATCGGCACGTAGGCGACACCGACCGCACGCGCCGGTGTGACCTTGCTGACCGCACTGCCACCGCGGAACACGAGCGCCGTCACGTAGACGTCGTGGCGCTCCCAGTCCTTCGTCACAGGAATTTCGAAGGTGCTGCCGGCTTTCACGTCGACCGACTGCACGTACAGCATGTGATCCGACTCCACGATCAGCAGGCCGCGGCCCGGATTGGGCGGCGTGACGGTGACCTTGAGCGTGTCGCCGGCGCGATAGCCGGTCTTGTCGAGCGCGAGTTTGACCTTGTCGGGGCGCGCGTCGAGCCCACGGTTCTCGTCGTTCCAGCTCCACCCGGCGGTAAACGGATAGCGCGATGTCAGCTTGGTCTGCGGGTCGTACACATCGACGCGGTAGTCGCCCCACTCCACCGGGAAATCGATGCTCGCAGCGTCGTTGCCGACGTCGACGCTGCGCGTCTGCACGTTCTCGAAGCGTCGGGTGAACGCGTAGTCCCAGCCGTTGTCCTCGTCGTAATCCCAGTGGTAGTCGCGGCGCTCGCGCACCAGCGTGACGCGCAGGCCGCTGGCCGGACGCGGACGGCCCTGCGCATCCATGCGAACGATCTGGAAGCGCGCCGACGCGTTCGCGCTCGCGCCGTCGTCCGGGTCGAACATCGGGCGTACGCCCACCAGCGCGTCCGCCGGCCACATCACGCGCTTGACGCTGCGGTTGACCGTGCGGCCACCCGTTTCGTACACGCTGCCGCTCAGCATCAGCGCGATCGGGGAAACGGGCTTCGCTTCCTTCGGCAGCGCGATGTCGACATCGAAACGGCCGTTCGGGTCGAGCGTGGTGTCGACGACATCGTCGGCCTTGTCCGGCAGTTGCAACGTGGCGTCGCCGAAGAAGTAGCCGGGCAACTTCTCGAGCGGATGCTGTTCGACGGCGATCGCGAGCCGCGCGGTGAAGCGGTTGCCGGCGGCCGGCGCGCCGTACAGGTAACCGCTCTGCACGTGCAGCTTGAGCGGCTGGCCGGGTGCGACGACCGGTTGCGCGGTGAGGTCGAGCTTCAGGCGTTCGGGCAGGAACTCCTCGACGCGTAGGGTCATGCCGTCGACGGCCTCCTTGCTGCCCGGATCGGTGCGGAACTCGACGCGCCAGCGGCCCGTGGGCGCGTCCTCCGGAATCAGCTGGTCCTGGCGCACGTAGCCCTGCGCGTCAGGCTGCAGGCGCGATTCGATCAGCGTCTTGCCGTCGGGCTGCACGTAACGCACGTAGACGGGCTGGGCCTTCTTGCCGGCGGCGATGACCAGCGGATTGCCGTCGTGGTCGCGAAGCAGCGCGGACAGATGCACGGTTTCGCCGGGGCGATACAGGTCGCGTCCCGCCCATGCGAACACGTCGAACCACGCCTGCTCGCGACCGGCCACCGCGAACTCGGACAGGTCGAGCGCCGGCTGGTTGAACGGCAGCATGGTGACGTCGCTGCCGCGGCGCGCGATCAGCACGTGCGCGGCGTCGAGCTTGTAGTCAAGCAACGCGTTGCCGTTGGAGTCGGTGGTGCCCTTGAACACCGGGTTGCCGGCGGCGTCGAGAACGCGCAGGTCGACGCCGCCCGTGCCGGAACCATCGAGCAGCGATGCGGTGTGGACGAACAGGCGGTCCTTGTAGGCGCGCGCGTGCAGGCCGAGGTCGCTGACGGTGAAGAACGCGGTCTCGAAGTCGTCCTTGAACGCGCCCGACTTCTTCATCACCGCGAAGTACAGGCCGGGCTCCTGCAGTTCCTTGATGTCCTGGATCGGCAGGTAGGTCAGCACGCGTTCGTTGGCCTTGCCGCCCAGCACGAACCGGTTGACGTAGACGGGGTCGGCGATGCGCGACAGCGCGCGGTGCTCGCGACCGTCGTTGTCGAGGTCCCAGCTGCCGCGGCGGCCGCCGCGCTGGTACTCGGCGAAGAACTTCGGAAGCTCGCCGTCGCGAACGCGCAGGAACTCGACGTCCACCTCGGGCACGTTGATCGACACCACCGGCAGCCCGCGTGTTTCGCGCGCGGGCAGCACGCTCCCCTGCGACGCGAATCCGACCACGGGATCGAGCGGGCCCGTGTAGACCTTGCGTTCGAGTTGGCTGCCGATGCGACTGCCGTCGGCGGCGGTCAGCCCCGGGTACGCGACGACGAGGTAGTGCCGGCTCGGCTCGACATGCGGGAAGCGCAGGATCTTCGCACCCTCGTCCAGCACCCAGCCGCCGTCCACGCGCCCGCCCTTGTCGTCGCGCACGACGATCAGGCCGTCGAATGGTTGCGTGGGTGCGAGCGGGCGGCTGAACTCGACCGCGATGGCCAGTTCGTCGTCGGACTTGTCGGGGTAGACCGAGGCGATGCCGAACTCGCCCGCCGCGACGCGCCTGGCGCGGATCGCCTCGCCGCCAGGCGTCGGCAACTCGCCGTCGGTATCGCGCTTGCACGCCCCGAGCCCGATCGCCAGAACAAGACACATCAAGATCATCGCGCCGATGCGGCGCGAGGCTGCGGATCCGTCCGCGCGTTGCATGCGTGGCATGCGTGCCCCCATCGAGAATGCACGCAGTATAGGCATCCGCAAACGCGCGAAAACGCATGCCGACGGACGGCGGCGATACGTCAATCGGTGGACGAAACGGACTCGTTTCGATGCGCGCCAAGCCAGCGCGTCAGGTCGGCCGACGGCATCGGCTTGGCGAACAGATAGCCCTGCAGCACGTCGCAGCCGAGCGACGCCAGGCGATCGCGCGTCGCCTCGTCCTCGATGCCCTCCGCCGCGACCGTCAGGCCGAAGCGATGCGCGAGGTCGACGACGAACCGGATGATGTCGGCGCAGGACGGATCGGTCGCCAGCTCGGTGACGAACGAACGGTCGATCTTCAATTCGTCCGCCGGAATGTTGCGGAAGTAGGCGAGGCACGAATAGCCGGTGCCGAAGTCGTCGATCGAGATACGCGCACCGAGTGCGCGAATGCGCTCGAGGATCGGGAACGCGGCGCGCGCATCCATCAGCGAGCTTTCGGTGATCTCGACGATGAGTTGCACGCCGTCGCCCCACAGGCGCAGCGCGTTCTCGACGAGTTCGGGCAGGTCGGGCTCGGTCGCGAGCATGCCCGGGATGTTGATCGACACCGACGGCGGCCCCGACGGGAACGTCCACTGCGACGCCTGGCGCAGCGCGGTGTTGAGCGCCCACACGGTGAGCTTCTTGATGTGGCCGATGCGCTCGGCGACCGGAATGAACACCGCCGGCGACACCATGCCGCGCGTGCTGCTGTTCCAGCGCATCAAGGCTTCGGCGCCGACCGGTTGCAACGTGGCGGCATCGAGCTTGGGCTGGAAACTGAGCGACATCTCGCCGCGCTCGAT
Organism: Lysobacter claricitrinus; assembly: GCF_045866565.1. Taxonomy (NCBI): domain Bacteria; kingdom Pseudomonadati; phylum Pseudomonadota; class Gammaproteobacteria; order Lysobacterales; family Lysobacteraceae; genus Lysobacter; species Lysobacter claricitrinus. The sequence goes on along the minus strand of NZ_BAAFZV010000002.1, from coordinate 721,146 downwards.
CGCACCGCCGAGTTGCACTTCGAGATCCCACTGGTCGGAGATGTCGACGTCGCCCGCGGTGTCCGGCGCGAACATGTGGCGAACGCCGGCACGACGTGCGCGCGACAACGCGGCTTCGGCGCGACGAAGCAGGAACTCCGAATGCGTCGCATGACGCGGCGCCATCGCGACGCCGACGGTCACCGGAACGTGCAGCTCCGCCTGCCCTTCGCGCATCGGCCGCGCGAGCACGCGGAACAGCTTCTGCACTGCGAGTTCGACATGGCCCGCATTCATCATGCCGGTCAGGATCAGCGCGAAGCGGTTGTCGCCGATGCGCGCGGCGTAATCCTGCGGGCGCGTTACGAACTGCAACTGCTGCGCGAGATGGGCAAGCAGGCGGTCGCCCATCGCGAAGCCGTGCACGCCGTTGATCTGCGCGAAGCCGTCGATGTCGATGACCAGCAATGCCATCGGGACGCGCTTCTCGGCGGCGTGCACCACCTGTCGGCCGAGCAGCGACAGGAACGTACGCCGGTCGCGCAGGCCGGTCAGTTCGTCGTTGGCGACGAGCATGCGGTCAGTCCAGGAACAGCGCGGCGCGATCGACGCCGTACGCGCCGGCGGGCAGCCCACCACGCACGTTGAGCGGCGCGCCGTTGGCATCGTTCGCAACTTCGGCCAGGTCGACCAGCCTGAACTCGGCGAGCGGCTGCTTGTCCGGCCCGAGGATCAGCATGACGCTCGGCCGCAGGCGCTTGAGCGTGTTGACCGACATCACCACGCCGACCGTTCCGTCCGACAACTCGACCAGCGTGCCGGTCGGATACACGCCGCAGGTGCGGATGAACTGCTCGACGAGTTCGGCCTGGAACAGTTTGTCGCGCGTCTCGTAGAGCTCCATCACCGCTTCGTGCGGCGAGCGCACGCGCGCGTACGGGCGCTGGCTGACCATCGCGTCGTAGCTGTCCACCATGCCGGCGATGCGCGCGAACATCGGGATCCCAGCGCCCTGCAGGCCGGCCGGATAGCCCGAGCCGTCATGGCGTTCGTGGTGGTGCTCGACGATCTGGTGCACCACCGTCGACAGGCCCGGCGTCTGGTCGATGATGCTGCGGCTCTCGTCGACGTGCGAACGCAGTCGACGCCGGTCTTCGTCATCGATCGCGCCGACCTTCGACAGCAGCGAATCCGGCAGCCGCACCTTGCCGACGTCGCACAGCAGCGCGCCGAGGGCGAGGTCGCGCAGGTCGTCGCGCTCGAGCCCGAGGTGGCGACCGAACGCCGCTGCCCAGATCGAACAGGCGATGCCGTGCTGGTAGACGTAGTCGCCCTTGCGGCGCATCTCCATCACCCATGGCAACGCCGTCGGGTTGCGGGTGATCGAGTCGAGCATCGTGTCGACGCCCTCGCGCAGCTTGTCGGCATCGAGCTTGCCGCCGGTACGCAGGCCGTCCATGACGTCGCGCACGCCGGCTTCGAGCGTTTCGTGTGCCTTCTCGGCGGCGACCGTCTCCGCGCCGAACACGCGCGAGAGGATCGAACGGAACGGGCCCGAGGACGTCGGCGGCACAACGGGCGCGGCGATCTCCGCCTGTGATTCGGTATCGAACACCACGTGGTGCGGCGATGGGGCCTTGCCGCGCGCGATGTCGACGCTGACGTGCCTGCACATCGCCTGGATGCGACGCAGGTCGTCGTCGCTCTCGACCAGCACGCCTTCGAACGCGAACCCGCTGCCGAGCCAAGGCCGGTCGAGTTCGCTCACGAACATGCCGCGCTCCAGGCCGGCGGTCGTGATGCGGAGTTCCTGGCGGAACTCGATCGCTGCCGTCGTCGTGCCCTTCATCGCGCAAGGCTCCGGAGACGGCGCGGACCGCGACCGGCCGGCGTCGCGGCGATCGGGACATGTTTCCGGCGTAGGTCGGTCTGGCTGCGCATGCGGCGGTCGATCGGCTCCTCTCGACAGCCTAACGGCGGCTGCCAGCGAACCTTGACCCCGGTCGCGCTTCCGCGGTGATGAAGAATTCACCCCGCGCGACGCCGCGTCGTCGCAGGCCCCAGAAAGAAAAACGCCGACCCGGAGGTCGGCGTTTTCATCGGCCCGGATGGATCAGGCGGACGGTTCGTCGTCGGCCGTTTCGTCCGCTGCGTCGTCCGCGTCCATCGCGGCCTCCGGATCGTGGCCGGCGACGTTGAGCAGGTGGCGATCGACGGCCGGGACGCTACCGTCCTCCGCGGTCACCGCGGCTCCGGTCAGTATCTCGTCCTCTTCCTCGAGGGAGACGTCCACGCGCTCGATCGCCTGCAGGCATTCGCCTTCGCCGAGGCGGATCAGCGTCACGCCCTGGGTGTTGCGGCCGACCTGCGAGATGTCCGCTGCCGGCGTGCGCACCAGCGTGCCGCGGTCGGAAATCAGCAGCACCTCGTGGTGATCGGAGAGCTGGATCGCGCCGACCATGTTGCCGTTGCGCTCCGTGGTCTTGAGCGCGATGACACCCTGCGTGCCACGCCCCTTGCGCGGGAAGTCCTCGACCTGCGTGCGCTTGCCGTAGCCGCGTTCGCTCGCGGTCAGCACGTCGCCATCGCCGTCGACAACGATGAGGCTGACGACCTTCGCGCCTTCCGCGCCCTCGTCGCCTTCGGCCAGGCGCATGCCGCGCACGCCGGTCGCGTTGCGGCCCATCGGGCGCACTTCCGACTCGGCGAAGCGCACGGCCTTGCCGTTGCTCGCGAACAGCATGATGTCGCGGCTGCCGTCGGTGAGTTCGGCATTGACCAGCGCGTCACCCTCGTCGAGCGAGATCGCGATCTTGCCGCGCTGCAGGCGGAAGGCGAACTCGGTCAGTGGCGTCTTCTTGACCGTGCCATTGCGCGTGGCGAAGAACACGTACTTGCCTTCGACGTACTCGCGCACCGGCACGACGGCCTGCACCTGCTCGCCGGCTTCCAGCGGGATCCAGTTGATGATCGGACGGCCGCGCGACGTGGCGCCCGCTTCGGGCAGCAGATGCACGGGCAGCCAGAACACGCGACCGGTGCTGGTGAACGTCAGCATGGTGTCGTGCGTGTTGACCAGCCACAGGTTGTCGATGAAGTCCTCGTCCTTGGTCTTCGCCGCGTTGCGGCCACGGCCACCGCGCTTCTGCGCGCGATAGGCGGCCACCGGCTGGCGCTTGGCGTAACCGGCGTGCGACAGCGTCACCACCACGTCTTCGGGTGCGATGAGGTCGAGGATGTCGAGATCCTCTTCGCTCGCGCGGATTTCGCTGCGGCGCGCATCGCCGAACTCGGCCTTGAGGTCGAGCAGCTCGGTGCGGATCACTTCGCGCAGGCGATCGGGATTGACGAGGATTTCGATGAGGCCGCGGATCGTTTCAAGCAGCGCGCGGTACTCGTCGGTGAGCTTGTCCTGCTCCAGCCCGGTGAGGCGATGCAGGCGCATTTCGAGGATCTGCTGCGCCTGCGTCTCGGTGAGCTGGTAGCGCGCGACGCCGTTCTCGTCGCGCAGGCCGACGCCGGCCGGCAGGTCGTCAGGACGCGACGCATCCGCGCCGGCCGCCGCGAGCAACGAACTGACGAGCCCCGCATTCCACGTGCGGGCGAGCATGCGCTCGCGCGCCTCGACCGGGTTCGCCGACGTCTTGATCAGCTCGATCATCTCGTCGATGTTGGCGAGCGCGACAGTCAGGCCTTCCAGGATGTGGGCGCGCGCGCGTGCCTTGCGCAGGTCGAAGATCGTGCGACGGGTCACCACCTCGCGGCGGTGGCGTACGAACGCTTCGATGATCTCGCGCAGGTTCAGCAGCTTCGGGCGGCCATCGACCAGCGCAACCATGTTGATGCCGAACACCGACTCCATCTGCGTCTGCTGATAGAGGTTGTTGAGGATGACGTCGGCCGACTCGCCGCGCTTGACCTCGATGTAGATGCGCATGCCGTCCTTGTCGGACTCGTCGCGCAGCTCGCTGATGCCTTCGAGCTTCTTTTCCTTCACCAGCTCGGCGATCTTCTCGATCAACCGCGCCTTGTTCACCTGGTACGGGATCTCGGTGACGATGATGGCCTCGCGGCCGTTGTCCATCGTCTCGATGTCGGCCTTCGCGCGCATGCGCACGCGGCCGCGGCCGGTGCGGTACGCGGCGACGATGCCGGCGGTGCCGTTGATGATGCCCGCGGTCGGGAAATCCGGGCCCGGGATGAACTCCATCAGGCCTTCGACGTCGATCTCGGGGTTGTCGATCAGCGCGATCGTCGCGTCAATGACTTCGTTGAGATTGTGCGGCGGGATGTTCGTCGCCATGCCGACCGCGATGCCGGCGGAACCGTTGACCAGCAGGTTCGGCACACGCGTCGGCATGACGGTGGGCTCGAGTTCCTTCTCGTCGTAGTTCGGCTGGAAGTCGACGGTTTCCTTGTCGATGTCCGCCATCAGCTCGTGCGCGATGCGCGACATGCGCGCCTCGGTGTAACGCATGGCCGCGGCAGAGTCGCCGTCGATCGAGCCGAAGTTGCCCTGCCCGTCGACCAGCATGTAGCGCAGCGAGAACGGCTGCGCCATGCGCACCAGCGTGTCGTAGACGGCGGTGTCGCCGTGCGGGTGGTACTTACCGATGACGTCGCCGACGATTCGCGCGGACTTGTAGTACGGCCGGTTGCTGTGCGCGCCCAGTTCGTTCATCGCGAAGAGCACGCGGCGGTGCACCGGCTTGAGGCCGTCGCGCACGTCCGGGAGAGCGCGGCCGACGATCACGCTCATCGCGTAATCGAGGTAACTGCGGCGCATCTCGTCTTCGAGGTTGACCGGGATGATTTCGCGAGCGAGTTCCGTCATCGGGATTCCGTCTGGGACGAAGGACACCGCCGCCTCGAGCGCCGCCGAACAGCGCTTGTGCGCCGCCAGGACCGCGTTCCCGGAGGGGTGTCCGAAAGAGGTGAAATGTTACCACGCGCAGCCTGTCACCGCACGCCATTTCCAGCGCTAAAACAAGAACTTACGTGCGCGACAGCCGGTTGGGAGACGCGGATTACTGCGGCCGCTCCGGCGCGCTCTGGAAATGGCTGCGAAGCGGCTCTCCGGACGCTAGTGACGCGGCGGAAAGCGGCTCGGCGGGGTTGTCATCAGGGTCGGAGCCGGACGCGATACATCCGTCGACAACACCCGTCGAACCCGTGTAGCGGCGCGGTCGCCGGGACGATGCGTCGTCAGCCGAAGGCCGCCCGCATCGCCGCCTCGTCCGGCCGTTCGATGACGCCTCGCTCGGTGACGATCACGTCGATCAGGTCGTGCGGGGTCACGTCGAATACCGGATTCCACGCCTCCACGCGCTCGGCCGCGGTACGCACGCCACCAAGGGAGAACAGCTCGGTTGCCTCGCGTTCCTCGATGTGGATCGCGTCGCCATCTGGCGTGTCGAGGTCGACCGTCGACGAGGGTGCCGCCACCATGAACTTCACGCCATGGTGCCGCGCCGCGATCGCGAGCTGGTACGTGCCGATCTTGTTGGCGGTGTCGCCGTTCGCGCAGATGCGATCCGCGCCGACCACCACCCACTGCACGCCGCCGGTGCGCATCAGGTGCGCTGCGGCCGAGTCGGCGATCAGCGTGGGCACGATGCCGTCCTGCTCGAGTTCCCACACCGTCAGGCGCGCGCCCTGCAGCCACGGCCGCGTTTCGCCTGCATAGACCTTGTCGATGCGGCCCTGCGCGACACCGGCGCGGATCACGCCGAGCGCAGTACCGAAGCCCGCGGTCGCCAGCGAGCCGGTGTTGCAGTGGGTGAGCACGCGACTGCCCGGCGCGATCATCGCCGCCCCGAGGGCGCCCATGCGACGGTTCGCCGCGAGGTCTTCGGTCGCGATCGCTTCGGCTTCGCGAAGCAGCACGTCGTGCCAGTCGGCGCCGGCGCCCTGCACGACGCGACGCAGGCGCGCGAGCGCCCATGCGAGATTCACGGCGGTCGGCCGCGCGGCGTTGAGGTGCATGAACGCCGCATCGAGTTGCTGCATCGCTTCGGCGCCGCTCGAGGCCTGCACGTCGCGCGCTGCGAGTACCGCACCCCAGGCCGCGGCGATGCCGATCGCGGGCGCGCCGCGCACGGTCAGGTTGGCAATGGCGTCGGCAACCGCGATGTAGTCGTCGCAACGCACGTACTCCACCGCGAACGGCAACTTGCGTTGATCGAGCAGTTCCAGGGCATCGCCCGTCCAGCGGATGGGACGGACACGGTCGTAGCGGTCGAAATCGAAGGCGGCATCCATGCACGCATTCTACGTGCGGCGCGCGAACGCCCGGCGACGTGGTGTCAGCGACCGCTGGCGAGAACGCCGCCGCCCACCTCGAACTCCGCGCGGCAGCCGCCGTCGACCCACAGGCCGCGCTCGTCCACGCCCCACGTCTGCCCTTCGACGCATGCGGTGTGCGACAGCTGGTGCAGCAGACGAACCTCCGCGCGCGGCGCGATCGCGCAACTGTGCACGCGGCCCTTGTCGGACTCGCAGCGCAGGCGCGACGGCGCCACGGCCGTCGGGCGGGTCCAGCCGCCGTTACCGAGAATGCGGAACTCGGCGCGACATCCGCCGCTCACCCACACGCCTTCGCGATCCACGCCCCACGACTGGCCGCGGATGCATTGCGAACGCGACAGCTGCCGAACGATCTCGATCTGCGCGCCGGCGCGCGCCGCGCAATGCGTCCAGCGACCGCTGTCGGACCCGCAGCGGAACAGGCGGTCGTTTCCGCGGATCGGCCCGAGGTCTGCACTGCCGTCACCATCGGACATCGCGAGGAATTCGCCGCGACATCCCTGCGTCACCCAGATCGAGCGCCGCGTGCGTCCCCACGTCTGGTCTTCGATGCACGGCGTCTTCGACAACTGGCGCAACAGTCGCGCACCACCACTCGCATCGACCGGGCATTCCTGCGTGTGCCCGTCGGACGACTCGCATCTCAGCGTGCGCCCGTCCGGCGGTGGGCCCCACGCGCGAACCGGGAGCGACGCGGCGGCGCATGCCCCGATCGCGATCGCAAAACCGATCGCTACGCGCGTCACCATGGTCCGTCTCCGCCAGTCGTTGCAGACCGACTGTAACGCGCCGAAGTGAACGGCGCTCGTCCGGAATGCGTGCGGCCGGTGTTCATTTATCCGGCGTCAGGCGCGGGCGAAATCGAATGCGAGCACGTCCGCTATGCGCGGCGTGCCCTGCAGCGCCATCAGCAGCCGGTCGACCCCCAGTGCGACGCCCGCGCACGCTGGCAAACCATTCGCCAGCGCATCGAGCAGCGCGTCGTCGCGCGGCACCGCGGCGGTGCCGTGCATGTTGCGACGCGCAATGTCCGCGTCGAAACGACGGCGCTGCTCGGCGGCGTCGGTGAGCTCGTGGTAGCCGTTGGCGAGTTCCAGCGGCCCAAGGTAGATCTCGAAACGCTCCGCCACCGCCGGATCACCGTCGCGGACGCGGGCGAGCGCACATTGCGACGCCGGATAGTCGTGGACAACGTGGATCGTGTCGGCCGCGAACGTCGGTTGGATGCGGTGCGTCATCAGCAGGTCGAGCCAGTCGTCACGAGACAGCCCGTCCGGATCGATGCGCACGTCACCGAGCGCGGCGCGCAGGATTTCAATGTCGTCGCGGTGTGCATCGATGCCAAGTCGCGAATGGAACAGGGCGCCGTACGTCGTCTCGTCGACGCGTGCCGTGCGACCGACCAGCGCAAGGCACTGCTCGACCAGGTCGGCGACTTCGCGTGCAAGTTCGACGTGATCGATACCGACGCGGTACCACTCCAGCATCGTGAATTCCGGGTTGTGCCGCCCACCCGCTTCGCCGTCACGGAATACGCGGCCGAGCTCGTAGCAGTCGCCCACGCCCGACGCGAGCAGGCGCTTCAGTGCAAACTCGGGCGACGTCCGCAACCAGCGCGTGCGCGGCGCGCCGTCGGTGCGGCCACTGAAGTCGACCGCGAATGACGCGATGTTCGGATCGGTGTTGCCCGCGCGCGACATCACCGGCGTCTCCACTTCAAGGACGCCGCGCGCGGCCATGAAGTCGCGGATGCGACGATTCACCGACGCCCGCAGCCGCAACGCCTCAGGCGTCGCCGACGGTTGCCACGGCGCGTCCATCACGCGACCCCGTGCTGCGCGAGGAATGCGAGCAGCCGCGCTTCGTCCCACACGTCGACGCCCAGCTGCTGCGCCTTCTCCAGCTTGGAGCCCGCGCTTTCGCCGGCGACGACGAACCCGGTCTTCTTCGACACGCTGCCGGCCACCTTCGCGCCTAGCGCTTCGAGCTTCTCGCCGGCCTGTTCGCGCGTCATCGACGACAGCGAGCCGGTCAGCACCACCGTCGTCCCGTCGAGCGGACCGGCAGACGCGGCGTCGGTCGGAAGCGTGTCGAGCAATTGCGACCGCGCGGCCAGTGACGTCTTCAGCAGCGCCCGGTTGCCGACCTCCGCGCGCCACGCAACGAACGCTTCGGCGACCGCCTCCGGTACCCCGCCGGCGACGAGGGTCGAAGCATCGACGTCCGCCAGGGCCGCGGCATCAATCGCCGCTCCGATCTGCTCGGCACGCAGGCGCGTGACTTTCGGAATCTCCAGATCCACCAGCAGGGTGGCGACATCGAGCCGTTCGCGCAGCTTCGGCGACGGCGCATGCTCGTCCGTCGGCGCCACGCCGCGCGCGAGCAGCGTATCGATGACCTGCTGGTTACCCGGCTGGTCGAAGAAATGGCCGAGCGAGCGCGCCACTTCGCCGCCGATGTCAGGCAGCGCCTTGAACAGCGGCCACGGCAGGCGACGCACGATATCGAGCGAACCGAACCACGCGGCCAGCGCCTTCGCCGTGCTCTCGCCCACGTGCTCGATGCCGAGCGCGAACAGCAGCCGTTCGAGTGTCGTAGCGCGGCTGCGATCGATCGATTCGAGCAGGTTTTCGGCCCACTTCGTAGCGACCTTGCCGCGCGCCTTCGTCGCGGGCTCCGCGTCGTTCGGCTCCACATCACGCGCATCGATCTCGCGCTTCATCGCGAGCAGGTCGTCGAGCGTCAGCGCATACAGATCGCCGAGCTGCTTCACGTAACCGAGGTCGCAGAGATCCTCGATGAAGCGGTCGCCGAGGCCTTCGATGTCCATCGCTCGACGCGACGCGAAATGGCGCACGGCTTCCTTGCGCTGCGCGGCACAGGTGAGTTCCCCCGAACAGCGCCATACCGCCTGCCCTTCCTCGCGAACGATCTCCGAGCCGCAGACCGGGCACGCGTCGGGCATCCGCCACGGTTTCGCACCGCGCGGCCGTTCCGATTCGACAACGCGAACGATCTCCGGAATCACGTCGCCCGCGCGGCGCACGATCACCGTGTCACCGACGCGTACGTCGAGGCGCGCGACCTGGTCGGCGTTGTGCAGCGTCGCGCTGGTCACCACCACGCCGGCGACATGGACCGGTCGCAGGCGCGCCACCGGCGTCGCGGCGCCCGTGCGACCGATCTGGATCTCGATCGACTCCAGCAGCGTCATCTGTTCCTGCGCGGGAAACTTGTGCGCGATCGCCCAGCGCGGCGCGCGCGAGACGAAGCCCATTTCGCGCTGGCCGGCGTAGTCGTCGAGCTTGTAGACGACGCCGTCGATGTCGAACGGCAGCGACGCGCGTCGTGCGCCGATGTCGCGGTAGTAGGCGAGCAGTCCATCCGCACCGCGGACGACCGCATTCTCTGCGCTGACCGGGAAACCCCAGTCGCGCAGCTTTGCGAGCACCTGCGAATGCGTGTCGGGCAACGTGCCGCCTTCGACCACGCCGGTCGCGTACGCGTAGAACGCGAGCGGGCGTTGCGCCGTGATGCGCGAGTCGAGCTGGCGCAGCGAACCGGCGGCGCCATTGCGAGGGTTTGCCAGCGGTTTCGCGCCGTCGGCGAGCGCCTTTTCGTTGTAGGCATTGAACGCGGCGACCGGCATGAACACTTCGCCACGCACCTCCAGCACCTCGGGCCAACCGCTGCCACGCAGGCTCAGCGGCACGCTGCGAATCGTCCGCGCGTTGCCGGTAACGTCCTCGCCGGTGGCGCCATCGCCGCGCGTTGCGGCGACGACGAGCCTGCCCTGCTCGTAGCGCAGGCTGATGGCGAGGCCATCGAGCTTGGGTTCGACGGAAAACGCCGGATCGCGAACATCGAGCGTCTGTTCGATTCGCCGAACGAAGTCGGCGACTTCCTCGTCCGTGAACGCGTTCGACAACGAGAGCATCGGCACGACGTGGCGCACCTGCGCGAACGCGGTCGCCGGCACGGCGCCGACGCGCTGCGTCGGTGAGTCATCCGTTGCGAGATCCGGGTTATCCGATTCCAGCGCGAGCAGCTCGCGCATCCAGCGGTCGTACTCGGCGTCGGGCACCGAGGGATCGTCGAGCACGTAGTAGCGATGGTTCGCGTCCGCGATCAGGCGGCGCAGCTCGTCGATGCGTGCAGCCGGTCTAGCCATGCGGTCAGCGGGCGCCCTTCGATCGCTGCGACAACCAGTCGTGGATGCCCTGCGGAATGTCGCGCTGCGCACGGCCGGACACGTAGATGCCGATGTGGCCACCGCGGAACGAAAGCTCGCTGTAATCCTTCGTTCCAACGAGTCCGCGCAACGGCTTCGATGCGGCGGGCGGCACGAGGTGATCCTGCTCGGCGTAGATGTTGAACACCGGCATGTCGATCGCCTTCAGGTCGACGGTGCGATCGCCAACGCGCACCGTGCCGTTGACCAGCCCGTTCTCCTGGTAGAACTGCTTCATGAACTCGCGGAACGTTTCGCCGATGAGGTCCGGCGAATCGAAGATCCACGTCTCCATGCGCAGGAAATCCTCGACCGCGCGCTTGTCCTCGAGGATGTCGACGAGCCCGACGTACTTCTGCACGAGCAGCCGGTACGGCTTGAGCGTGAGGTAGCACCAGTTCATGACATCGGCCGGTACGTTGCCCAGCGTGTCGACCATCAGGTCGATGTCGAGCGAGCGCGCCCAGCCGGCGAGCATGTTGTCGTCGGTATGGAAGTCGACCGGCGTCACCATGGTGACGAGGTTGCGAACCTTGCGCGGATTGAGCGCGGCGTAGCACAGCGAGAACGCGCCGCCCTGGCAGATGCCGAGCAGGTTGATGGCGTCGACGCCATGCGCCTTGCGCAGGTGGTCGACGGCGCCGCCGAGGTAGCGCTGGATGTAGTCCTCGAGGGTCTGGAAGCGATCCGAACGGTCGGGATAACCCCAGTCGATGATGTAGACGTCCTGCCCGCGCTCGAGCAGGCCGCGCACGATCGACTTGTCGCTCTGCAGGTCGACCATGTACGGGCGGTTGACCAGCGCGTAGGCGATCAGCAGCGGGACCGTCTCGGTGGGCGTGACGCCATCGCGACGGAAGCGGTAGACGGCGACCTTGCCATCGCGCCAGACCTCTTCGCGTTCACTTGCGCCGATGTCGACCGGGTCCAGCGTCGACAGGGTTTCCATGCCCTTGCGCAGCCGCGCCTGCGTCTGCAGCGCTTCACGCGCGAGCGCGTCGAGGCCGATGTTCATCGGCGAGCCGAACGGCGTGTCCATCAGCGTTTACCCGTCTTGCGGGGCGCGGCCTTGGCGGCACGCGGTTGTGCGGCGGGCGCGGGTTCGGGGTCGCGCGGCGGCGGCGCCGACATCGCTTCGACGACCTCGCGCAGCCGACGCAGTTCGCGTTCGAGCTGCGCCACCTTGCGATGCGCGGCGTCGACTTCGGCGCGGCCGGGAATGCCCCATTGCGCGCAGGCGAGTTCGACTTCCTTCTGCATCGCCGCGCGAACACGCATCTGCGCATTGATGTAGTCGCCGAACGCCGCCTGGAAGCGATCGCTCAAGGCGATGTCGGCGTACGCGTCTTCAGCGGCATCGATCCAGAGATCGAATAGCGCACGCGCCGTCTCCACCGGCTTGCCATCGGTGCCGCGCTTGGCGAGAAGTGACTCGAAGCGCGAAAACGCGCCCTGCCCCGCTTCGGCGATGATCGCGTTGAAGGCTTGCGACGCCTGCTGGAAGTCGCCAGTGGCCTTCGCGAAGGCCTGCATGCGCTCCTGGTGCTCGCGCGTGTAGCCGAACGCCGGGAGGTCGAACGGTGCGCGCGACGCATTTGCGCCGCCGAAGAACGCGGCGGGCATGAATGCACTCGCGAACCCGCCCTGCGCGAACGGGTTGTCGCCCAGCATCGAGCGCCACGCGCGCGCGATGTCCGCCGCCTGCGCCTCGCCGCTGCCGCCGAACTGCGCGGCGAGCTGCTGCATCTGCGTCATCCACTGGTTGGCGAGCGCCGTCGGATCGAAACCGGATGCGGGTGTCGGTGGTGCCGCAGGCTTCCACCATGCGAACGGATCCGGCGCGGCGGGCGCGGCGGGTTGCGGACTCATAGCGGCAAACCACTGGCGCCCGAGGCGCTCGAACGTGGCGGGATCGAACGCGGGAAATCCGAAGCCGGCGGCCCCGAACGGTGATGTCGACATGGTGTCCTCCGATCGAGTGCCGATGATAACCAACGCGACTTACGCGCCGGTTACGGCTTCGGTATGCGCACGGTCTTGCTGATCATCAGCGAGCCCGACAGCGCGAACATCAACACCAGCGGATGCAGCTGCCACGGGCCGAGTTGCACCACGCCGCCCCACGCGCTGGACCCTAGCGCGCCGCGCATCGCCGCCACGGCGAGCACGACGACCAGCAGCAGGCTGGTCGGAATGGGCGTGCCTTCGAAGTACTTCACCTTGTCGCCGCCGCCGGAAAGCTGCTCGGCGGTGACGTTGTAGCGCGCGAGTCGGCTCACGCCGCAGCCCACGAAGTAGCTCAGCACGATCCAGTCCCAGCCGCCCTGCAGGCCGCAGGCGTAGGCCAGCGCTGCGGGTGCGACGCCGAACGAGATCACGTCCGCCAGCGAATCGAGTTCGCGGCCCAGCGTCGAGGCCGACTGTCGCCAGCGCGCGACGCGCCCGTCCAGCGCGTCGAACACGAACGCGAGCGGGATCAGCGCCATGCCGAACAGCAGGTCGCGTACCACCCCGTCCTGCAGGAAGCGCATGGCCGCGAAGATCGCCCCGCTGCCACAGAAGGCGTTGCCGAGGGTGAACCAGTCGGCGAGCTGGAAGTCGCGGATCATCGAAAAGTGGCGCTTCATCGGGGCATCCGTCGGTTTCGCGGCAGCGTGCCAAACCGAGTGTGACGCACGCAACAGCGGGTTCACTTTCCCGAGCGGCGGTCGCCAATTTTTTGACACGTAGCCGTGACGGCGCACCCGTTTCCGCAAGCTGTTGATTTCTATAGTGCTTCCTACTGGAGGGGGATCCAGAGGAAGGATATGAAGCGTTCGATGTATGCGATGCGGCCGGCCCGCGTCGCCCGCCGTGGTGGCTTCTGGACCGTCACGCGCCGCGCCCCCGCGCCCGTTTACTCCCTCGCGCAGAAGTACGGCGACGGCATGCGCATCCGCAGCCAGCCGTTCGTTCGGAGCGTGGCGCCCGAGGTCGGCGCAGGCGCCGCGCTTCCGGCCGAGATGCTCACCCTCGCCCGCGCGCCGTTCGCGGTGCGAATGTTGCGCAACCTCAGCTTCGGCCCGACCAAGGCGTCGCTCGCGGAGTTCCAGGGCCTGGGTTCGACCGACGTCCAGCGCCTCGCGAACTGGGTCGACTGGCAGCTCGACTACACATCGATCGACGACAGCGCGGTCGACGCGCGTCTGTCGCGCGGTGGCTACGTCACGCTCGGCAAGTCGCTCGCGCAGCTCTGGGCCGACCACGTCCTGCCGAACCCCGCGTGGGAGGTGCGCATGCTGCCCGCGCTGGAAATGCAGCGTGCCGCATTCGTTCGCGCGACGTATTCGCGCCGGCAACTGTTCGAGATGACGGTCGACTTCTGGCACGACCACTTCAGCGTGTTCGGCTACGACTACTCGGCCGGCCCGGTGTTTCCGCACTTCGATCGCGACGTCATCCGCAGGAACGCGTTCGGCAATTTCCGCACGATGCTGGAGGACGTCGCGAAAAGCCCGTCGATGCTCTACTTCCTCGACAACTACTCGAACACCAAGGCCGGCCAGAACGAGAACTGGGCGCGCGAGCTGATGGAGCTGCACACGCTGGGCAGCGAGAACTACTACGGCTTCCAGGACCCGGCGACGATCCCGCGCGATCCGGCCGATTCGAGCTACCCCGCCGGCTACACGGACATCGACGTCTACGAAGTCGCCGCCGCGTTCACCGGCTGGACGCTGCGCGACGGCAACTGGCAGTTTCCCAACGAAAACGACGGCAGCTTCGTCTATCGCGCCGCGTGGCACGACACGAACCCGAAGACCATTCTCGGCAAGCAGCTGGGGCCCGAGCAGCCGGACATGAAGGACGGCCGCGACGTGCTGGATCGTCTCGCATCACACCCAGCGGTGGCGCGGCACATCTGCGCCAAGATCATTCGTCGCTTCATCAACGATACGCCGTCGCAGCCGCTGATCTGGAGCGCCGCGCAGGTGTTCCGCGACAACTGGCAGGCGCCGGATCAGATCACCAAGGTGCTGCGCCACATTCTCAATTCCACCGAGATGTACAACGCGTGGGGCAACAAGACACGCAAACCGTTCACCGCCGTCGTCGCGGCGATGCGTGCGGGCAATTCGGACTGGACGCTCGCCACTACCGGCGATCGCAGCAACGAATTCGTCTGGCGCTTCGGCTTCACCGGCCACACGCCATTCGGCTGGCCGGCGCCCAACGGTTATCCGGATGTCACCGCGCCGTGGTCGGGGTCGAACAGCTATGGCCAGACGTGGCGGATGCTCGACTGGCTCACCGACACCGCCGACAACGGCGTCCAACTGATTCCGCTGCTGCAGGAGACACGAGCGAACGTCGCCGCGGGTTCGTGGACCGCGAACAACCTCGTCGACTACTGGTGCGGGCGCCTGCTCGGCTACACGCCGGATGCGGCGCGTCGCAACGTGCTCACGAAATTCCTCGCGCAGAACGGGGACGCGGCGACGTACGTGATCGGCGACAACGAGGTGTGGGCCGGTAGCGATCTGAAGAAGCACTACAACCAGTCGCGGCTCAAGAGCACGGTGTCGATGATCCTGCTCTCGCCTGAATTCCTGAGCCGCTGAGGGCGACGCCATGCATACGCCACAATTCACCCGTCGCCAGTTCCTCAAGGGCGTCTGCGCGAGCGCCGCGGCCACCGCGGTCGGCCCGCGCCTCATCTTCGGCAACGACGCACGCGCCGCCGCCAGCGACGGCGATGTCGTCGTCATGCTGTTCCTGCGCGGCGCGATGGACGGGCTCAACTTCGTCGTGCCGCTCGGCAGCAGCGATCGCGCCTACTACGAGTCGGTGCGCCCGAATCTCAACATCGCCGCGAGCGGTACCTACGGTGCGTTGCCGCTCACGTACAGCGACGGCAGCGGCAGCAGCTTCGGCCTGCATCCATCGGCGACCGGACTGCGCGACCTTTGGAACGCGGGACGCGTAGCGATCGTGCACGCCGCGGGCCTTGCGACATCCGCATCGCGCAGCCACTTCGACGCGCAGATGGCGATCGAACAGGGCGTCGCGCGCGGGCTCAACACGGGCTGGATGGCGCGTGCGATCGCCACGCAGGGGAACATCGCGGGCTCGAGCATGGCGGCGCTCGCCTGCATGCCGCGCGAGCCGGTGTCGCTCAATGGCACGACGCGCGCCATCACCATGGACAGCCCGACCGACTTCCAGCTCAACCTCGGCAACTGGGCGTGGATGAAGACGCGCTCGGATTCGCCGGCCGGCCTGGTCGGCATGCAGGAAACGCTCAATCAGATGTGGAGCGGGCAGACGGCACTCGAAAGCAATGGCGCGCTCGCCGAACAGGCCTTGCGCGTGGTCGCGGCACAGCCCTACGGCGCGCTGCCGTCGACGTGGCCGAGCACACAGATCGGCAACGAGCTGTGGACGGTTGCGCAGTCGATCAAGTTCGGCGTCGGCCTGCGCTACGCGGCGGTCGACCTCGGCGGCTGGGACACGCACGACGCGCAGGGCACCGCGGGCTCGGGCTATCACTACTACCAGAACAAGATCGCCGAACTCTCGCAGGCGCTCTCGGCATTCCAGGCGGAGCTCGAAGCGAACGGCAATGCGGGTCGCGTCACCACCATCGTGATGTCGGAGTTCGGCCGACGCATGCGCCAGAACGCCGCAGGCGGAACGGACCACGGCTACGGCAACCCGATGCTGGTGATGGGCGGGGCGGTCAACGGTCGACGTTTCTACGGCCAGTGGCCCGGGTTGACCGACACGGTGATCGCCGCGGCGAACGGCGACCTGCCGGTGACGACCGACTACCGTCGCGTGGTGTCGGAGATCCTCATCCGCCGCATGGGCAACAACAACCTGTCGACCGTCTTCCCCGGCTACAGCGGGTACACGCCGCTCGGGATCATGCAGGGCGCGGATATGACCGCAGCGATGGCACCGATGAAAGCAAGTTCGTCGGCCAGTGCGGTCGACGCGTCGACACAACCGATGCAGAGCGAGCAGGACATCGCGATCGAACAGAGCCTTCGGGCACGTGGTGGATCGGTACGTGATCAGGTGTTGCGTCGAATGTTCTGATTGATCGCGGGCACGCGGCCGCGGAGAATCCACGCGTCTTAGCGGTTGACCTCACTGGCTTCTGTCGAGGTTTCGGTAGCGTTTCGTGCGTTGAAGCGTGCGAAATGCCTTTGCTCCTGCCACACACGCGGTTGGCGACGCGCAACCCGAACGACTCGCAAGCGTCGCGACGTCGCCCAAAGAAAAAGCGGGCCGAAGCCCGCTTTCTCAAAGTCCAGCGATGACCGCGGTGATTACTCCGCCGACACGCCCTCGCCTTCCTCGACGGCCTTCATCGACAGGCGGATGCGGCCCTGCTTGTCGACTTCCAGCACCTTGACCTTCACCACGTCGCCTTCCTTGAGCTTGTCGGACACCTTCTCGACGCGCTCGTTGGAGATCTGCGACACGTGCACCAGGCCGTCCTTGCCCGGCAGGATGGTCACGAACGCACCGAAGTCCATGATCTTCGCGACCTTGCCTTCGTAGATGCGGCCCGGCTCGACGTCGGAGACGATCTGGTCGATGCGCGCCTTCGCGGCCTGCGCGGCGGCGGCGTTGACCGAGGCGATGACGATCGTGCCGTCGTCCTGAATGTCGATCTGCGTGCCGGTTTCCTTGGTGATCGACTGGATCGTCGCGCCACCCTTGCCGATCACTTCGCGGATCTTGTCCGGGTGGATCTTCATGGTCAGCAGGCGCGGCGCGTACTCGGACAGCTCGGTACGCGGCGTGGTCAGCGCGCTGGCCATCTCACCGAGGATATGCAGACGGCCTTCCTTCGCCTGGGCGAGCGCGACCTTCATGATCTCTTCGGTGATGCCCTGGATCTTGATGTCCATCTGCAGGGCGGTGATGCCCTCCGACGTACCGGCCACCTTGAAGTCCATGTCGCCGAGGTGGTCCTCGTCACCAAGGATGTCGGACAGCACGGCGAAGTCGTTGCCTTCCTTGATCAGGCCCATCGCGATGCCCGCGACCGGCGCCTTGATCGGCACGCCCGCGTCCATCAGCGCCAGCGACGAACCGCAGACCGACGCCATCGACGACGAACCGTTCGACTCGGTGATCTCGGACACGACGCGGATCGTGTACGGGAACTCTTCCATCGTCGGCATGACGGCGAGGATGCCGCGCTTGGCGAGGCGGCCGTGGCCGATCTCGCGACGCTTCGGGCCCATCATGCGGCCAGTCTCGCCCACCGAATAGGGCGGGAAGTTGTAATGGAACAGGAAGTGTTCCTTGTACTCGCCCGAGACGGCGTCGATGATCTGGCCATCGCGCGCGGTGCCGAGCGTCGCGACCACGAGCGCCTGCGTTTCGCCACGCGTGAACAACGCCGAGCCGTGCGTACGCGGCAGCACGCCGACGCGCGAGGTGATCGGGCGGACCGTGGTCAGGTCGCGGCCGTCGATGCGCTTGCGGGTGCGGAGCACCGAGTTGCGCATCGTCTGGTATTCCTGCTCGCCGAATTCCTTCGACACGTCACCGACGTTCCAGCCGTTCGACTCGACGTGCGGCTGCAGCATCTCGAGCGCGGCCTTCTTCAGCGTCTGGATCGACGTGCGACGGTCGGCCTTGTTGACGATCTGGTACGCAGCGCCAAGGCGATCGCCAATAGCGTTGCGCAGCGCGTCGATCATCGACTCGTTCTTGGCGGGCGCTTCCCAGTTCCACGACTGCGTGCCGGCTTCGGCAACGAGTTCGTTGATCGCGTTGATCGCGATCTGCTGCGCCTGGTGACCGAACATCACGGCGCCGAGCATCACGTCTTCCGAGAGCACGTCGGCTTCGGATTCGACCATCAACACCGCGTCCTTCGTACCCGCGACGACGAGTTCAAGCGCCGATTCCTTCAGCTGCGCGGCGGTCGGGTTCAGCACGTACTGGCCGTTGATGTAACCGACCTTCGCGGCGCCGATCGGGCCCTGGAACGGGGCGCCGGTGAGCGCGAGCGCGGCGGACGCGCCGAGCATCGCGGGGATGTCACCGTCGACCTCCGGGTTCATCGAGACCACGGTGGCGATGATCTGGACTTCGTTCTTGAACTCTTCCGGGAAGAGCGGGCGGATCGGACGGTCGATGAGGCGCGAGATCAGCGTCTCCTTCTCCGTCTGGCGGCCTTCGCGCTTGAAGAACCCGCCCGGGATGCGACCACCGGCGTAGAAACGCTCCTGGTAGTCGACGGTGAGCGGGAAGAAGTCCTGGCCTTCACGTGCCGTCTTGGCCGCAACGGCCGAAACGAGCACCACGGTGTCGTCCATCTTCACGAGGACCGCGCCGCCCGCCTGGCGGGCAATTTCGCCGGTCTCCAGCGTGACCTGGTGGGCGCCGTACTGGAAGGTCTTGGTAATTTTCGCCACGTTGTGTGTTCCCTTGTGTCGCTTGGTTTCGTCCGGAGCCCCTGCCCCGGCCGTACTGCTTTTTGTTACCCAAAAACGAACCGCGGCGCATCACTGCGCCGCGGTCGGGATTGCTTTAGCGGCGCAGACCGAGCTTTTCGATCAGGGCCTTGTAGCGCTCGTTATCTTTGCGCTTCAGGTAGTCGAGCAGGCTGCGACGGCGGTTGACCATCTGCAGCAGGCCACGACGGCTGTGGTGATCCTGCTTGTGGATCTTGAAGTGGCCGGTCAGCTGCTCGATGCGCGCGGTGAGCAGGGCGACCTGCACTTCCGGCGAACCCGTGTCGTTGGTGCCGCGGGCGTGCTCGCCGATGATCTTGGAGGTATCGAGGGACATCATTTTTCCTTGAGACGCGGGACCTGCAGACGCGATCGGCGACGGAATTACCGCGCTGACGCACCACATGGTCCGCCGGGTGAAATAAGGGGGTGCCCGAAAGGGCGCGCGTATTGTAGCCGCGGGGGTCGACCCCAACAAGGCGAAATGTGCGCGGACCGCTAAGCGGCGGGCGTCGACGCCCAACTGAAAAGCCGCTGCGGACGCAGCCGTTGGCCCTCGATATTCGCAAGGCCCAAAACGCGACCCGCGGCGCCAGTCACGACCAGCAGATCCGCATCACCGTGCGCCGCGGCGCTGGAGGCCGCTGTCGTCGAGACAGCAGGCACGCCCGCAACGGCCGCTTGCGACAACTCGATCGACTGGCCGTATCCGAAGCGGCGGCACTCGTCGGCGTCGAGCGCGATATGTGGCCGGTGCGCCAAGGCATTTTCGATCGAGATCAGGCATCCATCCAGCGCCGCCTCGCCGTCGGCCGCAAGCGCCTGCAGCGCGTCGAGCGTCCACATGCGTGGCGACCGGAACGGGTCGACCCAGACCCGCCGCAGCACCGCGACGTGCGCGCCGCAGCCGAGCGTTTCGCCAAGATCGCGTACGAGGCTGCGCACGTACGTTCCGGAGCCGCATTCGACCGCGAGCCGCAGCCCATCGCCCGTCCGCTCGAGAAGCCGGAACGACGCGACGTCGACATCGCGCTCGGGCGCTTCGACGGTCTCGCCGCGCCGCGCGCGCGCATACATCGGTTCCCCGCCCTGCTTCAGCGCTGAGTAGATGGGCGCGCGTTGGCGGATGCGTCCCTGGAATGCCGACATCGCGGCTTCGATCGCCGCATCGTCGAGCGGCGGCACGGGTCGCTCGCGCAACACGGCGCCGTCGGCATCGTCGGTATCGGTGGTCACTCCCAGTCGCGCGACCGTCTCGTACGCCTTGCGCGCACCGAGCAGCAGTCCCGCGATCTTGGTCGCCTCGCCGAAACAGACGGGCAGAAGGCCGGTCGCGAGCGGATCGAGGCTGCCGGTATGCCCGCCTTTTTCAGCGCGGAACAGATGGCGGACGCGCTGCAGCGCCTGATTCGAGCTCATGCCCGCGGGCTTGTCGAGCAGCAGGATGCCGTCGAGTCGACGGAATCGCGTCTTGCCGTTCACCGGGCGTCGCTCAGGCGTCGCGCGGTGCCGCAGCGTCGTCGGGACCGGGCGTGTCTTCGAGCGGCGGATTCGCCTGCAGCAACTGGTCGATGCGTTCGCCGCGATCGAACGAAGCGTCGTAATGGAAATGCAGTTCCGGTACGTGCCGCAGCTTCATCGCTCGAGCGAGCTCGTAACGGATCTGCTTGGCCGCCTCTTTCAGCCCCTTCATGGCCTCGTCGGCGCGCTCGGGCTGCAGCGCGGTGACGAACACCTTGGCGTGGGCCATGTCACGCGTGACCTCGACGTCGGACACGCTGACCGACGGCAGGCCCAACTCGCGCACGGCTTCGTGCACGAGGGTGCCCAGCTCGCGACGGAGCTGGGCGGAAACGCGATCGGTGCGATGGAAGCTCTTCGAAGGCATCGTCGATTACAGCGTGCGCTGCACTTCGATGCGCTCGAAGCATTCGATCTGGTCGCCCGGCTTGACGTCGTTGTACGCCTTGACGCCGATACCGCATTCGGTGCCCGTGCGCACTTCGTCGACGTTCTCCTTGAAGCGACGCAGCGACTCGAGTTCGCCTTCGAAGATGACCGTCTGCTGGCGGAGCACGCGGATCGGCTTGTTCCGCTTGACCACGCCCTCGATGACCATGCAGCCCGCGACCGCGCCGAACTTCGACGAACGGAACACGTCGCGCACTTCGGCGGTACCGATGATCTCCTCGCGGATCTCCACGCCGAGCACGCCCGAGGCGATCTGCTTCACCTGGTCGATGACGTCGTAGATGATCGAGAAGTAACGCAGGTCGACGCCCTGGTTCTCGATGACCTTGCGCGCCGATGCATCGGCACGGACGTTGAAGCCGATGACCGTGGCCTTCGACGTCGCTGCGAGCTGTGCGTCCGACTCGGTGATGCCGCCGACACCCGAACCGATCACGTTGATGCGGATCTGTTCGTTCGACAGGCCGGTCAGTGCATCGCGCAGCGCCTGCACGGAACCCTGCACGTCCGCCTTGACGACGAGGTTCAGCGCCAGCTGGCCGGCGCCCTCGCCCATCTGCGCGAGGATGTCTTCCATGCGGTTGCCCGGCTGCGCGACGAGGCGATGCTCGCGACGCTTGGTGTCACGCTGCTGCGCGACGTCCTTCGCCAGGCGTTCGTCGTCGACGACGACGAGATCGTCGCCGGCATCCGGCACGCCCGAAAGCCCCAGCACCTGCACCGGAATCGACGGACCCGCCGACTGCACCTGCTGGCCGTTCTCGTCGAACAGCGCACGCACGCGGCCGTACTGCACGCCGCAGACCACGTAGTCGCCCTTCTGCAATTCGCCCGACTGCACGAGCAGCGTCGCGACCGGACCGCGGCCCTTGTCGAGCGACGACTCGATGACCACGCCGGTCGCGCGACCGGTCGGCACCGCGCGCAGCTCGAGGACTTCGGCCTGCAGCGAGATCGCATCGAGCAGATCGTCGACGCCCTGGCCGGTCTTGGCCGACAGCTCGACCATCTGCACGTCACCGCCGAATTCCTCGGCGACGAGGTCGTACGCGAGCAATTCGTTCTTGACGCGGCTCGGATCGGCGTCGGACTTGTCGATCTTGTTGACCGCGACCACGACCGGCACGCCGGCCGCCTTCGCATGCTGCACGGCTTCGACCGTCTGCGGCATGACGCCGTCGTCGGCCGCAACGACCAGCACCACGATGTCGGTCAGCTTGGCGCCGCGGGCGCGCATCGCGGAGAACGCGGCGTGGCCCGGGGTGTCGAGGAAGCTGATGACGCCCTTCGGCGTTTCGACGTGGTACGCGCCGATGTGCTGCGTGATGCCACCGGCTTCGCCCGACGCGACCTTAGTGCGACGGATGAAGTCCAGCAGCGAGGTCTTGCCGTGGTCGACGTGGCCCATGATCGTGACGACCGGCGGGCGCGGGGCCTTGTCGCCCTGCACGTCCTCGACATGCGCGATCAGCAGTTCCTCGGCCGAGTTCTCGGATGCGCGGACCGCGGTATGGCCGAGCTCCTCGGTCACGAGCACCGCGGTGTCGTGGTCGACCGTCTGGTTGATGGTCGCCATCACGCCCATCTTGAAGAGCGCCTTGACGACGTCGCCGCCCTTGAGCGCGAGCTTCTGCGCGAGCTCGGCGACGGTCACCGTGTCGCCGATCGCGACCTCGCGGCGCACCGGCGCAGTGGGGCGCTGGAAGCCCGAACCCGTTCGGCTCTGGTCCGGCTGGCGACGCTGCTGCGTCTTCGGCTTGCCACGGGCGGCGCCACGACGGGCGCGCTCGGAGGCGCTGAGGTGCATCTGGCCGGCGAACCGGCTGGCGCGATCGTCGTCCTCGACGCCCGCGACCATCGCATGCGAGCCGCGCGTCTTGTGCTTCGGATCGTGTGCAGGAGCACGCGCCGGTTCGGCAGCGCGCGGCGCGGGACGGCCGTGCGCATGGCCGGCAGCGGCGGGGCGACGGACTTCCGCTTCGCCTTCGGCTGCAGCGGCGGTTGCGCGCTCGGCCTCAAGGCGTGCGCGGGCGGCCGCTTCCGTCTCCTGGCGCGCGCGCTCGATCTCCTCGGCGCGGCGACGGTCGGACTCGGCCAGGCGCTGCTGCTCGTCGAGGTTGCGCTGGCGCGATTCCTCGAGCTTGCGCAGGATCTCGGAGCGCTCGTCGGTCTCGCCACCCGCGCCGTTGCCGTCCGGGCGCACCAGCGTGACCTTCTTGCGGACGACGACGTCTACCGTCTGCTTGGCCTTGCCGCCGCCGACAGTGATTTCCTGCTTGCGGCTGCGGTTGAGCGTGATCTTCTTCGGCGCGTCGACCTCGGCGGCCGCCGCATCGCTCTTGCCGTGCGCACGCTTGAGAAAGCCGAGCAGCTTCACCTTCTCCATGCTGGTCACGACCTGATCGGGACCGCTGAAGGACATGCCGGCTTCCGCCAGCTGTTCCAGCAGCTTCTCGACCGGCGTATTGACCAGTTCGGCGAGCTTGCGAATCGTGGTTTGCTGCGACATTCGGTTTCCGTGTTCTCGTTGCGCGGCCGGAGCCGGGCGTATCCATTGAATTCTAGCGCGGGCGGGCCTTCCGACCCCGTCACCCGGTCCGCCGTCCGTCTCGCGGCGGCGACCCGTAAGCCCGGCTTACTCGCCGCGTTCCAGCCGTGCGATCTCCTCGGCGCGGGCGGCCAGGATCAGAGCGGCGGCGCGCTCCTCGTCCAGGCCGTCGATGCCGAACTCCACCACTTCGTCCGCGCCGAGGTCCGAAAGGTCCTCGCTGGTGCGGATGCCGTGCGCGGCCAGCGCATGCGCCGTCGCTTCGTCCATGCCGTCCAGCGCGAGCAGGTCGTCGGCCGGCATCTGGCCTTCCAGCGACTCTTCCTCGGCCAGCGCGTCGTTGAGCAGCGAGTCGCGCGCACGCGAGCGCAATTCTTCGACGATGTCCTCGTCGAAGCCTTCGATCGCCAGAAGTTCGCCGACCGGCACGTAGGCGATTTCCTCGACGGTGTTGAAGCCTTCCGACACGAGGATGCCGGCGATTTCCTCGTCGACTTCGAGCTTGTCGATGAAGAGCTGGCGCGACGCGGCCTGCTCGGCCTCGCTCTTGGCCTGAACCTGGTCGGCGGTCATGACGTTGAGCTGCCAGCCGGTCAGGCGGCTGGCGAGGCGCACGTTCTGGCCGCCCTTGCCGATCGCCTGCGCGAGCCGCTCTTCGGCGACCGCGAGATCCATCGAATGCTTGTCCTCGTCGACGACGATCGACTGCACTTCGGCCGGGGCCATCGCGTTGATCACGAACTGCGCCGGGTTGTCCGACCACAGGATGATGTCGACGCGCTCGCCGTTGAGCTCGTTACTCACGGCCTGCACGCGCGAACCGCGCATGCCGATGCAGGCGCCGATCGGATCGGTGCGGTTGTCGTGCGCGAGCACCGCGATCTTCGCGCGGTCGCCCGGATCACGCGCGCAGGCGCGGATCGTGACGAGGCCCTGGCCGACTTCCGGCACTTCGAGCTTGAACAGCTCCATCATGAATTCGGGCGCGGCGCGGCTGATGAAGATCTGCGGGCCACGCGGTTCCGGGCGCACGTCGTACAGGAAGCCGCGCACGCGGTCACCGGTACGCAGCACGTCGCGCGGAATGCCCTTGTCCTTCGGGATGATCGCTTCGGCGTTGCCGCCGAGGTCGACGTAGATGTTGCCGCGCTCGACGCGCTTGACGATGCCGGTCACCAGCTCGCCGACGCGATCCTTCCATGCATCGATCACCTGCTGGCGCTCGGCCTCGCGCACCTTCTGCACGATGACCTGCTTGGCAGCCTGCGCGGCGATGCGCCCGAAATCCGGGTTCTCGATCTGCTCTTCGATGAAGTCGCCGACTTCCACGCCTTCGACTTCGTCGATCGCATCCATCATGCGGATCTGGCGATCCGGCGATTCCATCACCACGTCGTCGGCGACGACCTCCATGCGGCGGAAGGTCTCGTAGCTGCCATCCTTGCGATCGATGGTGACGCGCACCAGCACGTCCTCGTCGTGGTAGCGCTTCTTCGCAGCCGACGCGAGCGCGGCTTCGATCGCATCGAAAATGACGTCGCGCGGGACGCCCTTCTCGTTGGCGACCGCATCCACGACCATCAGAAGTTCCTTGCTCATCTCGATTACTCCGCCTCGGACGGATTCGAATCCGCCGGCTTAGGTTGGGTGTTCTTCTTCGGCGCCTTGGCGGCCTTGCCGCCACGACCCTTTTCCTTCTGCGGCGCCAGGCCCAGCGCGACCCAGTCGGGGACGATGCGCGCCTTCTCGACGTTGCCGATCGCGACGTCGATCGCCAGCATCTGCCCGCCGATGCCTTCAATTTCCATGCGCACCGTGTCGCCTTCGACGCCAACGATGCGGCCCTGCAGGCGACGACGGCCGTCCTGCGGAAGCTTCAGCGTGACCTTGGCTTCCTCGCCCGCGAACCGCGCGAACTGCGCAGCGGTGAACAGCGGACGATCGACGCCGGGCGACGACACCTCGAGGGTGTAGTGCACGGTGATCGGGTCTTCGACGTCCAGCTGCGCGGACACTTCGCGACTCACGCTCTCGCAGTCTTCGATGGTGACCATGCGGCCTTCCGCCGCGACGTCCTGCGTCACGTCGATGTACAGGCGCAGCACCGCGCTGCCTGCCGCGGGCAGGTATTCGACGCCAACCAGTTCGAGCCCGAGGGCTTCGACGGTCGGCGTCAAAAGAGCGGTGATCTGTGTGGCTTTGTCCGCCATTCGCTCAACTCCCGGGCGGCATGCGCCGCGTCCGAAAACAACAAGGGGCCCATTGGGCCCCTTGTCCGGTACTGCTGGATGTCGGTCGATCGCGTGGAGCCGCGACCGTCGAGCCCAAGCAACGGTTCTTCGAAACATTGAAGAACCCGAAGCTGGTAGCGGGGGCAGGATTTGAACCTGCGACCTTCGGGTTATGAGCCCGACGAGCTGCCAGACTGCTCCACCCCGCATCAGGCCGACAATTGTATGGGTGACACCTGATTCGCGCAAGCCTGAATTGCGGCCAATTGCACCGCGTTCGGACAATGGTCAGGCGAACGCGCGCTGGCACCACGCCATGACCGGGCTCCATGCGAGGCCCAGAGCCAACAGGCCCAAAGCATTCACCGCGAACACGATGCGCAGCGGACGGCTGGAGACGACGGGCTGTGCATCGCTGTCGGCGGTATCGAAATACATTGCCTTGACGACACGCAGGTAGTAGAACGCGCCGACCACCGCGAACACGACGCCGACCAGCGCGAGCCACATCATTCCGCCGTCGAGTGCCGCACGCAGCACCGCGAGCTTCGCCCAGAAACCGAGGAAGGGCGGAAGGCCGGCGAGCGACGCCATGACGCACAGCACCAGGCCGGCGAGCCACGGATGACGCGCATTCAGGCCCTTGTAGTCATCGATCAGATCGGCCTCGAAGCCGCGCGACGACATCACCACGATCATTCCGAAAGCCGCGACGGCCATGAGCGCATAGCTGATCGCATAGAACATCGCAGCCGCAAAACCCTGCGCGCCACCACCCGCGATGCCCATGAAAAGGAAGCCGACGTGGGACACCGTCGAATACGCGAGCATCCGCTTCAGGTTGCTCTGCACCATCGCGCCGAGGTTGCCGATCGCCAGCGACGCGACCGCCACCACCGCGAACAGCAGGCGCCACTTCTCGTCCAGGCCGCCGGCGCCCACTTCGAACAGGCGATACGCCATGCCGAACGATGCGAGCTTCGGCGCGGAGCCGATGAACTGCGTGATCGGCGTCGGCGCACCGGTGTAGACGTCGGGCAACCACATATGGAACGGCGCACCGCCGAACTTGAACGCAACGCCGGCAAGCATGAACACCACGCCCGTCAGCAGCATCGTGCCGCCCTGCCCGTCCGCAATCACCGAGGCGATGCGCGAAAGATCGAGAGAGCCGGTCGCGCCGTAAACCAGCGACATGCCATAAAGCAACAGGCCGGACGCCAGCGAACCAAGCACGAAGTACTTGATCGCCGACTCCGATGCGAGCGCGCTGTCGCGGTCGATCGCGACCAGCGCGTACGAACACAGCGCCACCATCTCAAGGCCGAGGTAGACCATGACGAGGCTGCCGGACGACACCAGCAGCATCATGCCTACCGTCGCGAACAGCACGAGCACCGCGACTTCGCCGCGATACAGCTCTCGCGCACGCAGGAACGGCCAGAGATAGAGCATCGACAGCGCCGAGGTCACCAGCACCGCGACCTTCAGCACGTCCGCTGCGGTATCGCGAACGAACATGCCGCCGAGCGTGGTGCCATCGCCGCCGACACCGCCCACGACCATCGCCGCCACGACGACCAGCGCGACGACGGCGCCCGCGTGCGTGACGATCCGGCGACCCTCGTCGAGGAACAGGTCCAGCATCAGCAGGACGAAGGCGGCGCCCACCAGCACCATCTCCGGAAGGAGCGGCATCAGGTCGGCGGCGGTGGGCATCGGGGCAATCATGGGCGGCGGTATTCCGTCGGCATTACAGCTTGGACGACTCGATCTGCTTGGCGAGCTGCGCGATCGAAGGCTGCATCAGGTCGGTAAGCGGCTTCGGCCACAGGCCGAGCACCAGCACGCCGACGGCGAACGCGCCGAGCACGAAGCCCTCGCGCTTGTTGATGTCTGTCAGCTCGGCGACGTGCTCGTTGGCGACTTCGCCCCACACCACGCGCTTGACCAGCCATAGGGTGTAGGCGGCGCCGATGATCAGGGTGAACGCGGCGCCGAACGCGAGCAGCGGATTCTTCTGGAAGCTCGCGACGATGACCATGAACTCGCCGACGAAGCCGGACGTGCCCGGCAGACCGGAGTTGGCCATCGCGAACAGCACCATGAAGGCGGCGAACCACGGCATCACGTTCGCGACCCCGCCGTAATCCTTGATCATGCGGCTGTGCATGCGGTCGTACAGCACGCCGACGCAGCTGAACATCGCGCCCGACACGAAGCCGTGGCTGATCATCTGCACCATCGCGCCCTGCAGGCCGAGCTCCGCGCCGGTCGGGTTGCCCATCTCGCGCACGAGGCTTAGCGCAATGAACGTGCCAATGGTGACGAAACCCATGTGCGAGATCGACGAATACGCGATCAGCTTCTTCATGTCGTCCTGCACGAGGGCGACGAGGCCGACGTAGACGACAGCGATGATGCTCAGCGTGAGCGGCAGCCATGCCCAGTACCAGCTGGCATCCGGCACGATCGGAAGTGCGAAGCGCAGGAAGCCGTATCCGCCGATCTTCAGCATGATCGCCGCCAGTACGACGGAGCCCGCGGTCGGGGCCTCGACGTGCGCGTCCGGCAACCACGTATGCACCGGGAACATCGGCACCTTCACCGCGAACGCGATGAAGAACGCGAAGAACAGCCAGGTCTGCTCCTTCATCGTCAGCGACAGGCCGTACATGTCGGCCAGCTGCCAACTGCCGCCCTTCAGGTACAGGTAGATCAACCCGACCAGCATGAACAGCGAGCCGAGGAACGT
This sequence comes from Lysobacter claricitrinus, assembly GCF_045866565.1. Lineage (NCBI taxonomy): Bacteria > Pseudomonadati > Pseudomonadota > Gammaproteobacteria > Lysobacterales > Lysobacteraceae > Lysobacter > Lysobacter claricitrinus. The sequence goes on along the minus strand of NZ_BAAFZV010000002.1, from coordinate 692,663 downwards.
GTACAGGAAGAACTTGATCGACGCGTAGATGCGACGCGGGCCGCCCCAGACACCGATGATCAGGAACATCGGGATCAGCATGCCTTCGAAGAAGACATAGAACAGCATCGAGTCGAGCGCCGCGAAGACGCCGATCATCAGGCCTTCGAGGATGAGGAACGCGGCGTAGTACTGGCTGACGCGCGCATCGACCGAACCCCATGCGCCGATCAGCACGAGCACCGACGTGAACGTCGTCAGGGCGATCAGCGCCGCGGAAATACCGTCGGTACCGACGTGGTACTGGATGTCATACGACGCGATCCAGATGCGTGCTTCCTCGAACTGCATGCCGGGGTTCGAGAAATCGAAACCGGTGAACAGTGGGACGGTCAGCGCCAGCACCACGATCGAACTGGCGACGGCGAACCAGCGCGCGGCGTTCGGCCGGGCGTTGCCGAAGGCAAGCGTGATCACGCCGGCCAGAATCGGCAGCCAGATGAGGAGGCTCAGCAAGGGAAAGGTCCCGTTCAAGGGCTCGGGGCTCACGTCATTCCCTCGGTCATAGCCAGCCGCGCATGAGGAAGGCCAGAAGCAGGATCAGGCCGACGATCATCGCGAACGCGTAGTGGTAGAGATAGCCGGACTGCAGGCGACGCGTAAGGCGCGCGACCACGTCGACCAGGCGGGCGCTGCCATTCACGGCGACGCCATCGATCACGATGGAATCGAACATCCGCGATGCGCGGCCGAGGCCGATGCCACCGCCCGCGAAACCGTCGATCCAGAGATTGTCGAAACCGTATTTGTTCTCGAGCACGCGAACCGGCCACGAGAACATGCGGCGCGCGCGATCGGCTAGCTCGGGCTTCCACCAGTACATGACGGTGGCGAGCGCGAAACCGGCCACGGTCAACCAGAACGCCGGCGCCTTCAGAGCATGGGCCGCCATCAGTACCGGGCCATGCCAGTCCTGCTCGCCGATCTTCGCCATGGTGTCGCGCGCAGCCTGCAGGTCGATCGCACCCATGAAGAACGGCCACTGCTTGACGTGGCCCGTCCAGTCGGTGCCGAACAGCATCGGCCCGGCGGTGAAGAAGCCGATCAGCATCGACGGGATGGCAAGCAGCACCAGCGGCAACGTCACCACCCACGGCGACTCGTGCGGCTCATGCGCGCCGTGATGGCCGTGATGGCCGTGATCGTCGTGGTGGCCGTGGCCGTCGTCGTGCAGCGGCTCGTGCAACGTGTGCGCGCCTTCCGCGTGCGCGTCGACATTGTGATGCTCGTCCGACGCAACAGCATCGCGGAACCGCTCGCGACCGTGGAATGTCATGTACAGCAGGCGGAAGCTGTAGAACGACGTCACGAACGCGCCAAGCAGCACACACCAGTAGGCGTACTTGGGGATCAGGCCATCGCGGTGTTCGGCGGCATACTTCGCCGCCTCGATGATCATGTCTTTCGAGTAGAAGCCGCTGAAGAACGGCGTCGCCACCAGCGCGAGCGTGCCGATCAGGCTCGTCCAGTAGGTGATCGGCATGTACTTGCGCAGGCCGCCCATCTTGCGCATGTCCTGCTCGTGGTGCATGCCGATGATCACGCTACCGGCCGCGAGGAACAGCAGCGCCTTGAAGAAGGCATGCGTCATCAGATGGAACACGGCCGCGGAGTACGCGGACGCGCCGAGCGCGACGGTCATGTAACCGAGCTGCGACAGCGTCGAATACGCGACGACGCGCTTGATGTCGTACTGCACCATGCCGATCAGGCCGGTAAAGAACGCCGTCGTGGCACCGATGAGCAGCACGAAGTTCAGCGCGGTCTGGCTCAGCTCGAACAGCGGCGACATGCGCGCGACCATGAAGATGCCGGCAGTCACCATCGTCGCCGCGTGGATCAGCGCGGAGATCGGCGTCGGGCCTTCCATCGAGTCCGGCAGCCACACGTGGAGCGGCACTTGCGCAGACTTGCCCATCGCACCGATGAAGAGGCAGATGCAGGCCACCGTCGGCACCGACCACGACCACATGCCGGTCGTCGCGGGATCGCGACCGAACAGGTCGGCGAGCTGGTGGCCGGCAAGCGCAGGCGCATTCGCGAACACGGTGCCGTAATCGAGCGAACCAACGGCGAAAAGAATCAGCGCGATGCCGAGCAGGAAGCCGAAGTCGCCGACGCGATTGACCAGGAACGCCTTGAGGTTCGCGAACACCGCGGTCGGCTTCTTGAACCAGAAGCCGATCAGCAGGTACGACACCAGGCCCACCGCCTCCCAGCCGAAGAACAGCTGCAGGAAGTTGTTGCTCATGACGAGCATGAGCATGGAGAAGGTGAACAGCGAGATGTAGCTGAAGAACCGCTGGTAACCCGGGTCCTCCTCCATGTAGCCGATCGTGTAGATGTGCACGAGCAGCGAAACGAAGGTGACGACGACCATCATCATCGCGCTGAGGCGGTCGATCATGAAACCGACGTGCGCCTGCAGGCCACCGATGTCGAACCACGTATACAGATTCTCGTTGAACGGCGGCGCGCCCTGCCCGACCAGCGCCCAGAGCACGGTGATCGACAGGACGCAGCTTGTCGCGACACCGAGGATCGTCACCCAATGCGCGCCGGCGCGGCCGACCTTGCGGCCGAACAGGCCGGCCACGATCGAGCCGATCAGCGGCGCGAGGACGATCGCGACGAGGACGGACTTGGAAATGACGTGCTCCACACCCGGCATCGGATCAACCCTTCAGCGAATCGACTTCGGCGACATTGATCGTGCGCCGATTGCGGAACAGCGTGACGAGGATCGCCAGGCCGATGGCGGCCTCGGCCGCTGCGACAGTCAGGATGAAGAACACGAACACCTGACCGGACGCATCACCGAGTTGCCGGGAGAACCCGACGAAATTGACGTTCACCGACAGCAGCATCAGCTCGATGGACATCAGGAGCACGATGATGTTGCGGCGATTGAGGAAGATGCCGGCGACCGCGATGCAGAACAGCACCGCGCCCAGCGCGAGGTAGTGACCCAGCGTGACGCCATTCGCCAACAGGTTCATGCATCACCTCCGGTAGGCGTGGTCGGCGGCTGCACCGGGCGCACGGACTCCATGCGCACCATGCGAACGCGGTCGGTCGCACGGATGCTCGACTGCCACGACGGGTTCTGCTGGCGCACGCCACCGCGGTGACGAAGCGTGAGCATCACCGCGGCGACCACCGCAACCGTAAGAATGACCGCAGCGACCTCGAACGGCAGCAGGAAGTCGGTGAAGAGCGTGCGGGCCAGCCACACGGTGTTCGGCACGTCGGTCCCGACGGCGGCGTTGACGGGCAAGCCGGTCGCCATCTGGGCGCGCACGCCGATCAGCGTGACGATCTCGACCAACATGACGACCGCGACGATCAGGCCGATCGGCAGGAATCGTACGAAGTGCTTGCGCAGCGGCGCGACGTCGATGTCCAGCATCATGACGACGAACATGAAGAGCACCATCACCGCGCCGACGTAGACGAGGATCAGCGCGATGCCGAGGAACTCGGCGCCCGCCACGATCCACGTGCAGGCGACGGAGAAGAACGTCAGCACCAGGCACAGAACCGCGTGCACCGGATTGCGCATCGTGATGACGGCGCCGGCGGCGACGACGGCGGTGGCCGCGAACAGGAGGAAGGCGATCTGCACGAAATCCATGGCGGCCTCAGCGGAAAGGTGCGTCGGCGGCGCGACGCTCGGCGAGCTCGGCTTCGAGCCGGTCACCGATCGCCAACAGCTGCGGCTTGGTCACGATGTTCTGGCCACGCGTGTCGAAGTGGTACTCGAGCACGTGCGTCTCGACGATCGAGTCCACCGGGCACGACTCCTCGCAGAAGCCGCAGTAGATGCACTTGAAGAGGTCGATGTCGTAACGCGTGGTGCGGCGCGTACCGTCCGCGCGCTTTTCCGAGTCGATCGTGATCGCCAGCGCCGGGCAGACGGCCTCGCACAGCTTGCACGCGATGCAGCGCTCTTCGCCATTGGGATAGCGACGCAGCGCATGGATGCCGCGAAAGCGGTTCGACTGCGGCATCTTCTCCATCGGATACATGACCGTGTACTTCGGCTTGAAGAGATACTTCAGCGTCAGCCACAGGCCCTGCATCAGCTCGATGAGCAGCAGGCTTTTGAAGTAGGACGTGATGCGGTTCATGGGGTCCGGGCGTCCGTCACTTGTAGGGCACGAAGACGCCGTAATAGGCCATCAGGGCGGTCACGCAGATCCAGGCGATGGTGATAGGAATGAACACCTTCCAACCCAGGCGCATGATCTGGTCGTATCGATAGCGCGGGAACGATGCGCGGAACCAGATGAAGGCGCTGGCGAAGAAGGCGACCTTGGCGAACAGCCACCACCAACCCGGCACCGCCAGCAGGCCCACCACAGGAACAGCCTGCATCGACGCCGGGAACGGGCTCAACCAGCCGCCGAGGAAGAAGATCGGCGTCAGGAAGCTGACGAGGATCATGTTCGCGTATTCGGCGAGGAAGAACAGCGCGAACTGCGAACCCGAGTACTCGACCATGTGGCCGGCGACGATTTCCGACTCGCCCTCGACGACGTCGAACGGCGCGCGGTTGGTCTCAGCGACACCGGAAATGAAGTAGACGACGAACAACGGCAGCAGCGGCCACATGAACCACTCGAACATGCCGCCGTTGCCCGACTGCGCGCGCACGATCTCCGACAGGTTCAGGCTGCCCGCGGCGATCAGCACGCCGACCAGCGCGAAACCCATCGCGATCTCGTACGACACCACCTGCGCCGCCGAACGCATCGCTCCGAGGAACGCGTACTTCGAGTTCGACGCCCAGCCCGCGAGGATGATGCCGTACACGCCCAGCGAGGTCATCGCGAGCAGGTACAGCAGGCCCGCATTGACGTCGGCCAGCACGATCTTCGTGTCGAACGGCACCACGGCCCACGCGGCGAACGCCGGCGCAAGCCCGATCAACGGTGCCAGCACGAACAGAACCTTGTCGGCGCGCACCGGCTGGATGACTTCCTTGAACAGCAGCTTGAAGACGTCCGCGAACGCCTGCAGCACGCCCATGCCCACGTACATGGGCCCGTGGCGCACATGCATCCAGCCGATCAGCTTGCGTTCCCAGACGACATAGAACGCGACCGAGATGATCACCGGCATGGTGATCGCCAGGATCTTCAGGACGATCCACGCGACCGAGCCGGCCGCGCCGAAACCGTCGAACCAGCCGTGCATCGAATCAATGGCCTCATGCACCATCGGTCAGGCCCTCCCCGCGTCGACGCGCGCGGTGCCGAGCGGCGACGTCGCGCCGTGACCGCCTTCGATGTAGACCGTGCCCACCGCCACCTTCGCGCTTACTTCAACCGGCAACTTCGCCGACCCGGCGGCGACCGCGAACCGGCCGACCGCGCCGTTTTCGAGACCCAGCGACTGCGCATCGTCCGGATTGATGTAGGCGCGCGGCGCGCGGTTGAGCGGATGCGACTGCAACGCCGGCGAGCGACGCACAACCGCATCGACGCGGTAGATCGCCGGGCTCACCGCCAACTCGAGGCCACCCTGCCCCGCATCAACGGCGCGACCGGGAGCGACCTGCACGTTGCGGGGCGCGATCGACGCACGCGCGCCCGCGAGGTCGACGAAATCGAAACCGGACGCGCCAAGCTCCGACGCCAACGCACGCAGCACGCGCCAGCCAGCGCGCGCCTGGTCGGGCAGCTTGCCGCCGGCAACGGCGACCTGATCGCGGCCGTCGAGGTTAGTCAGCGTGGCGTCGATTTCCGGCAGCGCGCCGATCGGCAGGATCACGTCGGCGATCGCACGCGTGGACTCGCACGCGAACTGACTGAACGCGACGACCTGCGCACCGTTGAGCGCGGACATCGCGGTCGCCGTGTCCGCGAAATCCAGGCCCGGCTCGATGCCGTACAGCACGTAGGCCGAACGGGCATCCGCGAGCATCGACTGCGCGTCGCGCGACGTCGGCAGCACGCCATGGCGCGCGAGGCCGAGCGCATTCGCGCCCTGCGGAACGCGGCAGAGCTTCGCACCGGTGGCATCGGCAAGCTGGCGCGCGGCAGCGCGAATGCGCGCGGCATGCGGGCCGTTCTCGGCGATCGCGCCGACGATGATGGCCGCCGACGTCGCGCCGCTCAGCGCCTCACGCAGGTTCGCATCGGACATCGCGTCGGCGATGCGCGACGGCGCCACGATCTGGCGACCCGCAAGCTCGAACGTGAAATCGAAGTCGACCGGATTGACGACATGCACCTTCGCGCCGCGCGTCCATGCCTTGCGGATGCGCGCATGCACGAGCGGAAGCTCGTGACGGATGTTCGACCCCACGATGACGATCGTCGACGCCTTGTCGATATCCGCGACCGCCATGCCGAACGGCTCCGCGACCGCGCTATCGGACAGATCGGACTGCGCGATGCGGTGATCGATGTTGCCGGTGCCCAGCGCATCGGCGAGACGCGCGAGCAGTGCGCCTTCCTCGTTCGAGGTCGACGGATGCACCAGCACGCCGAGCCGGTCCGCGCCGTTGTCACGCAGGATCTGCGCCGCGCGCGCAAGCGCCTCGTCCCAGGATGCCTCACGCCATTCGCCAGCGTCCTTGATCAGCGGACGCGTCGCGCGATCGGCGGCGTACAGGCCCTCATGCGAATAGCGATCGCGGTCCGACAACCAGCACTCGTTCACCGCTTCGTTGTCGCGCGGAACGCTGCGCAGCACTTCGCCCCGACGCACATGCAGGAAGAGGTTGCTGCCGAGCGCGTCGTGATAACCGAGCGACTCGCGCGCCATCAGTTCCCACGGGCGCGCCTTGAACTGGAACACCTTGTTGGTGAGCGCACCGACCGGGCAGACGTCGATGACGTTGCCCGACAGCTCGGTCGTCAGCGGCTTGCCGTCGTAGGTGCCGATCTGCAGGTTCTCGCCACGGTACATGCCGCCGAGCTCGTACGTACCCGCCACTTCCGCGGTGAAGCGGACGCAGCGCGTGCACTGGATGCAGCGCGTCATTTCGGTGGCGACCAGCGGACCGATGTCCTCGTCCGGCACCGTGCGCTTGCGCTCCGCGAAACGCGAGATCGATCGGCCATAGCCCATCGACAGATCCTGCAGTTCGCACTCGCCGCCCTGGTCGCAGATCGGGCAGTCGAGCGGATGGTTGATCAGCAGGAACTCCATCACGTTGCGCTGCGATTTCAGCGCCTTCTCGCTGCGCGTCGTGACCTTCATGCCGTCCATCACCGGCGTTGCACAGGCCGGCGCCGGCTTCGGCATCTTCTCGACTTCGACCAGGCACATGCGGCAGTTCGCCGCGACGCTCAGCTTGTCGTGGTAGCAGAACCGCGGAATCGGGACGCCGACCTTGTCGGCGGCCTGGATGATCATCGAACCCTTGGGCGCAGCCGTCTCGACGCCGTCGATGAAGACGGTGACGTGGTCCGGCGGCAGGTTCGGATTCACGGGCTGCGCGCTCATGCGGCTACCTTCTGCACGACCGTGCCGGCGGCTTCGTCGTCGACAAGGAAGCGCCCGTTCACGATCGCGTATTCGAATTCATGCCAGAAGTGGCGAAGGAAACCCTGGACCGGCCACGCGGCGGCTTCGCCGAACGCGCAGATGGTGTGGCCTTCGATCTGGCCCGCAGCCGCGCGAAGCATCTGCAGGTCGTCGAGCGTCGCCTGCTTCTCGACGATGCGCGTGAGCATGCGGTACATCCAGCCAGTACCTTCGCGGCACGGCGTGCACTGGCCGCACGACTCCTTGAAGTAGAAACGCGCGATGCGCTGGCAGGCGCGCACCATGCACGTCGTGTCGTCCATCACGACGACCGCACCCGAACCGAGGCCGGAGCCGGCCTTCTGGATCGAGTCGTAATCCATCGTCAGCGACATCATCGTGTCGCCGGGCAGCACCGGCATCGACGAACCACCGGGAATCACGGCCTTCAGCTTGCGACCACCGCGCATACCGCCCGCCATCTGCAGCAGGTCGGCGAACGAGGTGCCGAGGCGGATCTCGAAGTTGCCCGGGTTGGCGACATGCCCCGACACCGAGAACACCTTCGGCCCACCGTTGTTCGGCTTGCCGAGATTCGCGAACCACTCCGCGCCGTTGCGGATGATGGCCGGCACCGACGCATAGGTCTCGGTGTTGTTGATCGTCGTCGGCTTGCCGTACAGGCCGAAGTTGGCGGGGAACGGCGGCTTGTAGCGCGGCTGGCCCTTCTTTCCTTCCAGCGATTCCATCAGCGCGGTTTCTTCGCCGCAGATGTAGGCGCCGGCACCGAGCGCGCCGTAGATATCGACGTCGACGCCGCTGCCGAGAACGTTCTTGCCGAGCCAGCCGTTTTCGTACGCTTCTTTCAGCGCCGCCTCGAAATGTTCGAACGGCTCGTGATGGAACTCGCCACGCAGATAGTTGTATGCCGCGGTCGAACCCGTCGCGTAGCAGGCGATCGCCATGCCCTCGACGACCGAGTGCGGGTTATAGCGCAGGATGTCGCGATCCTTCGCCGTGCCCGGCTCGGACTCGTCCGAATTGCAGAGGATGTACTTCTGCCCGGCGCCCTTCGGCATGAAGGACCACTTGAGCCCCGTCGGGAAACCCGCGCCGCCGCGACCGCGCAGGCCCGACTGCTTGACCATGTCGATCACTGCCGCCGGCTCGATCTTCTCGGTGAGGATCTTGCGCCAAGCGCTGTAACCGCCGGTCTTCAGATAGTTCTCGTACGACCACGGCGTGTCGAAGTGCAACGTCGTGTAGACGACGTTGTGCTCCTGCGGCGCCGGGCCGACCGGGCCGTAGCCCTTGGAATAGTCGTGGTGCGAATGCGCCATCGCGCGGTTACTCCAGACCGTCCAGAAGCGCGTCGACCTTCGCGGCGTCGAGCTTCTCGTGGTAATGCCCGTTGATGACGACGACCGGCGCACCGCAGCAGGCGGCGAGGCATTCCTCTTCGCGCTTCAGGTACACGCGGCCATCGGCCGTGGATTCGCCGACCCGGCAACCGAGCTTCTTCTCCGCGTGCGCCAGCAGATCCTGTGCGCCGTTGAGCCAGCAGCTGATGTTGGTGCAGAACGCCACGTTGTGGCGGCCGACCTTCTCGGTCTCGAACATCGAGTAGAAGCTCGCGACCTCGTACGCCCACACCGGCGGAATACCGATGTACTTCGCGACCGCGGCGATGATTTCGTCCGACAGCCAGCCGTCGTTCTGCTCCTGCGCCGCGTGCAGGCCCTGCAGCACGGCCGAGCGACGGCGATCCGCCGGGAACTTCGCCAGCCAGTGGTCGATGTGCGCGCGCGTAGCGTCCGTCAACGCGACCATTGGGTCGACGTTCTGACAGGCTTCGAAGTTGCCGGTGGCTTTCATTGCAGTGGGGGCTCCAGCGATCGACTCAGCGGTCGATCTCGCCGAAAACGACGTCGTAGGTGCCGATCATCGCGACGACGTCGGCCAGCATGTGGCCCTTGACGATCGCGTCCATCGACGAAAGGTGTGCGAAACCGGGCGCGCGCAGCTTCACGCGGAAGGGCTTGTTCGCGCCGTCGGAAACCAGGTACACGCCGAACTCGCCCTTGGGCGCTTCCACCGCCGCATAGGTCTCGCCGGCCGGCACGCAATAGCCTTCCGAAAACAGTTTGAAGTGGTGGATGAGGGCTTCCATGTCGTCCTTCATCTCTTCGCGCTTGGGGGGCGCGACCTTGAAGTTGTCGACGATCACGGGGCCGGGATTGGCCTTCAGCCACTTCACGCACTGCTGGATGATGCGGTTCGACTCCCGCATCTCGGCCACGCGGACGAGATAGCGGTCGTAGCAGTCGCCGGTCTTGCCCACCGGAATGTCGAACTCGACCTGATCGTAGCGCGCATACGGCTGCGTTTTGCGCAGGTCCCAGGCGACGCCGGAGCCACGCAGCATCGGGCCGCTCATGCCCCACGCGTGCGCATCCTCGGGCGACACCACGCCGATGCCGACGGTGCGCTGCTTCCAGATCCGGTTGTCGGTGAGCAGCGTTTCGTATTCGTCGACGCGCGCGGGGAAATCTCGCGTGAACGCTTCGACGAAGTCGAGCAGCGAACCTTCGCGCGACTCGTTGAAGCGCTTGAGGTTGTTGCCCTTGCGCCACGGCGACTCGCGGTACTTCGACATGCGATCCGGCAGGTCGCGATACACGCCGCCGGGACGGTAGTAGGCGGCATGCATGCGCGCGCCCGACACCGCCTCGTACACGTCCATCAGCTCTTCGCGCTCGCGGAAGGCGTAGAGGAAGACCGCCATCGCGCCGAGGTCGAGTGCGTTCGATCCGATCCACATCAGGTGGTTCAGGATGCGCGTGATCTCGTCGAACATCGTCCGGATCCACTGCGCGCGCTCCGGAGCTTCGATGCCGAGCAGCGTTTCGATGGCACGCACGTACGCGTGCTCGTTGCACATCATCGAAACGTAGTCCAGGCGGTCCATGTACGGAACCGACTGGTTGTACGGCTTGGATTCGGCGAGCTTTTCGGTCGCGCGATGCAGCAGGCCGATGTGCGGGTCGGCGCGACGCACGATTTCGCCGTCCATTTCGAGGATGAGGCGCAACACGCCGTGCGCGGCTGGATGCTGCGGGCCGAAGTTCAGCGTGTAGTTGCGAATTTCCGGACCAAGGCTGGTCGGTCGCAACGGCTCGGCATTCGACGGCACGGCGCTCACTTCTTCACCTCCGCGCGCTGCGCGGCTTCGCCGATCGAGGTTTCGTAGCGGGCGTCGTCACGAATGACGCGCGGCACGAGCACGCGCGGCTCGATCGTCACCGGCTGGTAGACCACGCGGCGACGTTCGGCGTCATAGCGCACTTCGACATTGCCGATCAGCGGGAAATCCTTGCGGAACGGATGACCGACGAAACCGTAGTCGGTGAGGATGCGGCGCAGGTCCGGATGGTCGTCGAAGACGATGCCGTAGAGATCGAACGCCTCGCGCTCGAACCAGTTCACGCCTGGCCACACGCCAACGAGCGACGCCACCGACGGAACCGCGTCGTCCGGCGCGAACGCTCGTACGCGAAGGCGCACGTTGTGCTGCACGGACAACAGATGCGCGACCACGGCGTAGCGACGCGCGGGCGCAATCGTCGCGCCATTAGGCTGCTCGCCCCAGACGAAGCGGCCGACGCCCTTGCCTTCGACGCCGCGCGAGAAACCTTCCGACGAGACGTCGGTGTCCCACTCGTCGCTGCCGAAGCTCAGGTAGTCGACACCGCAAAGATCGACGAGCTGCTCAAAACCGAATTCGTCGCGCAATGCACGATTCGCGGCGAGCCATGCGTCGTGCGGCAGCTCAAGCGTCATCTCGCCACGCGGCAACGCGACGGTGACAACGCCATCGGCGAAACGTTCGCGCAGGCGCGCGGCGAGAACCGGCTCGACGAGTTCCGTCACGGCGCTCATTCGCGCACGCCCTCGCGGCGATCACCGAAGTTCGTGCCGCGACGTATCTTCTTCTGCAGCTGCAGGATGCCGTACGTCAACGCTTCGGCGGTCGGCGGGCAGCCCGGCACGTAGATGTCGACCGGCACGATGCGATCGCAACCGCGCACGACCGAATACGAATAGTGGTAGTAGCCGCCGCCGTTGGCGCAGCTGCCCATCGAGATGACCCACTTCGGGTCGGGCATCTGGTCGTAAACGCGACGCAGCGCGGGCGCCATCTTGTTGACCAAGGTGCCCGCGACGATCATCACGTCGGACTGGCGCGGCGACGGACGGAACACGACGCCGAAGCGGTCGAGGTCGATGCGCGCGGCGCCGGCATGCATCATTTCCACTGCGCAGCACGCGAGACCGAATGTCATCGGCCACATCGAACCGGTGCGCGCCCAGTTCCACAGCGTGTCCAGATTCGTCGTCACGAAACCCTGCTGCATGACCGGGTTGTCGGCCTCCGGCAACAGGATGTCGTCGAGCCGCCCTTCGGGCAGCGGGTTGAACATGAGGTCGGAAATAGTCTTCATGGTGACGGCCGCCGCCTCACTCCCACTCCAGGGCGCCACGTTTCCACGCATAGGCGAAACCGATCACCAGCAGCATGAGGAAGGTGCCCATCTCGACAAGGCCGAACGGCCCGAGCTCCCGGAACACGAGCGCCCACGGAAAGACGAACGCGATCTCCAAGTCGAAGACGATGAAGATGATCGCGATCAGGTAGTAGCGCACGTTGAACTGCATGCGTGCGTCTTCGAACGCGTTGAATCCGCTTTCGTAGGGCAGCAGCTTCTCGACCGTCGGAGTCTTCGGCCCGAGGACGCGTCCAACGATGATGAGGGCGACGCCAATACCGCCGGCGACGATCAGGAACAGCAGGGTCGGCAGATATTCGGCCAGCACTCGTGTTCTCTCGGCTCTCGCGCGGCGGGCCGGCGGATGCCGCACGGCGCGCTTTGGTCACCCAGCGCCATCGCGGCCGGGGATGCTTCAGTGTGGTGCCCAAGGGGGGACTCGAACCCCCACGACCTAAGTCGCTACCACCTCAAGGTAGTGCGTCTACCAATTCCGCCACCTGGGCAAAACATGTCATCCGGGACAACTTGCTTGGGTCGTTTATGACCCGCTCCGATCTTCCGTGCCGGAGCAGCATATTGTAACTAAATCGCGCCGTTTAACCACCCTGCGACGGCGCATTTGGCGTCGTCGTCGAAGGTGCGGTTTGAACTGGCGCAGTTGCCGGCGCAGCGGTCGGAACCGACGGTGCTGCGACAGGCGCGGAAGGAATCGCGCTCGGCGCCGCCGGGATCGCGCTACCCGGCGCAGCGGGCACGGCGCCGTTCGACGCGGGCGCGTTCGGCACCTGCGCCATGATGCTGCCACCCGTCTCTGCGTCAGGCTTGCGCGAACTGCGCGAGACATTCCACGAGATGACGAGACTCAGCACGAAGAACACGACCGCGAGCCACTTCGTCGACTTCGACAGGAAGTTGGACGAACCGCGTGCACCGAAGACGGTGCCGGACGCGCCGCCGCCGAAGCCGGAACCGGCCTGCGCGCCCGCGCCACGCTGCATGAGGATCAGCGCGATCATCGCGATCGCCAGCAGCACGTAGATGATGTTGAGGAACAGCAGCATGGACAGGCCCCGTCGAGGCTCAGGGGGCGGCCGCTCGCGCGATCGCCAGGAAGTCTTCGGCCTTCAGCGATGCGCCTCCGACCAGTCCGCCGTCGACGTCAGGCTGGGCGAACAGCTCAGCCGCGTTGTCAGGCTTGACGCTACCGCCGTACAGGATCGGCAACGAGCCGCCGATTCTAGCATCGCGCTGGGAAATCTCGCCACGAATGAACGCATGAACCTCCTGCGCCTGCTCCGGCGTGGCGGTGCGGCCGGTGCCGATCGCCCACACGGGCTCGTAGGCGACCACGGCGCCCTCGAGGTCGGCAACGCCCGCCCCTGCGAAGAACGGCTCGAGCTGCTGCTCGATTCGCCACCAGGTGCGACCGGCTTCACGGTCTTCGAGGGTCTCGCCGACGCACAGGATCGGGGTCAGCCCGGCGGCCTTGGCCGCGCGGAACTTGCTGGCGACCAGCTCGTTCGATTCGTGGTGGTACTGGCGACGCTCCGAATGCCCGACCAGCCCGTAGACCGCGCCGACGTCCTTCAGCATCGACGCCGACACTTCACCGGTGTACGCGCCCTTCTCGTTCGCGCTTACGTCCTGCGCGCCGAACGCGAGGCCGCGGGCGCCGTACGTCTCGACCAGCTCGGCCAGGTACGGCAGCGGCGGCAGGATGACGCGATCAACGCCCGGCGTCGCGGCTTCGGCGACGATCGCATCCAGCAAGGACGCGGCAAACGCGCGATCTCCGTGCAGCTTCCAGTTTCCGGCGACGATTCGACGACGCATCGCGTGTTCCCCTAGAAATTCCGCGCGAAGTTTAGCCCACCCGCCGCACGCCCGATCATGACGACCATTCACGGCCTGCCGCCGATCGAAAATCCGAACGCGCGTGCACTGGTGCTGGGCAGCATGCCGGGCGGCGCGTCACTGCAGGCCGGCCGCTATTACGCGCACTCGCAGAACCTGTTCTGGCCGTTCATGGACGAACTGATCGGTGCATCGCCGGCGCTGCCGTACGAACGTCGACTCGAGCGCCTGCGCACGGCGGGAGTCGCGCTGTGGGACGTGATCGCGACATGCGAGCGCATCGGCAGTCTGGACAGTGCGATCCGCGGCGCCGTCGCGAACGATTTCGCGGCGTTCTTCGCGTCGCATCCCGGGCTGCGCGCCGTGCTGTTCAACGGCGCGACCGCAGAGGCGACGTTCCTTCGGCAAGTCCCCGACGTCGTCGTGCCGACGGCTATCCGGCTCGTACGCCTGCCGTCCACGAGCCCTGCCAATCGCTCGATCCCTACCGCGAGGAAGCTCGAGGCCTGGCGCGACGCGCTCGCCGATGCCGGCGTGCGGCTGCAGTCGACGCCGTCGGTATAGTCCGCGCATGCGCCCCACACCTGCCCGCCTGCCCGTCCTCCCGTATCGCAAGCCGACCGAGGGTCGCGATTACTGGGTGGTCGACTACGTGCTTCCGCAACCCGATCGCGTACGCGAGCGCGCGCTAGCGCGCGATGACTGGACGCTTGGCTGGCCACATCGCGAAGAAAGCTGGCCGGGCGCGCGGATCATGCCGGGGCTCGAGCCGGACGAACTCGACGGCGTCGAAGACCGCGTCAAGGCGCTGACCGGCGCGTCGAAGCTGTGGGTGCAGGCATCGCCGGACGGCGTGACGCTGAACCACAACTGCATCCAGGCCGTCGGCGACAACGAGGGCGAAGTGCGTCCGCACACCGATTCGCGTGCTCTCTGCCGCTATGCCGCTGTGCTCTATCTCAACCCGAAAGTGCCCGACGATTGCGGCACCAGTTTTTTCCGGCAACGCCTGCCGACGGGCCAGCTCGGCGGCAATTCGGTGATGCCGCCGCACAACAATCTCGTCGAAGCACTCGGCACGCGGTTCGTCGCCGACGGCAGTTTCGTCGAGGACATCGCGGTTCCACATCGATACAACCGGTTGCTGGTGTATCGCGCAAACCTGATCCACAGCGCGACGCGCTACTGGGGCCGCACACTTGAAACCAAGCGGATGGCCGCGGTGTTCTTCTGGATGGCGTGACGCTGGCCATCGGCCGCACCAACGAAAAACCCGGCCAAAGCCGGGTTTTTCATGTGGATCACTTCAACTTGATCTCGCGCAAGCGCTCTTCGAGATAGCCCTGCGCGGTGATCGCTTCGGGATAACGGCTGGGGTTCTCGGCGGTGACGCAGGACGGAAGCACGTCGATCACGAAATCCGGATTCGGGTGCAGGAAGAACGGCGTGGAATAACGCGGCTGGCGCGCCTTCTCGCCCGGCGGGTTCGTCACCCGATGCGTCGTCGACGGATACACGTGGTTGGTCAGGCGCTGCAGCATGTCGCCGATGTTGACGACGATGGTGTCGGCCTGCGCGGTGAAAGGAATCCACTCGCCCTTGCGCGACAGAACTTCCAGACCCGCCGCGCTCGCGCCCACCAGCAGCGTGATGAGGTTGATGTCCTCATGCGCACCGGCGCGCACGTTCGGAACGTCCGGCGTGGTGATCGGCGGATAGTGGATCGGGCGCAGGATGGAGTTGCCCTGGTCGGTCTTGTCGGCGAAGAACGTTTCCGGCAGGCCGATGTGCAGCGCGAGCGCGCTGAGCATGCGCGAGCCGAGCGCGTCCAGTTCGGAATACAGGCGATAGCCGACGTCACGGAACTCCGGAATTTCGGTCGGCCACACGTTCGCCGGCATGACGTCGGCGTACTTCGAATCGCGCGGAATCTCGCGACCGATGTGGAAGAACTCCTTGAGGTCGAAGTGCTGCGCGCCCTTGGCGGTTTCGATGCCGAACGGCGTATAGCCACGCGCGCCACCGCCGCCGGCGATGTGGTACTTGCGCTTGACGTCGTCGGGCAGCGCGAAGAACTCCGCGAACACGCGGTAGGCATCGTCGATCAGCTGCTGCGAAATGCCGTGGTTGCGGATGCCGGCAAAACCCCATTCGCGGTAGGTCGCGCCGAGTTCGGCGACGAACGCATCGCGGTCTGCGCTGCTGCCCGCATTGTCGAAACGCTGGATGTCGAGGGTTGGAATCTGGCTCATGTCGGTTCTCTGTTCGAGACGCCAGTGTGCGACACCGGCGGCTCCATCGATTTGATCGAAATCAGGCGGCCGCCGCCTGCACCGCGGCGGCGAGCCGCTCGAGCGTGGCGTCGACGAGTGCATCGTCGTCGGCTTCCACCGTGACGCGGACAACCGGCTCGGTACCGGACGGGCGCAGGAACGCGCGGCCGCGACCCGCAACCGCCTGCTGCGCGTCGGCCAGCGCGTTTTTCACGCTGTCCGCTTCGGCCGGCTTCGCGCCCGCGGCGCAACGCACGTTGATCGTCTTCTGCGGCACGCGACGCAGGCCTTCAAGCGCCTGCGTCAGCGACATGCCACGACGGCCAAGCACTTCCAGCACCTGCAGCGCGCTGACCACGCCGTCGCCGGTGCTCACGCGGTCGAGGCAGAGCAGATGGCCGGACGCTTCGCCGCCGAGCACGCCGTCGTGCGCGACCAGTTGCTGGTGCACGTAGCGATCACCGACCTTCGCGCGCAGGAAATTGATACCGCGCTGGCCGAGCGCCTGCTCGAGGCCGAAATTGCTCATCAGCGTGCCGACCACCGGGCCGCGCAGGCGACCGTTGGCCTGCCAGTCGGTCGCGAGCACGTAGATCAGGTCATCGCCATCGCGCACGCGGCCTTCGCCGTCGACGAACAACACGCGGTCGCCGTCGCCGTCGAATGCGATGCCCAGATCCGCGCCCGACTCGACGACCGCTTTCGCGAGCAGTTCGGGATGCGTCGAACCCACGCCATCGTTGATGTTGGTGCCGTTGGGCTCGACGCCGATGGTGGTGACGCGCGCGCCGAGCTCGCGGAATACGACCGGCGCAACCTGGTACGTCGCGCCGTTCGCGCAGTCCATCACGATGCGCATGCCGCCGAGGTCGAACCCCTTGGGCACCGAGTTCTTGCAGGCTTCGACGTAGCGGCCCAGCGCATCGCGTGCGCGCACGGCCTTGCCGAGTTCGTCCGACGCCACGGTGCGGAACGGTTCGTCGAGTGCGGCTTCGATCGCCAGCTCGGTGTCGTCGTCGAGCTTCTCGCCTTCCGAGGAGAAGAACTTGATGCCGTTGTCGTAGTGCGGGTTATGCGACGCCGAGATCACGATGCCGCCGTCCGCACGCAGCGAACGCGTGAGGTGCGCGACGGCGGGCGTGGGCATCGGGCCCATCAGCTGGACGTCGACGCCGGCGGCGACCAGGCCGGCTTCCAGCGCTGCCTCGAACATGTAGTTCGAGATGCGCGTGTCCTTGCCGATGATGACCACCGGCTTGCGCCACGTGGGCGCGCGCGAACGCAGCGCATGGCCATAGGCGTTGCCCAGGCGGAGCACGAAGTCGGCGGAAATAGCGCCCTCGCCGACTCGCCCGCGAATACCGTCGGTACCGAAATAGCGGCGGCTCATGCGGCGTCGGCTTCCGGCTTGGGCTGCTTCATCATCATCGCGAGCAGATGCGACAGGCGATCGCGCATTTCGCGACGGTCGCAGATCATGTCGATGGCGCCGTGGTCGAGCAGGAATTCCGAACGCTGGAAACCTTCCGGCAGTTTTTCGCGCACGGTCTGCTCGATCACGCGCGGTCCTGCGAAGCCGATCAGCGCCTCGGGCTCGGCGATGTTGACGTCGCCCAGCATCGCGAAGGACGCGGACACGCCGCCGGTGGTCGGATGGGTGAGCACCGAGATGTATGGCAGGCCGGCGTCGCGCAGGCGGCCGAGCGCGGCCGACGTCTTGGCCATCTGCATGAGCGAGAACAGCGACTCCTGCATGCGCGCGCCGCCCGAAGCGGAGAAGTTCACGAACGGGCAGCCGATCTCCAGCGCGGTTTCCGCTGCGCGGGTGAAGCGCTCGCCCACCACGGAGCCCATCGAGCCGCCCATGAACGCGAAATCGAACGACGACGCGACCAGGTCGCGTCCGTCGAGCGTGCCGCGCATCGCGACCAGCGCGTCGCGCTCGCCGGTCGACTTCTGCGCCGCCTTGATGCGGTCGGAATACTTCTTCTGGTCGCGGAATTTCAGGACGTCGGTCGGGCCGAGGTCCGCCGCGATCTCGCTCGTGCTCCCGGCGTCGAACAGTGACGCGAGGCGCGCGCGCGCGCGGATCGCCATGTGGAAGCCACATTTCGGGCAGACCTCGAGGTTTTCCTCGAGCTCCGGGCGGTACAGCGCGGTCGCGCAGCGGTCGCACTTTTCCCACAAACCTTCCGGAACGCTGCGGCGGCGCTGCGTGCCTTCGGTGCGGATGCCGGACGGCATCAGTTTCTTGAGCCAGGACATGCTGGAGGCTCTCCCCTGTCGGACAAACGGCCGCCACGCGGCCAGCGGGTCAGTGTAGCGCAGGGCTCCTGGCCGGCCGGTCGCGCCGGTGGGCGGCGGCCGGGCGGACTGCGACTGCGGTCAGGCGTCGAGTGCGGCGCGCAGCGGCGCCAGGAAGGCCCGGGCGGCGCCGGGCGGGTCGACGGCTTCGGCCAGCGCCGACACCAGCGCGCTGCCGACCACCACGCCGTCGGCGTCGACCGCCATCGCGGCGGCGCTTGCGGCGTCCTTGATGCCGAAGCCGGCGACCACCGGCACGTCGGTACCTTCCCGGATCGCGCGCAGGCGCTCGCCAGCGGCGCCGGTGTCGAGGCGGTCCGCGCCGGTCACGCCGGCGAAGCTGACGTAGTAGAGATAGCCGCGCGCCAGCGTCTGCAGCATCGCGATGCGCGCGTCCGACGACGTCGGCGAGGCCAGCAGGATCAGCGCGACGCCCGCCGCCTCGAACGCGTCGCGAAACTCCGCGGCTTCTTCCGGCGGCAGGTCGACCAGCAGGATGCCGTCGACGCCCGACTCCGCCGCGAGTTTCGCGAACGCCGCCGGCCCGCGGATTTCCACCGGGTTGAGGTAGCCCATCAGCACGACCGGCGTGTCGGCGTCGCGGGTGCGGAACTCGCGCACGCAGCGCATCACGTAATCGATGCCGACGCCGCGGGTCAACGCGCGCTCGGAGCTGCGCTGGATCGTCGGGCCGTCGGCCATCGGGTCGGAGAACGGCACGCCCAATTCGATGACGTCGGCACCCGCCTCGACCAGCGCGTGCATCACCGGCACGGTGGATTCGAGCGACGGATCGCCCGCGGTCACGAACGGGACGAGGGCCTTGCGGCCGGTGGATTTGAGTTGCGCGAAACGCGTGTCGATGCGGGACATGGAATCCGGGAGTCGGTGGCGCACCTTGCTGGAAGGTGCCGGCGGGCGGCGGTCGATCAGCGCGGCCGTCGCCATCGCGGAGTCGTGTTGCATGCGCGATGCATCAGAGCGAGAGCCCGTCGCGCGCGGCGATGGTGTGCACGTCCTTGTCGCCGCGGCCTGACAGGTTGCACAGCACCAACGCGTCCTTCGGCATGTCGCGCGCGAGCTTGATCGCCTGCGCGATCGCGTGGCTCGATTCGAGCGCCGGCAGGATGCCCTCGGTACGCGCGAGTCGGTGGAACGCTTCAAGCGCCTCATCGTCGGTGACGCCGACGTACTGCGCACGGCCGGTGTCCTTGAGGAACGCGTGCTCCGGGCCCACGCCCGGATAGTCGAGACCCGCCGACACCGAATGCGTCTCGATGATCTGCCCGTCGTCGTCGCAGATGACATACGTGCGATTGCCGTGCAGCACACCGGGACGACCCGCGGCGAGCGACGCGGCATGGCGTCCGGTATCGATGCCGTCACCCGCGGCTTCGGCGCCGACGAGGCGCACATCGCGGTCATTGAGGAAGGCGTGGAAGATGCCGATCGCATTGCTGCCACCGCCGACGCATGCGGTCACCGCATCCGGAAGACGACCGTATTCGGCGAGCATCTGTGCCCTCGCCTCGCGACCGACGATCGCGTTGAAGTCACGCACCATGCGCGGGTACGGGTCGGGGCCCGCGACGGTGCCGATGATGTAGAACGTGTCGCGCACGTTCGTCACCCAGTCGCGCATCGCTTCGTTGAGTGCATCCTTCAGCGTCGCCGAACCGCTCGTCACCGGCACGACGGTCGCACCAAGCAGCTTCATGCGATAGACGTTGATCTTCTGGCGCTCGATGTCGGTCGCGCCCATGTAGACGACACATTCGAGGCCGAGTCGCGCGGCCACCGTCGCGCTCGCGACGCCGTGCTGGCCAGCGCCCGTCTCCGCGATGATGCGCGTCTTGCCCATGCGGCTGGCGAGCAGCGCCTGGCCGATGGTGTTGTTGATCTTGTGCGCGCCGGTGTGGTTCAGGTCTTCGCGCTTGAGCAGAATGCGCGCGCCTCCGACTTCGCGGCTCAAGCGCTCGGCGAAATAGATCGGGCTCGGTCGACCCACGTAATGCGCGAGGTCGCGGTCGAACGCATCGACGAACGCGGGATCGAGGCGCGCGGCGTCGTAGGCGTCGGCCAGCTCCTGCAGTGGGCCCATCAATGTTTCGGCGACGAACCGGCCGCCGAAGCGACCGAAGTGGCCGTCGGCGTCGGGATAGGCGTTGTAGTCGTCGACCGTGGGGAGCGGTGCAGCGTCGGACATCGTCGGGGCCGGCAGAACGCGGGAGCGCCAGCCAGTTTAGGCCATCAACAGGCCGCGACGGCTGCGTCGGTATGGCAATCCGCGCGACGCACTTCCTCGACGAAGCGACGCATCTTGTCGCCGTCCTTGATGCCGGGCGCGACCTCGACACCGCTGGACACGTCGACCGCCCATGGCGTCGCGGTGATCAGCGCATCGAACACGTTCTCGGGGGTCAGGCCGCCGGCGAGCGCGTAGGGCTTCTGCAGGTCCTTCGGGATGCGCGACCAGTCGAACGTCTTGCCGCTGCCGCCGCTCTCGCCCGCCTTGTGGCTGTCGAGCAGGAAGCCCGCAGCGCCCGGGAAGCGCAGCTGCAGGTAGTGCGGCGCCATGATGTCCTCGCCCATCGGCACCACCTTGAGGTACGGCAGGCCGAACGAACGACAGAACGAGTCGTCCTCGTTGCCGTGGAACTGGAGCAGGCTCGGGCGCACCTGGCGGACGACGTCGCGCACTTCCTCCAGCGAGTTGTCCTGGAACAGCGCCACCGCATCGACCAGCGGCGCGAGCGCCTGGCGCATGGCGCGGGCTTCTTCCGGCGCAATCCGGCGCGGGCTCTTGGGCGCGAACACGAAGCCGATGCCGTCGACGCCGAGCTCGCATGCCAGGCGGACGTCGCCCGGACGGGTGAAACCACAGAACTTGATGCGGGTACGGAAGAGGGTTCGATTCACAGGGTGACCTCGGGGGGAAGGTGCCATTCCGCGGGGTAGCGCGGGCCCAGGAAAACCAGTCCGGCCGACGGCGCCGTCGGGCCGGCGCGCGTGCGGTCCCGGCCTTCGAGCAACTCGGCGATCCAGCCTTCCGGCTTGTCGCCACGGCCCACCATCAGCAGGCTGCCGACAATGTTGCGGACCATGTGGTGCAGAAACGCGTTCGCCTGGACTTCGATCTCGACGACCTCATCGACACGGCGGACGAGGATCTCCTGCATCTCGCGCCGTGCATGCGCGGCCTGGCAGTGCACGGTGCGGAACGCGGAGAAATCGCGCTCGCCGATGAGCGACTGTGCCGCCCGGTGCATCGCGGCCGCGTCAAGCGGTCGGCGCTCCCAGGCGAGCATCTGGCGACCGAGCGCCGGCCGGATCGGGCGGTTGAGGATGCGATAGACGTAGCGCCGCGCGCGCGCCGAGAACCGGGCGTTGAAGTCGCGCGGCACTTCGCGGCACCAGAGCGTGGCCACTTCGGGCGGGAGTTTCGACGTGGCGCCCAGCGTCCAGCCGCGCGGATCCCGGCGCACCGGTGAGTCGAAATGCGCGACCTGGCAGGCCGCGTGGACGCCCGCGTCCGTGCGCCCGGCGCAGGTGATTTCGATCGACGTGCCGGCGACGAACGACAAGGCGGCCTCGACCGTGGCCTGCACGGTCGGAAGCGGCGTGGGTTCGGGTTCGCCGTGCGCACTGAGGCGCTGCCAGCCGCTGAAGCCGGTCCCGTCGTACTCGACGCCGATCGCGTACCGCGTTGACTCGCCGGGGGCCGGCTCCATGGCCGCGCCGTCGGTCATCCCATGTCCTGCAGCATCTTCGCGGCGACGCCGCGGGTGGTTGCGTCACCGGACGCCGCCACTTCGGCGAGCAGGCTGCGCGCGCGTTCCTTGTCGCCCATGTCGAGGTAGGCCTGCGCGAGTTCGAGGCGTTCGACGCTGCCGCCATCGCCGGACGGCGTGCCCAACGGCAGGTCGACCGGCGCCGGCGCGGGCACCGCGGCTTTCGCGGGGGCGCGCCGACGCGGTGTCTTGGCGGCGGCCGGCGTTCGATCCCACGACGGCGTCGCGTCGACCGGCGCGACCGGCTCGGGCGCGGCGACCGGCGCGGCCGGGAACGCGTCGGCCAGCGACGGACGCGGCTCGGTGGACGGCGCACGGAAAACCGGTTCGCGACGCGTGCGACGACGCAGCCAGGTCGCTGCGGCGAGGCCGAGGATCACGAGAACCCCGAAGCCGATCCACGGCAGCGACGACGACGCGGGTTGCGCGGGCGCCGGCGCAGGTGGCTGCGTCGCCTTGCGCTGCTGCGCGGCGGCGAGCTGCGAGTTCTGCATCGCGAGCAGCTTCTGCTGGTCCGTCTGCAGCTTCTCGAGTTCCGCCACGCGGCTCTTGAGCTCCTGCACCTCGGCGTCGCGCGCCGCCAGCGTTTCCTTGGTCTGCACGAGTTCCTGTCGAAGCATTTCCCCCTCACCTCCGGCTTTCAGGCCGGACTGCGTGCCGCCGCGGGCCGTACGGCCTGCGCCGGGCGGAACGATTTCAAGTCGACCGCCCGCTTCCGCAGATGCGGACGCCGCGCGGGCCGGCTCCGCCGCCTGGGCGACCGGTGCCTGCGGCTGCGTCCGCGCCTGCCGCCACTGACGGGTGTACGTACGGACCAGATCGGCCGCCTCACGCGCTTCCACCGCCTGCAATTCCGGCGTCGCCGGCACGCGCAGCACGCTGCCGCTGCGCAGCTGGTTGAGGTCGCCACCGACGAACGCTTCGGGGTTCGCGCGCAGCAGGCCGATCATCGTCTGCTGGCTGGTCGCGCCTTCCGGGGCCACGCGGGCGGCGACCTTCGACGCGCTGTCGCCCGGCCGTACCTGGTATTCGGTGCCCGACGACGACGGCGCGGCCGGCTGGGCGGCGATCGGCGCAGCTGGCGTCGCAGCGGGTGCCGGTGCCGGCGTCGCAACGGGTGCGGGCGCTTCCGGCGTCGGCGCGGGGGTCGGCTCGACCGCGACCGGACGTTCGACCACGGCCGGCGCATCCACAGCCGGTGCCTGCACCACGACCGCGGGTTCCGCATCGATCGAGCCCGGCTGGGCGACCGTCGCGGTGTACTCGCGAACCAGCCTGCCCTCGCCCCAGTCGACCTGGATCAGGAAATCGAGCAGCGGCTGGGTGACCGGCTGGTCCGTGGTGATGCGGATGACGGGCCGGCCCTGCGTGTCGGTGCCGACCGTGAAATGCAGGTCGGCGACGATGCCTACCGGCGGCTCGAGGCCGACGCGGGTGAAGGTTTCCGGGGAGGCGAGCGCGGCATCGAGATTGACGAGTTCGGAGGGGTCATTGCTGACCACCGGGATCTCGGCGAGCAGCGGCTGCCCGAGACCCGACTTCACCTGCAACTGCCCCAGGCCGAGCGCGTGGGCCGACCCGCTCGCCAGCGCGAGGACCAGCAGCCCGACGGATCGCAACAATGGCCTCACGGATGTCTCCCCCTCGTTCCGCAGCGACTCTAGCAGGCCGGGCCCGCGTCGCACGAGCGGTGCGACGCGGGCGCTGCCGCCTTATTCGGCGATGACGAGCTCTGCGAGCTGCACCGCGTTGAGCGCCGCGCCCTTGCGGATGTTGTCCGCGGTGACCCACAGCGACAGCCCGCGCGGATGCGAAATGTCCTCGCGGATACGGCCGACGTAGACCGCGTCGTTGCCCGATGCATGCGTCACCGGCGTCGGGTAGCCGCCCGGTTGGCGCTCATCGACCACTTCCAGGCCCGGCGACGCTTCGAGCAACTCGCGCGCGCGCTCCGCGGTCATCTTGTCGCGCGTCTCGATGTGCACCGCCTCGGAGTGTCCGTAGAACACCGGCACGCGCACCACGGTCGGGTTCACCTGGATGCTGTCGTCGCCGAGGATCTTGCGCGTCTCCCAGACCAGCTTCATTTCCTCACTGGTGTAACCGTTGTCCAGGAAGTCGCCGCCGTGCGGGATCACGTTGAACGCGATCTGCACCGGGTAGACCTCCGGCTTCGGATCCTGGAAGTTGAGCATCGCCGCCGTCTGGCGACCGAGCTCTTCCAGCGCGCGACGCCCCGTGCCGGACACCGACTGGTAGGTCGCGACGTTGATGCGCTCGATGCCGGCCTCGCGATGGATAGGCGCGAGCGCGACCATCAGCTGCATGGTCGAGCAGTTGGGGTTGGCGATGATCCCGCGCGGCCGGTTCTTCAGCGCCTCGGGATTCACTTCCGAGACCACCAGCGGCACGTCGTCCATGTAACGGAACGCGGACGAGTTATCGATCACGACCGCGCCGGCCTGCGCGAACTTCGGGCCGTACTCCTTCGAGATGTCGCCGCCGGCGGAGAACAGCGCGATGTCGACGCCGGCCGGATCGAACGTGGCGAGATCCTGCACGACGATCTTGCGATTCCGGAAGTCGATCTTCTCGCCGGCCGAGCGTTCGCTCGCGAGCAGGTGCAGCTCGCCGATCGGGAAGTTGCGCTCGGCCAGCACCTTCAGCATCGCTTCGCCAACCGCGCCGGTTGCGCCCACGACTGCGACATTCACGGGGTTCTTCATGGATCTCGTTCTCTCTTGAGCCATCGCGCCAGCACTCGGCCTGGTACGCGACGGCGGAATATTTGGATTGTCAGGCAACGCACGTCGCGGCGCAGGCGAGCGTCGCGCCCACGGCGCGCGCAGCGGCTGGCCGCTATCGTTTTTTCACGTCGCCGCACTGCGCGCGATGGCGCAGCGCCTGGTCCATCAGGACGAGTGCGACCATCGCCTCGCAGATCGGCGTTGCACGAATGCCGACGCAGGGATCGTGCCGACCCGTCGTCACCACCTCGACCGCATTGCCGTCGACATCGACGCTGTCGACCGGCAGTCGAAGGCTCGACGTCGGCTTGAACGCGACCGAGCAATGCAGCGGCTGCCCGGTGCTGATGCCGCCGAGGATGCCGCCGGCATGGTTCGTATCGAAGCGCGGCAGGCCGGCATCGCCCGGGCGCATGACGTCGCGATGCACCGAGCCGCGCATCGGCACCGCATCGAAACCGTCGCCGATCTCGACGCCCTTCACCGCGTTGATGCTCATCAGCGCGGCGGCAAGCTCGCCGTCGAGCTTGCCGTAGATCGGCTCGCCCCAACCCGGCGGCAGCCCCAGCGCGATGACTTCGACGCGCGCGCCGACCGAATCGCCGGACTTGCGCAGCGCGTCCATGTAGGCCTCCAGCTCCGCGACCTGCGTGCCGTCGGGCCAGAAGAACGGGTTGGATTCGACGTCGCTCCAGTCCGGGATGTCCGGACACGACGAGCGGATTTCGCCGAGCTGCGACAGATGGCCGCGCACCTCGACATCGAAGGCATGCGCCAGCCACTTCTTGGCGATGACGCCTGCGGCGACACGCATCGTCGTTTCACGCGCGCTGGACCGCCCGCCGCCGCGCGGATCGCGAACGCCGTACTTGGCGTGGTACGTGTAGTCCGCGTGGCCGGGGCGGAACTGCTGCGCGATCGCCGCGTAATCCTTGCTGCGTGCGTCCGTGTTGCGGATCAGCAGCGCGATCGGCGTGCCGGTGGTGACGCCTTCGTACACGCCGCTGAGGATCTCGACCTCGTCCGCCTCGTGGCGCTGCGACGTGTGGCGGCTGCGGCCGGTGGCGCGGCGTTCGAGGTCGCGCGCGAAATCCTCGACCGCGATCGGCAGGCCCGGCGGGCAACCGTCGACCACGCAGCCGATCGCCGGACCGTGGCTTTCGCCGAAGGTCGTGACGCGCAGCAGGTGGCCGAAGGTGTTCAAGGCGTCAGGCGCGCGCGTCGGCGAGGTCGCGGATGCGCGCGTGGTGCTCGACCAGGTCGTCGCGCTCGACGACGAAGATGCCCATCTGCCCGACCTTGAACTCGACCCACGCGAGCGGCAGCTCCGGCAGCAGGTCGCCCAGCGCGCGTTCCGCTTCACCGACTTCACAGATCAGCAGGCCGTTCTCGGTGAGATGCTCGGGCGCGTCGCGCAGGATGCGCAGCGCGAGGTCGAGTCCGTCGTCGCCCGCGCGCAGGCCGAGGTCCGGCTCGTACGAGTACTCGCGCGGCAGCGCGTCGGTCTCGTCGTTGGTGACGTACGGCGGGTTGGTGACGATGAGGTCGAAGCGCTCGCCCTGGAGGCCGTCGAACAGGTCCGACTTCACGAACGACACGTTCGGAACCTGCAGGCGTTCCTTGTTCTCCGCGGCGAGCGACAGCGCTTCGTCGCTGATGTCGATGCCGACGACGTCCCAATGCGGGTGGTAGTGCGCGGTCGCGATCGCGATGCAACCCGAGCCGGTGCAGAGATCGAGAACGCGTTCGACATCGCGCTCACCCAGCCACGGTTCGAAACCGGCGGTGATCAGTTCGGCGATGGGCGAACGCGGCACCAGTGCGCGGCGGTCGGACTTGAAGCTGAGGCCGGCGAACCACGCCTCGCCCGTGAGGTAGGCGGCCGGCACGCGCTCCTCGATGCGGCGACGGAACAGCTCGAGCACGCTTCGCATCTCGTCCTCGGTCACGCGCGAGGCGCCGTAGACCGGGCTGAGGTCGTGCGGCATGTGCAAGGCGTGCAGGACGAGCTGCGTCGCCTCGTCCAGCGCGTTGTCGTAGCTGTGCCCGAACGTCAGGCCGGACGCGCCGAAGAGCGAACCGCCGTGGCGGATCAGGTCGATGATCGAGACCTGTTGAAAGGTCGGAAGGCCAGCGCCCATTGACGTCGCACACGCAGGAAGGCCCGCGATTATAGCGGGCGGCCGGTATCATCGCCGGTCCCGTCGGGCCTGGAGCCGACCATGTTCAACCGGACGACGCTGGTCGTTCTCGCCATCGCGCTCGCGGCGGGCCTCGGCCTGGTCGCCGCGCGCCACGTGTTCGCGCCGGCCGCATCGACCGCGCCTGCGCTGAAAGCCGTGCACCTGATCGCGCCGCGCGAGCTTCCCGCGTTCGCCCTGCGCCAGTCCGACGGCACGCAACTCGTGCCGGGCGAACTGAAGGGCCACTGGACGCTCGTCTTCCTCGGCTTCACGCATTGCCCGGACGTCTGCCCGACCACGCTCGCCGGCATGGCGGGCGCGCAGAAGCAGTGGGAAGCGCTGCCGGAAACGACGCGTCCGCGCCTGCTGTTCGTCTCGGTCGATCCCGACCGCGACACCCCCGATCGCGTCGGCGAATACACGCACGCATTCCACCGCGACACGCTCGCAGCCACTGCCGATGTACCGACGCTCGAACGCTTTGCACGTTCCATTGGCCTCGTGTTCGAGAAGATGCCGCCCGCGGCCGGTGCGCCGGACGATGCCTATTCGGTCGATCACAGCGCCGCGATGGTCGCGCTGGATCCGGAAGGCCGCATGGCAGGGCTGGTGCAACCGCCGCTCGATCCCGCTGCGATCGCCGCGGACCTCACGACTTTGACGAAGACGATGCGATGAGCCTGGTCACCCGCCTCACCTACGCCCTGCCCCATCGCGTGCTGTCGTCGGCCGCGCGTTCGCTTGCGTACTCGAAGCACCCACGCGTCAGCCGCTGGCTGATCGACACCGTGACGCGCAAGTTCGGTGTCGACCTCGAGGAAGCGGCGGAATCCGACCCGCGTTCCTACGAGTCGTTCAACAGCTTCTTCACCCGCGAACTGAAGACGGGCGCGCGCGTCGCGCATGCCGATGCCGATTCGCTGTTGATGCCGGCGGACGGCCGCATCAGCCAGTGCGGGCCGATCCGCAACGGCGAGATCTTCCAGGCGAAGGGCCGCAGCTTCACCGCCGCGGAACTCCTCGGCAGCGAAGCCGATGCACAGCCGTTCGCGAATGGCGTGTTCGCCACCGTCTACCTGTCACCGCGCGACTACCACCGCGTGCACATGCCCTGGACCGGCACGCTGAAGCGCACCGTGCACGTGCCGGGTCGCCTGTTCAGCGTCGGCCCGAACGCCGTACGCCTGGTGCCGCGACTGTTCGCACGCAACGAGCGCCTGGTCTGCCACTTCGACACCGACTTCGGTCCCATGGTGATGGTGATGGTGGGCGCGCTGCTCGTGTCGGGCGTCGAAACCGTTTGGAGTGGCGTCGAGATTCCGCAATACGGCGACCGGATCAACGTGAAGACGTACGAGCGGGGCATCACCATCGAGCGCTTCGCCGAAATGGCGCGCTTCAACTACGGCTCGACCGTGATCGTGCTGCTGCCCGCGGGCGTGGCGACGCTCGATCCCTCCTTGCAGGCCGAATCGGCCGTGCGCCTCGGTGACAGGCTCGCAACGCTGTCACGACGCTAAAGCCGTTGGCGCGACGGACGGCGGGGCGGCGACCTCGACGCTCTCTTAGCATCGCCATTCCACAAGCGAAGGAATCGCCATGCGCACGACCCAGACAATCGTGTTGACGCTCGGCCTCGCGACGGTCGGCATCGCGACCGCCCAGACGCCGCACCCCGCGACGAAGACCATGCCCGCCCGCATGCCGACCACGACCGCCGGCCGGACCACGCCGTCGCCTGCGATCATCGTGCAGGGCGGCATCACGCCGCAGCCCGGCTGTTCACCGACGGCAGCGGGCACCGGCTCGACGCCGAGTTCCGCGATCGGTCCGAAGCAGGACGATCCCGTCGGGCCGCATCCGAACAGCCAAATGACTGCCGCAGCGGTCGCTTCATCGACCGGCGCGGTGGCGATCGGTCCGAAACAGGATGACCCGAGCCCGCCGCCACCGCCGGCGGCCGGCCTCAAGTGCACGCCGGCGGCGCACTGATCGCGCAACAACCGGTCGCACATCGAAGAAGAAACGCGCCGTCACCGGCGCGTTTTTTTGCTGCCGATCAGCCCTCGCAACCCTGCAGCTTCAACGTCTGCCCGCGCTTGAGCGCGTTCGCGCGCTTGATGCCGTTCGCCTTCGCGAGGTCGTCGACGTCGCAGCCGAACTTCTTCGCGATGGTCGACAGCGACTCGCCTTCCTGCACGCGATAGCTTTTCGGCGCGCGCGATTTCGCTGCGGGCTTCACGCGCGACTTTGTGTCGCTGTCGGCGCTCACTGCGCGCTGCGTATCGGTGGCCGCTGGCACTGGGCGGACCGGCGGCGTCACGGGCGATGTCGCCTGCGACGAGGGGCCGGCCGGCACCGTATCGGAGGGCGCGGTATCGCCGTCGTCGCTCGGCACGGTCTGCAACGTGCCGGTCCGAACGACCGCGCGACTCGGATCGCTCAGCACCAGCGTCTTGGCGAGGTCCGCACGCGCGCCGCTCACGCACCAGCGGTTGTAGGCGCTGACGATGCGCGTGGTCGCGTTGAGCGTGGTGCCGCTCGCGAGGAACGTTTCCGGCTGGTAGCGCGGGTTGAGGTTGCGCAGCGTGCGCATGTAGCCCTCGCGAACGCCCTTGTTGCCCAGGCAGATTCCGAGCTGGTAGATCGAGGCGGGCTGCGACAGACGCAGCGGCGCGGGCCGGGTGGAAACCTTCGGGAACGTCAGTCCGTATTCCTTGGGATGCAGGAACAGCCACGCCGCGCCGATCACCATCGGCACGTAGTCGCGCGTTTCCGGCGGGAACTGGTTGTAGACGGACTCGTCCCAGAACGACCGTGCGCCCGTGCCCTGGTAGACGCGCAACGCACGGCCTTCGCCGCCGTTGTACGCGGCGAGCGCGAGTTCGATGTTGCGATTGAGCTGGCCCATGCGCTCGTTGAGATATTCGGCGCTGGCCTGCGCGGCCGAACGCGGGTCGTAGCGGGTATCGAAACCGGTGCCGTCGTCGCCCAGGCCGAAACGCTTGCCCGTCGCGTACATGAACTGCATCGGGCCGGCGGCGCCGGTGCGCGACGTCGCATGCACCTTGCCGTTGGATTCCTTGGCCATGATCCCGAAAAGCAGCGCTTCCGGCAGGCCGCGACGCTCGTACTCGGGCCACATCAGGTAGCGCATGTACTGGTAATTCTCGTAGCTCGACAGCAGCGAGCCACGCATGTCCGTCAGCCAGCGACGGATCGCCTGCTGCACGGCCGGGTTGTATTCGACCATGCGATCGAACCGGTGATCCTCCGACAGCAGCGCAGCGGCGTGCGCGGCTTCGGGCACGTTGGCGGCGGCGCCTTCATGACCGATCGAATCGGCTGGCAGCGGCGCTTCGTCCTCGTCGTCCGCATCGGCGTCCACCGACTGCTTGAGCAACCGGTTGTAGCTGGCGAGAAACGTGTTGACCGGGCATCCGCGCAGCTGGATGCAGGCGTTCATCACGTCCTCCATGTCCTGCAGCGCGGCGTCGCTTTCGGTCTGCGCGCCCGGGTCGTCGTTGCGCACGCCGATGCCGGCCTTGGTGAAGCGCGCCTCCGCGGCCTGCATGCGCTGGTTGAGTGCGTCCACGCTCACCGTCTCGCGACGGGCCGCGAACGTGAGCGAGGGAACGAGGAGAAGCGCGGCGGCGCAGGCGAGCGACAGCCGGTAGCGAAGGATTCGGGGGGTCATCACGGGGGACGGTACGGCAGGAGCGCCCGAGCGTAGCCTTCGTTCGCGCGCCGGGGCAAGGAACCTCATCCGCAATCCGGCGCGTTCGCATCGGGTGGTTAGAATCCGGTCATCCCCCGATGCGACCGCCCGATGACGCCTTCGATCCTGCTGGGCAAAACCGCGCCGCCCGAGCTCAAGCCAGTCGAACTTCCCGCCCGCAGCGGCAACCGGCACGGACTCGTCGCCGGAGCGACCGGCACCGGCAAGACCGTTTCGCTGATGACGCTCGCCGAAGGCTTTTCGCGCATCGGCGTTCCCGTGTTCATGGCCGACGTGAAGGGCGATGTCGCCGGCCTCGCGATGGCCGGCGCACCGAGCGAGCGGCTGCAGACGCGACTGTCGACGCTGGGCATCACCGACCACGCACCCGAAGCCAATCCGGTGATCTTCTGGGACCTGTTCGGCTCATCCGGACATCCTGTGCGCGCGACAGTGTCGGAGGTCGGCCCGATCCTGCTGGCGCGCATGCTCGAGCTCAACGACACGCAGGCCGGCGTGCTCGACATCGCGTTCAAGCTCGCCGACGACCAGGGGCTGCTGCTGCTCGACCTCGACGACCTGCGCGCAGTGCTCGGGCACCTGGCGGACGAGCGCAAGGCCATCTCGACGCAGTACGGCCTCGTGAGCACGCCATCGATCGCCGCGATCCAGCGTGCGCTGCTGCGGCTGGAATCCGATGGCGGCCATCAGTTCTTCGGCGAACCCGCGCTGCAGCTGGCGGACCTGATGCGCACCACGCCCGACGGCCGCGGCGTCATCGGCGTGCTGGCGGCCGAGAACCTCGTACTGAAGCCGCGCCTGTATTCGACGTTCCTCTTGTGGCTGTTGTCCGAACTGTTCGAGCAACTGCCGGAAGTCGGCGACGTCGACCAGCCCAAGCTCGTTTTCATCTTCGACGAAGCGCACCTGTTGTTCGACGACGCGACACCCGCGCTGCAGCAGCGCGTCGAGCAGGTGGTGCGGCTGATCCGTTCGAAGGGCGTCGGCGTCTACTTCTGTTCGCAGTTTCCCGACGACGTACCGGGCGAGATCCTCGGGCAGCTCGGCAATCGCGTGCAGCACGCGCTGCGAGCGTTCACGCCGCGCGACCAGAAAGCGGTGCGTGTCGCGGCGGAAACCTTCGTACCGAATCCGAAGATCGAGATCGAAGCT
This sequence comes from Lysobacter claricitrinus, assembly GCF_045866565.1. Taxonomy (NCBI): domain Bacteria; kingdom Pseudomonadati; phylum Pseudomonadota; class Gammaproteobacteria; order Lysobacterales; family Lysobacteraceae; genus Lysobacter; species Lysobacter claricitrinus. Next base: position 660,552 of record NZ_BAAFZV010000002.1, on the reverse strand, counting down.
GCGCTCACGCAACTCGCGATCGGCGAAGCGCTGGTGTCGGTGCTGTCGGCCGAAGGCGTGCCCTCGCCCGTCGAGCGCGTGCTGATCGCACCACCGCGTTCGCGGATTGGGTCGATCACGGCCGCCGAGCGGCAGCAGTTGCGCGCGACGAGTCCCGTCGGTGCGAAGTACGACCAGCCACTCGATCGCGAGTCCGCCTCCGAACTGCTCGCGCGTCGCGCGGAAGCGCCGCCCGCTCCGCCCGTGTCCACGCCTCCCCCACCGCGCGCTACGCCTGCGCCGCGCGCGTCGAATCGGCAGGGCATCGTCGAGACGATGGCGAAGCAGGCCGCACGCACGGTGGGCAACCAGCTCGGTCGGCAGATCGTTCGTGGCCTGCTCGGCAGTCTGCTGGGCGGCCGTGGACGATGACGGCGCGGCACGAGCGCGGCTGACGCGATGGGCCGCTGGCGTCCGCCCGCCGAACACAGCACCGCGTTGATCACGCGCGACGGCTTCGAGCGCATGAAGGCCGAACTCGACGATCTGTGGCGCGTGCAGCGCCCGGAGATCGTGCGCGCGTTGTCCGCGGCCGCGGCGGAAGGCGACCGCTCGGAAAACGCGGAATACATCTATCGCAAGAAGCAGCTGGGTGAACTCGACCGTCGCGTGCGTTACCTCAGCAAGCGCGTGCCGTCGCTGAGAGTGATCGAGGCGCCGCCGTCGGATCGCGACGCGGTCTTCTTCGGCGCGACCATCGAGCTCGAGGATGCGGAAACCGGCGACCCGCTGCGCTACCGCATCGTCGGCCCGGACGAAGCGGAGCCGTCGAAGGGCGACATCAGCATCGACTCACCCGTGGCGCGCGGGCTGTTGAAGAAGCGCGTCGACGACGAGATCGAGGTGCAACTTCCGTCCGGGCCGCGACGCGTCGTCATCGTCGACATCGCCTACCCGAACTGATCAGCGACGGCGCGGCTCGGCCTGGAGCGCGGCGTCGATCACGTCATCCGGCGCGTCGATCAGCGACATGCACACCGCGCCCGGTACGCGCTTGGTCGTACGCTCCGGCGCAGGCTTCTTCGTCGAGCCCTGAGGCCACGTGCGCTGCGAAATCAGCTTGCCGGTCAGCAGGTTCCAGCTGATGCGGTAGCCGTCGTTCGAACCCGTGCGGTCGTAGCGCTCGGCGTCGAACCCGATCAGCCCCATGCAATCCTGGTTCGAATCAAGCCGGAAGCGGTAGGTCGACTCGGTCGCCATCGTGCCGCCGGTCATCTGCTCGACCACGACGACATGCTTCTGCACGCTCACGTGCGGCGAGTCGAACGGCGAGGATGGCAACTCCAGCACGTCGATCACCACCGGATCGTTCTCGTGCGGCGTGTGATCGAAATGCGCCACCGCGACACGCGCGCCTTCATCACCGCTGTAGACGAAGACGGCGTCGTCGCTCCCGTCGCGCAGGATCGGCGCGTCGACGCGCTGCACGAGTTTCATGCCGGGAAAGTGATCCGCGAGCGGCTTCGCCGCCGATGCCGCGAACGTCGTGGTCGCGACCGCGACCGCCAGTATAAAGCGCATCCCTCGCCCTCCCACGCGGCCGATGCCGCGGGGCGATCCTACGCCCGGACCGGCAGCGGCGTCAGCGTGCGGACTTCGGGAACGAGCGCTTCGCCGAACAGGTCGTGCTCGTCGCTGCCCATGATTTCGACATCCACGAAATCACCGGGCTTCAGCGCCAACTCGCCACCATTCTGGATCTGCACGACACCGTCGATCTCCGGCGCGTCGGCCTTCGAGCGCGCGATCGCGAGGTCGCCGTCGACGAGATCGACCAGGCAACGCTGCACCGTGCCGACCTTCGCCTCGAGGCGCTCCGCGGAGATCTCCGCCTGGCGCTCCATGAAGCGCGCGAGGCGCTCCTGCTTCACCTCTTCCGGCACCGGATCCGGCAACTCGTTCGCCGCCGCGCCTTCGACCGGCGAGTACGCGAACGCACCGACGCGATCGAGCTGCGCTTCGTCGAGGAAATCGAGCAACTCCTCGAACTCCGCCTCGGTCTCGCCGGGGAAGCCGACGATGAACGTGCTGCGCAGCGTCAGGTCCGGGCAGATGCGCCGCCAGTTCTGCACGCGCTCGAGCGTCTTCTCGACCGCACCGGGGCGCTTCATCAGCCGCAGCACGCGCGGACTGGCGTGCTGGAACGGGATGTCGAGGTACGGCAGCACCTTGCCCTCGGCCATCAGCGGGATGACGTCGTCGACGTGCGGATACGGATACACGTAGTGCATGCGAGACCACACGCCGAGCTGCGACAACCCTTCACACAGCGACTTCATGCGGGTCTCGTATTCGCGGCCGCGCCATTCGCGCTTGGCGTAGCGCAGGTCGACACCGTAGGCGCTGGTGTCCTGGGAGACGACGAGCAGTTCGCGCACGCCGCCCATCACGAGCTTCTCGGCCTCGCGCAGCACGTCGTCGACCGGGCGCGAGACCAGATCCCCACGCATCGACGGAATGATGCAGAAGCTGCAGCGATGGTTGCAGCCTTCGGAAATCTTGAGATACGCGTAGTGCTTCGGCGTCAGCTTGATGCCGACGTCGTTCGCCGGCAGCAGGTCGACGAACGGATTGCGCACCTGCGGCAGCGCCGCGTGCACCGCCGACATCACGCTCGCGTAGTCCTGCGGGCCGGTTATCGCGAGCACGTCGGGATGCGCCTCACGGATCACGTCGGCGCGCTTGCCGAGGCAGCCGGTGACGATGACCTTGCCGTTCTCCGCCAGCGCCTCGCCGATCGCGTCGAGCGACTCGGCCACCGCGCTGTCGATGAAGCCACAGGTGTTGACGACAACGACGTCGGCGTCGTCATACGTCTGCACGAGGTCATAGCCCTCGACGCGCAGCTGCGTGAGGATGCGTTCGGAGTCGACAAGGGCTTTCGGACAGCCGAGGCTGACGAAACCCACTTTCGGGTTCCGGATCGGGTTTTGGACGGACATGGCGGGGTCTCGGGGGCGGTCGGTGCGACGGCCCGGCAGGCGGCGACGTCGGTCGCAGCGGGCGTCCAGTATAACGGCCGGGGTCGGCCGCCCCGAGCGGCCGTAAATCGCATTCAGGAGGGCCGATGGGCACGTGGCAGGAACTGGAAACCCCGGAAGGCCGGGTACGCGCCTGGCACGCCGTGCCCGGCGGCGAGCCGGCCGGCGGCATCGTCCTCATCCAGGAGATCTTCGGCGTGAACGGGCATATCCGCGACGTCGCCGAGCGCTTCGCCGCGGAAGGTTTCGAGGTCGCCGCGCCGTCGCTGTTCGACCCCGTCGAACCGAACGTCGAGCTCGACTACGACGCCGCCGGCGTCGCGCACGGCCGCGAACTGGTCGGCAAGCTCGGTTTCGACAGGGCCATCGCGATCGTCGACGCCGCCGCCGGTTGGCTGCGAGGTCGCGGCCGCACGGTGGGCGCCGTCGGCTTCTGCTGGGGCGGCAGCGTTGCACTGCTGGCGAATACGCGACTGGCATTGCCGTCGGTGAGCTACTACGGCGCGCGCTCGATGCAGTTCCTCGACGAGCCGCTGCTCGCGCCGATGATGTTCCACTTCGGCGCGCAGGATTCGAGCATCCCGCCGCAGGACATCGAAACGCATCGCCACAAGCATCCGCTCGCGGAGGTCTACGTCTACGACGCGCACCACGGCTTCAACTGCGACCGTCGCGCCGACTACGACCCCACCGCCGCCGCGCAGGCATGGTCGCGCACCGTGCGCTTCTTCAAGGACGCACTGGCGTGAACGGCTGGACGCTGCATCCACAACTCGCGGCGGACACGCATTTCGTCACGTCGCTGCCGTTGTGCGACGTCCTGCTGATGAACGACGCACGCTGGGCGTGGCTCATCCTCGTGCCACGCATCGACGGCGCACGCGAATGGATCGATCTTGACCGCGGCGCGCAGCATCGCCTGTCGGACGAGGTCGCGCTCGCGAGCGAGGCGCTGCGCGACCTGCACGCGCCGCACAAGCTCAACGTCGCGGCGCTGGGCAATGTCGTCGCCCAGCTGCATGTGCATGTGATCGCGCGGTTCCGCGAGGACGCGGCGTGGCCGCGGCCCGTCTGGGGCGTCGGCGAAGCGGCGGCCTACGCGTCGCAGGTGCTGCCCGGTGTCATGCAGTCGCTGCGCGATCGACTCACGCGCAGCGAGTGATCGTCGCGATCAGGTCTTCGGCAACGTAACGCCGACCTGCCCCTGGTACTTGCCGCCGCGGTCGCGGTACGACGTCTCGCAGACCTCGTCCGACTGGAAGAACAGCATCTGGGCGACGCCTTCGTTCGCGTAGATGCGTGCGGGCAACGGCGTCGTGTTGCTGAATTCCAGCGTGACGTGGCCTTCCCATTCGGGCTCCAGCGGCGTCACGTTGACTATGATGCCGCAGCGCGCGTACGTGCTCTTGCCGAGGCAGACCACCAGCGTATCGCGCGGAATGCGGAAGTACTCGACGGTACGCGCCAGCGCGAACGAGTTCGGCGGGATGATGCAGACGTCCGACTCGATGTCGACGAAGCTGCCTTCGTCGAAATGCTTGGGGTCGACGATCGTCGAATTGATGTTGGTGAAAATCTTGAACTCGCGCGAGCAGCGCACGTCGTAGCCGTAGCTCGACGTGCCGTAGCTGACGAGCCGTTCGCCGGACGCGGAACGCTTGACCTGGCCGGCTTCGAAGGGCTCGATCATCCCCTTCTCCTGCGCCATCTGGCGGATCCAGCGATCGCTCTTGATGCTCATGGGGCGGCCCGTGCGGCAAAAAACGCATTCTAGCCGGTGGCGGCGATCCGCCGCCCGGCCTTATTCCCCCGCGAGGCTGATCGAGAGCGAGCGCGCCACGGTCGGACGACGCGCAATGGCGACCGCCACCTGCCGCGCGGCCGCAACGAATGCCTGGGCCGCCGCGGATTCGGGATCGGCCGCGACAATCGGCGCGCCGCTGTCCCCGTGCTCGCGGATGCCGCGCTCGAGCGGCAGGCTGCCCAGTAGCGGATAGCCGTAGTCGGCCGCCATGCGCGCGCCGCCGCCCTCGCCGAAGATGTGCTCGGCGTGGCCGCAGTTGCTGCAGACGTGCAGCGCCATGTTCTCAACGAAACCGAGGATCGGCACGTTGACCTTCTCGAGCATGCGCACCGCCTTGCGCGCGTCGAGCGTGGCCACATCCTGCGGCGTGGTGACGATGATTGCGCCTGCGACGGGAATCTTCTGCGCGAGCGTGAGCTGGATGTCGCCAGTGCCGGGCGGCAGGTCGAGGATCAGGTAGTCGAGATCGCCCCAGCGCGTGTCGTTGAGCAGCTGCGTGAGCGCCGACGTCGCCATAGGGCCACGCCAGATCATCGGCGTGTCCTGCTCGACGAGAAGACCGATCGACATCGCCTCGATGCCGTGTGCGCGCAACGGTTCGATCGACTTGTTGTCGGGGCTCTCCGGACGCCCCGACAGGCCGAGCATGGTCGGCACGCTCGGGCCGTAGATATCGGCGTCGAGGATGCCCACGCGCGCGCCTTCCTGCGCCAGTGCGACGGCGACGTTCACCGCCACCGTCGACTTGCCGACGCCGCCCTTGCCCGAGCCGACGACGATCAGGTTGCGCACCGCGGTGAGCGGCGACAGGCCGGGCTGCGGCGCGTGTGCGTCGATGCGCTGGCGGATCGTGATCGCGCCGGGCGTGAGGCTTGCACCGTGCAGCGCGTCCGCGATCCGGCGTTCGATGTCCGCGCCCATGCGTGACACGGGCACCTTGGCGACGACGTCGACGTGCGTCTTTCCGCCCTCCTGCCGAACACCGACACGACTGACAAGATCGTGCAGCGTCACGCCGGCGATAGGCGTATCGGTGGCGAGCAGAAGAGCTTCGGTCGTGTTGTCGGTCATGTCGTGGTCGCTGGAAGGGGCGCGACGTCGCGCATCGCACTCGGCAATTGTCGCCTGATGAGACCTGGACCACAGGTCGGTCGCTCGGAATGCGCTTGCCCGCCGGACGAGATGGCGGGTGTCGCGACGATCTCCAGGTTCCAGGTGGCCACCACGACCGACACAAGGCCGAGCGGTTTCGAGTGCACTGAGCGCCCTTGCGTGCTGCGCCGCACAAACAACCGTCACCGTACGCCTGCGTGCGCTCCCGGCGACGTTCGCGTCTGTCGACGCGCTAACGGATTGATCTGGAAGAACAAATCGCCCACGTAGGCAGGCCAGCCCGGCCCTGCAATGGCTACGTAACGAAATTTCATAGCGGCAGGCGGCCATCAGGACTCGCCAAATATTACGGAACTGTTAATTTCGGTCTCATCAGGGAGGGAACGCTACGGCCACGGAGGGGCTGCATATTTCGCTTTAGGGGAAAACGCATGTCTTCAAGCTCCAAGCGGCTGCAGCGCAGCCGCCTCGCCGCGTGTGTCATCGCGGCTTTGGTCGCATCGCCGGCGACTACCGCACTCGCTCAGCAGACGGCTACCGACGCCGCCGCCAGCCAGACCGCCAAGTCCGAGCTTGATCGCGTCACGGTCACCGGCTCGCGCATCAAGCGCGCCGAGGCCGAGGGCCCGTCGCCCGTCACCGTGATCTCCGCTGAGCAGATCTCGCGCGAGGGCTTCAACACGGTCCACGACGCGCTGCAGACCATCACGCAGAACACCGGCTTCGGTCAGAACGACTTCAACGCCGCAGGCGGCTTCACGCCGAACGCGAGCGTCGTCAATCTGCGTGGCCTCGGCCCGGGCCGTACGCTGCTGCTGATCAATGGTCGCCGGGCGAACGACTACCCGTTTCCCTACAACGGCCGCAGCAACTTCCAGAACCTCAACTCGATTCCTGCCGCGGCGGTCGAGCGCGTTGAAATCCTGTCGGGCGGCGCATCCGCGATTTACGGCTCCGACGCCGTCGCCGGCGTCATCAACGTCATCCTGAAGAAGAATTTCGAAGGTGACGTCATCAACCTCAAGGGGCAGACGTCAACGCGCGGGGGCCGTGATATCGGCGACCTGCAGTGGATCGGCGGGCGCACCGGCTCGAACTGGTCGGTCACCTACGCCTTCGAATCGTTCAATTCCGAGCCGCTGTTCGGCTACCAGCGCGACTTCATGGATTCGGCGGCGGACAACCCGGCGCCTCCGGGCAGCTATCCCGCGCGCGGCAGCTACGCCGGCAACGGCGTCGGCGGTTACCAGCCGCCGATCGGCATCCAGATCCGCGGCCAGGGCGTTCCAACGGCAGGGTCGTACCGCCAGCCGGCGGGTCGCAATTGCAGCGGCAGCCCGTACTACCGCCCGTGGACGTACACGAGCTCGGCGTCCGGCGTGACCCTCGGACCGGGTTGCGGCTTCGATCAGTCGCCGGCGTTCCAGACCGTCAAGAACGGCAACAACGACCTGTCGGGCTACATCTACGGCACGTACGCGTTCGACAACGGCGTCGAAGCGTGGTCGAGCATCATGGCGTACCACTCGAAGAGCGATCTCGGCGGCGGTACCGAACAGTGGTTCGGCGGCCCGCAGCCCAACGCGACCTTCTATGACCCGCAGTTCGGCATCCGCATCCTGCCGATCCGCACGCTGTCGCCCGAGTCGTACGGCGGCGTGAACGGTACCTTCCAGAAGTTCAAGGAAGACTCGATCGACCTCGCCTTCGGCCTTCGCGGCACGATCGCCGATCGCTTCGATTGGGACTTCACCATCGGCGGCGCGCGCTATGACGCCGTTCGCGATCGTCCGCGTATGACGGTCACTGGCGCGACGAACTACTTCCTCGGCCAGCGCCTCGGCACGACGGGCCAGGGTGCTTACGCGGGCCTCGCCGGCATTCCGAACGGCCAGCCGGTGTACCGCCTCAACCTCGACCACTTCTACGGTCCGATTACCGCCGCCGACTACGCGTCGATGTCGACGATGGTCCATTACGACGGCCAGTCCGAGAACGCGGCAGCCACGTTCGTGCTGAGCGGCGACCTGTTCGATCTACCGGCAGGTCCGCTGGGCTTCGCATCGGTGGTTGAAGCCTCCCACCAGAGCTACGACCTGGTCAGCGATTCGCGCATCTTCCCGAGCGTGCGTGAGATCTACAACCTCACGGGCACCGGCGGCGGCGGCAAGCGTGACCGGTATGCGGTCGGCACCGAATTCAACATCCCGGTGACCTCGATGCTCACGGCGACGCTGGCCGGTCGTTACGACAAGTACGACGACATCACCGACGTCGACGACGCGAAGACGTGGGCGGCGGGCCTCGAGTTCCGCCCGTTCAAGAGCCTGTTGCTGCGCGGCAACTATGCCACGAGCTTCAAGGCCCCGGACATGCACTACGTGTTCGCCGAGCCGAGCGGCAGCTTCGGCGCCATCACCGACTACGCGCGTTGCCAGCAGGCAGGCATCACGCCGGCCTCGTGCCCGGGCGCGGGTGCGACCTACAACTACTCCGCGTTCACCACGTCGCAGGGCCAGCCCTCGCTTCGCGAGGAAACGGGCAAGTCGTGGACGGCGGGTTTCGTGTGGGATGCCACCGACTCGCTCTCGCTGCAGGCGGACTACTACAGCGTCGACCTCAATGACGTGGTTACCGTCCAGTCGGGCACCGACATCCTCAATGCGGAATACGGTTGCACCACCGGCAAGTACCCGAACGGCGCGACGTTCCCGTATGCGTCGGGTTCCGAGTACTGCGCGGCCACGCTGAGCCGCATCTCGCGCGATCCGCTGACCGGCGCCATCACCGAGATCCGCAGCGGCCCGATCAACCAGGCGTTCCTGGGCACCAAGGGCATCGACGCGTCCGTCCGTTACCGGTTCGACGCCGGCAACTTCGGCGTGTTCCACACCGACCTGCAGTGGTCGCACGTGCTGGAGCAGACGTCGCGCGTGAAGGAAGGCGATCCGCTGCTGTCGTACCGCGACGACAACAGCAATGCCGACTTCCGCAGCCGCATCCGCTGGTCGACCAGCTGGACCAAGGGCGACTGGGATGCGACGGCGCTCATGACGCGCGAGGGCAGCTTCCCGGTGTGGCAGCCGGCAATCGCCGATGCGTACGGCATGGACAGCCGTATCGGGGCGCTCACGACCTGGAACCTGACGGTTGGTACGAAGATCACCGACGACATCTCGGTGCGCTTCAACATCAACAACGTGTTCGACAAGATCCACCCGAGCGATCCGACGATGAACACGTATCCGTACTTCTGGCAGGCCTATGACCCGGTCGGTCGCGAAGTCGGCGTCCAGCTGACGTACCACCTGAAGTAATACCAGCAGCAAGCGAAGGCCCGGGGACAAACCCGGGCCATCGCGTTTTCGGCACCGTGCTGAACAGCCGTAACGCCGCGCCCGTTGCACCGGAACGTTTCCGGTATAAAGACGCTACCCGAGCCTGGCGGCCGGGATTCCGACATGTCCTGAGGGGGACTCCATGCGCAAGACACTGCTGGCCCTGCTGGCCCTGGCTCCGCTCGCGGCCGGCGCCGCCGACAACTCGCCGATCGGTCGCTGGAAGACGCTCGACGACGAAACCGGCAAGGCGATGACGATCACCGAGATCTACCAGGCCCAGAACGGGACGCTGGCCGCCAAGATCGTCGAGAACCTCGGCCTGCCGCCGACCTGCGACGAGTGCAGCGGTTCCTACAAGGGCAAGCCCTTCGTCGGGATCGTCACGCTGTGGAACCTCAAGCCGCAGGACGGTGGTTGGGGCGGTGGCAACGGCTACAAGCCGTCGGACGACCGCAAGTTCAACGCCAAGTCGGTGAAGTTGCTGGACGGCGGCAACAAGCTCGAGGTGAAGGGCTGCGTCGCGTTCTTCTGCAAGACGGCAACCTGGGTGCGTGTGCACTGAGTCGCGCGTCCATATGACGTTTCCGAACGGCCCGGGAAACCGGGCCGTTTGCTTTCCGGCGGGCGGCTCGAAAACCGCGCGTGCGATACTTTCCGACCCCCTGCGCACGCGTCCGCCATGCCCCGCGAGATCCTCGTCACCTGTGCCCTGCCCTATGCCAACGGCCCGCTGCACCTGGGCCATCTGGTAGGGTACGTCCAAGGCGATATCTGGACCCGCGCCAAGCGCATGTCGGGCGACACCGTGCACTTCGTCTGCGCCGACGACACCCACGGCACGCCGATCATGCTCGCAGCCGAGAAAGCCGGCACGACGCCGGAAGCCTTCATCGCCGGCATCCAGGCCAGCCATGAGCGCGACTTCGCCGATTTCGGCGTCGCATTCGACCATTACGACTCCACCAACTCCGACACCAACCGCGAGCTGACGCAGTCGATCTACCGCGCGCTCGAAGCCGAGGGCCACATCACGCGTCGCGCCGTTGCGCAGCTGTTCGACCCGGTCAAGGGCATGTTCCTGCCCGACCGCTACGTCAAAGGCATCTGCCCGAATTGCGGCACGCCGGACCAGTACGGCGACAACTGCGAGCACTGCGGCGCGACGTACGCGCCCACCGAACTGAAAGAGCCACGCTCGGTGATCAGTGGCGCGACCCCCGAACTGCGCGAGTCGGACCACTACTTCTTCGAGGTGGGCCGTTTCGAAGCGTTCCTGCGCGAGTGGCTCGGACGCGACGTCGCGATTCCGGGCGTCAAGGCCAAGCTGCAGGAGTGGCTCGACGCCGAAGGCGGCTTGCGCGCGTGGGACATCTCGCGCGACGCGCCGTATTTCGGCTTCGAGATCCCGGGGCATCCGGGCAAGTTCCTGTATGTCTGGCTCGACGCGCCGATCGGCTACCTGTCGAGCTTCAAGGCGCTGGCCGCGAAGCGCGGCATCGATTTCGACGCCTTCCTGCGCGCCGATTCGTCCGCCGAGATGCACCACTTCATCGGCAAGGACATCGTCAATTTCCACGGCCTGTTCTGGCCCGCCGTGCTGCACGGCGCAGGCCTGCGCGCGCCGACCCGACTTCACGTCAATGGTTACCTGACGGTGGACGGGGCGAAGATGTCGAAGTCGCGCGGCACGTTCGTGATGGCGCGCACCTACCTCGATGCGGGCCTCGATCCGGAAGCGCTGCGTTACTACTTCGCGGCGAAAACCTCGGGCGGCGTGGACGACGTGGACCTGAACCTCGCCGACTTCGTGGCGCGCGTGAACTCCGACATCGTCGGCAAGTTCGTCAACCTTGCGAGCCGCTGCGCCGGCTTCATCGAAAAGCGCTTTGGTGGACGTCTCGCCGATACGCTGCCCGACGCCGCGATGTACGACCGCTTCGCCGCGCAACTGCAGCCGATCGCGGACGCCTACGCGCGCAACGAAGCCGCGACCGCGCTTCGCCTCACGATGGCGCTGGCCGATGAGGCCAACCGCTACATCGACGAGACCAAGCCCTGGGTACTCGCCAAGCAGGACGGCGCCGACGCCGACCTGCAGGCGGTCTGCACGCAGGGCCTCAACCTGTTCCGCGTGCTCGCCGTCGCGCTCAAGCCCGTGCTGCCGCGCGTTGCGGCCCAGGCCGAGGCGTTCCTGCGTGGGCCGGTGACCTCGTGGGGCGACGTCGCCGCACCGCTCATCGCGCGCGACATCGCGCCGTACACGCCGCTCTTCACCCGTATCGACCCGAAACAGATCGACGCCATGACCGACGCCAGCAAGGACACGATGCAGACCACCGACGCCAAAGCCGCAGCCGCTGCGCCCGCCGCGAAGCCCGAGGCCGCGCCTGCCGCGCCTGCCGCGACGACACATATCGGCATCGACGATTTCGCCAAGCTCGACCTGCGTATCGGCAAGGTGCTGGAGTGCGGCTTCATCGAAGGCTCCGACAAGCTGCTGCGCTTCCTGCTCGATGCCGGCGATCTGGGCCAGCGCCAGATCTTCTCGGGCATCCGCGGCTCGTACGGTGAGCCGGATCAGCTTGTCGGCCGCAGCGTCGTCTTCATCGCCAACCTGGCGCCGCGCAAGATGCGCTTCGGCGTGAGCGAGGGAATGATCCTGTCGGCCGGTTTCGACGGCGGCGCACTGTTCCTGCTCGACGCTGACAACGGCGCCGCGCCGGGCATGCCGGTTCGCTGACCGCAGCGGCGCGGTCGCGCCTCGACGTTCGATGCCCTCGCCTCCCGCCTTCGATGCTCCGCCCGACGCACTCGTCGAGCGGCTCGACCGCCTGTTGCCACAGACGCAGTGCGGACAGTGCGGTTTCGCCGGATGTCGCCCGTACGCGGAAGCGATGGCGCGCGGCCACGCGGATGTCGACCACTGCCCGCCCGGTGGCGACGAAGGCGCGCGCGCGTTGGCGCGCCTGCTCGGTGTCGTGCCGAAGCCCTACGACCGCGCGCGCGGCACCCACAAACCTCCGCAGGTCGCGCTGGTGGTCGAAGACGATTGCATCGGCTGCACGAAGTGCATCCAGGCGTGTCCCGTCGACGCGATCATCGGCGGCGCGAAACACATGCACGTCGTGATCGAACCGCTGTGCACCGGTTGCGAGCTGTGCGTGCCCGCCTGCCCGGTCGACTGCATCGTGCTGGTGCCCGCGGCCTGAGCCGCGTCGCCGGTCAGTGCGACGCGCTGCCCGATGCAGGGCACGCGGTGCAGATCCGCTCGACGCGATAGCCCTTCGCGCGCAGCATCGCGACCACGCCGTCGTCGCCCAGAAGATGCAGCGCGCCGACCACCACCAGCACGTCGTGCCCGCTGCCTTGCGCGAGCAACGCCTGCAGGCGCGGAATCCATGCGCGGTTGCGGTCGACGTTGAGGCGCTGGTACGTGACCGGCGTGAGCTCCGCCATCTCGTCGCGCGTCAGGCGTTCGAGTGTGGGGATATCGGCATCGCGCCACGCGGAATGCAGCTCGCCGAGCCGCGCGCCCGCGTTGTCGCCTTCGTCCACGAACTCGCGCAGCGACGCGATCTGCTCGGTGATCGGCGTACCGTCGAGCGTGGTCAGCTGTTCGCGCACCGTCTCCAGGCCGGTCGCGGGTTTTCCGGCCGCGCGCGCACGCGCCATGAGGTTGCGATCGAGCCCGTCTTCCGGCGCATACCCGCTGCGCTGGCCGAGCAGCGTCACCAGCATCGTGTCGATGAACCACGGTTCGAACGCGCCCATCTGCTCGGGCGGCAGGCCCATCGCGCGCAGGCGTCGGTCGAGCGGCGTCTTCAGATCGGCGGGCAGCGCGCGGTCGAGTGACGACGCCGGGTCCGATTTCGCCAGCCCCATCATCAACCCGGTGATGCCCGGATCGTCGAGGTCTTCGGGCGCGACTTCGAATACCAGCGACTCGGCATCGTCGAATGCGCGGTCGATGTCAGGCGACAACGGATAGTCGGATTTGGCGAGCAGGTGGAACGAGCCGAGCAGGTAGATGCTGTTGTCGGCGTCCGACACTTTCCACAGCAGCGGCACGGGCGGCGCGGTGGGTGCAGGCGCGACCGGCGTCGAACCCGCGACCGGGAGCGCGAGCAGCAGGCCGACGAGTGCGAGCGCATAACGATGCACGGCGCGCATCAGTGGCCGCCGTACGCTTTCTCGCCCGCCTTGATGGCGAGGTCGAGGCGATTCATCGGCGGCGGCAGCGGGCACGTGGCGAACGGCGTGAATGCGCATGGCGGGTCGTAGGCCTGGTTGAAGTCGATGACGACGTGCCCGTTCACCGGCGGCGCGGTGTCGACGAAGCGCCCCGCGCCATAACTGCCGTGCCCGCTGGTGCGGTCGGCGAAGACGAGGAACAGGCCGCCGTCATCGTTCGCGAGCGCTTCGAGGCGATAGCGGTTGCCGTTGCGCTTGAACTCGACATGGCCGGGATTCGGCGTCGGTTCGACCACGCCGATGATGTTGGCGATGTCGAGCGTCTGCCCGGACGGGTTGGGAACGAACGTCGCGTCGACGATCCAGTCGGGGCCACCGGGCCAGTACTCGAGACCGCGAAACTGCGTGCGAGTCGGCGCGTCGGCGTGCTTGACCCGCAGCGCATAGCGGTCGCCTCGGTGGATCACCGTCGCTACGCCCTTGCCTGCGTCGAAATTGATGACGCTCGCGCCGGCGGGATCGTCGTCGGCGCGCAGCGTCGTCGCCCGCGCCGGTTGGCCGTCGATCGTCAGGTCGGTCCGCGCGCCCGGCACGAAGCGGACACGGCCGGCGCGGACGTCGAACATGCCGAACTGCGCGGGCCCGACCGCCAGCCGGATGCCGTTGCCCGCTGCGCTGCCCGCGTAGTGCGAGCCCGGATCCAGCCAGTGCAGGCCGACCAGCGACGTCCAACCGTCAGGCTTCGTCAGTTCCGCGACGCGTTGCGCGCGCCATGCCTGCTCGGCTTGCAGATACGCCGCCGGCAATGCCTTCGGCTTCGGCGCCTGTGGATGCCGGTTGCACGCAACGAGCGCGATGCAGGCGGCGGCGAACAGGATGCGGGTCAGCGTCCGCGCAGGAACCATTTATCGATCTCCGCCAGCGAGAAGTGCGCCCAGGTCGGACGCCCGTGGTTGCATTGGCCCGAGCGTTCCGTCGCTTCCATTTCGCGCAGCAGCGCATTCATTTCGTGGATCGTCAGGCGACGGTTCGCGCGGACCGCGTGGTGGCAGGCCATCGTCGAGAGCAGTTCATCGCGCGCCGCGGCGATGCGTCGCGTCTCGCCGTGTTCGCGCAGGTCGGCGAGCACGTCGCGCAGAAGCCCTTCGGTGTCGCCGTTCGCGAGAAGTGCCGGCACGGCGCGCAGCACAACCGATTGCAGGCCGCTGCGCGAAACCTCGAAGCCGAGCTGCGCGAGCGTCTCCACTTCGCGTTCGGCGACGTCGGCTTCACGTTCGGATACCGCGACGGTCTGCGGCACAAGCAACGGCTGCGTGCGCAGGCCTTCGCCGTCATGCGCGTTCTTGAGCTTCTCGTAGCCGATGCGTTCGTGCGCCGCGTGCATGTCGACGACGATCAGCCCGTCCGCACACTCGGCGAGAATGTAGATGCCCTGCAGCTGCGCGAGCGCATAACCGAGCGGCGGAAGCGTCGGCTCATCGTTCGCCGCAGGCGTGGGCAGCGACGACATCGACGCGGACACCGCCCGTTCCGGCGACGCATACAGCGCTTCGTACGCCGCGCGCGTCTCCGCGACCTGCAGGCCAAGTGGCGACTGCCGCATCGGCGGCGACCACGCAGCCGACGCCGGCATCGGTGCAGCCGGCGCGCCGAACGTCGCGACGCTCGAACCCGCACGCGTTTCCGCAAGAACACCTTGCAGCGTGCGATAGACGAAGTCGTGGATCAGGCGGCTGTCGCGGAAACGCACCTCGTGCTTGGCCGGATGCACGTTGACATCGACGCGTCGCGGATCGAGCGAGAGGAACAGCACGTAGGCCGGATGTCGACCGTGGAACAGGACATCGGCGTACGCCTGACGGACGGCATGTGCAACGCCGCGATCGCGTACCGAACGTCCGTTGACGAACAGGAATTGCTGGTCGGTGCTCGCGCGGTTGTAGCTCGGTTCGGCGATCCAGCCCTGCAGCCGAAGGCCGCGGCCGTCGCCGAGATCGCCATGTTCGACGCGCAGCGAATGCCTGACGAAATCGGGGCCGAGCGCCTCGTGCAGGCGTTCGCCCGACAGCAGGTCGCGCTCGCCTTTCCAGCGTCGAGACGGCTTGCCGTTGTGCGACACGCGCAACTCGACGTCCGGTCGTGCAAGCGCGAGCTGCCGAAGCCAGTCCTCGATATGCGACAGCTCGGTGCGTTCGGCGCGCAGGAACTTGCGACGTGCGGGCACGTTGTAGAACAGGTCGCGCACTTCGACGGTGGTGCCATGCGGGTGCGCGCGTGGCGACGCCGCGCCGATGTGGCCGCCGTCGACTTCGATCGCCGTCGCGTGTTCCGCGTCGCGCGTGCGCGACACCAGCGCGAGCCGGCTCACCGACGCGATCGACGGCAACGCCTCGCCGCGGAAACCGAGCGTGGCGACGCCTTCAAGGTCGTCGAGAGATGCGATCTTGCTCGTCGCATGGCGCTGCACCGCGAGTGGCAATTCGTGCGGATCGATGCCGAGTCCGTCGTCGCGGATGCGGATCAGGCGGATGCCGCCGTCCTCGAGGTCGATGTCGACGCGACCGGCCCCGGCGTCCAGCGCGTTCTCGACCAGTTCCTTGACCACGGACGCGGGGCGCTCGACGACCTCGCCGGCAGCGATCTGGTTGATGAGGACGTCGGGGAGTTGTCGGATCGGCACGGCGGAGTTCATCGCGCTCGCGCGCGGTCACGGCCGTCGATGATAGACGCGCGGCACGCCGGCCGCGCGGTCGGGCGTCTCAGCGCGTGCCGCCCGCGGAGCCGCTGCTGGCGAGCGGCGGCGACGCCATCTGCGCAGCGAGCATCGTGCCCGGCGGCGGCGTGCGCACGAAGTAGCCGTTGACCCCGCTGAACACCGCGCGCGCGATCGCCGACTGCTGCACCGGGTCGGTCAGGCGCTGCTCTTCGTCGGGATTCGAGATGAACGCGGTCTCGACCAGCATGGCCGGGATATCGGACGTGCGAAGCACCGCGAAATTCGCGCGTTCCACGGTCGACTTGTGGTTCGGCCCGAGGCGCGCGAGACCCGACAGCACCTGTCCGGCGACGTCTTCCGAGGCTTTGAGGTTGCCGCTCTGCGTGAGGTCGAGCAGAACCGACGCCAGCGTGTTGCCCGGCTCGACGGGCACGCCACCGATGAGGTCAGCCGAGTTTTCCTTGTCCGCCAGCCAGCGCGCGCGCTGCGACGACGCACCCTTCAGCGACAGCACGAACACCGACGAGCCGCGTGCTGCCGCGTTTTCCGCAGCGTCGGCGTGAATCGACACGAACATGTCCGCGCCGGCGCGCTTGGCCAGGCGCGCACGTTCGTTGAGCGGAATGAAGAAATCGGAATCGCGCGTCAGGTAGGCCTTGTAGCCCGGCGTCGCGTTGACCTGCCGCGCCAGTTCGCGCGCGATGGCCAGCGTCACGTCCTTCTCGCGGCGACCCGTCGGGCCGTGCGCGCCCGGATCCTGCCCGCCGTGGCCCGCATCGATCGCGATCACAAGCGGACGCAATGGACGGCCCGCGGCGTCGCGCAGCGGCCGCGTCGGCACGGTCGTGGTCACCGGCGGCGGCGTGTAGGTCGAAACCGGCGCAATCGTGGACGCCGCAGGCATCGCCGAGGTGTCGACGCGCGCTGGTGCCGGAAGCGGAGCCGGCGCCGTGGACGCGCTCGAAACGCCCGCGACGAGCCGATCAAGCGCGTTCGCCTGTGGCGAAGTAGCGGCCGGCGCCGGGATCACAGCAGCCGGAACGCGCTGCGCCGGTGCATCCATCGCGACGAGCGCGCCGGCGGAGGACGGCGGGGTTTCGACAACGGGTGAGCTCGAGGTGGTCACCGGCGCCGAGGACGCGACGTCCTCGTCGCCCGGCCATTCGATCACCAGGCGCGTGCCGTTCGCTGACGGCTCGATCTGCGGCTGGAGCGCGGCTATCGGCTGCGCGAGGTCGAACACGATGCGCGCGACGCCAGGCTCGGGCTGGCCGTAACGGACGCTACGCACGACGCCGGCCGGTGCGGGAAGCGACGCGCCGCGGCGTACGGACGATGCCGGCAGGTCGACCACAAGGCGGTCGGGACCGGCGAGATGGATGAGGCGGTAGTCGGCAGGCGCGCCATCGAGCGCGATTTCAGCGCGGGTGCCGGTGGCCCCGCGGCTCAGCTGCACGGACCGTATTTCCGCCGCCTGCGCGAGATTCCAGGCCAAGGCGGCGATGAGAGCCGCGCCCAAAATCAGTTTCTGCACAGTGTCGGCCTTCACGCGCATGGCCGTAGTCAACCACCGTGCGGCGCCCAATGCAAGCTACTTTTTCCTTTCTAATCCGTGACCTGCCGCCGATTCCTCCGTCAGGCGTGAAGATCGCCGGAGGTGAAGGCGGCCAGTGCGTTCGTCAGCCACCGGTCAGAGCCGGGTAAACAGGGCGTTATTTCGACGTTGCGGCCCGTTGCCGACAGTTCGAGATCGACACGCAGATCGGGCGCAGGCAGCGCGGCGCCGCCCCGCTCCGGCCATTCGACCAGCCACAGGACCGCATCGGCCGGGTCGAGGCCGAGAAAGTCGAGTTCGCCCGGGTCGCCGATTCGATAGAGATCGAGATGGAGGGCATCGCCACCGGCGATCGGATAACGCTCAACCAGCGTGTAGGTCGGGCTGCGGATCGCGCCGGTGACGCCGAGCTCGCGCAGCAGCGCGCGCGCCAGAGTCGACTTGCCCGCGCCCAGGTCGCCGTGCAGATGCAGGACGCCGCGCGCCGGGCGCGTTCGCGCCAGCGCGCGACCGAGCGCGGCAGTGGCTTCGGCATCGGCAAGTTCGAATTTCATGCGGGATTGGCGAGGCGCCGCAGCGCCGGCATCAGGTCGACAGGCAACATTCCGCGCTCCCCGTCCTGCGAAGCGATGTCGGCCGCGGCCGAATGCAACAGCGCGCCGCAGCAGGCGGCATCGAACGTGTCGAGGCCCTGCGCGCGCATGGCGCCGATGACGCCGGCCAGCAGATCGCCCGTGCCGCCCACGGCCATGCCGGGATTGCCCGCATCGAGAATCACCGGCGTGGCCTCCGGCCCCGCGATCACCGTGCCGGCGCCCTTGAGCACGACCACTGCGCCGTAGCGATCGACGAGTTGCGTCGCCGCGCCCATTCGGTCGCGTTGGACGACATCCGTGGTGACGCCGAACAGACGCGCCGCTTCGCCCGGATGGGGTGTCAGCACCGCACCCTTCTTGACCTTGAACCCGTGCCGCGCGACGAGGTTGAGCGCGTCGGCGTCGTAGACCGTTGCGACGTCGCTGTCGAGCACGTGATGCAGGTGCGCGAACCCCCAATTGCCCTGCCCCAGCCCGGGTCCGATCACCACGACATCCGGCCACTCGGCGTCGAACTCCTCCGCCTCGGGCACCGCCATCGCTTCGGGCAAGCGCGCAAGCATCGGCGCAACGTGCATGTCACGCGTATGCACGCGCACCAGCCCCGCACCGGCACGCAACGCGCCTTCCGCGCACAACAACACGGCGCCCCCACTACCGTGATCGCCGCCGATACAGGCGACGCGACCGTTGTCACCCTTGTGACTGTCGCGACCGCGGCGCCGCAACCAGCGCGCGAGCGCGTTGACGGATGCGAGGCGCGCGCACGGCGTCGGCATGTCGACGGATGCCGCGACCTCCAGTGGCGCGCACGCGATGACGCCTGCGCGATCCAATGCCGCGCCGGTTCGCAGCACCGCCTTCGGCAGAAGAAACTCCAGCGTGGACGTCGCCTGCACGGCGACGCCGGTGACGCCGCGTGCGTCGACGCCGCTCGGCACATCGAGCGATAGCACCGGCGCACCGTGCGCGTTGATGGCGTCGATCAGCGCGGCGGCCTCCGCGCGCGGCTCGCGCGACAGGCCGATGCCGAACAGTGCATCGACGACGACGTCCGCGCCGGGCAACTGACCCATCCACGCATCGAGACGCGCGCCCGTCTCGACGTAGCGATCCCGCGCAGCGCTGGCGGCGATGTGCGCCGAGCCGGTCGGTCGATATTCGACTACGGCGACGTCACGGCCCGATGCCTGCGCCAACCGCGCCAGCACGAAACCGTCGCCGCCATTTCCACCCGCGCCGCACACGACAAGCAGACGTGTCGCGGCCGGCCACAGCTC
Organism: Lysobacter claricitrinus; assembly: GCF_045866565.1. Classification (NCBI taxonomy): domain Bacteria; kingdom Pseudomonadati; phylum Pseudomonadota; class Gammaproteobacteria; order Lysobacterales; family Lysobacteraceae; genus Lysobacter; species Lysobacter claricitrinus. The sequence continues at coordinate 640,936 of NZ_BAAFZV010000002.1, read as the reverse complement.
GAGCACGCGTTGCCAGGCCAGCTGCCCGGCGCGCTCCATGAGGATCGATTCGTCACCGACGGCGGCGATCGCGGCCGCCTCGAAGCGCCGCACTGAATCGGTGTCGAACAGCGGCGGAAGGTCGCGCATCGGCCGATTCTATACTTGGCCCATGAGCCTCGCGCCCGTGTCCGATGCGCCCGCCGATCTCGCCGCCATCGGCGCGCGGGTGCGCGAACTCGCGCTCGAGATGGGCTTCCAGCGCTGCGGCATCAGCGGCGTCGAACTTGAGGAAGACGAAGCCTTCCTCGCCGACTGGCTCGCCCGCGGCCTGCACGGAACCATGGACTGGATGGCGCGCCACGGCGCCAAGCGCGCGCGTCCGGCGGAACTTTTGCCCGGCACGCTGCGCGTCATCAGCGTTGGGCTGGACTACGGGCGCCGCGACGACAATGAGGCGTGGACCACGCTCGAAGATGGCGAACGCGCCTACGTCGCGCGTTACGCACTGGGTCGCGATTACCACAAGCTCATGCGCGGCCGCCTGCAGAAACTCGCCGACCGCATCGCCGCGGAGATCGGGCCATTCGGGCATCGTGTGTTCGTCGATTCCGCGCCTGTCCTGGAACGCGCGCTGGCGCGCAACGCCGGGCTCGGCTGGATCGGCAAGCACACCTGCCTGATCGACCGGAACGGCGGCTCGTGGTTCTTTCTCGGCGAGATCTACGTCGACATCCCGTTGCCGGTCGATCGACCAGCAACAGCGCACTGCGGCAGCTGCACGCGTTGCATCGACATTTGCCCGACGCAGGCGATCATCGGCGCGAACCGGTTGGATGCGCGCCGCTGCATTTCCTACCTGACGATCGAGCACGAAGGCCCGATCGATCCGGAGCTGCGCCCGTTGATGGGCAACCGCATCTTCGGCTGCGACGACTGCCAGCTGGTCTGCCCGTGGAACAAGTTCGCGCGTCGCACCGACGAGCCCGACTTCCGCGCGCGAAACGACCTCGACACCGCGACGCTGCCCGAGCTGTTCGCGTGGACGGAAGACGAGTTCCTTCGCCGCACCGAAGGCACCGCGATCCGCCGCAGCGGCCATTCGCGCTGGCTTCGCAACATCGCGATCGCGCTCGGCAATGCTCCGACGTCGCGCGCGGTGCTGACGGCGCTCGAAACACGCCGCGATATTGACGATCCCGTTGTCCGCGAGAGCGTCGAGTGGGCGCTGGCACGACACGCTCGACACACCGCCTCCTGAGGACCGCATGGCGACCGACCCCGGCACTGTCGAATTTCTTCTGGACCAGCTCGGCACGCGCGGCGCGTCGTACAGCACGCGGCGCATGTTCGGCGAGTACTGCCTGTATCGCGAAGGCCTGCCCGTCGCGTTCGTCTGCGACGACGTGCTGTTCATCAAGGACACGCCCGCGGGCCGGGATTCGATGTCCGCGGCCGGGCTTCTCGATTTCGGCCCGCCCTACCCGGGTGCGAAGGATTACCTGCGCCTGCCGCCCGATGGCTGGGATGAGGGGCAGTGGTTGCGCGGACTGCTCGACGCGACCGCCGCGGCACTACCTGCGCCGCGCGTCAGGAAAGCGGACCTAACGCCGGGCGCGAACGCGAAAAAGACGCATGCGACGAAGGCGGCGCCGAAGGTGAGAAAACCCTCGTTTGTGAAGAAGCCTTCGACAGGAAAACCGACAACGCCGGCAAAGAAGACGAGCTCGGTGGCGAAAACGCCAGCTAGGAAAGTGGCGAAGAAATCTGCGACGACGGCCAAGGCGACGAGGTCTGAATCGCCTTCGGCCCGTCGCACTCGAAAGGTTTGAGCGTCGACGAAAGACGCGGGCCGCATCCGGATGCGCGCATCCGTCGCTACACCGACATGAACCTCATATCGCACACCGATGCGCGTTCCACCTACGAAGTGCGTGCCTTCGAGCGCGTCTATCGCTGACGCGCGATCTCGTCGATCAACGCCCGGGTCACCGGATCCTGCGCTTCCGACTCGCCGCGAACCGCCGGCAGCAGCGCGTTCGCGATCTGCTTGCCGAGTTCGACACCGAACTGGTCGAACGCATTGATGTCCCAGACGATGGATTGCAGATAGACGCTGTGCTCGTACATCGCGATCAGCGCACCGAGCGAGCGCGGCGTGAGCGCATCGAGCAGCAACATCGTGCTCGGCCGGCCGCCCGGGTAGCGACGATGCGGGTCATCGCTGTCCTGCCCGTTCGCGAAGGCCTCGCTCTGCGCCAGCAGGTTCGACAGCAGCGCGTCGTGGTTGTCGCGATACGGCGCGTCGGCGTTCACCACGCCAACGAAGTCACACGGCACCGGGGTCGTGCCCTGGTGCAGCGCCTGGAAAAAGCTGTGCTGCGTGTCCGTGCCCGGCCCGCCCCACCAGACCGGCACTGTGGCGACGTCGAGCGGCGAGCCGTCGACATGCACCGACTTGCCGAGGCTTTCCATCACGAGCTGTTGCAGGTAGTTCGGCAACAGGCGCAGGCGCTCGTCGTACGGCAGCACCGCATGGCTGGCGAAGTCGAGCGCATTGCGGTTCCACACCGCCGTCAATGCGTGCCACGCGGCGAGGTTGCGCCGCACCGGTTCACGCAGGACGTGCGCGTCCATCTCGGCGGCGCCAGCGAGCAGCGCTTCGAAGCCGTCCATGCCGATCGCGATCGCGATCGGCAGGCCGACGGCCGACCACATCGAATAGCGGCCGCCGACCCAGTCCCACATCGGCAGGATTCGCTCCGCGGGAATGCCGAACTCGGCGGCGCGCGCGACGTTGGCGCTGATCGCGTAGACGCGCGAATCGTCGCCGAGCCACTCGCGAAGTACGCGACCGTTGAGCAGCGTTTCCTGCGTGCCGAACGTCTTGGAGATCAGCAGGACCGCCGTGCGGCTGGGGTCGAGCCGGGCGAGCACGCGTTGCGCGGCGTGGCCGTCGACGTTCGAAAGGAAATGCACGCGGATGCGCGAGCTGCCCGCGGGCGTGAGCGCATCGGCGGCCAGTCGCGGGCCAAGATCGGATCCGCCGATGCCCACGCTGACGACGTCGGTGACGCCTGACGCCGCGATCGCGTCGACCACCGCGCGCATCGCGCCGCGCGCTTCGCGTGCCATGCCGTGCGAGGAGCGCGCGACGTCACTGTCGACCAGATCGCTACGCAACGCGGTGTGCAGGGCCGGACGGCGTTCGGTGACATTGACCTGCTCGCCCGCGAACAGCGCCTGCAGGCGACCATCGAAATCGAGTGACTCGCCGAGTCGGAACAGTGCGTCCAGCGCTGCGCGGTCGTAGCGTTGGCGGGCGAAGCTGGCGTGGATCGGGCCAACGCGCAGCGTGAAATCACGTGCGCGTTCGGGATCGTCGGTGACGAGATCGCGAAGCGGTGTCCGGGTGACGCGCGCCGCCTCGGCGCGCAACGGGCTGAGGCGGTCGACGATGGACATGCGTTACGCGGCCTGTGCGGGGATCGACTGGTTGGTGTGGGTCAGGCGGTTGTCGCGGTCGACATACACGCACATCGGCTTGAACTTGGCCGCCTCGGCCTCGTCGCACTGGCCGTAGGCCGCGATGATGACGAGGTCGCCCGGCTGCGCGAGGTGCGCGGCGGCGCCGTTGACGGAAATCGTGCCGCTGCCCTCTTCCGCGCGGATCGCATAGGTCACGAAGCGCGTGCCCTGGTTCACGTTCCAGATGTGGATCTGCTCGTACTCGCGGATGCCCGAGATGTCGAGCAGGCGGCCGTCGATCGCGCAGGAGCCTTCGTAGTGCAGCTCGGCATGGGTGACCGTCGCACGGTGGATCTTGGCCTTCAGCATGTTCAGGAGCATGGCGGCGAGCTCGTCCCGCAGGCTGCGGGCACTGGAAAACATGAAGTCTAGCAGCGCATGGCGCGCTGCAACATCAGCCGTTCAGGCGGCGGCGGGCCGCTCGAATTCCAGGTTGTCGATGAGCCGCGTGCGGCCGAGCCGTGCGGCGATGAGTGCGACCAGCGCGGTGTCGGCCGACGTCGCGTCCACCAGGTCCCGGCGACGGACGACCGCGTAGTCGACGTCGAAACCGGCACCGCGCAGGCGACGCGTGGCTTCGGCCTCCACGGCGTCATAGGGCTGGCCACCGATCGTCGCATCGCGCATCGCCTGCAGCGCCCGGTGGATCTCGGCCGCACGCGGACGCTCGTCGGCCGACAGGTACTGGTTGCGCGAACTCATGGCGAGGCCGTCGGGTTCGCGGACTGTTGTCGCCGCCACGATCTCCACCGGGAACGACATCTCGCGCGCCATGTAGCGGATCACCGCGAGCTGCTGATAGTCCTTGCGGCCGAACAGCGCGACGTCGGGCTGCACCTGCAGCAACAGCCGCGCGACGACGGTCGCCACGCCGTCGAAATGTCCGGGTCGATGTGCGCCTTCGAGCACGTCGGTGACACCGGGAACCCGCACCTGCACGGCATTGCCCGCGCCGAACGGGTACATGGTTTCGACGTCCGGCATCCACAACACGTCGCAGCCGGCGTCACGAAGGCCGGCGACGTCCTGGTCCGGCGTGCGCGGATAGCGCGCGAAATCCTCGTTCGGCCCGAACTGCGTGGGATTCACGAACACGCTGGCGACGACGCGATCGGCGTGCTCGCGCGCCTGGCGCACCAGCGAGAAGTGCCCCGCGTGCAGGTTGCCCATCGTCGGAACGAAGGCAAGGCGTTCGCCTGCGCGCGCCCAGCCGCGCACCGTGTCGCGCAACTGCGCGAGGTCGTTGACGACGTGGGTCATCGCTCAGGCGTATCCGTGTTCGGGCGCAGGGAACGTGCCATCGCGTACTTCGCGCACATAGGCTTCGAACGCACCCGAGATGCTGCCGCCGACGGCGAGAAAATCCTTCACGAAACGCGGCGAGCGGCCGTGGCGAAGGCCGAGCATGTCGTGCAGTACCAGAACTTGACCTGTGCAGTCGGGCCCCGCGCCAATGCCGATGGTCGGGATCGACAACGCTGCGGTGATGCGCGCGGCAAGCGCACTCGGCACGCATTCGAGCACGAGCATCGTCGCGCCCGCGGCTTCGACCGCCTGCGCATCCGCGAGCAGCTTTTCCGCGGCGTCGTCGGTCTTGCCCTGCACCTTGTAACCGCCGAGGCGCAGCACCGACTGCGGCGTCAACCCGAGATGCGCGCACACCGGGATCTCGCGTTCGACGAGATGGCGAATGACATCCAGCTTGAAACCCGCGCCTTCGATCTTGACCATCGATGCGCCGGCGCGCAGGAACTGCGTCGCCGCTTCGAGCGCGGCTTCCGGCGTCGCATCCGACTGGAACGGCATATCGGCGATCAGGAAGGCGCGGCGCAATCCGCGCGCCACGCATCCCACGTGGTATTCGATCGCCCGCGTCGTCACCGGGATGGTGCTGCGACGTCCCTGCACCACCATGCCGAGCGAATCGCCGACCAGCACCGTATCGACCCCCGCGGCATCGATCGCGCGCGCGAAACCGGCGTCGTAACAGGTGAGCATGGTGATGCGGCGGCCTTCTTGGCGCGCCTGCAGCAACTGCGGGAGGGTTACAGGCGACGTCGTGTCGCCGGCGTTGGTCGCGTACATGGGCCTAGCGTAGCGCTTCGATGTCGGCGGTCGCCACGCGCCCGCGCAACGCTGCGACCGGCCCGTGGCCCGGAATGTCGAGTGCGGGCGCGATCTCGGCCAGCGGCACGAGCACGAACGCCCGCTCGTGAAGATGCGGATGCGGGACGCGCAGGCCGTCCTCGTCGATAACGGCATCGCCATAGAGCAGCAGGTCGAGATCGAGCTCGCGCGGCCCCCAGCGCCGCGCCGTGCGACGGTCGCGCCCGGCGTCGCGTTCGAGCTGCAGCAGCCCGGCCAGCAGCTGTTGCGGCGTCAGCATCGTCACGACCTTCGCGACCGCGTTGACGAAATCCGGCTGCTCGGTCACGCCCCAGGCGGGCGTGCGGTAGAGGCTGGATCGCGCGACCACCTCGATGCCTCCATGCGCATCCAGACGATCGAACGCCAGGCAGATCGTTGCAGCGGCGTCACCGATGTTCGCGCCGAGCCCGATGTAGGCCTCGACGGGCGGGCTCACTCGGCGCCACCCACCGTGCGGCGTCGCCGACGCCTGCGACGCGGGCGTTCGCCGGAGTCGTCCTGCGCCTCCGCGTCCTCCGCGTGGCCGACCGCGGCGTCCGGATGATGCTGGGCCTCGCGCCAGAACTCGACGTCGGCGCTGTGCTCCTCCGACGCGGTCAGCCGCAGCACGAGGAAATCGAACGCGGCGCGGAAACGCGGATGCGACAACAAGCGGAACACGCGGCGACGCTGGCGCTGCGAGAACCGCGTCTGCAACAGCCAGATTTCCTGCATCGGCAGCGTAAACCGGCGCGGCAGCGCGATCACGTCCATCTGGTGCAGCGTGACGCGATCGGCCGCGCGTTGCTGCGCTTCAGGCGCGTTCACGCCATCGGCCTGCAGACGCGCGAGCGCGCGGCAGTACGCGGGCCACAGCAGCAACGCGAACAGGAACGCAGGCGACACCGGTTCCTCGGCCGCGACGCGCGCATCGGTATCGGCCAGCCCCTTGAGCACCATGCGGCGAAGCGCACCGCTGCGGTTCGACTGCAGTGCGGCCGCGGCCTCCGGGAACAGCACCGGCAACAGTTCGTGGGCTTCGAGGCCGAGGAAGCTCTGCACGGCGTGGCCGGACAGGAACAGCTTCAGGCATTCCTCGAACAGGCGTGCGGGCGCCGCTTCGCGCAGCAGCGGCGCGAGTCGCGGAATCGGTTCGGCGGTCGCGGCCTCGATGGTGAAACCGAGCTTCGCCGACAGTCGCACCGCGCGCAGCATGCGCACCGGGTCTTCGCGATAACGACGCTCGGGATCGCCGATCAACCGGAGGATGCGCGCCTGCACATCGGCAAAGCCGCCGACGTAATCGCGAATGGAGAAGTCTTCGATCGAGTAGTACAGCGCGTTCGCGGTGAAGTCGCGACGCACCGCGTCTTCCTCGATGGTGCCGAACACGTTGTCGCGAACGACCTGTTCGACTTCGTGCGCTTCGACGTCGTCGTCGACCGGCTGGTTCGCACGGAACGTGGCGACCTCGATGATTTCGCGACCGAACACGACATGCGCAAGGCGGAAGCGGCGGCCGATCAGGCGGCAGTTGCGGAACAGTCCGCGCACCTGTTCGGGCGTCGCATCGGTGGCGATGTCGAAGTCCTTGGGATGACCGCCGATGAGCAGGTCGCGCACGGCGCCGCCAACGAGATGGCCACCAAAGCCCGCCTCGCGAAGCTTGTAGAGCACGCGCAGGGCATTCGGGCTGATGTCGCGTCGCGAAACGTTGTGCGAGTCGCGCGGAATGATCGTCAGGGCAGCGTCGGAATCGTCGGTCATCAGCGGGCGGCGCCGCGAAGTGGAGAGGTCGGCCCATTGCCGCGGGACAGTGAGCCCGCCTATACTACCAGCCGCGCAGGACGGAGCTTCCAGCGCATTCTCTTGCTCCCTTCGTCTAGAGGCCTAGGACGTGGCCCTCTCAAGGCTAAAACACGGGTTCGAATCCCGTAGGGAGCGCCATACAACACGGTCCGGCGCACAGGTTCGAGTCGCGACAGGCCACACCGCCAACCCGTGCAGCGATGCGCGGGTTGTTTCGTTTAAGCGTCGGGAAATGATTCCGACACGTCATACGGAAGCGCCAACATGCCCTTCGTCGTCACCGAGAACTGCATCAAGTGCAAGTACACCGACTGCGTTGAAGTCTGCCCGGTCGATTGTTTCCGCGAGGGCCCGAACTTCCTCGTGATCGATCCGGACGAGTGCATCGACTGCACGTTGTGCGAGCCGGAATGCCCCATCAACGCGATCTATCCGGAAGACGACGTTCCGGCCGGGCAGGAATCGTTCATCGCGCTCAACGCCGAGCTGTCGAAAGCCTGGCCGGCGATCACCGCGCGCAAGGACGGCATGCCCGACGCGAAGGACTGGGAAGGCGTGCCGGACAAGCTGCCGATGCTCGAACGCTGAGCCGGCGCGACATCGCGACGCAAACAGAACGGGCGCCCGAAGGCGCCCGTTTCTACATCCGCCGACGTATGCGTTACGGCGCGAGCGCAGCCTTGAGCGCACCGACCAGGCGGCGCGCGGCTTCGCCCGTGGCCGGCAGGCCACGCGGATCGACCGCCGACACGTACGTGCCGCCCTCGCCCGCCGCGACGCGAACGAGGAAGTTGGAACCGCTGTAGTCGACGTCGTACGCACCGATCAGCGGCGCGCGATTTGCGATCGTCAGGCCGGGAACGCCGGCGAGCGCTGTGCCGACGCGCGCGAACACGTCGTCACGCGTGCCCTGCACGGTGAAGCCGAGTGCCGACGACTGCGCGGCCGCCTGCTGAGTACCAGATGCCGTGGCGCTTGCGGTCGTCGGGGCCGTGGTTGCGGATGCGTCGAGATCCGGCGGCACTTCGAGCGGACGCGAGTCCGGCGAGCCGGCGTAAAGCTTGTCCGAGCCGTGGTGGAACCAACTGCACCCCGAGGCGGTAGCGACGATCGCGACGGCCAGCAGCGAGGTGCGGGCGAAAACAGACAGCTTGGACATGAAGACTCCGGGTTCAGGCCGCGATGGCGTCGCGGCAGGCGGTTTCGAGCTGTTGGACGACGCCGGCGAAACGCGTCGCGGCGTCGGCGTGGACGGCCGACAGCTCCGTCAGAGGCAGGCGCAGGCCGTGGCCGATGCCGAGTCGCGACAGGATCGCCTTGACCGGAATCGGGTTCGGCTCCACGCCGAGGAAGTCGTAGAGGTCGGCGAGCTGCGCGTCGATCTCGTCCGTGCGCGCATCGCGCGAACGCGCTGCGTCGCACAGGCGACGGAACATGCCCGGGACGACATTCGACGCGACGGAGATCACGCCGTCAGCGCCCTGCAGCATGGCGCGCGCAGCAGTGGGATCGTCGCCGGTCAGCACCGCGAAGTTGTCGTCGCGCAGCGCAAGCAGCGCGGTCATGCGCTCGGGCTCGCTCACGGCTTCCTTGATGCCGACGATGCGGGGATGCCCGGCGAGTTCGGCGACGGTCTGCGGCTGCATGTCGCAGCCGGTGCGTCCGGGTACGTTGTAGAGGACGACCGGCAGCGCGGCGTCGTTGGCGACCGCGCGGTAATGCGCCACCAGGCCGGCCTGCGTAGGCCGCACATAGGGCGGCGTGACGACGAGCGCGGCATCGGCGCCTAGCGCGGCGGCGCGGCGCGTCAATTCGATGGTTTTCAGCGTGTTCGACAGCCCGGTACCGGCGAGCACCGGAATGCGCCCGCCGACGGTTTCGACCGCGGTACGCAGGAGAAGGTCGTACTCCGGGTCGAGCAGCGCGGCGGCCTCGCCGGTGGAACCGGCGACCACGACCGCCTGGGTGCCGGCGTCGAGCTGCATGCGCAGCAGCCGCTGCCAGGCGTCGATGTCGAGTTCGCCGGACGCGTCGAAGGGCGTCGCCAGCGCGGTGATGCTGCCGCTCAGTCGCAAGGAAGGCCTCCGCGGAACGCGGAAAAGTCGTGGGGACGCGCAGTATGCGCGTCCCGGATGTTACTTGCGGCGAAAAACCGGCGGCAAGTATCCTGTCGGGCCGCGGATCGCGGCCTCCCGCCGGCGTTTCTGCCGGGTCCCCACCCCTTCATCGCAGGCGCCGCCTTGACCGACACCGCTGCCCGGCCGTCGCCGAACGAAAACTACCTGCTGATCAACGCGTACACGGTGCACCCCGCGTCGCCGTTGCTGATGGTCACGCGTCGCATCGCCGACAGCGGTTGCAACATGGTCGACGCGCGCCTCTCCACCGTCGGCCGCGACGTCTCGGTCACCGCGCTCGCCGTCGGCTCGTGGGACGCCGTCGCCAAGCTCGAGGCCATGCTGACGCGCCTGGAGCGCGAAGAAGGCCTGAAGCTCGTGTGGTACCGCACCGGCCCGAAGCCCGTGCAGTCGAGCCTGTTGCCGTACGTCGTCGAGGTGGTCGCCGCCGACAAGGCCGGCATCCTGTTCCAGCTCGCCGATTTCTTCGACCGCCAGGGCATCACCATCGAAACCCTGCACTGCTCGCGCTACCGCGCCATGCAGACCGGCGCGGACATGTTCTCCGCGCAGCTCACCATCGGCGTGCCATCGAGCATGCATATCGCGGCCCTGCGTGACGATTTCCTCGAGTTCTGCGACCACCTGAACCTCGACGCGATCATGGACCCGATGAAGTTCTGAGGCGCGCCATGGCGATCGATACCGGCGACATCGTTCCTGACCTGGATCTCGCGCTGTCGAGCGGGCAGACGCGTCGCCTGTCGAGCTATCGCGGCCGCTGGCTGGTGCTCTACTTCTATCCGAAGGACAGCACGCCGGGCTGCACGACCGAAGGCATCGACTTCAACGCATTGCTCGCTGATTTCGACGCGGCCGACGCAACGATCCTCGGCGTGTCGCGAGACTCGCTGAAATCGCACCAGAACTTCTGCGCCAAGCAGGGTTTCAAGTTCGACCTCGTCAGCGACGCCGACGAATCGGTGTGCAATGCGTTCGACGTCATCAAGCCGAAGAAGCTCTACGGCCGCGACTATGTCGGCATCGAGCGCAGCACCTTCCTGATCGACCCGACGGGCCGCGTGGTCCACGCCTGGCGCCCGGTGAAGGTGCCCGGCCACGCCGACGCCGTGCTGGCGAAGCTCCGCGAGCTCCAGGCCGCCTGATCGGCTTCTCGTGTCATCTGCGCGGCGGTATGGTGCAGGTGTCGCGCGCGACCGGCGCGCATCACGGAGCGGCAGATGACGGCAGGCAAGCGGATCTACGTGCTGGACACCAACGTCCTGATGCACGACCCGACCGCGCTGTTCAGGTTCGAGGAGCACGACGTCTACCTGCCGATGCAGGTGATCGAGGAACTCGACCGGGGCAAGAAAGGCACCTCCGAAGCCAGCCGCAACGCCCGCCAGGCGAGCCGCTACCTCAACGAACTGATCCAGTCCGCCGGGCACGAGGCCCTCGTCGCCGGTGTCGCCCTCGTCCAGCCCGAGGGGCTGAACCTGCGCGGCGTGCAGAAGATCGGCCGCCTGCGTTTCCAGACCCGGCCTGACGAGGCGTCCGCGCGCTTCGGCGCGGCGATCGCCGACAACGCGATCCTCGGCGCGGTCGAAGCGCTGCAGGGCCGCGAGCCCGGCACCGAAGTCGTGCTGGTGTCGAAGGACATCAACCTGCGCATCAAGGCCGCGATCGCCGGCCTGCTGTCGGAGGACTACGAGAACGACCGCGCGCTGTCCGACCTCGACCTGCTCTACACCGGCGTTACCGCGCTGCCCGAGGACTTCTGGCAGCGCCACGGCAAGGGCATGCGGTCATGGACCGAGCGCGGCCGCACGTACTACGAAGTCGGCCGTGTCGACGGCGACGACTGGTACGCCAACCAGTTCCTGCACCTGCCAGGCGACGAGGACGCCGAACTGCGAGTCGTCGATGTCGACGACGACCGCGTGCGCCTGCAGATCGTCGACGACTTCCGCTCGCCGCAACACGCCGTGTGGGGCATCCACGCGCGCAATCGTGAGCAGAACTTCGCGCTCAACGCGCTGATGAATCCGGAAGTCGACTTCGTCTCGCTGCTCGGCACGGCCGGCACCGGCAAAACGCTGCTTGCACTCGCCGCGGGCCTCGCGCAGACGATGGACCAGCAGATCTACCGCGAGATCATCATGACCCGCGCGACGGTGAGCGTCGGCGAAGACATCGGCTTCCTGCCCGGCACCGAAGAAGAAAAGATGACGCCGTGGATGGGTGCGCTGACCGACAACCTCGAAGTACTCACCAGCAACCAGGAAGGCGGCAGCTGGGGGCGCGCGGCGACCAACGACCTGCTCGCATCCCGCATCAAGATCCGCTCGATGAACTTCATGCGCGGCCGCACGTTCCTGTCGCGTTACGTGATCCTCGACGAGGCGCAGAACCTCACGCCCAAGCAGATGAAAACGCTGATCACGCGCGCTGGCCCGGGCACGAAGATCGTCTGCCTCGGCAACCTCGAGCAGATCGACACGCCTTATCTGACTGAAACGACGTCCGGTCTCACGTACGTCGTTGACCGCTTCAAGGCGTGGCCGCACAGCGCGCACATCACGCTGCGTCGCGGCGAGCGTTCGCGGTTGGCGGACTTCGCTTCCGACGTGCTGTGACGGTCTCGGTCCTCACGATCGCCGGATCGGATTCCGGCGGCGGCGCGGGCGTCCAGGCCGATCTCAAGACGTTCGCCGCGCATCGCGTTCATGGCCTGAGCGCGATCGCCGCGTTGACCGCGCAGAACACACGCGGCGTCACCGGCGTCGCAGTGACGGACCCGGCGTTCATCGCCGAGCAGATCGATGCCTGCTTCGCGGACTTCGACATACGCGCGGTGAAGCTCGGGATGCTGGCGAACGCGGAGGTCATCCATGCGGTGGCCGACGCGCTCGAACGCCAGCATCCGGTGCCCGTCGTGGTCGATCCGGTGATGGTCGCCACGTCCGGCGCGTCACTGCTCGAACCAGCCGCGGTCGGCGCCCTGCTCGATCGCCTGCTGCCGATGGCTGCGGTGCTCACGCCCAACGTGCCGGAAGCGGAAGTACTGCTTGCCCGGCACATCATCGATGTCGACGACGCACTCGAAGCGGCGCAACGACTGATCGCGCGCGGTTGTCGGAGCGTCCTGCTGAAGGGCGGACACCTGCGCGGCGACGGGCCGGTGGTCGACACGCTCGCGATGCCCGGCGGTCGCATCGAGCGCTTCGAGCACGCACGACTCGACGCACGCGCGCACGGCACAGGTTGCACGCTCGCCTCCGCGATCGCAGCGGAGCTCGCGGTGGGGCATTCGCTCGCGGTCGCCTGCTCACGCGCGACCGATTACGTGCATCGCGCGCTTGCGCTCGGCTACAGGCCGGGGCGAAGCGATGTCACCGTGCTCGACCATTTTGGCGCGGCGAGATGAGCATCGAGGTGCGTTGGGCGCCCGTCGTCGCGACGGATGGGCATCGGTGGGAGGCTCTGGTCGCGAGTGGCGAGCGCGTCGATCGTTGCGTCGTCTGGTTGCCCGCGCTCGGCGTGCCGGCGCGCAGCTACGAGCCGTTCGCGCGTGAACTGGCGTCGCGCGGAGTCGCCGTGGTCGTGCACGAATGGCGCGGCTTCGGCAGCAGCTCGCTGCGTGCGTCGCGCTCGACGGACTGGGCCTATCGCGAACTTCTCACCGTCGATGTTCCCGCCACGCTGGATGCCGCGCGAACCCTGTTCGATCGCGTGCAGATTGTCGGCGGACACAGCCTCGGTGGGCAGCTTGCGAGCTGCACGCAGGCACTCACTGACAACGCGGCCGATGAGCTTTGGCTGGTCGCGAGCGGGGCACCGTACTGGCGGGCGTTTCCACGTCCACTGCGTTTCGGGCTGCCGGTTGCGTATCGGTTGCTGCACGCACTTGCGCAGTTGTTCGGCGCCCTCCCCGGCCGGCGCATCGGCTTCGGTGGCAATGAAGCGCGCGGCGTGATCCGCGACTGGTCGCGCACGGCGCTCACCGGTCGCTACGCGGCGCCCGGCGTCGGGGATCTCGAGCCGGAGCTCGCGCGGGTGACGTCGCCGCTGTACGCCGTACTGTTCGAAAGCGACTGGCTGGCGCCGCGATCGTCGCTGGACTACCTGATCGCGAAGATGCGACCGTCATCGGTCAGCGTTACGCACCTCGATGCGACGGCATTAGGCGCGGACGACGATCACTTCGCATGGATGAAAGCGCCTGCGACCGTCGTCGGCGCGCTGGTCGACGCGCGCAGACGCTAGCCCGCACGCTCGCCGTTCGACTCTTTTCAACGCGACGCCGCGATTCCGCACGACGCGAAACGCCGGGCCCGCGCGCGATACAACACCACCGAACGCATAAACAAAAGGACCGACAGTTTCCTGTCGGTCCTTTTGCTTTATATGGCGCGCCCGGAAGGATTCGAACCTCCGACCCCCAAGTTCGTAGCCTGGTGCTCTATCCAGCTGAGCTACGGGCGCGTAGTCGAAAAATTATGACGTTCGATGCAATGTTCGTCAACGCTTTTCGATGATGATCGCGGACGTTTTACCGCGATCGTTTGCCACTCGCGTGGCAGGTGCAACTGGCGGAGACGGAGGGATTCGAACCCTCGATGGAGCTTTTGACCCCATACTCCCTTAGCAGGGGAGCCCCTTCGGCCTCTCGGGCACGTCTCCGGGTTTTCTCACAGCGTTCGCTGCGAGGCCGGGGATGTTAACGCCCCGGCCGCAAAGCGGCAATCGTCAGGCTTGCGTTCCGTCGGTTGCTTCGTCGCGCACGTCGCCGCCACGCTGGATTCGCTGGTAGATCTCTTCGCGGTGAACCGCGACGTCCTTCGGTGCGGTGATACCGATCCGCACCTGGTTTCCCTTCACGCCGAGCACGGTGACGGACACCGAGTCGCCGATCATCAGGGTTTCGCCGACGCGACGCGTCAGGATGAGCATTACGACCTCCTTGATCCGGCATCTCCGCCGGGCGCGCGGCCTTTGCCGCGCACAATATTTGGACACAAACGCCCGCCATGGTAGCGAGCGGCCATTTCATGCCGCAAGGAAGCGGTTCACACTCCTGCAGCGGCAGTACGTTCCTTTACGAGTCCGGCCACCCCGGCAAGCGCGGCGCCGAGCGCGGGACCATCGTCGCCCCCGCCCTGCGCCATGTCCGGACGACCGCCACCCTTGCCGTTGATCTGGCGCGCCACCTGCCCGAGCAGGTCGCCCGCCTTCACCGGACCGAGCGCGCGCCCGCCGACGCCCGCGACGAGCGACGCCTTGCCGTCCTGCACGCCCGCAAGAACAACAACGGCATCGCCCAGCTGTTGCTTGAGTCGATCGACGGCGTCGCGTAGCGCCTTCGCGTCGAATCCTTCCAGACGCGCCGTGACGACCTTGATGCCGTCGACGTCAACCGCGGACGACGCCAGGTCGGCCGTCGCACCCGATGCGGCCTTCGCCTTCAATGATTCGAGCTCGCGTTCGAGCCGACGCTGGCGATCGATCAGCGAACGCAACTTGTCCGCCACCTCGGCGCGCGGCGCGCCCACCAGGCGCGCTGCCTCGTCGAGGCGATGCAGCTCGGACGCGACGTAATCCAGTGCACCCTGCCCCGTCACCGCTTCGATGCGGCGAACGCCCGCGGACACGCCGCCTTCCGACAGTATCTTGAAGATGCCGATGTCGCCGGTGCGAGACACATGCGTGCCGCCACACAGTTCCGTCGACGTTCCACCCATGCGCAACACGCGAACGCGATCGCCGTACTTCTCGCCGAACAGCGCAAGCGCGCCGAAATCGAGGGCTTCCTGCATGCCCATGTGATGCACTTCGGCCGCGTGGTTCGCGCGGATCTCCGCATTGACCTGACGCTCGACTTCCGCGAGTTCCTCGGCGGTCATCGGCTGGAAATGCGAGAAGTCGAAGCGCAGGCGATCCGGCGCCACCAGCGAGCCTTTCTGCTGGACGTGCTCGCCGAGCACGCGACGCAGCGCGGCGTGCAGCAGATGCGTCGCCGAATGATTGAGCACGGTCGCCGCACGGCGCGCGCCGTCGACCGAACCCATCACGCGGTCGCCGCGCGACAGCTGGCCCGCTTCCAGTGCGCCCACATGGCCATGGAACTGGCCAGCGAACTTCAGCGTGTCGCGCACCAGAAAGCGCACGCCCTTCTCGTCGAGTTCGCCCGCGTCGCCAACCTGGCCGCCACTTTCGGCGTAGAACGGCGTGCGATCGAGGATGACGACAGCCTCGTCGCCAGCGTCGATCGACTCGACCGGCCGGCCATCCTTGAGGATCGCGAGCACCTGAAGGCCACCATCGACGAGCTTGTCGTAGCCGAGGAATTCCGTCGGCGGGAGCTGCGCGGCGAGCTCGGCCGACAGCGTGGTCGTGCTGCCGAACTTGCCTGCCGCGCGCGCACGGTCGCGCTGCTCGGTCATCAGGCGCTCGTAGTCTTCCATCGCCGACGGTTCGAGCTCCGCACCGTCCCGCTCACGGACGATGTCGGCGATGAGATCGGGCGGGCAACCGTAGGTGTCGTGCAGCTGGAAGAGCTGCTCACCGTCGATGCGGCCGTTGTTGCGCGACAGATAGCCTTCGAGACGCTGCATGCCGGCATCGAGCGTCTGCGCGAACGCGGCTTCTTCCGCTTTCAGCGCGCGCTCGACGAACTCGCGCTTGTCGGCGATCTCGGGATACGCGTCGGCCATCACGTCGACCAGCGGCGCGACCATCTTCCAGAACGTGCCGTCGGCGGTGAGGCCGTTGAGTTTCCAGATATGGCGGATGGCGCGGCGGATGATGCGGCGGAGCACGTAGCCGCGACCCTCGTTCGACGGCAGCACGCCATCGACGATCAGGAACGAACAGGCGCGGATGTGATCGGCGATGACGCGCAGCGATTTGTTGTCGAGATCCGTGCGATCGGTGAGCTTCGCCGCGGCACCGATCAGGTGGCGGAAAATGTCGATCTCGTAATTGCTGTGCACGTGCTGCAGCACGGCGGCCATGCGCTCGAGGCCCATGCCGGTGTCGACGCACGGCGCCGGCAGCGGCACCAGCGTGCCGTCGGGCTGACGGTCGAACTGCATGAAGACGTTGTTCCAGATCTCGATGTAGCGATCGCCGTCCTCATCGGGCGAACCCGGCGGGCCGCCGGCGACGTGTGGGCCGTGGTCGTAGAAGATCTCGGTGCACGGGCCGCAGGGGCCGGTGTCGGCCATCTGCCAGAAGTTGTCCGACGCGTACGGCGCGCCCTTGTTGTCGCCGATTCGCACGATGCGGTCGACCGGCAGGCCCATCTCGCGATGCCAGATGTCGAAGGCTTCGTCGTCGGTGTGATACACGGTGACGAGCAGACGCTCGGGCGGCAGCTTCCAGACCTGCGTGAGCAGTTCCCACGCCCAGGCGATCGCGTCCTTCTTGAAGTAGTCGCCGAACGACCAGTTGCCGAGCATCTCGAAGAACGTGTGGTGGCGCGCGGTGTAGCCCACCTGGTCGAGGTCGTTGTGCTTGCCGCCGGCGCGCAGGCAGCGCTGGACGTCCGCCGCACGAACGTAGCCCGGCTTCTCGCTGCCGAGAAACACGTTCTTGAACTGGACCATGCCCGAGTTTGTGAACAGCAACGTCGGGTCGTTGGCGGGGACGAGCGGGGCCGACGGAACGATCGTGTGGCCCTTGCTGCGGAAGAATTCGATGAAATCGCTGCGGATTTCGGACGTGGTTTTCATGCGGACGCGGATTCGGTGTGGACGTCGTGCAGCCGGGCGGCCGCCGGAGGGCGGCCAGCGGGCGCTGGGAGGACTTCGAAGAGTAGCAGGCGGAGCGCTGGCGGACGCGGCCGCCCGTGGACCAGTCAGTCTTCGGTCGTGAAACGTGTCGCCACGCGGACGACGTCACCCGGAAACCCGCGGCGGAGCAGGTAATCGGCCGCCTTGCGCTCGCGGAGGCGGCGGTCGTCGATGCGGCCGAACCGGCGGACGACGAGGTCGCGGGCGATCTCGGTCCAGTCGCCTTCGAAGTCATCGAGCACGGCTTGGCGCAGTTCGGCCGGGAGGTCATGCGTGCCCAGCTCCGCACGGATGTGCAGCGGGCCGTAGCCGCCGGACGCCCGGCTGCGGACCAGGCTTTCCGCGAATCGACGATCGTCCTGCCAGCCGGCCTCGACCAGTTTGCCGACCGCGGCGTCGACCTCCGCAGTATCGACGCCACGCGTCACGAGCTTGCGGGTGAGCTCCTTGCGCGAGTGCTCACGACGCGTGAGAAGGCCCAACGCACGTTGCATCGCAGTGGCGGGCTTGCGCTCGCGCCTTGCGCGCTTGCCCGTCTCGGCGTCCGTGCCGAACAGGCTTTCGTAGGCGGGGCCGGTGTCGAGGATGTCGCCGGACGGCGCGGTCGCTTCTGCATCTGCGTCGGACACCGGTGGCTCGGCACCGGATGCGTCGGATGGAACGATCGATGCAGCGGACTGCGCTCGTAGCTCGTCATGCGCGCCGTCTACGTGCTCGCGAACCTGTCCCCTCCGCTGAGCCGGGGCCGGCCCGCTTCGCCCGTGAGCGCTGGCGCTTCCTCGAGCATCGACACCGCGAACACCCGAAGCCTCGCGACTCGCGATCGCACGCGGCCGGTCGCGGTCGCGCGTAGTGGCCTCCCCCTGCGCGCACGACGGAGAGGTCGTCTGCCGACGCCCGCCTTGCGGCATCGTGCCCCCGTCGAAATCTTCGGGCGAAAAAAGATCCGAAAGTCGGACGATGCCTAGAGGCGCCACTTCTCGACTGGAACGCGCATACGACTCGGCCCCGGGGTCGTCGCCCGGGGCCGTTTCACGATCACGTGGAGGACGTGGCCGCTTCATCGCATCGATCAGGCATCCGCCTCGGCTTCCGCCGGGTTGATTTCCTGCGGGACGAACTTCTCGCGAAGCGCCGCCTCGAGCTTCTGCGCCATCGCCGGGTTCTCTTTGAGGAACTGACGGGCGTTTTCCTTGCCCTGGCCGATGCGCTCACCGTCACAGCTGTACCAGGCGCCCGACTTCTCGACGAGCTTCGCGTCAACGCCCATGTCGATCAGTTCGCCTTCGCGCGAGATGCCTTCGCCGTAGAGGATTTCGGTGACGACCTGCTTGAACGGAGGCGCCAGCTTGTTCTTGACGACCTTGATGCGGGTCTGGTTGCCGATGATCTCGTCGCCCTTCTTGATCGAGCCGATGCGACGGATGTCGAGGCGCACCGACGCGTAGAACTTCAGCGCGTTGCCGCCGGTCGTCGTTTCGGGGCTCTGGCCCGGCATCATGATGCCGATCTTCATGCGCAGCTGGTTGATGAAGATCACCAGCGTGTTCGAGCGCTTGATGTTGCCGGTGAGCTTGCGCAGAGCCTGCGACATCAGGCGGGCCTGCAGACCGGGAAGCTGATCGCCCATCTCGCCTTCGATTTCCGCCTTCGGCGTCAGCGCGGCGACGGAGTCGATGACGACCATGTCGACCGCGTTCGAACGCACCAGCATGTCGGCGATTTCAAGCGCCTGCTCGCCGGTGTCGGGCTGCGAGAGCAGCAGGTCGTCGACGTTGACGCCGAGCTTGGCCGCGTAGATCGGATCGAGCGCGTGCTCGGCGTCGATGAACGCAGCGGTGCCACCCTTCTTCTGGCACTCGGCGATCGCCTGCAGCGTCAGCGTGGTCTTGCCCGACGATTCCGGACCGTAGATCTCGACGACCCGGCCGCGCGGCAAACCGCCGATGCCGAGTGCGATATCGAGCATGAGGGAACCCGTGCCGACGATCTCGACGGCCTCCACTGCGCGATCGCCCATGCGCATGACCGACCCCTTGCCGAACTGCTTCTCGATCTGACCGAGGGCCGCTGCAAGTGCGCGCTTCTTGTTCTCGTCCATTGATGGGTTCCTGGTGCTCATGTGTGTAGGAAGACTCTAGAGGCCGCGCATCGCATGCATTGAGACGATCGCATCGGCAGATGAACTGTGCGACGAGTGGTCGCACACGAGGATCGGACGACGCGTACGGCGGCCGTAGGAATTTGCCGCGTGATCAGCCGAATGCTTCGATGACGGGCGTCGTCGGCGAGGTCGCCTTGACCAGCCCGATCGCGTATTCGCAATCGAACTTGCTGACGTAGCCTTCGGAACTGTCCGCAATGATTTCGCCGCTTTCGGCAACGAGCCGCCAGCGCCATTGGAACGACTGCAACAGCGGATTCGCACTGTAGATTTCAAACTTCATGGGACACCTCAACGATTCGGACGCACGAGGCCGCAGTACAGGCCTTCGATGGCGAAGTCCTGATCAGGCGTGACTTCGATCGGATCGAAATCGGGATTGCGCGGCAGCAGGCGGATGCGGTCCTTCGCGATCTTCAGGAGCTTGACGGTGATCGCGTCATCGACTCGGGCGACGACGATCTGTCCCGATCGCGCCTCGTTCGTGCGATGCACGCCGATGAGGTCGCCGTCGAAGATGCCCTCGTCGCGCATCGAATCGCCCTTTACCCGAAGCAGGTAGTCGGGCGACGGGGCGAACAGGTTCTTGTCCAGCAGGATCATGTCGTCCGAGCCGATGTCGGCACCGATCGGCAAACCCGCGGCGACCTGGCCGAGCACCGGCAGCTGCAGCATGTCGGACGCATTCGCGGCCGGCCGGCCGGGCGTCGCGACCAGGCGGATGCCACGCGCCTGCCCCGGCACCCGGCGGATCGCACCGGCCTGCTCGAGCGCCTGCAGGTGGTACTGGGCCGCGCGGACGCTGCTGAAACCGAAGACCTGGGCGATCTCCGTCTGCGACGGCGGGACGCCGTCGGCCTCGATGCGCTCGGCGATCATTTCGAGGATCGCCTGCTGGGTGTCGGTGAGGTTCATTAGTAGCAATACTACTAACTGGGCCGCACACCGCAAGACCGTTCGTCAGGCGGCGAGTTCGACCAGGCCGGCCAAGGCAGCGGCGACGGTCTGGCGTCGAACGGCCTCGCGATCGCCTTCGAAGTGGTGCACGGAGGCATGCGGATAGCCGCCGCGCCGCTTCCAGGCGATCCAGACGGTGCCCACGGGTTTACCGGGTGCCGCCCCGGTCGGCCCGGCGATGCCCGTCACCGCGACGGCCAGGGTCGCCGCCGAGTGCACCAGCGCGCCGGACACCATCTCGACCACCGTCTCCCGGCTCACCGCGCCGTGTTCTTCCAGCGTGTGGGGATTGACGCCGAGCATCGCCTGCTTGGCCTCGTAGCTGTAGACGACCATCCCGCAGTCGAACCACGCCGACGAGCCAGCAAGGTCGGTCAGCGTCTTGGCGATCCAGCCGCCCGTGCAGCTCTCGGCCGTCACCACGGTGAGCCGGTGGTCGAGCGCCGCGCTGGCAAGGGTTTCGCCGAGTCGGCGGAGGTCGTCGTCGGTAGGAAAGTCCATGCGCCCATTATGGCCGGCCGGTCGCGGGCATACTGTCGCCCCGCCGGGCCCGAGCCCGCCCCGCCCGACCGAAGTCCGCCGTGCCCGAAGCCAGCGCCGACGCCCGTTCCGCCGACGCCCACACCCCGCTGATGCGCCAGTTCTTCGCCGCCAAGGCGGAGCATCCGGACGTGCTGCTGTTCTTCCGCATGGGCGATTTCTACGAGCTGTTCTACGACGACGCCCGCAAGGCGGCGCGCCTGCTCGACATCACCCTGACGCAACGTGGCAGCTCGGCCGGCCAGCCGATCCCGATGGCGGGCGTGCCGCATCACTCGGCCGAAGGCTATCTGGCGCGCCTCGTCGCGCTCGGCGAGTCGGTCGCCATCTGCGAGCAGATCGGCGATCCGGCGCTGGCCAAGGGCATCGTCGAGCGCAAGGTGGTCCGCATCGTCACGCCGGGCACGGTGACCGACGAAGCGCTGCTGGACCAGCGTCGCGACACGCTGCTTCTCGCGGTCGCGCGCGGCAAGACCGGCTGGGGGCTGGCCTGGGCCGACCTCGCCGCCGGGCGCTTCCTCTGCAACGAGGTCGCGAACGAAGATCTGCTCGACGCCGAGATCGCGCGCCTCGATCCCGCCGAGGTGCTGTACCCCGACGACGACTCCCTGCCCGCCTGCGTCGCGACACGCACCGGCCTGCGCCGCCGCGCGCCCTGGTTGTTCGACCTCGACAGCGGTCGTCGCCAGCTGCTGCGCTTCTTCGACGTGCACGACCTCACAGGATTCGGCATCGACGATCGCCCGCTCGCAGTCGCCGCTGCCGCCGCGCTGCTCGGCTATGTCGAGGAAACGCAGAAGCAGCGCCTGCCGCACCTGACGTCGATCTCGCTGGAATCGGGCGACGGCGCGATCGCGATGAACGCGGCCACGCGCCGCCATCTGGAACTCGACACACGCGTCGACGGCGACACGCGCCATACGTTGCTCGGCATTCTCGATTCGACGGTCACGCCGATGGGCGGGCGCCTGCTGCGCCGCTGGCTGCATCGCCCCCTGCGCGATCGCGACGCGCTGCGCCTGCGCCACAACGCGGTGGCGACGCTGATCGATACCCGCACCGATGACCACCTTCGCGACGACCTGCGTGCGGTCGGCGACATCGAACGCATCCTCGCCCGCGTCGCGCTGCGCAGTGCGCGCCCGCGCGACCTCTCGACGCTGCGCGATGCGCTCGCGATGGCGCCCGCGCTGCGCGAACGCCTCGCCCCGCTCGACGCGCCGCGGCTGCAGGCGCTGCGCGATGAACTCGGTGAGCACGATGCGATCGCCGCGCACTTGGCCGAAGCGATCGTCGCGCAACCGCCCGTGCTCGCGCGCGACGGCGGCGTGTTCGCCGAAGGCTACGACGCCGAGCTCGATGAACTGCGTCGCCTGTCCACGAACGCCGACCAGTTCCTTATCGATCTCGAGATACGCGAGCGCGAGGCCACGGGCATTCCGACCCTGAAGGTCGGCTACAACCGCGTGCACGGCTACTTCATCGAGATCAGCAAGGGCCAGGCTGCACGCGCACCGACGCATTACACGCGCCGGCAGACCCTGACCGGCGCCGAGCGCTACATCACCGAGGAACTCAAGCAGTTCGAAGACAAGGTGCTGAGCGCGCGCGAACGTTCGCTGTCGCGCGAGCGGCTGCTGTACGAGCAGCTGCTCGACGTACTCAACGAGCATCTTGCACCGCTCAAGCATTGCGCTGCCGCTCTGTCCGAACTCGACGTGCTCGCCGGTTTCGCCGAGCGCGCGCAGGTGCTGGACTGGTCGCAGCCCGAGCTCGCCGAGCATCCTGGCATCCGCATCGAACGTGGCCGGCATCCGGTGGTGGAAGCCGTGCGCGACGCACCGTTCGAGCCGAACGACCTGATCCTCGACTGCGCGCCGGACCACGTCGGCCGACGCATGCTCGTCATCACCGGCCCGAACATGGGCGGCAAGTCGACCTACATGCGGCAGAACGCGCTGATCGTGTTGCTCGCACACATCGGCAGCTTCGTGCCGGCGTCGACCGCGGTGATCGGCCCGATCGACCGGATCCTTACCCGCATCGGCGCGGGCGACGACCTGGCGCGCGGGCAGTCGACCTTCATGGTCGAGATGGCGGAGACCAGCTACATCCTCCACCACGCCACCGATCGCTCGTTGGTGCTGATGGACGAAATCGGTCGCGGCACGTCGACCTACGACGGCCTCGCGCTGGCCGAAGCCTGCGCGCGCCACCTCGCGCAGGCCAATCGCGCGTACACGCTGTTCGCGACGCACTACTTCGAACTCACGCGCCTCGCCGAGCCCGGCAGCGGCATCGCCAACGCGCATCTCGACGCGGTCGAGCACGGCGACAAGCTGGTGTTCATGCACGCGGTGAAGGATGGGCCGGCCGATCGCAGCTTCGGCCTGCAGGTTGCGGCGCTGGCCGGCCTGCCGAAGGCAGTCGTCGCGCAGGCACGTGCACGGCTGGCGGAACTCGAACAGCAGCGGCCGGACGACGCGCGTGCGCCCATGACGGCGGCGACGCTCGATACGCCGCAACAGTTCGGCCTGTTCGCGCCGTCCTCCGCCGCCATCGACGCGCTTGCGGGCCTGGACCCGGACGAACTCACGCCCAAGCAGGCGCTGGAAGCGCTCTACCGGCTGCGTTCGCTGCTGTAGGCGTCAGGCCGCGGCATCCGCGGCAACGGTCGCCCGGCGTGGCCGATACAGCACGCGACGCCACACCGGCAGCGTAATCATCGCGAGAGGCGCGAAGAACGGCACGAACTGCGCGACCGCCAGCGCGCACAGCGATGCCGCGATCGTCGCGACGCCGCGTGCGCGGATGTAGCGCGCGTCCTCGTCGCTCGTCGTTGGCGCGCGCATCGACGGCGCCACCGCCAGCGTGTTGACCCGCAGGTTCAACACGGCGATCACCAACATCCACGACCAGTACAGCGATGCCGGCACGCGCGCGCCGGCGTACTCCGCCATGAACGCGGTGACGAAGGGCATGAACGCGACCGCGCCGAGCAGCATCAGGTTCCACGAGAGGATGCGCGGCGAATAGCGCGACGCAAGCGCGAACGCGCGGTGATGACCCATCCAGAACGCGCCGATCACCCCGAAGCTCACGAAATAGCCGACAAGGTTCGGGATCAATCGCGCCAGCGCGATCCAGTAGGCGCCATCGCCCGCCGTCCGACTCACCTCAGGTACGTGCACCTCGATGACGAGCAGCGTGATCGCGATCGCGAACACCGCGTCCGAAAAGAACACCATGCGCTCGAGCGCGTGGTCCGTGTCCTGGCTCATGTCGTGCTCCCCGTTTCGCGCATTGTTTGCGCCGCGACGCCGTGCGGCAAGCGCGGCCCACGAGGTCCTGACGAAACCCTCACGACGCATCCATGAGCCGCGTGGCTGACTCACGGTGTCCGCACCGGAGATCCTCCATGAACGGCCCTCTCTACGACGACCTTCTCGACCAGCTTCGCGGCACGCCGGCGCGCCAGCTCGGCGATCGCCTTGGCATTTCCCCGGCGGTAGCGTTGCAGGCTGCGGCCACCGCCCTGCCCGTGCTTCTGGGCGCGATGCATCGCAACACCCGTGCGCCCGACGGCGCGAACGCCCTGCTCTCCGCGCTGGAATTCGATCATCGCGGCGTCGACCCGACCAACGCGCTCGGCAACGCGCTCGCCGGCGGCGGTGCGGGCGCGGCCATCCTCGGCCACCTGTTCGGTGATCGCCACGATGCCGCCGCCGATGCGGTCAGCCAGGCCACCGGTCTCGACGGCAGCCGGTCGTCGATGCTGCTGCGCGTTCTCGCGCCGGTGGTGATGGCCTACCTGGCGCGTCGCCTCTTCACACCGCGCGAGGCAGATGGTGCCAACACGCCCAGCGCATCGCCCGAAGGCCTACACGCTGCGCTCGAGCAGGAGGTCAGCTCGCTGCACGCGACGTCCGAGCCCCACCACGGCCTGCTGGCATTCCTCGACCGCGACCATGACGGAGACGTCGACCTCGCAGACTTCGGCGCGGGCGACGCAACCAACGCATTGCCGGTGCAGACCGCCGAAATGCGGAGCCCGCGGCCACTGATCTGAATCGGGTGACGCGCGGCAGGGCCGCTCGCGCGATCAGGCGGCGTCGATGTCGCCCAATGCGCGAATGAGTCGGCGCGCGCGCTTGTCGGGACGTTGCTCGGGCGCGCGATAGCCATCCCGCAAGGCAATGCGTTCGGCGCGAACCTGTTCGCGGCGCTGTCGCGACTCGTCGGTCTCGGCGTACAGCGCCTGCGCGACGGGTGCCGCGCCACGCTCATCGCTAAGCCCGAGCACGTCGACGTCGAAGCGCTCGTCGCCGCGAACGATGCCGAGGTGGTCGCCGACACGCACCGCGCGCGATGCCTTCGCTCGCTGGCCGTCGATCTCCACGCGACCGGTTTCGATCGCCTGCTTGGCAAGCGAGCGCGTGCGGAAGAACCGCGCGGCCCACAGCCATTGGTCGAGTCGAACGGTTACGGTGGGTTCGGTCATGCGTGTGGCAGTGCTCATGCTGGCTTGGACTGCGATTGCGAGACGGAGAAGGCGCTCAACCGACCACGGTCCGCGGCAGCCGCATCGAAACAGATGGCTACCAGTTACGTTGCGGCCGACGAGCGTGGCGTCCCGCTGCGCGCGTGAGCGCGTCGCCGCCCTCAGCCGGATCTGCGGCCGAACTACCCGAATGCAATGCACGCGGCAGCTGAGCGGCACGGACGCGGTCCAGCAACCTGCATCGATAGCGAATGCAGTGATGCAAATGCAAACGGCCGCCCGAAGGCGGCCGTCGCAGGAAGCGCTGCGCGGATTACTGCTGCGAAGCGGCGGCGGCTGCGGCGGCCGTAGCCTTCGCCTTCGCGTTGCCGGCCAGGTCTTCCTTGATGCGCGCCTTCTTGCCCTGCAGGCCGCGCAGGTAGTACAGCTTGCCGGCGCGGACCTTGCCGCGGCGCTTCACGTCGACCGAGTCGATCGTGGCGCTGTGCGTCTGGAACACGCGCTCGACGCCGAAGCCGTGCGAAATCTTGCGGACGGTGAACGACGAGTTCAGTCCGGCGTTCTTGATGCCGATGACCACGCCTTCGTACGCCTGGACGCGCTCGCGGTTGCCTTCCTTGACCTTCACGTTGACGACGACGGTGTCGCCCTGGCTGAAGTCGGGAAGCTTGCGGGTGATCTGCTCGGCTTCGAAATTCTGGAGGAGCGTATTGAGGGACGGCTTGTTCATTGGCTTGGGCCTGTTGGTTTCGTTGTAGAGCCGCGAGTGCGCGTGGACCCGCGTGCCGGCATCGGTGGAGCGAAGCCCGCAATTCTAGCGGGAATTTTCCTTGCGTGGCTAGGGGTTAGCCGGTTTCCGGACTGGCGGCGGCCGGATCGGCCGTCAGCGGGGCGGTGTCCGCGACGGTCGCCACGGACTGCCCGTACAGCCGCAGCAGCTCCGCGTCCTTCTTTGAGAGCGCCCGACCCTCCAGCAGGTCCGGCCGGCGCTCGGCCGTGCGTCCCAACGACTGCATCCTGCGCCACCGGGCGATCCGGGCGTGGTCGCCGGACAGCAGTACGTCGGGCACGGCGCCCAGCTCATGTTCGACCGGCCGGGTGTAGTGCGGACAGTCGAGAAGTCCGTCCTCGAAGCTGTCCTGCGCTGCGGATTCGGCGTCGTTGAGTGCCCCGTCCTGCAGGCGTGCGATGGCGTCGACGACCACTGCCGCGGCCAGTTCGCCGCCCGACAGCACGTAGTCGCCGATCGAGATTTCCTCGTCGACTTCCGCGCGGATCAGGCGCTCGTCGACGCCTTCGTAGCGGCCGCACAGCAGGATCAGTCGCGGTTCGCCCGCGAGCCGCCGGACCGTTTCCTGATCGAGCCGGCGGCCCTGCGGACTCATGTAGACGACCCGCGCCGCGCCGTCGCCAGCCGCGCGGGCGGCGTCGAGCGCGCGGCGCAGCGGATCGATCAGCATCACCATGCCGGGGCCGCCGCCGAACGGGCGGTCGTCCACGCGGCGGTAGTTGCCCTCGGCGAAATCGCGGGGATTCGTGCCGTGGAGCGACAGCAGGCCCCGCTCGACAGCCCGCCCGACCACGCCGAACGCCGCGCATTGCGCGACGAACTCGGGGAACAGGCTGACGACGTCGATGCGCATTGCGTATCCGGCTGTGGGCGTCGATGGAGCGGTTGCGGGGATCGCCGTCGCAGCCGCGGAGCGATCCGTGCGGCGGTCCGCGTCGCTAGAAGTCGGGATCCCAGTCGACCGTAATCCGGCCGGCATCGAGATCGATCGCCGTGATGTATTGCGGCCGCACGAACGGGATCATCCACTGGCGATCGCCGTCGCGCGCGACCAGTACGTCGTTGGCGCCGGTGGCGAACAGGTGCGAGACGCGACCCATCGCGAAACCTTCGGTGTTGACGACGTCCAGGCCTTCGAGATCGGCCCAGTAGAACTCGCCCTCGGCCGCCTTCGGTAGCGCGGAGCGCGGGACGTAGATCTCGGTGCCGCGCATCGCGTCGGCTGCGTCACGATCGTCGACGCCCGGGATCTCGGCAGCGAGGCTCTTGCCCACGGCGCGCCCGCGCACGCCCATCAGTTCGCGCTCGACGCCGCGGGCGTCGCGCAGGATCCAGGGGCGGTAGCCGAAGAGCGCCGAGCGCGGCTCGGTCCAGCTCTCGAGTTTCACTTCCCCACGAACGCCGAAGGCGCCGACCACCCTTCCAACAAGGATGCGGCGCCCCGGGTTGTTCGTGTCGCCACCGCCCGCGCCTTGCACGGGCGCGGACATCAGGCCGCGGCCTGCGCCTTGGCAACCTGCTTGTACAGGTCGGCGACCTTGTCGGTCATCTGCGCGCCGTGGCCGATCCAGTGCTGCACGCGCTCGACATTCAGTTCGACGCGCTTGTCATTACCCGCAGCAACCGGGTTGTAGTAACCGACGCGCTCGATGTTGCGGCCGTCGCGGGCGCTGCGGCTGTCGGTAACGATGATGTGGTAGAACGGGCGCTTCTTGGCGCCGCCACGCGTCAGGCGAATCTTGACCATTGGTTTCTCGGTGTTGCCCAGCTGCCGGGATGGCAGGGTAAGCCGGCAATTTTAGCGTGAAGGCCGCGCGCGGGTAAACCCGGTGGGCCAAGCGGCCGTAGATCCCGCTTCAGCGGAACGGCATCCCGCCTCGCCCGCCCATCATTCCCTTCATGCCGCGCATGAGTCCCTTCATGCCGCCGCCGGCCAGCTTGGACATCATCTTTTCCATCTGCTGGTACTGCTTCATCACCTTGTTGACGTCGGCCGGCGTCAGGCCGGCACCCTTGGCGATGCGCGCGCGGCGCGAGCCGTTGAGCAGCGTCGGGTTGCGGCGCTCCTTCTTCGTCATCGAGTTGATGATCGCGATCATGCGCGGCACTTCCTTGCCGGTGATCTGCTGCTTCAGGTGGTCCGGCACCTGGCCCATGCCCGGGAGCTTGTCCATGAGCCCGTGCAGGCCGCCCATGTTCTGCATCTGCTCGAGCTGGTCGCGCATGTCGTTGAGGTCGAATTTCTTGCCCTTGACGACCTTCTCGGCGAGCTTCTGCGCCTTGTCCTTGTCGACCTGCGCCTCGACCTGTTCGACCAGCGACAGAACGTCGCCCATGTCGAGGATGCGGCTTGCGATGCGGTCAGGATGGAAGACGTCGAGGCCGTCGGGCTTTTCGCCGGTGCCCATGAACTTGATCGGACGACCGGTGATGTAACGCACCGACAACGCCGCACCACCACGCGCATCGCCGTCCGTCTTGGTCAGCACGACGCCGGTGAGCGGCAGCGCTTCGGCGAACGCCTTCGCGGTGACCGCGGCATCCTGGCCCGTCATCGAGTCGACGACGAACAGCGTCTCGACCGGATTGACCGCAGCGTGCAGCGACTTGATCTCGGCCATCATCGCTTCGTCGATCGCGAGGCGGCCCGCGGTGTCGACGAGCAACACGTCGACGTACGACTTGCGCGCATCGTCGATCGCCGCGCGCACGATGGATTCGGGCTTCTGCGACGGATCCGACGGGAAGAAGATCACGTCGACCTGCTCGGCGAGCTGGCGCAGCTGTTCGATCGCAGCCGGGCGATAGACGTCGGCCGAGACCACCATCACCTTCTTCTTGCGCTTTTCCTTCAGGTGCTTGGCGAGCTTGCCGACCGTGGTGGTCTTGCCCGCGCCCTGCAGGCCGGCCATCAGGATGACCGCCGGCGCCGGCACGTTGAGGTTGAGGTCGGACGCCTGCGCGCCCATGACCGCCGACATCTCGTCGCGCACGATCTTGATCAGCGCCTGGCCGGGCGTCAGCGACTTCAGCACTTCCTGGCCGACCGCACGCGTCTTGATGCGCTCGATCAGCGCCTGCACGACCGGCAGCGCGACGTCGGCTTCGAGCAGCGCGATGCGCACCTCGCGCAGCGACTCGCGGATGTTCTCCTCGGTCAGGCGACCGCGGCCGCGCAGGCGCTCGATGGTGCCGGAGAGGCGCTGGGAAAGGGACTCGAACATGGCGGGGCCGACGCGAAAAACGGTCGCGAAGTATAGCCGCCGCGCGCCTGCGACCCGCCGAACGGCTGTGCGACACTCCGCGCCATGACGCTTGCGCTCGTGATCGGCTCCGTCCTCCTCTATCTCGTCGCGACCGGCATGCTGGCCGCGGCGTTGCGCGTCGACCCCGCCGCGCCCGGCGACGGTTGGCGCGTGCCGTCGGCGCTCGCGCTGGCACTGCACGCGACGACGCACATCGTCGCGTGGACCGAAGTGCATGGGCCCGACCTGCACTTCTTCGCCGCGTTGTCGCTCGTGGCGCTCGGGATGGCGGCGGTGACGACGTTCGTCGCGCGTCGCGAGCGCGTGGCGGCGTTGGCGATGGTCGCGCTGCCGCTCGCCGCCGCGATGCTCGTCGCGTACCGGGCCTACGGGCACGCGACACCGATGGCGCTCGACTGGCGCCAGCAATTGCATGCGGCACTCGCACTGCTGGCCTACGCGACGCTCGCCGTCGCCGCCTTGCTCGCCATCACCCTGTGGGCGCAGGAAGGCGCGCTGCGACGCCGCGAGTTCCACGGCTGGCGTCGCGCCTTGCCACCGCTGGTGCAACTCGAGTCGCTGATGTTCCGCACGATCGCGGTGGGCTTCGCCCTGCTCACGGCGACGCTGCTGACCGGCGTGCTGTTCGTCCACAACCTGTTCGCCCAGCACCTGGTCCACAAGACCGTGCTGAGCCTGCTGTCGTGGCTGGCGTTCGGCGCCCTGCTCTACGGCCGCCGTCGCCACGGATGGCGCGGCGCGAAGGCCGTTCGCTGGACGTTGGCTGCCATGGGGCTGCTGGTGCTGGCCTACTTCGGCAGCAAGATGGTCCTCGAGCTAATCCTTCACCGCGCGGTCGTCTGACCCGTTCCGGATGTGGAACGCTGGTGGACTACGTGTCGGTGCAATAGTTGCATTGACAACTATTGCGCGGGCACCTAAAGTTCTGCCCGATGACCAATACCCCGCCCTGCAACGGCTCCTCGCTCGGCCTGATGTTCCGTCAGGTCCGGGACGCGATGTGGGCGCGCATGGAGCGCGAGCTCGCCGCCGCCGGCCATGACCTGACCTTCAGCCAGTACATCACGCTGAAAACGCTCGGCAACGGGCGGGCCGGCGTCAGCGAGCTGGCACGCGCCGCCCAGCTGCATCCGGGCGCGATGACGCGCCTGCTCGACAAGCTCGAGGCGCAGGGCCTGGTCGCGCGCGTAGTCGATCCCCAGGACCGCCGCGCCCTGCACGTCGACCTGACGGACGCCGGCCGCACCCTGTGGACCGCCGTCAGCGACTGCGGCCGGCGCGTACACGCCAGTGCGATGCACGGTCTGGACGATGCCGACCAGGCGCGCCTGATGGACCTGCTGATCCGGGTCCGCGACAACCTTTCCTCCGATTCCGACTGACATGACCCCACGTTCCGTCGCGCTGGCCACCCGGCGCCTGGCTCCGTTGTTCCTCGCCCTCGCCGTCGCCGGTTGCGCGAACATGCGCGGCCTCGAGCCGCAGGAGCATCCGCTGGATGCGAATGCGCTCGCCGCATCGAACGCACTCGCCGGCACCGCCAACGCGCCGCTCGCGCGCGACTGGTGGCGCGTATTCGGCGACCCGCAACTCGACTCGCTGATCGACGAAGCGCTCGCCGGCCAACCGAGCCTTGCGGCCGCGGATGCCCGCGTGCGACAGGCTGCCGCGCAGGCCGGGCTGGCCGACGCCGCGCGCAAGCCGACCGTCGGCGCCTCCGCGCAGTATTCGGGCCTGCAGATTCCGACCACGGTTGCGCCCGATCCACTCGGTGGCACCTACACCGGCGTGTTCCTGCTCGGCCTCAACATCAAATGGCCGATCGACGTCTGGGGCGGCGACCGCGCGCGCTACGAGGCCGCGGTCGGCCAGCTGCGCGCGTCCGAAGTAGAAGCGCAGTCCGCGCGCCTGACGCTCGCGTCGAACATCACGCGCGCCTACATCGGCCTCGCGCAGGCCTATGACGCGCTGGACGTGGCGAGCAACGAGAAGTCGCGCTCGCAGAAGCTGCTCGGCCTGGGCCGGCAGCGCGTCAAGGCCGGCATCGACAATGCGATGCAGACGCGCAACGCCGAGTCGCTGGTCGCCGCGGCGAACCAGCAGGCGCAGGCCGCGCAGCAGCAGATCGACGCAACGGAACACGCGCTGGCCGCGCTGCTCGGCAAGGGCCCCGATCGCGGCGATGCGATCTCCCGTCCGAAGCTGCTCAAGGCGCCCGCGCCGACCGTTCCCGGCGTGATCCCGAGCGAACTGCTGGGCGCGCGTCCTGACGTCGTCGCCGCGCGCTGGCGTGCGGAAGCGGCGAGCCGCAACATCCGCGCCGCGAAGACGCAGTTCTATCCGTCGGTGAACCTGTCGGCGCTCGTCGGCGTCGCCGCGGTGAACCTCGGCGACCTGTTCTCCAGCAATGCGCTGCTGACGCAGGGCGGCCCGGCGATCTCGCTGCCGATCTTCGATGGCGGTCGCCTGCGCAGCAATCTCGCCAAGTCCGATGCCGACTACGACCTCGCGGTCGCCGCGTACAACGGCAGCCTCGTGACGGGCCTGCGCGAAGTCGCAGATGCACTCGACAACGCACGCGCACTCGATGCGCAGATCGCTTCCGTGCGCCAGGCGCGCGACGCGGCGCAATCGGCGCTTTCGATCGCCACCACACGCTACAAGGCCGGGCTGTCGACGCAGATCGACGTGCTCAATGCGCAGCGCCCGCTGCTTCAGCTCGACCAGCAACTCGCCGCGCTGCGCGCGCAACGTCTCCTCGTCGTGGTCGATCTCGACCAGGCGCTGGGTGGCGGCCTTGCGCTCACCGCACCGTCCTCCGATTCCATCTCCGATTCCGCGACCGCCACCCGATGAGCACGCCCACCACTTCCGCTTCCCCCGCCGCGCCCGTGAAGAGCAGCAAGCGTCGTCGCGCGCTGACGATCCTCGCGCTCATCGTCGTGATCGCCGGCATCGGCTGGCTGCTGTACCACTTCCTGGTCGGCCGCTGGCACGAAGATACCGACGACGCCTACGTGCAGGGCAACATCGTCACCATCACGCCGCAGACGACCGGCACGGTCACCGGCATCACCGCCGACGACGGCATGCGCGTCGAAGCCGGGCAGTCGCTGGTGCAGCTGGATGCGACGGACGCGCAGGTCGGCTACGACCAGGCCGTCGCGAACCTGGCCAACACGGTTCGCCAGGTGCGCGGTCTCTACAGCAGCGTGAGCTCCTCGGAAGCGGAAATCCGCGCGCGCGAAGTCGCGATCGCCAAGCTGCGTTCGGACGTCGCGCGTCGCAGCGGACTCGTCGCCAGCGGTGCCGTGTCGGCCGAGGAACTTGCGCACGCACGTGACGACCTGGCATCGGCGGAAGCCGCGCTCGCGACGTCGCGCGGCAACCTCTCGCGCAACCGCGCGCTGGTCGACGCCACCACCGTGCAGAACCAGCCGCAGGTGCAGGCCGCCGCCGCGCAGGTGCGCTCGGCGTTCCTCGCGATGCAGCGCGGCGCGATCGTCGCACCGGTCACCGGTTACGTCGCCAAGCGCAGCGTGCAGCTGGGCCAGCGCGTGCAGCCCGGCCAGACGCTGATGACGGTGATTCCGCTCGAGCAGGTGTGGGTCGAAGCGAACTTCAAGGAAACGCAGCTCGCGAAGATGCACATCGGCCAGCCGGTCGACCTGCATTCCGACCTGTACGGCAAGGACGTGTCGTTCAAGGGCCACGTCACCAGCCTCGGCCTCGGTACCGGTAGCGCGTTCTCGCTGCTGCCCGCGCAGAACGCCAGCGGCAACTGGATCAAGATCGTGCAGCGCGTGCCGGTGCGTGTCGAAATCGACCGCGACCAGCTGGCGAAGCATCCGCTGCGCATCGGTCTGTCGATGAGCGTGGACGTCAACCTGCATGACCAGAGCGGGCCGGTGCTGGCCAGCGCGCCGCCGCAGAAGCCGCTGATGACGACGTCGGCCTACGAGCGCCAGCTGCACGCTGCGCAGGAACGCATCGACCAGGTCATCCGCGAGAACCTGTCGGGCCGCGGCTGACATGGCGCTGGCGACGCCGTCGCGTTTCAACCTCGTGCCGAAGGTGTTCTTCGACACGCTCGACGAGGGCCTCGATCTGTTCGTCGACGCCCTCGGCTTCGAAGTCGGCTACCGCGATGGTGATTTCGCGGTGGTCGAACGCGGCGGCGCGAAGGCCTACATCGTCGCCAGCCCGGAGTTCGCGGCGAAGGATCGGCCGGAACTCGCGATCGAAACCGATGGGATCGACGCGTTGCATGCCGACATCGCGGCGCGGCGCCCCGACCTGCTGCACCCCAACCTTCCCGATGTGACGAACCGCCCGTGGGGCGCGCGCGAATTCGCGCTGCGCGACCGGACCGGCGTCTGCATCGTCTTCCGGCAGTTCGACTGACCGGCACCACAACAGGCATCCATGGCTGCTGCTCCCGCCCCCGCCGCCGGCTTTCGGCCGCCGAACCTCGCACTCGCCACGATCGGCCTTGCGCTCGCATCGTTCATGCAGGTGCTCGACACGACGATCGCCAACGTGTCGCTGCCGACCATTGCCGGCAACCTTGGCGCCAGTTCCAACCAGGCGACGTGGGTCATCACGTCGTTCGCCGTCAGCAATGCGATCGCGCTGCCGCTGACCGGCTACATGACGCGCCGCTTCGGCGAGGTCAAGTTGTTCACGTGGGCGACGCTCGCGTTCGTCGTCGCGTCGCTGCTGTGCGGCCTTGCGAACTCGATGGGCCTGCTGGTGGTTGCACGCGCGCTGCAGGGCTTCGTCGCCGGCCCGATGTATCCGGTCACGCAGGCCCTGCTGATCTCGATCTATCCACCGAACAAACGCGGGCAAGCCATCGCGCTGTTGGCGATGGTGACGGTCGTCGCGCCCATTGCGGGCCCCATCCTCGGCGGATGGATCACCGACAACTACAGCTGGGAATGGATCTTCTTCATCAACATTCCCATCGGCATCTTCTCCAGCTTCGTGGTGCGCAACCAGCTGAAGGCGCGCCCGGTCGTACTGCAGAAGCCCAAGATGGACTACATCGGCCTGGCCACGCTGGTGCTCGGCGTCGGCGCGCTGCAGACGCTGCTCGACCTCGGCAACGACGAGGACTGGTTCAACTCGACGCGCATCGTGATGCTCGCGATCGTCTCGGTGATCTCGCTCGCGGTGTTCATCATCTGGGAGCTCACCGAGAAGGATCCGATCGTCAACCTGCGCCTGTTCCGCCACCGCAACTTCAGCGCGGGCACGGCGGCGATGGTGATGGCATATGCGGCCTTCTTCAGCGTCGGCCTGCTGGTGCCGCTGTGGCTGCAGCGCAACCTCGGTTACACGGCGATCTGGGCCGGTTTCGCCAGCGCGCCGATCGGCATCCTGCCGGTGATCCTGACGCCGTTCGTGGGCAAGTACGCACAACGCTTCGACCTGCGCATCCTCGCCAGCTTCGCGTTCGTGGTGATGGCGACGACGAGCTTCATCCGCTCGGGCTTCAACCTCGACGTCGACTTCCAGCGCGTGGCGATGGTGCAGCTGTGGCAAGGGTTGGGCGTCGCGCTGTTCTTCATGCCGGTGCTGACCATCCTGCTGTCGGACCTCGAACCGCACGAGATCGCCGCAGGTTCCGGCCTTGCGACGTTCGTACGAACACTCGGCGGCAGCTTCGCGGCGTCGCTGACGACCTGGGCGTGGAACCAGCGCGGCACCATCCACCACGCGCACCTCACCGAAAGCATCAACGCCTACGACCCCGCGATCCGGCAGAGCGTCGAGCGGCTTGGACAGGGTGATCTTCAGCGTGGCGCGTTCGTGCTCGACCGGATGATCTCGCAGCAGGCGGTGCAGATCGGCTTCAACGAGATCTTCCACGTGCTGGGCATCATCTTCCTCGTGGTCATCGCGTTCGTCTGGGTCGCGAAACCACCATTCGCCGCGAAGGCCGGGCCAGCCGCGGCTGGCGGCCACTGACGAAAGTGAAGAAGCCGGCGAAAGCCGGCTTCTTCGCATGCGATGCCCGAAACGTAGTCAGGCGTTCTCGAGCGCGTCGGCGAGTCGCTCGACGCCAATCACCTCCATCCCCGCCACCTTCCCCGACTTCGGTGCGTTCGCCTTCGGCACGATCGCGCGCTTGAAGCCGTGCGTCGCGGCCTCCTTCAGACGCTCCTCGCCGTTCGGCACCGGGCGGATTTCGCCCGACAGGCCGACCTCGCCGAACGCCACGGTGTTCTCGCCGAGCGGACGGTCGCGCAATGAGGACAACACCGCGAGCAGCAACGGGAGGTCCACCGCCGTCTCCTGCACGCGGATGCCGCCGACGACGTTGACGAATACGTCCTGGTCACCAACCGCCACGCCACCGTGTCGATGCAGCACCGCCAGCAGCATCGCCAGTCGATTGCCTTCCATGCCGACCGCGACGCGGCGCGGGTTCGAAAGCGGCGACTGGTCGACCAGCGCCTGCACTTCGACCATCAGCGGCCGCGTGCCTTCGCGCGTCACCATCACGCAACTGCCCGGCTGCGCCTCGCGGCTGCCGGACAGGAAGATCGCGGACGGATTCGGCACCTCGCGCAGGCCCTTGTCGCCCATCGCGAACACGCCGAGTTCGTTGATCGCGCCGAAACGGTTCTTGAATGCGCGCAGCACACGGAACCGGCTTCCGGATTCGCCTTCGAAATACAGCACCGCGTCGACCATGTGTTCGAGCACGCGCGGACCGGCGATGCCGCCTTCCTTGGTGACGTGGCCGACCAGGAACACCGCCGTGCCGGTCTCCTTCGCGTAACGCACCAGGCGTGCAGCGCTCTCGCGCACCTGGCTCACCGAGCCCGGCGCCGCGGTCAGCGTTTCGGTCCACAGCGTCTGGATCGAGTCGGCGACGATCAGCCGCGGCCCCATCGGCGCGGCCTGTTCGAGGATGCGTTCGATGCAGGTTTCCGCCAGCGCGTGAACACCCTCGAGCGGCAGGCCGAGTCGAACGGCGCGGCCCGCGACCTGCGCCAGCGACTCTTCGCCGGTGACGTACAGGCCGGGCATGTTCTGCGCCATCTGGGTGACGGCTTGCAGCAGCAAGGTCGACTTGCCGATGCCGGGATCGCCACCGACCAGCACCACCGAACCGGGCACGAGCCCGCCGCCCAGCACACGATCGAACTCCCCGATGCTGGTGGTCTCGCGCGATTCCTCGGAGACGGTGACGTCCTTGAGGGCGGTAATCGCCGGCGCATCCACCTTGCCCGCCCAACCGCTGCGACGGCTCTGCGCGACGCCGGCCTTGACCGACACCTCGGGCTCCAGCGCGATCTCGCTGAGCGTGTTCCACCGACCGCAATCGGTGCACTGTCCCTGCCACTTGCTGTGCTCCGAGCCGCACTCGGCGCAGAGGTACGCGCTGGCGCGTCGCGCACTGGACTTGCCGGATTTCCCGATCATCGAACCCCTCCGTTGAGCGCGAAGGGTAAACGCCGGAGGTCGCAGCCGCTAAGACCCGTGTCCCGATGTGAACCGGGCATTGCCGGATCGCTCAGTGCAGCGAGTTCTCCGTCGCCTCGACGCGCAGACGGAACGTCGCCGCGAACCGGCCGCCCGCCTCGACCACCGGAAGGTCCTCGTGGGACCGCAGTGCATCGGCCGGCGCAGTCATGGGCTCGAGCGAGATGTAGTCGTGCGTCGACGGCGCATAGATCTGCGCGTACGGGAAGTTCTGCAGGAAATCCACGCTGATGCGTCGCCCGTTGCCGGCGATCGACATCGTCGCGCCTTCGGCGTCGAATGCGAAGCCGTGGTCGAAGTCGAGATGATCGAGTCGGTCGTCGTACGGCGGCAGGTGCGTCCGCTCGCCGATGGGCAGGAGCAGTTCGTCGAGGACGATGCCATCCATCGCCGGCAGCGTGAGTCGCCACTGTGCGCGGCCGAGCCCGGGCAGCCCGAAGTACGGGTGGAAACCGAAACTCACCGGCACGCGCACGCCGGCGTTGGCGATCACGGCGGTTTCGATCAGCAGCCCGAGGCCGTCGAGCGTCGCCGTCATCTCCACGTCGTGCTCGAACGGAAACACGTCCAGCAGCTCCGGACGGTTCCACTGCAGCCGACTGCGCAGGCGACGATCCGTCGCATCCTGCACGCGCCACTGGAGCTTGGGCCATGGCACGCCGTGGATGATCACGTCGTTCCAGTCCTTCATCACCCACGGCGACGCAGGGTCGAGCTGAACACGTCGACCATCGAATTCGTAGGCCGTGCCGCGAATGCGATTCGCGTACGGATAGTTGAGCGGTACGCCGACCGACATGCCGGTCGCCAATGCTTCGGGCAGTTCGTCGATGCGTCGCAGGATCTCCTCGCCGCGATGCTTGAGCGAGGTGCAGATCATTCCCTGCTCGGGGCGGAACACGGCGAGCAAGTCGCCCGCAGCCAGCGTGTGCGTGCGCGGCGTCTCGGTTCGCGAGGTGGTTGCGGTGGCAGCGGTCTGCGGGGTCTCGTGCGTCGTCATGCGCCCCCCTCCGGCACGAGGACGCGGCCGTGCGCCCCGTAGCTTCCGACCACGTCGCGCCCCACGTTCGCCGCTTCGCCCTCGCGGCAGAGTGCGACGCATGCACCGCCGAAACCAGCGCCGGTCAGACGTGCGCCATGAACCGACGGATGCTGCTGCAGCAGTTCGACAAGTCGATCGAGCTCGGGAACCGAGACCTCGTAGTCGTCGCGCAGGCTCGCGTGCGACGCGTTCATCAGTTCGCCGAACTCACGCGCATCGACCCCTTCGATGGCACGCAGCACGCGGGCGTTCTCGCTGACTACGTGCCGTGCGCGACGCCGCTGCGGCTCGTCCAGGGCTTCCACGCGCGACGCGTCTTCGACGTCACGCAACGCGGCGACGCCGAGCATCCGTGAAGCCGCTTCGCATTCGCTACGCCGCGTGTTGTAGGCGCTGGCCGCGAGCGAACGGCTCAAGCCGGAGTCGATGACGAGCAGTTCGGTGCCTGCAGGTCGCGGCACCAGTCGCCGCTCCAGCGTGCGGGTGTCGAGGAACAGCATGTGGGTCGAATCGGCAAGGCTCGACGCCATCTGGTCCATGATCCCGCAGTTCACTCCGGCGTAGTCGATCTCGGCACGCTGCGCCATCTGCGCGATGCGCACGTCGTCGAGATCGAGCTTCAGGAGCTCGCGAAGTGCACGCAACGTCGCCACCTCGAGCGCCGCGCTGGATGACAGGCCGACGCCCATGGGCACGTCGGACTGCACGTGGATGTCGAGATGCGGGACGTCGATGCCCGCGTCCACGATCCCGCGGATGCAGCCGTAGACGTAGGCGGCGAAATGATCGCCCGGCAGCGCATCGCGTTCGAAGCGCGACTCGCTCGCGAGATCCGCCGCATGCACCACGAACGCGCCGCCGCGGTTGCGACGCATGGCGACCGTCGTCTTCTGCGGAATCGCTGTCGGCAGGACGTAACCGTCGTTGTAGTCGGTGTGCTCGCCCAGCAGGTTGACGCGACCGGGCGCGGACGCGGTGACCTCGGGAGCGGAACCGAAGATGTCGTGGAAGGTCATGCGTCGATATCCACGTCGATCTGCTGCAGGTCGCGCGCTTTATCCTCGGGCAGTGCGTCCATCGCGAACCACCCTGCCGCGAGCTCGGTGCCCGCGAGGTACTTCAGCCGGTCGCGCGTGCGGTACGGCGGGTAGAACTCGGCATGCAGGTGCGATTCCGGATGCGGACGACCGTCGAGGGGCGCCTGGTACCACGCCATCAGGTAAGGAAACGGCCGGTCCCAGAGCGCGTCGTACTTCATCAGCACGGTCTTGAGCGCACGCGCGAGATCCGTGCGCTGCGCGTCGCTGAGGTCGCCGAACGTCGCGACCGGCTCGATCGTCGCCACCCACACTTCATACGGATAACGCGCCGCGGCGGGCACGAAGGCGACCGCGTGTTCGCCCCGGTAGACCATGCGCTGCCCGTCGTCGATCTCTTTCGCGATGTGATCCTGCAGAACGCCACGCCCGGTGAGCGCGTGGTGCGCTTCAGCGACCTGCTGCATGCGCGCCGGCACTGGCGGAACGGATGGATATGCATAGATCTGGCCGTGCGGATGGTGCAGCGTCACGCCCACCTCTGCGCCACGGTTCTCGAACGGCAGGACATAGGTGATCTCGTCGAGCGCGCCGAGCTTCGTCGTGCGATCGGCCCAGACCTGCAGGAGCAGCTCGATGTGCGAGAGCGGAAGTCGTCCCAGCGAGGACAGGCGATCCTGCGTGAACACCACGACTTCGCACTTGCCCGTGCCCGGGGCCACGTCGACGATCGACGGCGGGACTTCGTCGGCTGCAAGGCTGAGCGACGGAAAGCGGTTGTCGAACAACGCGATGTCCCAGTCGCCCTGCGGCAGCTCCGTCGGTGCATCGGCATCGACAGTGACCGCGAGCGGGTTGTACTCCGGCGGCGGCAGGAACGTGCGGTCCTGGCGATACGCCGCGTAGGTAATCCATTCGTCGCGCAGCGGATGCCGACGCAGGTGCGGGCTGCGGCCGAGCGGTTCGCGAAACGGGCTGGGCGCGTCGCCGACGTTCACGATGGGCGCGCGCGCGTACAGCGTGAGCGAACGGCCATCGGGCTTGGTCAGCTCGACCACATGCATCAGGCCGCACCCTGGATATGCGTGCGCGACATTTGCACCGCACGCCGGATCTGTTCGAGCGGAATCTTGGGCACGCGATCCTCGGTCAGCAGGCCGTTCGCTTCCTGGAACGTGTCCGCGAACTGGGTGTAGCAGTAGCCGCTGAACAATGCCGTGTACGTGACGGCCTCGATGAGTTCATGGAAGCGGCGCGCGAATTCGTCGGCCTCGCCCGCCACCGAGTAGCCCCAGACGTGGGTATCGCCCTGTGCGGGCGCATCCGGTGCGAGGCGACGCGTATCGAACGCGATGCCGCCGAACTCGGTGAGCACGATCGGTTGGCCGCGATGTGGAAACCCGTCGAGCGTGAGGATGCGGCCACCGGGGCGACGCCGGTCGAACAGTTGTTCGGTCGTTACCTCCGGCCCGTATCGCTGGCGGATATGGTCGACGTTGGCATCGTAGTCGTGGATGCCGATGATGTCGGTCGCGCTGCTTTCCCAGCCATCGTTGCCGATCACGGGGCGGGTCGGGTCGAGCGTCTTGGTCAGGCTGTAGAGCGCCGCGACCGCATGCTGGTGCGCGCCGACGGTGGTGAGTTCCGGAACGCCCCAGGACTCGTTGAACGGCACCCACGTGATGATGCAGGGGTGGCTGTAGTCGCGTTCGATCGCTTCCGACCACTCGCGGACGAGCCGCTTGATCGCGGTGCGCGTGAAGCGATAGCACGACGGCATTTCCTCCCACACCAGCATGCCGAGCCGGTCGGCCCAGTACAGGTAGCGCGGGCTCTCGATCTTCTGGTGCTTGCGAACGCCGTTGAATCCCATCGCCTTCGCCAGCTCGACGTCGTAACGCAAGGCTGCGTCGTCTGGCGCGGCGAGCAGCGTGTCCGGCCAATACCCCTGGTCGAGCACGAGTTTGAGGTGGTACGGCCGCCCGTTGAGCATGAAGCGATCACGCAGGACGCCGACCGATCGCAGCGCGGTGTACGAGCGGACCTCGTCGAGCACGACGTCGCCGCGTTTCAGCCGGATGGTGGCGTCGAGCAGCGTCGGTCGGTCGGGACTCCACAGCATCTCGTTGCGGAAGTCATCAATGCCCGGGTCGGACAGAATGATCCGCCGGTCGACCTCGCCGCCGATCACCATGTAGCGATCGTCGGCGAGAAGCCGCCCCTGGTGGCCGACCTGCACTTCGAGCGACAACCCGTCGACGACGTCGCCGATCACGCGCGCTTCCAGCGTCAGCGCGAAACCTTCGACGTGCGGCGTCCAGCGGATCTTCTGCAGGTACGTGCGCGACACCTTCTCCAGCCACACCGTCTGCCAGATGCCGGTGGTGCGCGGATACCAGATCGAATGCGGCTCGAGTTGCCAGTCCTGCTTGCCGCGCGGCTTGTTGAGTTCCTGCGGATCGTCTTCGACGTAAACAGTGACGATCTGCGGGCCTGAAGCGTTCAGAGCTTCGGTGATCTCGACGTGGAACGGCGTGTGTCCGCCTTCGTGCGTCGCGACGTGCTGGCCATTCACCCACACCTTGGCGAAGTAATCGACGGCGCCGAAGTGGAGGATGACGCGCGATTCGCCGTCGCTCTCTACGTCGAAATCACGTTGGTACCAGCAAGCTTTGTGAAACCCGCGATCTCCTATGCCGCTGCGTTTCGATTCGATCGGAAACGGTACGGCGATCTGCAACGGCCATTGATCGATGTCTCGCGGGTGCGCGTAGCGCTTCTCGTTGTCGAACGCGAACCGCCACGGTCCGTCGAGCGACTGCCAGTGCGCGCGCCGCAGCTGCGGTCGCGGGTATGCCTCGTCGTCGCAGAAACGCGACGCGTCGGCAAGCGGGGTCATCGATCCGGGCTCTGGCTTCACTTCGTCGAGATTGTCTTCATTCAAGACTCATTTTTTTACCCAATTCAGTGAGAGCGCCATGTCAAAGGAACGAGATGCGTCGGCCATCGATTCGACTTCAACATTCACGGACGGCCAGTCCTGCGAGGCATCCAATGCCGCTTCGGCCGCCGTATCGGGGGCGTTGAACGACGGACGCGACGACTTTCCGATCATCGTCCACTGCCATCTGCGCTGGGACTTCGTCTGGCAGCGTCCGCAGCAGATTTTTTCGCGTCTCGCGCGTCGCCACCCGATCCTCTTCATCGAAGACCCCGTCATCGCCGAGGGCGAACCGCACCTCGCGATCGATGAGCCCTACCCCAACCTCGTGCGCATCGTTCCGCAGATCCCGCAGGCGCTCGCGGTGAACGCGGACAGGGACGCCGAGATCTTCCTCCCGATGATCCGCAGCGCACTGCACACGCATCCGCGCCTGGTCGGCCGCTTCGACCGGCCGGTGCACTGGTTCTATTCGCCCATGCCCGCGCCGGGGTACATGGGCCAGTTCGGCGCGGTCGGCGTCGTCTACGACTGCATGGACGAACTCGCGAACTTCCGTTTCGCGCCGGCGGACATCGCCGACCGCGAACGCTTCGTCATGTCGAACGCGGATGTCGTGTTCACCGGCGGCTACCAGCTGTTCGACTCGAAGTCGAAGCACCACGACAACGTGCATGTGTACGGCTGTGGCGTGGACGTCGAGCACTATTCGAAGGCACGCAACCCGGCCACCGAGATCCCGGCCGCCGTCGCGGCCACGCCAGGGCCGCGCTTCGGCTACTTCGGCGTGATCGACGAACGCCTTGACTACGAGCTGATCGCCGCGCTGGCCGACCGCTTCCCCGAAGCATCCATCGTGATGGCGGGCCCGCTCGCGAAGGTCGACCCCGCCGATCTTCCCAAGCAGCCCAACATCCATTGGCTCGGCCAGCAGCGCTACGACGACCTGCCGGCGATCGTGAAGGGCTTCGATGTCTGCCTGATGCCGTTCGCGCTGAACGAGGCGACGCGGTACATCAACCCGACCAAGACGCTCGAATACATGGCCGGCGGCAAGCCGATCGTCTCCACCGCCGTCGCGGACGTGGTGCGCAACTTCACGCCGATCGTCGACGTCGCGCGTTCGCACGCCGATTTCCTCGACGCGGTGGAGCGCGCATGGCGCCGTCCCGATACCGACCTGATCGCGCAGGGTACCGAACGCGCGGCGGGCTCGTCGTGGGACGCGACCGTCGACGCGATGCGCAATGACGTGCAGCAGGCGGTCTGGGCATCCGTGCCGACGCAAGCCGCCGC
Organism: Lysobacter claricitrinus; assembly: GCF_045866565.1. Taxonomy (NCBI): domain Bacteria; kingdom Pseudomonadati; phylum Pseudomonadota; class Gammaproteobacteria; order Lysobacterales; family Lysobacteraceae; genus Lysobacter; species Lysobacter claricitrinus. Next base: position 597,549 of record NZ_BAAFZV010000002.1, on the reverse strand, counting down.
CTGACATCTCCAAGGAGCAGTTCCGACATGAAGACAGATGTTCTGATCGTGGGCGCCGGCTTTTCCGGTTCCGTCGTCGCGCGTGAACTTGCCGAGCGCGGCTATGAAGTCCTCGTCATCGACAAGCGCGACCACATCGGCGGCAACGCGTACGACCGCACCGATGCGCACGGCGTCCTGATCCACCCCTACGGCCCGCACATCTTCCACACCAACGCGGCCCGCATCGCGGAGTACCTGTCGCAGTTCACCGACTGGCGCCCCTACGAGCACCGCGTGCTGGCGAAGGTCGGCGAGAAGCTGGTTCCGATCCCGATCAACATCGAGACAGTCAACGCGCTGTATGGCCTCGATCTCGACGAGGACACGATCCAGGCGTTCTACGACTCGGTGCGCGAGCCGCGCGAAAGGATCCGCACCTCCGAGGACGTGGTCGTCAACGCGGTGGGGCAGGATCTTTACGAGAAGTTCTTCCGTGGCTACACGCGCAAGCAGTGGGGCCTCGACCCGTCCGAGCTGAACGCGTCCGTCGCCGCTCGCGTGCCGACGCGCACCAATCGCGACGATCGCTACTTCACCGACACGTTCCAGAAGATGCCGGCCGACGGCTACACGCGGATGTTCGAACGCATGCTCGACCATCCGTCGATCCGCGTTGAAACCGGCGTCGACTTCTTCGACGTGCGCGAACGCGTCGATGCGTCGCACATCGTCTACACCGGCCCGGTCGACGCCTTCTACGCGCATTGCTACGGCCAGCTGCCGTACCGCTCGTTGCGTTTCGAGCACGAGCATCTCCCCGACACCGAGTGGTACCAGTCCGTCGGCACGGTGAATTTCCCGAACGACTACGACTACACGCGCACGACCGAGTTCAAGCATCTCACCGGCCAGCAGCATCGCGGAACCTCACTGGTGCGGGAATTCCCGCAGGCCGACGGCGACCCGTACTACCCGGTGCCGCGGCCCGAGAACGAACTGCTGTTCAAGCGTTACGAGGCACTTGCCGAGCAGGAGCGCGGCGTCACCTTCGTCGGCCGCCTCGCGCAGTACCGCTACTACAACATGGACCAGTGCGTGGGCGCGGCACTCAAGGCGGTCGACTACATCCTCGAGAAGATGGGCGCCGACATCGAGCGCGCACCCGCCGAACTGGTCGCGGTTCGATCGGGCGCATCCTCATCCACGCCGCTGATCGCCGCGAAGCGCTGATTGGCACGAGTGGTGGCGATGCGGTCGGTTGGCAAGCTGGAGCTTTGGGGCGGCGTGGAATGCACGGTCAACCGCGTGGGCGACCGTTACATCGAACAGCTCGAACGCAATGCGCACTGGAAGCGGCTCGACGACCTCGACCGCTTCGCGGCGCTCGGCATCCGTGCCATGCGTTATCCGGTGCTGTGGGAACAGGTCGCGCCCTTCGGCCTTGCCTCTGCGGACTGGACGCGCCCGGACGAACGCCTGTCGCGGCTTCGCGAGCTCGACGTGCAACCGATCGTTGGCCTGGTGCACCACGGCAGCGGGCCGGTCGACACCAGCCTTGTCGACCCCCAATTCCCGGAAAAACTCGCGACGTATGCGCGCGCGGTCGCCGAACGGTTTCCGTGGGTCGATCACTGGACGCCGGTCAACGAGCCGCTGACCACCGCGCGCTTCTCTGGCCTGTACGGCCTGTGGTATCCGCACGGCCGCGACGAGAAGACGTTCAAGGACTGCCTGTTCAACCAGTGTCGCGGCGTCGTTCTGGCGATGCGCGCGATCGAATCGGTGAACCCCGCGGCCAAGCTCGTGCAGACCGACGACCTCGGCAAGACCTACAGCACGCCGCTGCTCGACTACCAGGCCTACTTCAACAACGAGCTGCGCTGGCTGGCGTGGGACCTGCTGTGCGGTCGCGTCGACGAGTCGCACTATCTCTGGGACTGGCTGACCGATCGCTGCAGCGCGACGCCGGACGAAGTGCTCTGGTTCCGTGACAACGCGCGCGCGCCGGACATCGTTGGCGTCAACCACTACATCACCAGCGAACGCTTCCTCGATGACGACGTCGATGCATATCCCGAGCACCATCGCGGTGGCAATGGCGTGCATCGCTACGCCGACATCGAGGCGGCGCGCGTGCTCGCGTCGCCCACTGGCGGCCTCCGTCCGCTGATCGACGAGTGCTGGCAGCGTTTCGGATTGCCGATCGCCGTCACCGAAGCACACATCGATGCGCGGCGCGAAGACCAGTTGCGCTGGCTCGCTGAAACGTGGCGAGCGTGCGAGGCATGCATCGCCGACGGCGTCGATGTCCGCGCGGTGACCGTGTGGGGCATGCTCGGGTTGTACGACTGGAACTGCCTGTTGACCGACGTGCGCGACTACTACGAGTCGGGCGCGTTCGATGTTCGCGGCGGGACGCCGCGACCGACTGCCGTCGCCCACCTGATGCGCGACCTTTCGAACGGCGCGGTTCCACCGCACCCCGTGCTCGCCGGCAAGGGCTGGTGGCAACGCGACGACCGCTTCTTCGCGCGCCCGGTCGCTGTCCGCGGCCTCGCCTTTCCTCCGCGCCCGCACACCGGTGCGAATACGGCGCCGATCCTGATCACCGGCGCGACCGGCACGCTGGGTCGCGCGTTCGCGCGCATCTGCCGCGAGCGCGACATCGCCTGCCGCGTGCTCGATCGAAACGGCATGGACATCGGCGACGCCGACTCGATCGAACGCGCGATCGATGCGCATGCGCCGTGGGCGGTCATCAACGCAGCCGGCTATGTACGCGTCGACGACGCCGAACGCGACGCCGAGCGTTGCTTCCGCGAGAACACGCTGGGCCCCGCCAATCTCGCCGCCGCGTGCGCGCGCCATCACCTGCCGCTCGTTACGTTCTCGTCCGATCTCGTCTTCGATGGCGAACGCGATTCACCCTACGTCGAGAGCGATTCCACACGCCCTCTCAACGTGTACGGCGAGAGCAAGGCGCGTGCGGAGCAAGTCGTGCTCGATCGCCATCCGGACGCGCTGGTCGTTCGCACGAGTTCCTTCTTTGGACCGTGGGACGCGCACAACTTCATCACCATCGCGCTCGATACCCTGCGCCGCGGCGACGCGTTCACCGCCGCCGACGACATGACCGTCTCGCCGACCTACGTGCCCGACCTGGTGCACGCCTGCATCGACCTGCTGATCGACCGCGAATCCGGCATCTGGCACCTGGCGAACGACGGCGAAATCACCTGGGCGGACCTTGCCCGGCGCGCCGCGGGACTCGCGGGCGTCGACACGCGCCGTCTCGGCGTCGCCACCCACCACCACGACACCCTGCCCGCCCGCCGCCCGCGCTACAGCGCGCTCAGCAGCGACCGGGCGTTCCCGCTTCCCACGCTGGACGACGCGCTCGCCCGCTACGTGCGCGACAGCGTGCTGCAGTAAGCGGCCGCGTTCAGCGGCCCATCGTCTCCAGAATCGCGACCGCCATGCGCTTCTTCGCGGGTGGCATGCGTCGCAGGTGTCCCAGCGCCTGCGTTTCGAACTCGTCGCCGGCGTAGTCGTCGACCTGCAACGCGGGCGTCGCGTCGAGGGCGTCGAGTTCGCTTGGGCCGCGGCCGGTTGCGAGCCACTCGAATCCCGCGCCGGTCTCGGTGGCGATGCGGATCAGGTGTTCGACGCTGGGCTTGGTGCCCTGCGGATGCTCCCACTGGGTGACGGCACTGCGCTTGATGCCGATGCGCGTCGCCAGCGCGCTTTGCGAGAGGCCAGCGTGGGTACGTGCGCGTCGGATGCGTTGGGGCAACGAAGTCATGGCGTGCTCGCTGGACGACTCGTGGTGCGACTGCGGATGGATGCCGCGCTGCAATGCAGCCGGCGCGGATGAGCACGACTGCCCTGCCAGCGATTCTGTCGGCACGCGGTACAGCGCCGCTGTCCGCTCGTCGGTGCGAGCGGACGCAGGCGTGACGGTTCAGGGTGTCAGGCGCGCTTGCGTGTGCGCGCGATTGCATCGCGTCGCGATCGGGTGCGTGATCGCGTCGTGATCGATCCGGCGCGCAGCGCCGACCGCGCCGGCAGGACGCCGGTCATGGCGAGGGCACGCCGATGCTGCGCATTTCCCTGTTCGGTTCGATGGCGTTGGCCACCGGCCACGGCGGTACGCCGGAGGTCCAGGTCGCCGGGCGCAGCGCCAGCCTGCTCGCCTACCTTGCGCTCGGCCACGGCCGCAGCTTCAGCCGCTCGGAACTGCTGGCCAGCCTGTGGCCCGACCCGGGCGCCAGCGCATCCACCGGCTCGTTCAACACCGCGCTGTGGCGCTTGCGTCGCCTGCTGGAAACACCGCCGCTCGCGCACGGCAACCTCATCACCAGCGACCGCCGCGGTGCGATCGCGCTGTGCCCGCAGGCCGACGTGTGGCTCGACGTCACAGAGTTCGACCAGCTCGTCGAACCACGACTCGCGCGTGCGCCGGAGCGCCTGACCGACGACGACATCGACGCGCTCGAGCGCGGCGTGCGCCTGTACAAGGCCGACCTGCTGGTCGAGCTGTCGGACGACTGGGCGTTGCGCGCGCGCGAGCGCTATCGCCGCAACTTCCTGAATGCGCTTTACCGCCTGATGCAGATCGTCAGCATTCGCCGGCAGTATGTCGATGCGATCGCCTACGCGCAGCGGATCCTCGATCACGATCCGCTTCGCGAGGACGTCCATCGCGATCTCATGCAGCTGTTCGTCGCAAGCGGGCAGCGCGCGCTCGCGCTGCGGCAGTTCGAACATTGCCGTGACCTGCTGCGTCGCGAACTGGCGATCCAGCCGATGCGCGAGACGCAGGCGCTGTACCGGCGCATCGCCGACAGTGCGGTCGGCTTGCAGGCTCCCGACGTGCCGATGTCGGAGCAGAGACGACGCGCCACCGACGGCGTGATGCCGTACACGGGCGCTACGCCGCTCCTGATCGACGCTGCACCCCAGAGCGGCGCCGGCATGGAGCCGCTCGACCTGCTGCAGGGCGCCCGTGCGCACCTGGCGGCTGCGGACGCACAACTGCAACTGAGCCTGCGCCTGCTGAACTGACCGGTCAGACGCGCGTCCCATTGCCGCGCACTGGAGTGCACCGGGCGCAACGTCTCGCCTCCGAGGCGCCCCGATTGCCGCGCATCACCAGGTTGCCGCGCATCACCCATCGTCGATGGTGAAGCACGCGCATCTCGACGACCGCGTCCGACGACTGCCGCTTTCACGCGCCGCAGGGCCGTTTCGCTCGCCCGCCAACCGCTCGCCCCTCGCGCCTTCCGGTCGTCACGGCGCGGCGGCGATTCCGTGCGCGCGCCGACATCACGTGCGTCACCGCCCGGCGTGACCCGGGCGTGATCCAGCGGTGATCCGGTGGTGATGTCGCGGGCGCAGCGTCGGCCTACACGCTTCAGTCGGAGCTCCGTGATGGCCCTGCTCGAAGACCGCACTGCCGTTTTCATCGTTCGCGTGTGGTGCGAGCGCGGCGATGGCGATGCCGCGATCACCGAATGGCGCGGCTCGGTCGAGCACATCCAGAGCGGGCAGCGCGCGTTCTTCCGCAACCTCGAAGCGGTGCTCGACTTCGTGCGTCCGCACCTCGAAGGCATCGGCATCGACGCGCAGCAGCGTTTCTGGGAGCGCATTTCATCGGCGCTGGACGAACCGCCGCCGGCGTCGCCCGTCGCCATCCCGATTCCGTCGGCCGACGCGACCAGCGCGCACGAGCCGAGCGCCCCTTCCCCTGTCGTCCTGCAAGCCAGGAGTCCGTCATGACCCGCATCCGTGCCAATCGCGAATCGATCGACGATCGCTTCAGCGTGCTCGGGTTCACCGTCAACGCCGACCAGCCGCTGTACGAGATCGGCCTGGCGACCGACCCGGAGCTGTTCAAGCCGGAAAACCGGTCGCGCCGCAGCGCGGGCAACTTCTACGCGACGCCGCTGCAGAGCGCGCGCCCGCGCAGCGATGCGGTGTACCTCGTGCCGCCGTCGGTGGTGGCGCGTTTCGTGGGCCAGCCGCGCCTATATTTCGGCGTTGCGACGTATGCGGACAACGACCGCAGCAAGCCGACCAGCGTGCGTCGTCCGGACGGCGGCACCATGTATGTGAGCCTGCGCGGCCTCACCGAGCGCGGCCTGCGACGGGGCGTTCGCAATGGCAACGGCGGCGGCACCGGCAGCAGCTACGGCACGCCGTCGCCGTCGCCGACCTGGGGCGGTGACGCGGTCACCGACACGCCCGCGACGCCGGCGAAGAGCGGCAATGGCAACGGGAGCAGCGCGGCCGCGACGCCGGCGCCGTACAACGACGGCTATTCCGACGAGTTGTGGCGGCAGGCGCACCCCGGCGCTAACGCGCCTTCCGCGACGCCGGCAACGCCCACCACTCCTGCAGCGACGTCCGCGACGCCCGCCGCTCCCGCGCCCACCACCACCGCGCCGGCGACGTCGCAAGCGCTTCGTTACAACGGCAACGGACAGGCGCACCCGCGTGCGGCCTACGACGACGGCTTCGGCGCGATGCCATCCCAGCAACGCACGTCGCGCGCGGCGCCGCCCCGCACACCGACCGCGCGCGAGCTGCGCGTCGTTTCGAGCTACTACAACCCCAGCGACCTGTTCGACGCACTGCGCACGCAGATCGGCTTCTTCGCCGCCAGCGCGCAATGGTGGGCGGGCGTCGACAACACCACGGTGATGCCGCACAGCGCGATCTGCCAGGCGCGCCGCGTTGACGGCAGCGACGAGGGCGCGCAGCACGGCACCGCGTTCTTCATCGCACCCAACCTGCTGCTCACGGCCGCGCACGTGGTCGACGGACAGAGCGAACTCATCATCGTGCCCGGCAAGAACGGCGCCAGCGCGGCCGGTGCGAACGAACCGTTCGGGCGCTTCCGCGTGTCGGCCGCCGACATGGTCAAGCATCCGTCCTACGTGTCGTCCAGCCGCGACTTCGACATGGCGTTGATCCGCGTGCCGTCGGCGAACGCCTCGCCGAACTATTTCGACCTGGTCGAGGAATTGACGCAGTCGCGGCCCGAAGGCGTGGTGGTATGCGGTTATGCCGCGTATTCGGATCCGCAGGGCCTCATCGACAGCTTCGTCAACGCGACCATCGACGCCGACAAGCAGCACCTGCATGGTGGCTACATCCGTTCGTTGCCCAGCGACGAAACGTTCGACTACGACCTGCAGTCGCTCGGCGGCACCAGCGGCTCGCCCGTCTACTACATCGAGAGCGGCGACGCGCCGCGCACCCACATGGTCGGCGTGCACGTTGCGGGCGCGAGCGACACCACCAACCTCGGCTGCCGCATCACGCCCGCCAAGCTCGCGTGGATCCGCCAGCAGGCGGCGGCGTGGAGCCAGTCGCTCACGTTCTCGCTCGGCGCACGCGCGCTGTCCGACGACACTACATCCGCCGACGACAGCAGCTTCGACGACGTCGACACCTACAGCCACGAGTCCGAGCCGGTCGAACCCGAGTTCGCCGAAACGCAGTCGGTGCGCGCCCGCACGCGCGCCTTCACCGCGCCCACGCCCGACTACCCGGGCGCGAGCCGCTTCGTCCCCGCGCACGCGCGCAACTTCCACACCGGGCGCCGCCGCGGCGCGGTGATCGACCGCATCGTCATCCACATCACCGCGGGCGGGCCGAACATCAACGGCACCATCAGCTGGTTCCAGGACGGTGAGCGGCGCGACCCCAAGACCGGGCAACAGGCCGGCCCGAGCAGCGCGCATTACATCGTCGGCCGCGATGGCGAGGTGGTGCAAATGGTGCGCAATGCCGACACCGCGTACCACGCGTCGAGCGCGAACAGCCGCAGCATCGGCATCGAACACAACGCGAACAAGCCGTACCGGCTCAATCGTCGCGACCTGCCGCCAACCATGGAGCAGTACGAGGCGTCCGCGCACCTGGTGGCCTGGCTCGCCGCGCAGTACGGCATTCCGCTGGACCGCGAACACATCGTGGGCCATAGCGAAGCCACGCCCGCCGACCAGCACGACTGCCCGTCGTCGTACTGGGACTGGGATACGTACATGCAGTGCGTGCAACTCGCCGCGCAGGCGTTGTCGCAGAACAGCTCGACCGGCGCGGTGCCGGTGACGTCGCAGGGCCTGCGCAGCCGCGCACCGGTTCGCACATATGGCGCGAATCCCGCGCATTTCAGCTGGCCCGCCGGCCTCGCCGATCCCGGCCAGTATGTGCAGGCGTTCACCAGCGAATACAACCAGCGCATCGACGACGGCGCGATGGGCGCACCGGCGCCGGACCCGACGCAGTACCGCTCGGGCGAAGACGCGGATTCGCGTGCACGCGCGCGCACCCGCCACGACATCCTCGACCGCCTCGGCCGCGACCTGCAGGACCCGACCGATCGCATGCTGTTGCAGCGCGACCTGCTGTCGCTCGCGACTGCAGTCGCCATGCAGGTGCTGGACCTCGTCGGCGATCGACTGCCGGCCATTCCCTACGCGCCGCTGGTGACCGATCCGAGCCAGCTGCCACCGGCGTCACGCGACTTCACCGTACCCACCTCGCTGCCGATGATCAGCCGTCGCATCGGCATGTTCCTGGCGTGGATCGATGCAGCGACGCAACTGGCGCACACCGACGTCGCCGAGCGCATCGCCGCGCATCGCCAGCAGTGGGACGAAATGAACGGGATGATCGGCGCCACCGGCACGATCATGGGCCTCGCGCCCGGGCTCGGCGAGGCGATGACGATCGTCCAGCTGGTCGTGCAGGCCGTGGTGCAGGCGGCGACGCCCGACTTCGACCGCCCGCAGACCGATCTCAACGCCGCGATGTCGACGATCCGTCGTGCCTATCGCGATCTGGCTTCGTCGTTGCTGCGCGGCCTAATCCTGTCCCGTTATCCGAACGCGCAGTACACGAACTTCCCGCTGCAATCGTCGCTCGAGCAGTTGATCGAGGAACACGCCGCGCATGCGCTGCGCGGCTGGCAGGACGAGCTGCGCTTCCTGGGCGTCGGCCTCGACACCATCGCGCAGTCGCTCGGTTCGAAAGCGTCGACGCGCGCGCGCAGCGCGTCGACGCCCGTTCGCGCGCAGGAACTGCTCACGCCGTACTACGACCCGTCCAGTCCCGCGTCCGCGCTGCAGTGCACGAACGATGCGTTCAGCCAGCAGCGCGAGGAGTGGTACGTCGGCGTCGAAGACACGTCCGCTTTCCCGCACTCCGCCATCTGCTACCTGCGCATGACCGCGCCGGACGGCACGGCCTACACCGGCACCGGCTTCTACATCGGCCGCAACCGCATCCTCACCTGCGCGCACAACCTGTACGGCATGAGCACGGTGCAGATCGTGCCCGGCCGCAACGGCGCGGGCACCACGCCGTTCGGTGAAGCGACGATCGACTCCACGCAGTGGCGCGTCGCGCCCCGCTACACGGGCGACGGCAACTGGGACAACGATCTCGCGGTGATCGACAACGCGCCGATCGAAGCGCCCAACGGTGCGTTCTTCCGCTTCATGCAGGCCACGCCGGCCAGCACCATGCCGCTGGCGGTGTGCGGCTATTCGTCCAGCTCCAACCTGCACCGCGACCTCGGCCCGGTCGCCGATCGCAACAAGCAGCACCTGCACGGTGGCCACGCGCAGGGCCAGGCCACGCCCGACACCATCGACTACGACATCCTCGCCGTCGCCGGCGCCAGCGGTTCGCCCGTGTACACCGTGCGCGACGAAGGCAACGGGCTGGAAGCGTTCGTCTGCGGCGTGCACGTCACCCGCGGGCCGATCGATCCGGGCACGGGCGGCACAAGCGTCAACCGGGCCTGTTTCATCACCCCGACCAAGATCGACTGGATCGAAGGCCGCGCCACCACGTTCGCGTATCGCGGCCCGCGTGCCATGTCCGATGACGGCGTCGAACACCACGTCGCACTCGTGCCCCAGCCCGACAAGAACGCCTGCTGGGCCGCGTCGATGGCGATGCTCAAGTCGTTCCGCAGCGACGCCTCGTTCGATCCCGAAGCCTTCGTGCGCGAAGCCGGCGGCTCGCTGGCGACGTCGTACGGCTGGGACCAGCTCGAACGCGTGCGTGATCACTACGGTTTCCGCGTGATCGACCAACCGTCGAACGCCAGCCTGTACCACACGCCGACGCAATGGGCGCAGTGGCTGCGCGATTTCGGTCCGCTATGGGTGGTGATCGTCGGCGCGCCGCATGCAGTCGTGCTCTCCGGCATCCGCGGCGATCTCAACAACGCATCGGCCGCCGAGGTGTACGTGCTCAATCCCTGGGACACGACCACCGCGTTCGACAACGACCCGGTCGCGTTCAATCCGCCGAACCGCGGCTTCGAAGGCTGGATGTCGTTCGAAGCCTTCGCCGCCGACTTCGGCAACATGGCGGAGGCCGATTACGGCAACTGGCGCGTGCTGCACCTGCCGGCAACCGCCGCGCAGTCGCAATCACTCGGCTTGCGTGGGCGCTACCGCCTCGCAGCACCGCCCGCACCGCGCACGCTCGGCGCGTCCGGCGACGCGCCCGAGCCGATCGAGCCCTCGCGGGTTCCGGGCACGCGCATGAGCGTGGTACGCGGCAGCGCTGGCGCGAGCCGCTGGGCACTCGACCAGCTGGAAGGCCGCAAGGCACCGCAGACGACCGCGCCGTCGGTGTCGTCGCTGCAGGCGACCGACGTCGTCATCGATCTCGGCGAATGGCCGGCGCTGGAAGGCCAGGCCGCACCGCTTCCACTGATCGTGCGTTTCCGTAGCGAGGCCGACGGTTCGGTGGGCAATGTGTCGATCACCACCGGCACGCCGACGCAACTCGGTTACGGCGTGGACGTGGTCGCGCGCATCGACGACGCGCCGGACGCCGATGGCGTCGCCGCGCTGAAGGTCGGCATCGACGTGCGCTTCAGCGGGCTTGCCCAGGGTGCACCGTGTGCACGCATCGACCTGCGGCTGCTCGGCAACGGTCGTTACGAGCGCAGCAACCGCTGGATCGATACGAGCCTCGCGGCCTGAGTCGCCTCCATGTCCGCGCGCCCTCCCTTCAATGGAACGCCAGCCCGCGGCGGGATCTTCCCGCCCGGGATGACGCGCGACGCACGCGGCCGCATCGCGCCGTCGTACGCGCTGGCCGATGGCGATGCGCCGACACCGGCGCCTGCCGCGCCGCCCAAGCCGCAGGCCACCGACACCATCGCGCGACGCGGCGGCGCGATGGTCGACGAGATCGATTTCCCCGGCTTCGTCGCGCAGCTGGTGCACGGCACGTTCGACGCGATCGTCGATGCGTCGATCCGGCAGATGGAAAGCTATTCGGAACTGGTCAGCGCCTGCGCGAAGACGGTCGAGGAGTTCACCGAAGCCAACGTCACGCCGAACCAGGCGCGCGACTGGCTCGCCACGCGTTATCCGGGCGACGTCACGCTGTTGCTGCCCGACGGCAGCGAGCGCACGGAACCGCAGGTCGCGCCGCGCGCCGAAGGCCTGTCGCCCGTGTGGCTGTCGGACTACGGGATCGAAGGCGAGGAACTCACGACGGAACTGCTCGAACAGCAGGTCGTGCCGCAGGTGCGCCGCAACATCGGCGGCGAACGCCACCAGCTGCTGTCGACGATGGTGCTGATGGGCCTGAACCGCGTCGCCGTGCGCGACGGCAGCATCAGCGCCAAGGTGATGTTCCGCGCCGCGGCACGCGACGCCGCCGGCGTGCAGTACGCGACCAGCAGCGATCCCAAGTCCGTCAACAACTGGGGCGAGCGCGGTGCGGCGAGCTATTCCGGGCAGAGCTCGACCATGGTGTCGACGCTGGCCGTGAACGCGCAGAACGAGTCCAGCGTGCGCGCCGATCTCTTCGGCGAGGTGAAGCTCAACTTCGTCAGCGAAACGATGCCGCTCGACAAACTCGTCGAGCCGGCGAAGGCCGCGGCCGTGCAACGCCACGCACCCGCGCTTCGCGCCGCAGCGCCGGCCGTCGCGACCGCACCGGCCATACCGGCCGCGCCCGCAGCGGGAGCCGCGTGATGCTGCGCGAACTCCACCAGCTGCTGGGCGATCTGCACGACGGCCTCAACGCGATCGAATCGCGCGGCGTGCGGCTGACCAACGTCGACATGACGTTGCCGCTGGAACTGCGCCCCGTGTTCCGCGACGGCGGCTGCGTGCTGCTGGCCGACGTGCCGCGGCAACGCGGCGTGGACGCATGGATCTCGAGCCCGTCGAAACTGGTGATCGGCTGGAGCGCCAACGGTGATGCGGCCACACGTAATGCACAGCATGCATCGACGGAGCACTCGTCATGAGCGCGCAGATGCCGCCGCTGGTGCAGGACTCGGGCGTTCCGTTCGACCTGTTCATCCAGGCGCTGACCGAACAGCTCGACAAGGCGCAGGCGTCCATGGCGATCAAGGCGCGCGTGGGCCGAATGCCGCTCACCTTCGCGGTCAAGGATGTGTCCATCGACCTTCGCGCATTCGTGCAGATGGTCGACGACGACGTGTACGTGCGCCCCGCCGGCCCCGGCGAGGCCGAAGCCAGCACGATCAAGCTCGCGCTCACGACGATCACCAAGGCGATGGTCGAAGAGAACGCGATCGACTTCAAAGCCGAAGACCCGAAGTTCAACCTCAAGGAAGCGCTTGGCGACCAGATCACCGACGACGACCAGCGTCGCCTCGAGCGGATCGGCGTGCGCACGATTACCCAGCTCAACGAACTCAAGGCGAGCGCCGGAACCGATGTCATCGCGCGCCTGTCGCGCATGCCGGTCAACCGCCTGCAGCAGGCGATGATGCGCGCCGCCGCGCCACGGGTGACGCGCGTGGAAAGCAACAGCCAGGGCGATCGGGTGCACATCACCGCGCCCGGCCTGCGTGCCGGACGCCTGCCGCTGGTGCGCGCCGCGGGCAGCGCGGTACCGGTGATCGCGGCCAGCGATGGCGAGATCGTGCTCGCGCCGATGGCGATGCAACTGGGTTGCGAAGCGGAAGTCGATTTCGGCGACGGCGAATCCGCGCGCGTGCACCTGCGCGAAGGCCAGCTCGGTCGTTGGGATGCACGGCCATGATGCCGCGCACCGTTCCGCGTCGCCTCCTGCTCACGCTGAAACTCGGCGAGATGCCCGAGCACGTGCCGGGTATCCGCGCCGTCTACGGTTATGGCACGCCGCAGGCCGACTACGTCGACGGCGGCGTGATCGATCGCATCCTGCGCCATCACGGCGGTGCCATGCGCGTCGCACGACTGCATAGCGCGCGCGTACGCCGCGCCGAACGCGACGTGGTCGGCGCGCATCGTTTCGACGACGCCGAGCAGCTCAGCGGCGTGGCGCGTGTGCTGCGCGTCGAGGTACGCGACGACGACAGCATGCCGGCACTGCTCGCCGCACTGGCGGAACTTCCCATGGTCGAACGCGTCGGCGCGGACTATCTCTGCCACGCGCCGTTCGATGTGCCGAACGTCGCCGAGGAGGCGCGCCGCACCGGCGCCGCGGCATGGGCGCACGACGCGATCCGGCTGTCGCCCGCGCTGCAGCTCGAACCCGGTGATCCCGCCGTGCTCATCGGCCTGGCCGACACCGGCGTCGCCATGCACCACGCCGAACTCGATACACGCGTGCGGGCTGGCTTCGACAGCGTCGACCTCGATCCGGATTCCGTCGGCGGGCTCACGCTGGTCGGTGATTACCGCCACCGCGGGCAGCGCCCCGACGACGACGTCGGCCATGGCAGTGGCTGCGCGGGCATCCTTGTCGCGCGCGGCGAGAGCATGCCCTCGGGCGGCGCGGGCCTGTGCGGGCTCACGCCGGTGCGCGTGCTCGGTGCTGCGGTGGGACCGGATGCGAAGCGCTTCGGCGTCGGCGCGCTCGACAACATCGACATGGGCATGAAGCGGTTGATCGACCTCGGCGTGAAGGTCATCAACATGAGTTTCGGCACGCCCGATTCGCAGCTCAGCGGCGACGCGCCGCGCCCGCACGAGGAAGTGATCCGCTATGCGCTCGCGCGCGGCGTGATCCTGGTGGCGGCGAGCGGCAATTCCGGTCTCGACGAGCGCTTCTATCCCGCCGCACACGACGGCGTGATCGCGGTCGGCGCGGTGGACCACGCGCTCAAGCCGGCATCGTTCAGCACGCGCGGCGCGCATGTCGCGCTGTGCGCGCCCGGGCGAGACATCGTCACCTGCGGCCTGGACGGTTACCAGAACGCGACCGGCACCAGCTTCGCCGCGCCCTACGTCACCGCGGTGTGCGCGCTGATGGCGTCGCGCGCGCAGCGTCGCGCATGGCCGTTGAGCGGCGACGACTGCAAGCGCCTGCTCATCGCCAGCGCGCGTCCGTTCGCACGGGCCGGCATTACTGGTTGCGGCCACGGCGTTCTCGACGCCGCCGCCGCGCTGCGTGCGCTCGACGACGACATCGACCAGCACCTGCGCGACGCCGACGCCGATGTCGACGGCACGTGGACCGAGCCTTCCCCCGCGCGTGTCGCGGCCTGACGTCCGAGGAGACTGCAATGGCGACCAAACGAACTGCGAAGAAGGCCGCGACCGGCAGAACCCGGCGCCCGACCGCGTCCGACACCGCCTCGAAGCACGCGAAGAAGGCCGGCGCGAAGACCGCGTCGCGCACGCACATCGACACGGCCATCAAGCCACCCGCCGCGCGCAAGACCAACGGCGCACGACGACCGGGCGCAACACCGACACCCGCGCCTCCACCTGCCGCCGCCGCGACAGGCACCTCGAGCAGCACCCACACACACCACGACGAGAGAACCGCCATGAACCGCATCCTGCTGGTCGATCTCGGCGAGCGCGAGCACAAGACCCGTGAGGAATTGCGCGGACGCAAGCTGAAGTTCGAATCGATCCTCGCCAACCACAACCTCGATGGCCTCACCACCGCGCAACAGCGCGAGTACGAGGCGATCAAGAAGACGCTCGCCAGCGACATCACCGCCGACCCGTTCTACCAGGTGCTCGCGGAGACGGTGACGCAGATCCCGTGGCGCCAGTTGTCCGACGGCAATGACTTCGTCCACGAGTACGGCCTGCTGGGCACGCAGCGCGTTCCGGCCAACCTGCTCAAGCCGCTCAAGGATGGCGAGCGCGAGTTGGCGGGCATCGCCGGCATCCTGCAGCTCGACAACCACGTCGAGGCGACGCGCGACAAGGCCAGCCTGGTGCGCGACATCAGCACTGCGCAGGGCGAATACCGCGCCAACCGCGCCCTGTTCGACGCCGCGTTCGCGCAGCTCTCGGGCCAGTACAAGGTGTCGCTGCAGTCGCAGATCGACGCGGGGCTGATCGACGCCGACATCATCGGCTGCGAGCGCCCGGGCGGAGATCCGGAGGATCGGCGCGACGCGTTCAGCACCGACGTGCCCTTCCGCCCGAGCGGCAGCGAAATCGTCTGCGCGCTGTCCGGGCGCAACGTCGCCGCGCTGGTGCGTCGCCTGGCGGCAACGGGTGTCACGGCCAACGATCCGTGGCTGACCAGCCGCATCCAGAACGGTTACGACATGCAGTCGGGCGTGATCGAAGGCGCACCGATCTCGTCGTCGGAAATCTCGTTGCCCGAGTTCGACGACGCCACCGACCAGGTCGCCGTGCGAGAGAACCTGCTCGGCGCGCAGGCCGTCGCGTTCGCGGCGAGCTGCGAAGACATGAACATGCCGCAGGTGGTCGAGAAGATCGTCGACCTGTTCCGCACCGGCCTGTTGCCGGTGAGCCGCGGCAAGGCCGGCGACTACCTCTACAGCTACCTCAAGAAGTCGGCCGAGCGCATGACGCAGAACGAGCGCCTGGACCTCTTCCGGCAGGTGCTGGGTCGCAACGAAGGCGATCCGTCGGTGCCCGGCAATACCGAGTTCAAGGAGCTGTGGCTGCGCTTCGTCGCCGCGGTGTCGTCGTTCGGCCGGCAGCTGTCGGTGGATCGCATGCTGCGCACGAACGTGCCGGTCGCGGTGTCGCAGGAGCAGGTGCGCAAGGCCGGCCGCGACGTGGCCGCCAACCTGTCCGTGCACAGCTTCGGCATCGTGCGTTTCGCCGCGGCCGAACTGCAGCAGACCATCCTCGAGTACCGCGACCTGCTGTCCGATGCCGAACTGCGCTCATGCTTCGGCGCGCGCGACATGTGGCAGGTCATGGACCAGGTCAACGCGAACTACCTGGGCGGCCCACGCAACACGCACCGCTATCGCACGCAGGCGCGCTCGTCGGCGGTGATCATCCGCTGGCTCGCGAACCACAGCGATCGCCTCGCGGGACGCTACGGCGAAGTGATCAGCGTCAACGCGCTGACCAATCCGCAGATGAGCGGCAGCGACCAGCCGATGGTCGACCCGAACGACTGGGACCTGGTGCAGGCCTGCGAGCAGTGGCTGGCGGTCGGCGGCGTGCAGGAAGCGAGCATCGAGCAGTACTCGCAGTCCACCGAATCGCCGGTGATCACCAGCCGCCCGATCGAAAGCAGCGGCAACGGCCTGCCGCCGGAAGCGCGCGCGGCGCTGGACCAGGCCGGCATCAGCCTGCCGGGCATGTGACCCGCGCGACCACGACGGACTCCGGAGAATCGCAATGAACATCTCCACCTTTGCCGATCAGGCCGGCGCGCGTCCGGTCAAGCACCTGGTCACGCGGTCGCTGCAATCGGCGGCGCGCGCACTCGGCACGCGCGATCCGATGCCCTACCTCGACAACCTCATCGAGCGCACGTTCTACCTGCCCGACGACGACTACTCGTACGCGCAGAACTCGCTTGCGCCCGGTGCGGTGCCGTACGAGCCGTCGTTCTCGGAAACCGAGCCGGGCAAGCTGCGCTTCACCATCGAACCGCTGGGGCCGAATGCGACGCCGATGGCGCGTCGCGACGAGGCCACGCGCGAAATGCGCCGGCTCGTCTCGCCCATCTTCGGCCGCGACGCGTTGAAGTGGTTCGACTCGCGCAGCGAGGAATGGCGCGGCTTCGGCGGGCTGTCGTGGATGAACTACGGCGCGTGGTTCGGCAGCGCGTTCGACGAGGACGGCCTGTACGCGGCCAAGATCTACTACGAGCTGCTGCCCACGCAGATCGATGCGCTGTCGCCCGGCCTGGCCAACCTCACCCGCCAGGTGATGACGGAAATGCCGAACCTGATGCCGATCTTCACCAGCATCGGCTGCAAGCGCGACAGCGGAAGCCAGCGGGTGACGTTCCTGCACCGCGGGCCGATGGCGGTGGCCGCACTCGGTCCGCTGATGAATCGCCTGGGTATCGGGCATCAGTTGCCGAGCCTGATGCGCATCGTCGGTGTGGCATTGGGCGGGCGCTTCGAACTGCCTCCGGGTGGCGTGCTGGTGGGCATACGCGAAACGCCGGACGGCGCGGAACTCAAGCTCGAGGTGCTGCTCGCCGCGATTCCGGACCTGCCGTCGCGTTTCCTCGACCTGCTCAAGCTCGGGCTTTCCGAACGCCCGCGGCAACTCGCCGCGCTCACGCGATGGCTGGATGCGTTCGGCATGGACACGGGCGATGAAGGCCACTTCTCGGTGCTCAGCATCCGCGTCAATCCGGTTTCGCCGGCGCGCATCAGCCTGTACGTGCGGCCGATCGAATTCGAGATGCGCGACACCCTGGAGGAAAGCCGTTCCCTGATGTAGCACCGGCGCTATTCGCAGTTCGCCCCGACGCACGCGCCGCCACGCGACGTTCCATCGCACGCCGTTCCACCCGGAGCCTGCCATGTCCACCGCCCGCGCCTCACTCTTTCCACCAGGCTCGCGCACGTACACGCCGCCGGCGCCCGCGACCGACGCGCGCACGCCGGTACGGCAGGCGGTGCGCAACCTGCTGGAGGCGAGCCCCGCGTTCCGCCAGCTGTCGCCGGATGCGCAGCGCAACCTCGCGCAGGGCATGGTGCGCATCGGCGAAGAGCTGGTCGCGCCACGCGGCGACATCGCGCGGCCGAGTGCGCAGGTCCGTGCGCTGGCGGGCGATGGTTCACAGGCGCCGCCCGCCACGCCGAAGTTCGACGCGCAGGGCGCGCGCGAAGGCGCCGCCGTCGCGGGTGCGCTGCTGCAGCAGGTCAACTTCCCGGACTTCTGCGCCGGGCTCATCAATGGCGTCTTCCACTCGATCGTGCAGACCTCGATCGAGCAGATGGAGGCCTACGCCAAGCTGGTGGCCGACGTCTCGAAAAGCCTCAACGAATTCCGCGACGAGAACACCACGCAGAACCAGGGCCGCGACCACCTGGTGCAGAACTTCCCCGACGTGTTCCAGCTGCAGACCGGCGGCGACGATCCCTTCGGCTTCGGCTCGGGTTCGTTCGCCGACGCACCCGCCACGCCGCAGCCGCGCGTTGTCGTGCGCGAAGGCATCGACGAATCCGCCGCGATCGCGCGCATCAACCAGTCGCTTCCGCTCGACAAGCCCATCGAAACGCTCGACGACGAACTCGCCGAAGCACTGCTGGTGCCCGCGGCGCGCACGCAGATCGCGAGCGGTCGCCAGCAATTGCTCGCGACGATGGTGATGCTCGGCATCAACCGCATCGTCGTGACCGACGGCGAACTCACCGCCAAGGTGATGTACGACTTCCAGGCGCGCGACAACTTCCAGTTCCAGCACACCGCGCAGTCGTTCGACTACGGCGACGCCAGCGTCACCACCGAGCAGGTCGCCAACGGCGCGATCATGCGCAGCGGCCCGACGCAGACCATGGCGCGCATGCCGGATGGTCGCGTCGTCGAGCAGCGTCGCGATGCGAGCTTCTACACCAAGGGCGACTACAAGAGCGTCAGCCAGCCGCTGATCTCGATGCAGTCGGTCACGCAGACGCAGGGCGATTCGCAGCTCACCGCGAAGGCCTCGCTCGCGGGCACGATGAAAGTGAAGTTCAAGAGCGACTACCTGCCACTGGAAAAGCTGGCGAACCCCGAGTCGATCGCCGCGATCCAGATGAATGCGCAGCCGGGCATGGTCAAGACGCTCGCGTCGCGCCCTGCGCCTGGCGCCGCCGCGGCACCCGCGCCCGCACCCGCCCCCACCGCCTGATTCCCGCACCGGAGCCTTCCCATGTACGCCGCCGCGCCACGCGTTTCCAACAGCGAACCCGGTTGGCTGGGCGATGCCACGCTCGACGTGGTGCGCCCGCACGTGCGGCGGTTGCTGCAGTCCTCGCCCGGTTTCCGCGCACTGCCGTCGAACGAACAGCAGGAGATCGCGCGCAACATGGTGCGCGTCGCTTCGTACATGGCCAATCCGGACGACCTCGCGCGGCAGGAGCTCAGCGCAACGGGCGGCGTACTGCGGCGGGAACCCGCGCCCTTGCGCATCGCGCCTGCACGCGCGGCCGATCCGGCGGCACCGTATTCACCGCCGACCGCACGCTCACTCGCGGACGCGGTCGACCAGGCCAAGCAGAAGGCCTCCGACAAGATCGGTACCGCCGCCGGCGCGGATTTCGTCGACGCATCCACCAGCAAGCTCGGCACCAACGCCAAGAAGCTGATGGAAGCCGTCGACTTCCCCAAGTTCGTCGGCGGGCTCATCCAGAACGTGTTCCAGGCCATCGTCGACGCCACGATCCAGCAGATGCGCGCGTACGCCGAGCTGCTGAAGTCGGTCTCGCAGTCGGTCGACGAATTCGCGCAGGACAACATCAGCATGGACAACGCCCGTGACTACGTCGCGGGCAAGTTCCCCGACGCCATGCGCGTGACCAAGAACCCCGACGGCGGCGGCAACATGCTGGCGATGAACGACGTCGACGACATGGACGCGACGATGGCGCGCATCAACGCCGAGCTCGGGCTTGCACAACCGGTCGACGACATTTCCGACGGCGAGCAGGAAGCGCGCTTCGTGCAGGCCGCGCGCCTGCAGATGGCACGCAGCCGCCAGCAACTGCTGTCGTCGATGGTGATCCTCGGCATCAACCGCATCGTGGTCACCGACGGCCAGATCAATGCGAAGGTCGTGTTCGACTTCCGCGCCAGCGACGAGATGATGCGCGACGCACAGGCGGGCCTCACCGATACGCAGTCGAGCTACAACCGCAACAAGAGCGCGGCGGGCGTGCATTTCGGCTGGGGCGCCGCGGGCTCGGTCAACGAGAACGTGCAGCGCCACATGACCACGGTGTCGTCGTCGGTGGACGAGACATCGGAATCCAAGCAGGACATGAAGGCCAAGCTCACCGGCGAAGTGCGGGTGAACTTCAAGAGCGACTACTTCCCGATGGAGAAGCTGGCGTCGCCCGCAATGCTCGCCGCCATCCAGGGCAACTCCACGCCGGTCGACCCGAACATCCCGCCGCCACGCGCGGGCGCCGGCGCCACTCCCGCCACCACGCCGGCCTGAGGCAGGCATGCGCCTCGCCCCGCCCCCGCCCGACGTGCACCTGCCGTGGCGACCGGCGCATGCCGCGTTGCTGCAGGCGCTGTCGTTGGCGACGTCGCAGGTTGCCGGGCACGAACGCGCGGTCGCCCACGCGCTTTCGTTGGACGACGGCGCGATCGATCTTCCCGATGGCGCACCGAGCGCGATGGATGCCGCGCAACTGCGCGCCGCGGGGCCGCTGTATTTCGCTGCGGAACTGGAAACCGCCGGCCTGCTGCGCTGCGCGGAGCTGGTGGCCGGCCTCTTTGCGAGTGGCACCATCACCCAACCGCTCGGGCCTGTCGCGCAATCGATCAACGCATTCTGGCGCGGCCGTCGCGACAGGCTGCAGGCCAACGAGCGCGAGGCGATCTTCAGTCGCGTGGTGGAACAGCCACATTTCGATCGACTGATGGGCGCGCTGTGCCGCGCGATCGTCGCGCAGGCGGACAACGCGGACGACACGGGTATTCGCGTCGACCTGCGCGAGAGCGTCGCTCTCTCGGCCAGCGCGCAATCACTCGCCGAGTTCCTCGCGCAACGTATCGACGCCATGGCGTCCATCGCAGTCCGCGACGTGATCGGCACGATCCACCAGGCGATCGGCTTCCTGCGCGACCGCATGCTGCAGGCCGCGTTCGGCGCGACCTCGCTGTGGATGCTGATCGCAACGGCCTCGAGCAGTGATGGCGTGACGATCGGCAACGCGACGACGGTGCAACAGCATGCGGATCGCGGACGCGCCGGGCAGTCGGTGCTTGCGTGGCTCGCTGCGAACTACCAGGGGTCGAGCATCGCGCTCGACCCGCGCAACGCATCGGACACGGAGTTGATTATGGCCGCGCAACGCTGGCTGGACGCAGCGCCGTCGCAGCCCGCGCAACCCGCACCCGGCGCAACGTCCCCACTACCGATAGCCGCCTGAGGCCGCGCCATGCACGCGGTCTCCCGCACGCCGACGCGCAGCCCGGATCCCTCCCCCACGGGATCCGCCCTCGCCACGTCGGGCAATGCGTCGTCGGGCGCCGCACCGCCGACGTGGATCCGCGGGGCCGTGCGCGAAGTGCTCGAGCAGGCGCCCGGCTATCACGCGCTCGACGACGGCGATCGCAAGTCGCTGGCCCACGCGATGGTGCGTGTATCGACGTTGGCCGCTCGCCTGATCGAAGAAGAGGGCCATGCCCACGCAGACATCGCAACGCCCCCGCGCAATGCACCGCTGGCGCGCGCGCAGTCGCAACCCGAGTTCGGCGCATCGGCCGACCGCATCGCGCAGACCACTCAGAACGTGCTCAACGCGGTGTCGTTCCCGCGTTTCGTCACCGATCTGATCAACGGCGTGTTCCGCGCCATGCTCGATTCCAACCAGGCGCAGATGCAGCAGTACGTCAACCTGCTGAACGCGGTGTCCGCATCGGCGGAAGGATTCGAAGGCGCGCAGTTCGGACTGATGCGCGTACGCCAGTGGGTCGCCGACCAGTTTCCGGAATCGATCGAATACGAAGCACCGGACGTGGAACCCGGTGAAGCCCCCGACCCGGACGAAGTCGCCAACGCGCGCCTGCGGCTGCGCAGCGGTGCGTCGATGCCACCGGCGGAGGTGATCCGCGCAACGCTCGGCCTGGCGCCGGAAGATCCGTTGGAGGCGAGCAACCCGGAACAACTCGTCCCGCTCGCGCGTCGACAGCTCGCACGTCAACGCCAGCAGATGCTCGCGACGATGGTGATGATGGGCATGCAGCGCATCGTCGTCGACAGCGGCAAGATCAACGCGGCGATGCGCTTCCATATCGACACGCGCAGCGCGGCGAACCAGGACCAGGGCAGCCAGACCAGCGTGCAGAACCGCATCAAGGGCGGCGGCAGCTTCGGCTTCGGCCCGTGGGGTGCGAGCGCGGAGATCGAGAACACCATCGGTTACGTATCGACGCAGCGCACGCAGTCGACCGAGGAAATGAACACCGATCTCGACCTCAACTCGTCGGTCGAACTCAATTTCCGTAGCGACTACCTGCCGCTCAACCAGATGGCGAACCAGGCGCAGGCCGATCGCATCCGCAACAGCACGATCAACCCGGCGGCGGCGGTCGTCGAAGACCCCGCTGCCGCGCGCACCGCGCGCCTGGCCGCGCAACGCGCGTCGGAAGATGCACGACGTGCAGCGACGCCGATCGCGATGCCGACGCCTGCTGCGCCTGCTGCATCCACACCGACCGCTGCACCGCGCCCCGCTGCGCCGGCGGCTGGCGGCGTGACTGCCGTTGCGCCCGGGACCGCCGCTGCGCCAGCACCGCCTGCTGCGTCCGGCACGACGACGGCAACGGCGCCGGCGACCGGTGCCGCAGCGGCGCCGGTCACGGGTGTGCCCGGCGCTGCGCCAAGACCTCCCGCAACTGCTGGCACTGGCGCAGCCACCGCGCCGCCACCAGCGACAGGGGCGCCGCCCGCGGCAACGCCCCCGCATCCTGCAACTTCGACCACCGCGCCCGGGACGGCCGCCGCACCACCAGCGGCGACCTCCGGCAACGCGGTCGGCACCCCGGTCGGGGCCACTGTCGGCGGCGCAGCCGGTACCGCGGCGGGCGGCGCGGCGGGCGGGGCACTGGGCGCGGCCATTGGGGGCGTCGGTGCGGTCGTCGGCGCACCGATCGGCGCGGCGGTAGGCGGAGCGGTCGGAACCGCGGCCGGTGGACTGCTCGGCGGCGCGATCGGTGGGGCGATCGACTCCGGACTGACGGGCGCCCAGGGCGTGCCGTGATCAAGCCGCGCGCCGATCTCCATTCGGCGATCGCGATGCGCAAGCGCCAGCCTCTAAACCATCAGCCTTCTTTCGGCGCAACACGGACGCGGTGCTCGCCGCCCGAAAAACCATGCGAAAGCCGATTCGCCAGCGGCGTCGAAGGCACGCCGGAACGCGACCGATACGAAACGTCGACCGAAGCGATCAGCATCGCATCGACGCAACGAGCGAATTCCGGTTCCGATTCCGATGCTGCCTGCGTAGCGCATCGAGTCGCTCAAAAGAACAAGGGCCCGCAGGCCATGACAGCGCTGCGAGCCCTTGATGTTGTTGGTGCCGGAAATAGGAATCGAACCTACGACCTACGCATTACGAATGCGCCGCTCTACCAACTGAGCTATTCCGGCGATTGCCGCGCGGGGCGGCAAGGTGCGAGATTCTAGGCAGCCGTGGCGGGCAGGTCAACGACGGCGGTCACTCGACGAGCTGAAGACGCAGCGCCTTCGGCAGCGCGAACACCATGTTTTCCGGCTCGCCGTCGAGCTCGCGCACGCCGTCGGCGCCCAGTTCGCGCAGGCGGTCGATTACGCCACGGACCAGCACGTCAGGCGCGGATGCGCCTGCGGTCACGCCCACGGCGCGTTTTCCGGCGACCCAGGCAGGGTCGATCTCGCTCGCGCCATCGATCAGGTAGGCCTCGATGCCCTGCCGCTCGGCGAGCTCGCGCAGCCGGTTGGAATTGGAACTGTTCACCGAGCCGACGACGAGCACGAGGTCGCATCGCTCGGCAAGTTCGCGCACCGCGTCCTGGCGGTTCTGCGTCGCGTAGCAGATGTCATCGTTGCGCGGACCCTGGATGGCCGGGAACTTCGCGCGCAGCGCATCGATGACCACGCGCGTGTCGTCGACCGACAGCGTGGTCTGCGTGGTGTAAGCGAGCTTTTCCGGCTGCGCGACTTCGAGTTTCGCGACGTCGTCCTCGTCCTCGACGAGGTAGATGCGGCCGGTCGCGCCTTCGCGCAGCCACTGCCCCATCGTGCCCTCGACTTCCGGGTGCCCCTCGTGGCCGATCAGCACCACGTCGTAGCCCGCGCGGCAATGGCGCGAGACCTCGAGGTGCACCTTCGTTACGAGCGGGCACGTCGCGTCGAACACCTTCAGGCCGCGACGCGACGCTTCGGTGCGCACCGCCTGCGATACGCCATGCGCGCTGAAAATCACGGTCGCGCCGTCGGGCACCTCGTCCAGCTCCTCGACGAAGATCGCTCCGCGCTGGCGCAGGTCGTCGACGACGAAGCGGTTGTGCACGACCTCGTGGCGGACGTAGATCGGCGCGCCGAGCAGCTCGATCGCCCGCTTGACGATCTCGATGGCGCGGTCGACGCCCGCGCAGAAGCCGCGCGGGTTGGCGAGCAGGATTTCCATGCGCGAATGCTACCGCCCGTAGCCGTGCCGCGCCTGACGCCCCGGCAACAGGCCGGCCAGGATGATGCCGGCCACGCCCACGCAGATCGCGGCGTCGGCCACGTTGAACGACGGCCAGTAGTAGCGGCCGGCGTACCACTGGATGAAGTCGACGACGTGGCCGTGCGCCAGCCGGTCGATCACATTCCCGATCGCGCCGCCGATGATCAGCGCGTACGGAGCGGCCGTGCGCCACGCGCCACGCGGCATGCGGGACATCGCGATGGCCAGGCCAACGCTGATGCCGACCGCGAGCAGCAAGAAAACGTACTTCTGCCAGCCGCCCGCATCGCTCAGCAGGCTGAATGCGGCGCCTTCGTTGTAGGTGCGGAACCAGTTCCAGAAACCGGGCACGACCGGCACCGCCGTGTACTCCGGCAGGCTGCGCAGCACCCAGGCCTTCGACCACTGGTCGACGCCGATCACCGCCGCGGAGAGCAGCAGCCAGGCGAGCGCATTCGATTTGTTGCGTGGACGCATTGGAACTCCCGTTCAGCCGCGTTCGCGGCATGCGGCGGCGATGGCCGCCGATCAGAACCAGCGGCGGATTTCAGGTGCGCCATCGACGTTGCCCGCGCAGCGCGTGCAGATCGTCGGATGCGCGAGCACCGCACCGACATCCGCGCGGTACTGCCAGCATCGCGCGCACTTCGGCTTTTCGGTCTTGCGCGCAGTGACTTCACCGCCGCCCTCGCCCACGGTCACGTCGCCGCTGATGAACAGGAAACGCAGCTCATCCTGCATCTCGCGCAGCCACGCGAGCTCGTCCGGCTTCGCCGCGATCGCGATTTCCGCCTCGAGCGCTGCGCCGATCTCACCGGCCGCGCGCATCGGTTCGAGCGTGCGGCTGACCTGCTCGCGCAACACGAGCAGACGATCGAAGCGTGCGGCGTCGATCAGTGCATCGGCGGCCAGCGGCGCGAGGCCGTCGTACCACGTGACGAACAGCACGTTGTCGGCGCGCGCACCGCCAGCCGTCGTCGCCGGCAGGAAGCGCCACATCTCGTCGGCGGTGAACGTCAGGATGGGCGCGATCCAGCGCACGAACGCTTCGGCGATGTGGAACATCGCGGTCTGCACGGACCGACGTCCGGCCGAATCCTCCGGCATCGTGTAGACGCGGTCCTTGGTGACGTCGAGATACAGCGAACCCAGGTCGACGCTGCAGAAATTCGCGAGCGTCTGCACCACTTCCGCGAAGTCGTAACGCGCGTACGCGGCGGCCAGTTTCTGCTGCACGTCATAGGCGCGATGCACGATCCATCGGTCGAGCGCGACCATCGACTCCGGCGCCTGCACGTGCTGCGCAGGATCGAAGCCGTCGAGATTGGCGAGCAGGAAACGCGCCGTGTTGCGCAAACGGCGGTACACATCGCCAGAACGCTTGAGGATCTCGTCGGACACCGCGATCTCGCCGCGATAGTCGGTCGACGCGATCCACAGACGCAGAACATCGGCGCCCATCTGGTCGATGACCTTCTGCGGTTCAACCGTGTTGCCGATCGACTTCGACATCTTCTTGCCCTGCGCATCGACAGTGAAGCCGTGCGTGAGCACCTGTCGATAGGGCGCGACGCCGTCCATCGCAACGCCGGTCAGCAGCGACGACTGGAACCAGCCGCGATGCTGGTCCGAGCCCTCGAGATACAGGTCAGCCGGCTTGCGCAGCCCGTCTTCCGGACGCTGCGCGAGCACGCATTCGTGCGTGACGCCCGAGTCGAACCAGACGTCGAGGATGTCGGTGACCTTCTCGTAATCGGCCGCTTCCGCGCCCAGCAATTCGCTGGCGTCGCAGTCGTACCACGCATCGACACCCGCGGCTTCCACGCGCGTGGCGACCGCGCGCATGAGCTCGGCCGAACGCGGATGCGGCTCTCGCGTGACGCGATGGATCAACAACGCGATCGGCACGCCCCACGTGCGCTGGCGACTGATGCACCAGTCGGGACGGCCTTCGATCATGCCGGCGATGCGCGCCTCGCCCCATTCCGGGAACCAGCCGACGCTCTTGATCGCATCCAGCGCGTGGCTGCGCAGGTTCGCCTGCTCCATCGAGATGAACCACTGCGGCGTCGCACGGAAGATCACCGGCGTCTTGTGGCGCCAGCAATGCGGATAGCTGTGTTCGACGACATGGGCGGCCAGCAGAAGGCCGTTGCCGCGCACGGCGTCGACGATGACGTCGTTCGCCTTCCACACATGCACGCCAGCAAGCTCGCTATCGCCTGCGGGCGGCGTGCCGGGCAGGTAACGGCCGCGCGAGTCGACCGGATTCATCTGCGCGGCGCTGTATTTGTCGATCAGGCCGTACTTCTGGCTGACCGCGAAGTCTTCCTGGCCATGACCGGGCGCGGTGTGCACCGCGCCGGTGCCGTCCTCGGCGGACACATGGTCCCCAAGCAGCAACGGGATGTCGCGCTCGTAGAATGGATGCGCGAGCACCAGGCCTTCCATAGGCGCGCCGACCGACTTGCCCAGGACGCGCGGCTCATCGACGCCGTAGCGCTTGAGCGCCCGGTCGCTGAGCGCGCTCGCAAGCACGAGCAGCCGGGGGCCGTTCGGACCAACCGGACCTTCGACCAGCGAGTACTCGAGTTCGGGACCGATGGAGACGGCAAGGCTCGCGGGAAGCGTCCACGGTGTCGTCGTCCAGATCGGCACCGCCACTTCGACACCCGCCGCGATGTCGACACCGAACACGCGCGCGAGCGCCTGCGGATCACGCGCGAGGTAGGCGACGTCGATCGCTGGCGACTTCTTGTCGGCGTATTCGATCTCCGCTTCCGCCAGCGCGGAACCGCAGTCGAAGCACCAGTGCACGGGCTTCGCGCCACGCACGATGTGCCCGCGCTCGACGATCTTCGCGAGCGAACGGAGCATGTCCGCTTCGTAGCGGAAATCCATCGTGCGATAGGGCTTGTCCCAGTCGCCGAGCACGCCAAGGCGCTTGAAGTCGCGACGCTGCAGGTCGATCTGCTCCGCGGCGTATTCGCGGCACTTCTGGCGGAACTGCGCGGCGTCGAGCTTGTCGCCCACCTTGCCGTGCTTCTTCTCGACCGCGACTTCGATCGGCAGGCCGTGGCAGTCCCAGCCCGGCACGTACGGTGCATCGAAGCCATCAAGCAGGCGCGACTTGACGACGATGTCCTTCAGCACCTTGTTGACGGCGTGCCCGATGTGGATGACGCCGTTCGCGTACGGCGGGCCGTCGTGCAGCACGAAGGACTTGTCGCGACCGCCCACCTGCTCGCGAATTCGCGCGTAGAGATTCTCGGACTCCCAGCGCGCGAGCGTCTGCGGCTCGCGCTTGGGCAGGTCGCCGCGCATGGGGAAGTCCGTCGCTGGCAGGTGCAACGTGGCCTTGTACGGGTTGGCGTCGGGCGTGTCGCGGTCGGTCACGGGTCAGGCGGTCCGTCGGGTGTGCGTGGGAGACAGGATGTCGCGCGCCTGGGCCGCGTCGCGATCCATCTGCGCGACCAGAGCGGGAAGTCCGTCGAACTTGAGCTCGTCGCGCAGCTTGGCGACGAATTCGATGCCGATGCGGCGGGTGTAGAGGTCCGCATCGAAATCAAAGATATGGGTTTCCAGCAGCGGCTCAACTCCGCCGACCGTCGGACGCGTGCCGAGGCTCGATACCGACGCGAGCGGCGTGGGCCCGAGACCGTGCACGCGCGTGGCGAAAATGCCGGACAGCGGCGGCCTGCCCTGTGGCAGGCGCAGGTTCGCGGTCGGATAGCCGAGCGTCCGGCCGAGCTGCTTGCCACGCACGACGCGACTTTCGATCAGATACGGGCGTCCGAGCGCGACCGCGGCATCGCTAAAGCGACCGTCCGCGAGCGCGTCGCGGATGCGGGTGCTTGAGGCGCGCGTACCCGCGGCATCGACCGGCTCGATCGAATGCGCGCCGAAGCCGAAGCGCGAGCCGGCGTCGCACAGCAGCGCGAGGTCGCCTGTGCGGCCACGGCCGAAGCGGAAATCGGGTCCGACCCAGACTTCGCGTGCCCGCAGTGCGTCCACAAGCACCGTGCGGACGAAATCGACGGCCGACATCGCGCTCAGGCGTGCGTCGAAACGCAACAACACCACGTCGTCGATGCCCATCGCGTACAGCGCGTCGATGCGCGAGCGCGTGGACATGAGACGCGCAGGCGCGACATCGCGTGCGAAGAACTCGCGTGGCAGCGGATCGAACGTCACGGCTACCGCCGATACGCCGAGTTCGCGCGCACGCGAGACGGCGCGGCGCACCAGCGCCTGATGCCCCAGGTGCAGGCCGTCGAATGCGCCGATGCAGACCACGCTTCCCTGCGGGACGAGAATCCCGCGGTCGACGTCTCGAAACAGCCTGCTCATCATTTGAAGTATAGCCAGCCGGCCGCTACCGGCCGGCTCAGTGCTCGCGCAGATCGCGCGGACGGAACCCCATGGCGAGCAACGAGACGCCGTAGACGACGGCTCCGCCCGCGACCAGCGCCGCGAGACCCGCAATGCGGTGATTTCTCGACGCCAGCGTGAAGTCGGGCAGCACATGCAGCCCCGCGATCACCGCGATCGCCATCGCCGCGCAGGCAACGGCTAGGCGCGTCAGATAGACGCCCCACCCCGGCTGGCGCTCGTAGACGCCGGCCTTGCGCAGCCAATGCCACAGCAGACCGAGGTTGAGGTAGCTGGCGGCCGCGCTCGCCAATCCGAGCGCCAGATGCAGGCCCGGAGTCGTCGCCAGTGCGACCCATAGCCCCTTGGCGCGCGTCTCCGGCGGCACCCAGAGGACGTAAAGCAGCCCGATGATCGCGGCGCTGAAGGCCATGTTGGCCACCAGCGACGCCACGCCGGCGCGCACCGGGGTCTTGGTGTCCTGACGCGCATAGAAGGCTGGCAGCACGATCTTCAGCAGTGCGAAGGCCGGCAGGCCGAAGCTCAGGCCGAACACCGACATCGCGGTCATGTGGGTGTCGAACGCCTTGAACTCGCGGTATTGGAAGGCGGTTGCCACGAGCGCGTTCGACAGCAGCATCAACCCGACGCCGGCCGGCAGGACGATCAACAACGTGGTGCGCAGGCCCCAGTCGAAGGCGCGAGAAAATCCTTCACGGTCGGCTTGCACGTGGTGCCGCGACAACGACGGCAGGATGACGGTGCCGAGCGCGACACCGAACAACCCGAGGGGCAGCTCGAGGAAGCGGTCGGCCAGCGATAGCCACGTCTGCGAACCGACGAACAGCAGGCTCGCGACGGCGGTGTCGAACAGCAGGTTGATCTGCGCGACGGACGCTCCGAACAGCGTCGGAACCATCAGCCCGACGACCTTGCGCACGCCGGGGTGCGCCCAGCCCCATCTCGGCATGGTCAGAAGATCGAGCCTGGCCAGCGACGGCAGCTGGAACAGCAACTGGAGAACGCCGGCCGCCAGCACCGCCCAGCCCAGCGCCATGATCGGCACCTCGAGCTTCGGCGCCAGCCACAGCGCGCCGGCGATCATGCAGAGGTTGAGGATGACCGGCGTCAGCGCGGGGATCGCGAACTTGTGGAAGCTGTTCAGCGCGCCGCCCGCAAGGGCCGTCAGCGATACGAACAGGATGAACGGGAACGTCAGGCGCAGCAGATCGATCGTGAGCGCGTATTTGCCGGTGTCGTGGGACGAGACACCGAGGTTGAACAGCATCGCCACCTGCGGGGTGAAGATGAGCCCCAGCGCAGTAATCAGCATCAGCACGCCGGCCAGCGTTCCGGAGACGCGGGACGTCAGCTCTTTCAGCTCGGCATGCGGCCGGGTTTCCTTGACCTCGGTGAACACCGGGACGAAGGCGGTCGAGAACGAGCCTTCCGCGAACAGCCGCCGCATGAAGTTGGGCACGCGGAAGGCGATCATGAATGCGTCGGTCGCGGCGGAAGCGCCGAAGACAGTGGTGATCGCGATGTCCCGGACCAGGCCCAGGACGCGGCTGACCATCGTCATGCTGCTGAACGAGAGCAGCCCGCGCAGCATCTTCGGCTTGCTCATGCCGCCTGTCTCCACGCCACGTTGACGCAACCCATTGAAACCGCCATACTTTCCGGTCTGTCTGTACCCACCTTTCCCTCCCTAACGTGCTGTCTCCCGGACAGCCGCTCCATCAAGACTTCCAGGAAACCGCCGTGGCCAACATCAAGTCCGCCAAGAAGCGCGCCAAGCAGACGGTCGTGCGCAACATGCGCAACGCCAGCCAGCGCTCGATGCTCCGCACCTCCGTCAAGAAGGTCCTCAAGGCCCTTCACGCCAACGACGCCGCGGGTGCCGAAGCCGCTTTCGCGTCGGCCCAGCCGCTGCTCGACCGTTTCAGCTCGCGCGGCCTGATCCACAAGAACAAGGCTGCTCGCCACAAGAGCCGCCTCAACGCCCGCATCAAGGCGCTCAAGGCTGCTGCCTGAGTCCTTTGCGAGGTGACGAAAAAACCCGGCTCCGGCCGGGTTTTTTTGTGCCCGAGACTTGCGGTCGACGCCGGGCGCGCAGATAGCAGGCGCAACACCATCTCCGCGCGCGCGCGACGTGTCAGCAGCGAGGAGCCACCGCGTCGACGACGCTCGTCCGCGTGCATCCGTAACCGACATGACGGCGCGTCGTTGCATCAAGCCGACGGCGCGTCCGCGTCATCGGCGCGGCGATGCTCATCGTCGCGCAGCGCCTCCGCGGCGTCCTCGCGCTGGCGATCGAAGAACGCCATGACGTCCTTCATGATCGGCCACGTGCCTTCTCGGCCGATCGCCGATGCCACGTAGGAACGATCCGTCCAGCCGAGTTCCGCGATGATGTCGCGCACGAGTTCGTCGCGCTCTTCGTCGAGAAGCAGGTCGGCCTTGTTGAGCACGAGCCACCGCGGCTTCGCGAGCAGTTCGGGGTCGTGCTTGCCGAGCTCCCGCTCGATCGCGCGCACCTGCTCGGCCGGCATGACACCTTCGACACCGCCCTCCATCGGCGCGATGTCGACGAGGTGCAGCAGCAAACGCGTGCGCTGCAGGTGGCGCAGGAACTGCGCGCCCAGGCCCGCGCCATCGGCGGCGCCTTCGATCAGGCCGGGAATGTCGGCGATGACGAAGCTGCGGTGTGGCTCGACGCTGACCACGCCGAGATTGGGATAGAGCGTGGTGAACGGATAGTCCGCCACCTTCGGCGTCGCCGCCGACACCGCGCGGATGAACGTGCTCTTGCCCGCGTTCGGAAAACCGAGCAGACCGACGTCGGCGAGCAGCTTGAGCTCGAGCTTCAGCACGCGCTGCTCGCCCGGCAGGCCGGGCAGCGCCTTGCGCGGGGCGCGGGTGATCGAACTCTTGAAATGCATGTTGCCGAGTCCGCCCTTGCCGCCCTGCGCGACCAGCAGTCGCTGGCCGTGGCGCGTCAGGTCGCCGATGACTTCGTCCGTCTCGACGTTGGTGATGACCGTGCCGACCGGCACCGTCACGACCAGGTCGTCGCCGGCCTTGCCGTACATCTGCCGGCCCATGCCGTTCTCGCCACGCTGCGCCTTGAACATGCGCTGGTGGCGGAAATCGACGAGCGTGTTGAGGTTTTCGTCGGCAACCAGCCAGACGGTGCCGCCGTTGCCGCCGTCACCGCCGTCGGGGCCACCGAGCGGGATGAATTTCTCGCGGCGGAAACCGACGCAGCCGTTACCGCCGTTGCCTGCGATGACCTGGATTTCGGCTTCGTCGACGAGCTTCATGGAAACACCTGCAAGAGCCGGCGCGCAGCCGGCCGGGCATTGTGAATGAAAGACGGCGGACGGCGCGCGATGCGCCGCCCCCGCAAACGAAAAGCCCCGCCGAAGCGGGGCTCGTCGCTGCATCGGACCCCGCTTACGCGGCGTCGACGACGCTGACGGTGCGGCGCTGCGCCGGACCCTTCACCGAGAACTCGACCTTGCCGTCGACCAGCGCGAACAGCGTGTGGTCGCGGCCGAGGCCGACGCCCGGACCCGGATGGAACTGGGTGCCGCGCTGACGCACGATGATGTTGCCAGCTTCGATCGCCTGGCCGCCGAACACCTTCACGCCGAGATACTTCGGGTTGGAGTCGCGACCGTTGCGGCTGGAACCTACGCCCTTTTTATGTGCCATGGCGGCTTCTCCTTACTTCTTGCTGCCACCGGCAATGCCGGTGATCTGGATTTCGGTGTAGTGCTGACGGTGGCCCATCTGCTTGCGGTGGTGCTTGCGGCGACGGAACTTCACGATCTTGATCTTGTCGGCGCGGCCGTGGCCGACGACCTTCGCACGGACCGTCGCGCCCTTCAGCGCATCGCCCAGCGTGACGCCGTCGCTACCACCCAGCATGAGAACGTTGTCGAAGGTGATTTCGCTGCCGGCGTCGGCGTCGAGCAGCTCGACGCGGAGCGTCTCGCCTTCCATCACCCGGTACTGCTTACCGCCAGTGACCAGTACTGCGTACATGACCAGACTTCCTCTGTAGTTATTGTGGTCCTGCCGCTGAACCCCAAGCGGACAGAAGCGGAATTCTAGGCGACTCAACGGGTTACCGCAACCAACCCCACCCGCGCGGAACCCGAGACGCCGGTCTCACTAGGCGAGACGGGGTACAGGCAATCTCGCCTGTTCAGGCAGTCCGTCCCGACCGCGCCCGCTCACGCGCGGGTCAAGCGCCGCGGACCAAATTGTCCGGGGGCTCCGGTCCCGATACGCTCTCCTGTTCGCCGTTCGACGGCGCTCCCCCAGCCCGAGATTTTCCCAAGATGGCGATGGAATTCATCCGCGTGCGTGGCGCGCGGACGCACAACCTGAAGAACGTCGACCTCGACCTGCCCCGCGACAAGCTGATCGTCATTACCGGCCTTTCCGGCTCGGGCAAGTCGTCCCTCGCGTTCGACACGATCTACGCCGAGGGCCAGCGCCGCTACGTCGAATCGCTGTCCGCCTACGCACGGCAGTTCCTGTCGGTGATGGAGAAGCCGGACGTCGACCACATCGAGGGCCTGTCGCCCGCGATCTCGATCGAGCAGAAGTCGACCTCGCACAACCCGCGTTCGACGGTCGGCACGATCACCGAGATCTACGACTACCTGCGCCTGCTCTTCGCGCGCGTCGGCATTCCGCGTTGCCCGGACCACGGATTCCCGCTGGAAGCGCAGACCATCAGCCAGATGGTCGACCAGGCCCTGGCGCTCGATCCCGAGCAGCGCTACATGCTTCTTGCGCCGGTCGTGCGCGAGCGCAAGGGCGAGCACGCGCAGATCTTCGACCAGCTGCGCGCGCAGGGCTTCGTGCGCGTGCGCGTCAACGGCGCGCTGTACGAGATCGACGAGGTGCCGAAGCTGTCGTTGCGCAGCAAGCACACGATCGAAGCCGTCATCGACCGCTTCCGTCCGCGCGATGACCTGAAGCAGCGCCTCGCCGAATCGTTCGAGACCGCGATCAAGCTCGGCGACGGCATGGCGATCGTGCAATCGCTCGACGACGAAAAGCTCGCGCCGCTGCTGTTCTCGTCGAAATTCAGCTGTCCGGTCTGCGATTACTCGCTGCCCGAACTCGAGCCGCGCCTGTTCTCGTTCAACTCGCCGGTCGGCGCCTGCCCGACCTGCGACGGCCTCGGCGTCAGCCAGTTCTTCGATCCGTCGCGCGTGGTCGTTCACCCGGATCTGTCGCTCTCGGCCGGCGCCGTGCGCGGCTGGGATCGTCGCAATACGTACTACTTCCAGCTGGTCCAGTCGCTCGCCAAACACTACAGCTTCAACGTCGACACGCCGTGGAACCAGCTCGCCGAGAAGGCGAAGAACGCAGTGCTGTTCGGTAGCGGCACCGAGGCCGTGACGTTTACCTACGTCAACGACTCGGGCGGCCGCTACCAGCGTCGTCACCGTTTCGAAGGCGTGATCCCTAACCTGGAACGCCGCTATCGTGAAACCGAATCGCAGGCGGTGCGCGAGGAACTGGCGAAGTACATCAGCGATCGCCCGTGTTCCGAATGCGGTGGCGCGCGTCTCAATCGCGCGGCCCGCAACGTATTCGTGGGTGAGCACAACGTCGCGCACATCGTGGTGCTGCCGATCGACGAGGCGCTGCAGTTCTTCCACGGCCTGTCGCTGCCCGGTTGGCGCGGCGAGATCGCGACCAAGATCGTCAAGGAAATTGCCGAGCGCCTGACCTTCCTCGTCGACGTCGGCCTCGACTACCTCACGCTCGAACGCAAGGCCGACACGCTTTCGGGCGGCGAAGCACAGCGCATCCGGCTCGCATCGCAGATCGGTGCCGGTCTGGTCGGCGTGATGTACGTGCTCGACGAGCCGTCGATCGGCCTCCACCAGCGGGACAACGAACGACTGCTCGGCACGCTCACGCGCCTGAGGGAGCTCGGCAATACGGTGATCGTCGTCGAGCATGACGAGGACGCGATCCGCCTGGCGGATTACGTCGTCGACATCGGACCGGGCGCGGGCGTGCACGGCGGCGAGATCGTTGCGCAGGGCACGCCGCAGGACGTGATGTCGAACCCGGCATCGGTGACCGGCCAGTTCCTCAGCGGCGCGCGCAGGATCGAGATGCCGGCGAAGCGCCACAAGCCCGACAAGTCGATGATGTTCCGGCTCAGCGGCGCGAAGGGGAACAACCTGCGCGACGTCGACCTGGAGATTCCCGCGGGCCTGTTGACGTGCGTGACCGGCGTGTCGGGTTCGGGCAAGTCGACGCTGATCAACGACA
This sequence comes from Lysobacter claricitrinus, assembly GCF_045866565.1. Lineage (NCBI taxonomy): Bacteria > Pseudomonadati > Pseudomonadota > Gammaproteobacteria > Lysobacterales > Lysobacteraceae > Lysobacter > Lysobacter claricitrinus. The sequence continues at coordinate 562,319 of NZ_BAAFZV010000002.1, read as the reverse complement.
CGCTGTACGCGATCGCCGCCAACGAACTCAACGGCGCCTCGATGTCGCCGTCGGCCTACGACGCGTACGAGAACATCGAGCTGTGGGACAAGGTGGTCGACATCGACCAGTCGCCGATCGGTCGTACGCCCCGCAGCAATCCCGCGACGTACACCGGCCTGTTCACGCCCTTGCGCGAGCTGTTCGCGCAGGTGCCGGAATCGCGTTCGCGCGGCTACGCGCCGGGCCGGTTCAGCTTCAACGTCAAGGGCGGCCGCTGCGAAGCCTGCCAGGGCGACGGCCTGATCAAGGTCGAGATGCACTTCCTGCCGGACGTGTACGTGCCCTGCGACGTCTGCGGCGGCAAGCGCTACAACCGGGAAACGCTGGAGATCCGCTACAAGGGCTACAACATCAACGACGTGCTCGAGATGACCGTCGAGGATGCGTTGCCGTTGTTCGAGGCGATCCCGTCGATCTCGCGCAAGCTCGAAACGTTGATGGACGTCGGGCTGAGCTACATCAAGCTCGGCCAGTCGGCGACGACGCTGTCGGGTGGCGAGGCGCAGCGCGTGAAGCTGTCGCGCGAACTGTCGCGGCGCGACACCGGCCGCACGCTGTACATCCTCGACGAGCCCACCACGGGCCTGCATTTCGCCGACATCGAGCAGTTGCTCGGCGTGCTGCATCGCCTGCGCGACGAGGGCAACACGGTGGTCGTGATCGAACACAACCTCGATGTCATCAAGACGGCGGACTGGGTGATCGACCTCGGCCCCGAAGGTGGGCATCGCGGTGGCACGATCCTGGGCTGCGGAACACCGGAGCAGATCGCGAAGATGCCGCAGTCGCATACCGGCCGCTTCCTTGCGCCGCTGCTTCGACGCGATCAAGCTGTCGCGCCCGCGCCGCCTGCCGGCCGCAAGCGCAAGACCGCATCGCGATGAATGACCAGCCTCCCCGGCCTTCGTCCGACAAGAAACCCCGCCGATCGCCGCGCAAGCGCGCGCCTGCAAAGCGCGCGCCGAAGGCGAACGTCGCGAACAAGGTGGACGAGTCCGCCGCGGTCGAAACGTCGGCTGCAACGCCTGCCAGCGGGGTGAACGACATCGGCAAGAGCGATGCGCCCATGGCGGCCGCGACCAACGCGGCGGCTGGCGGTCAATCCAGGAAGCGGGGAAGTGATTCGCGCAAGCGTCCCGGGCCTGCATCGTCGGGCGGAGATGCGCCGACGGTGAACGAGTCGAACGCCCGCCCGCACCCGGAAGAACTGCGCGACGGCGTATTGCGCGATGACGTTCCGCCCACTGCGGACGCAACGACGCCCCCGCCCGCAGACTCGCCGCCGCCAGCCAATGCGGTCGCCACGCCCGCCCCCGCAGCGTCGATGAAACAGGACACGCTTCGCCCCGGCGAGCTCATCCGCGTACCGCTGTCGGTGCGCTGGCGCGATCTCGACGCGTTCAACCACGTCAACAACTCGAAGTACTTGAGCTACCTCGAGGAAGCGCGCCTGCGCTGGATGCTGAGCGTGCCGGGCATGGGGCTGGACGAACACGTCGCGCCGGTGGTCGCTGCGTCGAATCTCAACTATCGCCGCCCGATCGAATGGCCGGGCGACGTCGTGATCGAGCTGTTCGTCGAACGACTGGGCGGCAGCAGCCTCACCATCGGCCATCGCATCGTCGACACGAAGGAGCCGCGCGCGCTCTATTGCGACGGCAATGTCGTGATGGTGTGGATCGATCGCACCACGGGACGTTCCGCCCCGCTCCCCGTGGGCGTACGCGACGCCTGCAGTTAGGGCGTCGCGCTGCGAACGTCGAAGTCGACGGGCAGCGTGCGGCCATCGGCGAGTTTCAATTCGACTCGCACCTTGCCGCCCGCGTGCACGTCGCTCTTCGGCGACATCATCATCAGATGGCGGCCGCCCGCCGCGAATGCGACGTTCGTGCCGGGCACGACGTCGACGCGCGGCAGCGGACGCATCCTGCTGATGCCGCCCTCGACGCGCGTTTCATGCATCGACACGTCGTCGAACCCGGGCGACGACGCGCCGACCAGCGTCACCGTGGCCTTGCAACGGTTGTCGATGACGAAGAAGCCGGCACCCATGGGCATCATCGGCGTCATGCGGATCCATGCATCGCGCACGACCGGTCTGCACGCTGCGGGCTTCACGGCGGCTACGGACGTGGTGAACGGGAGGGCGAGCAGCGCGACGAGCGCGAACGGTACGGATCGGGTCATGCGCGCATTGTAGGAAGCGACGGCCGCGACGTGGCGGCCACTGCGCCCGCCGGTTAACCTGCGGCACGGTCTTCGGAGGCGAACCATGGCACTGGTGCAGACGCAGGAACACGGCGACATCCTCGAAATAAGGCTCGCGCGTCCCCCAGTGAACGCGCTCGATCCCGAGCTCTGCGGTGCGCTGCGCGATGCGGTGACGCACGCGGGCCAGAGCGGCGCGCGCGGCATCGCGCTGACCGGCGGTCCCTCGGTGTTCTCGGCCGGCCTCGACGTCCCCTACCTGATGTCGCTGGGCGACGACCGCGCCGGCCTGATGCACGCGTGGGAAGCATTCTTCGGCGCGGCGCGCGCACTCGTGGGCAGCACAATTCCTGTCGCCGTCGGGCTCGCCGGCCATGCGCCCGCCGGCGGTTGCGTGCTTGCGCTCTGCTGCGACTACCGCGTCATGGCGCGTTCGCCGGATCCCGCCAAACCGTTCCGAATCGGCCTCAACGAGACCCAGGTCGGGCTGGTGGCGCCCGAAGGCATACAGCGCTTGCTGCGTCGCGTCGTCGGTGCCCATCGCGCCGAACGCCTGCTTGTGGGCGGATTGATGCCGACCACCGACGAAGCGCACGCGATCGGACTGGTCGACGAGATCGCGTCGGTCGACGACACCGCGCAACGCGCGATCGACTGGGCGCACGCGCTCGCCGCGTTGCCGCGCCAGCCCGTGCTCGACACCCGCGCCATCGCGCGCGCGGACGCGATCGACGCGCTGCATCCGCGCAACATCGAACTCGATCGCTTCGTTGCCGCGTGGTATTCGCCGGATACGCAGGCCGCTCTGCGCGCGGTGCTCGAACGCCTGGGCAAGTCGCGCTGATCAGCCGGTCGCGATCGGCCGCGCGTCGTCTTCGATCCAACCGCTCCACGACCCTTTGTACAGGCGCGCGCCGTGCAAGCCGGCGTGCTCCATCGCGAGCAGGTGGTGACATGCGGTCACGCCCGAACCGCAACTGGCGATCAGCGTCTGCGGGGTGCGGCCGTCAAGCAGCGCATCGAACGCCGCGCGCAGCTCGTGTGCCGGACGGAAGCGACCGTCGGCGAGATTCATCGCGAACGGGCGATTGATTGCGCCCGGAATGTGCCCGGCCTTGCGGTCGAGCGGCTCGACGTCGCCGCGATAACGTTCAGCGGCGCGCGCATCGATGACAGGATCGCCCGCTAAGAGCGCGGCTTCCACATCGGCAGTGTCGAGCAGCCGCGAGTGGTCGAACGCGCCCGCGTACGCGCCGACGTCAGACGCTTCGACATCACCCGTTTCGATCGCGCCGTCCGCCGCACGCCACGCGGACCAGCCGCCATCGAGCACCGCCACGGCGTCGTGGCCCCACGCCTTCAACATGAACCACAGTCGCGCGGCAGCCAGCGCGCCCTGCGCATCGTCGTAGATCACGACCTGGTGCGCGGGCGTGATGCCGAGCCGTCCGAGCGTCGCGGCGAACGCATCGTCCGACGGCCAAGGATGTCGACCTGCGCCCGGGTAATGCGGCCCGGAGAGCTCGGTTTCGAGATCGGCCCAACGCGCCGACGGCACGTGGCCCTCGGCGAAACGTCGCGCGCCCGCGCTGCGGTCGGCGAGGTCGACGCGGGTGTCGACGATCGCCAGCGGGCGGTCGAGCGCGTTGCGTTCGCGGATCAGCGCGTCCACGTCGACGAGCGTGGTCCAGGTCATCGATGCGCCTCCAGCCGGTCGTGCAGGTTGAGCAGCATCGAGGCGGTCGCGCCCCAGATGCGCTGGTCGGGATAACGGTACTCCCAGACGACGCGGCTGCGGCCCTGCACGTCGAAACGGCGTTCGACGCGGTTCGTCGGGTCCATCAGATACGCAAGCGGGACTTCGAACACGTCCGCGACTTCCGCCGGGTCGGGACGCGCGACGTACGCGGCGTCGATCATCGCCACGACAGGCACGACACGGAAACCGGTGATCGTCGCAAGCGGGTCGAGGAAGCCAAGCGGCGCGATGTGCGACGGCGGGATGCCGACTTCTTCATGTGTCTCGCGCAATGCGGCGGCGATCGCGTCGGCGTCGCCGGGATCGAGCGCGCCGCCGGGGAAACTCACCTGCCCGGCGTGCTGGCGAAGCGTGTCGTTGCGCCGCGTCAGCAGCACCTGCGGGTCGTCATCGCGCTGCACCAGCCCGACGAGCACCGCGGCGTCGCGGCTCGGGCCCGTATCGATCAATCCGTCGAGGTCGACCAGGTTCCAGCACGCGCCACGCGGCGGCGCATCGAGCGGATGTAACGCACGACGCAGGCGCGCGACGACCGGATCAACCATTCGCGCGATCGGCCTCGCGGGCAGGCAGCACGGTAGCCATCACGCGCAGGCGTTCGTCATCGCCCATCGTGCCCCAGCGTGCGATCTCGTCGAGCGTGCGGAAGCAGCCCGCGCAAAGGCCGTCGCCGTCCATTTCGCAGACGCCGACGCAGGGACTCAGGACTGCGCGGAACGGTGAATTCATGGGGCGATTCTCGCAGACGTCGATCTCCGGAAACACGAACGCCGGCACGAGGCCGGCGTCCGGGGAACCACGAGGTTCGACTTACTTGGCGCTGACGAGCTTGATCTCGAACACCACCGCCACGTTCGGCGGGAAACCGGTGCGCGGGTCGGCGCCGTAGGCCTTGTCGGCCGGCAGTGCGACTTCCCACTTCGAGCCGACCGGCATCTGCTGGATCACTTCACGCATCGCCGGCATTTCGATCTGGCTGACCTTGATCGCCGGGATCGACTGCGCTGGACGCGCCTGCGCGGGACGCTCGCCGAACGCGTACGGGCCGGCCACTTCCAGCTGCACGGTGTTCGCCATCGTCGGCTTGGCGCCGGTGCCCGGCTCGATCACGCGGTACTGGACGCCGCTCGGCAACACCTTCACGCCGGCCTTGGCCTTGTTGGCGTTGATGAACGCGTCGCTCTTGACCTTGTTATCGGCCGAAGCCTTGTCCCACTCGGCCTTGGACTTGGCGACCTGGCGGGCCTGCATGTCCTGCAGGACCTTCTGAAGCTGGTCGACCGGAACCGCCGGCTGCTTCTTGGCGTATGCGTCCTGCACGCCCTTGATGATCGAGTTGACGTCGAGCTGCTCACCGCGCGAGGTCAGTTCGGCGGCATCGGCGCCGGTCTTGAAGCCAAGGGCATAGCTCAACTTGCCCTTGTCGGACGTGATGTCCTGCGCGGACGCGGCGCCAGCGGCAACCACAAACGCCGCCGCAGCGACGGCCATCAGACGAAACTTCATCGGGTGAAACCTCCGGTATGGGGAAAGCCGGGTGCGCTTCGTGCGCAGCGGCGTTGAACAACCCTTATGCCGCGTACCGGTCGACAGCCCCGAGTGGCGCGCTAGGATACTGAGGGCAGGGCTTAACCGCCACTGACACCGAACCCTCTGACCGCCGCCGGCCGCTCGAGTTCCGCAGCTCGTTTCACGGCGCGTTTTCCCCCGTTTTCCATTCAGGCTCGCCATGACCGACAGCAGCAGTGCATCGCCGGTGACCGTCGCCGACCGCGACGCGGTCCGCATCATCACCGTCAACCGGCCGGACAAGCTCAACGCGCTCAACGCCGCCACGCTCGACGCGTTGGACGTCGCGTTCGCCGAGGCGATCGCCACCGAATCCGTCCGCGCCATCGTGCTGACCGGCGCCGGCCCCAAGGCGTTCGTCGCCGGCGCCGACATCGCCGAGATGAACAGCCTCACGCCGGCGCAGGGTCGCGACTTCTCGCTGCGCGGCCAGCGCATGATGCGGCGCGTCGAGAAGAGCCCGAAGCCGGTGGTCGCCATGGTGAACGGGTTCGCGCTGGGCGGCGGCCTCGAACTGGCCATGTGCTGCCACCTGCGGATCGCGGCGGACAACGCGCGCGTCGGACAGCCGGAAGTGAACCTCGGCCTGATTCCCGGCTTCGGCGGCACGCAGCGACTGCTGCGCCTCGCCGGTCGCGCCGCGACGCTCGAGCTGTGCCTGCTGGGCGCGCCGATCGACGCGCAACGTGCGCGCGAACTCGGCATCGTCAATCGCGTCGTTCCCGCGGCCGAACTGGAAGCGCAGACGATGGCGGTCGCGCACCAGCTCGCGAACTCCGCGCCGCTTGCGCTGCGCGGCGCGCTGGACTGCATCAACGTCGGCGGCGAGTGCGGCATCGAGGAAGGTCTCGAATACGAAGCCGCGCAGTTCGGCCTGATGTTCGCCACGCAGGACATGCGCGAAGGCACGTCGGCATTCCTCGAACGCCGCAAGCCGACCTTCAGCGGCGAGTGAGCGATTCGCGTTGCCCGGATTGCGGTTGTGACGCGGCGTCCGCCGCGCACGCGATCGTCGGCTACCTGCGCGTGGACGACGTGGATCGCGCGATCGCTGCCGGCCTGCTCGACATCGATGCGTGCGCGGGTTGCGCACCGACGTGCACGGCCGCATTGCTGAGCGCGCGCGACGACCGACGCTTCGCGCTCGCCGCGCGTGAGCGGTTCCGCGCGCGCGAGCAGCGACTCGCGCGACGCGCAGCCGAACGCGAAGCCGCGCGCACGACGCCTCCGGCTGCATCCGCAACGACCGCCAAGCCAACACTTCCACCTGCAGCGGCGGCTGCATTGCAACGCGCGCTGGCCCGCGCGAAAGGACCGTCGCAATGACGCGTGCGCGTGCAGCGGGTCGGAGTGCATCGACGGCGAAGCCGAATGCAGCGCGCGCTCCGGCGAAGAAGGCGACCGCGGCGACCGCGAAGCCGAGGACGGCGATCAAAAAGAGCGCGTCTCCCGCGAAGTCGCTTGCGGCCGCTACATCTGCTCGCGCGACACGTGCAAAAGCCGACAAGTCGGTCGCGACATCGAACAGTGCCGCACGAAGCGTGTCGGCTCCCAAACGCGCGCCCCGCTCCGCCGGCGTCGCGACGAGGGTTGCAGGCGGCATCGAGGCAAAGCGAACGCCGAAGAGCCCGCGCCCGCTCGGCGGCAGCGACCGCGTCGCGCCGTCGAAGCGCATGACGCCCTCCGAGATCGACGAGCTGTTTTTGCGACTCAGCGACGCCAATCCGGCGCCGACGACCGAACTCGAATATTCGACCCCGTACGAATTGCTGGTCGCCGTTGCGCTCTCCGCGCAGATGACCGACGTCGGCGTGAACAAGGCGACGCGCCGGCTGTTCCCGGCCGCGAACACACCGGCAGCAATCGCGAGGCTCGGTGTCGACGGCCTGCTGCCCTACATCGCGGGCATCAACTTCAACCGCACCAAGGCGGCGAACGTCGTCGCGATGGCTAGCCAGTTGATCGACCTTCACGGCGGCGAGGTGCCGCGCGACCGCGAGGCACTCGAAGCGTTGCCGGGCGTCGGCCGCAAGACGGCGAACGTCGTGCTCAATACCGCGTTCGGCGAGATGACGCTGGCGGTCGACACCCACATCTTCCGCGTGTCCAACCGCACCGGGCTGGCACCGGGCGCGGACGTGCGCACGGTCGAGGACGAGCTGCACCGCGTGGTGCCCGAGCGCTACCTGCAGCACGCGCACCACTGGCTGCTGCTGCACGGGCGCTACGTCTGCAAGGCACGCGTACCCGACTGCCCGCGCTGCATCGTGCGCGATCTATGCCATTTCCCGGACAAGACGCCCGGCGAGGCGCCGCCATTGGAAGTCGCGCCGGCGCGCGCCAAACGCGGTCGATGACATCCCGGAGGCGGCGGCCGCGGAACTGTCACATTTACGCAATCTTCACGCCCTAGCCTTCGCGGCGCTCCTCCTTCCCAGGACCCGCCATGAAGCTCTCCCGTAACACGCTCGCCCTCGGCCTGCTCGCCGCACTCGCTGCGCCGGCGGCCCACGCCGAAGTCGCGATCGATGTCATCCACGATTCCGAGGTCTCGTTCGAAGGCCTCGTACAGGCCGACTTCAACTGGTACGACGCGGACGTACAGCCGCTCGGCGCCAACAACAACGACGGCGTCGACCACGACTTCGACATGCGTCGCGCGGAACTCGTGCTCAAGGGCAAGGGCCCGGGCAACTACGAGTGGGCGCTCGGCTACGACGCGCGCGCCAACAAGTGGCTCGACGTCAACGCCAAGTACAAGCTCGGCGGCGACGCCAACAAGTTCCTCCAGTTCGGCCAGTTCAAGATGCCGAACAGCCTGGAAGAGCTGTCGTCGACCAAGAACAACGACTTCATCGCCAAGTCGTCGATCACCAATACGTTCGGCGTGTCGCGTCGTCTCGGCGGCGAGTTCAGCTACGGCGACGTCAACTGGTCTGTCACCGGTGCGTACTTCGAGCGTGAGCTGACGCGCAACCTCGCGCATGGCAACGGCTACGGCTTCCGCGGCACGTGGGCGCCGATCAACGACGGTGGCCAGATCCTGCACGTGGGCCTGTCGTATGTCGATTACGACACCGACACCGACACGCTGCGCCTGCGCGCACGTCCGCTGGCCGACCTGGCCGGCACGCGCCTGGTGGATACCGGTGCTACCGGCATGCGCAATGCCGACCGCATCGCGGTGGTCGGCCTCGAAGGCATGTACGCCAACGGGCCGTTCAAGCTGCAGGGCGAATACATGAAGGCCAGCGTCGACCGTTACGACACGGGCTTCGTCGCGCAGCCGGGCAGTTCGTACGACGCCGACGGTTTCTACCTGCAGGGCCTGTGGAACATCACCGGCGAGAAGTTCGGTTACAAGGCCGGCGTGCCGACCACCCCGCTGCCGGACAACCCTGCCTCGGGCATGTTCCAGCTCGGCCTGCGTTATGACCACATCGATCTGAACGACGGTTCGCTGTCGCCGGGTGCGACGCCGACGTCGGCTCCGGTCGTCAACGGCATCCTCGGCGGCAAGCAGGATGCGTGGACCGTCGGCGCCAACTGGTACTGGCATTCGAACTTCAAGTTCATGCTGAACTACGTCAAGGTCAACAGCAGCAAGTACAGCCCGACGGCACGCACCGACGTGGACGACGATCCGAACATCGTCGAAGCGCGCGTCCAGTTCTACTGGTAATCGCGGCGTCACACTCTCTCCAAGGGTCGAGTCTTTTGGAGGCGCAGCGCAGGCTGCGCCTCCTTTTTTATTGGTGCGCTGTCATGCACCTGTCATCGACGTGCAACCGCGATGTCATGGTTGCGCGATGGAATGCCGGCAGGCGGGCGATGCCCGTACCTTGCCCAGGAGTCCACCCGTGTTGAAGTCCCTCAGCTCGCGTTCCATGCATGCGCGCGTGCTCGCGCTTTCCCTGGCCGCGGCCTGCTTTGCCGCGCACGCCGCCGATGTCACCGGCGCCGGCGCGTCGTTCATCTACCCGGTCATGTCGAAGTGGTCGTCCGACTACGCGAAGGCCACCGGCAAGCAGGTGAACTACCAGTCGATCGGCTCGGGTGGCGGCATCGCGCAGGCCAAGGCCGGCACTGTCGACTTCGGTTCGACCGACGCCCCGCTCAAGCCGGAAGAACTCGCCAAGGCCGGCCTCATCCAGTTCCCGTCGGTCATCGGCGGCGTGGTGCCGGTGATCAACATTCCGGGCGTGGCCTCGGGCGCGATGAAGCTCGACGGCGACACCCTCGCCAAGATCTTCCTCGGCCAGATCACGATGTGGAACGATCCCGCGATCGTCGCCATGAACGGCGGCGTGCAGCTGCCGGCCAAGAAGATCACCGTCGTCCACCGTTCGGACGGTTCGGGCACCACCTTCAACTTCGTCAACTTCCTCTCGAAGGTGAATCCGACGTGGAAGCAGAAGGTCGGTGAAGGCACGATGGTGCAGTGGCCGATCGGCATCGGCGGCAAGGGCAACGAGGGCGTCGCCGCCTACGTGAAGCAGATCCCCGGCGGCATCGGCTACGTCGAGCTGTCGTACGCGCTGCAGAACAAGATGGCCTACTCGCGCATGAAGAACGCCGCCGGCAACTTCGTGCTGCCCAGCGACGAGACCTTCGGTGCGGCCGCCGCCAGCGCCGACTGGACCAACGCCAAGGACTTCTACCTGGTGATGACCAACGCACCGGGCGCGCAGTCGTGGCCGATCACGGCTACCAACTTCATCCTGATGTACCGCCAGCCGAAGAACGCGGCCGGTGCGAAGAACGCCAAGGAATTCTTCCGCTGGGTGTACAAGAGCGGCGACGCGCAGGCCAAGGCGCTGGACTACGTGCCGCTGCCCGACGCGCTGATCAAGCAGATCGAGGCGTACTGGTCGGCCAACGCCAAGTACTGACCGACGACGTTCTGCAACTGCTGGTTGACTGTCCGGACGGGCCCCTCGCGGGGCCCGTTCGCGTTGCAGCGCCGATGTCATCGGCGTGTAACAAAAACATCATTTCATTGCATGACGGTGTCGCCACGGTGGCGGCACGCCCTTGTTCGGAGTCGCCATGCACGTCGCACGCCTTGGTCTCGTCATCTCGCTCTCCATCGCGCTCGCCGCATGCTCGGGCGGTGGGACGTCGGCCGACAAGACCCCGAATGCGTCGACGGCCGCAACCGCGCAGTCCGGCGAAAAAGCCGAAGCGACGATCACCGGCGCCGGCGCGACGTTCATCTATCCGCTGCTGTCGAAGTGGTCGGCCGAGTACAGCCAGAAGACCGGTTCGAAGATCAATTACCAGTCGATCGGTTCGGGTGGCGGCATCGCGCAGATCAAGGCGGCCACGGTCGACTTCGGCTCCAGCGACAAGCCGCTTGCATCGGACGAACTTGCTGCCGCGGGCCTTGGCCAGTTCCCGTCCGCCGTCGGCGGCGTGGTGCCGGTGGTGAACCTGCCGGGTATCGCGGCTGGCCAGCTGAAGCTCACCGGTCCCGTGCTCGCCGACATCTACCTCGGCAAGGTCACGATGTGGAACGACGCCGCGATCGCGCAGCTCAACCCGGGCGTTGCGCTGCCGGCGACCAAGATCAACGTCGTCAAGCGGTCCGACGGCTCGGGCACCACCTTCAACTTCGTCAACTACCTCTCCAAGGTCAGCCCGGAGTGGAAGACGAAGGTCGGCGAAGGCACGTCGGTGAACTGGCCCACCGGCATCGGCGGCAAGGGCAACGAAGGGGTCGCCGCCTACGTGAAGCAGATCAAGGGCTCGATCGGTTATGTCGAACTCGCCTACGCCGCGGAAAACGGCATGGCGCATGCGCAGATGCAGAACGCGGCCGGCCAGTGGGTGCAGCCGACCATCGCATCGTTCCAGGCCGCAGCCGAAGCCGCCGACTGGAAGAACGCGCAGGACTTCAACCTGGTGATCACCAATGCGCCCGGCGCGCAGGCGTGGCCGATCGCCGCTACGAATTTCATCCTGATGTACAAGCAGCCGAAGGATCCGGCGCGCTCGAAGGCGACGCTCGACTTCTTCCGCTGGGCGATGCACGAGGGCGGCAGCACCGCGGAATCGCTGAACTACGTGCCGCTGCCGCCGGACGTGGTGTCGCAGGTCGAGGCCTACTGGACCGCACAGTTCAAGTGATGCAACGCATTCCGACGACGGCGTCGCGCATGCCCGCGACGCCGTTTCCACGATTCCCGCCGATGCCGCGCGATGCTCAGCGCGTCGCCGACGACACCTCCGCACGGTGACATGAGCGCCATTCCCGTTCCCGCTATCGACGCCACCTCCCGCGATGCCGCGGCCGATCGCGGCTTCCTTTGGCTCGTCACCGGCGCCGGCATGTTCGTCCTCGTGTCGCTCGCGGCCGCCGCGCTGTCGATGCTGTGGGGCGGTCGCGCCACGTTCCAGAAATTCGGGCTCGGGTTCTTCACGTCCCGCGCGTGGGATCCGGTGGGCCAGGACTTCGGTGCGCTGGTACCGATCTACGGCACTGTCGTCACTGCGATGATCGCGATGATCATCGCGGTGCCGGTGAGCTTCGGCATCGCGATGTTCCTCACCGACATCGCGCCGAAGTGGATGCGTGGCTCCGTCGGCACGGCCATCGAGCTGCTCGCCGGCATTCCGTCGATCATCTACGGCATGTGGGGCCTGTTCGTGCTCGTGCCGTACCTGAGTGAACACGTGTATCCGTGGATCGATGCGCACCTGGGCACGCTGCCTGGCGTCGGCGTGCTGTTCGCCGGCCCGCCGCTGGGCCTGGGCATGCTCACCGCCGGCCTCGTGCTGGCGATCATGGTGATCCCGTTCATCGCATCGGTGATGCGCGAAGTGTTCCTCACCGTACCGACGCGGCTCAAGGAGTCGTCGTACGCGCTCGGCTCGACCCGCTGGGAAGTCGTGTGGGATGTCGTGCTGCCGTACACGCGCTCTGCGGTGATCGGCGGCATTTTCCTCGGCCTCGGCCGCGCGCTGGGCGAAACGATGGCGGTAACGTTCGTGCTCGGCAACGCGCACGAGCTCACGGCGTCATTGCTGATGCCGGGTAATTCCATCGCCGCGACCATCGCCAATGAATTCGCCGAAGCCGACTCCGAGCAGTACCGCTCCGCGCTGATCGCGCTCGGCTTCGTCCTGTTCCTGGTCACCTTCGTTGTGCTGTCGGTCGCGAGGCTGATGCTGCGTCGCCTGTCCAAGCGGGAGGGCACCTGATGCTTTCGCTTTATGCCCGCCGCCGCGTCACCAACGTCGTCGCGCAGGCGCTGGCGATCGTCGCGACCGTGTTCGGCCTGTTCTGGCTGGTGTGGATCCTCTGGACGACGCTGCATAACGGCATCGCGTCGATCAACGTTGCGCTGTTCACCGCGATGACGCCGCCACCGGGGGAGGAAGGCGGCCTGCTCAATGCGTTGTTCGGCAGTGCCCTGATGAGCCTGCTCGGCATCGCGATGGGCGCGCCGATCGGCGTGCTGGCAGGCACCTACCTCGCCGAATATTCGAATCGCAGCTGGATCGGCGAAACGGTGCGCTTCGTCAACGACATCCTGTTGTCCGCGCCATCGATCGTGCTCGGCCTGTTCGTGTACACGCTGGTCGTCGCGCGCGTGGGCCACTTCTCCGCGCTCGCCGGTGCCATCGCCCTCGCCTTCATCGTGCTGCCGGTCGTCGTGCGCACCACCGACGAAATGCTGCGCCTGGTGCCGACGCAGATGCGCGAAGCCGCGTTGTCGCTCGGCATTCCGCAGTGGAAGGTGATCGTGCAGGTGCTGTACCGGTCGTCGCTGCCGGGAATCATCACCGGCATCCTGCTCGCGCTTGCGCGCATCTCGGGCGAGACCGCGCCGCTGCTGTTCACCGCACTCAACAACCAGTACTGGTCGACCGACGTGACGTCGCCGATGGCGAACGTGCCGGTGGTGATCTTCCAGTACGCGATGAGCCCGTACGACGCCTGGCACTCGCTCGCATGGGCCGGTGCATTCGTACTGATGCTGTTCGTGCTGGCGGTCAGCCTCGTCGCCCGCGCGATCGTCGTCCGCAACCGCGTGACCCACGACTGATGAACGCTGCCCTGCCTCCGGACCTCGCCATGAACGACGCCCCCCGATTCCACCTGGCGACCGCGCAAGCGGCGGCGTCGGCCGCGCCGGTCAAGCTCGCTGCGCGCGGGCTCGACTTCTATTACGACAAGTTCCACGCGCTGAAGAACATCAACCTCGAGATTCCCGAGAAGCGCGTCACCGCGCTGATCGGCCCGTCGGGTTGCGGCAAGTCGACACTGCTGCGCATCTTCAACCGCATCTACGCGCTGTATCCCAAGCTGGTCGCCAAGGGCGACGTGCTGCTGGACGGCGAGAACATCCTCGATCCGCGCTTTCCGTTGAACCGCCTGCGCAGCAAGGTCGGCATGGTGTTCCAGAAGCCGGTGCCGTTCCCGATGACGATCTTTGAGAACGTCGCGTACGGCATCCGCCACCACGAGCGCCTGTCGAAGGCCGAGATGAAGGTGCGCGTCGAACAGGCGCTGCACCAGGCGGCGCTGTGGGACGAGGTCAAGGACAAGCTGGGCCAGAGCGCGCTCGGTCTATCCGGCGGCCAGCAGCAACGCCTGTGCATCGCGCGAGCGGTGGCATTGCGGCCCGATGTCCTGCTTCTGGACGAACCGACCTCCGCGCTCGATCCGATCTCCACCAGCCGCATCGAGCAGCTGATCGACGATCTCAAGCGCGACTTCACCATCGCGATCGTCACCCACAACATGCAGCAGGCCGCGCGCATCTCCGACTACACGGCTTTCATGTACCTCGGCGAGCTGGTCGAGCACGGCACCACCGAAACGATTTTCTCCAATCCCTCGAAGCAGCAGACCGAGGACTACATCACCGGACGATTTGGGTGATCTGACGCGCTTTCGATCTGCGACAAGGCAGGTCACGCGTCGGATCACGCCGACGGCAGGCACCCCGCGGCAGCGGCGACTTGGTGGGCGCTGGACGCGCGAGCCCAGTCGCCTTGTTCAGTTCGCCACAGACCCGCACACGAGACAGCCATGCACGATCACATCCTCAAGAGCTACGACGCCGAGCAGAAGCGCCTTCTCGACGAAACCCTGCGCATGGGCGAGATGGCGGCGTCGCAGCTCGAAGCCGCGCTCGACGTCGTGCAGCGCCGCGACGACAAGGCCGCCGCGCGAATCATCGCCAACGACGAAGCGATCGACGCGATCGAGAACGAAGTCAGCCACGACGTCATGAAGCTCGCGCTGCGCGGCCCGATGGCGCGTGACCTGCGCGAGATCCTCGCGGCGATCCGCATCGCTTCGGACATCGAACGCATCGGCGACTACGCGGCGAACGTCGCCAAGCGGTCCATGGCCCTCAACACCGCACCGCCGCTGCCGCACGTCGCCGGCCTGCAGCTGATCGGAAAGCTCGCGGTGCAGCAGGTGCGCGACGTGATCGCGGCCTATCGCGACAACGATGTCGAGGCGGCGCAGCGCGTGCGTGCGGCGGACACGGAGATCGACGCCGCCTACACCGGCCTGTTCCGTGAGCTGCTCACCTACATGATGGAAGACGCGCGCGCGATCACGCCGTGCACGCATCTGCTGTTCATGGCGAAGAACATCGAACGCATCGGCGACCACGCCACCAACATCGCGGAAAATATCTGGTTCCTCGTGCGCGGCGAGGAAGCGCTGCCGCCGCGCGAAAAGGCGGACGAAAGCAATACGGCGACGCTCTGACCGGACGTCGCGTCGCGATACGGGCGGCCTGCGGGTCGCCCGTTTTTATTTGCGCCGGCTGCATCCGAGTGTCGCGCGGCGCCGTAGTGATGATCTGACGCCGGATGAACCGGCGTCCGGACGGCCGGGGTCCCCGGCTGCCGAACCCACCCCGCCGCGCTAGCATCGCGGCTCGCGGCCCGGCCGCCCCCGACACGAGGTCACCCCATGTCCCGTTCCCTGAAGACCCCCGCCCTCGCCGCCCTCACCGGCTCGCTGCTGCTCGCCGGCACCGCGTTCGCGTCGACTCCGCTTGCGCAGGGCTACATGCTCTCGGCCGCCGACGCGCCGCCGACCACGACCGCCAAGGCCGACGCCAAGACGGCCGAAGCCAAGTGCGGCGCCGACAAGAAGGCAGCCGAAGCGAAGTGCGGCGCCGACAAGAAGGCTGCCGAGATGACGACCACGGCGGACGCATCGATGCCGAAGGCGCAGCCGGTCGCGGACAAGAAGATGGCGGACGGCAAGATGGCCGAAGGCAAATGTGGCGAAGGCAAGTGCGGCGGTTCGATCTGATCGGGCGTTGATGGCCGCGTCGCGCATCCTCGCTCCGGATGCCGCGGGCCTTGGCCTGCGGCGGGCCCTGATCGGCCCGCTGCAGGCTGCTTCGGAAACAAGCGTCGACTTCCTCGAAGTCGCGCCGGAAAACTGGATGGGCGTCGGCGGCACGTTGGGCGACGCATTCGAATCACTCGCCGCGCGGTGGCCTGTCGTCTGCCACGGGCTGTCGCTGTCGCTGGGCGGGCCGGGCGAACTCGACGACACCTTCCTGCTGAAGCTGCGTCGCTTCCTCGATCGCTTCCATTGCCCGCTCTACAGCGAGCACCTGTCGGCCTGCACCGACACGCAGGGCCAGCTGTACGACCTCATGCCGCTGCCGTTCCATCGCGCCGCAGTCGATCACGTGGTCGACCGCATCCGCCGCACGCAGGACGTGCTCGGCCGACGCATCGCCGTCGAAAACATCTCCTACTACGCGACGCTGGACACCGGCGACGCCGCGGCGATGCGCGAGATCGACTTCGTCAACGACGTACTCGAACGCGCGGACTGCGACCTGCTGCTCGACGTCAACAACATCGTCGTCAACGCGACGAACCACCGCTACGACGCGCACGAATTCCTCGCTGCGTTGCCCGGCGAGCGCATTGCCTACATCCACGTCGCCGGTCATTACGACGAAGCCGACGACCTGAAAGTCGACACGCACGGCGCACCCGTCGCGGCACCCGTGTGGGAACTGCTCGACGCCGCCTACGCGCGTTTCGGCCCGCGCCCGACGCTGCTCGAGCGCGACTTCAACCTGCCGCCGTTCGATGAACTTCTTCTCGAACTCGATGGCGTGCGCGCGCGGCTCGCGCGTGCGTCGGGCCGCCAGCGCGATGCGGCCTGACGCGTTCGACTCGCTGGACGCGCTGGGCGCGTACGTCCGCGATCCCGATGTCGCTTCGCCACCGGCCGGCATCGAAGCGCGACGCCTGAAGGTCTACGCGGACCTCGTCTTCAACAACGTCGAATCCTTGCTGGCCGGAACGTTCCCGGTGATGCGCGCCACGCTCGGCGACGGCGCATGGCGACAGCTCGTTCGCGATTTCCTGCGCGAGCACGGCGCGCGTACGCCGGTGTTCACCGAGCTCTCGCGCGAACTGATGCGCTATCTCGACGCACGCGCGGCGTCGGGCCGCGATGATCCACCGTGGCTGCGCGAGCTCGCGCACTACGAGTGGGTCGAACTCGCGCTGCAGATCAGCGAGGACAGGGTCGAAGGCACACCGCACGATCCGGATGGCGACCTGCGCGCAGGTGTTCCGCTGCTGTCCTCGCTCGCGTGGCCGCTGGCTTACGACTGGCCGGTGCATCGCATCGCGCCCGACATGCGGCCCGATTCGCCGGAACCCACCTTGCTGCTGGTGAATCGACGCAGCGACGGCACGGTCGCTTTCCACGCGCTCAGCCCGCTCGCGTTCCATCTGTTGCAACGCCTGGGCGGCGCGGCCGCCGTCAGCGGCGACGCACATCTGCGCGCGCTCGCGTCCGAGGTCGGTGCGGACGACGTCGAGGCGTTCGTCGACGCCGGCATCGCGCTGCTCGACGCCTACCGCCGCGACGGCATCGTGCTGGGCACGCGCATCGTCGGCTGACGGCCGCTCGTGGCCGGTCTGCTAGGCTTCCGGGCCGCACCGACTCCCCCGCCTCCCGTGCCTTCACTCGCCACGCGCTTCCGCGGCTTCCTGCCTGTCGTCGTCGACGTCGAGACGGGCGGCTTCGACTGGAATCGCCATGCGCTGCTCGAGATCGCGGTGATCCCGCTCGATCTCGACGCGAACGGACGCATCGTGCCGTGCCCGACAACGAACGCGCACGTGATGCCCGCGCCGGGCACCGAGATCGATCCGAAGTCGCTGGAAGTCACCGGCATCGTCATCGACCACCCGTTTCGCGACGCCAAGAACGAACGCCAGGCGCTCGACGTGGTGTTCGCACCGGTGCGCGCGGCGATGAAGAAGCACGGCTGCCAGCGCGCGATCCTGGTCGGCCACAACGCGCATTTCGACCTGAACTTCCTCAACGCGGCGGTGGCGCGGTCGCGGCATCAGCGCAATCCGTTCCACCCTTTCAGCGTGTTCGACACGGTGTCACTGGCGGGCGTTGCCTACGGCCAGACCGTGCTCGGCCGGGCACTGCAGGCCGCGGGCATCGACTGGCAGGCAAGCGAAGCGCATTCGGCCGTATACGACGCCGAACGCACCGCCGAACTGTTCTGCAAGATCGTCAACGCGTGGCCGATGCTCGGCGGCGCGGGCGCGCCGTCGAGCAACGCCTGACCGCTACAGCGAAAGCGTGCCCGCGGCCATCGGCTTGGACGACGGCGACTGCGGCGCGACGGGCTGGACCGGCTCCATCGTGATCGCGACCCTCCAGCCCGACGTCATGCCGGCGTGCAGCTCGGCCTTCGGTACGTCGACCCAGTGCGATTTCCACGCGCCGACGTAACCGAGCGACTTCGGTTTCTGACCCGGCGCGAGCAGCCACAGCACCGGCGCCATGCCGTCCTCCGACATCGCGCCGGGCACGGGCACCAGCCACATGCCGCCGCCGTGCATGTCGACGGTCGCGAGATAGGCGATCTGCCCGTCGTCCTTGACCAGGCGCGTGACCGGCATTTCGGGCATCGGCGCCGCGGCTTTCGGTGCGGCCTGCGTTGCGACCTGAGGTGCCGGCGCGGTGATCGCGCGCGGTTTCTGCAGCGCGACGACCGCGAGCACCGCGGCGGCGGCGAACCCGGCCGCGGCCGCGGCTTTCCAGCGCCCCACACCATCCGGATCCCGCGAACTCATGACCGGCGACCACCCCAACCGCGTGCGGATGCGCGGCCATACGTGGTCGGGCACGGCGGCCTGCGGCAGTTCATCGTTCAACGCATCGAGACGGCGGCTCCAGTCGTCGACCAGCCGTGCGAACGCGGGATCGCGGGCGATGCGCAGGCGCACGTCGCGACGCTCGCGCTCATCGAGGACGCCGAGGACGTATTCGCCGGCAAGCGTGTCGGCGGTGGGCGGATCGCGATCGGGATCGTGCTCGCGCATGCTCATTGCTCCAGGCACGCACGCAGCTGCAACAGCCCGCGCCGGATCCAGCTTTTGACCGATCCCAGCGGCGCACCGGAACGCGTCGCGAGTTCTTCGTAGGTCGCGCCGTCGAAGAACGCGGTGCGGATCAGGCCGCGCCGGCGTTCGTCGAGCCGTTGCATGCAGCGCTGCAGGCGGTCGCGGTCGTCCGAGGCTTCGGCGGCGTCGACCGGCGTGTCGCCGTGGTCGGGCAGTTCGTCGCCGAGCTCGATCGTGGTGGTGCGCACCGTATGGCCGGGCGAGCGCAGGCGATCGATGCAGCGGTTGCGCGCGATCATCGCCATCCATGCCATCGCGCTCGCGCGGCCGGGGTCGAACTGCTCGGCTTTGTGCCAGATCGTGGTGAACACGTCCTGCAGCACGTCCTCGGCTTCCGCACGATCGGGCAACAGGCGCAGGCAGATCGCGAACAGGCGCGACGACGCGCCGCGATAGAGCCGCTCGAACGCGCTGCGGTCACCCTGCGCGACGTCGAGCAGCAGATCGGCGTGCGCGTCGATGTCGTCCGTGGCGGGCGCGGTGGTGAGCATGGAAGCCCCGAAGCTGTGGCTGGCGATGGCGGTCACTGCATCCCCCGACCGTTGCCGAAGGCCCGACGGTTATGCCACCCGCGCCGGACGCTCGCAAGCGCGCCGAACTGGCGCGCTCACCCGTTGCTACGGACGGTCGTGCGCGATGGATGCAGCACGCGGCTCAGCGTTGCGCGCGGCGTTCGCGAAGCGACCGGGCGATGCCGTAGCCGCTCACTGCCACCCATGCGAGCTCGAGCAGGAACACCGACAGGTTGAACCCGCCCACCAGCGACACCAGGATCCCCGCCGCGCCGAACAGGTTGAGCAGCTGGTAGGTGATGCCGGTGCCGGACAGTCGGCGCGACTGCAGCAATGCGAACGCGATGAGGATGGCGAGCGTGCCGCCGAGGCCGACGACGTCGTACCAGTGCAGCGAAATGAGTGCGTCGTCCTGCATCAGCGGGCACTCCGTTGGCGCACGGCTTCAAATAGCGTGACGCCGGCCGCGACCGACACGTTGAGGCTTTCCACCGCCGTGGTGCCCGCGCCGGGCATCGGAATCGACACCAGTCCGTCGCAGGTTTCACGCGTCAGGCGACGCAGGCCGTCGGCCTCGCCGCCCAGTACGAGCCCGACGTTGCCGCGAAGGTCGATCGCGTAAAGCGAACTATCAGCCTCGCCCGCCAGGCCGTACAACCACACGCCCATCTGCTGCAGGTCCTTCATCGTGCGCGCGAGATTGGTGACCGGCACCACCGGCACCGCGTCCGCCGCGCCCGCGGACGTCTTGCGGACGGTCGCGTTCACCTGCACCGACTTGTCCTTGGGAATCACCACCGCCGTCGCGCCCGCCGCCGCTGCGCTGCGCAGGCAGGCGCCGAGGTTGTGCGGGTCCTGCACGCCGTCGAGAAGCAACACCAGCGCCCGGCCGTCCGCCGCCTGCACCAGCTCCTCGAGCTCGTTCTCGCTCCACGTCTTGGCCGCGACGTACCGCGCGATCGCGCCCTGGTGCCGCACGCCGCCGGAGGCGCCATCGAGCGCCTGCTGTGCCACGCGCCGCACGTCGATGTCGAGGCGACGCGCGAGCGTCTCGATCTCCTGGATGCGCGGGTTCTTCGCCCCCGCCTCCAGCAGCACCTCGCGCACATGCTCCGCATCGTTCTGAAGCGCCGCCGATACCGCATTGATGCCGGCGATCCACTGGTTCTGTTTGCTCATGCGCCTATTGTGCCGCGCCGCGGAAAAACCCGCTCAGGACGGCCTCCAACGGGTCGCAACGCGGGCCAAAACCCGCTTTCTCGCGTGAACGGCCCGGCTGACGCGAAACGGCCGTTGCCGGGAGGGCCCACGCACCGCCACGCATCAATACGGCGTCTTCTTCCTCTTCGCCGGCTGCCCCCGCGGCGGCAACGGCTTCGCGCCCCCCGGAGCTTCCTCGCCGACCAACCGGAAATCGATGCGCCGATCCTCGACGCTCGCCTTCAGCACGACGATGCGCACGCGATCGCCCAAGCGGTATTCGCGTCCGCGTCGCTCGCCGGTCAGCGTCTTGCGGATCGGATCGAAGTGATAGAAATCATTCGGCAACTGCGTGACGTGCACGAGGCCGTTGACCTTCGATCCGTCGAGCTCGATGAACAGCCCGAAGCTCGTCACGCCGCTGATCGTGCCGTCGAATTCGCCGCCGACGTGCTGCTCCATCCACGCTGCACGGTAGCGTTCGTCGACTTCGCGCTCGGCTTCGTCCGCACGACGCGAGCGCGCGGAGCAGTCGAGCGACAGCTGCGCCATCGCGCTCGGCGAGTACGTGAACTTCTCGGGCTTCGCCCCGCTGAGCGCGTGCTTGATTGCGCGATGCACAAGCAGGTCCGGATACCGCCGGATCGGCGAGGTGAAGTGCGCGTACGCCTCCAGGGCCAGGCCGAAATGGCCGACGTTCTCCGGCGCATACACGGCGAGCGCCTGGCTACGCAGCAACACCGATTCCAACAGCGCAGCCTCGGGCCGTTCGCGGATCTTCTTCAGCAGGTTCGTGAAGTCCTTGGGCTGCACCTTCGACCATGCGGGCATGCTGAGGCCGAATTCCTTGAGGAACTCGAGCAGGTCTTCGTATTTCTGCTGCGGCGGCCGCTCGTGGATGCGGAACGGCGCGGGTACATCGGCGGCGATCAGGAACTTCGCAGCCTCGACGTTCGCCGCGATCATGCATTCCTCGATCAGCTTGTGCGCGTCGTTGCGCTGGAGCATGCCGGCCTGCACGACCTCGCCCTTGGGGCCGATCACGAAACGCACTTCGCCGGATTCGAACTCGATGGCACCACGACGCTCACGCGCCTTGACGAGGATCCCGAACAGCTGGTGCAGGTGCTCGATGTTCGGCCGCAGCGAACCGATCACGCCGAGCGCATCCTCGCGCGCCGCGTCGTCGACGTCGCCGATCGCGTTCCAGACCTGCGTGTAGGTCAGGCGCGCGTGCGAATGCATCACCGCTTCATAGAACTTCGACGACGTCACCTGCCCTTTTCGATCGACCTGCATGTCGCAGACGAAGCACAGGCGGTCGACCTTGGGCTTCAGCGAGCAGATGCCGTTCGATAACGTCTCCGGCAGCATCGGCACCACGAAACCGGGGAAGTACACGCTGGTCGCGCGCTTCTGCGCTTCGTCGTCGAGCGGCGTGCCCGGCCGCACGTAATGCGACACGTCGGCGATGGCGACGATCAACCGGAAGCCATCGCGGTTGGGTTCGGCGTAGACCGCGTCGTCGAAATCCTTCGCGTCCTCGCCGTCGATGGTGACCAGCGGCACCTTGCGCAGGTCGACGCGGCCACCGGCCGTCGCGGCGTCGACCTCGATCGGAATCGCCGCCGCCTCTTCAAGCACCGGCTGCGGGAACTCGTGCGGAATATCGTGGCCGTGGATGGCCGCCTGCACCGCGAGCGACGCGGTCAGGCGATCACCCAGCACGGTGAGGATGCGGCCGATCGGCACGTGCTTGCCGTCCGGCATCTCGGTGATTTCGCACACCACGAGCTGGCCGTTCTGCGCATCGTTCTTGGCATCCGGCGGAATCAGGATGTCCTGCTGGATGCGGCGATCGTCCGGTATCACGAAGCCCACGCCGGCGCGCGTTTCGTAACGACCGATGAGGCGCGTCAGTCGGCGTTCGAGGATCTCGGCGATCGCGCCTTCGCGACGGCCGCGACGGTCGACGCCGGTGACGCTCGCCAGCACGCGATCGCCGTGCATGACGCGACGCATCTCGAACGGCGGAAGGAACAGGTCGTCGCCGTGGCCGGGATCGGGCTTGAGGAAACCGAAACCATCGGGGTTCGCGATGACCACGCCGGGAATCAGGTCGACCTGCTGCGCCGGCAGGTACTCGCCCTTGCGGTTCTGCAGCAGCTGGCCGTCGCGCAGCATCGCGCGCAGGCGGAAGCCCAACGCATCGCGGCGTTCGTCGTCGTCGATGCCGAGCCGTTCGGCGATGACATCCATGGGCAGCGGACCGTCGGCCGATGCCAGCATCTGCAGGATCATTTCGCGGCTGCCGATCGGCTTCTCGTAGCGAGACGCCTCGCGCTGTGCGTGCGGATCGACCGATGGCGCACCACCGCGTGCACCGCGCAGCGGCCTGGGAGGTTCGGGCATCCAGCCCGGGCGCTTGGGCCCGGATGCGTGCTTGGGACCGCTTGCGGATTTGGATGCACCACCGCGCGTCGGCGCGGCCGGGCCCTTCGTGCCGCCGCTCTTGGCGGCGCCACCTTTGCTCGAATTCTTTCGTTTCATGAACGGGATCGTCTCACACGTTCATGAAGGCGACGTCGCTCAGGGCACGTTGCGTCGCAGGCGCCACGCGGCCCACGCGCCCGACGCCACCAGTACCGCACCGATCGCGCCCGCGGCGACGTAGAAGCCGTGAGTCCCGGTCTGGAACAACGGCGCCTCGAAATTCATGCCTAGAACGCCGGCCACCGTCGCCGCCAGGCCCATCGCCACGGTGACCACGGTGAGCGTGTACACCGCCTGGTTCGTGCTTTCCGCGGTGCGCGAGGTGTAGAGATCGAAGCTGCCGTTCACGAGTTCGCGCGCGGCTTCGATCGACTGCATGACATGGCTGTAGCGCGTGCTCACGAGGCGACAGTGGCGCTCGGCGGATTCCGATTGCCGCGGGTCGAAGTCCGGGCGACCCAGCGCATCGAACAGGTCGCGCTGCGATGCCAGGTGACGTCGCAGGCGTGACGCGAGGTGCCGCAATGCCTGCAATTCCCCGAGATGCGCGGGGTCCGGGCGTCGCAGGATCAGCAGTTCCAGGCGATCGAGCCGTGTTTCGAATGCATCGCGCGCGTCGAGATAGTCAGTGAGCATGCGGTCCATCAGCGTGGTCGCGAAACTCGTCGCCTCCATGCGGCCGACGCGCAGGTGGTCGGCTTCGTTGCCGAGCACGGCGGAGATGAAGTCGACGGGCTCGCGATGCACCGTCAACACCACGTTCGGACCGATGCCGAATGCGACCGGCACGTCGCTGGGGCGGCTTCCGTCGTGCCAGTTGAGTGCGCGCACGTGCAGGTATTTCCAGTCACCCCCGACGACCAGCCCGAGTTCGCTCGCGGCAGTCGGGTCCAGTCGCGCGGTATCCGCACCGAGCGGCGCGAGCGCGTCCGGCAGCCCGTTCGCGCAAATCACGTCGACCCACAGCAGGCGCTCGTCCGGCACGGGTGAGTGCTCGCGTAGTTCGGCCGGCCCGATCTCGCGACTCGGATGGTCGCGCTCGAACAGCAGCGCACGCACCACGGTCGGCGGCGTCTCCCTGGAAACCGATGCAACGGGCCGGCTGGTCATGGCGAACCTCCTAAGCGGCTGCAGCTTCACCGCTGCCATGAGTACGCCTTGTTAAAACGCGCCGACGACGCACGCGCCGACTCCGGATTTGACGCCCATGCAGACAACGCCGCAGACCCCGACTGAAAAGGAGCTGGACGAGGCCTTGCGCGACACGTTTCCCGCCAGCGACCCCATTTCCGCGACCGCGCACCTGACCGCGACGCCCACCGCCGACCACCTCGGCGCGACGGAACACAGCGCCGACCACCCGGGCACGGTGACGGTCTATCGCGTGGTCACCGACGACCAGAAGGACAAGCCCTTCGGTGGTGGACCGAACAGCGCGGGACGCTGGACCTCGGACGGTACGCCGGCGGTGTACGCGTCGATGTCGCCATCGGCCGCACTGCTCGAATTCCTCGTGCACTGCGAAGGCGAGCCGCCGCGGACGGCCCACCTCGCCAGGGCGAACCTGCCTCGCGCGCGCGTGACGGTCGTGCAGGCGTATCCGTCGACGTGGCGCGAGCGGCCCTATCGACGCGACGTGCAGCAGGTGGGTGACGCCTGGTCGACGTCGCATCAATCGCTGGCTGCGCAGGTACCGAGCGCGTTGTCCGAGGACAGCTGCAACGTGCTCATCAATCCGGAACACGTGGACGCACCGCTGATCCAGGGCGTGCACGTCACTGCGATCGCGATCGACGACCGGCTCCGCAACGCCACCCGCCACTGATCGCGCGAATGCAGGAAACCCGCGGAGATCCGCGGGTTTCCTGTGCTGGCGGTCAATGGGTACGCGGGTGGTGATCGCCGCGATCGCCCTGCCCCGGGCCGGCATCGTGCTTGGCATCGCGCTTGCGGTCCTGCGACAGCGAACGCGACACGTTGTCGGACTCGGCGAATCGGCCCTTCGCGTCGCGGCGCACATAACGCTTGTCACCCGGGTTTGGCTCGATCAGTTCTCGCTTGGTCATGGCTTTCCATCCATCGAGGTCACACACGCGGAACGTCGCGCGTCGACGGTGAAGAGCGGGACAAGGCTCACCCGGTCGCGGCAGCTCGCGGCGCTCGCCTTGTGAGGTGCGTCGCACCGACGACCGGGCGCCCGAATGATCGCGACGAACGGTCACAAAGCGGCAGTACGGTGCGCGCGCCACCCGGGAATCGCCATGCATCGCTCCGACCGTATCTGCCTGATCGTCCTTGGACTCCTCGCGGGCGCTGCGCTCGCGGCCTGCAGCAGTCGGGACGCCGCGCCCGCGACCGCCGCGCCGGCCACAGCCAAACTCTCGGCGCTGTCGAGCTCGGACCTTCAAACCCGGGCGCGCGCCGCGTTCGCGGCGAACCGCCTGTACGCGCCGGAGGGGCAGAACGCCGCGGAATTCCTGCTCGCACTGCGCGACCGCGGACTCGCCAAGCCGGCCGATCTGTCGGCGCTGGCCGAACTCGAGCCGTACCTCGTGATCGCGGTCGAGCAGGCCGTCGACCGCGGCGACGACGTCGAGGCCACGCGCATCCGGACGTTGTTGCAGCGCGCGAACGCCAACGCGCCGGCATTGACGCGCCTGGCTGTCGCAGTCGATCGACTTCGTGCGCAGAAGATCGCCGACGCGCAGGCAGTCGCCACTGCGACCGCGGCGACTGTTGCGCCGATATCGCCGCCCGTGCGCGCACCGACCGTCGACACGCCGCGCGCGGCGACGTCGACCGACGCGCACGCCGCTGTGCAGCCGCCGCAGCCGCGCGCGATCGCTGCGTCGAACGATTCATCGACCGCCTCGCCGCTGCCTTCGTTCCCTCCGTCGCAGCCGGTGGAGCACGCGACTACTGCAGTCACGACGCCCGCTCCCATCGCGCCCGCCGCGGCGTCGGGCACACCGAAACTCATTCGCGACACGACGCCCGCCTATCCCCGCGACGCATTCGCGCGCGGCATCGAAGGCGAGGTGGATGTTCGCTTCACCATCGACAGCAATGGCCACGTGCAGGACGCTCGCGCAGTCGCGTCTACGCCGGGCGGCGTGTTCGACCGCGCGGCGGTGACCGCAGCGTCGCGTTGGCTGTTCGAATCGGGCCACGCGCCAGTGACGATCACGCGCCACCTCACGTTTCGCATGCCGGAAGGCTGAGCCGGAAAACCCTGTCGAAACACGTGGCGCGATCGCGCCGTCGCTCAGCGGCGCGCGAGCGATGACCGGTCGAGTTCGTCGAACAGTGCGGCGTCGTCGAGGCGCGCAAGCGCCTGCAGCCCGACACGCAGCAACTCGCTGCGCTTCATCGGCCGCGCGAGCTCGGATGCGCGCTTCTTGAGCGCCGACAGCGCGCCGTATTCGGCCTCGGTGAGTTTGCAGCCCTGGCGCAACCAGCGTTCCGCCGGTCGCTGTACGGGCTTGGGTTCGCTCGACTCGCGCTTCGCCGCCGTTGCGCGCGGCGCAGCCGGAACGCTCGGGGCAGTCGGCTCGACGACGGGGGCCGACATCGCGTCGACGGTCACGGTCGATACGGCGTCCTTAGCAGCGGCGGCACGCGCACGCGCCGCGTTCTTCGACACGGGCGTCTGGCGACGTCGGGTGTTCATCGGCGAATCTCCACTGGCCCAAGCGGCCGATCGCGCAGCCTAGCGCCGCTTCACGCGGCACGTGTTGCAGATGGGTGACGGTGGCATGACCGTGGACGAGCGGCGGGATGTCATCGGCCTGACGCCCTTCCGCCATCCCGCCGACACCGATCGACGTCACCGTGGCGCCAGCCAATGGGGAGGCACCGCCATGCTCGAGGATCGACTGACGTCGCGACTCCCGGACTGGTTCCGCGGGCGACGCGCGCACGTCGCCAGGCCGTTCCTGCACGGGGTGCGGCGGTGGTCGCGACTCGGGGCGATGGACGCGTTCCTGCAGAAGCATCGCGACCTGCGCGGCCTGCCGCTGGTGCGTGCCGCGCTCCAGTTCCTCGGCGCGGACTACCGCGTCGGCGGCGCAGGCATCGATGCACTGCCGCGGACCGGACCGCTGCTCGTCGTCGCCAACCATCCTTCCGGCGCGCTCGACGCGCTCGCGCTGCTCGATGCGATCGGCCGTGTGCGACCGGACGTGCGCATCGTCGCCAACGACGTGTTGACTGCGATCGACGGCCTACGCCCGGTATTCCTTCCGCTGGACGTGTTCGGACGCGGCGCGTCGGCACAGGTCCGTGCAATCGATGCAGCGCTCGCCGCGGGCGGATGCGTGGTGATGTTTCCCGCCGGCGAAGTCGCGCGCCTGGGTTGGCGCGGCGTGCGCGAGGGACGCTGGCGCGACGGGTTCGCGCGGCTGGCGCGACGCCACCGCGCGCCAGTCGTTCCCGTGCGCATCGACGCGCGCAACTCGGCGCTTTTCTACGGCACCAGCGCGGTGTTCAAGCCCGCGGCAACCCTGCTGCTGGCGCGCGAGATGTTCGCGCGTCGCAGCCATCCGCTCCGACTCGCGTTCGGCACCGCGATGGCGCCCACGCTCGACGCCGCCATGTTCGCGACGTCGGTTCGACAACGCTTGCGCAAGTTGCGGTTCGATGCGGAACGTGCGCCGGACGCTGGCCCGCATCCAGTCGCAGAGGCAATGGACGTCGATCGCGTGCGCATCGAGGTCGAATCGCTCGAATGCCTCGGCCGCACATTCGACGGCAAGGAGATCCGCGTCGGCCGCCTGCCCGCGAACAGCGCGCTGATGCTGGAAATCGGACGGCTGCGCGAACTCACGTTCCGCGCGGTCGGCGAAGGCACGGGCCGTGCGCGCGACGTCGACCGTTTCGACGGCGGCTACGACCAGATCGTGTTGTGGGACGCCGGCGCCGGGCGCATCGCCGGCGGCTACCGTGTCGCACGCGTCGCAGACCTGCTCGCCGAGCGCGGTCTCGCCGGTCTCTACACGGCGACGCTGTTCCGTTTCGACGCGCGTGCCGTTGCGCGGCTCGCTGCAGGCCTGGAACTCGGTCGCAGCTTCGTGGTGCCGGACTACTGGGGCAGCCGCAGCGTCGACTACCTGTGGCAGGGCATCGGTGCCTACGTCGCGCGCCAGCCGTGGGTGCGTTACCTGTTCGGACCGGTGTCGATCAGCGCGACGCTGCCGGAAGCCGCACGACGCGACGTCGTTGCGTTCTATGCGCGCTGGCACGGCGCCGTGGACGGCATCGAGGCCGCGCGCCCGTACGAGATCCCGGAAACGATCGAGTCGTCGACCGACGCCGAAACCGGCCTTCGCGCCCTGCGTGCGCGGCTTGCGGCGATGGGCGCGAGCGTGCCGATGCTCTACAAGCAGTACGTCGACCTGTGCGAACCCGGCGGCGCGCGCTTCCTCGCGTTCGGCACCGACCCGGATTTCGCCGACGTCATCGACGGATTCGTCGAAGTCGACCTCGAGCGGCTGCGGCCCCACAAACGGGAACGCTACCTGGGTGGACGCGCGGCGACGAAGGCGCAGGTCGAGTTGCGCATGCCAACCCCTGTTGGCGCCCCGGCAGCAGAAACCAATGTTTTCGCGTAGGAA
>NZ_BAAFZV010000002.1:0-533453 GCF_045866565.1 Lysobacter claricitrinus | reverse complement strand
CCCGCCGATCGGCGGGTTCTTCGTAATCCGGCGATGCGATCACACTGCATCGGCCGATTGTGTTGGTGCCCGGGAGAGGACTCGGATGAATAGCGCAACCTACTGTTCTAACTGCATTTTTTCTCGCGATGCCCCGGATCGTGTCCCCTCTCGTATCCCTACGAGACGCGGACGCAGCGTTAGCCCGACAGGGTTTCTCCGTAGGATCGGGGCGGACCGCAACTACGGTTCGTCCGACGCCTTTATGCTCAGCCCCCATGACACCATTCAGATCTCCAGTAACCGCCCGCGTCTACAACTCCGACCGAGCGCTGACATTTGAAGCTGCGGATGATGTCATCGCATGGGTAGACTCGGAGCGCGAATTCTGGCGGCAATTCCCCGTAGATCGAATTCCTTCGGTAAATCTACGCAACTTCTGGGACGAGACGAGAAATTTCCTGGACACGCTTCGCTCGTTCGCGGAGCGCTACGTCGCACTCGACAACGAACAGCGCGAAGGCCAGCCCGGTGAGGACCTACGCAACCAGATGGCGTCTCAGGTAAACCAGATCGAACAGGGCCTGAGACTTACTACCTACGCCAAATCCATACCGGCGCTTGAGCGCCTCTGGGTCGATGCACCCGACGTCGCGGTCATGGTTGCACTCTCAGCCCGGAGCGACGCGGCCGGCATCATGGGGGGCTTCGGGCCGAACATCTCCGTCGCGAGCCTGGGGAATGCGCTTCAGGCGTTGTCGGTTGAGCAACCGTCAGAAGACTCGGCATGGTTCGCATCGCAGCGGCAGGAAGTGCAGCGAACCGTATCGGGGCTCGAAGCGCTTCGTGGCGAGCTAATCGAAGAACGCGACAGGACCGCCAAGGCGTTGACCAGCATGCGCGAGGAACACGACGGCGCAATGGAGTCGCGGAGCCAAGCTGCAGAAACGTTGCTGAATGAGATCCGCGAGCAGTGGAATAAGCTCAAGAAGGTCTACGACGAACAACTGGCGATGGCAGCACCCAGTCAATATTGGTCGGGCCGGGCTAACCGTCATGCAATCACTGCAGGCATCTCGGCATTCGCCTTTGCGGTGCTAGTCCTCGGTAGCCTCTGCGCCTTCTTCTATTACGCGCTCCCTCACCTAAGCGTTGTTTCGCTGCGGAAGGACACGTCGGTCGTACTCGCGCTCGTCCCGGTTGTCGTGCCCGCGTTCGGCCTTATCTGGGTAACCAAGGTCGTTGCGCGCCTGCTCAGCGAGAACTTGTCGCTCATGCGCGATGCGAAGGAACGGGAGACGATGGTAAAGACATTTCTCGCCTTTGCTCACGACGAAGAGCGCGGAAAGACGTTGCTCACGGAGCAGGACCGAATCCTCATCCTGCATGCGCTGTTCCGCCCCTCGAACATCGCAGCGGTCGACGACAGTCCGCCCGTCCATTGGTTCGACATTCTGTCCAACAAAATGGGCGAGAAGCCGAGGACATAAGGCGCGCCACTGCGGCGCGGCCAACTCATCAGCGACGCGGTCGAATCAAGTCTTCGAGGCCGACCGCACGCAATCGCTCGTTGTGTCGCCGCACAAAATCATCAAATCGCCTGACCGGACCGTCGAGGGCTGGGTTGTCACGATCATTTGCCCAACCAGATATCGTGCAAGCAAATGCGAGGCAAAAGTTGACGATCGCGACGGCATTCACCGTTACCTGATATTGCATTTCGGGCGGCACGGCGCAGCCAATTTGCCGCTGGCCGTCAACGTAGAGTGCGTGCATCGCACGTCCCCCATGCACCATCGCGCAAAGCGGGTCCCATGCGTTCTCGACCATGCGGCCGAGATTGCCTGTACCGGCTTCGGCCCCCTCTAGGCGTGCTAGCTCCTCCTGCACTTCCAAGGCCAAGTCGGGAACCGAAATTTTCGCCCACTTGTTATTCCGGGTCCGCCGCCGCGGCCCCAAGTCGTTGGCGACAAAGTCCGCGAATTCCTCCGCCGTCGCGAGTTGCGCAAAAAACACCGCTCGTAGAAACGCCTCAATCTGCGCCCCATGGAGGACGAGCGCCGCGCCAGCAAGGTCGACTGGGTTATTCGCAAATAGAAAAACCAGTGCGCGCGCATAGTCACAGGACGCACGAAGAAGTTGAATGCCGAGGAAAAGACGCTCCGAATTCGCGGGGCTTGTCACATCGGCAATTGCCTCCATGACAACCTCGATACAGCCGAGCGCATCGCGCGCGTCCTCCGCTAACTGCTCGGGCGTTGGGTCCACGCGAACCAACCGAAGATGAGCTAAACCGGCGCGAATGGACGTCGTGAGGATGCTTGGCGTGGTCACTGGATGTTCTCGCTCCTGACCGGCTCCGCACGCGACGCGCGTCCCGTCCCTTTGCGGCCCTATAGCCGAGGCGCTACGGCCGCGGCAAGACGGTCAAACTGTTCCTTAAGCAGATCTGCGTATGCGGCAAGCGCCTTAATGGCGTAAGCCGCCTGCGCATCGATCGCATCGACCACATCCTCTGGCTGCATTGGCTCAATGCCGCCAAATCCGTAGCTATATTCACGACCACCCGGCACCTCCTTAATTTCGCGCTGGATGATATTGGTGTGACCGTAGCCGAAGCGTTGTGGGATGCGGTGCTGAAAGCGCGATCTGTACTGTCCGGTGCGTTCTCGATAGTCCGCGCTGTCTATATCTGCGAGGGCTTGTTCGAACTTTGGCCACGCCGTCCAACCTTTGGCCAAGGGCGGAAGTGTATTGACGCCGATACGATCGTCTGCGGGAAGCTGCTCTTCCGACCAATCAGCGCGTACAAATGCATTTGCCTGATGAGTCGTGTGCGACGCGCAGAACGCAAAGCGCTGCTTAAGCACATAGGGCTGGCTCACCGCGCTTGTTATCAGCGGCGCCAATTGAACTGTATGTAGAAAGAATCGCTCATAGTCCGAGCATGTTGAAAGCACGACAGCCCACGCTTTGATCTCGGCAACCCATCGAATAAGCGCGTTTACGTCATTGGCTAACACTTGCAGATGCTCGCGCATCATTTCGTGGAACATCATGAGTGCGCCGTCAATGGTATCGGGCGTCGTCACCAGGTCGTAGCGCGCATAAGGTCCACGCTCCCTCATCGCCAGTTCGGCGCGCATCTGCTCGATAGACTTGAGAAGGAAAGCAGTTTGTTCGTTGAAATCTGAATTCTGGTCAATGGCCAATAGACCCTCCCAGCCTCTTCTTCCGGCCTCGCAGTGTTCTTTGCGGCAACGACGTGGAAGCTCGCGGCTAACGTGGTTACTTGGTGTTTCCATCTTTGAAGGGCGGCTTACTCGGTCCTAACCATACCGTTCCCCATTCGGCCGGTTTGTCGGACCCATCCCCCCAAAATCGTGCTCCGGACGCCCGCACGAGCTCCAAGTATCGAAGTGTATTCTCGAACTTTGACGGTACTTGGTCGATGCGCGCTCGCGTGAGGAGATCCATATCGCCGGTCTCCACGACCGTGTTAAATCTCCAGTTGATTGCGAAATGCGCGCTTTCCATTCCGTCCGGGCTGCCGTCGGCCTTCTTCTTCCACGGTATGTCGTATGGGATGAAGCAGTACTGCAGCGGTCCAGTGGGATCTTTCACTTGGGCGAAGAGTTCGGGGTATGCGGTCCAGACTGAGTCTCCGATGCATACGCCCGCCCATTCTTGATTCTTTTCCAGCAGATACGCTTCGGTCAGCGCCGCGCCCAGCGTGGTGCCGGTGTCCGGGCTGTGGTAGAGGTCACCGGCCGCCACAGCTCCTCGCACTGGCAGTTTTTTTACGAGCATCCAGACGAATAACACGCGCGTGTAGAACAGGAGCTTCAGGCAGCTCTCTGCACTGTCGTCTAGTGCAATGAGAAAAATTGAATCGGAGAAGATCCGGCGATAACACCAGGGCTGCCCGGGCTCGTGGTTTGGCAGGAAGCTGAATGTTGCGCTGCTCGAAACCTTTTTCGCGTTGAGCTTCTCGGTTTCGGCAATCGCCGCTTCGTACCGTTCGGCGAGGCCGGAGAGATCTTCAGTCTGGAGAAGGTTCTTGAAGCCAAGTATGTCGAGGAACGCAATCGCGCGTGCCATGTCCCATCCAGAGGTGCATCGGTGCTCGAGTATCGGCGCTGGCCAAAACATATCAAGAGCTCAGCCGCAATGGAGCACCACGGCGGGGCATCACCGCTCGCAGCGGCGTTGCCATCGCTGCCCGACGCTCTTCTGACATCGCAGCTCGGCGTTACGTCGCCCGCCGCCGCGGTGCACGGTGGCTATCCCGAGCGGGCGCATCCATTACATTGCCGGTAAACAGCTCACGCCAATCATGGCTGCCACGCGCCGGCGGGTCGTACGCCGTACCGTCGTCGCGCGCACTCCCTTGTGCCAATGCGCCAGCGCGCCGGGGCGACTGCCTCGAATGCGGCAACATCCGAAGTGCGCGGCGCGCTGACTGGCAGAGGGCCATGCACGCCCGCCAATGCGCCGTCGTGTCGCGATTGCGATTGGCCACCATTGCCGCCTGCGCGTTAGCGGCTTCGTCGATGAGCCTGCACAGATCGATCATTGCGCCTCTATCCGATTGCACGAAGTGACCGACGGGGACTCGCTCGAACTCCGTCACCCAGATCGAGAGCAGATGGTCAGGCAGATCAGCGGGCGCAAACACTCGATTTGGCCGGCCTTGCTCGTTATCGAGTGCCTTCTTCGCGTCCTGGTTTTCCATTTCGTGGCCTTTCGATTGATGTGCACGATGGCAGCCGGTGGGATCGTTTCTCGACGGAATTGACGTCGGCCCCCCCGCCCTCGTCGCCCTGCTACCTACGGTTTGCCAGCCCGGGCCGCCAATTCCGGCGGCGTGGAACCAGGCCGGCACATGGCACAGTCTTAGAGGTGCCCAGCGGGAGGGCCAATGCATGCGAACGACCTGCCCCGAACGGCCCGTTAGATGGGCCGACATCTGCAGCCAGCCGCCCCGCATCCGGGCCAGATTGGCCCGTGTCCGGGGCCGTGGTGGCCCGTCCGACGGGCTTGCGCTTGCGATTCGCGCGGCGCGGTAGCGGATTCGCCCACAGCCCCGAAGCGACTGTCGTCTCCGCCACGTCGAGCTTGCCATCACACCGGTCGATGGGCTGCCAGGTAAATCCATACAGCGTGGCGCGGTGTCGACCGCCCAGCCTCGTTAGCTAGATGATCCCGGCGTCGGCTAGTTCGGCCACGGCTGCCTGAAGCGAAGCATGTGATGTCCAGCCCCGCAGCTTCATCAGCTTCCGCGACGGAGAGAGGTCGCCGTTGCGTCCGTACCGATATTGCGCGCAAAGGTCGACGAACAGGCGTTTCCCGTTCGCCGACAACTCAGCGACGGCACGTGACGCCAGCACCGCCGTCGGGATCGCGATGAACGAGCCCGCAGCCAACCGACCCTTCGTTCGACGCCTGTTAGCTGCCACGCCCCATGCCCTCGGCGAGATTGGCGGTGTGCACGGACTCCAACAGCAAACGGGCAGCGCACAGCGCGCGCCGTGAGCGCTCAAGGGACTCCTCACTCGGACGATTGGCCAGCTCGGCGAGCGCGGCGTCGATCTCGTCGGCGACCAACCTCAGATCACGCGCAATGGTCGGCGCCACGTTCACGGATCACGACCTGCCGCGTTCGCGGCAATGACGGCGCCGACCCACGCGTCGATGCGATCAGACGGCCAACGCGCGCTGCGGCCGACATGTATAGGCGCTGGAAAAGCACCGCGGCGGGCCAGCCGCCAAACCTGTGTCTTGCTCAAGCCAGCGCGACGTTGAACCTCGGCCAAGGTCAACAGGCAGACCGGCCCTTCTCGTTCACCCTGTTTCATGGAAAACACCTTGATGGCGCCCGCAATGTCGGGCACTCGCAAGGTGATACCGAGAGCGAAGATCTAGGTAATGCGCTTCGTCCGACGAACCTGCCGCACGTACTGGGCGGTACACCGCAAGCGCTTCGCGAGCGCAGCAGCCGAAAGCTTCGGAGACGCCTTCAGGATTTTCGCCTTGATCGTGCTTTCCTCGCGCTCCTTGGCGCGCTTTCGCAGTCCGGCAGCCTGCCTCTCGGATGCATGGGCCCTGCGGGCTGCAAGAACCACCACGCGTTCCTGCCGGCGACACCAAGCCCGCATCCTCTTGCGGATCGAGCGGATGATCCGGCCGAAGTGCTCGACGGGCAGCAACCCCGTCTTGATCATGTCGAGCGCGATCTCCTGCGCCACGATGTCACCCTCAGCGTCGCTCCAAAGCATGCGGGCAGGCCCACCGCGAGTGAACTCGTACTGCAGCACCGGCTGCGACGGTGCCCGAGGTGAGCGGGCCATATTCACTCCGTAAGCGAGTCGAGAAAGTCCGCCCAAGCCTGCATCACCCGTCGACGCTCCTCGAGGTGCTGCGTCCGGTCGTACGCCTTGTTGACGTCACCCTTCTTCGCATGGGCGAGCTGGGCCTCCAGAACGTCCATATCAATCCCCAGACGTTCGCGACCGATTGTGCGAAGCGTAGCGCGGAAGCCGTGGGTCGCGTGCTTCCCCTTAAAGCCCATATCTCTCAGCGCCTTCGACAGGGAGTCGCGATGCAGATGCGGCGTCTTCTGGCGGGCCTGTGCGGGAAACACGTAGCCCGAACCGCCAGAGAACTGGCGCATCAACTCGAGGTCCGCCAACGCCTGGCGAGGCAAAGGAACGATGTGCGCGTGACGCGTCTTCATGCGGCTCGCTGGGACGTGCCACTCGGCGAGATCGAGGTTGATTTCGTCCCAGCGAGCTGAAGCCACGACGCCCGGGCGCATGGCTGTGAACATAGCCAAGCGCAGAGCGGCGCGAGTGACCGGCGACGAGTAATCACGCAGCGCGATCAACAACAGCTTCAGCTCGCGAATCTCCGTTGCCGCACTGATGTGCGACTTGGCGTGGCGCGGGACTGTGCCTTTCAGCGCGAGGACGCGGCCGTCCTCTCGTAGGCCGCGCTTGATCGCGAAATCGACGATGCCGGCCAAGTACTGCCGCGCTTTTACCGCCAAGCTGGGCGCCTTGTCGGCGATCTCCTCGAGAACTTCGGCTGCCTGGCGCGTGTTGAGCGTCGCTATGGTCGTTCGCTTCAATCGCGGCACGAGGTAAGTGGTCGTCACATATGTCGCCTTCCGCAACGTCTCGGCCGACCATTCCTTTGCCTTGAACGCCAGCCAGTCCGCAGCGACAGCCTCAAAGGCGCCTGCGGTCTCCAAACGGGCGACATCCTTCGTAGCACGGCGGGCGACCGCCGGATCCGTGCCGTTACGCAACAGCGCACGCGCTTGGTCGCGGTACTGCCGGGCCTGCGCCAACGACACCTCACGCAGGTTGCCGAAGGCGATTCGGTTTTCGCGTCCGTCCGGGCGGCGATACTTAAAGCGCCAATGGCGTTCGCCCGACGGCGTCACGATGGCGTGCAGACCGCCACCGTCCCACAGTGGAAAGTCGTCGTTCTTCGCACTGCGCAGGCGAACCTGCGTGAGCGGCGTGGCTTGGCGCGGCATGAGGTAGGGAGATTCTGGGCCCCACCACCGGGTGGCGCTGGCGGCCGTATCCCCAACCGTATCCTTACGATACTGGCCATGCAACGGGACTTCCGGGGCTTGCAGGCAACAAAAAAGCCTCGCTTTCGCGAGGCTTTTCGGTCGTTCCAGATCCGCGAGGGACTTCCTGAAACATTTGGATGGTGCCCGGGAGAGGACTCGAACCTCCACGGTTTTACCCGCTAGTACCTGAAACTAGTGCGTCTACCAATTCCGCCACCCGGGCCTGGCCGGCGACTGGCGTCACCGGCGAGGGCGCGTATGTTCGCCGCCGGTGCAGGCGATGTCAACGGCACGGCGTCGCAGGATTCAGCACGCGCGGCGGTCGCGGCCGCTGAGACCTCGTCGCCGGATGCTGGCGACGTCCAGCGCGCACGTAGAATCCATGCGAAATCGAACTCCCGCGGGCCGAGCCCGCGCCATCGCGAGCGCCGCTCGCGTCGCCTCCCGGAAATCCATGACCGATTCGCCCCGCTCCACCTTCCACGGCTTCGAGCAGATTCCGCTGCGCGAGTACGCCGAGCGCGCCTACCTCGACTACTCGATGTACGTGGTGCTCGACCGCGCCCTGCCCTTCATCGGCGACGGCCTGAAGCCGGTGCAGCGCCGCATCATCTATTCGATGAGCGAGCTGGGCCTCAACGCCGGCGCGAAGCCGAAGAAGTCGGCGCGCACGGTCGGTGACGTGATCGGCAAGTTCCATCCGCACGGGGACTCGGCCTGCTACGAAGCGCTGGTGCTGATGGCGCAGCCGTTCTCGTACCGTTATCCGCTGATCGAGGGCCAGGGCAACTTCGGTTCGCAGGACGACCCGAAGTCATTCGCGGCGATGCGTTACACCGAATCGAAGCTGACTCCAATCGCCGAAGTGCTGCTGGGCGAACTCGCGCACGGCACGGTCGACTGGGATCCGAATTTCGACGGCACCCTCGAGGAGCCGAGCTGGTTGCCGGCGCGCCTGCCGCACCTGCTGCTCAACGGCACCACCGGCATCGCGGTCGGCATGGCGACCGACGTGCCGCCGCACGACCTGCGCGAAGTCGTGAGCGCCTGCGTGCGCCTGCTCGACGACCCGGATGCGACGACGCGCGACCTGTGCGAGCACGTGCTCGGCCCGGATTACCCGACGACCGCCGAAATCATCACGCCGCGCGCGGACATCCTGCAGATGTACGAGACCGGCCTCGGCGGCGTGCGCGCCCGCGCGGTCTGGCACAAGGACGGGCAGAACATCGTCATCACCGCGCTGCCTTACCAGGTGTCGCCGGGCAAGGTGATCGAACAGATCGCCACGCAGATGCGCGCGAAGAAACTGCCGTGGCTGGAGGACATCCGCGACGAGTCAGACCACGCCAATCCCACGCGCATCGTGCTGATCACGCGCAGCAACCGCGTCGACGTCGAGCCGTTGATGGGCCACCTGTTCGCGACCACCGACCTCGAACGCTCGTACCGCATCAACTTCAACATCATCGGCCTGGACGGCAAGCCGCAGGTCAAGGGCCTGAAGGCGCTGCTGAGCGAATGGCTGCAGTTCCGAAGCGATACCGTGACGCGTCGCCTGACGCATCGCCTCGAGCGCGTCGAACGCCGCCTGCACATGCTCGAAGGCCTGCTCGTCGCCTTCCTCAACCTCGACGAAGTCATCCGCATCATCCGCAGCGAGGACGAGCCCAAGCCCGTGCTGATGGCGCGTTTCGAACTCACCGAAGAACAGACGGACTACATCCTGGAAACGCGGCTGCGCCAGCTCGCCCGCCTCGAGGAAATGAAGATCCGTGGCGAGCAGGACGAACTCGCCGCCGAGCGTGAACGCATCCAGTCGATCCTTGCCAGCCGGTCGAAGCTGCGCAAGCTGATCAAGGACGAACTGGTCGCCGACGCCAAGAAGTTCGGCGACGAGCGCCGTTCGCCGCTGGTCGCGCGCGGCGCGGCGCAGGCGATCTCGGAAAATGAGCTGGTTGCCAGCGAACCGATGACCGTCGTCGTCAGCCAGAAGGGCTGGGTGCGCGCGGCCAAGGGCCACGAGATCGACGCCGCCGGC
The DNA here is from genome assembly GCF_045866565.1 of Lysobacter claricitrinus. Taxonomy (NCBI): domain Bacteria; kingdom Pseudomonadati; phylum Pseudomonadota; class Gammaproteobacteria; order Lysobacterales; family Lysobacteraceae; genus Lysobacter; species Lysobacter claricitrinus. Next base: position 523,848 of record NZ_BAAFZV010000002.1, on the reverse strand, counting down.
CTGTCCTATCGCGAAGGCGACGAGCTGCTCGCCGCGGTGCGCACGCGCAGCACCGCGCAGGTCGCGTTCCTCGATTCCACCGGCCGCAGCTACTCGGCGCTGGTGCACACGCTGCCGTCGGCGCGCGGCAATGGCGAACCGCTGACCGGCCGCTTCTCCCCGCCGTCGGGCGCGTCGTTCCAGTCGATCGCGAGCGGCGAGTCGGAGCAGACGTTCCTGCTGTCGACCAGCCACGGCTACGGCTTCGTCACCAGGTTCGAGAACCTCGTCAGCCGCAACAAGGCCGGCAAGGCGATGGTGTCGCTGACGCCGAACGCCGAAGTGCTGCAACCCGCGGTCGCGCCGAGCAGCAAGGGCGCGCGTGTCGTGGCCGCCACCAGCGCCGGCCACGTGCTGGTGTTCCCGGTCGACCAGCTGCCCGAGATGGATCGCGGCAAGGGCAACAAGATCATCGACATCCCGAAGGCCAAGCTCGGTACCGAGCGCGTGGTCGACGTCGTGGTGGTCACGCCGGAGCAGTCGCTGGTCGTGCTCTCGGGTTCGCGCACGATGACGCTGTCGTACAAGGAACTCGATGCCTACACCGGGCAGCGCGCGACGCGCGGGGGCCTGTTGCCGCGCGGCTGGCAGAAGGTCGAAGGCCTGCTGGTCGAGTGACCGCAGCGCGCAACGTCATGCACGGGAACTAGGGCGATGGACGCAGGCTTCTGGCATTCGCGGTGGCACGAAGGGCGGATCGGCTTCCATCAGGACCGCCCCACGCCGCTGATGCTCAAGCACTGGCCGGCACTCGGGGTGAAGGCCGGGGCGCGCGTGTTCGTGCCGCTGTGCGGCAAGTCGCTCGATCTCGCGTGGTTTGCGTCGCAGGGCTTGCGGGTGCTGGGCGTCGAGTTGTCGTCGCGGGCCATCGAGCAGTTCTTCGACGAGCATGGGCTGACGCCGGAGATCGCGACCAGCCGATACGGGCAGCACTACCGCACGCAGGACATCGAAATCATCTGCGGTGATGCGTTCGCGCTGGACGAGGATGCGTTACGCGATTGCGATGCGGTGTTCGACCGCGCGGCGCTGATCGCGTTGCCGGCGACGATGCGGGAGAGCTACGTGCGCGAGCTCTACGCACGCCTTCCGGCGCGCTGCCGCGGACTGGTGATCACGCTCGAATATCCGCAGCACGAAAAGGCCGGGCCGCCGTTTTCCGTGGAGGAAAACGAAGTACTCGCCCTGTATGGCCGCGACTGGGGCGTCGACCTGCTGGAGCGCCGCGACATCCTCGACAGCCAGCCCGCGTTCGTGGCCGAAGGCGTGACGGCGCTGTCCATCGCCGTCTACAGGATCGACCGCCGCTGATCGCGTGCCCCGCGTACAGTACGGCGGGGCTCACGAGGAAATCGGCATGACGCGTTGGACTCGACGGATCGCGCGCGTCGCGATCGCGCTGGTGGTTCTGGTCGCGCTCCTGGCGCTGGCGGCGTGGCTGGCGATGCGTGGCAGCGTGCCGCGAATGGACGGCCAGGTCGCCCTGCCCGGCCTGTCGGCGCCGGTGACGATCCAGCGCGACGCACTCGGCGTCGTCACCATCGACGCGGCGAACGAAGCCGATGCGATGCGTGCACTGGGTTACGTGCACGGGCAGGAACGCTTCTTCGAGATGGACCTGATGCGGCGCGTCGCCGCGGGCGAGCTGTCCGAACTGTTCGGAGCGCGCGCGTTCCCGATCGACGCCAAGCATCGGCAGGACCGCCTGCGTGCGCGCGTCACGACGAATCTCGATGCCGCGCTCGGCGGCCGTCGCGCAGTGGTCGACGCCTACGTCGCGGGCATCAATGCCGGCAACGACTCGTTGCGCGTGCGCCCATGGCCCTACCTGCTACTACGGAAGGCGCCGCGCCGATGGGCGATCGAGGACACGCCGCTGGTTGGCTACGCGATGTATTACGACCTGCAGGACGCCAACGGAACGCGCGAGCTCGCGTTGTCGCAGGCGCTGCCGAAGTTGCCGCCCGCACTGCAGGCGCTGGTGCTGCGCGACGGCAGCAGCTGGGACGCGCCGCTGGAAGGCGCGCCGCGTGGCGATGCGACGTTGCCCGCAAGCAATGCCGTCGACCTGCGCTACTGGACTGCGCAAGCGCGACGCATTCCGGCGCTCACGCCGCGCCCCGAGGTCGGCAGCAACAACTTCGCCGTCGCCGGCGCACTGACGCGCGACGGCCGCGCGATCCTCGCCGACGACATGCACCTGGGCCTGCGCGTGCCGGATATCTGGCTACGCGCGCGACTGCGTTATGGCGATGCGCGCGCACCGGGCGGCCGCGTCGACGTCACCGGTTTCACGTTGCCGGGCCTGCCCGGCGTGATCGTCGGAAGCAATACGCACGTCGCATGGGGTTTCACCAACAGCTATGGCGACTGGCTGGACTGGATCGTCGTGCCAGGTTGTCATCGCGCGTCGTGCCCGATGGCGCGGGTCGTGCACGAACGTGTGCTGCCCGACATGACCGTCGACGTGCACGAAACGCCGTGGGGTCCGATCGATCATTTCGATGCCGACGACCGTGCGCTGGTGCGCCGCTGGGTTGCACATCTTCCGGGCGCGTTGAACCTCGGCCTTCTGGACATGGCGACCGCGTCGTCAATCGACGACGCGATGCGCGTTGCCGACGCGACCGCGATTCCCGCGCAGAACCTGCTGGTCGCCGACCGTAGCGGTCGCATCGCATGGCGTCTGCTCGGGCCGGTTCCGCAACGCACGGCGGGTTGCAACGGCGCGGGAATCTCCGATGGCGCGACCTGCCCGCCGTGGCCGATATCGACCGCCGCCACGCCGTCGGTGATCGATCCCTCCTCCGGCCGGCTGTGGTCGGCGAACGCCCGCGTGACCGACGGCGACGACCTGCGACGCATCGGCGATGGCGGCTACGTGCTGGCGGTTCGTGCGCGACGCATCCGCGACGACCTGATGTCGAAATCCAGGTTCGACGAACGCGACCTGCTGGCGATCCAGCTCGACGACCGCAGCGTCTTCCTGCAGCGCTGGGCGACGTTGATGCACGAGGCCGCATCGCGCAGCCCATCCGGCTCGGCGCTGCGCATGCTCGATCGCGGCCCACTCGAACCGCGCGCGAGCGCCGATGCCGTGCAATACCGCTTCGTGCGCGCCTGGCGACAGGCGGTGCTCGATCGCGTGCGCGAAGGGCTGCTGATGCCCGCCCGCGTCGCGCTCGGCGCGGACGCCGACATGCCGGAGATTCCGCAACTGGAAGGCGTCGCGTGGCCGATGGTGACGCAGCGTCCGGCGAACCTGCTCAACCCGCGCTACGTGTCATGGGATGCATTGTTCGACGATGCCGCCGCGCAGGTTCGCGACACGATCGCCAAGCGCGGCCCGCTGGCGAAGCGCACGTGGGGCGAGCGCAACACCGCAGCGATCTGCCATCCGCTCGCGGCCGCACTGCCGTTCGCGCGTCGCCTCCTGTGCATGCGCGCGGAACCGCTCGATGGCGACAGCCTGACCCCACGCGCGGTCGCGCCCGATTTCGGCGCGTCCGAGCGGATGGTGGTGGCGCCGGGGCACGAGGCGGAGGGCATCACGCACGTGCCCGGCGGGCCGACCGGCAATCCGGCGTCGCCCTATTGGGCGGCGGGCCATGACGACTGGGTCCACGGCCGCGCGACACCGTTCCTGCCTGGAGACGCCACGCATCGCATGACGCTGAATCCTGCGACGCGCTGAAACGCGCCGAAATCGTCAGGCGATCTCGGTCGTCGCGATCACTGCCGCGCGTTCGCGTTCGACATAACGCATGAGCAGCGGCAGCAGCTCCTCGAACGGCATCGGACGACCGAGCAGGTAGCCCTGCACTTCGTCGATGTGGCGTTCGCGCAGCCAGTCGAGCTGCATCGCGGTTTCCACGCCTTCCGCAACGGTGCGGATGTCGAGTGCGTGCGCCAGACCGATGATGGAGTTGCAGATCGCGGCGTCGTCCTCGTCGGAGCCGAGGTCGCGCACGAACGAGCGGTCGATCTTCAGGCGGTCGATCGGGAAACGCTTGAGGTAGGCAAGGCTGGAATAGCCGGTACCGAAGTCGTCGATCGAGAAGCTCACGCCCATCTCCGCGATCTGCCGCATCAGCTCGATCGCGCGTTCGGGGTCCTGCATCAGCAGCCCTTCGGTGATCTCGAGTTCCAGCACGTCGTGCGGCAGCGAATGGCGTTGCACGGTTTCGGCGACGTGCTGCACCAACTCGTCGTTGAACTGCGCGGGCGACACGTTCACGGCGACGCGCAGGTGCGGCAGGCCTGCGTCGGCCAGCAGGCGGTAGTGACGGGCGGCCTGGTCGAGCACGCGACGCCCAAGTTCGACGATCAGGCCGCTCTCTTCGCACACCGGGATGAATTCGCCCGGCATCAGCAGCCCGCGTTCCGGGTGGATCCAGCGCACCAGCGTTTCGAGCGCGACCGGACGGTCGTTGCCGTCGAACAGCGGCTGGAACACCGGCACGAACTCGTCGCGCTCGAGCGCACGGCGCAACTCGGAGACCAACTGCACGCGGCGCGACACGCCGTCGACGAACTCGGCCTGGAACGGCACTGCGCGGTTGCGGCCCTGGCGCTTGGCCTGGTGCATCGCGAGGTCGCCATGCTTGAGCAGCGTCTCGACGTCGTTGCCGGCTTCCGGGAAGCGGCACCAGCCCAGGCTGGCGGTAAGCATGTGTTGCGTGTCGCCGACATCGATCGGTCGCGCGAGCGCTTCGCCGATGCGACGGATGACTTCGGTCGCGCCGCTATCGCCCATCTGTTCGGTAAGGATGATGACGAACTCGTCGCCGCCGAAACGCGCGACGGTGTCGGTCTCGCGCGCCACCGAACGCAGGCGTTGCGCGACCTCGCACAGCACCTGGTCGCCTGCGCTGTGGCCGAGCGTATCGTTGACCAGCTTGAAATCGTCGAGGTCGATGAAGATCAGCACGCCGTCGCGGCCGTAGCGCTGCGCGTTGAGCAGCGCCTGCTGCAGGCGGTCCTGCAGCAGCTGCCGGTTCGGCAGGTCGGTCAGCGCGTCGTGCGTGGCGCGGTAGGCCAGGCGCGCTTCGTAGCTTTCGCGCTCGCTCATGTCGAGCATGCCGCCGACCACGCGCAATGCACGGCCGGTGGTGTCGCGCTGGATGAAGGCGCGATCGATCACCAGGGCGTAGCTGCCATCGCCGCGACGATAGCGGTACTGCTCACGCCATTCGTCCTCGCCGCCGTCGAGGGCGTCCTTCAGCCCGCTGACGACGCGTGCATGGTCGCTGGGGTGAACACGCGTCGCCCATTCGTCCACCGGGACCACCGGCTGCGGCAAGGTGCCGAAGCGCGTGTAGTAACTCTCGCTCCACCACACTTCGCCACGGTCGACGTCGTAGTCGTAGATGACGTCGTTGCTTGCGCGCGAAACGAGATGGAAGCGCTCTTCGGCGCGCTCGCGCTCGGTCACGTCCTGCGCGGCGACCAGGCGCGCGGCGCGGCCGTGGAAGTCGATGTCATGGTTGAAGATCGCCATGCGCATCGTGTGGCCGTCGCGATGCAGGTGCGTCCACACGCGGCCCTGGGGTCGTTCAGAGGATGCATCGGACGCGGCCTTGCGCACGGCGTCGTATTCGGACTCGGGGCGGATCGACAGCATGCTCGCGCCGACCAGTTCGTCGCGCGAATAGCCGTAGTGCGCCACCATCGCGTCGTTGATCGCGAGGATCTCCAGCGTGGCGCGGTCGAACACCCACATCGGCAGCGGGTTGTGTTCGAACAGGAAGCGATAGTCGCCTTCGGCACGCACCGCGCGCGCACGCGCGTCGGCGAGTTCGGTGATGTCCTGCTGGAAACCGCGGACGATCGAATGGCCGTCGTCGTCGCGTGCGAACACGCTGCGCGCGAGCACCGCGCGTTCGACGCCGTCCGGCCGGATGATCCGGAACTGCATTTCCGTGGGTTCGGGACCGGGCTGCATCGAGCGCGAGAGCGCGCGCACGGCCTCGACGTCGTCGGGATGCACCATCGCGAACACGTCGTCGAGCCGCAGCGTGCGCGTGTCGTCGGGCAAGCCGTAGATGCGCGCGCCGTGGCGGGTGACGTGGAGCACGCGCGCCTTCGGGTCCCATTCGTATTCGCCGAGCATCGCGAGCGTCTTCGCCTGCTCGAGGCGTTCCTCGCGGTTGTGCAGCACGTGCAGCGCGCGGTCGAAGCGCCGCACCAGCCAGCCCCATGCAAGCGCGAGCAGCAATGCGATCAGGCAGATCGCGCCGGCGGGACGCCCCCAGATGTCGAACAACGCCGGCGGTTCGGTACCGACGATGATGGTCAGGCCGGTGCCGGGGAGTCGCCGGAATGCGTGCTCGCGCCGGCGTCCGTCGCTGATCGTGGCCGAGATGTAGCGGCCTTCGCGCAGGGCCGCGCGTTCCGGCGCGAACAGCGGCGACGCGGCCATCGATTCGCCGATCGACCGCTCGCTGCGGAACGAACCGGCGACCAGCACGCGCCCGTCCTGCACCAGGCTGACGAAATCACGACCGTCGAGGCGATAGCCGCGGACCACGGCAGTGAGCACGCGCGCATCGACCGTCGCGCTGATCACCCGGTCGCCAACGCGTCGCCACACCGGCAGCTGCCACGTGCGCCCGACCTGCACGGGCACGCCGACTGCCGCCCAGTCCGACGCCGGTGCATCGGCGGTGGTCACGGGTCGAACGTGGACGTCGTGCATGGGAACGAGCTGGCCGTCGGCGGACGGCGTCACCACGTCCTCGAGCTGGCGACCGATCAGCGTCAGGCGATCGAGCAACTGGCGCTGCACGGCGTCGGCAACCAGCCGGCTGCGCAACTCGCGCGCGTTCTGGTACTCGCGATAGTCGGTCGCGGCGAGGATCACCGCAATCACCGGCAGCAGCGCCGCCAGCCCCCAGCCCACGGCGAGCAGGCGCAGCCGGCGCCGGTCGCGCGCAGACCTTGCGGTGTCGCGGGAGGTGCTCGAGGTCGCCCCGGTGGAAGTCATGCCGCTCCGATCACTGCGTGACGAGGCGGCCGACCACCCATGGGCGTCGGCCGGACCCGCGTTCTCCCGTTCGTTAACGGGCGCGGGGCTGCCGACCTTGAGTCATGCAGGCGTGACGCGCGTCTCGCCCGCGGGTGCCAGTGCCGCTTCGTGCACACCCGCCACTGCCCGACCGGACGGATCGGCCGCCGCGGCGAACGCCGCGTCCCACGCGATGGCCGTCGGCGTCGAGCACGCGATCGACTTGCCGCCCGGCACGGTGCGCGCGCAGGCCTCGCCCGGATACCAGCGCTCGAACAGCGTCCGATAGAGGTAGGCCTCCTTGGTTTGCGGCGGGTTGATCGGGTAGCGGAACTCGGCGGTTGCGAGCGCCGCATCGGTGACTTCGCGCTCGGCATGCGCCTTCAGCGAATCGATCCAGCCGTAGCCGACGCCGTCGCTGAACTGCTCCTTCTGCCGCCACAGGATGGAATCGGGCAGCCAGCCTTCGAACGCTTCGCGCAGCACGGCTTTTTCGATGCGGCCGCCACCGGCCATCTTCGCGGTCGCGTCCATGCGCATCGCGACGTCGAGGAATTCGGTGTCGAGGAAGGGCACGCGCGCCTCGACGCCCCAAGCCATCATCGACTTGTTCGCGCGCAGGCAGTCGAACTGGTGCAGGCCTTCGAGCTTGCGCACGGTTTCCTCGTGGAACTCGCGTGCGTTCGGGGCTTTGTGGAAGTACAGGTAGCCACCGAAGATCTCGTCGCTGCCCTCGCCGGACAGCACCATCTTGATGCCCATGGCGCGGATGCGCCGCGCGAGCAGGAACATCGGTGTCGACGCGCGGATAGTTGTTACGTCGTAGGTCTCGATGTGGCGGATGACTTCCGGCAATGCGTCGATGCCCTCCTCCACCGTATAGGTGAAGCCGTGATGCACCGTGCCGATCGCGTCGGCGGCGATCTGTGCAGCGGCAAGGTCGGGCGAGCCGTCCAGCCCGATCGCGAACGAATGCAGGCGCGGCCACCAGGCCTCGCTCTGGTCGTTGTCCTCGATGCGGCGGCGCGCGTAACGCGCGGCGACCGCGGCCACCAGCGACGAATCCAGCCCGCCCGACAACAGCACGCCGTACGGCACGTCGCTCATCAGCTGGCGATGCACCGCGCGTTCGAACGCCTCGCGCAACTCCGCGAGCGGCACCTGCACGCCTTCGGTCGTTTCGAATCGGCGCCATTCGCGAACGTGGTAGCGACGCAGCTGCCCTGTCGCGCTGTCGTACCAGTGGCCGGGCGGGAACGGGCCGACATCCGGACAGTTGCGCGCGATCGCCTTCATCTCCGAGGCCACCCATACGCGCCCGTCGGCGTCGTGTCCCCAATAGAGCGGACACACGCCGATGGGATCACGGGCGATGACGAAGCGGCGTTGCGCGCTGTCCCACAGCGCGAACGCGAAGATGCCGTTGAGTCGATCGAGCCACGCGCCGACATCGGTGTCGCTCGCATACAGCGCGCTGATCGGTTCGCAGTCCGAGCCGGTGGTGAACGGATAGTCCGGGAACGTCGCACGCAACTCGCCGTGGTTGTAGATCTCGCCATTCACCGCGAGCACGACGCGGCCGTCCTTCGACACGATCGGTTGCGCGCCGCCAACCGGATCGACGATGGCGAGCCGCTCGTGCACCAGCAGCGCGGCGTCCTCGGCGTGTACGCCGCTCCAGTCGGGGCCGCGATGGCGTTGACGGGCCGACATGGCGAGCGCGAGCGGCCGGAGCACGCGCAGGTCGGCGTCGGGACGGAGATCGAATGCGGCAAGGATGGAGCACATGACGGGAGCCTTTTTTTCGTGGGGGATGAAAACGAAGAAGCCCGCACTTCTCAGTGCGGGCTTCGGAATCGATCAGCGTGTAGTGCGCGCGCTAATCGCCGGCCCGCGGGCTGGCGTTATTGCGATTGTTATTGTTGACGCACGCGTCGACGCGCCCGAAGCGGGCTGCGTTCATGGCGAGGGCGGGCATCGGGGACATGGCTCGATCCTGCCCGCGATCGCGGGCGCCCACAACCCGCTTTCCCGACCGTTCGTCCGAACGCGCGGGCGTCACTTGAGCGAGTGCAGCCCGAACATGTTGCCTTCTGTGTCGACCGCGAGCGCGATGAACCCATAGGGCCCGATCGACATCTTGGGCTTGTGGATGCGCCCGCCCGCCGCTTCCACGCGCGACGCCTCGACCGCGCAGTCGTCGCTGCGGAAGTAGACGATCGTCGACGCACCGCCGGCTTTCAGCCCTTCGTAGCGCACCAGCGCGCCGCCTGCACCTGGCGCGTCCGGCGACGCCATGAACGCCCACATCTCGATGTCGGGCGACGGAAGTTGCTCCAGCGTTCGCGCCAGCACCGTTTCGTAGAAGCGCCTGGCGCGCGCCATGTCGTCGACGTAGATCTCGAACCAGTTGACGGGATTGGACGACATGACGGGCTCCGTTCCGACGAAGGCCCGATGCTAGTCCGTCGCCGCGCCGACCGGCGTGTATCGGGCCGCCCGTCCGTCGACGAACCCGTCCATCACGGCACGAACGCGCGCGAGATCCTCGACCAGGCCGCGGTAGGCGTCGTTCTGCGCATCCAGCGGCTGTCGCAGGACCCACGACGGGTGCACCGTCGCCAGCACCGCTGTTCCGTCGCCCATCGGCTGCCATCGTCCGCGCTCGCGCATCAGCGAAAAGCTGCGACCGAGCATCGCCGTGGCGGCGGTCGCGCCTAAGCAGATGATGCGTTCGGGGCGCAGCAGCGACAGTTCGCGATCGAGCCAGCCGCGACATGCCGCCTGCTCCGCCGCGTTCGCGCGTTGATGGATGCGCCGCTTGCCGCGCATCTGGAACTTGAAGTGCTTCACCGCATTGGTGACATAGACCGACGCACGATCGAGCCCCGCGTCCACCATCGCGCGATCGAACAGTCGACCGGCCGGCCCGGTGAACGGTCGTCCCGACAGATCCTCCTCATCGCCCGGCTGTTCGCCGATGACGACGATGCGCGCGTCGCGGGGACCTTCGCCAGGCACGGCTTGCGTCGCAGGCTGCCACAGCGGGCAGGCTCGGCAGTCGCGCAGCGCGTGGCGAACAGCGTCGAGGTCATCGAGCGGCACCGGCGTCGCGAATACCGGTGCAGGCACGTGGCGTCGCGCGGGTTCGGGAGCGCGCTCGACCATTTCGCCGACACGTCTCGACGCATCGCGCATCAGCGTCGGCAGGTCGCGCGCTTCCGGCAGATGCTTCCAGAACCGCACCGGCATTTCCGCGCGCATCGCACGCGGGTTCAGTCGCGCGGGATTGAAGATGCTGGCGTAGTAGCGACGCCACAGCGCTTCGCCCGCGTCGTCGTTCGGTACGTCGCTGCGCTGCCCCCCGTCGCCGAGCGCGAGTGCCTCGCCGTTCCACACGGCACTGCGATACGGCGTCAATATCGCCCAGCGCATGCCGGCGAAGCGACGTGCGAAGAACGGTGCGACGAGATCGACGACGTGATGATCAGGTTCGTACCACGCGACGAAGGCGTTGGGTTCGCCCGGAACCTCGCGGAAACGGACGAAGGCCTTCATCTTGTGCGCGTCGCGATGCACCGCTTTCTGCAACTGCATGGCGCGGCGTACATCGACGTCGGCGTCGTGTTCGAGCAGGGACGGTTCGCCGTTCGACACACGCCACAGCAAGCGATATGCGAGCGCGTGGCGCTGCGGATCACGATGGGCCAGCACGGACTGCGCGAGGCGCATGAACGCGCCGGGCACGGCGGGCGCATCGCGCACCAATTCGGCCTCGGTGAGGTCGAGCCCACCGAGCAGCCCGGTCCCGTCGCAATTCCATTCGATCGACTCGGGCTCGATCCCCGCGCGCAGCGCGACACGCGCCTGCCCGCGCCACGCGTCCAGATCCCACGCCGGGTCGACCACCGCGCGCCACATCAGAACAGCGCCGATTGCACGGGCGGCGGCGCGAGACGGGCGCGCACGCGGTCCGGGCGTTCGAGTTCGCCGCGGGGGTGGTGATCCAGCGTCTGCACGAACGGCAGCACCTTGCGGAGGCTAACGCCGAGCCGCGCGAGGTCGTCCAGCCGCAGGCGTGCGAAACGACGCGACGACACCACGCGCTTCACCGTCTTCGTGCCGAATCCTGGCACGCGCAACAGCATTTCCTTCGGCGCGATGTTGACGTCTACGGGAAAACGATCCGGATGGCGCAATGCCCAGGCGAGCTTGGGATCCACATCGAGGTCGAGCATGCCGGCAGCGGCGTCGCGCGGCGCGATCTCGTCGACTTCGAAGCCGTATAAGCGCATCAACCAGTCGGCTTGGTAGAGCCGATGCTCGCGCACAAGAGGCGGCGACTTCAGCGGCAGCGCGACCGATGCATCCGGAATCGGACTGAAAGCCGAGTAGTAGACGCGACGCAGGCGGTAGTTGCCGTAGAGATTGGCGCTGGTGTCGAGGATGCTCCGATCGTCCGCGCCATCGGCGCCGACGATCATCTGCGTGCTCTGCCCGGCCGGCGCGAACACCGGCGCACGCGTCGCCTTCGCGCGCTCTTCCTTCGATTCCTCGATGCGCCAGCGCAACTGGCCCATGGCACCGCGGATGCTGGAGGCGGTCTTCTCCGGCGCGAGCGTGGACAGCCCGGTTTCCGTCGGCAGTTCGATGTTGATGCTGAGGCGATCGGCGTGTCGTCCCGCGGCCGCGAGCAGTTCCGGCGACGCCTCCGGGATCGTCTTCAGATGGATGTAGCCTCCGAACGCATGGTCCTCGCGCAGTGATCGCGCCACTTCGACGAGCTGTTCCATCGTGTAGTCGGCGTTGCGGATGATGCCGCTGGATAGAAACAGGCCCTCGATGTAGTTGCGGCGGTAGAAATCGAGCGTGAGGCGCACGACCTCATCGGTGGCGAACCGCGCGCGCCGCACGTTGCTGCTGCGGCGGTTCACGCAATACGCGCAGTCATAGACGCAGAAGTTCGTGAGCAGGATTTTCAGCAGCGACACGCAGCGGCCATCCGGCGTGTAGGAATGGCAGATACCCATGCCGCCGGTGCTGCCGATGCCGCCCGTGCCGATGGAATCCCGCGTCTTGCCGCCGCTGGATGCGCAGGACGCATCGTATTTCGCGGCGTCGGCGAGGATCGCGAGCTTGTCGATCGTGTTCATGGCCGGCTCCGGCGAAGTCGCAGCCATCGTCGACGCGCGGCGTCTCGACCTGTGAGACGCGCCGCGCCCCGCCTCAGTGAAGTTCGTTCATCTCGCTGAGCAACGCGAGGTCTGTCCGGAACGCGCGGAAGGCCGCTTCCCGGTCCGCATCGCTGCGCTGGCGGAGCACCCACGAGGGATGCATCGTCGCGAACGCCCGGCGGCCGTCCGGCAGTGACTGCCACTGGCCATGCTGTTTCATCAGCGCGAACTTTGATCCGAATACCGCTTTCGCGGCGATCGCGCCGAGGCAGACGATCACCTCGGCTTTCACCGCCTTGAGTTCGCGCTCGAGCCAGATGTGGCAGGCCTTCTGTTCGGCGGGATTCGGCTGCTTGTGGATGCGGCGCTTCCCGCGCGGCTCGAACTTGAAATGCTTGACGGTGTTGGTGACATACATCGTCCTGCGGTCGAGGCCCAGCTCCTCGATCGCGCGGTCGAACAGCTGCCCGGCCGGTCCGACGAAGGGCTCGCCCGCGATGTCCTCGTTGTCGCCGGGCTGTTCGCCGATGACGAAGATCCGCGCCCGTGGCGAACCTGCACCGAACACGGTCTGCGTTGCGGGCCGCCACAGGTCGCAGCGCTTGCAGGCGGCCGCCGCCTCGCGAAGCGCACGCAGGCTGGTGCCGGACGGCTCGGGAGCGGTGCCTTCGGGCACGTCGGGGAAGCGTTCGTCGCGGCGTCGCGCGGCCGGTGCACGTACGCGCGCGATCGGCGTGTGCGTCGACGCGCGTGGCGCCATCAGCCGGTCGCCTCGAACAGTGGCCGGTAGGCCGGCGCGATGTCCTGCGCGAACTCGGACACCGGCAACTCCACCGTGTGCATGCCTTCCGAATACGGGCCGACCTGGTACGGCGGAAACACGAAGCGCAGTGCGGTGATCTTGCCGGCGTGGTCGAGCACCGGCTCGAACACGGCGAAGTCATCGGGTTTCGGTTCGGTGCCGCCTTCGATCATGGCCGACGCCGACTTCAGCATCGCCGCGCGCTCGCGCGGCTCGACCTTGTCGGCGTCGAGGCGTTGTTCGAGTTCGGTGTGCAGTTGCGCACGCACGTCGGTGGCGATGTGCTGCCAGCTCTGCGCCTGCGGGAAGAGGTCGGCCGCCGTCAGCATGCGGTTGTGCGCCGGCAGCCAGACCCAGCGCTGGATCATCGGCACGCCGTGTGCGCCGCCGGTATAGGCACTACCGTCGACCGCCAGCACCACCATCTCGGGCGATTCGTGCTTGAGCTGGAATTCGAGTGACAGCTCGTACGGACCCGCGGCGGTGTCCGGCGGCCGCTGCTTGGCCGCGTCCAGCACCTGCTGGCGAGCCAGTGCCGCATAACGCTGCGCTTCCGCGGCCAGCCCCGGGTATTTCGCCAACCCGCGCGGATAGCTGATGCCGATGACGTGGGTCGCCGTGGTGTCCAGCACGTCCTTGAGGCCGGCCTGCGCATTGGTGGCATTCGCGGACGCACTCGCCGACCCCGGCGCGCGGGTTCGGGACGCGGCGTCGGGTTTCTGGCAGGCGGCGAGCAACAGGCAGGCAACCGCAGGCGCGGCCAGCACGAGCACGCGGCGGGGAACCGTCGAAGGGGATGTCATGCAGCGTCGGGAATTTGAACGGGGCGTCGACACGAAATTAATGGGTCGCGTGTGACGCCCGCATCGACGCGTTTACCAGTCGGTGCGCCCCGGCAGCAGCGCGCGCAGCTCGGCGTCGGTCAGATTGCGCCAGCTGCCGATCTTCAGGTGCCCCAGCTTGACCGCGCCGATGCGCACGCGCACCAGCGTCTTGACGCGATATTTGAAGTGCGCGGCCATCAGGCGGATCTGCCGATTGAGCCCCTGCACCAGCACGATGCGGAAGCCGAAGCGGCCCAGCTTTCCCGTGCGGCATGGCAGCGTCATCTGCCCGTGCACCGGCACGCCGCGCGCCATCGCGCGCAGGAATTCGTCGGTAACCGGGTTGTTCACCGCCACCAGGTATTCCTTCTCGAGCTTGTTCTCGGCGCGCAGGATCTCGTTGACGATGTCGCCGTTGCTGGTCAGCAGGATCAGGCCTTCCGAATCCTTGTCGAGCCGGCCGATCGGGAAGATGCGCTGCTGGTGGCCGACGAACTCGACGATGTTGCCGGGCACCGAGCTTTCCGTCGTGCAGGTGATGCCGACGGGCTTGTTCAGCGCGATGTAGACGTGGCGACGCTTGTTCGGTGCGGCCTTGCGCACGGCGAGCTTCTGGCCGTCGACCAGCACCTCGTCGCCCTCGCCCACCTCCGCGCCGACGCGCGCGCGCAGCCCGTTGACGGTGACGCGGCCTTCCGCGATCAGGCCGTCCGCCTCGCGGCGCGAGCAGAAGCCGGTGTCGCTGATGTGCTTGTTGAGGCGCATGGGAAGGTCGGGCGGGCGTGGGGCGCGGATGCTGTCACAACCGCGCTCGGCGTGCAGCAGCGGTCAGGCCGCGAGCACGTCCGCGTAGTCGGGATGGCGCTGCGCCCAGAGCGCGGCGTAGCTGCACAGCGGCCGTACGCGCAGGCCGTTGGCGCGGGCGTAGTCGAACGCGGCCTGCACGAGGTGCCCGGCGATGCCGCGCCCACCGATCGCCGACGGCACGCCGGTGTGGGTGATGCCGAGCACGCCGTGCTCGAGCCGGTAGGTCACTTCGGCCTCGTGGCCGTCGACGAGGACGACGAAGCGTTCGGCGTCGGGCTGGTGCTGCACGTCCATGGTGGGCTCCTGGAAGAAACGACGAGCAGACACCGGCCGCGATGCAGGGCCGGTGAGCGTCACAGATGGGGCGAGGCGATCCGTATGACGAAGTTCTGCCACACCGCGTGATCCATCAGCAGCATGAACAGCACGCCGTAAATGGCGCCGGACAGGTGCGCATTGTGGTTCACGCCGTCCGTGCCGTTGCGGTCGGCCCAGAACGACCACGCGAGATACCCCGCGCCGTACAGGATGCCCGGCACGGGAATGGGGACGAAGATCGTCATCCACGGGTCGAGCAGGATCGCCGCGAACAGCATGGCCGCGACCGCACCGGATGCGCCCAGGCTGCGATAGCGGCTGTCGTCGCGATGGCGCAGGTAGCTGGGCAGGATCGCGACGATCACCGCGGACACGTAGAAGAAGACGAACGTGACCCGCCCCGCCAGCGCGACGACCACGCGCTCCGTCGTCATGCCGAAGAAGAACAGCGTGAGCATGTTGAAGAACAGGTGCGACAGGTCCGCGTGCACGAAACCGTGCGTGAGCAGGCGTTCGACCTGGCCTTTGCGCACCGCCGGCGGCCACAGCAGCAGGCGCTCGGCGATTCGATGGTTCTTGAACGCGACCCACGAGACGATCGCGGTCACGGCGATGATGATGAGAGTCAGCATGCGGCGGTCGGTTGCGTAAGGATCAGGCCCACTCGGTGAGGCCTTCGCGTTGATAGAGCGTGGCGAACGACGGGCGCGCCTTCATGCGCATCGCGAGTGCCCCGAGGTGCGGCCAGCGGTCGCCCGGCCTGGGCATTCCGCGTGACCAGCGCAGCAGCATCGTCAAGTAGAAGTCGGCGACGCAGGGCTGGCCGCCGAGCAGGTACGGGCCGTTCTTGGCGAGGTGGTCGTCGAGGCGCTGCCAGGCGGCTTCGATGCGCGGAATGACGTGCTCGCGCGCGAGTTCGGCATTCGCCTCGCCCGCGACTTCGTGCGGATACCACCAGATGCGGAACAACGGCTGCACCGCGTTGGCGAGATGGAACATCCACTGGTTGTAGCTGGCGCGCTCGGGCGCATCGAACGGCGGCGCGAAACGGCCGACGGCGTAGCGATCGCCGAGCGTCATCGCGATCGCCGCGGCCTCGAACATCGGCCGGCCTTCGTCGACGTAGGTCGGCACCACGCCATTGGGGTTGAGCGCGAGGTAGTCGGGACTCTTCTGCTCACCGGCCGCGGTGTCGACCTTGCGCAGCTCCACGTCGAGCGCGAGCTCGATGAGCAGCCAGTGGACGACCATGCTCGCGGCGCCGGGCGCGTAGTACAGGCTGCGCATCGGGATCCTCCGGACGGAACGGCCCGGCATGATCGCACGGGCGGGCAGGTACGATGCGGGCACCTTCCCGACGTCCACCGCCGATGAACCGCACGCCCCTGCTGGCCGCCCTGCTCGCCGTCGCCCTGCCCGCCCTCGCGCAGGATGCGCTTACCACGGTGTCCGAGCGCAGTGGCTTCGTGCGCACCGGTCGCTACGACGAGGTCATCGCCCTGTGCGACGCGTTCGCCGCGAAGTACCCGGCCGCCGTGCGCTGCGAAACCTTCGGCACCACGCCGGAAGGCCGGCCGATGAAGGTGCTGGTCGCCTCGACGTCCGGCGCACTGACGCCCGAAGCCGCGCGCGAACGCGGCTTGCCGGTCACGCTGATGCAGGGCGGCATCCACGCCGGTGAGATCGACGGCAAGGACGCGGGCTTCCTCGCCCTGCGCGAGCTGCTCGACGGAAAGATCGCCAAGGGTGCGCTGGCGAAGCAGGTCTTCGTGTTCGTCCCGGTGTTCAATGTCGACGGCCACGAGCGCTTCAAGGCGTGGAACCGTCCGAACCAGCGCGGCCCGGAGGAAATGGGCTGGCGCGCCACCGCGCAGAACCTCAACCTCAATCGCGACTACATGAAGGCCGACGCGCCGGAAATGCGCGCGATGCTCGCGCTGATCGAGCGTTGGGACCCGGTCGCCTATGTCGACCTGCACGTCACCGACGGCGCGAAGTTCCAGCACGACGTCGCGGTACAGGTCGAACCGGTGAACTCGGGCGACGTCGCATTGCGCACGGCGGGCCGCGCGCTGCGTACCGGCACGATCGCGCGCATGACGAAGAAGGGCGCGATCCCGCTTCCGTTCTATCCATCGTTCGTGAAGGGTGACGATCCGTCGTCGGGCTTCGAGGACGGCGTGTCGACGCCACGTTTCTCGCTCGGCTACATGCAGCTTCGCAACCGCATGGCGATGCTGGTGGAAACGCATTCGTGGCGCCCGTACGCGTATCGCGTGCGCACCACGCACGACGCGATCGTCGCCGTCCTGGAGGAAGTCGCGGCCAACGGCGTCGCGTGGCAGCGCATGGAACGCGAGGCCGATGCGCGCGCGACCAAGCTTGCCGGCATGCCGGTCGCGCTCGATTACAAGGCGACCGATGCCGTCCGCACCATCGATTTCAAGGGCTACGCCTACACACGCACGATGTCGGATGTGTCCGGCGCGCTGATGACACGCTACGACGAATCGAAGCCGCAGGTCTGGCACATCCCGCTGCACGACGTCGTGGTGCCGCGCATCAGCGCCGACGCACCTCGCGCGGGCTATGTCGTGCCGGCCGCGTGGGTCGACATGGTCAAGCCGACACTCGACGCGCACGGCATCCGCTACCAGCGCATCGATGCGCCACTGCAGAACGTCGCCGCGCAGGCATGGCGTGCGGACACGATCACGTTCTCGTCCGATTCCTTCGAAGGCCATCAGCGCCTGGACGCAAAGGGCGCGTGGGCTGCCTCGACGCCGTCACTGGTTGCCGGCGCGTTGTTCGTGCCGATCGCGCAACCCAAGGCGCGCCTGGTGATGGGCCTGCTCGAACCGCAGGCGCCCGATGCGATCGCGGCATGGGGCCGCACCAATGCCGCATTCGAGCGCAAGGAATACATGGAGGACTACGTTGCCGAGGAAGAAGCCGAGAAGATGCTCGCTGCCGACCCCGCGCTGCGCGCCGAGTTCGACAAGCGCGTGCACGACGACCCGGCGTTCGCGAAAAATCCGGACCAGCGCCTGGACTTCTTCTACCGCCGCCACAGCGCATGGGACGACCGCTACGGCGTCTACCCGGTGCTGCGCGTCGATCGCGACCCGCGCTGACACGGCGTCCATGGCGTCTCGGCGATGCTGCGCGCCTGGAGGTGCCCGATGAATCCACGAAACCTGTTCGTTGTCGCAGCGGCCGGCGCGCTTTTGACCGGCTGTCCATTCGCGCATTCGCCCGAGGCGGCGTCGAACAACGCCGCCGCACCGTCCGCGGCTGTCGTGCGCGGCAACGCGACGTATGTCGAACGCGTCAAGATGCCGCCGGGCGCGTCGCTGCACGTCGAGCTGACCGACGCGGCCTCGCAGGCGGTGCTCGCATCCAAGACGCTGGGCGACGTGGCTGGGCCGCCCTATCCATTCGAACTGCACGTTCCATCGACGGCGCATCCGGCGGGCTACGCGTTGCGCGCTACGCTGTCCGGCGCCGATGGCCAACGCTGGTTCGAAACCCCGGCGCCCGTCGGCGTCACACCCGGCGGCGCGGCGGTCGAGTTGCGCATGCGCCGCGTGGTCGCCGAACAGCCGACGCCGGCAGTGGCGGCGACTGGGGCGGTCGCACATTGGGAGTGCGGCGATCTCGGCGTGATGTCGCGTTTCGACGACGCGCCCCGGCAGGTGCGACTGTCGTACAACGGCGCGTCGCTCGCGTTGCCGATCACGCGTTCGGCGTCCGGCGCGCGCTACGCCGACGCGCGCGGCAACGAGTTCTGGACCAAGGGCGCGACGGGCACGCTCGCGCTCGCCGGCGAGCCGCCGCGCGATTGCGTGCAGGCATTGCAGGTGTCGCCGTGGAACCAGGCGGTGCTGGCTGGCGCAACATTCCGCGCAATCGGCAACGAGCCCGGCTGGTCGGCCGAAATCACCGGCACGCCGCCACGCCTCGAAGCCCAGCTCGACTACGGGCAGACGCGCGTCGTCGCACCGTTGCAGGTGACGGCCAACGGGTACACGGGTGCGGACGCATCGGGTAACGCGGTGCACGTCACCGTGCGCAAGGAGCGCTGCCGCGATGGCATGAGCGGGCAGGCATTCGAAGCGAGCGTGACACTCGATGTCGCGGGTACGACCTACCACGGCTGCGGCGCCAACCTGCAGGACTGATCACACCGGCATCGCCTCGCCTTTCAACATCGCATCGAGCCGCATCGCGTCGAGCGTTGCGTGACCGAGCGCCGTGTTGTCCATCACCACCCAGCAATCGAAGCCCGCGCTGCGCGCCTCGGCAATGTCGTCCGCCCACAGCCGCAGGCCATCTTCGCCGTATGCGTCGTAGTAGATGCGCGGCGAACCGTGCAGGCGCCAGTAGCGCAACTCGCCGGCGCCACCGGGTTGCGCGGCGTCCGCAAGTCGTGCCGGATCGGCCGCGACGCGCGACACCGTGAAACGCCTCCAGAATGCGTCGACCTCCGGCTCGAACCACGTCGCGTGGCGCGGCTCGCAGACGATCGCGCCGTCGAAGCGTTCACGCAGCGCACCGAAGAACGCACCGGCGATATCCGCGTCGAAGGCCAGGCTGGGCGGCAACTGCACGAGGATCGGGCCGAGCCGGTCGCCCAGGGCGGATACCTGTGCGAGGAATGTTTCGATCGCCGCGACGGGCTCGTGCAGCCGTGAATCGTGCGTAACTGCTCGCGGAAACTTTACGGCGAACCGGAATGCATCGGGCACCGACGCGGCCCACTTCGCATACGTCTTGGGCTGGTGCGGTCGATAGAACGACGAATTGATCTCGACCATGTCGAAGCGGCGCGCATAGCGCTGCAAGTGCGTGCCATCGCCGGGAAAGAAGTCCGCGTGCGCGCCCGAGATGCTCCAGCCGGCGCATCCGATGTGCAGGTCTGTCATCGCCATGCGGCAAGGCTGCACGCCCGGCCGTGAACGTTCAGGCGTCGCGCAGCGCCCAGCGGTCGATCACGTCGTAGCGCCCGTCGTGGCTGTGCACGAGAACGAAGTCGTCGACCGGCCACGGGACGGGCGTGATCTCGACGCCGGGCAGCACGCCGCGCACGTTGCGCAACACGGTGACGTGCGGCGAGAAGCTTTCGTGCGATCGATAGGGGAGCTGTGCGTCGTCGAGGGCGCGGCGCAGTGTCGACCACAGCGCGTCGAGCCCGGAATTTCGCGACGGCGCGACCCATCCGACGCGCGCGCCGGTGAAACCCCCGGCGTGGTCGACGACGAGGTGGAACGCACGCGCCCGCACGGTGGACGCCGCATTGCGCGCACGTTCGACCACGTCGTCCGGCCGCTCGCGCCAGCCGCCGAGGAAATGCAGCGTGAGGTGGTGCTTGCCCGCGGCGGTGCGGCGTCCGGCGTCGCGGAAGATCGGCACGCCGTCGACCGCACGACCGAGTGCTGCGCGCACCTCGTCCGTCGGCCACAACGCGAAGAACAGCCGATGGCCGCCGCCGGTCGTCGCGGGATTGGTGTCCATGCCGGGAGTCTAGGCGCGATCGACTGATCGTCCTGCAACGTGGGTGCGCGCCGCGATTCCGGCGACGACGACCGCCGTCATTGCGCCCTCCAACAGGTCGTCGCCGCGGCCCAGCGACTTCGCCATGGCGCCGACGATCCGACCGATCAGCCCGCCGGCCGATAGCCGCGCAGCAGGTCACCACCCGGTTGGCGCACGCGGAACGCGAGGCTGATGCGCGGGCCGACCGCATCGCGCGTTTTCGGAATGCCGTGATCATGCGTGGACTGCGACGCGTGGCTCATCACCAGCAGGCTGCCCGGCTCGAGCGGCAGGCGGATGCGGCGTCCGCGCGTGCCCGGCTTCGGCGTGATCACCATTTCGCGCACGTCGCCGAGCGACACGAGCGCGATCGGCTGGCGCGGCATCAGCGCATGCAGGGTGTCGTTATGCGGCGCGACGCTGTCGCGCCCGTCGCGATACAGGTTGATGCCGACCGAGTCGAACGGTGCATCGACCACGCTGCGCACCGCCTCGAGTATTTCGCCGATCGACGACGGCAGATCAGGCGACGCCAGCGGATACGACGCGATCAAGCGCGGCACGTCGACGGTGCGGTCGTACATCTCGCGCTGCAGCGCCCGCCATTCGACGTCGCCACGCAGCGCCTCGAACCAGCGATCCGCCGTCGCCGGGTCGACCAGGCCGGGGCGATAGCGGATGCCGCCGTCGGCGTCGTCGAACAGGACGACGTCCCCGGTGTCGAACAGTGCGGGCTGGCCGGTGCGCGCGGACATGGCGACAGCTTCGCCCGCCCGGGTCTCACCGGCGGTGAATGTCAGCGCTCGGGTTCGACCACGACGGCCGTGCCGTAGCACAGCACTTCGGTCAGGCCGGCCATCAGCTCGGTGGCGTCGTAGCGCACGGCGACGATCGCGTTCGCGCCCAGCTGGCGGGCGTGCAGCATCATGTCGCGGTACGTCTCCATGCGCGCCTGCTCGCACAGCTGCGTATAGATGGTGATGTTGCCGCCGAACAGCGTCTGGATGCCGCCGAGGAAGTTGCCGACCACCGACCGCGAACGCACGGTGATGCCGCGCACGACGCCGAGGTTGCGGACGATGCGGACGCCCGGCAGCTCCAGCGCGGTGGTGACCATGGTGTCGTTCAGCGACAGCAGGCCGGGCGGTTGCGACGACGGAACGGTGCCGTTGTTGTACGGGTCCATGCGGAGCTCCTGTAGGGACGCTCCATCATTCCACGGCCGCTTGCGGCCGTCGCGTGCCGCCAATCAGTGCGTCACGGCCTTCGCATCGACGGCTGCCTTTCCCATCGGATTGCGCGGGTCGGTGCCGCCTTCCAGCGTGTTCGCGCGCTTGTCCCACGACACGGTCTGCAGGTTGCCCCACGCGGCTTCGCCCGCGTTGACCTTGTGGCCCATCGCTTCGAGCGCGGTGATGGTCGACGCGTCGAGCGCGCCGGGCTCCGCGGAAATCACGTCGGGCAACCACTGATGGTGGACGCGCGGCAGTGCGGCGACCTGCTGCGCGGACAGCCCCGCGTCGTAGCCGAGGATGCCCAACAGCACTTCGGTGATGATCCGGCTGCCACCGGGCGCGCCGATCACCACGAGCTTGTCCTTCGACTGCATGAAGCTGGGCGTCATCGAACTGAGCATGCGCTTGCCGGGCTTCGGTGCGTTCGCGGCGAAGCCCATGACGCCGAACGCGTTGGCCGTGCCCGGCTTCAGCGCGAAATCGTCCATCTCGTTGTTGAGCAGCACGCCGGTGCCCGGCGCGACCATGCCCGAGCCATAGGTGAGATTCACCGTCTGCGTCGTCGAAACCAGGTTGCCCTGCGCGTCGATGATCGAATAGTGCGTCGTCTCGTCGTCCTCCAGCGGTGCGGGCTGGCCGGGCAGCAGCTCGCTCGGCGTCGCCTTGTCGGGATGGATCGTGGCGCGCAGGCCGGCGGCGTAGTCGGGCGACATCAGGCGCGACATCGGCATCTTCACGAAATCCGGATCGCCCAGGTAGATCGTGCGGTCGCGATACGCGCGGCGCATCGCCTCGGTGAGGATGTGGGTGCGATGCGCGGCATCGAGCTTCTGCAGGTCCCAGCCCGACACGGTCTGCAGGATTTCCGCCAGCGCGACGCCACCGGACGACGGCGGGGGCGCGGTGGTGATCTGCCAGCCGCGGTAGTCGAACTTCAGCGGCGTACGTTCGCGGACGCGGTAGCCCGACAGCTCCGCGGCCGTCCACTGGCCGCCTTCTTCCTTCACCGCCGACAGCAGCTTCGTCGCAGTTTCGCCGCGGTAGAAGCCGTCGAAACCCTTGGTCGCGATGAGTTCGAGCGTGTGCGCGAGTTCGGGCTGCTTGAACGTTTCGCCAACCTTCGGCGGATCGCCGTCGGCGAGGAACACCGCGCGCGTGCCGCGATAGCGTTCCATCACCGTGCGGCGGCTTGCGTAGCCCTTCTCGAGCCGCGCGTACACCGGGAAACCGTCGCGCGCGATGCGGATCGCGGGTGCGAGCGTCGTCGTCAGCGGCAACTTGCCGTACTTCTGCGCGATGTGGACGAGTGCGGCCGGCAGGCCCGGGATGCCGGCCGACCACGGACCGTTTTCCGAACGATCGCGATCGAGCTCGCCCTTGGCGTCGAGGAAGGCGGCCGGCGTCGCGGACTCAGGCGCGGTCTCGCGCGCATCGACGAATACGTCGCGGCCGGTCTTCGCATCGTGCAACAGGAAGAAGCCGCCACCGCCGATGCCCGAGCTCACCGGCTCGACCACCGACAACACGCCCGATACCGCGACCGCCGCGTCGAAGGCATTGCCGCCCTTGTGCAGCATCTCCATGCCGGCGTCGGTCGCGAGCGCATGTGCGCTGGCGATCGCCGCGCCCGGCGGATGCGCCGCCTGCGTCGTCTTCGTCGGGGCCGGGGTTTTCGCGGTCGCGGGCAGTGCGACGAACAACGAGAGGACAGCGGCGGCGAAGACGTGCAGTACGGGTCGCATCAAGCGTGCTCCAGCGGACCGCCGTTGAGCACGATGGCCTTGGCCAGCAGCTCGTCGCGGGTTTCGGGATGGGTGGGATCGGGGTCGATGCATTCGACCGGGCAAACGACCACGCATTGCGGTTCGTCGAAATGGCCGACGCATTCGGTGCAACGCGACGGATCGATCACATAGATGACCTCGCCCTGCGAGATCGCCTGGTTGGGACAGGCGGGCTCGCAGACGTCGCAGTTCACGCAGAGGTCGTTGATCCGGAGGGACATGCCGTCGGCAGTCGGGTTCGAGCCGGCATTGTCGCACCCGCGGTCGAAAGCGTTCGCGACGCCGGCCGCACGCCGGGTTGCCGCCCGCGCAACGCCGCGCGAATCCCGCAAACGACGACGGCCGGCGCAAGGGCCGGCCGTCGAGGCGCTGGCGGCCGAAGCCGCCATCGCAGGGCTTACTTGGCTTCGGCGAACTCGAACTTGGCGCCGGACGGCTTGACCGCCGCCTCCGCGCGATCCTTGTCCGCGGCGTCGCCGATGAACAGCACGCGCACGCCCTTCATGGTGTCGGCGCCGGCGCCGGTGAACGCCGCGACGATCATGTCGGCCGTCTGCTTGGACTCGGGCGACGCGAACGCGAGCAGCGTGCCTTCCACGCCACCACGCGCGACGTCTTCCTTCGCCTTGTCGACCTGGCGCTGGAAGGTGTCCTGGAACCCGGCTTCGCTCGATGCCGGCAGCGTGTACGCGTAGACGCTGGTCGCGCCTTCGAGGTGACGCGTCACCTGGTCCTTGATGTAGTTGTCCCAGCCGGTGCCATCGGTGGCGCTGGCCGGCTTGGCGACGGCGGCCTTCTGCGTTGCTGCGGTCTGCGTGCCTTCGTCCTTTTTGCACGCCGCCAGGACCGGCAGCGCGAGCACGGCGAGCAAAATCAGGCGGGTGGTGTTCTTCATGCGTTTCCTCGGGGTTGACATCTAAGTACGCCGCCAGTGGTCCTGCAGCGCGGTGGCCACCGCCGGGGGCACGAAACCTGACACGTCCCCGCCAAGGCGGGCGATCTCGCGGACCAGCGATGAAGAAATGAATCCGTATTGCTCGGCCGGGGTCAGGAACAGCGTCTCGACCTCCGGGATCAGGTGGCGGTTCATGCTCGCCATCTGGAACTCGTATTCGAAGTCCGACACCGCGCGCAGGCCGCGCAGCAGCACACCGGCGCCGACATCGCGCACGAAATGCGCGAGCAGCGAGTTGAACCCGCGCACTTCGACGTGCGGCTGGTGGGCGACCGCGTCCTGCGCGAGGCGCACGCGAACTTCCAGCGGAATCGATGGCCCCTTGGACGGACTCTCGGCGATGCCGATCACCAACCGGTCGAACAACGGCGCTGCTCGATCGACGAGGTCGATGTGACCGTTCGTGATCGGATCGAAGGTGCCGGGATAGACGGCTGTGCGATGACGGGCCGCGGTCATGGAGTCTCGTGCGGGTTCGACGGCCCCCCGGCCGTCGCTTCGTGGCCGAGTGTAACAGTGGCCGCCGCGTGTGAAGGAACGCGATACAAGGCGTAGCGGACCTCCCGCGTACGGCCTTCGCGATGCACCGCCCAGTTCGCCGGCACGCCGGGGTCGACATCCGCCGGGCTTTCGACGTGGACCAGTGCGTCGGGCGCGAGTCGCGGTGCGAGCACGGGCCACACCTGTGACCACAGCCCGCCGGCGAACGGCGGATCGACGAAGGCGATGTCGAAGGTCGAACCGGACCGGGCCAGCCAGCCGATCGCATCGCCGTGCACCACCTGCCCGCCCGCGCCGCCCTCGAGTCGGCCAAGCGTGGCGCGCAGCGCGTTCGCGAGGCTGGCGTCGCGCTCGATCAGCACCGCCGACGCCGCGCCGCGCGACATCGCTTCGAGCCCGAGCGCGCCGGTGCCTGCGAACACGTCGAGCACCCGCGCCTCGCGCAACCACGGCATCAGCCAGTTGAACAGCGTCTCGCGCACGCGGTCGGACGACGGCCTGAGCCCCGCCACCTGCGGCACGTCCAGGCGCGTTCCGCGCCATCGCCCGCCGATGAGGCGGACCTTTCCCGAGGGCGTGTTCATCGGGGCTGCGAGGGGGCCGGTGCTAGCATGTCGCGCCTATTTTCCCCCAAATTCAGACGCCGCCGATGCTGAGTTTCCTGCGCCGCAAGAAGCCGACCGAGCCAGACCGGCGCATGTCCGCCGAGGAGCTCGCCGCGGCGTTCCCGGACAGCGAGGCCGGTGCTGCGCCCGAAGCGCCGATGGAGGCGCTCGACGCCAGCGTCAACGATCCCGCCGCGGTCGACGCCGCGGGCGAATGGCTCGGCGCCGCGTTGCCGACCGCCGCCGAACCGGTGGTCGATGCCGAGCCGCCCGTTGCGGAAACGATCGAGTCGTCGGACGAACTCCTCGGTGTCGCCAGCACGGCCATCGCCGCGCCAGCCGGAAAGCGCGGCTGGCTGGAGCGCCTGCGCGGCAATGCATTCAGCCGTTCCATCGGCGGCCTGTTCTCGCGCAACCCCAAGCTCGACGACGACCTGCTGGACGAGATCGAGACCGCGCTGATCACGGCCGACGTAGGCATCACCGCGACGACCGAACTGGTCGAGGACCTGCGCAAGCGGATGAAGTCGCGTGAGTTCGCCGATGCGAACGCACTGCTCGCCGCATTGCGCGCTGACCTGCTGGCGATGCTGGAACCGGTCGCGAAGCCGCTGGTCATCGATCGCGGCGCCAAGCCCTTCGTGCTTCTGACCATCGGCGTCAACGGCGTCGGCAAGACCACCACCATCGGCAAGCTCGCGCGCCGTTTCCGCGACGAGAAGCGCACGATGATGCTCGCGGCCGGCGACACCTTCCGCGCAGCCGCGGTCGCGCAGTTGCAGGCCTGGGGCGAGCGCAACGGCGTGCAGGTCATCGCACAGGGCCAGAACGCCGACGCCGCGTCGGTCGCGTTCGACGCGCTGCAGGCCGCAAAAGCACGCGGCACCGAAGTGCTGATCGCCGACACCGCGGGCCGGCTGCATACGCAGCAGGGCCTGATGGCCGAGCTGGGCAAGATCAAGCGCGTACTGCAGAAGCTCGACCCTGCCGCGCCGCATGAAGTGTTGCTCGTCATCGACGGCACCACCGGCCAGAACGCCCTGTCGCAGCTGCGCCAGTTCCATGCCGCGATCGGCGTCACCGGCCTCGTCGTCACCAAGCTCGATGGCACGGCCAAGGGTGGCGTGGTGTTCGCGCTGGCTCGTGAGTTCGGCATTCCGATCCGCTTCGCGGGCATCGGCGAACGCCCTGAAGACCTGCGCGTGTTCGATGCGGCCGCGTTCGTCGACGCCCTGCTTCCGGAGTCGCTGGGCGCCGGATGACGGACGGCACGTCCGCCGAGCCGACGCCGCCCGCCGCACCACCGCGGTCGCGTCGTCGCACGTGGCTGATCGTTGCGACCGTGTTGATCGTGGTGATCGCCGGTCTTGCGCGATGGGCCACGCGCCCGCGGCAGGTCGCGTCGCTGGTGCTGTCCCAGGCGAGCCGCGCGCTCGGGCTGCGCATCACCGCGAAAGGCGTCACCGAATACACGCTCGGCGACATGCCGCAGCTGGTGCTGCGCGAGGTCACCGCACAGCGCGATGGCGACGCCACGCCTGTCCTGCAGGCCGATCGCATCTCGCTGTCGCTGCCGTGGTCGACATTGAAATCGCGCGGCGCCGACATGGTCGTGCACCGCATCGAACTCGACCACCCACGCATCGATATCGGCGCGACGCAGCGCTGGCTGGCGACGCGCCCGCCTTCGCCGCAGCGTCCGACGCCGACGCTCACCGATGGCTTCGTCGTGCGCAACGGCGTCGTCATCGGCGACGGCTTCACGGTCGACGCGCTGGCCGTGGATGTACCGCGTCTCGCGCCGAAAAAGATCGTGCGCGCCACCCTGAAGGGCCGGATGGTCGCGGGCGATACGCGCGTTCCATTCGACGTCGCCGCCACGCTCGCCCGACCGGAAATGCCGGCGGGCCTCGGCGTCGCCGGCGCGGTCACGGTCGAACGTCCGGAATGGAAGCTGCCGCTCGATCTCGTGCTGCGCGGCGTGCCGGCCG
Organism: Lysobacter claricitrinus; assembly: GCF_045866565.1. Lineage (NCBI taxonomy): Bacteria > Pseudomonadati > Pseudomonadota > Gammaproteobacteria > Lysobacterales > Lysobacteraceae > Lysobacter > Lysobacter claricitrinus. The sequence goes on along the minus strand of NZ_BAAFZV010000002.1, from coordinate 496,272 downwards.
TCACCAACGGCATCGCGCTCGACGCGATGTCGCTGGGCGCACGCGCGCGCTACGTGTCGTCGTCGGCATCGATGCCGTTCCGCCTCGGCGTCGGCGGGCGCGCGACGTATGCGCAGGGCGTGCACATCGCGCCGTTCGGTTTGGCGCTGCGGCAGGGCGACACGATTCCCGACTTCACCGCCGCGGGCCGGCTCGACTGGACATCAACGCTGGCGCTGCGGTTGACCGGCACGATCGCGCGCTGGCCGTCCGGGTGGCCGGAGCTTCCCGCACCGATCGGCCGTCCGCGCGGTCCCCTGCCGATGCAGCTCGCCTACGACGGCCCGACCGATCTCTCGGGCAATACATCGTTGCAACTGGAGTCCGGCGCAACACGTTTCGACGGACGCTTCCGCCTGCCACGCGTGCTGGAGTGGATCGACGCATCCAGCGCCGGCACACCGCTGCCGCCGCTCGACGGGCATGCCAGCACGCCGCGCCTCGATCTGCCGGGCGTGACGATGGAAGGTGTCGAGGTCGAGTTCTCTGATGGCGAATGACGGCTTCGCCGCGCGGCTGCTCGCGTGGTTCGACGTCAACGGCCGCCATGACCTGCCCTGGCAGCATCCGCGCACGCCATATCGGGTCTGGCTGTCGGAGGTGATGCTGCAGCAGACGCAGGTCGCGACGGTCATCCCGTACTTCCATCGCTTCGTCGACGCATTGCCGACGCTGCGCGATCTGGCCGATGCGCCGGCCGATCGCGTTCTCGCGCTGTGGTCCGGCCTCGGCTACTACACGCGGGCGCGCAACCTGCATGCCGCCGCGAAAATGTGCATGGCCTTGCACGGCGGCGAATTGCCGCGCGATGTCGGTGCGCTCGCCGCGTTGCCCGGCATCGGCCGCAGTACCGCGGCCGCGATCGCCTCGCAGGCATGGAACGATCGGCACGCGATTCTCGACGGCAACGTCAAGCGCGTTCTCGCGCGCTATCACGGCGTGGAAGGTTGGCCGGGAACGCCCAGGATCGAACGCGTGCTGTGGGGTTTCGCGCAGGCGCACGTCGAAGAACGCGGCCTACCGGACGATCGCCTCGCCGACTACACGCAGGCGCAGATGGATTTCGGCGCGACGCTGTGCACCTCGCGCCGCCCGGCGTGCGTGATCTGTCCGTTGCAAGGCGACTGCGTTGCGCGCGTCGAAGGCCGGCAGGACGAGTTGCCGACGCCGCGCCCAGCCAAGACGCTGCCGCGGCGGCGGGCCGTGGTGCTCGTGTTGCGAGACGGCGACGGCCGCGTGCTGCTGCAGCGACGCGATCCGACCGGCGTCTGGGCGACGCTCTGGTCGCTTCCGCAGTTCGAGGACGAGACCGCCGCGGACGCCTGGCTCGCAGCCAATGCGACGTCCGCCCACAGCGTGATGTGGCTCGACGACGTGGCGCATGCGTTCTCGCACTACCATCTCACCCTGCGGCCGCGCCTGCATCGCATCGAAGCACTGCCGTCGCGCGTCGCCGAGGACGGTTCACGCGCGTGGGTGATGCCCGAAGACCTCGCATCACTGGGCATTCCCGCACCGATCCGCACCCTGCTCAACCGCTTGTTCGAGGACTGACATGCCACGTACCGTCGACTGTGTGTGGCTCAAGCGCGAGGACGAAGGCCTCGACTTCGTACCGTGGCCCGGCGAGCTGGGGCGTCGCGTCTACGCGCAGGTCGGCAAGCAGGCCTGGGCGGCGTGGCTGGCGCACCAGACGATGCTGATCAACGAGAACCGGTTATCGCCGATGAATCCCAAGCACCGCGCGTATCTCGCGGAGCAGATGGAGAAATTCCTGTTCGGTGGTGGCGCGGACGCCGCGACGGGCTACACGCCCGAAGCCTGAGTCTCGTCAGCGCGAAGCTTCGTCGCTGCACTGCCCCGCGGCTTTCCCCGCCTTTTCCAGCGTGCCGGCCTGCGCGGGCGATGCCCACAGGACGCAGGCAACGTCGCCGTCGCGCTCGAAGCGCGAGAGCTGCGTCGCCGCGACGCCTGCATCCATCCCCGGCAACAACGGCACCAGTTGCTGCACGACGCGCCATGCGTCGATGCCGTAGTACGGCAGGCTGACCATGCCGTCCTTCCCCTGCACCGTCAGCAGCGCGTGCGCGCGATGGTCGGGCGAGCGTGACGCGGACAGCGTGTGGACAAGCACGACGTCGGCATCCGCCAATGCGACGCGCTGCATGCGCTCGCCTGCGATCCGCGCCGCGAGCACGCGTTCCCCGGCGTCGACGTTGACCGCGACCTTCCCGGCCTGCGCGCGCTGCGACGCGACGAACGCTGCCTGGTCGTGGCGATGCTTGGCCTGCAGCGCCCAATACGTGCCCAGCGCCAGGGCGAGTACGACAACGATCGACACCCACCACTTGCGCATGGCGACTCCTCAGCCGTCGAGTTCGGACCAGCGTGCGTAGGCGGTATCGAGTTCCGCCTGCACGCGTGCGATGTCCGCATTGTGCGCCGTGATCGCCGCCGCGTCGCGCGTGTAGAACGACGGCTCGGACAGCGCGTCGGTCAGGCGCGCCACTTCGCCTTCCAATGCCTCGATGCGTGCGGGCAGCGCTTCGAGCTCGCGGGTCTCCTTGAAACTCAGCTTGCGCCTGGCCGGCGCGGGCGCGGGCGTGGTCGGCGCGGATGCGGCGGCGGTTCGTGGCGGCTCCGCCTTCGTCGACCTGGCGTTCGCGACTGGTCGCTGGCGCAGCCAGTCGGTGTAGCCGCCGACGTAGTCGCCGACCTGTCCGTCGCCTTCCATCACCAGCGTCGAGGTGACGACGTTGTCCAGGAAGTCACGGTCGTGGCTCACGAGTAGCAGCGTGCCCGCGTAGTCGCCGAGCAGTTCCTCGAGCAGCTCCAGGGTTTCGACGTCGAGGTCGTTGGTCGGTTCGTCCATCACCAGCAGGTTGGACGGCTGCGCGAAAAGGCGCGCGAGCAGCAGGCGGTTGCGCTCGCCGCCCGACAGCCGGGTAATCGGCGCGCGCGCGCGCTCCGGGGTGAACAGGAAATCCTGCAGGTAGCCGATGATGTGTTTGCGCTTGCCGTTGAACTCGACGAACTCGCGGCCTTCCGCAACGTTTTCGATCGCGTTCCAGTCCTCGCGCAGCGTGGCGCGGTACTGGTCGAAGTACGCGATCTGCAGGTTGCTGCCTTCGCGCACTTCGCCGGTGTCGGGCTTGAGCTCGCCCAGCAGCGTCTTGAGCAGCGTGGTCTTGCCGCTGCCGTTCGGGCCGATCAGGCCGATGCGGTCGCCGCGCATGATGGTCGTCGACACGTCGCGCAGGATCATGCGGCCGCCGAGCGACACCGAAACGTCCTTCGCCTCGATCACCTTCTTGCCCGACGCATCGCCCTGCGCGGCTTCCATGCGCACCTTGCCGGTCAGGTCGCGACGCTGCGCGCGTTCGTCACGCATCGCCTTCAAACGTCGCACGCGGCCTTCGTCACGCGTACGGCGCGCTTTGATGCCCTGCCGGATCCACACTTCCTCCTGCGCCAGCAACTTGTCGAAGCGCGCGTTCTCCTGCGCTTCGGCATGCAGGCGTTCCTCACGGCGGCGCAGGTAGTTGTCCCAGTCGCCGGGCCAGCTCGTCAGCGAGCCGCGATCGATTTCGACGATGCGCGTCGCCAGCGAACGCATGAAGCGCCGGTCGTGGGTAATGAAGATCAGCGTGCCGCGCCACGACTTCAGGAATCCTTCCAGCCAGTCGATGGATTCGATGTCGAGATGGTTGGTCGGCTCGTCGAGCAGCAACACGTCGGGCGACGACACGAGCGACCGCGCGAGCATCACGCGGCGGCGCATGCCGCCCGACAGGCCCGCGAACGGCAGGTCGCCATCCAGCGAAAGACGCGTCAGCGTTTCGGTGACGCGCTGGTCGAGCGACCACGCGCCGAGCTCCTCGATGCGCGACTGCACTTCGGCCAGCGCGTTGGCGTCGATGTGCTCGGCATGGCTCAGATGATGGAAGCGCGCAAGCAACGCACCCTGCTCGCCCAGGCCGCCCGCGACGACGTCGAACACGTCGCCCGCCGTGTCGATGGGTACTTCCTGCTCGAGCCGCGCGACGCGCACGCCATCCTCGTAGCGCACCTCGCCGTCGTCGGCGTGCAGGTCGCGCGAGATGAGTTTCAGCAGCGTGGACTTGCCGGCGCCATTACGACCGATGACGGCGATGCGCTCGCCGGGTTCGATGGACAGGTCGACGTGGTCGAGCAGCAGCGGGCCGCCGACGCTGAAGTCGACGGACTGGAGAGTGATCAGGGGCATCGCGGCATTCTACGCGGCGCAGGCCGCTCGCCTGCCGTTATGAGCTGCACGACAGCATCGAGCAACCGGCCTTGTGACGCGCCCAGTCGGGCCGGCGTTGCGCGTATTCGTCGCGGCCGGGCTGGTCGTCGTACGGCCGGCGCAGCACGTCCAGCAGCTCGTGGATGCCGGATTCATCGCCCGCCGCCGCGCGATCGATCGCCTGTTGGGCCAGGTAGTTGCGCAGCACGTAGCGCGGATTCGCGCGGCGCATCTGCGCGCGCCGTGTGGTGGGGTCGACGTCCGCAACGCGCGCCGCGTAGCGCGAAAACCACTCCAGCAGCGCGGGCTGGCCGGCGTCGCGCTTTTCGTCGTTGTAGTACGCCGTCGCCAGTGGCGTGGTATCCGGCGACGCCGGGTCGATGTCGATGAGCGCGCGGAAGAACAGCGTCATGTCGACTTCGTGCCCGTGCATCCAGTGCTGCAGCGATGCGAGGAGTTCGACGTCGCCGTCGCGGTATTCGCCGAGGCCGAGCTTCGCCAGCGCGTTGTCGCGCTCGGTCTTTTCGTACGCCTCGACGAACCGCGCGAGCCCCGCCTGCAACGGCTCGACGTCGCCTCCGAGTTGCGCGAGCGCGCCAGCCAGCCGGCCGAGGTTCCAGTACGCCACGGCTGCCTGCTGGCCGAAGCGGTAGCGACGGCGTTGCGCGTCGGTCGTGTTGGGCGTCCAGTCGGGGTCGTAGTCGTCGATCCAGCCGTACGGGCCGTAGTCGATGGTGAGGCCGAGGATCGACATGTTGTCGGTGTTCATCACGCCATGGACGAAGCCGACGCGCATCCAGTGGCCGACCATCACCGCCGTGCGCTCGCAGATTTCGCCGAACCATTCGCCGACGACGTTCGGGGACGCAGCGTCCAGGTGGGGATAGTCGCGACGGATGCAGAAGTCCACGAGCATGCGCAGCAGCGGCACGTCGCCACGCGACGCCGGCAGTTCGAAATGCCCGAAGCGGATGAACGACGGGGCGACGCGGCAGACGATGGCGCCGGGCTCCGGCGCTGCGTGGCCGTCGTAGAACATGTCGCGCACCACGTCATCGCCGGTCGCGACCAGGCTGAGCGCGCGCGTGGTCGGCACGCCGAGGTGGTGCATGGCCTCGCTGCACAGGAATTCACGCACCGACGAGCGCAGCACGGCGCGGCCGTCTGCGGTGCGCGAGTACGGCGTCGGCCCGGCGCCCTTCAGTTGCAGCTCCCAACGCTCGCCGCGCGCATTGATGACCTCGCCCAGCGCGATGGCGCGGCCGTCGCCCAGCTGGCCCGCCCAATGGCCGAACTGGTGGCCGCCGTAATTCGACGCGTACGGCTGCATGCCGCTCAGCACTGCATTGCCGCCGAAGATCCTGGCGAAGTCCGGCGACGCGGCGTCCGAATCGTCGAACCCGAGCGTCGCGAGCATCTCGCGCGACACCGCGAGCACGCGCGGCGCGGCAACCGGCGTGGGCTCGACGCGCGACCACGCGGCGCCGTGTACCTGGCGGACGACATTGGCATCCGACGGATCACCGGGCAGCTCGCGGACGAAGCGGTTGTCGAAATGGAGGTCGGTCAGGCTCATCGGCGGCCGTAAAGGCAGGCGCGCCTGGGCGCGTGGGAGCGGCATCGTAGCGGTCCGGCGCCGTACGCGATGCGACGCCGCGGCACGTCGCATAAGGCGTTTACGGCCCGCCGCGACGGCCCGCACGCGCGCGTACGGGTAGACTGCCGCCCCCGACCGGCCCGCCCGGCGCTGACGTTCCCGCTGCCATGAGCGCCGAAAACGAACCCGTAACCCCCAATTTCAGCGACCTCGAACTCGGCGCGCCGCTGCTTCGCGCGCTGGCCGATGTCGGCTACGAAACCCCCTCGCCCATCCAGGCCGCGACCATCCCGCCGCTGCTTGCGGGCCGCGACGTCATCGGCCAGGCGCAGACCGGCACCGGCAAGACCGCTGCGTTCGCGCTGCCGGTTCTCGCGCGCATCGACCCCGCGCGCGCCAAGCCGCAGGCGCTGGTGCTGGCGCCGACGCGCGAGCTCGCGATCCAGGTCGCGGAGGCGTTCCAGAAGTACGCGACCTACCTGCCGAAATTCCAGGTGCTGCCGATCTACGGCGGCCAGGGCTATGCGCCGCAGCTCAGCGCTCTCAAGCGCGGCGTGCACGTCGTCGTCGGCACGCCGGGCCGCGTGATCGACCACATGAAGCGCGGCACGCTCGACCTGTCCGAACTGCGCATGCTCGTGCTCGACGAAGCGGACGAAATGCTGCGCATGGGCTTCATCGACGACGTGCAGGCCGTGCTCGACGCCACGCCGCCGACGCGCCAGGTCGCGCTGTTCTCGGCGACCATGCCGCCGCCGATCCGCCGCATCGCGCAGACGCACCTGAAGGATCCGGTCGAGATCGCCATCAAGTCGACGACGACCACCGCGGCGAACATCCGCCAGCGTTTCGTGTCGGTCAGCGGCCACCACAAGCTCGACGCCATCACCCGCGTGCTCGAAGCCGAAACCTACGACGCGATGATCGTGTTCGCGCGCACCAAGCTCGCGACCGAGGAGCTTGCGGGCAAGTTGTCGGCGCGTGGCATCGCCGCCGCGGCGCTCAATGGCGACGTGCAGCAGGCGCAGCGCGAGAAGATCGTGCAGCAGCTCAAGGACGGTCGCATCGACGTGCTGGTCGCGACGGACGTCGCTGCGCGCGGCCTCGACGTCGACCGCATCAGCCACGTGTTGAACTACGACATCCCGTACGACACCGAAAGCTACGTGCACCGGATCGGTCGCACGGGTCGCGCGGGCCGCACCGGCGAAGCGATCCTGTTCGTGACGCCGCGCGAGCGCGGCATGCTGCGTGCCATCGAGCGTGCGACGCGCCAGCCGATCGAACCGATGGAGCCGCCGAGCATCGAGTCGGTGAACGCGCGTCGCGTCGACAAGTTCCTGGGTCGCATTTCGGATGCGCTGGAATCGTCGGACCTGCCGATGTATCGCGATCTGGTCGAGCGCTTCGAGAACGAACGCAACGTGCCGGCGGTGGAAATCGCCGCCGCGCTCGCGCACCTGCTGCAGGGCGAGTCGCCGCTGCTGATGCCGACCGGACACGACCCGCTGCTCGCCGCGCAGCAGCGCGAACGCGCCAACGATCGCGACCGAGCGCCGCGTTTCGATCGCGACGCGCGTCCCGAGCGCCCGGCGCGCTTCGAGCGGAACGACCGTGCACCGCGGCAGGATCGTGACGGCAAGCCTTACGGCGATCGCACGCCTTCGCCAGCCGAGCGCCCCGCACGTTTCGAGCGCGATGACGCGCCGCCGCGCATCGAGCGTGGTCCGATGGGCGATGACGCCCGCCCGCCGCGTCGCGACCACGACACCGATCGTCCCGCGCGTCCGACGAGCGATTTCGAATCGCGTGGCCCGCGTTTCGAGCGCGAACCGCGCGTGCACAACGACGCCGAACGCCAGTTCGACAGCGCGCCGCGCCACGAGCGCCCCCAGCGCGGCCCCGATCCGGGCATGGAAACGTTCCGCATCGAGGTCGGCCACGTGCACGGCGTCAAGCCGGGCAACATCGTCGGCGCGATCGCGAACGAAGCGGATCTCGAGAGTCGCTTCATCGGCCGCATCGACATCCGCGACAACTTCACGCTGATCGATCTTCCCGGCGGCATGCCGAACGAGACGATGGAACACCTCAAGCGCGTGCGCGTCGCCGGCCAGCAGCTGAAGATCCGACGCGACGAGGGCCCGCGCGGCGGACGCGATGCGGGTGGTCCACCGCGTGGCGGTCGTGGCGATGGCGGGCCGCCGCGTGGTGGCCGCGGTGGCTTTCCGCGACGCGATCGCTGAAGCAAGGCGGCGTTGCGCCTGCTGCGCGTTGACGACCGGCGCGGCGTAGGCCGCCGACGTTGATCATGTATCGGGACGCGCAGTCCACGCCGAGTTCCTGATCCCCGAACGCAGCGCGCCCATGGGGACGCGCTGCCCGATGGTGACTACTGCAGGTTCATCCGCTGGTTATCGGTAAGCGAGCCCGGATCGTTCGTCACCGCGGTGAGCAGGAAATGCAGCGCCTTGCCCGCGATCGTGCCGGGGCCGTCCCAGTACTCGGCGCTCTCGGCTTCGACACGGATCAGGCAGAGATTCGGGTCGTCCTTGCCGCCGTCGAAATACGGCGCCATGTACGCCTTCCAGTGGCGCTCGATGTCGGCGCGGTCGCGCGTCGCGACGGCACGGCCGCAGATCGAGATGTAGGTGCCGTTGTCGCTCGACGCGAATGCGACGTTGACCTGCGGATTGCTTTCGATCTCGCGCACCTTCTCGCTGTCGTAGCCCGTCGCGAACCACAGATCGCCATCGAACTCGACTTCGGCAACGCCGAGCGGGCGACTGAACAGTCGTCCGTCGTCGCCCTGCGTGGTGAGCATCGCGACATGCAGGCCCTTGGCCAGATCACGAAGCTTCTGGATGTTCTCGTCGCGGTCGGGGGCCGCGGCGCGGCGGTCGTCGCGCAGATCCATGGTGTGTCCTCGGCAGGCGGCGTCGTTGCCGCTGCGCGCAAGCAAACCGCATGGGCCGCCGAGGGCCGGTGAAACGCCGATGACGCCTCAGGCCGCGTCGTCGACCAGCGGCTGCAGTCGCGGATCGAGCGCGACGCGGCCGTCGAACACGAAGCAGCGGCCGGCGTAGCCGAAACCGCCGACCTGTTCGAAGTAGCCGAGGATGCCGCCGTCGAGCTGCAGGACGTTGTGCATGCCGTCGGCCTGCAGCCAAAGCGCGGCCTTTTCGCAGCGGATGCCGCCGGTGCAGAAACTGACGACGGTGGCGTCGGCAAGCGATTCGCGATGCGGTTCGAGCGCGGCGGGCAGATCGGTGAAGTTGTCGATCGGCAGCGTGATGGCGCCATCGAACGTGCCGTAGTCGAACTCTTCGCGATTGCGGGTGTCCAGCATGACCAGGCGACGCCCGGTGTCGTCATGCCCCTGCTCGATCCAGCGCGCGAGCGTGGGCGGATCGACCGCCGGCGCGCGCGCATCCAGCGGCGCGGTGCCGTCGCGACGGAAGGTGATGATCTCCGGCTTGCGCTTGACCTTGAGGCGGCCGAACGGCTGCGCGCGGCTCCAGCTGCGTTTGACTTCGAGGCCGGCGAAGCGCGCATCGGCGCGCAGCAGCTCGAGCACGGATTCCACGCCGGCTTCTTCGCCGGCAAGGAACAGGTTCACGCCTTCGGGCGCGACCAGGATCGTGCCGCGCACATCGCGCGCTTCCGCAGCCGCGCGCAGCGTGTCGGCGAGCGTGTCGGCGTCGAGGAGTTCGGCGAAATGGTAGGCGGCGACGTTCAGCAGCATGGTCGCCATTGTACGGAGCCGCTTCGCCGCGCCGGCGTGGCGCGACGGCCCCGTTCAGGCGTCGACGAGCGCCGCCAGGTGCGGAAGCGGCTTGGGGCTTGCGATGAAGGTCGCGCCGTTGTGGTCCTGCTTGAAGACGAATCCGTGCGCCATCTGCAGGTCGTCCGGCAGCCAGAACACACGCGGCTCCAGGCGGAAACCGCCCTCCCAGCCGGCGGCGAGTGCGGCTTCCTTCGCCGACTCCCAGCTCTTCAGGAACGCGAGCGTCGCCGAGGTGTCGACGCCCTCGCGCGGGTCGCTGCCTTCGCACGGAACGGCAGCGACTTCGAGCGTTTCGCGCACGGTGCGCAGGTAATGCCAGCCGTAGTCGATCGGGCCGATTGAATAGACGTGCCAGTTCATGTGCGGTCCCCCTCCGCGGTGTTCGCCATCAACCCGGCATCGGCAGGCCGAGGTGCGGCGCGAGCAGCCAGTACACGGCGCCGATGACCACCGCCCAGATCAGCAGGCGCACGACCAGCCCGACCGCCTTGAAGGCGAGCCACAGGCCGAGGATGACGATGATGATGGCGACGATGCTCATGCGCGCTTCCCGTGTGGTCCGGGCAGCATAGACCGGAACCCGTGCACGTTACGGCGTCGACACGGGTGCAAGGCGCAGGTCCTGGAAGTCGAAGCTGAAATCCGTGAGCGGCGACACGGGCTCCATGCGCGCGCCACGGATCACGCCGTCGTGGTCGAGGTCGAAATCCACGAACGCATCGGCATTCAGCCAGCGCTGGTCCCAGCGGACGATGAAGCTGTCGTGTTGCCAGGGTTCGAGGCGACCGGTGAGTTCCGGCGTTTTCGTGAAGCGCAGTCGTAGCCCGTTGCCGGCGCGTTCGACCACGACATCGCCGTACCACGGGTCGCGGTAGGTGCCGGCGTATTTCGCGAGCGGCAGCGACGGCTTCGACGACGCGCCGCGCGCGGCGACGTGCTTCTTCCAGCTGTCGTCGGCATCGCCGCGCTGCTTGTCGAGCGCGGCACCGTAGGCCGCAACCCAGTCGGTCTTCGGCGCGTCGGTGTAGGCATCGAGCACGCGGTAGACGATCGCGTTGAACGCGCCGCCCATCTCCGCATTCGTCAGCACCACCACGCCGACGCCGAGGTCCGGAACCATCGTCACCTTCGACACCATGCCGGGCCACCCGCCGGTGTGCCAGACGAGTTTGTGGCCCCGGTAGTCCGACAGCGACCAGCCCTCGCCATAGCCAGCGAAATTCGGCTTGAGCGGCGCGAGCTGCGGCACCGACGGTTCGGCGACGGGAATGGGCGTCACCACCTGCCACATCGCCTTGTGGCGATCGTGGCTGACCAGGCGCTTCTCGCTGTCGCCGCTGCCACTGATCACGCCGTCGGCGAGGTGAAGCTCCATCCAGCGCGCCATGTCGTGCACGCTCGAATAGATGCCGCCCGCGCCGGCGACGTTCGACCACGTCATCGGCGCGGCGAGCGGTTTGACGTCCTTGAAATCGAACGCGGCGTGGCCCGTCGCCACCTCATCGCCCGGCTTCAGGAAATCGCTGTTGTAGCGCGTCTCGTTCATGCCCAGCGGCGCGAGGATGCGGGAGTCCAGGAACGCCTGGAAACTCTGTCCACTTACCTGCTCGACCACCTGCTGCGCGACGCCGAACAGGATGTTGTCGTATGCGTACTGGCCGCGGAAACTGCCGTTGATGGGAACGTCCTTCAGGCGTTCGGCGACTTCGCGACCGCTGTACGTGGTGCCCGGCCAGTACAGAAGGTCACCCGCGCCGAGGCTCAGGCCGGAGCGATGCGCGAGCAGGTCGCGGATGCGCATTTCGCGCGTGATGGTCGGGTCCGACATGCGGAACCACGGCAGGTGGTCGATCACGCGATCGTCCAGCGACAACTTGCCTTCGTCAGCCAGCATCGAGATCGCCATCGACGTGAACGCCTTGGTGTTCGACGCGATCGCGAACATCGTGTGCGCGGTGACCGGATCGTTCGCGCCCATCCTGCGGACGCCCCAGCCCTTTTCGAGCACGACGTGGCCGTCCTTGACGATGGCGACGGCGATGCCCGGCACGTTGAAGCGCTTGCGGTCGGATTCGACGTAGGCGTCGAAGTCGGCCAGCTGCGCGGGGAGCAAGGTGGACGCCGGCGTCGTGACGACCGCATCGGGTTGCGCCGTTTGCGCATGCGCGGGTACCGCGAGCAGCAGTGGAAGGACGAACAGGCAGGCGGACAGGCGTGGCGTCATCGGTCGGGTTCGGCAGGGCGAGCGCGGACGATACCGTGCGACACGCCGCTGCAGGCATGCTGTGCGCCCCCGATCCGACACCACCACGCGATGGAACCCGCACGACTCGACATTCCCGGCATCGCGATCATCGGCGGCGGGCCGGCCGGCCTGATGGCCGCGGAAGTCGCGCGCGCGGCGGGCGTCGACGTGGACCTGTTCGAGGCGAAGGGTTCGGTCGGGCGCAAGTTCCTGATCGCCGGCAAGGGCGGCCTGAACCTGACGCACAGCGAGCCCCGGCCCGCGTTCGATGCGCGCTATCGCGAGCGCGCGGCCGAGGTCGGGCGCTGGCTCGACGACTTCGACGCGGACGCATTGCGCGACTGGGCGCGCGGCTTCGGCATCGAGACATTCGTAGGCAGTTCGGGCCGTGTGTTCCCGACCGACCTCAAGGCCGCGCCGCTGCTGCGCGGCTGGGTACGCCGGCTGCGCGATTCCGGCGTGCGTTTCCACGTGCAGCATCGCTGGACCGGCTGGACGGACGACGGCGCGTTGCAATTCGAAACCGTGGATGGCGCGGTCGACGCAATGCCACGCGCAGCGGTTTTCGCGCTCGGCGGCGCCAGCTGGCCGGAGCTCGGCTCCGACGGCGCATGGGTGTCGCCATTCGCCGGCGCAGGCGTCGACATCGCACCGCTCGTTCCGGCGAATTGCGGGTTCGACGTCGCGTGGACGCCGCATTTCATCGACCGGTTCGCGGGTGCGCCGCTGAAGCCGGTGATCGCGCACTGGACCGACGTCCATGGCGCGCGTCGTTCGCTGCAGGGCGAATGCGTGGTCAGCGCGGCGGGTGTCGAGGGCAGCCTGGTGTATGCGTTGTCGGCCGACCTGCGTGACGCGATCGCGCGCGATGGCTCGGCGCTGCTGGAACTCGACCTGGTGCCCGGCCGCGACGAGGTGACGCTGCGCACCGCCCTCGCCCGCCCGCGCAACGGCCGCAGCCTGAGCGACCACCTGCGCCGGCAGGCCGGCGTGCACGGCGTGCGCGCGGGCCTGTTGCACGAGGTGCTCGGCCACCCGCTTCCGGACGACCCGGCGCGCCTCGCGGCCGCGCTCAAGCGCCTGCCGCTTCGCCTGCAGTCGCCGCGACCGATCGCGGAGGCGATCAGCTCGGCCGGAGGCGTGCGGCTGGAGGCGCTCGACGACGACCTGATGGTTCGCGGCCGGCCCGGCGTCTTCGTCGCCGGCGAGATGCTCGACTGGGAGGCGCCCACCGGCGGCTACCTGCTCACCGCCTGCTTCGCCAGCGGACTGCGGGCCGGTCGCGCCGCGGCTGCTTTCGTCATCGCGTGATCGCCCTCAAGCTTTGCCCGACCCTGCCGTTACGAAGTTCCGAGGGTCGACGCCGATGGCCCACGGAACGCGCACCGGATGCGCGCAGGACACCACCATGACTGCCCGCCCGACGGTTCTCCTCTGCGACGACTCCCGCGCGCTGCGCATGCTCACCGCGCAGCAGATCGACGCCTGCGGCTACCAGCTGGCGGGCGAGGCGGACAACGGCATCAAGGCCGTCGAGCAGTACCTGGCGCTGAAGCCGGACATCGTGCTGCTGGACCTGGTGATGCCGAAGGTCGACGGCAAGGCCGCGCTCAAGCGCATCCTCGAGCTCGACCCGGCGGCGAAGGTCGTCGTGCTCAGCTCGCTGGGTGCGCAGAACGACATCGAGCAGTGCCTGAAGATGGGCGCGAAGAGCTACCTGCAGAAGCCGATCGATCGCGACACGCTCGCGCGCGTGCTGGCCGACGTCACCACCGTCGCCACCGCCTGAGGCCTTCGACATGGCAGCCAAGTTCTTCGGCCAGTTCCTGCTGGAAAAGGGCGTCATCGACGCCGCCCAACTGCTGCGCGCGCTCGAGATCCAGCGCGTCTCCAATCCCGCACTGGGCGAGCTCGCCTGCGAGCGCGGAATGATCACCGCCGACCAGGCGATCGCGATCAACGAACGCCAGCGTCGCGAGGACAAGCGCTTTGGCGACCTCGCACAGGCGATGGGCCTGCTCACCGCCGATGAAGTCGGCGTGCTGCTGGACGAACAGAAGTCGCGCCGCAAGCTGTTCGGCGAGATCCTGGTCGAGGAAGGTTTCGTGAGCCGCGAGAGCCTGGACGAGGAGCTGCGCGCACACGCCGGCGAACGTGACGAAGCGGTGCGTTCGCTCGACACGATGCTGGCGTCGCACCAGCTCGGCCGTCGCATCGGCAACTCGATCGCGACCTGCAACAAGCTCTTTCCGCGCCTGCTGCGCACGCAGTGCCAGTTCTCCAGCGTCGCCGACCCGAAAAACCCGCCGGCCACCGACGCGATGGCGCTGGTGCGCGTGTCGGCCGAGCGCCCGCTGGCGATCGGCGTGGCCTGCGACCACGCCACCATGCATGCGATCGCGCAGGCCTTCCTGTCGATCCCGCCGGAAGCCTGCGACGAGGAGCTGGCGCTCGACGCGCTCGGCGAGCTCGTCAACGTGCTGATGGGCTACGTCGTCAAGGACAGCCTGCCGGAGGACGCGACCTATCGCGCGTCGCCTCCGGACTTCGAAACGCCGGTGTCGGCGCTCGACGACGGCATGCACGTGCTGGTGTCGATGACCTCGCAGCTCGGCCCGTTCCTGCTGGTGCTGGGCGACTGACGGGTTCCACGCGGCGCTTCGTGCGCCGTGGAACGCCCGGTTCGGGCCGCCGGTCCGCGCCCGGCGGTCGAGGCCGGCCGGCTTCACGTGTCCTTGAGCTCGCCGCCCCGCAGACTGGTTCCTGCACGACCCGGGGAGCCGCGCTCATGAACACCCTCACGCATTCAACGATCATCAGCCCGCGCGAGCTGGCGGCCCTGCGTCTGCTAGCAGTCGACGGCCGCGCCAAGATCGACAAGCAGCTCGAAGACGACCTCTACGCCAAGGGCCTGTTGCAGATTTCCTGGGATCGCTGCCTGTCCCCGGCCGGTCGCGACGCGATCGACCCCAGCGCCGCCTTCGGGCCGCGCCGCGCCCACGGTTGACGGGCGACCGGCGCTCGCCGGCCGCCCGCATTGCTTAGGTCAGTTGCCCGACGGGCTCGTCGCGCCCGCCGCGGCCGCATCCGACGAATCACCACCCGCGCCCGGCATGGCGACGTGCCAGCTGCCGAACTTGTCCTTGACGCCATCGCCGTTGGCCTGGCCCACGCCGGCGTCCGCCGCATAGCGGTAGAGCGGGTGGCCTTCGAAGGTCACCTGCCGCGTGCCGTCCGGCCGCGTGATGACCGAGATCGCCGCGCCCTGCAGGCCCGCAGCGCCGGTCGGCTGCTGCGTGTCGGCGAGCACCGGCGGCCACGACTGGATGCACGGGCCGACGCACTTGCGGCCGTCCTCGTCGCCCTCGACGTAATACAGCGCGTTTCCTGCCGCGTTGGTCAGGTAAGGGCCGTGCGGGCCGTCGGGGACCAGGACCAGCATCGGGCCGGGCGCAGCGGCGCCGGCGTTGCCCGGCACGCCGGTGGCGCCAGTGCTGGCCACCGGGTCCGCAGGACTCACCGGTGGGGCACCGGGGCCGGTCGCAGTCGCGCCGGTGGCGGCGGAGTTGGCGTCGGTCGCACCGTCGGCCAGCGTGTCGTTGCTGCCTTTGCCCTTGCACGCGGCGAGCGCGAGTGCGGCGATAACGGCCAGGCCCAGGGCGCGGGCTGCGGGGATACGGGACATCGGGGCCTCCATGGTCGGTCGCGGCGTCGTTGCCGCAGCCGCGGATGAATAGCGCCCCCGGTGTGAGCGTCAAGTGGTCCGTCAGCGCTGGCGACGCGCCCGCTTCTGCTCGTACATGCGTTCGTCGGCGGCATGCAGGACCTCCGACGCATGCGCGGTGCCGTCGTGGATCACCCAGCCGACGCTGCACTTGATGCGCAGCCGCGCGCTGTTGATCACGCGCGGACGCGCCAGTTCGTCCTCGACCGCCGCGGCCACCGAGCGCACGTCGCGATCGGCATCGCGCAGCGACGACAGCAGCACCACGAATTCATCGCCGCCCAACCGCGCGACGACGTCCGTATCGCGCAGTGTTTCGCGCAACACGCCCGCCGCGGCGCGCAACACGGCGTCGCCGGTGGCATGGCCGTGCGTGTCGTTGATTTCCTTGAAGTCGTCGAGATCGATGAACAGCACGCCGAAGCGATGCGGCTGGCCGTCGTGCGCTGCGCACACCTGCTCGAGCTGTGCTTCGAACGTCGCGCGGTTCGGAAGTCCCGTTAGCGCGTCGAGCGACGCGGCATCCTGGTACATCTGCGCGGTGGCCTGCGTGTCGAGCAGCGCATCGTGCAGGCGCCGCAGAAGCCGCGCGTTTTCCTCCAGCGCGAGCTGGCGCCCGAGCGCGCCGCCCATCGCATTGCCGATCAGCGCGATCGCCTGCGCGTCGATGTCGTCGAACGCGTGCGTCACGGACGAACAGATCTCGAGCACGCCCTGCGTGGCGTCGCCGTAGCGCAACGGTGCGGCGATCAGCGAATGCAGGTGATGGCGGCGACGCACGTCACCGCGGATGCGCTCGTCCGTGCTGGTCGCATCACTGCGTAGCGACGTTCCGGCGTCGAGGCACGCGCAGGCGAGCGTCTGGCCGCCGTTGAAGGCATCGATCTGCACGCGCTCCATCTGCCCGCGCGCGCACGCCACCGTCAGGCCGGCATCGCCATTGTCGAGCAGCACCACGCCACCGGTAGCGCGCGTGATCTCGACGACCTTGTCCAGCGCGTACTCGATGAAGGATTCGGTGCTGCCTGGATGCTCGGCGACGGACGCCAGCGTCGCCACGAGGCCACGCAGGCGCAGGATCTCGCTGTCCTTCGATGAGGACGCGATCCAGGGCAGGCCCCGTTCTGCGCGGGGTCGACCAGGGGTCAGCACGTTCGCGGCAATCCGGATTTCAGAGGGCCCCATCGTGGTCGACCAATCATCAAGTGCGCGTGAGCCGCGACGTGCGGACGTCACAGTCCTCGCGCGCATGACGATGAATGCGCATGAATCCCCCGCTCTCGACCACGCCGTAACGCGCGCCTGCGAGACTCGGGTTTGCTGAATGGAGGGAGTCGCATGCGCCTGCTGCGGTGGTCGGTAGTCCTGCTGGCGGCGAGTGCGTTGCTCGCGTGCATGCCGACGCGCGTGAACACCGCCCGCCCCGTGCCCACCGCGCTGTTGCCGTCGAACGCCGGCTCGCACCGATTGGTGGTGGTCCTGCCAGGGCGCCGCGACCGGCTGGAGTCATTGCGCCGCAGCGGTATCGGCGAGGTTATTCAGCGTGTCTGGCCCGACGCCGACGTGCTGTTCGCCGAGCTGTCGATGCCCTACTACACCGATCGCAGCGCCCCGCGGCGCCTGCACGACGAGGTGCTGATGCCCGCGCGGCGCCGTGCGTACACGGAGATATGGCTGGTCGGCGCATCGCTCGGTGGCATGGGCGGCATCCTTTACGACGAGATGTATCCGGGCCAGGTCGACGGCATGGTGCTGCTCGCGCCGTATACCGGCGAACGCGCGATCCACGACGAGATCCGCGCCGCGGGCGGATTGGACGACTGGCAGCCCGCGTCGTCGTCCATCGATGAACGCGACTTCTGGCAGCGTGATCTGTGGAAGCAGATGAAGACGTGGCGCAACGAGCCCGAGCGCGTCCGCAACGTGTGGCTCGGGTACGGCGACAACGATTACCTGCGCGAAGGCATGCCGCTGGTGGCCGAAGCGCTCCCGCACGATCACGTGCTCGTTCGTCCAGGCAAGCACGCGTGGAGCACCTGGACGCCCATGACGGAGGACATCTTCCGCGCCATCGACGCCGAGCGTTCGCGCACTGCGCGCACGCGATGAACTTCTTGTCCACGGCCGACCGTCTAGGTTGGACATCGGCCCCAACAGACGGATGTCGCCATGCATATCGAGATCAACCACGACAACCACATCCAGTACGACGAATCGGTCGAGCGCCATGTGCGCCAGACGCTGGATACCGCGCTCTCGCGCTACGCCGACCAGGTCACGCGCATCGAAGTGCACCTGCACGACAAGAACGCGGAGCGTCGTGGTGCCAATGATCGACATTGCCTGCTGGAAGCCAAGGTAGAGGGACGCCCGCCGGTCGCGGCATCCGACGACGCCGACACCATCGGCGCCGCCATCAGCGGCGCGGCGAAGAAGCTTCAGCGTCGCCTGAACAGCGATCTCAGCCGACTGCACTAAGCGCCACGCGATCGACGCATGGGCCTGACGCCACCCGTTCCATCTGTCGATCCGCACCCCCTGCGTGGCCGCGTGGTGCTCGTCACCGGCGGCGCGCAGGGTATCGGCCGCGGCATCGCGCAATGCGCACTCGCCGCGGGTGCGGCAGTAGTGATCGGGGATACGGACGACGATGCCGGACAGGCATGCATCGATGAATGGGATACCGGCGCCGCCGCGATGTTCGTGCATCTCGACGTCGCGAGGGAACGTTCCGTACGAAGCTTCATCGATGCCGCACACGGCACGTTCGGCCGCATCGACGGCCTCGTCAACAACGCGGCTAACGCTGATCCGCACAGCGGCCCGCTGGCGTCGCTGTCGCTTGCGGACTGGAACCGTTACCTCGCGGTCAACCTGACCAGTGCCTTCCTGTGCAGCCGCGACGCACTGTCGGCGCTTCGCGAATCACGCGGCGCCATCGTCAACATCGCGTCGACGCGCGCGATGCAATCCGAACCCGATACCGAGGCCTACGCGGCGACGAAAGGCGGGCTCGTCGCGCTCACCCATTCGCTCGCCATCAGCGCCGGGCCCGACGTGCGCGTCAATTGCATCAGCCCCGGCTGGGTGCCCACCGAGGCGTGGCGGAAGCCGGCATCGCGACGTCGGCCGAAGTTGGGGCGCAAGGACCACACGCAGCATCCGGTGGGTCGCGTCGGTACGCCCGAGGACATCGGCGCACTCGCGGTCTACCTGTTGTCCGACGCGGCCGGCTTCGTCACCGGCCAGAACTTCGTCGTCGATGGCGGCATGAGCCGCAAGATGATCTACGTCTGACCGTCGCCCTTGGGTTGCTTCATCGCCCACATGTTGTCGACAAGGTTGGGATAGCGGCGTCCCGCCGCCTCCGCGCGTTCCTTCGCGGCGTGTTTCTGGATGGCGTGAGATGCGCGCCTCCGCCCTTGGGCGCAGGCTTTTTCCACGGCGGGCGTCGGTCGGTGGTCATCACGTCATCTCCTCGACGAAGGCGTTCGCTAGGATGCCCGCATGCACGTGATCGCCGATGTCGACGCCACCGCCCATGCGCGCATCCTGCGCGACTGGCTCGCGCCGCTCGAGCGGGTGTTCGTGCTGACGGGCGCCGGCTGCAGCACGGCATCGGGCATACCCGACTATCGCGACGAAGCGGGCGGCTGGAAGCGTACGCCGCCGGTCACGTTCCAGGCGTTCACGCAGGACGATTCGACGCGGCGTCGCTATTGGGCGCGGTCGTTTGCCGGCTGGCCGGTGTTCTCGCGCGCGCAGCCGAATCCTGCGCATGCCGCGCTCGCGCGTTGGGAAGCGCACGGCCGCATGTCGTTACTGCTCACGCAGAACGTCGACGGCCTGCATCAGCGTGCGGGCAGCGAAAACGTCGTCGACCTGCACGGCCGGCTCGATACCGTCCGTTGCCTCGATTGCGACGTCCGCACGCCACGCGATGCCATGCAGGCGCGGCTCGCCCATGCCAACCCCGGCTGGGCCGACGCTATCACCGCGTTCGCACCTGACGGCGATGCCGACCTCTCACGCGTCGACTTCGACGACTTCGTGATTCCACCCTGTACGCGCTGCGGCGGCATGCTCAAGCCGGACGTCGTGTTCTTCGGCGAGAACGTGCCCCGCGCACGCTTCGACGATGCGCGCGATGCGCTGTCGGCCAGCGATGCATTGCTCGTCGTGGGTTCGTCGCTGATGGTGTATTCGGGTTTCCGCTTCGCCCGCATGGCGCACGAGGCCGGCCTGCCGATCGCGCTGGTCACGCGCGGTGCGACACGCGCCGATGACCTGGCCGCGCTCGCCGTTCGCGCCGATTGCACCAAGGTGCTGCCGCACGCGCTGGGCTGAACGGGCCGCTGTCACGGCCTGCCGACCGGGGCCCTGCGAGCCTCGCGCCGTCGACCGAGCGCATCCGGCCATGAAGATCCACCACCTCAACTGCATTTCGACCTGCCCGCTGGGTGGGCGGTTGATGGATGGCTGCACGCGATCGTTCGTCGCACGCGGTCATCTCACCTCGCACTGCCTGCTGCTGGAAGCGGACGATCGATTGATCCTCGTCGACACCGGCATGGGCCTGCGCGACGTGCATGATCCGCACAGCCGGCTCTCGCGGTTCTTCCTCGGCCTTGTCGCGCCCGACCTGCGCGAAGAGATGACGGCGATCCGCCAGGTCGAGCGCATGGGATTCGACCCGCGCGACGTTCGCGACATCGTGCTCACCCATCTCGATTTCGACCACGCCGGCGGGCTCGACGATTTCCCGCATGCACGCGTGCACCTGATGACGCGCGAGCGCGAGTACGCAGAGCAGCAGACGACGTGGCTGGATCGCCAGCGCTTCCGGCCGCAGCAGTGGTCGACGCGCGGCCACTGGCATACATACGCCGGCTCATCGGGCGAGCAGTGGATGGGATTCGATTGCGTGCGCGATCTCGAAGGCCTGCCGCCCGACGTGCTGCTCGTGCCATTGCACGGCCACACGTTCGGCCATGTCGGCGTGGCC
Organism: Lysobacter claricitrinus; assembly: GCF_045866565.1. Classification (NCBI taxonomy): domain Bacteria; kingdom Pseudomonadati; phylum Pseudomonadota; class Gammaproteobacteria; order Lysobacterales; family Lysobacteraceae; genus Lysobacter; species Lysobacter claricitrinus. The sequence continues at coordinate 475,608 of NZ_BAAFZV010000002.1, read as the reverse complement.
GTGCGCAGCAAGGGCCAATGGAAGCTCAACGCAGGCGACGCCTACTTCTATCACGCGGAACTCGACCCGGTGCGACCGCACTGCACGCCGGGCCTGCGCCTGTACCAGTGGATGCTCGAGAAGGATCGACGCGCGCGCCTGCACAACCAGGAGCGCCTGCGCGAACTGCGCCGCCAGCATGTCGGCGACGTCGATATCTTCTGCTCACATGACATCCTCGAATTCGAACGCCTTGCCGGACGCTCCGCGCGCATTCCCGCCCACCGCCTGCAGGCCGACCTGCCGCGCCCCCGCGTGCAGGCCGACCACGTGCACTGGCCTGTCGACGATGCATCGTCGCGCGGTAGCCGCGGCTCGATCGATCGCGCTCGCCCGCACTGAACGACCAACACCCGGCCACCACGGCCGGTCGTGCAGCCTGTCGACCACTCCGATCGGGAATCGACCATGCCGGCACGCACCGCAGTCATCACCGGCGCTTCGAGTGGCTTCGGCCGCGGCGTCGCGCTCCGTCTCGCCGAGCAAGGCTTCAACCTCGTGCTCGCCGCGCGCCGAAGCAACCTGCTCGACCAGCTCGCCGAAGAATGCGCCAACGCGATCGCGGTGACCTGCGACGTCGGCAATCCGAACGCCGTCGAGAAACTCGCCGCCGCGGCGATCGCCAAGTTCAATCGCTTCGACGTGTGGATCAATAACGCGGGCGTCGCGGCGCTCGGGCCGTTCGAACGCGTTCCGCTCGACGACCACATGCGCGTGATGCAGACCAACATGGGCGGCGCGATCGCCGGCAGCTACGTCGCGCTGCGTCATTTCCGCCAGCTCGGCCACGGCACGCTGATCAACGTCGCATCGATGCTCGGCCGGACGCCCGCTCCCTACTACGCATCGTATTGCGCGACCAAGTACGGCATCGTCGGCCTGTGCGATGCGCTGCGGCAGGAACTCGCCGCGGTCGATGCCACCGACATCCACGTCTGCGCGGTGCTGCCGATGGCCGCGGACACGCCGTTCTTCGACCACGCCGCGAACTACACCGGCCACACGCTGCACCCATTCCCGATCACCGATGCCGACGAAATCATCGACGCCATCGTCGGCGTGGTGAACGCGCCGCGCGACGAGGTCACGGTCGGGCTGTCGGCCACCGCCGCCGTGATCGCCGAGAGACTCTCCCAGACGATCACGCACGGCATGACCGGCGCGATGCAGCAGCTGATGCAGGAGCAGGCGCCGGAAGCGCCCATCGAAACGGGCAACCTGCACCGTCCGCTCGCGATCGGCACCGGCGTGCACGGCAGCATCCTGCAGCGGCTCGATGTCGAACGTCAGCAACCGCGGCACTGACCGCGACGCGCGGGTCACGGCCCGCGCGCGAGGCTTGGATGCGTCGCCCCACGGAGCACGATCATGACCAGCAGCAAGCGCCCGCATGAAGACGGCGGCTACGGCAACAGCAACCTGGTCGGCAGTGACGAGAGCGGCCTGCGCTCGGCGATCGAGAGCCGCGAGCTGATGGACGATGCGACGCATCGCGCGGCACCGCGACGCGATGCCGCGTCGAACGTGGGCGGCCCGGGCCGCGTGGTCGACCGCAGTGCCGGCGGGCGCCGCGTCGACGGCGCGGATTCGAGCGCCGCCATGGGCACCTCCATAGACGATGCGACGGCGGAATCAACGGGCGAACTGTCGGGCGGCCGCAGCGGCCGCAACGGGCTGGAAGACTGAGGGACGACGCGATGCGCCACTCGCGCCGCCGCGCGCGAGGGTGCAGACTGCGCGCCCGTTTCGCCGACCGACGCCATGCCCGTTTCCTCGCGCCCCCGCCATCCACGACGTCGGCCTGACGGCAACGGCAGCGGCCGCAACATGCCGGCCGTCGCGCATCTTCTGACGGCCGACGAGAGCATCGTCGGCGGCATCGCCCGGCGCGACGACGAATACGCGCTCGTGCTCGGCGGCCGCGTGGTCGCATCGACCGACAGCGCCGGCATGGCGATCGCGATGCTGCGCCACGCACGCGTGATGCTGTCGAACGACGACGCACCGCTTTCGATCCGCGTGGCGCCTGCGCTGGAGACGCCGGCAACGCTCGAGGCCGACGCCGCGGGGCTCACGCTCGAGGCCTACCTGGATGCGCTGGAAGCCGAGCGCGTCGAACGCGCCGACGATCGCGAAGCGGCATTGCGCCCGCAGTAGTTTCACGCGGCCGACGCAGCGCTGCGGCAAGACTCCGCGCCGGCTCGGGAACGACGACGCATGCCCCAGGAAAGCGCCGGAATCCTGCTCTATCGCAACGGCCCCGATGGGCTGCACGTTCTGCTGGCGCACCCCGGCGGCCCGTTCTGGCAATCGCGCGATGCCGGTGCGTGGAGCATTCCGAAAGGCGGCCCCATGCCGGGTGAGACACCGGAACAGACGGCGCGTCGCGAATTCGAGGAGGAACTCGGCATGGCGGCGACGGGCGATCTGGTGCCGCTCGGCCGGCTTCGTCAGAAGGGCGGCAAATGGGTGGAGGCGTTCGCGATGGAAGGCGAGTTCGATCCCGCCGACCTGCGCAGCATCGCGTTCCAGATGGAGTGGCCGCCACGCAGCGGAAAGCTGAGCGAGTTCCCGGAAGTCGATCGCGCGCAATGGTTCGCGCTCGACGAAGCACACGCGAAGATGCTCGACAGCCAGCGTCCGCTGCTCGACCGCCTGGATGCGTTGCTCAACCCACGCCCCGACTGATCAGCGCAGCTGGCTGTCCTTGCTGCCGCGCCGGTTGTAGCCGCTGACCGCACTCTCGTCGGCGTCGTGCAACTCCTGGCAGGCGACGCACAGCCGCACGCCGGGCAAGGCCTGTCGCCGCGCCTCGGGAATCGGCGCTTCGCATTCCTCGCAGTGACTGCGGCCCGGCCCCTGCGGCAGCCGGCTTCGCGCGCGGCGGATCGCGTCGCCCACCGTCGCGTCGATCTGGTCCTGCACCGCGCCGTCGCCTGCCCAACCTGTCGCCATGGCCGTGCCTCCTCGGCTTCGAGGATAGGCCGGGGTCGATGAACACGCGACGACGAGCCGCTGCGTGTCGCGCGAGCGTGCGACACAGGATCGGCCCATCATGCAAAATCGGTTCATCACCGCCGGGATGACCGATGGAACGCCTGCTCGCACAGCTTTCGCAATCGCTCGACAACGCCCGCACGCTGGACGAACTCGTTCGCCCGCTGCTGGAAATGCTGCAGACGGTGACCGGCCTCGAGTCGACATATCTCACCGAGGTCGACGAGACCGCGGGCGAGCAGCACATCCTGTTCTCGCGCAACGCCGGCGGCCTGGACATTCCGGAAGGCCTGACGGTGCCGTGGGACGACACGCTGTGTCGCCGCGCACTCGAGGAAGGCCGCACGCAGTGCGACGACGTGCCGGGCCGCTGGGGCGATTCCGAGGCTGCCGCGGCGCTCGGCCTGCAGACCTACGTGAGCGTTCCCGTCCGCATGGGCGACGGCGCGCTGTTCGGCACGCTGTGCGCGGCCAGTGCGCAACGCCACGTGCTCGACGCCGACGCCGAAAACGTCCTGCGCCTGTTCTCGCGACTCATCGGCTATCACATCGAACGCGAGCGGATGATCGAACAGCTGCAGCGCATGAACAGCGAGCTGGCGACCTCCGCGTTGGCCGATCCGCTCACCGGCCTGCCGAATCGGCGCTCGCTGGCGCAGGAGCTGTCGCGCATGCTGGCCCGCGTGCAACGCGACGACCGCGCGCTGGTGGTCGCGTACATCGACCTCGACGAATTCAAGGCGATCAACGACGCGTACGGCCACGAAGTCGGCGACCGCTTCCTGGTCGCGATGGCGCGCGCGCTGGAAGCGGCGCTGCGTGGCGGCGACGTGGTTGCGCGCATCGGCGGCGACGAGTTCGTGGTGGCGGGCACGGTACCGCGCGAAAACGCGGAAGCCGCGGCCCATGTGCTGTGCAAGCGCCTCGAAGCGGCCACGGTCGGACGCTTCGACGTCGGCAACGGCCGCCATGTCGATTACCGCGGCGCCAGCGTCGGCGTGGTGCTTGCGCGCACGGGCGAGGTCGATGCGGAAGCGGTGCTCGCGCGCGCCGACCGCGCCATGTACGAGGCAAAGCGCACGCGCCGCGGACGCGCCTAGGCGACCAGCCGTTCCACGCGCGCGGCGAAGCAGCCGGGACGCGCGTAGTGCACATGGATGTAGTCGACGTCGGCATTGGCGAACATCGCGACGATGCGCGCGTCGGCGTCGACGCCGTCCACCACGTCGGCCTCCGCCATCATGTGCGCCGCATCGAATGCGCGTAGCGACAGCAGGCGGCGACGCATCACCTCCGGCACGCCGCCATCGACGATGCGCGCCTCGGTCGCCCCTTCGCGCACGTACACGGCATGGCTCGCCCGATACGGCGAATGCGCCGGCTGGTGCACGTAATTGACCAGCAGCGCGACCTCGCCGTCGACGAGGTCACGCAATTCGACGCGGTCCGGCACCCCGCCGTCCGCGCCCACGCGGACACGACGCGCGCCGCGCGCGACCAGCTCGTCGTCAGACAAGGCATACAGCGGAACGAAGGGTGACGGGTCGAGGCCGACTACACGGAAGGTCATGGTGCCGCTCCACGGGAAGGATGCGTGCAGGATCCGCACCAAGGGCACAGCGTGCTATCCGGATCCTGCGCTCCGCGAACAGCCACTGGGCTACCCTTCGCCATCGCTGCCAGTCGCCGACCCCGTGACCCGACGCAAACCATTCGCTGCTCCGACGTCCAAGTCCCCGCGTCATGCGCTCCCGGCTGTGCTGGCGCTCGTGTTGCTGCTGCCGGCCTGCCACGAAACGCCGCAGGTGCGCCCCAAGACCCCCGCCGAAGTGCGCGCCGAACTGTCGCGGGTGATGCCGCCGAACATTCGCGACCGCAGCGGTTGGGCCGCCGATATCCAGGCCGCGTTCGCGACGCTGAAGATCGAGCCCTCGACCGCGAACCTCTGCTCGGTCGTGGCGGTCGCCGAGCAGGAATCGGGCTTCAGTGCCGATCCGAGCGTGCCGGGGCTGGGCAACATCGCGCTGGAGGAGATCGACCGTCGCGTCGCCGCGCACCACATTCCGCCGCTGGTCGCGCGCGCGGCATTGCAGATCAGCGCCCCCGACGGCCGTACGTGGCAGCAGCACATCGCCGCCGCGAGCACGGAACGCGAACTCAGCGATGTCTACGAGGCGATGATCGGCCGCGTGCCGATGGGCACGCGCCTGCTCGCGAATGCCAACCCCGTGCACACCGGCGGGCCGATGCAGGTCAGCGTCGCATTCGCCGAAGCGCTGGCGCGCGACAAGGACTATCCGTATCCCGTCGACGGCTCCATCCGCCACGAGGTGTTCACCCGACGCGGCGGCGTGTACTTCGGTACGGCGCACCTGCTTGGCTATCGCGCGTCGTACAAGCAGCCGATCTTCCGCTTCGCCGATTACAACGCCGGCTGGTATGCGAGCCGCAATGCCGCGTTCCAGAACATGGTGTCGATCGCGACCGGCGTCCCGCTCGATCTGGACGGCGACCTCGTCAGCTACGACGGCGGCGCCAGCCGCACCGAAACGGCGATCGGCTCGCTGTCGCAGGAACTCGGCATGGATGCGTCGCAGATCCATCGCGCGTTGCTGAAGTCGGGAACGCTCGACTTCGAGAAGACCGACCTCTATCGCGACATCGCGCAACTCGCCGAACGCTCGGCCGGGCATGCCCTACCGCGCGCGCGCCTGCCGGAAATCCGCCTGAACAGCCCGAAGATCACGCGACGACTGACCACCGCATGGTTCGCGCAACGCGTGGAGCAGCGATATCGACGCTGCATGGCGCGGGCGAGGCACTGAACCCCGCCCGCGTCTGGATCAGCCGCGCGGTCCGCCCATTACCGGCAGGATCGCGCCGTTGATGTAGGAACCGGTCACCGGAGACGCGAGGAACACGTACGCGGGCGACAGTTCCTCCGGTTGCGCGGGCCGCTTCATGTCGCTCTTGTGGCCGAACTCGGAGACCGATTCGGCATCGCGATCGGCCGGGTTCAGCGGCGTCCACACCGGGCCGGGCGCCACGGCGTTCACGCGTATGCCGCGTTCCAGCAGGTTGCTCGCGAGCGACATGGTGAAGGCGTTGATCGCGCCCTTCGTGGCGGAATAGTCGAGCAGTTCCTTGCTGCCGAAGATCGCTGTCTCCGACGTGGTGTTGACGATGCACGCGCCCTTCTTCATGTGCGGCAGCGCGGCACGCGCCATGTGGAAGTAACCGCCTACGTTGGTTTCCAGCGTCATCATCAACTGCTCGTCGGTGATGTCCTCGAGGCCCTTCGCATGCTGCTGGAACGCGGCGTTGTTGACGAGGATGTCGAGCTTGCCGAATTCGTCGACCACCTTGCGCACCGCGTCGTCGCAGAACGCCGCGTCGCGCACGTCGCCGGCGATGGTGATACAGCGACGCCCTTCGGCCTCGACGAACTCCTTCGTCGTGCGTGCGTCTTCGTGTTCGTCGAGGTACAGCACGGCGACGTCGGCGCCTTCGCGCGCGAACAGCACCGCCACGGCGCGGCCGATGCCCGAATCGCCGCCGGTCACGATCGCGACCATGTCGTCGAGCTTGCCGCTACCGAGATAGCCGGGCGCGAGGAAGCGCGGTTCGAGCTCCAGTTCGTGCTCGTTGCCGGGCTTCTTCAGGTGTTGCTTCGGCAGCGGGTTCTCCGGCTTCCTGTCGAGGCCGGCCTGCACCGCCTTCTTGCTCTCGCCCGACTTGCCGCCGCCACTTCCGCCCGCGGCTTCCTTCTTGTCGATCCTCGACTGGATGCTGCGCTGCGCATCCGCGGTGCGGGCGCCGTCGCCTTTGGGGTGCTGGCTCGCCATGGGGCTCGTCCTGTGCAGGGAAAGCCCAACCCTGCCGGGCGCTCCGCAAAGCGCCGGTGAGCGGCGGCTCACGAAAACGTGAGCCGCGCGCCGATGTTCAGGTCGGTGCGTTGGGGCCGGCGATGAAGTCCGTCTTGCCTAGCGGCGCACCTTCTCGGCGCAGCAGGGCGTACGTCGTGGTGATGTGGAAGAACAGGTTCGGCAGGACGAACTGCAGGAGATAGTCCTGGCCGTTGAAGCGCAGCTCGCCGACCCGCGTGGTCAGCACGATCTCGCGCCCTTCGCTCCCGTCGATCCTGCCCGCATCGACCGCTTCCACCAGCTCGATGCTGCGGTCGATACGCGCGTACAGCTGCTCCATCGTCGTTTCGTCGTCGGGCAGCGGCACGGGATCCTGCCCGGCCAGTCGCGCGGCGCCGTTCTTCGCCATGTCGCAGGCGATCTGCACCTGTCGCGACAGCGGCAGCATGTCGTCGACCACGCGCAGCTCGAGCAGCGAGTCCGGCGCGACGCCGCGATCGCGCGCATGCGCCGCGCCCTTGTCGAGGATGTGGCGGAGGTTGCGCAGCGCGCGCACGAACACCGGAATCGAAGCCTGGGACAGGGAGATCGTCATGACCGTCTCGCGGATGGGAATGCCCAAGGGTAATACGCCGCCGTTGCGCCGCGCCTCGGCCCGGCACGGTCCGCAGCGGGCGTCGATCGCGACGCGTCGGAACGCCGCGTTCACCGCATGGCAACGGCAGCGGCCGGCATGATCGGGTCATGCGGCCGTGGATCGCCGCGACTCGAGGTGCGCGCCATGCAGGAACGGATCGAGGTCGGGCAGATGGTGTTCGTCGTGGATGGTGGCGTAGGCGTGGGCGCCGTGCGCGAAACGCGGCGCGACGAATTCGTCATCAACATCCAGAACGCTGGCGATTTCGTGCTGCCGGTGAGCGCGGTGCGCGACGTGCACTCGGGCAAGGTGCTGCTCGACCTGCAGCGGCTGGACGACAACGTCCTCGAGGCGCTGCGCCATGTGCACGACGCCGAATCGCCGGAGTACGCGGTCGTCGATCCACACGACGGCACGCCGGACGCGTCGCGCCCGCACTGACGGCCGGTTCAGCCGGACGCGACCGCGCCGCACTATCCTCGGCATCCCGTCACCGGATTCCGACCGCATGGCCCTGTCCCGCACGCTGCTCGCGACCGCCGTCGCCCTCGCCTTTCCGCTGTCCGCCTCGGCCAGCAGCTTTGCCGGTTCGTCCGCCGGTTCATCGGCGGGCGCGTCGTCGAATTCGAGCGGCAGTTCGTCCGGCGACGACAAGGTCGTGATGCAGGCGCGCGACGACGCGGCGATGTTCGTCGCCACCGACGGCGAAGTGCGCGGCGCGCAATTGGAGGCAGCGCTGCGGCTGATGCGCGAACACCGCCACGACGCGAAGTCCGCGAGCGACCTGCAACTCGCGATGGCGATTCTCGCCCGCTGATTCGCTACGGCGTCGTCGCATGCACCGCGCGCGACCGGTCGCGCTCGCCGCTGTGGCGCTGGTCGCGTTCGCAGTGCCCGCGTGTGCCGTACAGCTGTCGACCGTCGACACCGGCTTGACCGATACGCAGCGTGCGACGAGCGACACCGTGCTCGCGCATGCGATCGAATTGCTTCCGCCCGCGTGGTCCGCTGCGTTGGACGCGCCACTGCGCGTGGAATGGCGCGACGACCTGCCCGCGCACGTCGAAGGCCGTTACGTTGCCGGCACCGTGAAGCTGCGACGTTCGCTGCTGGACCCGTCGACGCCTGTCTCACCATCGCGACCCGCGGTCGCCGCCGTCCTGCATGAACTCGCGCACGCATGGGATCGTTCGCCGCGCGGCGGGCTGTCGCGCGACCCGCGCCTGCTCGATCTCGCGGGCTGGCCCGCCGCACCGTTGCACGCGGGCGGCCGCGTCGCCACGAACGATTTCCGCGATCGTTCGCCGGACGACTACGAACGCGCGAATCCTCGCGAGTTCGTCGCCGTCAATCTCGAGCATTTCCTGCTCGACGCCGATTACGCCTGCCGCCGCCCCACTCTGGCACGCTGGTTCGCATCGCGCACGGGCGCAACGCTTGCCAAGCGCGACTGCGCGCCGCCTGCGTTCGTGCAAGCCGGCACGCAGGGCGCGGCAGACGCATCGCCGCTGCTCACGCTCGATCCGTCGCGCGTCTACGCGGTCGACTACCTGCTCGCGGGCGCCGACCGGCGGCCGATGAGCCGCTGGGGTCATTCCATGTTGCGACTGGTCGTGTGCGCGCCGGGGCGTGCGCCTGGCCCGGACTGTCGTCTGGATATCGCGTGGCACGTGGTGCTGTCGTTCCGGGCCTTTGTCGACGACGTGCAGATCTCGAGCTGGCGCGGGCTTACAGGCGGCTACCCGTCGCGCCTGTTCGCGTTGCCGATGCCGCAGGTGATCGACGAATACACCAAGGTCGAGCTGCGCGACCTCACCTCGACGCCGCTGCGCCTGTCGCGCGACGAGATCGCATCGCTGCTCGAACGCGCCGCGCAGGTGCACTGGTCGTATGACGGGCGGTATCGCTTCGTCACCCGCAACTGTGCAGTCGAAACCGCGACGCTGCTGCACGATGGCGTACCGCGGCTGGCGTCGATGGACCTCTCGAGCATCACGCCGACAGGACTGCTCGCGCGGCTGGTGCGTCACGACGTCGCCGACACATCCGTCCTCAACGACGCCGACGCGGCACGCCGCCTGGGCTATCGCTTCGACTCGCAGGCGCAGCACTACGCGCAGCTGTTCGATGCGGCCAGGTCGACGCTGCCGATTCCGCAACGTGACGTCGTCGCATGGCTCGACGCGGCTCCCGCGGCACGCGCGCAATGGATCGATCGCGCCGACCTGAAGGCCACCGCCGCGCTGCTCGTGCTGGAGACTGCGGCGCTTCGACGCGCGGAGTTGCGTTCGGCGGACGGGTTGAAGCGCCGACTGCTGCGCGACAGCGACGACGCCGCGAAAGCGCTGCGCGCCGACACTGAAGCCGCGATCGGGATCACCGCGCGCCTCGCGCGTCCGGCATCGTTCGCGCCGGCCGGCTACGGCGTGCCGACGACGGGCGAGCGGCCGGCGATCGCGTCGCGCGTTTCGGTCGATGCGGCCCGCGCCGCGCAGCAGGAGATCTCGTTGCGCGCGGAGGCGGAAGCGATGTTGCCTTCGCGCGAGCGCGCGGACCTGCACGACGCACGCGACAACGTCCAACGGCTCGGACACCGGCTGCGCACGCTGTCGGCATCGGGGGGCTCGTCGTGACGTGCGCGAACGATCCAGTCGCGGGCGGCTGAACGACCGCTGCGGAGGCCTTGGCCGCTAAAGCCCGGCCATTCGCGGTCGTTGACGAGAGGGACCTGTCCGGACCGCCTCCATGAACCGCTCGCACGCCCGCCGCCTGATCCTGCTCGCCGGCCTCGTCGCCGCCCTGCCCGCCTTCGCCGAAGACCCGATCTCGACCGACCGCCCGGACTTCGTCGAGTCCAGCGTAACGGTCGGCCGCCACGTGCAGCTGGAAACCAGCGTCGCGGCGAGCGCCGACGACGGCGTTCCGCTCGAGCGTTCGATGCCGACGCTGCTGCGTGTCGGCATGGGCGACGCGTGGGAACTGCGCATCGAGACCGAAGGCCGCGTCAGCGCCGCGGGTGAGTCGGACTGGAGCGACGTCGGCATTGGCGTGAAGCACCACCTGCAGGATCGCGACGGCATGCCGTCGATGGCGTGGATCGCAGGTGCGGAACTGCCGACCGGTGTCGGCGCGGACGGCCGCGGCGTGCGGCCGTCGCTCGAGTTCGTCGCCGAATGGGAGCTTGCGCACGACATCGGCGTCGGCGTGATGCCCGGCCTTGCCTACGAGCGCGGCGACGGCGAGAACGGACTGGCAGGACTGTTCGCGGTCGTGGTCGGCAAGTCGTTCGCCGACGGCCATGCACGCGTGTTCGGCGAGGTCGCGGCGCAGCGCATTCCGCTGCACGGCGACGACGGCCCGGAAACCACTTTCGACGCCGGCGCGAGCTGGCGGTTCGGCGAGAACACGCAGGTCGACGCGGCCTACAGCCACGGCCTGAGCGACGCCGCCGCGGACCGCGCGTGGACGATCGGCCTGTCGCAACGCTGGTGATCGACGCCGCGCGTCGTCAGTACGGCGTGCCGTCCAGGTGGGTGTAGCGCTCGCCGGACCAGCGCATGTCGATGTCGGGGTAATGGCAGACGCGCGTCGTCGACTGGCCGATCGCGACGAACACGCAGTCGACATCACCGTCGTTGCGGATGCAGTGGCCGTTGCCGTCGCCCTTCGGGAATGCGGCGACGTCGCCGGCGCGTAGCCGCGTTTCGCCGGCGTCGTCCACCAGCACCGCTTCGCCTGAAATCATCACGACCAGTTCGTCCTCGTCTTCGTGCCAATGGCGCTGCGCGGACCACGCGCCGGGCTTGAGCACGACGTGGCTCGCGGCGAAGTCGGTGAGGCCCGCGGCCGGCGCGAGGCGGCGATACCAGCGGCCGGCGACGTCGCGCGCATACGGTTCGGGATAGCCGGTGGTGTTGGCTGCGGGAATTGCGTCGAGGTCGATGCGCGGCATCGTCGTGCTCCGGTGGTCTCGACGCATTGAAGCGCGATGCGTGCCGACATGGGCGCCTGCCATCGGAAGCAAGCGTTCCACTCAGTCGATGTCCTCGTCGTCGAGCCAGGCTTCGTCGTCGGACGCCGGCGCCGTGTCGTCAGCCGCGGCCGGCTCGAGCAGCGTGTAGTCGTCGGCGTCGCGGCTGCGGATCGCGCGCGACACCGGATACGCATCCAGCAGCGGCTGGCGCATGGTCGACAGGAAACGTTGCGCGAACCACGGCCCGGCGATCCAGTCGGCGACCTTCGATGCAGGCAGGAACGCCGGGCCGTCCGGCACCAGCGGCGGCGGGATCGCGTCGTTGGCCATCGTCAATGCCGTGAACGTGAGCATCTCCGGTGCGTTGGCCGGCCATCGGTCCCACAGGCCGGCCGCGAACAGCACGGCGCCATCGCGCGACTGGATGAAGTACGGCCGCGCCGGCTTCACCGTGCGGTCCCATTTGTAGTAGCCCGTCATCGGCACCACGCAGCGGCGTTTCTCCCACGCGCTGCGGTAGATGCGGCTGGAGGGCGCGCGATCCAGTCGCGCGGTCACCGTCGTGTACTTGGTGTCCGGCGTCTTCGACCAGCTCGGCACCAGCCCCCAGAGCGCGTCGGCGACATCGGGGCCGTCACCGACGTCGAGGATCACGGCGGCCGGCTTGCGCACGGCGATGTTGTAGCGCTCCGGCGAATCCGCGAGTGCCCCGGCAACGCGACCGGGAAGCTGGGGCGGCAGCGCTTCCGGCAGGAAGGCCTGGGCGAATCGGCGCATGGCGGGACGGTGGCGGAAAACAACGCTGATGCCACGTCGCGTGTCGCGACGACGTGCGCGGTCGGCCTTCAGGATTCGCGCAAGCGGCCGATAGTCGGGTCGACGCCGGGTCTCCGACCCCGGAAGGAAGCCCGCGTGAGCCCGACCCGACGTCCCGTCCTCGCGCTGCTGCTCCTGTTGTTGCCGATGCTCGCCACCGCGGCGACGCATGCGCCGAAGCCGCGCGTGATCGACATCGACCCGGCCACGCTGCCACTGGAAACGATCGACCGCATCGTCGTCGACCACGACGGCGACACGGTGCCGGATCGCAAGGGCGAGCGCGTCCGCGTGCACGGCACCGTGCTCGTCGGCTCCGGCGTGCTGCGCCTGCGCGGCATCCAGATCTACATCCAGGACGCCACGGGTGGGCTGGGCCTGTTCAACCCGCGCGATCCGCACATGACGTTCGCGGCCGGCGACATCGTCGAGGCCTGGGGCGAGGTCAGCCAGTTCAAGGGCGGCATCCAGCTGCAGGACGTGCAGGTGCGCCGCATCGGCCATGGCGCGTTGCCCGCGCCGTTGCCGCTCACGGTCGAGCAGGCCGACGGCTGGGAGCACGTCGGTCGTCGCGTCCGCATAGAAGGCATTGCCGGCCCGCTGACGCTCGACCAGTGGGCGATGCTGCGCATCACCGGCGAGGACGGCGTGCCGATGCAGCTGTACGTGCCGGCGCCGGTCGTCGACCGGTTCGACTGGAAGCGCTATCCGCGCGGCACGCGCATCGCCGCCACCGGCGTGCTGTCCATCTACAAGCCGACGTGGCCGTTCGACGGCGGTTTCCAGGTGGTGCTGGCCGATTCCACCGACATCGCCGTGCTCGAACCGCCGCCGCCGGAATGGCATCGCTGGTTCCCGTGGGCGCTCGGCGCGGCGCTGGGCGTTGTCGCTCTCGCGGGGCTGATGCTGCACGTGATGCAGCGCCGCCAGCGCGCACGTGATCGCGAACTGTCGACGTTGTCGGCGCTGTCGGGCGCGTTGGCCGACACCGCGGTCGGCGAGGCCCAGCTCGCGCGCAACGCCTGCGAAATCCTCACCGCCTACGGCATCGTCGAGGCCGCGAGCGTGCACGTGTTCGATGACGCACGACGCCTGCACCACATCGCCGACGCCGCGACCGATCCGCGCCTGCACGACGCCATGTCCTCACCCGAGGCTGGCGACGACGGGACCGACGGCCTGCGCGCGCGCCTGGCGGCCAGCGGCGTGCATGTGCTCGCGCTATCGCCGATGCCCGGCGCGACCAACGCGGTCGGCGTGCTGGCCGGCCTGTCGCCGCGTCGCAGGCGGCCGTCGCAGCGGCAGGAACGCACGCTGTTGTCGGCCGCGAAGCTGCTGGCCATGGCAGTCGAGAACCAGCGCATCCGCGAACGCGCGCATCGCGAGGCGCAGGAGCTGCAGAAGCTCGTCATCACCGACGAACTCACGCGCCTCTACAACCGGCGCTTCCTCGACGAATACCTGCGCGTGCAGTTGCCGCTGGCCGAGCGCCGCGGCGGTGGCCTCACGTTCGTCGCACTTGACGTCGACCATTTCAAGCGCATCAACGACACGTACGGGCATGACGCCGGTGATCGCGTGCTGGCCGGCATCGCCGCGCAACTTCGCCAGGTCAGCCGCAGCGCCGACCTGCCCGTGCGCCTGGGTGGCGAGGAATTCCTCGTCGTCACCGCCGAACACGACATCGACGGCGCCCTCGCCTTCGCCGAGCGCCTGCGCGAGGCGATCGCCGCGCAGGCGTTCGACGACATCGTGCCGGGTGAATCGCTACGCGTGACCGTGTCGATCGGCGTCGCGCTGTTCGGCCTGCACGGCTGCGACGCGACCACGCTGATGCGTGCCAGCGACGAGGCGATGTACGCATCGAAGCGCGGTGGGCGCGACCGTGTCAGCCTGTCGACAGCACTGGCCGCGATCGCGCCCTGATCGTCAGCGCGCGAGTTCGTACAGATAGTCGACGAACGACATCACCGCGCCGTCGTAACCCTGCACCTTCGGGTTGCTCGACTCGATGACATAGAACTCGTCCGGCGCATGCGCGCCGCCGCCGGTGCCGAGGCCGAAATGGCCGGATGCGAGGCTCAACGGCGGATCGGTGAACACGAAGCCCGGGTACGAACCTGCGCCACGCGGCCACAGCAGGGGCTCGACGCCCAGCGACTTCAACGTCGCGACCTGCGCACGGATCAGCGGCGCGTTCGCATCGGTGCTGGTCGGGTTGTAGCCGCCGCTCACGTTGACCTCGATGTCGCCAAACCCGCGTTTGGCCAGATGCGATTTCAATGCAGCGACGGCGGCGTCCTTCGTCATGCCGGGCACCAGTCGCATGTCGATCTTCGCGACGGCGCGATGCGGCAGCACCGTCTTGCCGCCCACGCCGGTGTAACCGCCGACCAGGCCTTCGATGTTGATGGTCGGCTGCGAGACCAGTCGTTCCTGCGCCGCCTGCCAGCCCGCGTCGCCGATCCAGTGCTGCACGCCGAGCTGCTTCTTCGACGTGGCCTCGCCGTCGGGCGACGCCTTGATCGCCGCGGCGATCATCGCGCGGTGCTCCGCACTGATCGCCGGCGCCTTCGGATACCCGTCGACGGTGATGGTGTTGCCGTCGTCGGACACCAGCGTGTCCAGCGCCTTGACCAGGTGCCACGCGGGGCTATCGACCATCGCCTTCAGCGACGAATGCACGTCCTTCGACGGACCGCGGCCCCACTTCTCGCCGCTGCTGACGAGTTCGAGTTCGACCACGCCCTTCGCACCGAGCGTCACCGTGACGTTGCCGTCGGACTCCTGCTCCGCCGACGGCATGAACACACCCACGCTCTTCTTCAATGCGGCCGCGACATCGGGCCGACGCACGATCTGCGCGATGTGCGGCGAGCCGATTTCTTCCTCGCCTTCGGCAACCAGGACGAGGTTCACCGGCATCTTCTTGTTCGCGCCGCGGATCGCATGCAGCGCGGCGAGGAAGGCAGACTCGGGCCCCTTCTGGTTCACCGCGCCGCGTCCGACGATGGCCTTGCCGTAGTCGGGCTTGTCGACGATGCGCGCTTCCAGCGGCGGCGACGACCATTCGGCCGGGTCGAACTGCTTCACGTCGTACATGAAGTACAGGCCGACCGTCTTCGCGGCGCCGGCGTCCAGCGTGGCGAACACACCGGGCTTGCCGTCGGTCTGCACGACTTCGACTTTCTGGAAGCCGGCGTCGCGCGCGAGCTTCGCCATGTACTCGGCGCCTTCCCTGGAATTGCGACCTTCCGCCGCGATCGACGGCAGCGCGATCCAGTCCTGCAGGCGTTTCACCGACTCGTCGTGGCGGCGCGTGACTTCCGCGCGTATATCGCCGAGATCGTCCGCGACGGCGCTGGCTGCGATCGAACCGAGCGCGAGGCCGATGGCGAGCGCGAGGACTTGGGGGACACGACGTTGGGACATGGCGGGCTCCGCGACAGGTGGCCGGCCGATCCTACGACGCGATGGGCGCCGTCTTAACGGGTGAGCCGACGTGCGGTGATCGGCGTGGTCGCGTCGTGCATTCCACGCGCAACGCAGCCCGTTTGTGCCGCGTTGCAGCAGATCGCGCGCAACGGTTCGGTGGCGACCTCGCGCTGATCCCGATGTCGGAGTGCAACGTGCCTGTTGGCGCGACCTACCCCGGAAGCCGGCGCTTGCGACCAGCGATCAACGGACGCGCCGACGTACTCGCCGGGTTTACCCGTGCTGGCGTCGCTGCGCCGTCCCGTCGCGCGACATCGCCTGCCGTCCACTTCGTCTTTTCCATCACCGCCCACATCAGCGCGGCGAACAGGACGAGCCCGAACATCGTCACGGCCCACCAGATCCACGTACCGCGGCCGCGTCGGCTCGAATAGCGTCGACGTTCGCGTTCCCGCAGCCGCGCGGCGTCGCTACGCACGGCATCGCCGTACGAAAGCGCGGGGTCCTCGTGCTGTTGCGTCATCGACGCGATCAGCCCGGCATCGGCACCGGGCTGTGACCCAGCAGCGCGCCGAGGCGCTTGCCGAGGTCCTCGACGCGATACGGCTTCGGAATGAAATCGCAGCCCTCGGGGATGGTCGGCAGCTGCCCGCGTGCGTAACCCGATGCGAGCAGTACGCGCAGCCCGGGACGGATGCGTCGCGCCTCGCGGAAGAGGTCGACGCCGCTCATGCCCTTCGGCATGACCACGTCGGTGAACAGCACTTCGATCTCTGGGTCGCGCGTAAGGATCTCGAGCGCCGCGCCGCCCTCGTCGGCGGTGAGCACCGAATAACCGAGGAAGCGCAGCGATTCGACGGCCATGGCCTGCACGTCGGGGTCGTCCTCGACCAGCAGCACCTTGATCGGGGCACCGCTGTCGCCGTCGCGGAGCGCGCCATCGCCGCTGCTCACGGGCAGGTAGAAGCAGATCGTGGTGCCGCGCCCGACTTCGCTGTCGATGACGATGTCGCCGCCGGACTGCACCGCAAAGCCGTAGACCTGGCTCAAGCCGAGGCCACTGCCCTTGCCCACTTCCTTCGTGGTGAAGAACGGCTCCATCGCGTGTTCGATGACGTCCGGCGCCATGCCCGTGCCGTTGTCCTCGACGGTGACCAGAACGTAACGGCCGACCGCGCGGCGGCCCTCGCCTTCGCGTTGCGTGTGCTCGCGCGTGCCGATGCGGATACGCCCGCCGTCTGGCATCGCGTCGCGCGCGTTGACCACAAGGTTGAGCAGCGCGGCTTCGAACTCGGGGGCATCGACGCTGACGTCGCCGAGGTTGCGGCCGAGCGAGAACTCCATCTCGATGTTCTCGCCCACCGCGCGGCGCAGCACCGATTCACCGGCGTAGATAAGCGTGTTGAGATCGTGCACTTCCGGGCGCAGCGTCTGCTTGCGCGAGTACGCGAGCAGCTGGCGCGTCAGCAGCGAGCCGCGCTCGGCAGCCCGCTGTGCACCCGCGACCAAACGGCGCACGCGTTGCGGGTCGCTGCTGTCCACCGCGATCAGGTCGAGGCTGTTGGTGATGACGGTGAGCAGGTTGTTGAAGTCGTGTGCGACGCCGTAGGTCAGCTGGCCGATCGCCTCCATCCGGTGCGCCTGCAGCATCGCCTGCTGCGCGACTTCCAGCGCGCGTTGCTGCTCGCGGCGCTCGGTGATGTCGCGGGTGATCTTGGCGAAGCCGATGTGGTGGCCGTCCTCGTCGTACACCGGGTCGATAATGACGTTGGCCCAGAAGCGCGTCCCGTCCTTGCGCTGCCGCCAGCCTTCCTTCTCGTAACGGCCTTCGGCACGCGCGGTCTGCAGCGCGCGCGCGGGCTCGCCCGCGTCGCGGTCCTCATCGGTATAGAAGCGCGAGAAGTGCTGCCCGATGATCTCGTCGGCGCGGTATCCCTTGATCCGTTCGCCGCCCGCGTTCCAGCTCGCGATCCGCCCGTCTATGTCGAGCATGTAGATCGCGTAATCGGTAACGCCTTGGACGAGGAGACGGAACTGGCGCTCGCTCTCACCCAATCCGGCCTGAAGGTGCGGCGTTTCCTGCACGCTCCGTTCGACCGCGCCCTCGTGCATCGTGTGCCCCTGGTTCTTGCTGCTGCTTGCGTGCGCGGATTCTGGTGACGAATCCGTGAACGCGCTGCGACGATCGAAAGTATCGCCCATCGCGCGTGACCAAGGCTTCAAGTCGCGTCCGGCTGGATCCACTCAGTGCGGTCGATCGATGCGAGCGCGTGCAGCGCCGACGACTTCGCGCAGCTGCTCGGGCTTCTTCAGGACAGTGCAGCCGTAACGTTCGGTCAGGCGCTCGACCGAGGCGAGGTCGCCCAGCGAACTGAAGATGATGACCTCGGGCCGTTCCGGCATCTGCTCGACCGCGGCCAGCACCTGCCAGCCGTCCACGTCCGGCATCATCAGGTCGCACACGATCAGGCGCGGCTGCAGGCCGCCCTGCAGCAGTTGCAGCGCGACCTGCCCCGTCTCGGCCTGGAACACCACGTGTCCATCCAGTTCGAGCAGGTCCGCCAGCATTTCGCGCACGCGCGCGTTGTCGTCGACGACGAGGATCCGCGTTTCCATCGGGGTCCGGTGTGGTGGTGACGGCCCTGTCTAACCGACGGGAGATTCAACCCGCGTGAGGCCGTGGCCGGCTGCGCGCTGATCCCCGAACCCCGGCGACGCGTTTTCGCGACCCGAAAAGACGACCGGCGCCCGAAGGCGCCGGTCGATGCCACACGCGAGCTGGGATCACCAGATGCGGACGCGATCCTCGGGGGCGATGTACAGCGCGTCGCCCTTGGTGATGCCGAACGCGTCGTACCAGGCGTCGACGTTGCGCAGCGGCGCGAACGCGCGGATCTGGCCGGGCGAATGCGGGTCGCCGACGAGCTGCTGGCGCAGCGCGTCGTCGCGCATCAGCGTGCGCCACACCTGGCCCCAGCCGAGGAACACGCGCTGGTCGCCAGTGAAGCCGTCGATGACGGGCGCCGGCTTGCCGCCCAGCGAACGGTGGTACGCCTCGAGGCCTAGCGTGATGCCGCCCAGGTCGCCGATGTTCTCGCCCATCGACGCCTTGCCGTTGATGTGCACGCCGGGCAGCGCTGCGAAGTCGTAGCCCTCGTACTGCGCGCCGAGCTTGGCGGCCTGCGCCTCGAACTTGGCGGCGTCGTCCTTGGTCCACCAGTCGCGCAGGAAGCCCTTGCCGTCCGACTTGCGGCCCTGGTCGTCGAAGCCGTGGGTGATCTCGTGGCCGATGACGCCGCCGATCGCGCCGTAGTTCACGGCCGGGTCGGCATCGGGATCGAAGAACGGCGGCTGCAGGATCGCGGCCGGGAACACGATCTCGTTCTTCACCGACGAGTAGTACGCATTGACCGTCTGCGGGGTCATGCCCCACTCGAGCTTGTCGGTGACCTGGCCGAGGCGCGACACGTCGTACGCCCACTCGAACTGCGACGAACGCTCGGCGTTGCCGAACACGTCGCCACCGACCACCTTGAGGCCGCTGTAGTCACGCCACTTGTCCGGGTAGCCGATCTTCAGGCCGAAGCTGTCGAGCTTGGTCAGCGCTTCGGCGCGCGTCGCATCGCTCATCCACGTCAGCGCGTTGAGTCGCGCGCGCATCGCTTCCTTGATGTTCGCGACCAGCGCGTCCATCTTCGCCTTGGATTCGGCGGGGAAGTACTGCTTGACGTAGTCGCGGCCGATCGCTTCGCCCATCGCGCCGTCAGCGAACGCCACCGCGCGCTTCCAACGTTCGCGCTGCTGCGGCTGACCCGACATGAACTTCGAGCGGAACTCGAAGTTGGCGTCGGCGAACGCCTTGGACAGCATCGGCGACGCCTGGTCGGTGACCTGAAACGCTTCCCACGCCTTCAGCGTGTCGAGATCGGTCTCGTTGAAGATCGCGGCGAGCTTGGGCAGCGCGGTGTCCTGGCGAACGACCACGCGATCGGCCTTGTCCACGCCCGCGGCCTTGAGGAACTGCGCCCACGGGAAGCCCGGCGCCTTGGCGTCGAGGTCGGCGACCTGCACCGGGTTGTAGGTCTTGTCGCGGTCGCGGCTCTGCGCACGCGTCCAGTGCACGTTCGCGATCTTGGTTTCCAGCGCCATGATCGCCGCGGCGTGCTCGGCGGGCTTGTCCCAGCCGGCCAGCTTCAGCATCTGCGCGACATAGGCCTGGTAATGCTCGCGCTGCGGCCCGAACTTGGGGTCGAGGTAGAGGTCGCGATCGCCGAGGCCGAGGCCCGACTGGCTCATGTACAGCGCGTAGTGCTCGGGATCACGCGCGTCGTCGCCGATCGACAGCCCGACGAAGCTGCGACCGAAGCCACCCATCGAACGGCCCATGACTTCGGCCATCTGCGTCTTGGTCTTGACCGCGCGGATCGAATCCAGCGACGACTTCAGCGGCTTCGCGCCGAGCTTCTCGATCGTCGCCTCGTCCATGAAGCCCTGGTAGAGCGCGCCGATCTTCGACGCGTCGTCGCCCTTGGCGGTATCGGCGGGATAGCTCTCGACGAGTTTGCGCACGCGCGCTTCGGAGAGGTCGCGCAGCACGGCGAATCCGCCGTAGCTCGAGCGGTCCGCCGGAATCTGCGTGGTCTTGGCCCAGTTGCCGTTGACGTAGCCGAAGAAGTCGGCGCCCGGCTTGATCGAGCGGTCCATGCCGGCGGTGTCGACGCCCCATGTGCCGAGCTTGGGCGCGACGGTCGCATCGACCGCACCCGCAGGCGCGGACGTCGCGGTGTCGGCCGGCAACAGCGCCTGCAGGCTGCAGGTCTCGTCGAGGCAATGCGCGTCCTGCGCGTGGAGCGTGGGGGCGATGGCGAGCGCGAGGGCCGCGGCGAGCGGGAGCAGCGTGGTCTTCAAGCGGGGTCTCCGGGTGGCACCGGAAAATGCCGGTGCGGGTCGATCCCGGAGCATACGGCCGCGCGGCGGGCCGCCTTCTAGGCCGAAAGTCCCGGTTCGCGGCGCCGGAAGGTGACCGCGCTCACGCGACGGCTCAGTACGCGCGGGTACCGAAGATGCGATCCCCCGCATCGCCCAGCCCCGGCAGGATGTAGGCGCGTTCGTTGAGACGTTCGTCGATGGACGCGGTGACGATCTCGACGTCGGGATGCTTCGCCTCGACAGCGCGCAGACCCTCCGGCGCCGCGACCAGGCAGAGCGCCTTGATGCGCGTCGCGCCGGCGGCCTTGAGCAGGTCGATCGCGGCGATCAGCGAGCCGCCGGTCGCGAGCATCGGATCGAGCACCAGCGCGACGCGATCGCCCATGCCGCCGACGAGCTTCTCGTAATAGCCGACGGGGGCGTGCGTTTCCTCGTCGCGCTGCAGGCCGACCACGCTGACCTTCGCCGCAGGCACCAGTTCAAGCACGCCCGGCAGCATGCCCAGGCCCGCGCGCAGGATCGGCACCAGCGTGACCTTGCGGCCCTTGATGCGCTGCACGTCGACCGGGCCGGCCCAGCCGTCGACCTGCACGGTTTCGGTCGGCAGGTCGGCGGTGGCCTCGTAGGTCAGCAACGTCGCGACTTCGGACGCGAGGTCGCGGAATTCCTTGGTGCTCAGGTCGGCGCGCCGCATCAGGCCGAGCTTGTGCTGCACGAGCGGATGGCGGACTTCGATGACCTTCATGGCGATCCCGGCGCGTGGCGACCATCACAGTGTGACCGATGCACGGAACCGCGCGCGACCCCGGCATCACCGCGCGTTCGGCAGCATCCGCGACGATGACTCCCGCGCCCTCGCCCGCCGCCATTGGCGACCCCGTTGAATCGGCCGACTACGCGTTCTCGTACGCGACGCTGGAGCCGCGACCGGATGCACCGCAGGCGCTGCTCGTCCTGCTGCACGGCGTCGGTGCCGACGAGACGCAACTCGCGGCGCTCGGTGCACGTGCACCGGCTGGCACGCTGGTCGCGCTTCCGCGCGGTTATCGCTCGATCAGCGGCGGACGCACCGGCTGGTATCGCGTCGGCATCAGCGACGACGGCCTGCAGGTGGTCGAGGACGAGGAAGCCGAAGCGCGTTCGCGCCTGGTCGACTTCGTCGCGCAACTGCAATCGCATTTCGACGTGCCACCCGCGCTGACATGGGTCGGCGGCTTCAGCCAGGGCGGCATCCTCGCCGCCAGCGCCGCGTTGACGTCGCCGGGATGCGTCGCGGGTTTCGTGATGATCGCGGGGCGATTGCTGCCGGACCTCGAGCCTGTCGATGTCGACGCGGTGCGATCGCTGGACGCACTGATCGTGCACGGCCGCGACGACGACACGCTTGCACTGGACGACGCGCGCGACGCGGCATCGCAACTCGAGGCGCTCGGCATCGCGACATCGTTCGTCGTGCAGGACGGCGGGCATGAACTCACCGACGCGATGGTCGACAGCGCGGTGCAGTGGCTCGACGTCCACTTGCAACGCGCATAAAAAACCCCGGACCCGAGAGAAGTCCGGGGTTCAAGCCCTCATTGGAGAGACGCGACCTCGACCCAGTTGGTGCGCGCTGCGGCCCGTCCAGGGACGCACGATGAATACACCAAGTGCGCCGTTTCGCCGTCGTGATGCGGATGTATGAGATCCGTCGGCCGCGTCTTCGGCCGATGAACGGGCGCCGCTTCGTTACGCTCGTCGGCCGCGCGTGCACCCGATGCCGGCGTGCTGCGGCTGGCGTATAACGGTCGCCTCTGCCAACGGGACCCCGCCATGAACGCCCTGCATCGCGCCACGCTCGCCGCCATCGCCACCCTCGCGCTCGCCTCGCCCGCCATGGCCGCCCTCAAGGCCGGCGACAAGGCGCCGGACTTCAAGGCGCAGGCCTATCTCGCCGGCAAGCCTTTCACGTTCGAGCTGTCGAAGGCGCTGAGGAAGGGGCCGGTGGTCGTCTACTTCTTCCCGGCCGCGCATACCTCGGGCTGCAACCTCGAAGCGCACCTGTTCTCCGAAGCCAGCGACAAGTTCAAGGCCGAGGGCGCGACGGTGATCGGCATGAGCGCCGGCAACATCGACCAGCTTTCGGACTTCTCCAAGGAAACAGAACACTGCGGCGGCAAGTTCGCGGTGGGCGCCGATCCGGGCGCGCAGATCGCGAAGACGTACGACGCGGTGCTCGACAAGAAGCCGGAGTGGTCGAACCGCACGTCGTACGTGGTTGCGCCCGATGGCACGATCGCCGCCGTCTACTCCGACCTCAACCCGAACCAGCACGTGCAGGCGATGCTGGACGGCGTCAAGACCGCGAAGGCCGGCAAGAGCGGCAGCGCGAAGAAGTAAGCGTTACGTCGGACGTGAGGCGCTCACCCACGGCAAGCGGGTGAGCGCTTCGACATGCGTCGCGAGCGACGGACGATCCCGCCGCGCAAGCCCGTACAGCGCGAGGTGGTCGCACATCGCGACCAGGTGCAGGCCGAGGTACGTCGGCGCATCGGCAAACAGCGATGCGCGCGCCTCCAGCCAGTCCAGTCCCGCATCGATCGCATGCCGCATTTTCTCGAAGCGTGGATGCGCCACGTCGAGTCCCGTGCGCGCGGCGAGCACCAGTTCGACCCCCATCGCCATCATTCCGTTCATCACGGCGCGTGCGTTGAGCACGTCGGGATCGGTCGTGAGGACGTCGAAGCGATCCTGCGGATCACGACTGCGTACCAGCCACGCGGCGATGTGGTCGGAGTCGAACACGATGCGGTCGCCGTCGATCAGCGTCGGCACCTTCATCAGCGGGTTCGGGCCGAACGGCTTGGGATCGGCGTCCGCGACGTTCCCCGCATCCGCCAGATCAAGCGCGATGCCAAGGCCATCGGCCAGCAACCGCACCTTGCGCGAGAAATGCGAGCGCGGCGTCATCAGCAGACGAGGCGTCATTCGTGGCTCACGCGCGTGGCGCCTTGCGCACCGTTCAACCGATGACCGCAAGTTCCGACCACAGCCCCTGCAGGTAACGCGGCGGCACGCGATAGAAAACACCCGGCTCGACGCCCATGCGCAGCTTCACGCTCCACTGCGCGGGGTCGATGCTCGCCAGGCCGACCCACGCGAGGTCGGTTTCCTGCGGCATGCCGCCGGCGTGCAGCCGGAACAGATAGTCGCCGTGCGCAGTCACGAAGACATCGGCCAGTGCCTGCGCGGGGCGGCGACGCACCGGCGGTTGCACCGTTTCGATGACCGGCATCGGCCGCAGCCAGCGCAGCGCTTCTTCGGCGCTCGAGGGCTTGGCGAGACGCGGACGGTCGCGAAACTCGCTGGGCAGCGTCCACGATTCGTAGGCTGTCCAGAACACGAACGGTATGCGGCGTTCCTCGAGCGCGGCAGCGACCGGGAATACGGTTTCGCCGGCGAGGTTGATGTCGAGGATCGCGCCGTCGATTGCCCCGCCACGCATGAGCGAAATCGCGGTGGCGACGTTCGGCGCGGGACCGATCACGTTCGCGCCCAGCGCTTCGAGATCGCGACGCATCTCGTCGGCGATGAGGTACTCGTCTTCGACGACGAGCAGCCGGCCCGGGGCGCGGGTCCGATCGAGCATGGCGGCGTTCATCGCTGCAATCTATCGAACGCCGGGCCCCGGTGTCGACCGACGCGCCTCACGGGGCGACGACGGGCATGAGCCGTTCAACCAGTCCGCACGGCGGGTTCCGGGCGGGGGGTATGCGGTGCGGAACACTCGCGACCGATACGGCGCGCGGCTGACGGCCGCCGCTGGCCCCAGCGGGAAAGACCTTTGTTAGGTTCGACAGCCCACGCCGAGAGCGGCGGCCACCGCTGGACAGACCGGCCGCCGGCGCTCGCCGGGCGACCCTCCGAGCACGCACGGCGGGCACACGCACGAGTTCCGCACGAACGAAGCGATAACCCGGCCGCTGGATCAGGCGCGACCGCAGCAACATGACGAACATCGGCCGTCGCGCCGTCCGAGCAAGCACGGCGGCCGTGCAACGGCGATATCGATGCCGCATTCCCTACCCGGCGATCGCGTCAAACCACGATCAACTCGACATCGATGTTGTTGCGCGTGGCGTTGGAGTACGGGCAGACCTGGTGAGCCTTGTGCACGAGGTCCTCGACCTGCTCGCGCGGCAGGCCCGGCACGTGCACGCGCAGCGTCGCGTTGATGCCGAAACCGGCCGGGATCGGGCCGATGCCGACGCTGCCGTCGATGCGCGTGTCCGCCGGCAACGCGATCTTCTGCTGGCCGGCGACGAACTTCATCGCGCCGAGGAAGCAGGCGGAATAGCCGGCCGCAAACAGCTGCTCGGGATTGGTGCCCTCGCCGCCCGCACCGCCGAGTTCGCGCGGCGTGGCGAGGCGCACGTCCAGCACGTTGTCAGACGAGACGGCGCGGCCATCGCGGCCACCGGTGGCGCTGGCGTTTGCGGTGTAGAGAACCTTTTCAAGCGACATGGCTGTTTCCTTCAGGCGCGGCGTGCGCCGCTTCGGTGCGCAAGCCTGCGGATTTCGACGCCGACAGTCACGTCATTTGTATCCATCGCTCCGATAGGCGCGCGCTATGCCGCGAGCCGGACGCAACGAATGCAGCGGTTTTCGAGCAGTGGTCGTCGATAGGTGGCGCCGGCGCAACGCAGCGTGCACGTGGCGACGACTGTCACGCCACGTCCGCGGCCCCAGTGTTGACCCCCCCCAACATCATTCCAGGCCGCCGCATGTCACCGTCCGCACAACCCGTCGTCGACGCACACGCGCCGTCGCTGTTCGACCCGATCCGCATCGGCGCGCTCGACCTCGCCAACCGCGTGGTGATGGCGCCGCTCACCCGCAGCCGCGCCGTCGAAGGCCTGGTGCCGTCGCCGCTGGCGGTCGACTACTACGGCCAGCGCGCGAGCGCGGGGCTGATCATCACCGAGGCCACGCAGATCAACCCGCTCGCGCAGGGCTACATCAGTACGCCCGGACTGTTCACCGCTGCGCAGATCGAAGGGTGGCGCAAAGTGACCGACGAGGTGCATCGCCGCGGCGGACGCATCGTCGTGCAGCTGTGGCACGTCGGGCGCATCTCGCACACCAGCCTGCTGCCGCCGGGCGAAGTGCCTGTCGCACCCAGCGCCGTACGCGCGAACACGAAGACGTTCACGCCCGAAGGCTTCGTCGACGTGTCCGAACCGCGCGCGCTCGCCATCGAGGAAATTCCCGGCATCGTCGCCGACTTCGCCGCCGCCGCGCGCAACGTGATCGACGCGGGTTTCGACGGCGTCGAGATCCATGCCGCCAATGGTTACCTGATCGACCAGTTCATGCGCGACCGCACCAACCTGCGCGACGACGCTTACGGCGGGAGCATCGAGAACCGCACGCGCTTCCTGCATGAGGTGACCGCGGCGGTGGTCAAGGCGATTGGCGCCGATCGCGTGGGCGTGCGGCTTGCACCGGTCACCGGCTCGAACGACATCGCCGACTCCAACCCGCAACCGCTGTTCGAGCGAGCGGTCGAACGGCTGGATGCCTTGAACGTTGCCTACGTGCATGTCGTCGAAGGCGCGACTGGCGGACCGCGCGACGTGCAGACGTTCGACTACGAGTCGCTGCGTTCGCGCTTTCGCGGCGCGTGGATCGTCAACAACGGCTACGACCTCGACATGGCGCAGGCCGCGGTGCGGCAAGGCCGTGCCGACGCGGTGGCGTTCGGGCGCTTGTTCATCTCCAATCCCGACCTCGTGCGCCGCTTCCGCGAAGGCGCGGCGCTGGCGGAGCCGGACCCCGACACGTTCTATAGCGGCGGCGCCAAGGGCTACGTCGACTATCCGTCGCTGCCGGGCTGATCCCGGCGACCTCAGTCGCTTTTCGGAGCATCGTCGCCGTCGTACATGCCGTGGCGACGATGCCAGTCCTCGAGCGATTCATCCGGGTACTCGTCGGCGTGCGCGTCGTACTTGCCGCTCGGCACGTGCACCCAGTTCGCCTTCGAACCGAGCATCATGTGGACGCGCTCGGGTGGCGTGGGCAGCGGCGTGTCGATTGCAGACGCGTGCGGGTGCACCAGTTCCGGCCACTGCGGATCGAACAGCCACAGCGCGCTGCCGCAGCCGGTGCAGAAGTGCCGTTGCCCGCTGCTCGTATGCACGCTGCCGTCTTCCTGGCGAATGCGCGCGTGGTAGATGCCCAGGTGCTCGCGACCTTCAACCTGCAGCGTGTCCGAACGTGCGCCGAGGTTGATCGCACCGCCGCTTCCGCCCGCGGTCTTGCGGCAGATCGAGCAGTAGCAGATCTGGTACGGCGCCGGTGATGGCGCGTCGCACGAGAAGCGCACCTGTCCGCAGTGGCATGACCCTTCGATGCGCATGTCGGCAGCCCGCGACGAAAGCCGCATGCTGGTCGACACGGGCTCAACGTCGCATCAACAACCGCGGTGCGAAGCGCGCACTGCCGTGCCAGGCGCAACGATCGGTGCCTCGCCCGCGCCACCGGATCTTCGCCTGCCCCTGATGCCCCGGGGACTAGCGTAGACGCGGCGCCGGGATCGGCCCGGACGCCGCACCCCGGAGGCTCCCCATGCGTCCGCACCGCCTGCTCCTTCCCGCCATGCTTGCGGCGCTGACCGCCTGCGCGACGACCGAAACCACGTCGGCCAACACACCGCCCGCGTCCAATCCCATGACCGGCGCGAACGCGCGCCCGAACCCGAGCCCGCTCGCGGTCGGTGCGTACAGCGCCATCGGCACCTCGGACGACGTGCGCGGGCGATCCGGCGCGGGCGGTTCGTCCGTGCTGACGGGCCGCGCCAACCTCGCCGGCTCGGATTCCGGCACGTCGAGCTCGTCGCAGTCGTCGGATACCTCGTCCGGCGACGACGATGACTCGGGCAGCTCGAGCTCGGGCAGCGCGACGACGCCACCGCGTCCGTGAAGTTGCGGGGTCGCGGCCGGTTCGCGACGCCAGGCCCCCGACGTCCGCCAGAGAAGGGCTGCGACGGATGCGCGCGCGTCGTTGCGTCGGCGCTCCCCACGCATCGGGTCACCTTCGGTTGACATCGAGGTCGCCGGCGTCACGCCGTCGCTTCAGCGCGGCAACCGGCGGCTGAACCGGCAGTACGCGCACCCCGACCTATTCAGTTTCGATACGGCCGCTCTTGCGGAAGCTGCGCCTGCGATCCCCGCACCGAGAGACCCGATGAAGATGACCAAGATCACCGCACTGGGCGCAGCGCTGCTCCTCGCGACCGCGTCCGCGATCGCACTGCCTGCCGCCGCCGCGGACCGCCACGACGACCGCGGCAACGACCGCCACGCGTCGCATGACGACCGCCGCGACGATCGCCGCAATGACGACGACCACGATCGCGATCACGACGAGCGTCGCCACCACGACGAGCGTTACGACAACGACCATCGCTACAGCTCGTCGTCCCGCTACGACAACCGCTACGACAATCGTTACGACAACCGCTACGACAATCGCTATGCCCCGCGTTACACGCCGCGTCGTGTCTATCGCCCGGCCTACGCCTACGTCGCGCCACGCGGCTATGCGGTGCAGCGCTGGCACGTCGGCACGCGCATGCCGCCGCCGTTCTATGTGAGCCAGTACTACATCGACCCGCATGCCTACCAGCTGCGCCTGCCGCCGCGCGGCTACCGCTGGGTGCGCGTGGACGGCGATGCGTACATGGTGTCGGTGGCGTCGGGGGTCATTGCCGACGTGCTGTACGGCATCTTCCGCTGAGTCGGTCATGCGTCTGGAAGGGCCGGTTCGCCGGCCCTTTTTTTTTTGCGCGGCACGGCTGGAATGCATCGGCGCGCCGGCGTCGCTGCGGTGTAACGCGGAGCGTCGTAGCCTTCGGGGCTTCGTCCGCCGCCCGCAGGATCCCGCCATGTCCGTCAAAGCCTACGGCGCCCACGCCGCCGACAAACCCCTGGTCGCCCTCGACATCCAGCGCCGCGCCGTCGGCCCGCGCGACGTGCAGATCGAAATCCTGTACTGCGGCGTCTGCCACTCGGACCTGCATACCGTGAAGTCGGAGTGGGCGGGTACGCGCTATCCCTGCGTGCCGGGCCACGAGATCGTCGGCACGGTGAGCGCGGTCGGCAGCGACGTGAACGGCTTCGCGGTCGGCGAGACGGTCGGGGTCGGCTGCCTGGTCGGCAGTTGCCAGCGCTGCGCGTCCTGCGCCGAAGGGCTGGAGCAGTACTGCGAGAACGGATTCGTCGGCACCTACAACGGTCCGACCCAAGATCCACCCGGCCACACGCTGGGCGGCTATTCGCAGCGGATTACCGTCGACCAGCATTTCGTCCTGCGCATCCGCCATCCCAAGGAGCAGCTCGCGGCGGTGGCGCCGCTGTTGTGCGCCGGCATCACCACGTATTCGCCGTTGCGGCACTGGAAGGTCGGGCCGGGGCAGAAGGTCGGCATCGTCGGCATCGGCGGGCTCGGCCACATGGGCATCAAGCTCGCGCACGCGATGGGCGCGCATGTCGTCGCGTTCACCACGTCGGAGAGCAAGCGCCAGGACGCGCATGCGCTGGGCGCGGACGAGGTCGTGGTGTCGCGCGACGCCGGCGCGATGGCCGCGCACGCGCGCAGCTTCGACTTCATCCTCGACACCGTGGCGGCGAGCCACCAGCTCGACGCGTTCACCACGCTGCTCAAGCGCGACGGCACGTTGTGCCTGGTCGGCGTACCCGAGCATCCACATCCCAGCCCGAACATCGGCGTGCTGATCTTCGGTCGTCGTTCGATCGCGGGCTCGCTGATCGGCGGCATTCCGGAGACGCAGGAGATGCTCGACTTCTGCGCCGAGCACGGCATCGTGGCCGACATCGAAATGATCCGCGCGCAGGAGATCAACGAGGCCTACGAGCGTATGCTGCGCAGCGACGTGAAGTACCGTTTCGTCATCGACATCGAATCGCTCACCGCATGAGCGATGCGGGTCGGCGGACGCGATGTCCGTCGACCCTTTTCGCGACGGTATCAGGCCGTTTCCGCCGACCGCCTGCGATCGCAGCGCCCGCGGCTCGACAGCTCGCGACGCAGTTCGTCGAGGCCAAGCGCGCCGCCCGACAGCTTGATCAGCGCATAGCCTTCAAACGCGGCATCCATGACGTCGCTGCCGAGTGCGGCGACGGTGTCGTCAAGGCGCGCGGCGAGATGTTGCACGCGCTCGAGCAACGGCCGCAGCTGCTCCACCGCGCGCAGGTCGGCCTGCGCACCGGCGACATCGAATCCGGGCGGCACGATCTTCGGGTTGTGCTCGAGCACGCGCAACGCCTGCCGCGCGAATGCTTCCGACTTCGCACCCATGGTGACCAGCAACCGGCGTTCGGCGGGGTCGAGTGCCACCAGCGCGGGCAGCGCGGTCTCGATGCGGTCCAGTGCGGACCGCACGGCATGCAGGTGATCGTCGCTCAGTTCCATTGCGATCGGTTTCTGCGACACGTCCATCTCCTTATGCGTCCATGTGTGTCTGCGCGGATCCGGCCCGCGCCTCCGTGCCCCGCCCGTCCGTGGCGGCATTCCCGCCGCGAGCGGCCGGAGCGCGTGCGAGTGTGGCAGAGCGCGACCGCTTTCATACGCCGTCCGACGGCCGATCGACGGCCTTCACGTCGACGGCCGACCTTGTCGTCGCGACGCCCGCCGCTGCACCGATCCATCGACGCGCGACGCAGGTCCGCGCGGCGGCCACCGCCGCTGCGCTAAGGTCGCGTCGCCGCGATGCGCTCGATGCAGCCGTCGCCCCCGATCCAGGACACCATGCCGGCCCGCGACCTTCCCGCCTACATGCACGACCCGGGCGCCTTCCCGCTGCTGGGCAACCTCAAGGCGCGTCCACGCGACATCCGCGTCGCGCGGATCCTGGTGGGCATCCTCGCGGTCGCGTTCCTGCTGACTGCGCCGTTCGCGACGCGCCAGTGGCCGGCAATCCCGGCGTTCATGACGGCGTACGACGTCGCGATCGCCGCGCTGTCGCTGTTCACGGTGGTGCTGCTGCACGGGCAGTACCGCGTGCTGCAGTCGTCGGCCTACATCTGGCTCGGCTGCGGCTATGCGTTCGCTGGCACCGCCGCACTGGTGCACGGCCTGAGCGTGACCGACGCCTTCGTGCCGGGAACGCTGTTCGGCAACCGGCAGACGCCCGCGTGGCTGTGGATGGCGTGGCACGGCGTGTTTCCGCTGTTCGTGCTCGGCTTCATCTTCAGTGCGTCGCGCAAGGCGAACGCGCAGGCGGTGCGCGCGAGCCACGCATACGCGGCCACCTTCGCGGCCGTCGCCTCGCTGGCGGTCATCACTGTCGTCTCGGATCGCTGGCTGCCGCCGCTGATCGTCGGCTCGCGCTTCTCGGCGACCCGGCTGCATCTCCTGGCCCTTGCGTGGGTACTGCACGTCATCGCGATCGCGCTGATGGCGCGCCGCGCCCGCGAGCGTCGCCTCATCGACCTGTGGATCGCCGTCGCGCTCACGGCGGACGCGATCGACCTTGCGCTCAGCGGCCTGCTGGTCACCGGGCGCTACCAGCTCGGCGTCTACGTCGGCCGCATGTACGGGCTGGTCACGACCGTATCGGTGCTCGCGCTGTTGCTGCTGCAGATGTTCGAGCTGCAGCGGCGGTTCGTGCAGGCGCGCGACGACCTGCGCATGCACGAGCGTCGCTACGGCGACCTCTTCCGCAGCATGTCCGAAGCGTTCTACGTGGTGCGGGCATGCCGCGACGACGATCGCGTGGTCGACCTTCGCTACGTGGAACGCAACCCGGCCGCCGACGACATGGTGGGCGAGGCGATGCTGGGTCGCACCGCGCGCGAAATCGATCCCGAGTTCGATGCGCGCTGGCTCGACGTCGTCGCGCGCGTGCTCGACACCGGCGAACCGGAAGAGTTCGAGTGGCTCGCGCCGCGTACCGGGCGCGTGCTCGCGTACCGCGTGTTCCGTGCCGAGCACCATCACGACCTCGCCGGCGTGCTGTTCAACGACGTCACCGATGCGCGTCGTGCCGAGGCCGCCCTGGCCGCCAGCGAAGCGAGGCAACGCATCCTGGTGCAGGGCGTTCCACAGCTGCTGTGGCGTACCGACGCGCATGGCCAGCGCACGTGGGCAAGCCCGCAGTGGAGTACGTATACGGGCCAGTCCGGCGACGAGATGCTCGGCACCGGCTGGATGGATGTCGTGCACGACGAGGACCGCGAACACACGCACGCTCGATGGATCGCCGCGCACGCCACGGGCCGGCTCGACATTGAACACCGCCTGCGCGCGGCCGACGGGTCGTACCGCTGGCACCGCAGCCGTTCCGAGCCGCATCACGACGTCGAAGGCCGCATCGATTCGTGGCTCGGCTCGAGCACCGACATCCACGAGATGAAGACGCTGCAGCATCGCCAGTCGGTGCTGGTCGCGGAACTGCAGCACCGCACGCGCAACCTGCTCGCGGTGGTTCGTGCGCTAGCGGACCGCACGGCGCGAGACAGCGGCGGCCTGGTCGATTTCCGTGCGACCTTCCGCGACCGGCTCGACGCGCTCGCGCGCGCGCAGTCGCTGCTCTCGCGGCTGGACGACAGTGATCGCGTCACATTCGAGGAAATCCTGCAGGCCGAGATGTTCGCGATCTCCGGCGTGCGCGCCGCGCAGGACGACGGCCGCGTCGTGCTCGATGGCCTGCCCAACGTCCGCCTGCGCTCGGGCACCGTGCAGACGCTCGCACTCGCGCTGCACGAACTCGCGACCAACGCGCTCAAGTACGGTGCGTTGTCGGCGGCGAACGGGCGACTCGAGGTGCGCTGGACGCTGCTCGCGGGCGATGACGGTGCGCCGCGGCTCAAGGTGGTCTGGAAAGAAAGCGGTATGCGCATCGATCCCGACGCACCGGTGCAGGGTGGCGGCTACGGACGCGAACTGATCGAACGCGCCCTGCCCTACCAGCTCGGCGCGAGCACGCTGTACGCAATTGAAGCCGATGGCGTGCGTTGCGAGATCGTCATGCCGGTGTCTGTCCAGCCACCCGCCGTGGGCAGCGGCGCGACGCCTGAAGGCATCGTCGGCGTGGGCTGACGCGCGCGTTCAGCGTCGACCCGCGGCGTGGAATCGCCGTTCAAAACGGTCCGCAACGGACCGTGCCCGAAGGGGAATCGACCGGTTCACCAAGAGTCAATGGCGCGCCCATCGGGCTTGCGCGAGGCTCCCGCTGCGTCCATGGCCCGTGCTCCGGGCTCGGTCGCGACGCCGCTGTATCCGCATCGGCGTTGCGCCGACGACGTCGGCCGGCCAATGCCGGCATGCCGTGCGGACACGCCGCATCCCGAACCAGCCAGAAGGGCACTGCCATGACTACCAGTAAGCGTTCCAAGTACGTGATGCTGATCGCCGCACTCGTGGCCATGCTGGCCGCGTTGCCGGTGTTCGCAGCCGACGGCGACAAGAGCACGATCAAGGGCTACATCACCGCGATCCAGGGCGACACCATCACGGTGCGCGACACCAACCGCGTCGACCACACCATCACGGTGACGCCCGAGACGACCTACAAGCAGAAGAAGGGCCTGACCGGCGTGATCCATGACAAGGTCGACAAGGGAACGCTGCTCCCGGGCCTGCCGATTACGGCCGACCTCGTGTCGATGGGTTCGATGCAGCATGCCACCGGCATCTCGTTCACCTCCGATGACCTCAAGACCGCGCGGCAGGTGCGTGCCGGCACCGGCAAGAGCATGGAAGACATGAACAACCGCATGAACGACTTCGGCACGTACGAAGCGCTTGCGACTGTCGACGTGCTGTTCAATTCGGGCAGCGCGAAGCTGTCGTCGAAGGCGCAGTCCGACCTGCTGGCGTTCGCGGCGAAGGCGAAGGAAACCAAGGGCTACCAGGTGGTGATGCAGGGCTTCACCGATTCCACCGGCAACCCCGCGGCGAACCAGAAGCTCAGCACCGCGCGCGGCCATGCGGTTGCGAACTTCCTGCAGCAGAAGGGCGGCCTGATGCCCGGTCGCGTGCGCGCACCGGACGGCATGGGCGTCCACGCCGAAGCGGGCTCCGGCAGCAACGCGAACGCACGCAAGGTCGTCGTCAAGCTGGTCGTCGACAAGGGCGTGCAGGCCGGCGCGAAGTAGCGCGTCCGTCTTTGGACAGGCTCGAAAAGCCCCGCTCCGGTGGGGCTTTTCGCGTTCGATGCAGTGGCTTCAGCGATGCGCGAGCGCGTAGTCGAGCGCGGCACAGACGGCCACGGCCTGCGCATCGTTGCACTGTTGCGGCGTCGCGCGCGGGCTGTCCGGATACACCTCGGTCGTGGTGACGTAGCGCGCGTCGGTGATGCCGGCGCAGAGGCCCAGTTGCTTCAATGGATAGTTGATGACGCCATGACCCGCCACCGGGGAGCCGATGATCAGGCCGTTCGCGTCCGCGGGCGCGATGTGGGTCACGCGCGCCACGGCATCGATGATCGCCTGCTGGAACGCGGGCTGCAGGTTCTCGGTATCGCCGACCACGTAGAAGCCATCGGGCACGCCGTCGGGTTCGAACGGCTTGCCGTCGCGCGCGGCCAGCGCGGGACGGAACTCGGTCTCGTCGGTGTCGGTGGTCTCGTGCAGGTCGATGTGCACCAGCGTGCGATCGCGGATCGGCGCAACCAGACGCATGAGCGCCACGGACTCCTCCGCCTTGCTGCCTTCACGGAACGACCGGTTCGGGTCCGTCGCATGCACGTTCCAGCGATGGATGCGCTCGTACGCCCATGGGCTGACGCAAGGCGCCACCAGCAGGTTGATGCGACCGGCGTAATCCTGCGCATGCCGGTCGACGAACTGCAGCGCGCCATGCACGCCACTCGTTTCATAGCCATGCACGCCCCCGGTGACGAGCGCCACCGGCAGATCGTCGCGCCAGTCCCGGCTGCGGATCGCGAGCAGCGGGAAGTGTTCCCCGTCGTAGTCGAGCTGCCCGTACTGCTCGACGTCGAAGCGCGCGCGCAGGGCGTCGATCGACGTCACGACCTCGTCCGCATAGCTGCGCTTCCGCGTCTGCGCGGCGCGCCACGTGGCGATTTCCGTGTCGCCCCACGGGCGGCCCGGCGTACCGATCGGATACGGTGCAGTGCTCATGTCGACCAAGCTCCGGCGTTGCTGTGCGCGAGGCGACCGACTCTAGCATCGGCCCGCCCGACGCTTCGACTGCGCGCGGCCACGCAGCGTTTCGCGATGCGGCTCGCGGTCGCGACGCTACTTGCACTTGCTGCTTTCACGATTCGCGCGCAGGACATCGAGCCGCGTGCGTATTCGAACGCACCCGTCGGCGTTAACTTCGTGATCGTCGGCAACGTGCTGACGCGTGGTGGCCCGTCGTTCGATCCCTCGCTGCCGATTACCGACGCGCATCTCGAAACCAACAGCCTGGTGGTCGCGTACGCACGCGTGCTCGACTTCGGCGGCCGCTCCGGCAAGTTCGATGCGATCGCGCCGTATACGCAGCTCGACGGCACCGCGAACTACCAGCGGCAGCCGGTCGACCGCCACGTGCGCGGTTTCGCCCGGCCTGCGTTCCGCGTGTCGATCAACCTGCTCGGCGCGCCCGCGCTGGACACGACCGCGTTCCGCACGTGGAAGCAGGACCTGATCGTCGGCGCCAGCGTGCAGGTCGCGCCGCCATGGGGGCAGTACGACCCGACGCGTATCGTCAACATCAGCAGCCATCGCTGGTCGATCAAGCCGGAAATCGGCGTGTCGAAGGCGACGGGGCCGTGGACGCTGGAGCTGCAGGCATCAGGCACGTTCTTCACCCACAACGACGACTTCCTCGGCGACCGCACGCGCTCGCAACGGCCGGTATATGCGGTGCAGGCGCACGTGATCTACGGCTTCGCGTCGGGCACGTGGCTGTCGCTCGACGGTACGTTGTTCGCCGGTGGCCGCAGCGCGATCGACGGCGTCGTCAACGACGACCTGCAGCAGAACGCGCGCCTGGGTTTCGTGCTGGCCAAGCCGCTGAACCGGCGCAATTCGGTGAAGGTCACCGCCAGCAGCGGCGTGTCGGCGCGTACGCACAACAACTTCGACGCGCTCGGCGTGGCATGGCAGTACCGCTGGGGCGCGGGGCTGTGACCGGCGTCGGCAGTCGCGCCACGCGGACTCGGCGATTGTTCCGTCGCGCGCCTACCATTGCGCCTGCGTTCGCCCCGCCTGTGTATTCGATGCCCCATCGCCTTCTACTGCTTCTGGCCGCCCTGCTGCTTGCCAGCGGCTGCAGCCGCGACGCCGCCACGCCGCCGCCCGCAGCCACGGCGACGACGGCGATCGCGCCGTCGCGCGCGAACGTCGCGAAACTCAGCGACGCGCAGCGCCTGGCGCGCGTGCTCGACGCCGACAACATCGGCCGCCGCCTCGACATCTTCGAGCGCATCGCGGGCGAGCCCGACGACGCCACCGCGACCACGTCGACCTACCGCATCGCCGGTTGCACGATCGACGTCGAGACCGCCGACCGCGCGATCGTGTGGATCAACGTCGAGCTCACCTCGCCGACGTGTACGGTCGACCTCACGCCCGTGCTGCACCACAAGCGCGTCGTGCGGCCGGGTGATCCGCTGACGTATGCCGAACTCGAGCGCCTCGCCGGCGGCAGCGCGCAGTACCAGGTGCTGTGCCTGGCATCGACCTGCGGCCCGGACGGCCAGCCCGACTTCGAAGCCGTATTCCCGGGCACGCAGACCAGCAATTTCATCGCGGTTGCCGGCGCATCGGATCCGTTGAGCCCGGGCGCGAAGCGGCAGGTGAAGGACTGGGTGCTGGCGCTCACCGCCGACCGCGGCGACTTCCAGGTGCTCACCGAGCTGCGCTGCACGCGCGCCTACGACCCGCTGGCGCGCAAGGCGCTGGGCACGGCGGTGGTGGAAAAGATCGGCTTCGGTGAGAACGAGGACGCCGACTGCGACCCGGAAGACGACGAGGACGCCGAGCCGTCGGTCGACAACGCCGGCGGCTTGCGCGCCTGACGCCAGCAGGGCTGGATTCGCGGGTTTCGAGGCGCTCACTCCGGAATTCGCGCGGCCTACGTGACGTTCGCGGACGCCAAACGCCCGCTCGTCGCCAAACCCTGCCCTTTGGTGCAAGCCGGCGCGCGTATCGCGGCGGCTGGTCCAGACTGCCAGCGGGGCGACGCGGCGGTTGGCAGCGGTCGGGCCAACACCGTCGACGCAGCGATATCGACCGATGGACTGGGGAATCGGCTGTGCTACTGCCGGAAGGACGACTTCTTCCGCACGTCACCGACCTGGGGGGCTGCATCGCGAGCCACCGGGTGATGGTCGACCACGCCCCGATCCGATGGATGTACCGCTCGCATCCGGTCTGGCCCGGCGACTCCGGCTGGCGCTTCTTCGCCGGTGACGAGGACGATTCGGAGATGGTCGACCCGGACTGCTTCGGCATCTACGCGGTCGACGCGATCGCCCAGCTCGACCCGTCGATCGTGCCGTGGCTGTTCCAGCCGATCGGCGCGACCCTCGAACGCAGCGAGGCCACGAACGGGTTTGCCGAAGCGGTCGCCTGGCGCTCGGTGCGCTCGCGCGGCGGATAGCGTCCGGTTCGACACGCGTACTCGCGAGCCGGTTTTCGTCGCATCCCCGGGTTACCGCTATCGTGTCGCTCCCGCGGCGGGCCTGCCGTCGCGCCGATCCGGATTCGACGTGCCCCACTACACCGGCCCGCTGTTGACCCGTCCCGACGCCGAGGCGTTGCTGCGCGCGCGCAACGACGGCGCGGCGCAATGGACGGGCTCGCTCGATCTCGGTCGCTCGACCGGCATCGCGACGCTCGCCGCCAACGACTGGCAATGGAACGGCATCGGCTATCCGTATCCCGATGCGCTGAAAGATCGAACCATCTATCACTGGGACGGCGACGCGTTTGGACCGGTGTCGCGCTACGCCGGCTCGCTGATCAAACTGGTGCCGACCGAATGGGGCGTGCCGACGTTCGAGATCGACGGCATCAAGATGCTGCCGACGTCGAAAGCCTCGCCGCTCGACGACGCGCGTCGCAAGGTGGCGCTGGTCGAGCCACGCGGCAAGGTGGTGCTCGATACCTGCGGCGGTCTCGGCTATTTCGCCGCATGCTGCCTTGATGCAGGCGTCGCCCGCATCCGCTCGTTCGAAAAGAACGACAACGTGCTGTGGCTGCGCACGCTGAACCCGTGGTCACCCGATCCCGACGCACCGGCCTCGGGTGGTCGACTCGAACTCACGCACGCAGACGTGTCGCAAGCGATTCGTGACATTCCCGACGCATCCATCGACGCGCTGCTGCACGACCCACCGCGCTTCGGCATCGCCGGCGAGCTGTACTCGAAAGTGTTCTACGACCAGCTCGCGCGTGTCGCACGACGCGGCGCCCGCCTCTTCCACTACACCGGCGCACCGAACGCATTGACCAGCGGCCGTGACGTGCCGCGTGAAGTCGCCAAACGCCTGAAGGCGGCGGGCTTTCGTGCGGAGTTGGCGCTCGACGGCGTGCTGGCGGTGAGGCGCTAGTACGCGATCGCGTACCGTCTCCACTCGTAAGATTGCTGAGCTGCCCGGCCGATGCCGGGCAGCGCTCGAGTGCAACCGACCAGACGAGTCACTTCGCGATCAACAACATCACTGATCGCGCCTGCAGCCCGTACACCGTGTTCTCGCCACCGATCAGCGTTTCGCTGCCAGGTGCGACCACCGTATTCGCGCCTTCGTTCCACGTCGCGGTGTCGGTGACGCGATACCAGTTCTTGCCGGTGCCGGGCCACGGCAGGGTGAAGTTCACGTCGGCGGACCAGCCGTTGTAGGCGACGTAGATCGCGCTGGCCGTGTCGCCGAATTCGGTACCGTCAATGCGCCATGCCAGCGCGTGGTTGTTCGGGTCGGTGAAGTACGCACTGGTCGCCTGCTGGCCGTTGGGCATGAACCAGCGCAGCTGTTCCATCACGTTGCCGTTGTTGTCGACGCCCGAGTACTGGTTCGCCGGCCGCAATGCCGGATGTGCCTTGCGGAATGCGACGAGGCGTGACGAAAACGTCTGGTGGTTGGCTTCGATCGTGCTGCGCGTCCAGTACAGCCAGTTCGCGGGCGAATCGAGGTTGTAGGCGTTGTTGTTGCCGAACTGCGTACGCAGCACTTCGTCGCCGCCGGTCATCATGGGTACGCCGGCACTCAGCATCATCAACGCGAAGCCGGTGCGCACCGCGCGGCGCTGTGCGAGCACGTCCCCGCCCTGGTCCCAGCTGTTGTTGTTGTCCTCGCCGCCGTCCGATGGCCCATACGGCCACGGCTGGCTGTTCTGCTTGGTGTTGTAGGCATAGAGATCGTTGAGCGTGAACCCGTCGTGCGCGACGAGGAAATTCACCGAATTCCACGCCTTGCGTCCGTCGTCGCCGTAGAGATCCCACGATCCGCCAAAACGCGTCGCCAGCGTGCCGGTAGTGACGTTGGCCACGCCCATCTTGTTCTGCGCTTTCCGGATGTCATCGCGGAAGACGCCGTTCCATTCCGACCATCCGGTCGGGAAACCGCCGACCTGGTACGAATTGCCGCCGATCGCCCACGGCTCGGCGATCAGGTCGATGCCGGAACCGCCGCCTGCGGCGCGCGGCGGCAGCTCACGCACGATGCGGTTGAGCGCATTGCTCGAGTCCATCTTGTCGAAGTTGTAGCAGCCGTGTTCGCAGGTGTTGCCGAGCACCGACGCCAGGTCGAAACGGAAACCGTCGACGCCGAGTGCGTCTCGCCAGTACGCGAGGGAGTCGACGATCAGGTCCTGCGCGACCGGGTTGTGCGTGTTGTAGTTTCCGCCGACGCCCGTGTTGTCCCACGACTGCTGGAAATCACTGGTGAGCGAGTAGTAGGTCGGGTTGTCGAGGCCGCGCCAGCTCTGCACGTTGTAGACCGTGCGGCCGTCGGTGCCGCCCCATGCACCACCTTCGCCCGTGTGGTTGTAGACGACGTCGATGTAGACCTTGATGCCGGCGTCGTGGAATGCCTTCACCATCGCCTTGAATTCGCGCGTCGGGCCGCCCGCGGTCCTGTCCGACGAGTAGCGGCGATCCGGCGCGAAGTAGCCGAGCGTCATGTAGCCCCAGTAGTTGTCGCCGGTGTCGGAGTTCGGGTCGACGTCGTTGCTGTCGTTCTGGGTTTCCTGCACGGGCAGGAATTCGACCGCGTTGACGCCGAGGCCAGCCAGATACGACGCCTTCTTCGCTGCGCCCGCGTAGGTGCCGCGGATCGACGACGCCAGCGACGTGTCGTTCATCGTCAATCCGCGCAGGTGCACTTCGTAGATCACGTCGTCCTTGAACGCGCGTGTCGGCTTGGTGCCGATGCTGGTCGTATCAGCAGCGATGACGACGCCCTTCGATGCGCACGCACCGCTGTCCTTCGCGCGGTTGGTCGCGCCGCTCGCGTAGATCGTGCCGTCGCGGCAGGTCGCTGTCTGCGGATCCTGGCTGACCTCGCGCGCATACGGATCGAGCAGGAGCTTGTTCGGATTGAAGCGATTGCCCGCACTGTCGACATCGCTGACGAAACCGGTCGACGTGCCTTTCGTCCAGGTGCTGCTGTAGGTCCAGTTCGGCCCCCAGGCGCGGTAACCGTAATAGACAGGACCGGTGATGCCGTACGTGGTCTGCAGCGTGGATACGGAGACCGTCTTCGACCAAACCTGCGTCGCGGCGTCCTTGGTCATCACGTACTTCACGACTTCCTGCGCGCCGGACGCGGTCTTGTAGATCCACACCTCGACGCGCGTGGCGCGCGAGGAATACACGCGGAAATTGATGTTGGCCCTGGTGGCGTCGTAGCGGCCGCCGAGGGTGCGGGCATCGATCGACGCGTGCGCGCGCATGACGGGCGCGGCCACCAGCAGCAGGGCGACCACCAGCGAGGCGACGACGTGGAAGCGCGACTTCGTCATGGGACACGTCCGGCATGGAGGCGGGACGACTATCCGCGCAGGTGCACCTGCACAACGTCGCCTGCATACGTATTCATGCCGACCGCTGGCCGGATAGCGGCCGGTGTGCGTAAAGGGCGTTCCGAGCGCGACTTCAAGTTCACTTCACGCGGCGGCCATCGTCGCCTCGCCGCGCGCGTCGATCCTGCACGCGGGCCATCGACCGGAGCGCCATGTCCGCCAACACCGATTTCGATGCCGACGTCGTCATCGTCGGCGCGAGTTTTGCCGGCGCCGCGTGCGCCCTCGCGGCTGTGCAGCGCGGCCTGCGCGTCGTCGTGCTCGAACGCAAGCGCGATCCGGGCGAGAAGCTGCATACCACCGGCATCATCGTGAAGGAGGCGGCCGAGCAGACGCTTCTCAACCGCGTGCCGGCGTCGATGACGCGTCGCGTCGAACAGGTGCGCCTGTACGCGCCGAACCTGCAGCAGGTCGCGCTCGCCGCGCCCGGCTACTACTTCCTCACCACCGACACGCCGCAGGTGATGCGCTGGCTGGCGCAGCAGCTGCGCGCACACGGCGTCGACCTGCGCCTGGATTGCGCGTTCACCGATGCGGAGCGCATCGAAGGCGGCTGGCATGTGCAAGGCGTCGGGCGCACGCGCTATCTCGTCGGCGCGGACGGCGCGCGCTCGCGCGTGGCGCGGCGCTGCGGCCTGGGCGAAGTGCACCAGTTCCTGTACGGCGTCGAGTACGACTTCCCTGGCGCGAAGCTCGCGCAGGCCGACGCGCTGCACTGCTTCATCAGCAAGCGCTACGCGCCCGGCTATATCGGCTGGATCGCGCAGAGCCCGACCGGCATCCAGGCCGGGCTTGCGCTCCGGCACGATCCGTCGAACGCGCGCGTTCCGGATATCGAGGGCTTCCTGCTGCGCGTCGGCCAGGCGGGCGGACTGCCACGCCACCTCAAGCCCGGCGCGACCCGCGCGGGACTGATTCCGTGCAGCGGCCCGGTGATCGACATGGCGCGCGACGGCGCGATCCTGATCGGCGATGCCGCGGGCATCGTCTCGCCGGTCACGGCGGGTGGCATCCATTCGGCGTGGGAACACGGCTGGGCGGTGGGACGTGCGATCGCGGCATTTCGGCGCGATGGCGGGCCGCCGCCGGAGCAGGTCGCCGTCGACGTCGCACCGCGATTCCGCACCAAGCGCGCGCTGCGCTGGGCGTACGACCGCCTGCAGTTCGACTGGCCGTTCGACCTGCTGCTGTACTCGCCGCCGCTGCGCTGGGCGGCCGAGCAGGTCTACTTCCACAAGCGCCGCATCTGACGCCGCGCATCGCGCGCTGCACGCAGCGGCCGCGCGGCCGATAACGAGGCACGAGCCGACGCCGCGTCGCTGCCGCATACTCGATCCAGTCCGCGCGGAACGCTCGCGTATCCGCTGAGGAGGCCATGCCCGTCACCCTGCCCCCGCTCGTCGAAGTGCTGGACCTGTTGCCGGACGCCGTGTGCGTCGTCGACGCCGACGGCCGCTACCTGCACGTGAGCGCCGCGTACGAACGCATCTT
Source organism: Lysobacter claricitrinus (assembly GCF_045866565.1). Classification (NCBI taxonomy): domain Bacteria; kingdom Pseudomonadati; phylum Pseudomonadota; class Gammaproteobacteria; order Lysobacterales; family Lysobacteraceae; genus Lysobacter; species Lysobacter claricitrinus. The sequence continues at coordinate 433,389 of NZ_BAAFZV010000002.1, read as the reverse complement.
CGGGTACACGCGCGAGGAAGTGCTGGGACGCCGCATGATCGAGCTCGTCCATCCGGACGATCGCGAGTCGACGCTGGAGGCCGCCAGGCGCGTGATGGACGGCACGCCACAGCGGCATTTCCGCAACCGGTACGTGCGCAAGGACGGACGTGCGGTCGACGTGCAGTGGTCGGCGCGGTGGCTGCCGCAGTACGGCGTGCGCATTGCCGTCGGCCGCGAAATCACCGACCTGCGCCGCGCCGAGGCGGAGCTCGAGCACCTCGCCCGCCACGATCCGCTCACCGGCCTGCCGAACCGTTACCACCTGCAACGCGAACTGCGGCTTGCGCTCGAACGCGCCGCGGAAACCGGCACCGGGCTCGCCGTGCTCTACATCGACCTCGACGGCTTCAAGAACGCGAACGACCAGGCCGGCCACGCCGCGGGCGACCTCGTTCTCTGCGATGTCGCGCGTCGTCTCCAGCATGCTTTGCGACAGGGCGACCTCCTCGCGCGCGTGGGTGGTGACGAGTTCGTCGCGATGCTGCCGGGATGTCGCGACGCGACCGCCGCGCGCCTGATCGCCGAATCGCTGCGCGGCCACATGCAGGCACCGTTCGCGCTGCCCGAAGGCGTCATCCACCTGGACGCCAGCATCGGCATCGCCTGCTTCCCGGACGACGGCGCCACGTCCGAGGCATTGCTGGTGCACGCCGACCGCGCGATGTATGCGGTCAAGGCGCTGCGTCCGCATCGGGCCGCCGAGCGGCCGGCGAGTGCCCCGCTGGCGGACTAGCGAACGGGCAGAAGCGCAGGCGCTCAGGCCGGCCCCGCACGGCGACACCGTTCACTGACACGCTCTGGACATCGCCGTGGATAGCGTGCTCCCGGCCGGTTCGCCCGAACCGGAGAGTCCCGTCGCGAGGCCGCCGTCCATGCGCACCACCGCACCGCCGCGCTTCGTCGCGGGCAACGTCATCTACGGGTTGCTCAACCCGATTCCGTTCGGCTGTTTCGTCGCCGCGCTGATCTTCGACATCACCTACGCGCGCAGCGCCGAGATCATGTGGACCAAGGCGGCGGCGTGGCTGATCGTGATCGGCCTGTTCGCGGCGATCATCCCGCGCATCGTGAACCTGGTGCAGGTGTGGATCACGTCGCGCCGCGACGTTGCGCGCGCGCACCGCATCGATTTCTGGCTGAACCTGTTCGCGATCGTCGCGGCCATCTTCAATGCGTTCGTGCACAGCCGCGACGCCTACGCCGTAGTGCCCGCGGGGCAATGGCTGTCGGCGCTGACGGTCGGGCTGATCGCGGTCGGTTATGTGCTCACCGCGTTGGACCGCACCGCGACCGGAGGGCTCGTCCATGAGTAACCTCCGTTATCGCCGCGTGCTCGCGCTGGCCATCGCCGCGCTTCTCGCGGGTTGCGACCAGCGTGCCGCGCTCGAGCCATCGCAGCAGTCAGGCAGCAATCCGCCGCTGCCCGACGCACGCAACTTCCTGCTGCCGCCGATGCAGGTGCCGGACGGCGTGGGCTGGGCGCAGGGCAACATGCCCACCGTCGCGCCCGGGCTGCGCATCGACCGCGTCGCCGGCGAGCTGAAGCATCCGCGCCAGTTGCTGACGCTGCCGAACGGCGACGTGCTCGTTGTCGAGAGCAACGGCCCGGGCACGGAGCCCACGACGACGCCGAAGCAGTGGTTCGCGGGCAAGATCAAGGCCAAATCGGGCAAGGGGGCCAAAGGCGGCAACCGCATCACGCTGCTGCGGCCGACGGCGTCCGGGCCGTGGGAACAGCACGTCCTGGTCGACAACCTGCACTCGCCATTCGGCGTGCAGCTGATCGGTGATTCGCTGTACGTCGCCAACACGGATGCGATCGTGCGGTTTCCGTTCCGCGTCGGCGACACGCGCATTACCGCGCCGGCCGAAACGTTCACCGACCTGCCCGACACCATCAACCATCACTGGACGAAGGCGCTGCTCGCGAGTCCCGACGGGACGAAGCTGTATGTCGGCGTCGGTTCCAACAGCAACATCGGCGAGAACGGTCTGGCCGTCGAATATCGCCGCGCCGCCGTGCTCGAAGTCGATGTCGCGACGGGTGGCAGCCGCATCTACGCATCCGGCATCCGCAACCCGACCGGCCTCGGCTGGAATCCGTGGACGCACCAGCTCTGGGCGATCGCGAACGAGCGCGACGAAATCGGCGCGGACCTCGTGCCCGACTACATGACGTCGGTGCAACCCGGCGGCTTCTACGGCTGGCCTTACAGCTATTACGGGCAGCACGAGGATCGACGCGTGGTGCCGCAGCGGCCCGACATGGTGAAGAAGGCGATCCGTCCCGACTATGCGCTCGGCTCGCACGTCGCCGCGCTTGGCCTGCTGTTCTCCGACGCCAATGCCCTGCCTGCGCACTACCAGAGGGGCGCGTTCGTGAGCGAGCACGGCAGTTGGGACCGCTCACCGCTCAGCGGCTACATCGTCGCCTTCGTGCCCTTCAAGGACGGCAAGCCGACCGGCCTGCCGCAGACCGTCGTCAGCGGTTTCTATTCGAAGGACCAGAAGCAGCTTTACGGCGCACCGGTCGGCCTGGCGAAGGACCGCGACGGCGCGCTCCTAGTCGCCGACGACGTGGGCAACGCGGTGTGGCGGGTGTCGGCGGCGCACTGACACGCGCCGATTCACCGCCGCTGCACGCACCGCGGCGACCATCGACGTCCACCGCACGCTCGAGGTGCCCATGCTGCAGACCGCCGCGATCCTGCTCGTCGTCACCGCGCTGGGCGGCCTGACGATGGCCGGCATCCGCTTCGCCGGCAAGCACAATCCGCCGGCGTGGCTGGCGATGCTGCATGGCCTGCTCGCTGCGTCGGGCCTCACGCTTCTCGCCTATTCGGTTTTCACCGGGACAGCGCCGCCGATGGCGTCGCTCGCCCTCGCGCTGCTCCTGCTCGCCGCCGCCGGCGGCGCGGTGATGAGCCTCGCCTACAAGTGGCGCGATCGCCTGCTTCCCGCATGGCTGGTCGTCGCACACGCCCTGCTGGCGGTATGCGGCATCCTGTGCACGCTGGCGGCCGCCTACGGCTGACGACCGCGGCGCGCGCCTTCGACGCCCTCAGCGCGCGCGGGCGGACGCCTTGCCGACTGCCGTCTTCGCGGCTTTCTTCGCTGGCATCTTCTTCGCGGTGTTGAGCTCGATCGCAGCGCGCACCAGCGCCTTCAACGCCTTCTCGTCCAGCGTCTCGCCTTCGCGGATGTCGATGGCGCGTCGCGTATTGCCGTCGAGGCTCGAATTGAAGAGCCTGGACGGATCGGCGAGCGATGCCCCGTTCGCGAACGTCAGCTTGACCACCTGTTTGTAGGTCTCGCCCGTGCACACGATGCCGGCGTGCGACCACACCGGCACGCCGCGCCATTTCCATTCCTCGACGATGTCCGGGTCGACCTCGCGGATCAGCCCGCGTACTCGCGCGAGCGTGTCGCCGCGCCAGTCGCCGAGTTCGTCGATGCGCTGGTCGATGAGGTCCGATGCGGATTCGCCGTCGGCTTGCGTCTTCGCGTTCCTGGTCATGGGATGCGCTCGTCGATGTGGAGTTTGCGACGCGACGGCTGGCGGGCGATTGGCCCACCAGCTGCCCTGTACGCCGTCAGGCAGGCACACGCTGCGCCTCGATCATCTTCCAGCGATTGCCGGAGGGATCGCGGAAGCCGGCATCGACCGTGCCGTAGCGCTCCGTGGGTTCCTGCGTGAATTCCACGCCATGCGCGCGCATGCGTTCGTACGCCGCGCGGCAGTCGTCGACCACCAGCACCAGCGGCGGCATCGCGCCCTTCGCGAGCAACTCGCGCATGGTCTGTGCGGTGGCGGCGTCGAGCGTTGGCGGCTGCGGCGCGAACAGGCCGAGCTGGAACGACGGCTGCTCCGGATGCTGCACGGTGAGCCAGCGGTAGTCGCCGTTGCGCGCGTCGGTGTGGACGCGGAAGCCCAGCTTGTCGACATAGAACTCGCGGGCTTCCTCCTGGTCACGAACGTACAGCCCGACCACTGCGACACCCTGGCTCATGGCATTTCCTCCGTCTGTGGGGAGACCTTTATAGCCACGCCCTCGCGGCGGCGCTTCTCCGAAACTGCGATGGTGAGGTCGGGGCGGTGGGCCGCGCTCAGGTAGCAGCCGGGGACCGATTCCAGCGCATGCGAGGCAGCGCGCTGGCGCGCCCGCAGTTCACTCGGGCTCTCGCCCGTGACGTCGCGGAAGGTGCGCCCGAAGGTGCCGAGGCTGTTCCATCCGGTCTGCAGCGCGATGTCGAGGATGGGCAGCTCGGTGTCGCGAAGCAACGCGGTCGCGCGCTCGATGCGTCGCGTCAGCAGGTAGCGATGCGGCGGTACGCCGAACGCGTCCTTGAATGAACGTGCGAAGTGCGCTTCGGAGACGTCGCTTACCCGCGCAAGCCGCGCGATCGGCCACGCCTCGTGGGATGCCGCGTCCATGCGGTCCTTCGCGCGGAGCAGGCGGCGCAGCAGTCGTGGGTCGGCGCTGGCAACGTCGGTCGTCGACGCGGCATCCGGCGCGTCGATGCCCTGCCCGCGCATCCGCGTCACGATTTCCCCGCCCGCGTGCCGTATTCCCAATCGAACGGCACGCCGGTGTCGCCGAGGACGAAGCGCACCAAGTCCGCGAAGCCCGCTTCCGCACGCACATCGTTGGCGAGGATCAGGACGCAGCGGCGACGCGCCTCGACACACACCAGCGTGTTCGCCGTCTGCTCGTCATGCCCGCCCTTGAAGAAGCCGTGCCCTTGCGGGCCATCGAACACGATGACGCCGAGACCGGCGGCCAGGTCCTTGCGCTGCCGGTTCGCAGGCAACTCGTCCTGCAACGGCGGGAACTGCGTCGCGGTCGCGATGTGCAGTTGCGGCTTCACCATTTCGGCGCGGGATTTCGCCGACAGCCCGGTTCCGCTCACCAGCGCAGCGGCGAATTTCGACAGGTCATCGATGGTGGTGTCCATCGATCCTGCCGCGCGCACCTTGGAGCGCTCGTCATGCGGCTTCGCCTCGCCCGTATCCGTCCAGCCATCCGCGAGATTTCCGGCGAAGTCCGGCCGCCACATCAGCGACGTACGCGTCATGCCGAGCGGCGCGAACACGTTATCGCGCGCAAGCTCGCCCACATCGACGCCCAGCCCCTTCGACTTGACTCCGTTGTCGATCGCGAACTGCAACAGGATCATCCCTTCGCCCGAATACGAGTAGCGCGACCCTGGATCGAAGTGGATGCGCAGCTTCTGGTCGGGTTCGAGCCAGTAGAAGTTGAGGAAGCCCGTGGAATGGGTGAGCACCATGCGCGGCGTGATCGCGCGCCAGCGTTCGTCGCCCGCCAGATCCTTGTACGGGCCGTATTTGTCGTGGTGGATCGCTTCGGTGTCGTAGTCGGGCAGCGGCTTGTCGAGATCGTTAGCGATCGGCGTGTCCAGGTCGATGCGCCTCTGGTCGACGAGACGCATCACCGTGTACGCGAACACCGTCTTGGTCAGCGACGCGCCGTACATCACGGTGTCGGTGCGAAGCGGCCCCCCCTTGGCGTTGCGCTTGCCGAGAGCGTTGACATGCACGACCTTGCCGCCGTCGATCACCGCGATCGCCACGCCCTGCGCGCCCGTTCGGGCCATCACGCGCGCAACCTCGGCGTCGATCGCCTTGGTCGACGGCAGCTTCGGCGGCGCAGCAAGGGCTGGCGTCGACACCTGCAGCAGGGCGATCAGCAGCGTTCGGATCACGGCGCGACTCCCGACGTTCTGCCGGGAAGCCTAGCGCGCGTGGGCGTCGACGCCACGGCCGGTCGTCATGGCGCGCCGTCGCCACACTGTCATCGCGGCACCGCACCACTGAAACATTCGACCGCGACGCTCCCGCGATCCCCCACCGCGAGATCGCCCATGCGCACGATCCATCGTCTCCCGCCCGCCATTGCCCTGCTGCTCGCCGCGAGCGCAGCGTCCGCCGAAGTCCGGCTCGTCGCCATCGACGGGTTGAGTGCGCACGACGGCGACCGCAGCAGTGAAACCGCGGCGCCACTCGAGAACGGCGTCGGCGGGAACATGTTCGGCGGCATCGGGTCGGGGCTCGCGTATGCGGGCGGCGACGTGTTCCTCGCACTGCCCGATCGCGGCCCCAACGCGGTCCCGTACAAGCCGGCGGTGAGCGACACCACCAGCTACATCCCGCGCTTCCAGACGCTGCAGTTGCAGCTGCGGCCCGCGCCGGCCGGGGATACCTTGCCGCTGCGACTCATGCCGCGCCTGCTGGAGACCACGCTGCTGCACGCACCGGACCGCCTGGTCTACGGCGACGGCAGCGCGCTGGGCCTGCGCAACGGTACGCCCGCGCTCAATGCCGTGCGCCACACGCACTACTTCACCGGTCGTTCGGACGCATTCGACCCGGCGGCGCCGTCGACCAGCGCGTTGAATGGCCGCCTCGATCCCGAAGGCATCCGCGTCGCCCCGAACGGGCTGCATGTCTACGTCAGTGACGAATACGGCCCGTTCGTCTATCGCTTCAATCGCATCACGGGCCGCCGCGACCGCGCCTACGCGCTGCCCGCGTCGTTCGCCGTGCCCAACAAGAGCGCGATCGGCGACGCCGAGATCAGCGGCAACACCGTGGGTCGCGTCGCCAACAAGGGCATGGAAGGCCTGGCGATCTCGCCCGACGGCCGCACGCTGTTCGGGGCGATGCAGAGCCCGTTGCTGCAGGACGGCGGCACCGACGCGCCTTACGTACGCATCGTCGCCATCGACACCGCTAGCGGCGCGACGCGCCAGTACGCCTATCCGCTGAGCAACATCGGCACCGCCGCCAAGCCGAAATACCCGACCGTGAGCGAAGTGCTCGCCATCAACGACCACGAATTGCTTGTCGATGAACGCGATGGCAAGGGTTTCGGCGACGGCAGCGTTGCCGCGTACAAGCGCGTGTATCGCATCGACCTCACGGGCGCCACCACCGTCGATGGACTGACCGGTGCTGCCGCGCTGGCCCCGCGCGCGGTGCATAAAACGCCGTTCCTCGACATGGTCGCTGCGCTGACTGCGCACGGCATCGCGGCGACGGACATTCCCGCGAAGATCGAGGGCATGGCGTTCGGTCCCGACGTGCGCGTGGACGGCCGTATGCGCCACACGCTGTTCATCGCGAACGACAACGACTTCCTGCCGACAGTCACCGACGCGCTGCATCCGAACGGCGCGGAAAATCCGAACATGTTCTTCGTGTTCTCGTTCGACGCCGCCGACCTGCCGGGCTACGTGCCGCAGAGGCAGCTCGGCTCGCGCTGAGTTCCACGCAGGTGACGAACGATGCAGCGGGCTCTATCGCGACCCGCTGCATCCGCGTGGCATCGATCAATCGCGATCCGGCGCACCAAGCGGAAACAGCGGCCGGTAGGGACGCGCTTCTTCAACCGCGCGCGCAAACGACGGCCGTGCCAGAAGCCGCTGGCGATACGCGTGCACGGTCGGGAACGCCTCGCCGATCGGGCGCACCCAGTCGGCGTAGAACAACGACGGCGCGGCCGCGCAGTCGGCCATGCTGAAAGCCTCGCCGGCGGCCCAGGTGCGGCCGTGCAGGCGGTGCTCGAGCCACGCATAGCTCGTGTCGAGCGCGGTGGCCGCGCGACGCAGCGCATCCTCCTTGCGACCATCGGCACGCAGCGCTTCCGCCACCGGCAACTGCATCGGCGTCATTACGTGATTGTCGAAGAAGCGGTCCATGAAGCGGACTTCGAGCGCGTCGACCGGGTCGTCGGGAATCAGCGAAACCGGCCCCCGGTGATGCAGGTGCAGGTGCTCGATGACGGTGCTGGATTCAACGACCGTGCGACCCGCATCGACCAGCACCGGCATCTTCTGCAGCGGCCATAGCGCGATCCATTCCGCCGCGACGTCCGGGCGATCCTGCGAGATCACGCGGTAATCGAACGAAAGGTCATTCTCGTAGAGCGCCACCAGGACCTTCTGGCAATACGACGAGAACGGGTGTCCATAGAAAACCAGCGACATGGCGTCTCCTTCCGGTAGTGGTGCGTTCGTGGTGCGTTCGCGGCGCGGTCGACGAGCGTACACCCGCCGCCCGACGCGCCGTCAGCCGCGCCAGTTCGCATGCGTGCGCCAGAACTCGACGCTGCGCGCGTAGGCCTCGCGATCGAGCGTAACGCCCGAGCCACCTTCGTCGACGCCGAGCGCGTTGCGCATCATGGTGATAGGCGCCATCGGCGTCTCCACCGGTTCGGCCGTGTACATGCAACCGACGATGCCCCAGTCCGCATCGATCATCGTGCCCTCCTTCTCCAGCTGTTCGCGGCTGTAGAGGATGGGGATGAGGAAATTCGCCACCGGCGGCTCCAGCCCGTCGAACCAGCGCACCAGCACCGGGAGTTCGTCGCGCGTGCGCGCTTCGTAGTCGGAGCGCAGCAGGTGGCGGTTGTCGTCGGTGATCGGCACCGCGAGGCAGCGCGTCGACGTCCAGTTGCGATGCACGTGCAGCTTGCAGAACGGCGCATAGCCGTCGAGCACCGCGATGGGAACGATGTCGTTGAGCCGCCGTTCGAACTCCCCGGGCGTGCAGTCCTGGATGGTGTTGCGGCGTGGCTCGCGCGGAAACAGGCGGGCGCGGGCGAAGTCGGTGAGGACGATGGACATGCGCGAGGCACCGGCTGAAGACGCCGCATTATGGCTGCGCGAAACCCGCGCGTTACGCCGCCGGCTGGTCCGCTGCCTGCGACTGCATCAGCACGCGTGCCGACAGCAACCCCATCACCGCGCCGACCAGCTGCGCGACGACGAACCCGGCGACGTCGTCGGGACGGATGCCCGCGAACGTGCGCGTCATCGAGCGCGCCAGCGTCACCGCCGGGTTGGCGAACGACGTGCTCGCAGTGAACCAGTACGCCGCGAAGATGTAGGCGGCGACGAGCGCGGGCATAGCCGCCGGTCGCTGCCGCGCGCCGATGAGGATGGTGAGCACCAGCCCGAACGTCGCGACGCCCTCGCTCAACCACTGTGCTACGCCGGACCGGACGTGGTCGCCGGGCTGCACGATGTCGAGGCCGAACATGAGGTGGGCCATCACGACGCCGGCGACCGCACCCGCGACCTGCGCGAGCACGTAGCCCGCGAAATCGCGCGAGCGCAGGTCGCCGCGCAGGCGCATGACCAGCGACACCGCCGGGTTCATGTGTGCGCCGGACATCGGCCCGAACAGCACGATCAGCACGTAGAGCATGGCGGCGGTGGCCCCCGCGTTCGCGAGCAGCGCGACACCCTTGTTGCCACCCGACAGGTCCATGCCCATAACGCCCGAACCGACGACGGTGGCGAGCAGCAGCGCGGTGCCGAGGAATTCGGCGAGCAGACGACGCGACAACGGCATCACAGCGACCCCAGCAGGGCCTTAACCCGCGCCTCGATGTCGTCGCGCACGGCGCGGTAGCCGTCGTCCTCCATGTCGCGCGGGTCCGGCAGCGCCCAGTCCTCGCGACGTTTCGCCGGTACCCACGGGCAGTCGTCGCCACAGCCCATGGTGATGACCGCGTCGAACTCGCCGGATATATCCGCCAGCGACGTCGACGAATGCGACGCGAGGTCGTAGCCACGTTCGGCCATGAATCGCACGGCCTTCGGGTTGATGCGTCCGGATGGCTTCGAGCCTGCACTCGACGCTTCGACGTCGCCACCACCGTGCATGCGTGCGAAGGCTTCCGCCATCTGGCTGCGGTTGGAATTCTCGACGCAGACGAACAGAACGCGATGCTTCATGTCAGGCCCCACGGCAGGCGTGCTCGCCGTTCGCCGGCGCGCAGCGGGAACGCGATCGGCGTCGCAGGGCGTTCCATATGTCCCGCGCGTGCAGCTGCAGCGTCGACGTCGCGGACGTTGAGCGACAGGTGCGCATTGCGAACGGCCGGAGGTGCGGTGCTCATGCGGCGGCGTCTTCGGTTGCAGGCATGCAGCGGCCCGCAGTCGGCGCGCACGGGGCACCCTGGCAGCAGTTCTCGGTGAGATAGGCGATCAGCGCGTCCATGCGGGCGTAGTCGGCGCGGACGCGGATGACGCGCCCTTCGCGGGTGTCGGCCGCCAGCCCAGCGGTGCGGAGCACGTTGAGATGCGCAGTGAGCGTGGCGGGCGGCAGGCCGAGCAAGTCGCGCAGTTCGCCGACGGCGAGCCCGTCCGGCCCCGCTTGCACGAGGGCGCGAAACGCGGCGAGCCGGCTTTCGTGGGCGAGCGCACGAAGCGCGGCGAGGCTCTGGTCGGTATCCATGATTCCATATTTCCGGAATTATGGAATTGATGCAATCGACCCGGACGTTGCCGCTGACGAATGGCGTCGCGCGCCGATGCGGTGACGGCCCGCCTGTGCGCGTCGACCTGTGCTGCACCGACAACCGCGACGACGTGTCCCGATCAGATCGCAGCGGAAACGAAACAGGCCGCATGCGGCGGCCTGTTCGTCAGAGCACGCGGACCGCGATCACCACACTTCGCAGCGATCCGCCTGCGGCCGCACCATCGGGTCGCCGGCCTTGCACTGGAACGCGTCCTTGAACTCCGGCAGGTTCGAAAGCGGCCCGTTGACGCGGTACTTCGCGACCGGGTGCGGGTCGCCTTGGATCATCGTGCGCTGTGTCTCCGGACGCGTCTCGTCGCCACGCCACTGGCCCCACGCGATGAAGAACTGCTGCTCGGGCGTGTAACCGTCGATGGTCGGTTCCGGCCCCTTGCCCTCGCGCGACTTCTGGTAAGCGCGGTACGCGATCTTCGCGCCGGCGAGGTCGCCGATCGATTCACCCAGCACCAGCTTGCCGTTGTGGTGCATGCCAGGCTCGATGAAGTAACCGTCGAACTGCTTGACCACGCACTGGCCCCGGGTGGCGAACTGCGCGTTGTCCTTCGGCGTCCACCAGTTGGACAAGCGCCCCTGCGCGTCGAACTGCGCACCCTGGTCGTCGAAACCGTGGCTGATCTCGTGGCCGATGACTACGCCGATCGCACCGTAATTGACCGCATCGGTCGCCGTGACATCGAACGCGGGTGGCTGCAGGATGCCGGCCGGGAACACGATCTCGTTGAGCAACGGGTTGTAGTACGCATTCGACGTCGGCGGCGTCATGCCCCAGCGCGCGCGGTCGACCGGCTTGCCGATCTGCGCACGATCATCGGCGACGTACCAGCGCGCCGCGGCCTCGCGATCGTTCCAGTACGACGCACGCGAAACGCGCACGCCGTCGTAGGTCTTCCACTTGTCGGGGTAGCCGATCTTGGGATTGAAGGTGGAGAGCTTCTCCAGCGCCTTGGCCTTCGTGTCCGGGCCCATCCACTCCAGCCCGTCGATCGTGTCGTGCATCGCAAGCAGGATGTTCTTCACCATGTCCTGCATGCGCGCCTTCGCTTCCGGCGGGAAATACTTGGTGACGTAGGCATGGCCCAGCGCGTCGCCCAGCAGGTTGTCGGTGTCCTCGGCGCACCGCTTCCAGCGCGGCTTCATCTCGGTCGCGCCGCTCAGGTACTTGCCGTAGAAGGCGAAGTTCTGCGCGACGAAGGGCGTCGGCAACGTATCGGCCGACGCGTTCAACACCTGCCAGCGCAGGTAGGTGCGCCACTGCGCGATCGGCGTCGACGCCACCTCGTGGTTGAACTGCTGCACGAACTTCGGCTGGGTGACGTTGAGATCCGCGCGCGGCACGTGGGCGTTGTCGAGATACGCGCCCCAGTCGAACGCGGGCGACAGCGCCTGCAACTGGGCGACGCTCATCGTGTGGTCCTGCTGCTTCGGATCACGCAGCGCGACATTGTCCAGCGACGCCTCCGCCAAGCGCTTCTCGAACGCGAACACGGTGGCCGCATCGGTTTTGGCGGCGTCAGGCGTCGCACCCGCCAGTTCGAACATCTTCGCCACGTGTTCGAGGTACTTCGCACGCGCCTCGACGAAGCGGGGTTCGGTTTTCAGATAGTAGTCGCGGTCGGGAAGCCCGATGCCGCTTGCGCCCACGCTGGCCACCACCTGCGACGGATTGTGCAGGTCCTGCGCCGAGTTGAACGCGAACGGCGCGAAGATGCCGACCTCGTGCAGGTTGCCGATGGCGCGCTGCAACCCGGCCTTGTCCTTGATCGCGCCGACTTCGTCGAGCAAGGGCTTCGCAGGTGCCAGACCGCTCTTGTCAACCTGCCCTTCGTCCATGCACGCGGCGTAGTAGTCGCCCGACAACTGCTCCGCACTGCCCGCCGGCCAGTCGTTCTTCGCCGATACCTCGGTGAGGATGTCGCGGACGTGTTCCTTGTTGACCTCGCCGGATTGCCAGCGTCGGCTCCAGCGATCCATGTAGTCCGGAATCTTGTTCTGCTGGCGCCATGCACCGTTCGCATAGGCGAAGAAGTCGGTGCATGCATTCGCGTTGCGGTCGATGTCGCTGGTGGCGATGCCGTGCAGACCACCCGCCGAAGCGGTGCCGGCGGCGACGAAGAGCGCGAGCATGAGGCGGGATCGGTTCACGGCGACGACGTCCTTCTGTGCCAGGGTGGGCCCGACTATAGACCGGCCGCGTGCGACGCCTCCCCTGCCGAAAGGGACTGCCGACGAACGTGTTCGACGAGCGGTTGAAGACGCGCATCGGCGGACGCGGAGCGCGCCTGCGGGGCGCACGTCGCGTCCCGTCCCGGCCGATGCGGCCCCTATCTCCCGCTCACACGCACGCGAATCACTGCGTAATATCCGCGCGACGTGGGGGGCAGGCATGCGGGATACGACGACAACGCCGTGGCGACGCCGAGGGGTGCTGGCCGTCGCGCTCACCTGCGCGGTGCTCGCACTCTGCTGGTCGATCGCAAGGCGCCCTGAACCCCGGGCCGCCACGGTGCATGGAGCCGCATCCGGCGTAATCGCCGCAGCCAACCCGACACAAGTCGGCGCGCCTCGTCGCAACGCGTACGTCGCGCCGCACGCAGACGGTGAGTCGCGAGCTACAGCCGATGCGGTCCAGCAGCACCTTCTTGCGATCGCCGCATCCGGCGACCCGCACCAGCGTCTGCTCGCACTGCGTCTGCTACTGGCCGATCACGGCGATCCGGCCGCGCTTCAGCATGCCCGTGAGCTCGCCGCCGACCTGCTCGCCGACTCCCCGCACGACGAAATGATCGCCATCGCGCAGACCTGGTTCTGCGGGCGGGAAACGCCGTGTTCGCCGCAGGCCACCAGCGCGTGGAGGCTTGCCGCGCCCGACAACGCAGCCGCATATCTAGGCGAACTGCCGGCGTCATCGACGGACGCGACCGCCGTTGACGACCTGCTCGCGCGTGCGGCCTCCGGGGGACGCTACGACGCCCAGTTCCGCAGCATGTCGCTGGAAACGATCGCGGCATTCGACGACCTGGCGCTTCCGCCGGCTGGTCCGGCCGAACGCGCGGCACTTCGCGGTATGCGTCTAGGCGCGACGGATGACGACCGTCGTCGCGTGCTCGCCTCGAGTTTCGTCTTCGCGTTGCCGCTACCGCCCCTGCGGGGACTTGCATCCGCATGCAAGCCACCGCTGTCATCCGCGCGCTTCGCAAACTGCTACGCGATTCTTCGCCGCATGGCGACCGCGACGACGGTGATCGAACACACGATCGCGGTCGGAATGCTGGCGAACTTGACGCGCGGCACGCCAGAAGGCGCGTACTGGGCGCGCGAGCAGCTGGACGCGCGGTGGCGCAGTCGCAATGTCGCGCAGCTCCCGCTCGACGCGCAGTACTGGCAGGATTTCGTGCACTTCGGTGAAGTCGAAACAGTGCGGCGCGCCCTGCTCCGCGCACACATTCCACTGACCGCGCCCCCGGGCTGGACCAACGCACCAGGCTGATGGGAAAAGGCTGGCGCGGCGCGATCAGTCCTCGTCCGCCGTCTCGCGCCCCTGCTGCCGGATCAGCGCGAGTTCGCGTGCGTCGTTGATGGCTTCGCGCACGCTGTCGAGGTCGACGGCATGCGCATCGGGGGTGAATTCGCCGGTGAGTTCCGTGTCGGGCTGCAACGCACCGGATTCGAAGAGCGCCCACATCTCTTCGCCGTACCAGGTGTCGAGCAGCTCGGGCGCCCAGCGCCCGAGGCTCGCGGTGAGGTTGTTGACGTCGCGCAGCAGCATGGTGCGCGCGGCGTTGTTGCCGCCTGCGCTCACGACCTGCGGGAAGTCGATCACCACCGGGCCATCCGGTCCGACCAGAACGTTGTATTCGGACAGGTCGCCGTGGATCAGCCCGCAACAGAGCATGCGCACGACCTGTCGCACCAGCACGCTGTGGAACTCGCGCGCCTGCACGTCGGTGAGTTCGACTTCGCCAAGGCGCGGCGCCGAATAGCCTTCGGCGTCGGTGACGAGCTCCATCACCAGCACGCCGTGGAAATACCCGTACGGCTCGGGAACGCGAACTCCGGCCTCGCGCAGCTGGTACAGCGCGTCGACCTCGGTGTTCTTCCACGCCGCTTCCTGTTGCTTGCGCCCGTAGTTCGTCGACTTGCCGATCGCGCGCGACTCGCGGCTGCCACGCACCTTGCGGCCTTCCTGGTACTGCACGCGCTTCTGGAAGCTACGTTGCGCCATGTCCTTGTAAACCTTCGCGCAGCGGATGTCGTCGCCCGCGCGAACCACGTACACCGCTGCTTCCTTGCCGCTCTTGAGCGGGCGCAGCACTTCATCGATCACGCCGTCATGGATCAGCGTCTGCAGGCTCGCGGGTGTCTTCACGTTATCCGGGGTCGGGTCGCCGGCTCGGCCGGGCGACGGGCGCGCAGTGTTGCAGGTAACGGGCTCGTCCGGTCACTTTCGGGCGTCGACACCGCTCGCGCGGGGGCGTTTTCCGTCCCCGTCCGCAGAAATGCAGGGCGAGCGTTCCATTTCCGCCGGGCCCAGCCGCGTAGGCACCTGTGGCAGTACGTCGGCCTGGCGCTCCGCCGGGCGTCGTTGACCATTCGCGTCACGACGGCGCGTTCGCGCGCCGCAGCCACTCGCGTTCATCCACGCCCTTCACCGTGAGCCAGAGCGCGAGCGAGAGTTCCGCGACGAAGACCGGCAACATGATCGTCGGGAACAGTGTTGCGGCAACGTCCGGCGCCAGGAGCAATGCGGTGCTGTTGACGAGATAACAGACGCCCGCCACCTGCATCAGTACGCCGATGACACGCGGCAGGAAGCGCGAACGGCGGATCAGGTGGCCCTCCACCAGACACACGAAACCGAAAAAGATCAGGCCGACGCCGAACCCGTACTCGTGCACGCGGATCGCCACGTACGACAACGCCTGCAATTGCGCGACCGGCAGCGCATGCAGGTAGGGCGCGTCGCCGAGCAGCATCAACGGCACCAGCAGCAATAACTTGTTGGCGACCAGTACTGCCGTCTGGATGAGATTCAGCAGAAGCACGAGCAATGCAAGGCGCCGGCTCACGGGTCGCAACAGCACGTAGATGCCCCACATCACGAACACGTCGCAGACGTGCATCAGCAGGTCCAGCGCGATGCCGAGCCGCCATCGTTCGGGCGATGCCACGATGTGCGCGGCCGTCGCCGCCGCGTCGCCGCTCACCACCATCGACCCACGCACGGCGAGTTCGCCGAACATTCCCGCAGCGATGATCACCAGGTAGAGCAGTCCCGCGAAGCGGGCATAGGGCTGGGGCGACGTCGGGTTCATCGTCGAACACTCGCGGAGGCAGATCGCACGATTCCACGACGACGCGGCGTACGAGCGTGCCGGTGGTCATCGTGCCGGGTGGCGGCCATCGCCGGTCACGTCCGCGCCGCCGAATGACCGATCGGCGCCTCCCCTGCGCGACGAGACACGGCGACAATGCGCCCGCGTGACAGACCTCGCACGGAGCGCCGCATGCACGACCTCGATCGCCCGGTGTGGGCCAGCCTGACCACTTTCCACGCGCCGATCGCCGTCGGCGGTGCGCTCGCGCGCCGCTATCCGGACGACGTCAACCTGTTCGCGTCCACGCGCGACGATGACGACGCCGCGGCGCAGGCAGCGCTTCGCGACCTGCTCGCACCGGGACAGACCGCCTACGTACTGCAGGTGCCAGAGATCCGCGTGCCGCCGGACTGCGTCGAGGTGCGCCCGGGACGCGGCGTGCAGATGGTCGCGACCCGCGCTCTCGACGACGACGCCGGCGATGACGTGCATGCCTTGGGCGACGTCGACGCGGCCGAGATGCTCGCGCTCGCGCGGCTGACGAAACCGGGCCCGTTCCTGGCGCGCACGCACACCATGGGCGCCTTTATCGGCGTTCGCATCGACGGCCGGCTTGCGGCAATGGCGGGCGAACGCATGCGCTTTCCCGGCCACACGGAGATCAGCGGCGTCTGCACGCACCCGGACTTCCGTGGGCGCGGTCTGGCGCGGCGTCTATCAGCGATCGTCGGCGCCCGCATCCAGGCGCGCGGCGATCGCCCGTTCCTGCATGCATGGGCGGCAACCGCGCGGCGATCGCGCTCTACGAAACGCTGGGCTTCGCGCTGCGCACGGCCGTGCATGCATCGGTGATCGCGCGCACGTGATGCGGTCGGCGCGTCAGCGAGCTTCACTCAATGACCGACACCCGCGACAGCGCGATCCAGCGTGGCGATGTCGATCTTGCCCATATCCATCATCGCGGCGAATGCACGGGCCGCTTTCTCGCCGCCCGCCGCAATCAGTTGGGTCAGGCGTTTCGGCGTGATCTGCCACGACAGGCCGAAACGATCCTTGCACCAGCCGCACGCACTCGCCTGCCCGCCGTTGTCGACGATCGCGTTCCAGTAGCGGTCCGTCTCGGCCTGGTCGTCGGTGGCGACCTGGAAGCTCACCGCTTCGTCGAACTTGAATTGCGGCCCGCCGTTCAACAACAGGAAACGCATGCCGAGGACCGTCGCCTCGACCATCAGCACATCGCCCTGCTTGCCCGACGGATAGTCGCCGGGCGCGCGATGCACCGCGTCCAAGCGGCTGTCGGGAAATGTGTCGGCGTAGAAGCGCGCCGCTTCTTCGGCGTTACCGTCGAACCAAAGGCACGGCTGGATCTTCGGGATCATGTGGGCCTCCTGCAGTCGGTCGGAGGCGTGACGGTACTGCGTGCAGGTTATCGGCAGATGAGATTTCCGCCCACGTCCGACTGGCGGCCGCGCCGGCAGCTCCGGGCCGGACAGGCACAATTCGCGTTCGAACAGGGGGATTCATGGGTATCAGACCGATGCTGTGCGCGGTGGCTTTGCTTGTTGCATTCCACGCCTCGGCGGCCGAGCCGCTCGAGGTCTACCTGCCGCAAGCCGATGCGTACACGGACCACGACGTCGCCGCATTCGCGATGCAGGCACCGCCGCCCGGAGGCAATGCCGCCTATCGGCATCAGCTGGATCTTGTTGTCCGACGCGATCCCAGGAACGTCATCGCACTCGCCGAGAGAGCCTACATCTCGGGAAAATTGGGCGATCTCGAGCGCGCACGCGCCGACTTGGCCGCGGCCGCATCGATCGCATCGCCGGGCAGCATCGAAGAGGGACACGTGTTCTGGTCACGCGGCTGGATCGAGTACCAGGCGGGCAACTATCCGGCCTCGTTGGCCGCGTTCAAGGGCGAGATCGCGTCGCACGGCGGCCGTCCGTTCTGGGTCCCGTCCACCCTCGCCACGCTCTACTGGAGCGCGGGTGACATCGAGACGGCCGTAGCTTGGTACGCCGCATCGGTGCGGTCATATCCGGAGCTGGGGACCGAGGACGGCATGGAAAAGCGCATCGGTTTCTGGCGACCGTCGGAAAAGCAGGCGATGCGCGGCGCCTTTGCGGAGTGGAAGCGACGCCAGACCGGCGCCGCCACCCCGTAGGCTTTTCGCGCGCCATACCGTGCAACTCCAGCCTCGACCGTGGGCATCCGTGCGAGTTCCGGTTCACGGCGACTTAATGGCGACGGGCATCTAGTCGCTCGGTCAGGGCCATCCTTTCTTCCGCGCGACATCGGAGTCGGCGTCGTGAATGCGAAACCGCACGTGGCGTTGTCCGCGCTCCTTTTTGGCACCCTCGCCATCGCGGCGCCCGACGGGCATGCGCTGCACTGGAGCTACACGGGCGCTGCGGGCCCGTCGCACTGGGGGCAACTCGAGCCTGGCTTCGCCATGTGCGCGCGCGGCCACAACCAATCGCCCATCGACCTGACGCACGCGATGGACACGCCGCATGCGCCGATCGCCTTCGACTATCGCGACGGCGGCTATCGCGTGGTCAACAACGGGCATGCGGTCCAGATCGATTTCAACCCCGGCAGCCACATGCGCGTCGATGGCACCGACTTCGCGCTCAAGCAGTTGCACTTCCACGTGCCGAGCGAGCACACCGTCGATGGCAAGCGATTCCCGATGGAAGCGCACCTGGTGCATGCCGATGCGCAGGGCCACCTTGCGGTCGTGGCCGTGCTGTTCGGAAACGGCATCAACAACCCCTGGCTGGAGCGCGTCGGGCCGTACGTTCCGACCAAGGTCAACGGGACGACCGCCATTGCGACGCCCGTTTCGGCTGCCGACCTGCTGCCCGCGAGCCGCGCCTACTACCTCTACGACGGCTCCCTGACGACGCCGCCGTGCACCGAACACGTGCGCTGGATCGTGATGAAGCAGCCGGTCGTGGCGAGCGGCCAGGAGATCGCACTGGTGCACCGCGCGATCGGCCACGACAACAACCGGCCCGTACAGCTGGCCGCAACTCGCGAGACCCGGAAATAGGGCCCGGGCGCGCGACCGCGCCGTTACACTGCGTGCCCTCTCGCCTGGCCCGTCCGATGACCGAACCGGTCCGCCTCACCCGTCGCGTCGTCGAACTTTTGGGGTGCTCGCGCGCCGACGCCGAGCAGTACATCCGCAACGGCTGGGTGTCGGTCGACGGGACCGTCGTGGAGTCGCCGCAACGTCCCATCACCAGCGAAACGGTGACGATCGATGACGAGGCGCAGCTCGATGCGGTCGAGCCCGCCACCATCCTGTTCAACAAGCCTGCCGGCGTCGACGCGATCCTCGGTACCAACCCGGCAACGGCACTGGTAACGCCCGAAACGCGTTGGGCCGACGATCCGTCCGATATCCGCGTGCTGCAACGCCACTTCCAGCGCCTGACGCCGCTGGTGGCGCTCGATCGCGAGGCCAGCGGCCTGATGGTGCTGACGCAGGACGGACGCGTGTGGCGGCGCCTGACCGAAGATGCCGACGAGATCGAACACGAATACCTCGTCGAGATCCATGGCGACCTCGTGCCGTACGGCATGAACCGGCTCGCGCACGGCATGGAATATCACGGTCGCGCGCTGGCGCCGTGCAAGGTCAGCTGGCAGAACGAAGATCGCCTGCGCTTCGCGATCAAGGGCGTGCGCGACGGGCAGCTTCGCTACATGTGCGCGCAGGTGGGCCTGCGCGTGGTGTCGATCCGGCGGCTGCGCATCGGGCGCATCGCGACCGGCAAGGGTCCGAACGGCGCGATGCCGCCGGGCGCCTGGCGTTACCTGCCGGTCGGCGAAAAGTTCTGATTCCGCGCGGCTGGGCCGCGCATGCGACTCGTCATGACGCGGAATCGATCGCGCCATCGGCAACGGCACGATGCACGCGCAGCATCGCGTCGACGCTGCGGTCGACGTCATCCCCGCTGGTCGCCCAGTTCGACACCGAGATGCGCATCGCCGCCATCCCGTGCCATGTCGTTCCGCTCGCCCAGCACGTGCCTTCATCCTGCACGCCCGTCACCACCGCGCGCGTCGTGGCGTCGTCGTCGCCGAAACGCACCAGCACCTGGTTCAACACGACGTCGTTGAGGATCCGCACGCCGGGCGCTTCACCGAGCTTTCGCGCGAATCGGCGCGCGTGTGCGCAACAACGTTCGACCATGTCCGACACGCCGTCGCGACCCAGCGCCTGCAACGCGGCGTACACCGGGATGCCACGCGCGCGTCGCGAGAACTCGGGCACCCAGTCGACGGCATCGCGCTCCGCGCCGCGAGTCTGCACGAGATAGGCCGCCGACACGGTCATCGCCGCGCGGTGGTCGGCCGCGTTGCGCACGATCGCGACGCCGCTGTCGTAGGGCACGTTGAGCCATTTGTGCGCGTCGGTCGCCCACGAGTCGGCGAGGTCAATGCCGTCTGCTGCGTCGCGCACGCCGGTTCCAGCACGGGCCCACAGGCCGAACGCGCCGTCGACGTGCAACCACGCGTCGCGCGCACGTGCGATTTCGGCGATGCCACGCAACGGATCGAACGCCCCGGTATTCACGTTGCCCGCCTGCGCGCAGACGATGAGCGGGCCATCGAGGTTTCCGATGACCTCGCGCAGGTGATCCAGCCGCATGCGGCCCTGCCCGTCCGCGTCGACATGCACCAGCGAACGCGTGCCGAGCCCGAGGTAGCGCAGCGCGACGTCGACGGTGACGTGTGCTTCCGCCGATGCGACAACGTGGATACGCGGTGCGCCGGCCAGTCCATCCGCCTCCACATCCCAACCGACGCGGCGCAGCACACCGTGCCGCGCCGCCGCGAGACAGGTGAAATGCGCCATCTGGCAGCCGGTGACGAAGCCGACGCCGCTTTCGCGCGGCAGGTCGAACAGATCGAGCAGCCAGCGCGCGGCGATTTCCTCGACCGCTGCGGTCAGCGGCGAAATGATGTGGATGCCGGCGTTCTGGTCCCACGTCGACACCAGCCAGTCCGCGGCGAGCGCGACCGGCACGGTGCCCCCGATGACGAAGCCGAAGTAGCGCGGTGCGGCGCAGGCCTGCGTGCCGCGCGGTGCGTGCGCGGCGAGCAGGTCGAGTACCGCGTCCGGCGATTGACCGACGGCGGGCAGCGCGCCGTCGAACGCCGCGATCATTTCGTCACGGCCTGCCCGTGCACCGACGAAACGCTCCGGAAGCGCGTCGATGAACTGCATCGCATGCGCCTGCGCGCGGGCGAGCAACGGGCCGAAATCGTCGAATGTCATGGCGAACCCCGGACGGCCGCGAGCGGAAACGGCCCGTCGGGATTATGCGACTGCGTCGACTGCGCACGGCCTCAGGAACGCGCGCCGTGCGATGCGTTCGGATAGCCGGTCGCCGCGGGGAGAACCACGACCGCGCTGCGCATGTACGCAGCGCCAGATTCGGGCGTCAGCGGCTGGACGGTCGATCCAGCCGCGCCATCTACCGGTCGATCACCAGATCCGCACGCGATCTTCCGGCGCGCGCCACATGGGCTGCCCGGGCTTCACGTTGAACGCTTCGTAGAACTCCGGAATGTTCGACATCGGCCCGAGCACGCGCCATTTCGCAGGTGCGTGCACGTCGGCCAGCAGGCCGCGACGCAGTCGCTCCTCGCGCTGCTGCGTCATCCAGCCCAACGCGTAGCCAAGGAAATAGCGCTGCGTCGGGGTCAGGCCGCCGATCGGCTTGCCCTGCTTGAACTGCTCGGTCTTTTCGAACGCCTCGAGGCCGAGCAGCAGGCCGCCGTAGTCGGCGATGTTCTCGCCGAGGCTCGCCTGCCCGTTGATGTGCAGGCCGGGCAGCGGCTCGTACGCGCTGAACTGGTCCGCCATCTTTTTTGCCGCCGCATTGAAGCGTTCGGTGTCCTGCGCGGTCCACCAACCGGACAGATTGCCCTTGGCGTCGAACTGGCGGCCTTCGTCGTCGAAGCCATGGGTGATTTCATGGCCGATCGTGCTGGCCGCTACATAGCCGTAGGCCACCGCATCGTCGACCTGCGCGTCGGGCACCCCCGGCACCATGAAGATCGCCGCAGGCAGCACGATCTCGTTGTTCGATGGGTTGTAGTACGCGTTGTACGTCTGCGGCGTCATGTCCCACTGGGTGCGGTCGACCGGCTTGCCGAACTTCGACAGGTTGTCCTGGAACTTCCAGCGTTCGGCGTTCTCGACGTTGTCGGCGTACGACTCGCGGCCGACCACCAACGCCGAGTAGTCCTTCCAGTGATCGGGATAGCCAACCTTCGGCGTCACCGCGGCCAGCTTGGCAAGCGCCTTGGTTTTCGTCTCGGCGCCCATCCAGTCCAGGCGTTCCATGCGCGCACGGAACGTGTCGCGGATCGCCTCCACCATGGCTTCATAGCGCTGCTTCGATGCAGCGGGGAAATACTGGCCGACGAAGATCCGGCCGAGCACCATGCCCATCGCGTCGTTCTCGACGTCGAGCGTGCGCTTCCACCGCGGACGTTGTTCCTGCTGGCCCGACATCACGCGGTCGTGGAAGTCGAAATACTCCTGGCCGAACGCGCTGGAGAGGTAGGACGCGTAGTCGTCGACCAGGTGATAGCGCAGGTAGTCCTGCAGCACGGGCACCGGCGTTTCGCGCAGCAGCTTGTCTTCGGCGGCGAAGAACTCCGGCTGGCCGACGATGACGTACGACGGCTTCAGGTTCCATGCCGCCAGCCTCGCGGTCCAATCGATGGACGGCGTGTAGTTGGCCGTGAACGCCGTCGGCGCCATCTTGTTGTAGTTCTTTTCGGGATCGCGCAGGTCGGCGAGCTTGCGCGAGTTCTGCGCGAGCGCCGTTTCGAACCCCATCACCTTGTCGGCCGATGCTTTCGCGGCCGCCGCGTCGCGCCCGAGCAATTCGAACGTACGCGCGATGTGCGCGACATAAGCCGTGCGGATCTTCGCCACGCCGGCTTCGGGGTTGAAGTAGAAATCGCGTTCGGGCAGGCCGAGCCCGCCCTGGTCGATCTCCACCGCCATGGTCGCGCTGTCCTTGCTGTCCTGCGTGACGCCGAAGCGGAACAGCGAATGGACGCCAATCGGACGGAGCGCGAACGCGGTGTCGAGCACGTCGCCGGTGGTGCGTATCGCATCGATCCGCGCGAGTTCGGCATCCAGCGGATGCACGCCGAGGCGGTCCGCCTTGGCGACGTCCATCGCCGTCGCCCAGAAATCGCCGATCTTCTGGTTGTCGCTGCCCGCAGGCGTCGGCGTTTTCGCTGCCGATTCGCTGATCGTGCGCAGCCGCGTGTACAGCTCATCGTCAACCTCGTTGCCGATGCCCCACGACGACTCCGACTTGGGGATCGGATGCGCCTTGAGCCACGTCCCGTTCGCGTACTGGAAGAAGTCGACGCCAGGATCGACCGAGGTGTCGAGATGCGAGGCGAGGAAGTCGGTCGACGGTGTCGCAGCCAAGGCGCCCATCGAAGAAACGAGGCCGGCGGCGAGAAGCGCGATACGCAGGGAAGACGCGAGGTGGCCCATCGGGCACTCCGGCAGGGGGATAACCGCGGACTGTGTCGGCTGACCGTCCGGTCGCCAAGCGCCGAAGGTCATGGCGGCTGTTCATCGCCGTTTGCCGTCGTGCGGCTCCGCGCCGCCGGGGCGACGACGGCGTTTCTGGTCGGGCGATCCCCGCGTTGCGGGCGCGCATGCAGGATCGTTCACGTGTCTCGTCCGATCCACATCGTGCAGCGCATCCGGAAGACGTTCGCGCAGACGATCCAATGCGCACGAGTCGGATGAACTCTTATCAATCGCCCCATGCTGCGACCGCCCGACCCTTGGACCTCGCCATTCGTCACTCATGGGATCGATTGGGCCTTGGCGGGCGACGGATGACTCGTTCAGTCGATACACTCGACCCTCCCCCGCTGGAAAACCCGATGGCCAACTTCTCCGCACTTCTGAAATCCGAAATCGCACGCCTTGCCCGTAAAGAGATCAAGGCGACGGTGGAACCGCTTCGCAAGGCCAATGCGGCCCAACGGCGGCAGATCGCCGAACTCAAGCGGGACCTGGTGACGCTTCAGAAGGCCACGCGGGACACGGCGAAAGCATCGAAGCGCGCTGCGGTTGCGCCGTCGCCCGAAACGGCGAACACGCGTTTTTCCGTCAAGGGTTTGAAGTCGCTGCGTGCACGGCTGGAATTGTCGGCCGCGGATTTCGGTCGACTCGCCGGTGCCAGCGGCCAGTCCGTCTACAACTGGGAAGCCGGCAAGACCGTGCCCGCAGCTGCACAGCGCGCCACGCTGGCCTCGCTGCGCGGCCTGGGCAAGCGCGAAGCCGCAAAGCGCCTCGAAGCGCTTTGACGATGGCGCGCCGGCAAGCTTTCGTGGTCGATCGATAACGGATATCACGCACCAGCGGAGAAACTCCCTTGCCCGCACTGTTCGAACATGCGTTGCGTATCACGTGGATCGTCGTGCTGGGCTATTGGCTCTGGTCCGCGCGTTCGGCGAAAGGCGCGTCGCTGCAGGAATCGCTCGCGACACGGCTGGTCGCCTACTGGATCCCGCTCCTCGTCGCCGCGCTGCTGTTGGGGCCGGGGCCGTGGTTCGGCCACTCGTGGCTTCGCGAACAATTCGTGCCACATACCGCGCCCGTCTACGCGGTGGGGCTGGCGCTGGCCGTAGCCGGTGCCGCGCTGGCGATCTATTCGCGTGTGTTGCTCGGTCGAAACTGGAGCGCCACGGTGCAGCTCAAGCACGATCACGAGCTGATCGAACGCGGGCCATATCGCTTCGTCCGCCATCCGATCTACACGGGCTTCCTGCTGCTGTTCCTCGGTAACGCGGTGATGGTGGGCGACTGGCGCGGCCTGCTCGCGGTGGCGATCGTCTTCGTTTCGTTCTGGCGAAAGCTGCAGCTCGAGGAAAAATGGCTGGGCATGCACTTCGGCGGCGCGTATCTGGCATATCGCAGGCGGACGAAGGCCTTGGTTCCTGCGGTTCTATAGGGCGACGTTCGAAACGCGTTCCAGCCATCGCGCGTCGAGCGCGGCGTTCGCGTTGATGCGCACACGACCACCGCACCGACAATGGGCGTTTGGCGCGTCCGGCCCTAATCATGTCGTTCAGCGGCGGACCGCGTTGTCGCGACGCGTCCTTCGCCACCACCGCTTCGTTGCGAATACCCGACGCGCCGATATCAAGCGGTGTTGCAAGCGAGAACAAAGCCGCTTGCACCGCCCGCCGCTGATGTTCGCGACCGTGCGCTTGCCGTTCGTCGACACCGCGTCGCGCCTGCCGACGAGAGGTCGCCTGCGGCGCGCGGGGGCCCGCTGAACGGGCGGATAGTGAGCGCCCGCGGCGTGCGCGTTAACGGCCGCTCGCGTGCACCCACAAGGAGACCAGCCATGAATCCACTGCAGTGTCTTTGCATCCTGGGAGCCGCGACGGCGGTCGCGGCAAGTTCCGCATCGGCAGCCTCGCCCAAGCCCGCACCAAAGCCCTCGGCGTCGGACATGGCGATGATCAACAGCGCGATGTCGGCGGCGCCGCACAAGGTTGCCGAGACGGCGACCATCGTCGTCGCAGGCAAGGACGGCAAGATGCGCACGCTGCGCAAGGGCACCGGTGGTTTCACCTGCATGCCCGACAACCCGACCACGCCGGGTCCGGATCCGATGTGCATGGACCAGGCGGCGATGGGCTGGGCGCATGCATGGATGACCCACGCAGCGCCGCCTTCAGGTCGCGTCGGCCTCATGTACATGCTCGAAGGTGGCACCGACGCAAGCAACACCGATCCTTATGCGACGGCGCCAACCACGGCGAACCACTGGGTCAAGACGGGCCCGCACGTGATGCTGGTCGGCGCAGACCCAACGTTCTACGCGATGTATCCGAAGGACGCGTCGCCCGACACGGCCGTGCCCTACGTGATGTGGCCCGGCACGCCCTACCAGCACCTGATGATCCCGGTGAAGTGACGGGCAGTACATCGCCACGTCGTCCGATCGATCGACCACCGCAGGAAAAAGCAGATGACCCAGTATCTGATCGAACGCGAGATCGCCGGCGCCGGCGACATGTCGGAGCAGGCACTGCGAGATGCAGCCCGACATTCCAACGCGGTGCTGGCCGGCATGAGCCCGGACATCGAATGGGTGCATAGCTACGTCGCAGGCGACAAGATCTATTGCGTTTACAACGCGCCCAGCGATCAGCTCATTCGCGAACACGCGGAAAAGTCCGGATTCCCGGCAAACAGGATTACGCCGGTGAGCGCGGTGATCGATCCGTCGACGGCCAACGGCTAGCGGAGCGACAACTCGAAGCGTCGACGACGCGTCGCGCCGACAATGGCCGTTCGCAGTCGACGTTGCGATGCGCAGACGCGCACCGCTGGCAGCTGCGCGACCGTAGCGGCTACTCGCGGAGTCCCCCGCAACGAGCGGCTCAAAGCATCAAGAGCAGCACGTCGGCCAGCAGCAAGCCGGCCAACATGACGGCGCCCAGTCGTTCGAGATATCGCGTGTTCATTCGTCCCGTCCCCACCGCTACCAAGCGGCGCTGCGGTCACGATCACGGGAATGCTGTCAGCCACGCGTGATTCGCGCGGACGCCGTTCAACCTTCATTTGGCTGGCACCGCCAGCGAGACGACGACGCCAGCGCCCCGGACACAGCCCGCAGCACGCCTTACTCAGTTCGACTCGACGAACGCCTTGAGGCTTCCAAGCGCGACGTCCCATTGCTGCCCGATGACTTCGAGCGTGCGGCGCGCCTGCTCGATCTGCACCGGATCGAGCTGCCACAGACGTTCCCGACCGGAGCGGACGTCCTGCACCACGCCGGCTTGCGCGAGCACCTCGAGGTGCTTGGTGACGCCCTGGCGGCTGATCTCGGTACTGGCGGTCAACTGCGCGATCGACAGGGCACCGCCGGCGCAGAGCAGTGTGACCAGGCGCAGACGCGTGGGGTCGCCGAGCGCGGCGAACACGCGAGCGAGCGCATCGCTCGACGTCGCGATGTCGGGCAGGGCCGCTGCGCCCTGCCCGTCCGGATCACGCCTGGGTGACATGGCGCTCGAGGTTCTCCAGCTGCGCCGTCCAGCCGCGGCCGTTCATGCGGAACGCTTCGAGGCGGCGCTCCGGCGGGACCTGGTCGAAGCCGGACTCGACCACCGTCAGCAACGTGGAGTTGCCCGGACCGTCCTTCAGCGTGAACGTCACCAGCGTCGGCGTTTCCGCGTCGTAATCGATCGATGGGTCGACGGCGTACGGATGCCAGCGGTACGCGAACACGTCCTGCGGCTCGACGCGCTCGACGACTGCGTCGAAATGCACGTGCTCGTAGCCGCAATGCGTCATCGGCCCGCGCACGCGCTGCCCGGGCGCGAAGCGCTGGCCGTGCAGCGTTGTTCCGAACCACGTGCTGAACTCTGTGGTGTCGGTGAGTGCACGCCACACGCGTTCGCGCGGCGCGTTGATGACGATGCTGCGTTCGATGGTGTCGGTGGTGGCTTGGATGTCCATGGAGGTCCTCGGCGGAGGCAGCCTGCCCGCGGCAGGCGACACGATGGGGAGACAGCGGCGATGTCAGGCAACCAAAAGGTTGCGCTACCGAGACTACGCCGGCGCAGACCCTAGTGCAACCTTTTGGTTGCCGTTCGTCCGAATCAACGAGGCCGCGCGTTGATCTGTCGGCGGCTAAGCACCGGCTCCGTCGCGCAAGCATGCGCAGACGCCGACGCACCGGCATTGGCCCGCGCCACCCGGTGGCGAATCATCGCGTCCGATGCCGTCGTTAGCCGAACTCGTTTCCCCGCCCCTGCCCTGCGTCGCCCATCGGCAACGCCGGCATGCTCAGCTCGAACAGGCATCCGCCTCCCGGACGCGGCAGGCATCGAACGACCCCACCGTGCTGCTGGCTGATCTGCCGGACGAGCGCCAGGCCGAGGCCCCAGCCATTGCCGGATTCACTCGTGTTCGCGGGTCGATGGAAGGGTTCGAAGACGCGCTCGCGTTCGTCCTCCGCGATGCCCGGGCCCCTGTCGCCGACCTGCAGCACACAGCGCCCTGCATCGTCGACGAACACGCGCGCCTCGATGCCTGTCTGTCCGTGCTTCAGCGCGTTTTCCAGCAGGTTCCGCACCAGCCGGCGCAGCAGCCTGGTGTCGCCCGACACGCGTGCCGGGGTGACATCGAACGGGAGATCGAGACGTGCGCACTCCTCCGCCAGCAGCACTGCGAAGTCGACGTCCTCGCGACGCTCGACACCGACGGTTTCCAGCTTGCTGGCCAGCAGGATCTCCTCGAGGTGCTCGTCGATCTCCGCGCAGTCGTGGCGGATCCCGTCCAGCAGCTCCGCGCGCGACGTGCCGGCGTGCAGCTCGAGCGCCAGGCGGATGCGCGCGAGTGGCGAGCGCAACTCGTGCGACGCGTTGGCCAGCATTCGCGCGTGCGCCGACAACAGCAGGGCGACGCGATCGGCCATGGCGTTGAAGCTGGACGCGAGCCTAGCGACTTCGTCCGAGCCCGCGACCGGCGCGCGGCTCGCCAGGTCGCCGGCGCCGAAGGCGTCCATGCTCGTCGACAGCGCCTCGATCTGCCGCGTCAGGCCACGAACGAGCGGATAGATCGCCAGCGCCACCGCAACCGCGATCGCACCGACGATGACAAGGGCATCGACGTGCAGCTGAAGCGCATTCGCATGCAGTTGTCGCAACAGGCGTGTGCCGTCTGGCTGACGCAGCACCAGCATCCACGCGATCGCGAACAGCGCCACCACGGAGGCGAGCGCGCCCAGCGTGGTCAGGTAGATACGCAGGTAGAGACGCCGGATCACGCCGGTGCATCCTCGTCCTGCACGCGGGTAAAGAGATACCCCGCGCCGCGCAGCGTGAGGATACGGCGCGGCTGCTTGGGGTTGTCCTCGATCACGGCGCGGATTCCCGAGACATGCACGTCGATCGTGCGATCGAACGCGTCGATCGCGCGCCCGCCGATGCCATCGAGCAACTGCGCGCGGCCGACGACGCGGCCCGCGCGTTCCGCGAGCGCGACGAGGATGTCGAACTGGTGTGCCGTAAGCGGCCGCGGAACGCCGTCGATGCGCACCTGTCGCGCTTCCCGGTCGATTTCCAGGCGTCCGAAACGCAGCGTCGGATTGACCGCGTGTTCACCACGCCGCAGAACCGTGCGCAGGCGCGCGAGCAACTCGCGCGGCTCGAACGGCTTGGGCAGGTAGTCGTCGGCTCCAAGTTCCAGGCCGACCACCCGGTCCATCGCATCGCCTCGCGCCGTCAACATCACGATCGGCACGCTGCTGCGCTCGCGAAGACGCGTGCATACATCGAGACCGCTGGCATCCGGCAGCATGAGGTCGAGGATGATCGCGTCCGCCGGCGCCCGACGATGCGCGTCCAGTCCATCCGCCGCGGTGTGCGCGGCGCTCATGCGGTAGCCCGACTGCGACAGGTACTGCTCGAGCATCGCGCACAGGCGCTGGTCGTCATCGATGATCAGGATGCGTTGCGACATGCGGTGCCCGGGATGTGGGTGCGACCGCCGTCGACGTGACGGCGGCCGCGATGCTCGATGGATCAGCCGGCGTGATGATGCCCGATCCGGTTCGCCATCATCCCGTCGATCTCGGCCGACAGCGCCTGGCGTTGCGCGGGCGTCAGCACATTCGCGGTGCGCAACAGCGTTTCGGTGAGTCGGCGATTCGTATCCAGCAGGAACTGGTCCTGCTGCGAACGCACGCGCTCCACCGCCGCCACGTCGATGCGAGGCGCCGCCAGGAGGCGCTTCATCTCGCCAAGACTGGCGTGGTAGCGCGCCATGTCCGCGTGCTCGGCCGCCATCGCCTCGTGGGTGATCGACTCGATCTGCTGCCTCTGCGCTTCGGTCGCGCCGGCCTTGGCCAGCACCTGGTCGACGTGCGCATGTACGTCGGCGTGCCCGTGCAGATGCTGAATCCACGAACCGCCGTCGATACCGGCGGTCACCGTAGCGGCCAGAGCGGATGGCGCGGTGGCGGCGTACGTCGCCACGCCACCGACGCAGAGTGCTGCACCGAGCGTGAGGCCGCGCACCAGCATCGGGCCGCGCCGGCGACGGGGGGTGGAGTGGGACGAACTACTGGAGTCCTGCTGTGTCATTGCTGCACCTCGTCGTTGAGTGATGTGTCCCTTGGGACAGCTGCAGCCTTTCACCCGGTCATTCAGCGGCGACGAGCGCTTTGTGAAGTTTTGTAAAGCGGAACTAGCCGAGGCGCGCGAAGTTCGGCGTCGCGCGAGCGAACTGTTCGGAGACCGGCCACATCAGGTGACGGCAGACTGAAGGTCACACTCGACTCTCCGCGATGCGCGCGCATGCACCTTGGCGAGCACCCGCTTCGTCGGTCCGCGCCCGCATGGATCGTCGGCCGCGCGGTGTCGGTATCGGTTCGAGGGCGGTTCCTGCGCGTCGCAGCCTTATCGCAGCCCGTGGAACGCCGAGGCGGCGCAGGCGAAGCGCCGCGTCGACTAACGCGTTGCCCCTCAGCGTCCCGGAGACCGCATGCGGCCGAGCACCGCCGCCATCGCCATCGCACCGAGCGACTTCACCAGCACCGGGTGCTGCGCGTAGAACCTGCTCATCTCGCCGACGATGCCCGGGTTCGCCTGCTGCGCCTGTTGCGCGATCTGCTCGACCTGCCCGGTCGAAAGCTGCGGCGCCTGTTCGGGCGTCGCGTTGATGCCGGCCTGCGCCAGCGCCGGATGCGATGCACCGCCGAGGCCGCCGAGCAACGCGCCCAGGATTCCGGTCTTCTGCTGATCGTTCGCATGACCGAAAAGATGGCCGACCATCTGTGCGAACGGCGGCGTCTTGTCCGAATTGAACGCGTCCTGCATGCCCTGGCTGAGCACTTCCGGCGGCGCCGACTGCGCGATCTGCTGGAACTGCTCGCGTGCCTCATGCGGTACGTGGTCGTTGCCCTGGTTGGAAAGCTGCTGCAGCAGCGCATCTACTGTCGTATTCATTGCATGTCCTCGTCCGCGCCAACGCGGGTCGGGGGCAGGATTCAGCGCAGTCCGTGCACGACGTGCGAACGTGGACGGCTGCTTGAAGAAGCTGCGCGGCGCGCCCGAAAACCGACCGCTGCGGAGTGCGGCGCATTGTTGGATTTCACTCGGCGACCGGCGACATGGCGTAACGTCCTGTGCCGATCCGACGGAGCGATTCCGATGGCCCAACGCATGCCGGCGGCATTCATCGGTCATGGCAGCCCGATGAACACCCTCGAGCGTAACCGGTACACCGATGCGTGGCGGGCGTTCGGTGCATCGGTCCCGCGACCGCGCGCCATCCTCATGGTGTCGGCGCACTGGTACGTCAACACCACGGCGGTCACCGCGATGCCGCGCCCGCGCACCATCCACGACTTCTTCGGCTTTCCGCAGCCGCTGTTCGACGTGCAGTATCCCGCGCCCGGCCTGCCGGAACTCGCCGTCGAAGTCGCGGATGCCGTGCAGCCGGACTTCGTCGGCGCCGATTCCGAAAGCTGGGGGCTCGACCACGGAACATGGTCGGTGCTGGTGCATGCATTCCCGGAGGCCGATATTCCGGTGGTGCAGCTGTCGATCAATGCGAGCAGGCCGGCGGATTACCACCTGCAACTCGGCGCGAAACTCGCGACGCTCCGCGACAGCGGCGTGCTGGTCATGGGCAGCGGCAACGTCGTGCACAACCTGCGTGCGATGGACCGCAACGCACGCGACACGGGATTCGACTGGGCCCACCGTTTCAACGACAGGGCGATCGCGCTGGCGACGTCTTCACCCGGCGACGCCGCGTCGCTTACGGCAGACGCCGATTTCGGCAAAGCCGCACCGACGCCCGAACACTTCCTGCCGTTCCTGTACATCGCCGGCGTCGCCGCGCAGGCCGAAACGCCCCTGGACGTACTCGTCGACGGCTATGCCTATGGCTCGCTATCGATGACGTGCTTCACCGTGGG
Source organism: Lysobacter claricitrinus (assembly GCF_045866565.1). Lineage (NCBI taxonomy): Bacteria > Pseudomonadati > Pseudomonadota > Gammaproteobacteria > Lysobacterales > Lysobacteraceae > Lysobacter > Lysobacter claricitrinus. Next base: position 401,665 of record NZ_BAAFZV010000002.1, on the reverse strand, counting down.
GCATGCGCCACATCCGCACGGTCTCTCGCACCAGGGCGCGCCGCCGCTCGGAAGCTCTGCGCCGCCGGAAAGCAGCAACATCTGACGATCGCAGGCCGGTTGCATCGCCGCCGTTCGAGGCCTGCGGGGTGTTGCTTCCATCCACCTGCGTTGCCCGCGCACGATGGCGCACGGCTACGCGGGATCAGCCGCGCACGTCGGCCGTCATGATCATCAGCCGGCGAGCAACCGCGCGACTTCGGCGTCCTTTTCGTGCCACACGCCGTTCATCCAGTGCTGGAAACGGATGCGGAACGCGCGGTCGTTCTGGTAATCGCCGCCGAGCAACTCATCGGGAATCGCGCGCTGGCGTACATGCATGCGCACATCACGCAGGCGTCCGCCGAGCAGGTCCGCGAGCGTGGGACGTCCACCCGGATACGCGATCGTGACGTCGAGGATCGCGTGCAGGCCCTCGCCCATCGCGTCGAGCACGAACGCCACGCCACCCGATTTCGGGCGTAGCAGGTGCGTGTAGTCCGCGCCCTGCCCCGCGTGCTTGGCCGGCGTGAATCGCGTGCCTTCGACGAAGTTGACGATCGTCACCGGGATGGAGCGGAACTTCTCGCAGGCCCGGCGCGTGGCTTCGATGTCGCGGCCGGCGAGCTCCGGGCGTTGCTTGATCTGCCTCGGCGTGTAGCGACCCATGAACGGGAAATCGAGCGCCCACCACGCCAGCCCCAGCAACGGCACCCAGAACAACTGCCGCTTCAGGAAGAAACGCATCAGGGGAATGCGTCGGTTGAACACCTTCTGCATGACCACGATGTCGACCCAGCTCTGGTGATTGGCCAGCATCAGGTAGTGCCCGTCCCGGCGCAGCGTCGCGTCCATCTGCACGTCGACGCGCGTGGGCGTGAAGTGCTCGACGCCCCAGCTGTTGAACCCGATCCAGCTTTCGGCGATGCCGGTCAACATGGCGTTCGTGGCCCGGCGCAGGCGCTCGGACGGCAGCATCGCCTTCACCAGCGCGACGACCAGCAGCGGCACCACGTGAAGCACGGTGTTGAAGGCGATCGCCAGGAAGACCAAGGCAAGGCGGAGCGAAGTCATCGAGTCGCGGGCGCGTCGTGGGGCCGCCATTGTGCCGGGGTCGGTGCGCAGATCGCGCATTTCGTCGTCGCAGCGCGATCGGCACCAGCCGTCGCGCATCCTCGTAGCGGATCGGCGTCACATGTCGACCGTCGATCCGGCCGACCGCGCTACCCGTATCGCGCGCGATGCCGCTCGAGTGTCGGTGCCACGTTGTCGAGCGCCGCGCGTACTTCGCGCTCGAATCCGCCAGCGGGCAGGTGGCGCACGGCCGAATGCGCGGCGCAGACGATGCGCGTGTCCGCCCAGCGCGAAGCCAGCGCGGTCGCCCAGGCCGAGTACGCGCGCGTCGCGCCCGCTGTTTTCTTGAGCGCCTCCCCGAGCATCGGATGCATGCGCAGTGACGATTGTGGCAGGAGCTTTTTCAACACGCCTTGCGCCGCGAGGACGTTGAGCGTGTCGTCCACGTGCACGATGCCGCTCGGCCGATGGCGCACCAGCACCGAAGCGACGTGGACGCGCTCGTTCGCGCAGACGAAGTCGACACCGTCCGGCACCGAAAGATCGAAGACGTCGGCGAACGGATGGTCGCCCGTCCACGCCTCGACCGGCACGTCCGACCACGGAAGCGACGGAAACCGCGCGCGGTGCCGAGCCGTGCCGTGCAATGCCGCCGAGGGGAACAGCCGCTGCGTCGCCTCCACGTGCATCGTGTGGAAGGGATGCACGTGTACAACGGCGTCGACACGGGCACCGTTGTCGGTAAGCGCCATCACCGCCGTGCGTTGCGCGTCGTCGAGACCACAGCCATCGATCGCTACGAAGCGGCCGTCGTCGCGCCGCACCAGCGACATGTGCGTGCCGATGTTGAGCACGCCGGCGACCCGGTACGTGCCGCGGAGGTTCCAGAAGGTGTCGGCTAGTTTGTGCATGTGTCGAGCATAGATCGCTACGGTGAAGCCGCGGGGAGCCGGCGTCCAAGTCGCCACGTATGCGGGGCATCTGACGGCGTTTCCGCTCGCGTTCGGCGGCGTCCGCGGGAACCGCCGACCGATTACTTGGCCGGTACCTCGTCCTTGGCTTCCGACCAGCTGCTGTCGGGATCGAACTGCGTCATCGCGCGCGCGAGTTTGTCGGAATCGGGCCCCAGATCCTTTTCGAACACCTTGCCGTCCTTGCTGATCATGAAGCTCATCACGCCCGTGTCGTCGTACTTCGCCGGCCACGCGATCGCGGCGAACCCGCGCGTCATGTTGTCGCCGATCTTGTAACTGTGGGCGCCTCGCGGCGCCGAAGGGCCCTGCGCGTCGAGGATGCGGAAGTGATACCCGTGCCAGTCGTTGCCGAGCGTCGCGTCGCCGAAGAGCGGGCCGAGCGGACTGATTTCGCCGGTGTCGTCCTGCGACCAGAACAGGCCGTCGTGCAGGCCGTCGGTGCTGATGAATTTCTGCGCGTACTCGAGCACGCCGTCGCCATCACGGTCGACCTCGGCGTAGTCCATCTGCGCATCGTCGTAGGCGCGCAGCGATTCTTCCGCAGCCAGCTCGTTGCGACCGATACGGCGGACGCGGATGACGTCGGCGCCAGCCTTGGGGTCGAAGGCCCACCCGTTGGCGCCCTTGGCCAACGGGATCGGGAATGTCCAGGCGTCGGTGCCCACGCTGAGCATCGACTTGCCGTCCGCACCCGCTTCGATCGCGTGGCGTTCGCGGTACTTGGCGAGGAAGGCGTCGACGTCGGCGCGGTCGACACCTTCCAGTGGAATGTAGTCACGCCAGTTCGAGCCCAGCAATGCGGCGAGCGCAGAAGCGTCCGCGCGTTGCGTGCCCAGCGCCTTCACCAGCGCTTCCGCGGCGGCGTCCGGCGTCTGGAACGTCGACTGCGCGTCGGCGGGCAGCGGAAGTGCCGATGCCGCCACCAGTGCAAGCGCGAGCGAACACATAAGGGTTTTCACGCGGAGCCTCCTAGTCAACGGCGATTCCCCGACTGGCGCTGCGGGCTGGATTGACGCTGCGGTGCCTGGCGTTGCGACGATTGACGCTGCGAGGACTGACGCTGCGCCTGCTGTCCCGACGAACGCGATCGCTGCGCGGACGCATTGCTGGCCTGGCCACGCTGGGCGGACGCCCGCGATTCCTGCGGTCTGCTCGCGCCAGCGAACGCGTTGTTCCTCGGCGACTGCCGCGTCTGCTGCTGACTGCGCGCAGCGGATCGCGCCTGCGTGTTGCTCTGCGACTGCTTGTGCCGCGCCGACGCTTGCGACCTGTTCTGCGCATTCGCGCGCGACGCCTGCTGTTGCCGCTGCGAGGACTGCGCGCGGTCACGCGCCTGGTCGCGGCTCGCGCTCTGTGCGCGGTCGACCTGGGCACGGTCCCGCGTCTGCGCCTGTGCGCGTTCGCGGGCCTGGTCGCGGCTCCCCGCCTGCGCGCGGTCCCTGGTCGCTGCCTGCGCGCGGTCGCGTGCTTCCTGGTTGCTGCGCGCCGGCGCATCCACCCCGCGCTTTTCCATCGACGCACGGGCCTGCTCGCGCGACTGCGTGCGCTGGGCATCTTCGCCGCGGTATTCGCTGCGCCTGTCCGCGCCTTCAAGGCGCTGGCTGTTGTTCTGGCGGTTGTATTGGTCGCGATACGGCACGCCGTCGCGATTGGCCGCGTTGTGGTTCCAGTTGGCCTGGTTGGCGTTGATCTGGCGATTGGAGTTGATGCTGTTGTAACGGTCGACATCGATGTTGATGTCGTTGTCGTTCCAGTCGACGTCGCCCCACAACGAGTCGGTGATCGCGAGACCGACACCGAACATCAGGCCCGTCGCCAGTGCGCCGCCCATCGGGTAGTAGTTCGGCGGCGGCGGATAGTACGTGGGTGGGTAGTCGGGATAGTCCCAGTTACCGTATGCGGTGTTCGGGTCGTAACTCGGCACGTACACCGTCTGCGGGTCGGACGACTCGATGATGATGGTGTCGCCAGCGGGCGCCGACTCGTAGCCACCGACCGCACCCTGATCCGACGGCTGCGCCGGCGCGACGGGCGCGGACTGCGCGGACGCTGCAGCCGCGGGTTGCGAACTGATCTTCTGGTACTGGTTCGACTCGAGATTTCCCTTTGCCTTCGCCTTGTGGCGAAGCTGCTGGATCGCATCCATCACGTCGTCGGGCTGCGCGAGGAACGCGTCGCCCATGCGCTGCACCCATGCGCCCTGTCCGCCCATCGCCGCGAGCACCTGCGGGAACGCGACCAGCGATTGCACGCTGGGATCCCAGGGCTGGCTCGCGACCTGCTTCACCGCGTCATCGCCCTTGGCGTCCGGATGCGCCTTCGACCACGCCGCCGCGTCGGCGACATCGCCTGGATACGTCGCCGCCATCAGCACCTGCGCGACTAGCGCGTCGGGATACAACGCGATCGGCGCGACCATCTGCATCAACTCCGGCGCGGTGAAGACCACTTCCTTCGGCCGCGCGGCCGGCGCTGGCGCGGCCGGCGCGATTGCTGGCGTCGTGGCAGCCGCCGTCGTCGCGGGAGCTGCAGCGGGCGCCTTGTCGCGCGAGCAACTGCTGGTCAGCAGCAACGCGGCGGAGACGACACAAACAAGGGGAATGCGCATGACACCTCCCGCTGGACACGCAACAAAACAATTGGACGGACCGCCGCACTGCCAGTGGTGGCGATGGGCGTCGCGGCGCCCATCCCGGGTCATTCGATTCGCAACGACAGACACTGTCGGGTCTGGCGCCCACAGATGAAGCCAACATCGTTAACGCCCTTCGCGACGGCACGCAGCTTCGGTTCCTGGCGACTCCGCTCCGCGCGACGCGCTCTGACGCCTCCGTGCCGGCGCTCCCATGCCCAGGATCCGATCAATCGGAACCTCACACTTGGGGCGTGGAGGTCGGCGAACTTGCCGTCCTTCTTCCAGCGCCGTGCTTCGCTTATGGTCTCTGCACTCGGACTGGTCGCGCTTACAGCCTGTTGGCCCAGCACGAACCCGTCGTCCGCTCCGGCGCTGCTCGCGCTGCCGAGGGACACGACAGTCGCGACTGCGAAGGAAGACATCAGGGCATGCAGGTTCGTCTTCGTTGACTTTCCTCTCCAGCATTCCTGTGCCGTTCCAGGATCGATGCCCGGCGAGCGCTGTGCTGCGCTTGGGGCAGCCGCGAGACCAGGCGACTGCACCGCAGACCTGGCAGGCTAGGCGCGGATTTGTAATCACCGGATCAGCGCGTGGTGAGGTGTCGTTGACGCCGAACTCACGAATCGATGCAAGCGGACGCGAGCGTGCTGTCATCACGCATTGGACGTACCGGAACCGAAATTGGAAACTCCGCGATAGAGCTCGCATGCCCGCGTTTCGGTGTCGCGCAGCGTGGGCTGAAGCCTGCATGCTTGCGTTCGCTTGCACGGCTGACCGTCCATCCGATGATTGCCGCGCCCGGATTGTTCACGTTGCAATCGGGCGCACGCGCGCGAATCGGCATGTAATCCAAGACGACCGCGCGACAACGTCATCTTCAAGAACTCGGAAGACGCACGAATGGCGAAGTACCTGATCTCGTTTCCGAGTGCAGCGATGGCGATCGCCGAAGGTGAAATGGAGGCGGTCGGCCGCGCTGCGCACGCGGTGATCGACGAGGCCAAGGCCGCCGGGGTCTACGTCTTCGCAGGCGGCATCGACCAAGCCGTACTCCCCGTGCTCGTCTCCGCCAGCGGCGAAGTGACGCCGGGCGGCTACCCGTGGGCACCCGCGCTCGACGGCGGTTTCACCGTGCTCGACTTGCCGTCGCGCGACGACGCCATCGCATGGGCGGCGCGCATTGCGAAAGCGTGCCGTTGCGCGCAGGAGCTGCGCGTCTTCGGGCTCGATGAGCAGTCCTGAAACGCCTTAGGTCGTGCGCAAGCGTCGTGCGGACCTGCGAGTACGCAACCCCTCGAGCACCAGGATCGCGAACCACGCGTAAGCCGTGACCGCAAAGAACAGCGTGAGGCGCTGTGCGAAGGCCCAGCGCACGCCACCGCCGGCGCTGTCCTCCACCGCGGGGCCGACGAGGATCAGCATCGTCACGCCAACGTTGATCCAGAACGACGCGGGAAAGCGGGTCGTGGCGACGCGATACAACTTCGCACCCACGTACAGGCCGAACAGCAGCGTCCACAGGAAGAACATCCACAGCCCGGGCCACGCCTGCAACGCGATCCAGAGCGCGATCGCAAACACTCCGGCCAGGAAGGTGGACCCCAGCAACTCCACCCCCGCCGCGCGTGCGTCGACGGCCGACCCCTGCTGCCCCAGCAGGACGGCCTTCATGATGATCGCCATGTACGCCGAGGGGTTCGTAAACGCCATCAGGACCGGCGGCAACACGATGATCATCGTGCGCAGTGCGATCCACGCGGCCTGCGCGACGTCGGTCGGTGGCGTCTCCTGTGGACGCGTGGCGACCGCGTCTTCCGGAAACAGCGGATAGACCACCCACTGACACGCGATGGCGACCGCGATACCGATCAGCAGCGCCTGCACCACCGAAAGCGCCACCGCGTGTTCGATCAAGGCGGCCGCGGGAATCATCGTCAGGCCGACCGTGAACAATGTCGACACCAGCGCTTTGCCCACGCCGACGCCTAGATAGGTGCTTGCAAAGATGCCGACGGCGACCAGCGCGACGCCGGTCACCGGGTAGTAGCGCAGCACGGGCGCCAGCACCAGCCCGGTGCCCAGCGTGACCGACACCACGACCAGCAACGTCGCCAGCGTTTTCGCGCCCATCGGCGGCGCCGGCTTCGCGGTGAGGAATATCGCGAAGAGCGGCGCGAGGAACGGCATCGGCGTCGCGATGCCATACGCGGCCACCAACGACAGCGCGATGACCGCAGCGAGCCGGAACGTCCTTCTGGCGGCCAGTGGCATCACGATCGTCAGTACGCGTAGGTGAGCAGGCTCGCCACGCGGATGTACAGCTTGCCGAGCAGGCGCAGGATGGCGCTTCCCTCGCCGTAGGCGATCACCGAGGCCTGCCCGCCCACGCGCAGTGCGTCGCGCAACGCGGGATCCTGTCGCGCGTCGAAGCCGACGATCACCGGGAATCGCTGCGACTGCCGCAGCCAGTCGCGACTGTTCTCGATCGAGGGCAGCGTGCCCGGTGGCGGTGCGCTACCCGCGCCGACACCCAGCCCGATGCTGCGCACGCGGCCTTTGAACACGCGTCCGGGAAGCGCGTCGAACACGATCTCGACCGGCGTCCCGACCTTCATGTGGCCCAGGTTGTTTTCGGTGAACTCGGCGTCGATCCACACATCGCGTATGGCGACGAGCGTCAGTACGGGGCTGCCGGTACCGGCGTACAAGCCGACGTCGGTGCGCAGGTCGGTGATGACACCCGCCGCCGGCGCCCTGACGACCGTGTTCGCGACGTCGAGCTCGGCCTTGTCCACCGCAGTGAGCGCGGTCTGCAGCACGGTGTTGTCGTCGACGTTGTCGCCGCCCATCTGTTCGATGGCGCGGCGGATGTCGGCCTCCGCGGCGGCGACCTGCGCCGAGGCCTGCTGCAGGCCCGCATCGGCGATCTCCTGCCGGCGCACGGAGATCGTTCCCTCGTCCTCTTCGCGCAATCGCCGCAGGCGCGTCGCATCCTGTCGCGCAGCCAGTTCGTTGGCACGCGCAGCGCGCAGGTTCGCGCGCGCCGCATCCACCGTCGCACTACCCGCGCCCACCTGCTTGTGCGCGTTCGCGAGATCCGACTGCGCCTTCGCGAGCGCGATGCGGTATTGCGACGGATCGATCTCCAGCAGCACTTGCCCGGCTTTCACCGCCTGGTTGTTGGTGACCGAAATCTTCGTCACCGCACCTGCGACCTTGGGCGCCACGCCGACGACGTAGCCTTCGATGCGTGCCTGCGACGTGTACGGCGTGTAGCGGTCCGCGAACAGGTAAAGCACGAGACTGGCGACGATGACGATCGCGACGACGCGCCCGCCCTTCTTGACGGTCGACTTCGCATCGGCGGGCGGCGTCTGGTCCTCGCTCATTTGGAATGCTTCCCGTGGTCGGCATCCGCCGGCAGCGGTGCGCGCAACAGACCGCCCCAGCGCGTCCTCGCTTCCATGGTCGTGCGCGTCTGTTCGGGCACGATCTCGTCGATCGGCATGTCCACCCATCCGCCGCCGGCCGCCTTGTACATCGTGATCACCGCGCTGATGTGCGCGCTGTCGTTGAGCAGTTCGCGCTCGGCCTGCGTGAACATCACCCGTTGCGCGTCCAGCACGCGATCGAACCCCAGGTAGCCTTCCTGGTAGAGCCGGTTGGCGAGGTCGAGCGACCGTTCCGCGGCGCGTGCCGCGTCATGAAGCGGCGTCTGCTGCTCGCCGGTCTTGACCACGCCGATGGCGGCATCGTCGATTTCCCGCGCGCCCACCAGCGCAGTGTTCTGGAACAGTTCGATCGACTGCTGCAGGCGCGCGTCCTGCAGGCGCACGTTGTTGCGGATGCGACCGTAGTCGAAGATGTTCCACGTCAGCGCAGGGCCGCCGGCAATGCGCGTCACGTCCGGCGTTCCGCCAAGCGAATCGGACGACCAGCCGATCGTTCCCAGCAATGTGATCGCAGGGAAATAGTCGGCCTTCGCGATACCGATCTGCGCCGACTGCGCCGCGACCTGCCATGCGGCGGTGCGCACATCGCGACGACGCAGCAACAGCTGCGCGGGGACTTCGGTGATCACCGCGGACCCGACGATGGGCAGCGGGCCGCCTGCCGACGCCAGTTCCGGCACGTCGCCCGGCGGCCGCCCCAGCACGGCGCACAGCGCGTTGCGCAGCTGGACCAGGTCGGCCTCCTGTTCCGGAATCGTCGCCAACGTGCCGAAGTACTGGGCCTTGGCCTGCTGCAGGTCGAACTCCGATTCCTGCCCATGCCGGAACAGGCGTTCGGTGATGTCCAGGCTGCGCTTCTGGATGATCGCGTTCTTGCGCGCGATGTCGATGCGCAACAGGGTCGTGCGATATGCGTAGTACAGCGTGGCCACCTGCGCGCTCAGCAGCGTCTGCACGTCCTGCTGGTTGGTGATCGATGCGAAGTAGCCGGCTTCGGCCGATTCGATGCCACGCTTGAACCGGCCCCAGAAATCCAGTTCCCACGCCAGGTCGAAACCTGCGTTGTATGCGGTGAGATGCTGGTGCGCGTCCGCCCCCGCCCCACCGCTTTCGCGGTTGTCGATGCGCGTGGCCGCGGCGCTGAGTTGCTGCAGCTGCGGATACTGGTTGCTTCCGGCGATGCGCAGCACCGCGCGGCTCTCCAGGATCCTGAGCCCGGCGATGCGCAGCGATGGATTCTCGCGACGCGCGGTTTCGATCAGCGTGTTCAGCACCGGGTCGTTGAACGCCCGCCACCAGAAATGCAGGTCGACCTGCGTCTGCTGGTCGGCATTGCCGAGCTGGCCGTACAGATCGGAGTGCCAACTCTGCAACCAGCCGACTTCCGGCTCCTGGTAGTCGGGGCCGAGCGTGACGCAGCCTTGGAGCAGCACGACCGACGCGAGCATCAACATGGCGCCGATGCGTCGCACGATGCGACTACTCGGGAATGCTCGTCGGCGCGGCGGTCAGTGGCGCCGCCGCGGTCGCTTCGGCCACCCCGCGATCGACCCATTGCATGAAGACCTGGTAGCCGACGGCCAACAGCACGGCGCCGAGGAACAGGCCCGCCATGCCGCCGGTCACCATGCCGCCGATCGCGCCGATCAGGATCACCAGCATCGGCGCGTCCACGCCGCGTCCAAGCAACAGGGGCTTGAGCACGTTGTCGGCCAACCCGGCGACGATGAACCAGGTGCTGAAGATGATCTTGAAGGCGGTGGAGCTGCCGTCGTCCGCCATCCACAGCCACGCGAGCGCCGGCAGCGACACCAGCAGCGCCGGCACCTGCAGGATGCCGAGGAACATCGCGATCAGCGCCAGCACGCCCGCACCGGGTACGCCTGCGAGCATGAAGCCCAGCCCCAGCAGGACGGCCTGGATGAAGGCCACACCCACGACGCCCGTCGCGACGGAACGGATGGTGGCGATGCAGAGCGTCTGCAGTTGCGGCCCCTGCTCGGGGCTGGTCAGTCGTATGAGGATGCGTCGGAACACGTTGCGCGACGCCTCGGCGTACACCATCAGGATGCCCGCGACGATCATGCCAAAGAGGAACAGGCCCACCGTCGATGCGCCGCCGGCCGCCATGGCCAGCACCTTTTTCGCATAGCCCTTGAGCACTTCCCGGTTCTGCTTCAGGAATTTCGGCAGGTTGCTCGCCGCGGCATTCCACGTCGTGAATACGCGCGGGCCCACGACCGGCCACTCGGCAACTTTCGGGTCAGGCGATTTCACCGCCAGCGTGTCGTCTTCCACGCTCTGGTAGATCTGGCTCAGTTCGGTGGTGACCGTCGCCCCGAGCATCACGATCGGCGTGCCGAGCAGTAGCAGGCTCGACAGTACGAGCGCCGTCGCCGCCCAACCACGCCGTCCGCGGAACCATCGCACCACGCGGAGGTAGAGGGGATACAGCGCCACCGCCAGGATCATGGCCAGCGTCAACAAGCGTGCGAACGGTGAAAACACCCGTACGCACAGGAAGACCAACAGGATGATCAGCGCGACGCGCAGCAACGTGTCCGTCAAGTCGCCGGTCACGAGCCGTCGAAGCGTTGACTGCCCGACTTCCATGAGACTGCTCCGCGAGGCCGAAACCCGACGGGGCATCTGACGACACGCGCGACCGGCGAAACAATTGACCCTTGGGGCAGGGTCGATGCCTCTCACGGGCATCTGCGGGCGTCGCGAGATGGATGGATCGCCGACGCGCAGCTCGAGCGCAGGGACGAAACGCCGGACGGATCGGGTCGGCACGCCGTCCCCTAGCCGCATGACGCACGCGCTCGTGCTCGCTTCGCGCATGGTCTTGACCGCGACGGCCATGCGGCGCACCGCGGCGTCGCATCGTCACCTAGGACGCGCTGGTCGGGCATCCCGTCGATCACGCGTGGCGGCAGTGCCACCGACCGCCGGCTTCGTAGCGATGCATCGGACAGTCCGCAGGCGCGTCCTGCGTCGTCATGTGCGTCGCGATGTGCAATTGGGCTGGTGATACCCACCGTGTACCCGCGCGTCGACAAGCCGCCCGCGAGGCCTCGTCGCACCGGCATGCGCCTGCCGCACACACCCATGCCAAGCCCGCCGACCGACGCCATACTCGACGCATGACGACCCTCGCCCTGCTGGACCCCCAGCCGTTGAGCCACGCCACGGCCCTGCCCGCCGCGTTCTATGTCGACGCCGACATGCCGGCGCGCGATCGCGCGCTGGTGTTCGACCGCACCTGGCAGCTGATCGCCCATGTCTGCCAGTTGCGAGACGCGGGCGATCACGTGGTGGCCGACTTCGCGGGACTGCCGGTGATCGCCGTTCGCGGCGCCGATGGCGAGGTGCGCGTTTTCCACAACGTCTGCCGGCATCGCGCCGGCCCGATCGCCACCTGCGACGGTCTCGCCGCCAGGTCGCTGCGCTGCCGCTATCACGGCTGGACCTACGGCCTGGACGGCGTGCTGCGTTCGGCGCCGGAGATGGGCGGCGCGGAGGATTTCGAACCCTCGGACGTGCGACTGCCGCAACTTGCCGTGCGCATCTGGAACGGCCTGGTGTTCGCCGCCGTCGACGCGAGCACCGCACCGGACTTCGACGCGTTCACCGCAGGCATCGACGAACGCCTCGGCCCGTCGCGCGGGCTGGAACACTACGGGCACCACCGGCGTGTCGGCTACGACGTTGCGTGCAACTGGAAGGTCTACGTCGACAACTACCTCGAGGGCTACCACGTCCCGCACATCCATCCGGGCCTGAACCGGTTGCTCGACTATCGCAGCTACGTCACCGAAACCGCCGAGTGGTACTCGTACCAGTGGAGCCCGCTGGAGAGCGGCGATGCGCTGTATGGCGACGGCGACGCGCTGTACTACTGGATGTGGCCCAACACCATGCTCAACATCCTGCCCGGCCGGCTGCAGACCAATCGCGTCGTTCCGCGCGGGGTCGACCGTTGTCGCGTGGAATTCGATTTCTACTATGCGGTCGACGACAGCGAGCAGGGCAATTCCCGGCGCGAAGCGGATCTTTCCTTCAGCGACGAAGTGCAGCTCGAGGATCTGACCATCTGCGAAGACGTGCAACGCGGCCTAGCATCGGGTTCGTACGCGCCGGGGCGACTGAATCCGCTGCGCGAGAACGCCGTGCATCACTTCCACGAACTGGTGCGCGCCGCGTATCGGTCGTCGCGTGGGTAACGCGCGACCGCTCGGCCTCTGGTCGGCCATCGCGCTGGTGGTCGGCAGCATGATCGGCTCCGGCGCGTTCCTTCTTCCGTCGGCGTTGGCGCCGTTCGGCGTTGCCAGTCTCGCGGGCTGGGCCATCACCTTGTGCGGCGCATTGCTGCTGGCGTCGACATTCGCCCGGCTCTCCGCGCGCTGGCCGCAAAGCGGCGGTCCCTACCTGTACGCGCGCAATGCATTCGGCGAGTTCGTCGGGTTCACCGTCGCGTGGAGCTACTGGGTTTCAGTGTGGTGCGCGAATGCGGCGATCGCGGTCGCGTTCGCCGGCAGCCTGGGCGCGCTGGTGCCCGCGGCGACGGCCACGCCGGCACGCGGCGCGGCGTGTGCGTTGTTCGCGCTGTGGGCGTGCACGCTGGTCAACCTCGCCGGTGTGCGCGAGGCGGGCCGCATGCAGGTGGTCACCACCGTGCTCAAACTTCTTCCACTGCTGGTGTTCGGCGCGGTCGCCGTGTGGGCGGTCGACGCGAACTCGCTGACGTTCAATCCAAGCGGCCAGTCGCTGCCTGCCGTCATGCAATCGACTGTCGCGCTGACGTTGTGGGCACTGCTCGGCCTCGAAGCCGCGACGGTGCCAGCGGGCGCTGTCGACGACGCGGAGCGCACGGTGCCGCGAGCGACGCTGATCGGTACGCTGCTGGCGGGCATCGCGACCGTGCTCGCATGCACGACGGTGGTCGCGCTGCTACCGACCGCGCAACTCGCGAACTCGTCCGCACCCATGGCGGACACTGCTCGCCTGCTGTGGGGTCCAAAAGCGGGGCTCGCCCTCGCGGCGGTCATGGCCGTTTCGTGCTTCGGTGCACTCAACGGCTGGGTGCTGGTATGCGGGCAGGTGTCGCTGGCATCCGCACGCGATCGCGTGTTTCCCGCACTGTTCGCGCGGTGCGACGCGCGCGGCACGCCGGTCACCGGGTTGCTGATCGGGTCGGCACTGGCCAGCGTGCTGGTGATGGCGAACTTCAGCCGTTCGCTGGTGCAGCTGTTCACGTTCTCGATCCTGCTTTCCACCGCGGCGACGCTGGTGCCGTACGTGGTCGGCAGCGCCGCATGGCTGCGACAGCGCGGGCATCGCGGCCGCGTCGTCGCTGCGCTGGCGTTGCTCTATTCCCTGTACGCGCTGATCGGCACAGGAAACGAAGCACTCGCATGGGGCGCGATGCTCCTCCTCGCCGGCATGCCGCTGTACGCGTGGCGGCGCTTCGCGGCGAGCGGGCAACCCGGCTGAACGGACGCAGGATGACGTCGCGCCGAACACAAGGTCGACGACTGCACGCACGCAACACGGTCAGAGCAACGACGCGAACGCTCGCGCCGTCATACGCCGGAGCGTCCAAACGCGGTGCTCACGGCGAACCCGCACGCGCCGGTGTCAGTCGGCGAGCAGGGCAACGATCCTTTCGACATCCACCGGCTTGATCACGTGGTGGTCGAAACCCGCGGCGAGCGACGCGGCCTCGTCCTGTCCCTGCCCGTAGCCGGTGAGCGCGATGAAGCGCGCCGCGGCTTCGCCCATACGCTCGCGCAGTCGCCCGACCAGCTCGTGACCGGTCATGTCGGGCATGCCGACATCGAGGATGAAGGTGTCCCAGGTGGGATGGCGCTCCAGCAGGCCCAAGGCCTCGCGACCACCTGCGGCTACGGTCACATCGTGGCCGAGCAGTCGCAAGACGCTGGCTAGTGTTTCGGCGGCGTCGCGGTTGTCGTCGACGACCATGACGGTCCGAGACGGCACGGGCAGCCTCGATGCCGGCGCCTCGATCACCGGTGCGACCTCCACGTCCGCACGCGGCAACACCAGCTTGAACGTGCTTCCGCAGCCGGGGCCGTCGCTGGACGCACTGATGCTGCCGCCATGCGCGTGCACGATGCTGCGCACGAGCGCCAGGCCGATGCCCAGGCCGCCCTGCGCACGGTCCGGCGTGCGCGCCGCCTGCGTGAACAGGTCGAACACGTGCGGCACCAGCGACGCGTCCATGCCGACGCCGTTGTCGGTCACCTCGATCGCCACCTCGCCATCGGCAACGGCCAGCGCCACGCGGATCGCGCCGGCCTGCGGCGTGTACTTGGCCGCGTTGTGCAGCAGGTTCGACACCACCTGCACCAGCCGATGGCGATCGCCGAGTACGAACGCAGGCCCGCCTGCTGTCTCCACCAGCAACGTGTGGCGTCGCGCCTGCACCGCCGGTTCGGTCTGCTCGACAGCGGCGGCCACGACGACACGCATGTCCACTGGCGCATGCTCGAACTCGACCAGCCCCCGCGTGACGCGCGAAACGTCGAGCAGGTCGTCGACGAGGTCGGTCATGTGCGCGACCTGCCGTGAAATGATCTGCGCGGCCTTGCTGACGCGCGCCTCGTCGCGCGGCGCCAACCGAAGCAGTTCGGCAGCGGTGCGGATCGGCGCGAGCGGATTACGCAGCTCGTGCGCAAGCATTGCGAGGAACTCGTCCTTGCGACGATCGGACTGTTCGAGCGTCTCGATCAGTCGACGCCGTTCGGTGATGTCGACCGACGCGCCGATCAGGCCGACGATGTTGCCGTCACCATCGAACCACGGCGCCTTGGTCGACAGCCAGATCGCGGGCGAGCCGTCGGCAAGCCGGATCTCCTCTTCCACCTGCTCGGCGACACCGCTTTCCATGATGCGGCGATCGTTGGCCATCACCATCTCGGCCTGCGCCGGATCGGCGAGCAGCTCGCGGTCGGTGCGGCCCAGATACGCCGACTGCGGCACGCCCAGCAGCTCCGCAACGCCACGGTTGCCGACCACCAGCCGGCCTTGGCGGTCCTTGGCGTAGACGACGCCCGGCACGGTTTCGGTAAACGTGCGCAGCAGCACGAGTGCGCGGTCGCGCTCGGCCTCGACGCGATGACGATCGTCATGGCCGAGCAGCACGCCGGGGAAGCGAACGGGTTTGCCGTCGGCGTCGTTCTCGACGCGACCATTCGCTTCCACCCATGCCCACGTGCCGTCGCGAGTGCGCACGCGGTATTCGCAGCGGTAGGCGCCGCCGCGCACGAGCGCTTCGCTGATCGCCGCGGCAACGCGCTCACGGTCGTCCGGGTGGATGGCGGCGGTGGCTACCTCCAACGGGATACCGTCGCGACAGGCCTGCTCGTCCAGCCCGAACAGATGGGCGAAGCGCTCGTCGCCGCTGATGCGGTCCTCGCCAATCAGCCACACCCACGTGCCGACGATCGCGCCCGCATCGAGCGCGAGCTGCACGCGCTCGGCGGCGAGCGACGCAGCCTGCAGCTCCTCGCGACGCAGCGTGATGTCGTGGAAGAACACCGCGAGGCCCTCCTCCACCGGAAATGCGCGCACCTCGAACCAGACGGCGCGGTTTTCGTCGAACACGTAGCGGTAGTCGATGCTCTCGGCGCGGCCCGACCGGAGCACGCGCATGTACATCTCCCCCAGCGGGGACTCGAGCGTTCCCGGAAACAGGTCCCAGTGCAGTCGCCCCAGCAGCTCATCGCGACCGAGCCGTGTGAGCCGCTCGGTTTCGGCGTTGACTTCCAGAATCCGGAAGTCGTGATCGAACAGCACGAACGCTTCGTCCATGTTCGCGAGCACCTGGCGGTGGCGCGCGTCGCGCGCCGCCAGGTCGCGTTCCAGCTGCATCTGCACCGTGATGTCGCTGCAAGCGCCGAACATGCCGGCCACTGCACCTGATGCATCGCGCACCGGTGCGAAGAAGAACGAGAAATACGTTTCCTCGGGAAAGCCGTTGCGCTCGAGCATCAGGCGCATGCTCGACACGTGCACCGGATCGCCCGCCGTGGCCGACGCGACCAAGGGCTCGAGCTCGCTGCGGATCTCGGGCCATACCTCGTCGAGGATGTCCCGTCCCAACGCCGATGGATGCTTGGCGCCCAGGAAGGGCGCGTAGTGGTCGTTGTAGAGAAACGCGCGCGACCGGCCCCAGACGATGTACATGGGCTGGTTGGACGCCAGCATCAGCGCGACCAGCGTGCGCAACGCCTCGGGCCACCCTTCCGCGGCGCCGAGCGCAGTGCCGCGCCAGTCCATGCCGCGCAGGCGCTCGCCCATCTCGCCGCCGCCCGCCAGGAAGCGCAGTTCCCGATCCGCCATCGCAAATGCCCCTCGGCGCCACTGTGCGCGCTCGGGAATGATACGGGCGGCCCGGACAACCCCGCCCGTTCATCCTGCGCGTTGTGGGTCTGTTGACGCCTCCCGGACCGGAACAGAGACTTCCGTCCGGGGACGCACCACACTTTCGACAGGGGGGAACAGACATGGCTCCACGCAACGCCGCGCTGGTGGCAGCGCTTCTGATCGCCGTGACGGCTGCGCCGGCCGCCGGGGCCGAACGGCAGGTCGAGACCTTGTACAAGAAGGCCCGCGACATGCCGGGCTGCAGCGACCGCTGGGCAACGGACAAGGTGGTCGCCGAATGCCGGCAGATCATCGCCGCTTACCGCGCGGCAGAAGCCGCGAGCGATGCCACGCCGGACGACCTGGAGTTCCTCGTCGTCAAGCGTCTGCAACAGCAGGCGATCCTGGCCTGGGCGTTGCGCGAGCGCGAAGGCGATGTCGCCGGCGCGCGCAGGGAGCTCGACGCTGCGTTCAAGGACCTGGACCAATTGGCGCCGGGCAACACGAATGCCTTCGCACGCGTGCAGACGCTCGACCTGCTACGCCAGACCGCGCTGCTCGAACTCGATGGCGGCAGCTCCGACCGCGCGGATGCCGCCATCGCGGAGTACCGCAAGCATTCGCAGGGTTTCCTCGGCGCGCTGGAGCAGCTCCGCGACAACACCAAGGCCATGAACCAGGAACGCCTGAACGCCGTCGACGCTGCCAACTTCGAAATGGAGCTGGGCGAACACTACATCGCGATGCTCGAAAAATACGGCGCGACGGACAAGGACGCGACGCGCGCCAAAGCCGTCGAAGCCCTCGAACGCACGCGCCAGTGGGCGATCGCGCGCGCCGACAACAAATGGAACGGTTTCGCGGAAAAGTCGCCTGCTGTCATGTACGCGGATGCATCCCTGCGCCTTGCGCGACTTGCGCATGAAGCGCACGACGCCGATGCACTGGCGAAGTACGTCGGTGAAGGCAAAGCCGTTGCCTGCGTCGACCCGAGTGGCAACGACCCCTACAACGATTCCGAACTCCAGGAGCGGTGCCTCGGCACCATGCTGATGGAAGGCTGGGTGACCGGCGCAAACCAGGCGTTGATGCGCAAGATTTCGCAACAGCAGGATGAGCAATGGCGCGCCGTCGTCGAGATGCTTCGGAAGAAGGAATGACGCACCCGCTTGGCACGGGAATGAGTCCGTTCGCGGGACTGATCCCGACGCGAAAATGAAGTCTGGCCAACTCCTCCGACGCAATGACCGACTCCGACGACCGTGACGCACGCCGCCGCGAGCTGCAGGCGCGACGCGAAACGCTCTTCGCCGCACAACGTTCGCGCGACGAAGCGCGCGAACGCGCGCGCACCGTCGCCGAGTTCGAACGTTGGCACGGTGGCGATCTCGCCGGTGTGCCGCATGTGTTGCACTGGTCGTGGGATGCCGACGATGCGGTGCGCTTCCCTGCTTACCCGTGGGCGTTCTCGGGTATCGACTGGGCACGCGTGCCCGAATCGAATACCCGCTACGGTGGCACCGAAGCCATCCAGGCCGAACTCCTGGCGGGCGCGCTTGCCGATCTCGGCGTCGCGCCCGACCGCCTGCTTCGCCTGCAATGGGGCGTCGCCCACCTGCCGGACGTCACTCTCGCCTGCGCCGACGCAGTGCGCCTTGCCGAGCAGCTGATGCGCTGGAACAGTGATCTGTGGATCCACGACCCCACCGATGTCTGGGGCATCGAGATCTACCACGAAGGCACCGTGAGCCACGCGCGGCGACCGCCGGACGCGTAGCAGAACCGGCGAGTGTTCGACAATGATGCGGCGGCCGATCAAGCGGCCGGCTTATCCATAACGCAAGGAGACGACATGACGCTGGACGTCGCACGGCAGACCGCACTGAAGCATCTGGAACGCCTGGTGATGTTGTCGGATGGCGTGTTCGCCATCGCGATCACCTTGTCGGCGATCGAAATCCACGCGGAGCCGCGCGCCGGCGAAAGCCTGTGGCAGGCGTGGGGGCCGGCCCTGCTGGTGTATTTCCTCAGTTTCTTCCTGATCGGCCTGGTGTGGCTCGTGCATCGGCGCATCGTCTCGTTCCTGCGCGACATCGATGGCGTCGGCACGGTCATCAACATGGTGCTGTTGAGTCTCGTCGCGCTGGTACCGGTCGTGGTCCGCTTTGCACTCACGCATCCGACGCAGCAAGGCGCGTTGCTCGTGTACGCGCTGGCGTTCGCCGCGCTGTACGCGATGATGGCCGTGCTGTGGGGCTATGCAGCATTCGTGGCGCGTCTGACGCTGGACGTATCGAGGCCGGTCGCGGTCGGAATGCTCTGCAAACTGTGCTTCGCCGTCGCCGTGTTCACTGGCGCCACGATGTACCAGCTCGGCTTTCTCGTGGCAGCCGTGCTCTGCGTCCTGACGGCGCTTCCGCTGCGATGGATGGCATGGCGCCAACGGGTGCCGGCGTCCTGAGCGATGCGGGCGGAACACGGGAACAACGTCGCCGGTTCCTACAGGCACGGCCGAGCTTCTCGGCCGCGCGGATCCCGTATTACTTCGCGCCCTTGCAGGGATAGCGCGCCTGCAGCGCACGGATCGTCACCGCCAGTTCGCTGGCGTTCTTTTGTTCGGCTTCGTGCGACTCGAGGTAATCGCGCACCGCCTTGACGGCATCGCCCACGATCACGTCGTCCGGCAGGCATTTCAGCGGTGCCGGCGTCGCGCCGTTCGATTCGTAGAACGCGCTGGTGTCGAGTACCGCCGAGACATACCCCATGCAATTGCCCGCCTGCATTGCCTCCGCGCTGCCCTTCGCCGAGTCGGCGTCGAGGGCATAACGGCATTGCCACATCAGGGCAGCGCCATCCGCGTGCGCCGGTAGCGGCGGCAGTGCGGTGACGACGAGGACGGCGGAGACGAGGACGGCAGACAGGCGCATGAAGTTCCTTCGGACGGGTGCAACGATCAGCCGGTGAGCCGGGCTCGACACGGCGCGGAGGTAGCCAAGGCGCACGACGGACATTCCGGGTGCGGCCCGGTGCGACGCCTCGTCCACCCGTTACGTCGACAACGACGCGCACCCGTTGGTTAACGTCAGCCGCGCAGGGAACTTGACGCCATGCGATCCGGCCCTTCGTACCGCCCGCTTGCGAGCACCGAAGGACAGTGCCACCTGCCCCAGTCGGCATACGGCAACTCCGCCCGTAGCCGGCAACGCTGACCCGTCGCCGTGGCCCGTCCCCGTCGCAATCCCGGCGCGCCCGACCGTCCGTCGCGTTCGTACTTTTCCTACAGCGATGCGTTGAGGTCGCGCCTACGCTCGCCGCACCCGGCCATTCGCGGCCGATGCGGAAACCGTCATGCTCACACCCGAGACGATCGCGCGGCTTCGTGCCGCACTGGCAGCCGACGCAGCGCACTTCGGCCTGGGCGCGCCGCTCGCCGAGCCCCGCGTCGGCGTGGACGAAGGCGGCATGGTGCAGCCCTACCAGCGGGGCATCGCCGCGGCGCACCGCGCCTTCGTCAACGCGCACGGCGCGGTGTGGGGAACCATCGGAGCGACGTGGTCCGCAGCCGGCCAGGAAGCGGGGCCGCTGCACTACCCCATCGGCGGCGAGATTCCGTTGGTGTTTCCCGACCCGAATGATCGCTGGGCACGCTTTACCGGCGGCGCGATTCTCTGGCAGGCGGCGACCAATACCACGCGCACGTTCCTGGGCGAGCAAGGCGATGACCCGTCGCTCGCGCCCACATTCCGCGCGCGCGGCTGCGTCGCCGGCATCGGCGTGCCCGATCTGCAGTGCTGGTTCGACGCCGCGCAGGGCCTGCACGTGTTCCCGGACAACCGCGTTTCGATCTGGCGCGACGTCGTCGCGCCGCATGGTCACATCCAGCCAAACGGCTACGAGGTGCGGCGCGACGCATCGACCACGCAGTCGAACTTCTGGCCGACGTTCGCACCTGCGCATGGGCACAACGCCGTCCGCTTCGGCAACGGCGCGCGTACCGGCCTACCGTTCGCCTACGACTTTTCCGGCAAGCCCTACACCGTGTTCGCCGTGGTGCAGCGGGACAACGGCCGCGGCGACAACCATTTCCTGTTCTCGGAAGGCCGCGACTGCGGGATCTTCGGTTGCGCCGGCAACTCGTCCCTGCACCTGGGCTGGCAGGGCAGCTGCAACATGCGTTTCGGCCAGTACGGCAACGATCTCGACATGCACGTTCCGGACTTCCGGCCGGACACGATCACGGTGGTCGGCGCGCGTTCGTCGACGGCAGGCAAGCTGGTCACCGTGGACGAGCACGGGTTTTCCGATTTCCGCACCAACACGCGCACCGAGCTGCTGCACACCGGTCCGCGCAGCTATCTGGGCTGTCGCGCGGTCAACGAAGGTGGCGGCCCGGACTACCATTTCGAGGGCCGCATTTTCGAAGTGATGATCTTCGATGCCGCGTTGTCGGACGACGACTACAACCGGGTGAAGCTCGGCTTGAAGCGCAAGTACGCGGTCTGACCCGGGGTGGAAACGACGCACCCCGACCCGTTCACGACTGCGGTAGGCGCGTTACAGCGCGTTGGCTTGGTCGTTCGATACGACTAGCCCAGCGCGTTGATGTCGGCGTTCTCGAGCACTGCCGGCGGATCGGGTTGGCGGAGCGCGGCCAGTACCGCGTGGCCGATGCGCGACGACGTCGTCACCACCGACGGCGCGCCACGCGCCGCTGCCGAGAGCAGCGGCCCCGCCAATGCATAGGCGGCGTCGCGCACGGGGTGCGGCGAGTGGACGCCGTCGACAGGCTGCACAACGCCCGGTCGCAGCATCAACGTGCGAATACCCAACGCGCGCAGCGCGTCCTCCGCCTGGCCTTTCACGCGTAGCGGCATCAGCATCGAATGCGCGTCTGAGCCGGCGCCCGAGACATACACGAAGGTGCCGTTGGGATTCGCGCGGGCGAACGCGCGCGCGACGCGCAGCGTCAGGTCCACCGTGACATCGCGATACGCCGTTTCCGACAGGCCCGGCACGACGCCGACGCAGTAGACGCAGGCATCGAGCGCGCTGAAGCCGGGCTCCGTCCCGTCAACCGACCGCAAGTCCTTGAGATGCCAGTGCACCACGCGCGGATCGTGCGCTGCGTCGGCATGCCGCCGCAGCGGCAGCACGATGCGCTCGACGTCCGACGCCGCGCGACACGCAGCGAGCACGCCCTGCCCCACCAGTCCGGTCGAACCCACGATCATCAGGCGCATGGCGATCTCTCCGCGACGATACGCACGAGCATACGGAGCCAGCGATAGCCTGGAGTGAGCGGGCGACGGCGCCATTGGCCCGGCCGGCCGAGCCAGACGTCGAGCAATGCGGGCCTACGCCCGGGACATCATCGAAACCGGACGCGCGCCCTATCCACGCGAATCACGACAACCCACTCGCCCAGCACGTCCCGCGATCTCACCTCGGATTGCGCGCAGCGGCGGCCGCGGCCGTCAGCGCGCGCGCGTATTCCGTGCGGTTCTTCGTCGCGTTGCTCGCCGCGTTCTCCAGCCCCTCGACATACGCCGCCACGAGCGCGGGCCCGTTGTAGTGCTGGTCCAGATCGCGCAGCGTCGTGTTCACGGCATCACGCAGATGCCAGTCGACGTTGACGCCCTTCTCGGCCTGATTGGCGAGGTCGATAACGCGCAGAACATGCGGCGTCACGAGACCGACGATGGTGACTGTCATGCATTCATCCCTGCTTTCGGCATGGGGGGAAAGGTTAGCGCGACGCGGGCGCATGTTCACCGCGGAAATGTCGACGCGCCCTGCCCACTCGGAACCTGATCCCATTTTTCCGGAAAATCTATAATGGGCTGCGCGCAGCGGGCTGTGCGCGTTGCCTGTACACGACATTGCTTGCGCCCCGGTCGCTGGCGGCGCCGTCGTGCGCACACATTCCAATTCAGGACTTCAACATGCTCAGCAAACGGATTCGCACAGTCGCCGCGGCGACGCTCATGATTCTTGCCGGCGCTGCCCAGGCCGAGGTGCTCACGTTCCACTTCACCGGCACCGTGACGGAAACGCTGGACCCGGCGGTCACGCCCGTGGGGTCGCACGTCGAGGGCAGCTTCAGCTATGACGACGACACCGCCCCGGGCATCAGCCTGCCTGGCTACGCGGCCTATCAGCCCGACTCTTTCGTCGCGGGTACGGTGAGCGGCCACTCGGTCGTGTCCGACCGCCTCAATGTCGAGGTGTACGACAACTACGGCGGCAACGTCGAAGACGTGGCGGTTGTATCGGGCGGGCCGATCATGGTCGACGACGCGCTGTACGTGGACGGGTCGTTCGGCCTCAGCTTTGCGAGCGCGGCGGGCAACACGGGCGTGCTGCACGGCACCGGCCTGCCGACGATCTACGACCTCGCCGACTTCAACAGCAACGTCAACGCGCAGCAGGTCGCCTACGGCTGGGTGCAGAAGGACGGCTCGCAGACCGGGCTCATCGCCCACTTCCGCGTCGACTCCATCACGGGTGGCCATGAGCCGTGCACCAACCCGCACGGCAAGCCGAAGAAGTGCAAGAAGGTCAAGGCCGGTCGATAAGCGCCAGCCGCGCGTCGCAACGCGTACACCGATTCATGGGAGGACGGGTTCGACCGAACCCGTCCTTTTTCTGGCGCGCCGCGCAGCAGGAGGGGAACCTGTCTCTTGCCCACATTCGCGGCAAGCGAGCCGGTGCAAGGTGCAACCAGATAGCCCGGCCTTATTGCATTCGAACCGGGTCGTACGCCGTGGTGCTGCGCGGAAGGCAAGGCATCGGGATGCGCACGCGCAAAAGACGCCGGTCCATGAGCGACGTCATCCGCTACGACACCTCGCGCATACGAAAGGCAACACGCCAACACGCCTTCAGCGGGCCGCGTGGCGCGCGCGTCTTCCGTCGTTTGCTTGCGTGCTCGCGCGGCTTTGCGCGAACTCCGGGAACGTGTCTGCAAGCGTCGCCTCATCCGGCAGGATGTAGAACACTCCGCCGCGCTCGAACGTTGGGCGGACGACCGCCTCGTAGAACTCGGGCGATACGTTGATGCAGCCGTGGGTGATTCGGTTGTCGTCCGGCGTCGGCGATGCAAGGCGTTCGGCGCGCTTCTCGGCCGGAACGTTGGTCGCCGTGGGGTGGATGGAGACCGCGGAATCGTAGTCCACCCAGAGCACGCGGCCGGCGTCGATCGATGGTCCGAAACCGCCGACAAAACGACCGGCAGGCGTCGTGCGATCACGACCGGGAATTTCGCGAAGCGCGAGGCCGGCAACACCGGGGGCCGAATGGTCGCCGATCGCCGAGCCGAAGAGCCCGGGTGCCGCGCCGCGAAGATGGCCGTCGCCGCCGAACACGAGGATCTGTGCGGCCGCCTTGTCGATGACCGCGAACGGGTAGCCCTCGCTGTCCTTGGTTGCGACCACCCAGCCCGCGAGTTCGGTCACGGTGCTGGATACATCCTGACCTGGCGGAAGCTGGTCGACGGCGGAGACCGGTTGTGCGGCCGCCTCCTCGGCGCCGGCCACGCCTACGCTCGCGAAGGCCAACGACAGTGCCAGCGCGATGCCCCGGATCGCAGGGTGTGTGCACGTACGGATGGGACGCCTCCTTCCAACCAGGACGGGGTGTAGCCAAGGCGACCGGTGGCCAGCGAAGGCCACCAGGCGCGCTTCAGAGCGTTCGTCGCGAATCGTGCAGAGCGACTAACCGCGCGGCTTGCGTGGCGGCGCAGCCTCGAGCCGCTGGACGCGGCCTTCCAGCTGATCCAGCCGTTGGTTGGCCTGCTGCGCCGACTGACTGGCGGATTCGGCGCTCTGTGCTGCGCCCTGCACCTTCGAATCGAGCTGATCGAGACGCGAATTGATCCGTGCGAAATCGTCGTCGTAGGTGGCGCAGGCACTAAGGCCGACGGTTGCGACGATCGCCACGCCGAACGCACGCACGATCGCCAGATGTTGCTTGGACAGGTTCATGCCAATCCTCCTTCCTTTGGGGGTAGCCGGAATATAGCGGCCTTCGCGCCGCGGTCATGGGCGCGCATACAGCTGGCGTTGGCGTACGTAGATGACTCGTGAAATGTGGCTACCGGCCGTCGGCATACGCCCTCGAAACGGATCGACGTCGATAAAGCGAGCTCATCCATGGGGTGCGCCGAAGTGCTTGTGGCACGGCCGACGCTGGTCTTCGCATTCGAGTCGTGCCAACCAACCGCGTCGTCGCGGAAGAACACAGCGAATGCCTCGAACGGGATCATCCGCGACAGCGTCCGACCCAACGCTCGGCGGACGCATCGAAGGTGGGATGCGATTTATGCCGACAGCTTGACGTCTACCGCCGCCGCGGCTGCATCCGACTAGCGCTTCGCTTTTCCACCCGCGAGCCAGTCGTGACATTTGTCCAACTGCTCGACCGCACCCGCAAGCGGAAGGTCCAGGTCGAACCTCTCGAGCTTGCCTTCGAACATGGCGGACTGCGACAGCCGGAGATTATGGCCGTCGGCGCGGATCTGCCTGATCAACGCGGCCGTGTTCTTCGTCGACATCATCGGAAAGCCGCCATCAAGCTCGGCATTTGCATCCACCTGCAACGTGAGGTCGATCGACGTGTTGTTCGAGCCCTCGATCGACAGCTGCCCGTCGCTCTCGCGGCCGTAGAAGAAGATCATTGGATACGCGCCCTGGCGGATCGGGTAAACCGAACAGGTGCGCACGCCTGTCGGGTCAGTGGCCTGGCCCGACACCCACTTCGGCGCCGTCGACTCGGAGTCGGATTGCGCGAACGCAGTAATCGGAAGCCACGCGGTGAGACACAGCAGACACAGCGCAGGAATGCGGAGCATTTGGACAGTCCAGTGAGTGATGGAGACGACGCGTTGCCGAACCATCAGGGCACAGCGTAGGCATGAAGCATCGCAGACTCGATCCCGGACGCTATCGGCCGAGACAGCGAATCATGTAACCGGTGTGGCTGTGGGAGATGGAACCTGACCCGATTTCCGCGGCGGACGAAACTCGACTCCGCGCCCGTTTCGATGCGGAAGAGGAATGGAACCCGGCCCATTTCTTCGCGACGTCTCCTTCCCATCGCCTGCCGCGACACCGTCCATCACCTCACCCGCGCCACGAGCGGCCGCCACGCGCCCGCCAGCAAGACAGCTGCCAGCGGCAACGCGACCGCGTGCCCGAGCAGCATCGCGCCAGGATTCGTCAGTGCGTTGAACACCAATGCGCCCTGCACGCTCACGTAGGCGCAGGCCACCAGCACCAGTTCGAACGGGCGCGAGTTGCGAAACAGCGCACCCAGCGCGAGGCCCCACAGCGCGATCGAGACGCCGGCCACCGCCACGGCCAGCGCCGCCATCGGCTGTTGCACGGCCAGGCGCACCAGCGCAGGCGACGTCACCAGCCACGCCATGCCGATGCCCACCACCACGCGCGCGGCGAGCAAACGGTCGCGCATCTTGGATGCGGTGAACACCAGCGCGCCGGTGCGGGTGTCGTGCTCGCGCAGCACGGCGCGGGAGAACAGGTCCATCGACAGCAGCCAGCCGGCGAGGATCGCCACCACCAGCCCGACGTCCTTCGCGAACATCTGCGCGATGAAGATGCCGAGCATCGCGACGAACCACAGGCGTCGACGCGGCCGCAACGCGAGCCGCACTTCCGCGCTCACCAGCGCGCCGAAGCGGCTCCAGCCAAGCGGGATCATCAGACGGTCGAGCCAGCGCAGGCTGCGGCCGTCCGTCGAGCGCGAACGCGCACTGCCGCGGCGTGCCGCGCAGCGGTCGAGCAGTGGCGTCGCGGCCAGCAGCACGATCACCGCGAGTGCGAGCCAGAAGCCACGCGCGGCCAGCACGTCCAGGCCCACGTTCCAGTGCGTCCAGTCGAACAGCACCAGCGGTTTGCCTTGCAGCGACTCGCCGCCGATGCTCACGCCGCTCTTCGCGAAGCCGGCGGGCAGGCCCGCGCCACGCGCGAGCGACTGTTCCACCGCGACCATGCCCTGCGGATCGCCCGGCCAGCTACCCGACCCGCGCGCCACATTACCGGTCATCACAAAGATCCACACGAAGAAGTACACGACGTTGCCGGCGCTGCGGCGCAGCCACGGCAGCAGGTCGAACCACACCGCGCACGTCGCGCTGAAGGCGAACGCCGGCAGTGCGATGACCACGACGGGCTTCAACAGTTCGACGACATCCAGATGCGGAACTTCGCCGCGTACGAACTGCGCCACCACGCCGACCACCACGCCGAACGCCAGCATCAGCGCGAACACGGCGATGTGGCTCAGCCACTTGGCGAAGAGGTAGCCCGCGCGATTCATCGGCGTGGACACCAGCAACTGCCACGTTCCGGTGTCGAAGTCGCGCACCAGCGTGCCGCGCACCATGTAGAAGCCGACCAGCGAAAGCAGCCCGCCGTAGACCAGCGAGATCACCAGGCCGATCCACGCGCTCGAGTAATGCGCGCGTGCGCCCGCACCGAACCACACCGTGAGGTAGCCGGCGTCGGCGGGCGGAAAGCTCCACCACGTTGCCACCGCGAGCGCGCCCAGCAGCACCCACATGCGTGGCGTGCGCAGGCGCCGCCGCAGGTCGGCCATGCAGATCGCGGCGACGATCCGCAGCGCGCTCATGCCGCCAGCTCCGCGCGGTGCAGGCGCCACAGGTAGGCGTCTTCGAGATCGGGCGCGCACGCCATCGCATCGTTGGAGGGCATGCGCTCGCCCACCACGCGGATCTCCACGCCGTCGGCGCGTCGCTGCGCGCGGCTGATGCGGTGCGCGGCGCGCATCTCCGCCAGGCGATCGGACGGCACCGTCCACGACCAGACGTGCCCCTGGGCATCGGCCATCAACGCCTCGGGCGTGCCATGGAAGCGCAGCTGCCCGCCGACCAGCACGGCCAGCTCGCCGGCGCTGGCCTCGATGTCCGAGACGATGTGCGTTGACAGGATGACCAGCCGGTCCGCGGCCAGCTCGGCCAGCAGGTGGCGGAAGCGCATGCGCTCGTCGGGGTCGAGACCGACCGTGGGCTCGTCGACGATCAGCAGCCGCGGATCGTTGAGCAGCGCCTGCGCGATGCCCACGCGCTGGCGCATGCCACCCGAGAACCCGCCCAGGCGGCGATCGGCGACGTCCGTCAGCCCGACCCGGTCCAGACACTGCGCCACGCGCTCGCCTACCCGGCGCGTGGGCAGCCCCTTCACCGCCGCAAGGAACGCGAGGAATTCCCGCGCCGACAGCGCGTCGTAGACGCCGAAATCCTGCGGCAGGTAGCCCAGCTCTGCACGTAGCGCGTCGGGCGCCGTCGCGATGTCCTCGCCGCGCCACGTCACCCGGCCGCTGCTGGCGCGGGCGAGCGTGGCCAGCACGCGCATCAGGCTCGACTTGCCGGCCCCGTTCGGCCCCAGCAGGCCCACCACGCCCGCGCCCAGCCGCATGGCCACCCCGTCCACCGCGCGGTGCCCGCCCGGATAGGCGAAACCCACCGACTCCATCACCAGTTCGACGCCCATCCCCCGCACTCCCCAACCAAATTGTGTTGGTAGTGTAGTGAGGTAGTACACCTAAGGTACCGTGCCGATGGTCAGGGGCTGTCGCTTGGTCTTGGCGCCCCGGCGGTGACCGATAACGTGCCAGCCCTACGCGAGGACTAGCTCAACCCGGGCGCGACGCGCACGGAAATGGAACCCGTCCATTTCCCTCCTGCTATTCCCTCTCCTGCTTGCGGATGGTGCGCGAGCGTCAACCCTTGCCGAGCAGCCCGATCAACGCTTTGGCGGCGTCGGCCGACGACGCCGGGTTCTGCCCCGTAACCAGATTGCCGTCGATCACGACGTGGCTCGCGAAGTCCGCGCCCTTCTCGTAGCGGCCGCCGTTCGCCTTCAGCATGTCCTCGACCAGGAACGGCACCACCTTGGTCAGGCCGACGGCTTCTTCTTCGCTGTTGGTGAAGCCGGTGACCTTGCGCCCCTGCACCAGCGGCGCGTCATCCACGCCCTTTGCGTCGCGCAAGACACCGGGGGCGTGGCACACCAGGCCGAGCGGTTTCACCGCCGCGTAGGTGGACTGGATGAGCGAGATCGAATGCGGATCGGAGGCGAGATCCCACAGCGGGCCGTGGCCGCCGGGATAGAACACCGCGTCGTACTCGCTGGCCTGCAGGTCGCCCAGCTTGGCGGTGTGGGCCAATGCCTGCTTCGCCGCGTCGTCCGTGGCGAAACGACGGGTGGCGTCGGTCTGCGCGTCCGGCGCATCACTGCGCGGGTCCAACGGCGGCTGGCCGCCCTTGGGCGACGCCAGCGCGATGTCGAAGCCGGCGTCCTTGAACACGTAGTACGGCGCCGCGAATTCCTCCAGCCAGAACCCCGTCTTCTCGCCCGTGTCGCCCAGGCGGTCGTGCGACGTCAACACCATCAGGATCTTCATGTGCGGCGATTACGTGAGGGAGGGCCGCGCACGTTACGGCGGTGGGCGATAAGGGGTCGTGAGGCGTCGGCGCCGGGGTCACGGCGTGCGCATTGGCAAGCGCGCGAACGTTCTACTCACACTTCCGCGCGCGAACACTCGAGGTCAGATTCATCCTGAAGAAGTTGGACCTGCCCCCGCTTCTCCCGGAACGTCGCAGTGCGGGCGCGACCGGAGCACGCGCAACCGCGCCGTCTACTTTTGGGGCCGGTCGACGCCGGCCGTTTTGCCTTCTCCAACTCCCCTCAGGCGCGGGCGCTACTCGGGTTCTCGACGGGCGGCGA
The DNA here is from genome assembly GCF_045866565.1 of Lysobacter claricitrinus. Taxonomy (NCBI): domain Bacteria; kingdom Pseudomonadati; phylum Pseudomonadota; class Gammaproteobacteria; order Lysobacterales; family Lysobacteraceae; genus Lysobacter; species Lysobacter claricitrinus. Next base: position 372,357 of record NZ_BAAFZV010000002.1, on the reverse strand, counting down.
ACCTGCGTGGAAGCTGCGGCGGATCATGCTGCGCAGCTCGGGCGTGTCATGTTCGCCATGTGCAGCCACCGCGTGGTGCACGGCGGCGTCTTCCAGTTCCCGGTCCGAGTCGGCGGCAATCGCCACGGTGCATCCGGAGTCGCTCGGCATCTCGCGGCAGTCGACGTATTTGCGTGTCATGGCGTCCTCCCGTCACGGCGGCCAACCCGCCGGGCCCAATCTAGGCCTGCGTTCTTCCGCACAGCAAGCACGACCGTTGTATTCCCTTGGACGGGCTCATTTATCGGAGCAACGGGGTCAGGTTGGAACGCGCGGAAATGAACCTGCCCCTTGGTTTCCGCTAGGCGGCTTCAGTCCGCAATCGACTCTTCAAGCAGGTCGATGTACGTGCTGAGGCGAACGCGTAGTCCGACGAGTGCCCAACCCATGACATACAGCAAGGCAATTGCCCAGATCAGCAAACCGCCTACGAGGTGTACGTCGAACGCAGCGGCCCAATCGCCGAACTTCCAGCCTCGGAACTGAAGGTACAACGCAACTAATATCGGGAACACGCCGAGGCGTTCGACGCCACCAAGCGCAAGGCCCAACCGATAGGTCATGCCTTCTCGCAATTGCTTGGCAAAGCTGAGCATCTGCTCGCGCTGCGGTCGCGGGAAGCCACGAATTTCGGAGACGAGATCGCGCCAGAGGCCGAACTCCCGATCCATCTCGGCAGCGTGATTAGCGCGCAGCCGACGCCAGTGCGGCACCAGTCGCCACAGCATGCGAACGGCCGCCACGGCGGCGCCCAAGCACTCACATGCCAATGCGACCTTCATGATGTCCAGTGCTACCGCGGGCGCGAGGACAACCGGGGACAACATGGTGGCTAGCAAGCCAACGCCGGCGCTCGCGAAGGCCAACCAAGTCGCCCACCTTTCGGTGAGGGATGTGCTTTCGGAAGATGTCTTGTCGACGTACGCGCTAACGCGGCCGTAGAGCCACTCGAACGATAGTCGACCAACCGGCTCGCCTGCCGCCAGGGTCTGCCTTAGCTCGACAGCGTCAGAGTTCATGCGCTTGCCTGCGACGACCGGAGCAACAGATCAAAGCGCGATTCGCACGGAAATGGAACCTGACCCCATTTCTCTGTCGCCGGTGTGCGGCCTGCGCATCGGCTGGCTCGCGCTACCGCCACACAGGCGTAAATGAACCTGAAGCCGTCACCTTCGCCGTTGCTGCCCTACTTCCGTGCCGCGCGATTCCGAGCGGCCGCGGTGATGTAGGCCGCTAGCGCGTCATACCCCTTGCCTTCCGCCCGTTGAGCTGCATTAAACCCCATGAAACTGGCCTCGGTGTCCGCGCCTGCATCAAGGAGCATCTGGACGATCTTTCGGTTGTTGTTGTCGGCCGCACTGAGAAGGGGGGTCCAACCCTGGCTGTCGGCCACATTCGGATCGGCGTGCAGATCCAGAAGCGTACGCACTACCTCCGCACGCTGGCGATTGGTCGCGATCAGCAGCGCACTCGATCCGCTCTCACCCTTCGCATCGACCGACACGCCTTGGCTGATCAGCGCCCGTGCAAGCGTCTCTCCACCCGGCACTGACGCACCGTAGGCCATCGCGGCCTCAAGATCCGGATACACCTCTCGCGCTTCAACAAAAAGAGCGTCCGTGTCGGCGCCCGTCTTACCGGACGCGCGCAACGCAGCCCACTTTCGCAAGAGCGCCATGCTCAGGATCCGATGCCCGACGCCGTAGTCCATCAGACCAAGCGACGCGCGCGCCTGCCCGATCGCTTCGTCGTGGCGGCCAAGGCCCTCGCTGAGATAATCGGCGAATTCGCCACGGAGCCACGCGTTGCTGGGATCGCGGGCGATCATGTCGCGATAGAGGTCGACCGCGTGCCCGTCATCGCCCGCCGCCTTGTAAGCGGCGAGTAGATATCCCGTAGCGGCCTGCTTGGTGCGTGCGTCAGCGCTGTCGTCGCTCAACACGCGCCGCCAGCGCGCCTCCGCCGCTGCGCTGTTGCCTTCAACGTCGTCGAGCTGGGCGAAGTCCAATTGCAGCCACGCGTCAGTGCTTCCCAGCGCTTCCGCGCGCTTGTAAAACACCCGCGCCCGCGCCATGTCGCCGCGGTTGAAATAAAGCTGGCCGAGCTGCTGGTAGGCGTCGGCGAAGCCAGGCTTCAGCTCCATCATGCGCAGGATCGTTGCTTCGGCCTGGTCGAGCGTGCCGGGCGCGAACTGCGGCGCGCTGTAGACGCGACCGTTATAGATCGTGGGGCGAGCGGACAGGTACCCCAATTTGAACTGGTACCGCACGCGCTGTCTGAGGGCGAAGACATTGTCGGGATCGATAGCGAGCGCCCGGTCGATTCGACTCCGTGCCTCTTCGAGCACCTCATCTTCGCCATGCCACGAGTCCAGCAGCGCTCGCGCCGCAGCGATGTCAACATCTGGACTCTTGGTGGACGCTGGCGCGCGGGCTGCGACATGAGGGACTAAGCACGCCGCCACCAGAATGGCAGCCATGCACGCAGTCCGGGTTCGCATGGTCATCAGAACGTCCTCTCGCCAGTGGATTCATCGGGCGCCGCGCGCGGAAGCCTATCGACGGTCGCCGACGTCCTCAAGGTCACGAGAGCACAATTCAGACATGACGGGAGAAATGGGACCTGACCCAGTTTTCATTCGCAACAATAACCTGACCGATATCTGGCTCCGCTTATAGCGATGGAAGTCGAACCCGCCTCTCTACGCCTACATCTCCGGCGTGCTCGATTCGATCAGACGTGCGGCTTCGTCCGCTTTGCGCTTCGATACCGCGCTGCTGCCTCTCGCATGCTGCTGCGCGGCGTGCTCGGCACGAATTTCAGGGGAGAGCACGTCCAGCTGACGGCGCTCCTGCAACAACGCGCGATCGCCTTCGGCCAGCTGGCAGTTGCGAGACACCGTTTCGAGCTCATCGCCCGTGCGTGCCACTCGACTTTGCAGATGGACGACGACCGCGAGTGTGTCGCCCAACGGATCCAATTCGCGACAGATCGCGTCGATCGTCCCCATCGTGCGCTGCTCGTTACCATCCACTAGCACGAGCAGGTTCGAACGGTCGACCCACACCACCGAGTGCACGCCCTGCACGCGCTTGACTGCAACGCGCGCTGCTTCGCGATCGATGGGCCGTCCCGCGTCCGGAAGCTTCATTGAGCGCCGGAGGTCATCCTGCATGGCATCGGCTTCGCGCCGCACGCCGTCCTGATTGCCCATCACCGCGTCCGCGCGGAGCGTCGCGATGCGTGCAGCCATCTCGATCGGGTCGAGCCGCTGACCTGCGCGGGGCGGCGGCGCATCTTCGCGCGACGCCGCGTCAGGGCTGGACGGGTTGCATCCCGCAAGCAGAAAGGCCAAAGCAAACCCTGCGGCACGGATCACGGTCACGGCGACGTTTCCCCAAAACGTTGGCCGACAGTCTAGCGAGGATCACCAAACCCGTTGCGGCGTGCCGGTCCAACTGCGCGGGAAATGAAACTGACCCGCTTTCGCCGTGTGAGAAGAAATGGAACCTGACCCCATATTCCGATGCGGCGTTGCGAACGTGACGGGCGGGTGCACGAGTTCGAAGGCCATCCTCCGCAGCACTCAGTAGCCGTTCGCCCACATGGCGCGACGCATCGATGGCGCCACGCTTCCAACGCGCGTCCGGGTCGTAGGACGGCGGCGGCGCGACCTCCATGCGCGTCCAGCCGCCAAGCTGGGTTCGAAGATCTTCGCCATCGATCAGCTGTACATGGCCATGGCGTGTTGCGGCTTCAACGGCGGCGCGGGTGAACTCGCCACTCGTCACGAGCACGGAGCCGGTCGCGCCCTCGTTGACCATCAGGCCCAACAGTTCGTGCACCGCGTTGTGCGGCACCTGACGCGCGTTCCAGTGCTTGGCCTGCACGAGCACGTACTCGCCGCTGCGCCGCAACTTGAGGTCGATGCCGCCATCGAATCGCGAACCGCTCCGGCCCGTTCCGCAGTGTTCGACCTGATAGCCCTGCGAGCGATAGTGCTCGGCCAGAAGTGATTCGAGCTGTTGCCAGCTAACGTGCGCCAACACATCCGAGCGGCGCGCGCTGACCCTCTTCAATCCCCACATACCGCCCCCACGGTACCGGCTTCCGCGCAGCCTACATCACCCAAGGGATTGAGCGGCCCGGCGGAAATGGAACCTGACCCCATTTTTTCCGAAATTGGAGGTACAGCGCGACTAGCACCGGGAAAACGCCTAGGCGCTCCACGCCACCCAGTGCGAGTCCCATTCGGTATGTCATTCCCTCGCGCAACCGCCTGGCAAAAGCCAGCATCTGTTCGCGCTGCGCCCGGGGGAAGCGCCGCACTTCGGCGACCAACACGCACCAAAGTCCGAATTCTCGATCCATATCCAACGCGTGATTCGCGCGAAGTTGGCACCAACGCGGAACTTCTCGCCAAAGCATGCGCGCAACCGCAACGACAAATCCTAGAAGCTCGGCAGCCAACGCGTACTTCATGGTCCGCAGCGCTGCAGAAGGCGCAATCACTGATGGCGATAGCGCGGCGACAAGCAGACCCACCCCAGCGGCCACGAACGCGATGCCAGACGCCCATTTCTCCAGCGTCGAGGGACCTTGCGTAGTCGTTTGAGCGACGTAAGAACTCACGCGCTCGTATAGCCACTCGAAAGACAAATTCTCCGCTTCATCGTTGCTGGTCACCACGCCCCCATATCCACAATCTCTAGGCACGCGCCCGGCGTGAGAAAAATGGAACCTGACCCCGCTAGTGGCATCGGTTTGCTGGCGGGCTATTCGCTACCCGCCACTCAATTAACGCAGACGCATCATCCGATGTCACCAATCGGAAAACGGAACCTGACCTCATCTACTGCAGACCCCATTTACTGCAGCTCAGCAAGGACAGACGTGACGGCATTTCTCGCTACGTCGAGTTGCGAACGATTTAGCCAACCGGCCGTATCTCGCGAGACCTTTTTCGCGAGGTCCATGCGGTCCGCCACGAACTGCCGGAACTCGTCAGCGGACATTGTCCTAAGCGCTCCGTAAAACAGAGCAGGGCAGTAGCTGTCCAATATGTGAGGTTCTTCTGCAAGTACTATCGGAAGGCCCTCAACAGCGCGCTCCTGCCAGATGAGTAAACAACCCAAATTTTGCTTCACGACGCTTGGGACGTCTTCAAGCGAACACGCACGACGCAGGTGGGCCTCCGCAGCGACCAGGTTCTTTTCGGGCCCCCGTATGTAAAGGAAGGCCATCTGGTTGTCGGCGAACGATATTGACAAACCCAAGTCCGTAAAGAGCTTGTAGTCGGCGATCATGCGGTTGTACTGCCCGGCTGCGCGTGACCGCGCCAGCGATGCACTCCACCCCAACAACGTGAACTGCTGCACCTCGTTGTTCCGAGCAGCCTCGATCGCCGCGAAAAGCGCCGCGTCGAGATAGCAGCTGGCGTCATTTGCGTCACTCAGCTCAGCCGGGGCCGCATCGCTCGGCTTATAGACCCAACCCACACCAAGCTCGACATTGCCGGCCCTAAGGCCGTCGTGCAGACGCAAGCTCTCGGCGAGTTCGCCAGCCGCTTCTTCATCTTGGCAGGGCACTATCGCGCAGAAGACACTTTGGGTGACTTGGCCAAGCGTTCCCCGTCCCCCTAGTGTCCTAATCATGTGCTGGCCCACGCGACCAAGTGCCTCGTGCGCTTGGTCCATACCGTCGACGTCCGAGATTTGCTCCAAATTTCCAATCCCGACCGCTAGGACGACATAACTATCGGTCTCATCTTTTTCGATAAGAGCAGCTCGCAAGTCGCCCTCGCTTATGAAGCGTGCACTTCCTTGAACTTCGGCCATCCAATGAGCAATCGAACCCAATGGAATCGCTTCAAGTGTTGATCCTTCTTGCAGTTGGCTCACGCCAGTTGCCAAATTGGTCACTCGGCAGAAAGACACACCGCCCTGAACATCGAAGGCCGAAATGATCGCGGTGCGATATTTCGGAAGGTTTCCTACGCGCTTTCTTGATCGCCCTTCACCAACGAAAAATGGCGACTCACCGTCGTAGCCAGGCGGGTACACGGCAAACTCTTGGCCCTTCTTGACGCCGACCTCGCGACCGATATCGATCGCAATAACACCATTAATGGCATCGACGCTAGATATGCGACCACCTCGATTCAAAATGTCGTCGAAATATCTGACCCTGTCGCGCCCACCGATCTTCGCCGAATAGAGGGCTAGGTCCCCCTGTCTCTTCAGCCTCTTGGCCGCTTCCGGAGGTGCAGACTGGGAAAGCAGCGCAGCAGCCACACCGATACTTACGGTGACTCTCCGGTCTGCGTCATGCGGCAGCGCCGTTCCATCAGCGAAATCCAATTTAATCAGCGCGTTGTATTCGCCCGCGGAGGGAAGCAGATCGCCTCGAATGGACTCAGCGACCCGCTCCGATAGTTCAACGCCTTCTTGCTCAGAAAGCACTCCAGAGAAGACGATTTGAAACTCTTCGCCGCCAAGACGGAAGACGTCAGCCGAGAATTTTCCGTCCGATTCAGAAGCAAGGGTCGTCGCAGTCTGCTCTATCCGATTCGCTAATGCAGCGAGCACCAGATCGCCATAACCGTGGCCAAAACGGTCGTTAATGGCCTTGAAGTGATCAATATCGAGAGACGCCAGAATTACGCTTGGCCGCCCGAGCCCGAGAGATGCTCGTTCAAGCTCAGTAACGCCCAGGAGATTGGAGCTGGCAATTGTCTGAAGGCACTTCAAAAGGTGGTCGTCGAACGCCACACGGTTGCGCAGGCCTGTATGCACGTCATGCGTCGCTCGATACTGATTTATCGAGTCTTCGACGAGGCGCAACAAATTCTCGTGGGATGCCGCCTGAGCAGGCGCCTTGATAGCTCGGGAGTAAGCGACCTGGACCACAGCGTCGAACTCCGGGACCCAGAAAAAGACATCACGCCCATTCACTGGGCGAAAAATCTTTCGAGCGGAGCGGCGTGCGGCGTCGAGACTCGATTTGACCCCTCGCGCGCCCTGTTCAACGCCGGCGAGGTCAAACCACTTCTTTCCGCTCGCATAATAGACGCCAGCAGAGAGCGCCTGCGGATGGATCAGTAGCAAACGTGCTTGCACGTTTGCCTGCAGCATTCGTAAACACTTGATGTTCAAGGTCCCCGCTCCCCCTCGCGACTAACCTCGGCCGTGCTGCAAGCCCCCCATGAGCCTGCCCACGAGTTGTGCCGGCCCTTTCGTCGAATCACATATTCCGCCTGTACTCCCCACCGACTTCGTACAGCGCATGGCTGATCTGCCCCAGCGAATGCGTCTTCACCGCTTCCATCAGCGCTTCGAACACGTTGCGGCGTTCGCGGGCGGTCTTCTGCAGGAAGCGTAGGCCGTCCCCTGCCCGCGCGTTGCGGTTGCCCTGGTAGCCGGCGACGTTGCTGATCTGCTGGCCCTTCTCTTCTTCGGTCGAGCGGATCAATTCGATCTCGGTGGCGACGTCGGAGTGGCCGTCCTTGCCGAGGAAGGTGTTGACGCCCACCAGCGGCAGCGAGCCGTCGTGCTTCTTGTGCTCGTAGTAGAGCGACTCTTCCTGGATCTTGCCGCGCTGGTACATGGTGTCCATGGCGCCGAGCACGCCGCCGCGCTCGCTGATGGCTTCGAACTCCTTGTAGACGGCTTCTTCGACGATGTCGGTGAGCTTGTCGACGATAAAGCTGCCCTGCCAGGGGTTCTCGTTGAAGTTCAGCCCCAGCTCCTTGTTGATGATCATCTGGATCGCGACGGCACGGCGCACGCTCTCTTCCGTCGGCGTGGTGATGGCTTCGTCGTAGGCGTTGGTGTGCAGGCTGTTGCAGTTGTCGAACAGCGCGTACAGCGCCTGCAGCGTGGTGCGGATGTCGTTGAACTGGATCTCCTGCGCGTGCAGGCTCCGGCCGCTGGTCTGGATGTGGTACTTCATCATCTGGCTGCGCGCGGAGGCGCCGTAGCGCTCGCGCATGGCGCGCGCCCAGATGCGGCGGGCGACGCGGCCGATGACGGTGTACTCCGGGTCCATGCCGTTGCTGAAGAAGAACGACAGGTTGGGCGCGAAGTCGTCGATGTTCATGCCACGCGCCAAGTAGTATTCGACGATGGTGAAGCCGTTGCTGAGGGTGAAAGCGAGCTGGCTGATCGGGTTCGCGCCGGCTTCGGCGATGTGATAACCGCTGATGCTCACCGAGTAAAAGTTGCGGACCTTGCGGTCGACGAAGTACTGCTGGATGTCGCCCATCATGCGCAGGGCGAACTCGGTGCTGAAGATGCAGGTGTTCTGCGCCTGGTCTTCCTTGAGGATGTCGGCCTGCACGGTGCCGCGTACAGTCTGCAGCGTGTAGGTCTTGATGCGCTCGTAGGTTTCCGCGTCGACCACTTCATCGCCGGTGACGCCCAGCAGGCCGAGGCCGAGGCCGTCGTTCGTTTCGGGCAGCGGGCCGGAATAGCTCGGGCGCGTGCGGCCTTCGAACATCTTTTCGATCTTGTCGTGCGCGGCATCCCAGCGCGACTGGTCCTCGCGCAGGTACTTCTCCACCTGCTGGTCGATCGCGGTGTTCATGAACATCGCGAGGATCATCGGCGCCGGGCCGTTGATGGTCATCGACACCGAGGTGCTAGGCGCGCACAGGTCGAAGCCGGAGTACAGCTTCTTCATGTCGTCGAGCGTGGGGATGTTGACGCCCGAGTTGCCGATCTTGCCGTAGATGTCCGGGCGCGGCGCCGGGTCTTCGCCGTACAGCGTGACGCTGTCGAACGCGGTCGACAGGCGCGCCGCCGGTTGCCCGACGCTGAGGTAATGGAAGCGGCGATTGGTGCGCTCCGGCGTGCCCTCGCCCGCGAACATGCGGATCGGGTCTTCGCCGGTGCGGCGGTACGGATACACGCCGCCGGTGTACGGGTAGTCGCCCGGCAGGTTTTCCTTCTGCAGGAACGTGAGCAGCTCGCCCCAGCCCTTGTAGGTGGGCGCCGCGATCTTCGGGATCTTCTGGTGGCTCAGCGACTCGCGGTAGTTCTCGACGCGGATGACCTTGTCGCGAACCTTGTATTCGGTGACGTCGTCCGTGATCGACTTCAGGCGCGCCGGCCATTCGCGCAGCAGCTTGAGCGCTTCGGACGTGAGCGACTGCACGGCGTCGTTGTAGCGCTGGCGCAGCGTGAGCAGCGAGCGGTCGACGGTGGTTTCGGCTACCGGCACGGGCACCGACGGCGACGGGCTGTCGGGCACGTTCGATGCGGCGGGCTGCACGCTCGTCGTCATCGTAAGGTCGCCGCTGTCGAACAGGTCGAGCGCCTTCGGCAGCTTGGCGTCGCCGAGTTCGCGCAACGCTTCCCACAGCGACTGCGCGCGGTCGGCGATCTCGGCCTGCGTCTCGATCTGGCGGTTGATGCCGCGGCCCTGCTCGGCGATCTCGGCGAGGTAGCGCACGCGGCTGCCGGGAATCAGCACGGTGGCGCGCGGTTCCTTCAGCGAGGTGTCGATGTCCGGCGTCCACTTGTCCGCCGGCAGTGAGAGCTTCTCGCGCAGCAGTCGGCAGAGGTTGGCGAACATCCAGCTGATGCCGGGGTCGTTGAACTGCGAGGCGATCGTCGGATAGACCGGGACATCCTCGTCCTTGGTCGCGAACGCCACGCGGTTGCGCTTCCACTGCTTGCGCACGTCGCGCAGGGCGTCTTCGGCGCCGCGCTTGTCGAACTTGTTGAGCACCACGAGATCGGCGAAGTCGAGCATATCGATCTTCTCGAGCTGGCTGGGCGCGCCGAAGTCGCTGGTCATCACGTACATCGGGAAGTCGACAAGATCGACGATCTCCGAATCGCTCTGGCCGATGCCGGCGGTTTCGACGATGACGAGGTCGTAGCCGGTCGCCTTGAGGAAGCCGATGCAGTCGCGCAGCACGAGGTTGGTCGCGGCGTGCTGGCGGCGCGTGGCCATCGAACGCATGTAGACGCGATTGCTGCGCAGCGAGTTCATGCGGATGCGATCGCCCAGCAGCGCGCCGCCGGTGCGGCGACGGGTGGGGTCGACCGAGATCACCGCGATGTGCATATCGGGGAAATTGGCGAGGAAGCGGTTGAGCAGCTCGTCGGTGACCGACGACTTGCCCGCACCGCCGGTGCCCGTGATGCCAATGACGGGCGTCTTGCTGCCGGCCAGCTGCCACTGCTTGCGCAGGTGCGAGAGCTGCGATTCGTCGAGCGCGCCTTCTTCGATCGCGCTGAGCATGCGGCCGAGCGCGATCTCGTCGTCGATCGCGGGGCTGGTGGTGGACGGCGTGTTGTCGAGGCGCGCGGCACCGGCGCGGCGCACCACGTCCTCGATCATCGCGACCAGGCCCATGTGCATGCCGTCGTTCGGGTGGTAGATGCGCTCCACGCCGTAGGCCTGCAGCTCGCGGATCTCCTCCGGCGTGATCGTTCCGCCGCCGCCGCCGAACACGCGGATGTGGCTGGCGCCGCGCTCCTTGAGCATGTCGACCATGTACTTGAAGTACTCGACGTGGCCGCCCTGGTAGCTCGACAGCGCGATGGCGTCGGCGTCTTCCTGCAGCGCGGCGCGCACCACGTCCTCGACCGACCGGTTGTGGCCGAGGTGGATGACCTCGGCGCCCTCGCCCTGGATCAGGCGACGCATGATGTTGATCGCGGCGTCGTGCCCGTCGAACAGGCTCGCGGCGGTGACGAAACGCAGGGGCGTCGCGGCTTCCGTGGCGGTGGCGGTGGTTTCGGGCAGGCGGTCGGCAGGCGAGCTCATGGCGGTCGCACATCTATTTCTAAGGATGGCTCGATTGTAACAAGGCGACCGTACGGCTCCTGAGAGGCGCGTAGGGTCGGTTACCCTGCGCGCCATGACTGATTCCACCGATCTCGCCGCGCTGCGCGCGAAGGCCACCAGCGGCGCGCCCGACGACCTCCACCGCCTGGGCGCCGCACTGGTGGCCGAGCTGCACATGGAGGAGGCCTTCGACGTCCACGCCAAGGCCGCGACGGCCGGGCACGTGGGCTCGATGGTGGAGCTCGGGCGCATGCGGATGTACGGCGTCGGCACCGACACCGACGTGCCCGGCGCGGTGCAGGCCTTCGAACGCGCGGAAGCCGCGGGCCAGCCGATCGCGGGTTATTTCCTTGCGCTGATGGGCCTGGGCAACACCGCCGTGCCGCGCGACGAGAAAGTCGCCGCACGCCTGCTCGCCGCGGTCCAGGCCGGGCACCCACCGGCGCTGCGCGCCGCCGCGATCCATTTCGGCCGCAAGCCCAACCTGCAGGACCAGGCGCTCGCGATCCAGCTGCTGGATCACGCAGCGGGCCGCGGCGATGCGGTCGCCGCGCAATTGCTCGCCGAGCGCCTGCGTCGTGGCGAAGGCATCACCGCGAATCCGGAAGGCGCGGCCAAGCTCAAGGCACGCCTGCGCGAGAGCGGCTTTCCGGATCTCATCGAGATCGTCGCCGTGCCCGCCGCACCGAAGCATCTGGTACCGCCGTCGTCGCTGACGCTCGAGGAAGTGCTGGATCCGCCGGCGCCCACCGTGCTCGCCGAGGCGCCGGGCATCGCGCAGTTCGACGGGCTGTTGTCGGTGGACGAATGCCGCCTGTTGGTCGCCAGCGCCCAGCCGATGCTGCAGCCCTCGCGCGTGCACTCGCCGGACGGCGCGAATGTCGCGCGTGAATCGCTGCGCACGAGCAGCGATGCGTCGTTCGATCCGCTCATCGAGGACTTCGCGCTGCGGCTGGTGCAACTGCGCCTCGCCGCCGCGGCGGGCACGGAACTCGTCAACGCGGAACAACTCATCGTGCTGCGCTACGAGCCGGGCCAGGAATACCGCCCGCATCGCGACTATTTGCCGCCGGAGGCCATCGAACGCGACGGCCCGCAGGCGGGCAATCGTCGACGCACGATCTGCGCGTACCTCAACACCCCGGCGGAAGGTGGCGCGACGGAGTTCCCGGCGCGCGATGTACGCGTCGAGCCGGTCGCGGGCCGTGCGGTGGTGTTCGACAACCTCGACGCCGATGGCCGACCGCAGACGGATTCGCTGCACGCGGGCCTGCCGGTCGAACGCGGCGAGAAGTGGCTGGCGACGCTGTGGCTGCGGGAACGCGCGTACCGGGCTTACTGAGAGGCTGGTGATTCGTCGCACCGGCCAGGCCCGGCGCATCCGCGGCTCTTCACATCGCCCGACCTCGCCGCACATCGCGTTGGACGGGACCCGGCCGCACCCGGCAGGCCGTGCGCGACGCCCAAGCGGCCGGACAAGCCGTTTCCATACGCCACCGAAGGTACGCCTGGCCCGGCCCGCGCGTTTGGCGGGCAGGCCCGCACATCGCGAATGGACTAAAATCCCGCTTCTGTGTCGGGCGGTTTCGCGCCGGGCACGTCGTGCCACCCCTTCGTATCAACGACTTAACCAACCCAGTCGGCCGGAAAGCGCGGAGCGCGTTTCGTCAGTGCCGACGCGGAGCCCGAGATGATCTTCGAAACCCTCGACACCACCGGCCACGAGCAGGTCGTTTTCTGCCACAACAAGGACGCGGGCCTCAAGGCCATCATCGCGATCCACAACACCGTGCTCGGCCCGGCCCTCGGCGGCACGCGCATGTGGCCGTACGCGAGCGAGCAGGAAGCGTTGAACGACGTGCTCCGCCTGTCGCGCGGCATGACCTACAAGAATGCGGTGGCGGGCCTCGACATCGGCGGTGGCAAGGCGGTGATCATCGGCGACCCGGCCAAGGACAAGTCCGAAGCGCTGTTCCGCGCGTTCGGCAAGTTCGTCGACTCGCTGGGCGGCCGCTACATCACGGCGGAAGACGTCGGCATCGACGTCAATGACATGGAATACGTCTACCGCGAAACCGAATACGTCACCGGCGTGCACCAGGTGCATGGCGGCTCGGGCGATCCGTCGCCGTTCACCGCGTACGGCGCGCTGCAGGGCCTGATGGCGACGCTGAACCGCAAGTTCGGCAACGAGGAAGTCGGCAACTATTCGTACGCCGTGCAGGGCCTCGGCCACGTCGGCATGGAATACGTGAAGCTGCTGCGCGAGCGCGGCGCCAAGGTGTTCGTCACCGACATCAACAAGAGCCTCGTCGCGCACGCGGTGGACGAGTACGGCGCGGAAGCCGTGGGCCTGGACGAGATCTACGACGTGCCGGCCGACGTCTACTCGCCGTGCGCGCTGGGTGGCACGGTCAACGAGAACACGCTGCCGCGCCTGAAGGCCAAGATCATCTGCGGCGCCGCGAACAACCAGCTCGCGAACAACGCGATTGGCGATGAAGTCGAGAAGCGCGGCATCGTCTACGCGCCGGACTACGCGGTGAACGCGGGCGGCGTGATGAACGTGGCGCTCGAGATCACGGGCTACAACCGCGAGCGTGCGATGCGCATGATGCGCACGATCTATCACAACCTCGCGCGCATCTACGAGATCGCCGACCGTGACGGCATCCCGACCTACAAGGCCGCCGACCGCATGGCAGAAGAGCGCATCGCGATGCTCGGCAAGCTCAAGCTGCCGCTGGGCCGTTCGAAGCCGCGCTTCGAAGGTCGCATTCGCGGCGGTCACTGATTTATCGGCCTTTGACCGATAAATCCCCTGCGTTTTTCGCTTGGCGAAAAACTCGGGCCCCGGTCGTCAGCTCCACAACCCCCGCCGCTGTCGCGGCGCCCCCCTTGACTCAAGGGGGGCTGCGGAACTCCGCATGACATCGCGTCGTGCGGGTTCCGAAGCCCGCATCGATCGGCGCAACACGCACTCAAGGTGAGGCAGTTCCGCATGCGACCGTTCCCCCTCGGCGAAGAGATCGATGCCCTGCGCGACGCCGTGCGTCGCTTTGCCGAAGCCGAAATTGCGCCGCGCGCGGCGCAGATCGATCACGACAACGTGTTCCCGCAGGACCTGTGGCTGAAGCTCGGCGAGATGGGCCTGCTCGGCATGACCGTGCCCGGCGAATACGGCGGCAGCGAGATGGGTTACCTCGCGCATCTGGTCGCGATGGAGGAAATCTCGCGTGCGTCCGGTTCGGTCGGCCTGTCGTACGGCGCGCATTCGAACCTGTGCGTCAGCAACCTCTACGCCAACGGCAACGAAGCGCAGCGCGCGAAGTACCTGCCGAAGCTGTGCACCGGCGAATGGAAGGGCGCATTGGCGATGAGCGAGCCGGGCGCGGGCTCCGACGTTGTCGGCTCCATGAGCTGCCGCGCTGAACTGCGCGATGGCGTGTGGGTCGCGAACGGCAACAAGATGTGGATCACCAACGGTCCCGAAGCCGACGTCCTTGTCGTCTACATGCGCACCGCGGGCAAGGACGCGGGCAGCAAGTGCATGACGGCCTTCATCGTCGAAAAGGGCATGAAGGGGTTCAGCACTGCGCAGAAGCTCGACAAGCTCGGCATGCGTGGTTCGAACACCTGCGAGCTCGTGTTCGAGAACTGCGAGATCCCGCAGGACAACGTGCTGGGCGAAGTGAACAACGGCGTCAAGGTGCTGATGTCGGGCCTCAACACCGAACGCCTGGTGCTGACCGGCGGCCCGCTGGGCCTGATGCAGGCGGCGCTCGACATAACCCTGCCCTACGTGCGCGAGCGAAAGCAGTTCGACCAGGCGATCGGCACGTTCGGCCTGATGCAGGGCAAGGTCGCGGACATGTACACGTCGCTGCAGTCCAGCCGCGCGTTCGCCTACCAGGTGGCGCGCGATTACGACGCCGGGCACAAGTCGCGCGTCGACGCGGCGTCGTGCCTGCTGCACGCGTCCGAGGCTGCGGTGCAGGTAACGCTCGAAGCCATCCAGTCGCTCGGCGGCAACGGCTACATCAACGAATACCCGGCGGGCCGCCTGCTGCGCGACGCCAAGCTCTACGCGATCGGCGCGGGCACCAACGAGATCCGCCGCATGCTGATCGGCCGCGAGCTGTTCGCCGGCAACGGCTGACCGCTGCTGCCACCGCGGGCTGCGACAGTGCGGGCGACTTCGGTCGCCCGTCTGCGTTTATGGGCGCGACCCAGGCGCGCATCCGGGTGATCGCCGGGCACCCGCCACGCGACGCTGGTCGACCCGACCCCAACGTCACACCGGCGCAACAGTCCGGTGTTGGGACGTTTGCCGCACCGCAACACGCCGCCGCATAATCGGACGGTTCCGGCCCCGGCGCCGGCAGCCTTATCCGGAGTTCGCCATGAGCGACGTCGTCATCGTCGGTGCCAAGCGCACCGCCATCGGTTCCTTCCTCGGCCAATTCACCGGCGTCCCCACGCCCGAACTCGGCGCTGCGGCCATCCGTGGCGCGCTGGAACAGGCCGGCGTCGCGAGCGACACCGTGCAGGAAGTGATCATGGGCTGCGTGCTGCCGGCAGGCCTCGGCCAGGCGCCGGCCCGCCAGGCCGCGATCGCCGCCGGCGTACCGACGTCCGCCGCGTGCATCACCATCAACAAGGTCTGCGGCTCGGGCATGAAGGCGATGATGCTCGCCACCGACATGATCCGCGCGGGCTCGGCCAACGTGATCGTCGCCGGTGGCATGGAGTCGATGACCAACGCGCCGCATCTGCTCAACGGTTCGCGCACGGGCATCCGCTACGGCTCGGGCGAGCTGCTCGACCACATGGCGCACGACGGCCTGACCAATCCGTACGACGGCAAGGCGATGGGCGTGTTCGGCGACGCCACCTGCGTTGCCTACGACTACACCCGCGAAGCGCTCGACGCGTACGCGGCGGAAAGCGTCAAGCGCGCGCAGGACGCCGTGCAGTCCGGCGCGTTCAAGGCGGAGATCGCCCCGGTCACGGTGAAGGGCCGCAAGGGCGACGTCGTCGTCGACACCGACGAAGAGCCGGGCAAGATCGATGCGTCGAAGATCCCGACGTTGCGCGCCGCGTTCGGCAAGGAAGGTCGCCTGACCGCCGCGACGTCCTCGAAGATTTCCGACGGCGCCGCCGCCGCGGTGCTGATGTCGTCCGATGCCGCGCAGCGCCTGGGCGCCAAGCCGATCGCGCGCATCGTCGCGCACTCGAGCCACGCGCAGGCGCCGGAATGGTTCACCACTGCGCCGGTCGAGTCCACGCGCCGCGTGCTGGAAAAGGCGGGTTGGACGATCGACGACGTCGACCTGTTCGAGATCAACGAAGCATTCGCGTGCGTCGCGATGGCGCCGATGAAGGACCTCGGCATCCCGCACGACAAGCTCAACGTCAACGGTGGCGCTGTCGCACTGGGCCACCCGATCGGCGCAAGCGGAGCGCGCCTGGTGGTGACGCTCATCCACGCGCTGATCGCGCGCGGCGGTAAACGCGGCATCACATCGCTTTGCATCGGTGGCGGCGAAGCTACAGCAGTTGCAATCGAAATCATCTGAAGTTAAAGAATCGTGAGAAGCCGCTCGTCAAGCTATGGCTTGACATGCCGCAGCCGCTTGTCATCATGTTTAGGGCGCGCAAATGCGCGTTGCCAAACCACACGACGAGGAATTGACCCGATGAACACCAACAAGGCGCTGATCGCCCTGGCCCTGGGCCTGGCTCTGACCGCTTGCTCGAACAAGGACCAGGCTGCCGACTCCGCCGCTCAGGCGCAGCAGGACGCCGCGACGGCCCAGCAGGCCGCCGACTCGACCGCCGCCACCGGTGACCAGGCTGCCGCCGGCGCCGCTCAGGCCGCTGCCGACACGGCTGCTTCGGCTGCTGACGCCGCTGCGACCTCGGCTGACGCCGCTGCCGCTGCGCCGACCGCCGCCCAGGCTGACAACGCTGCCGACGCCGCCGACAAGGCTGCCGACGCTGCCGACGCTGCCAAGGACGCTGCGCAGGCTGCCAAGCCGGCTGACGCTCCGGCCGCCGCTCCGGCTGCTCCCGAGAAGAAGTAATTCTTCTTCGGTTGCTGTAGTAGTATTTGGAAAAGCCGTCGGGCATCCGACGGCTTTTTCCATGGTCAGTGAACGATAAGCCGGCCCTGCCGGAGTGATGCGCGCACTGGCGTTGCCTGAGTAGTGATATCTCTTTTTTTCAGACAACTCCTAGGAGACTGCAATGAACACCAAGCTCTACGTCCTCCTCGTCGCTGCCGCCCTCTCGCTGTCGGCCTGCAAGAACGACACCCCGACCGCGCAGAACGAAGCCGACCAGGCTGCCGCTGCCGCCGCCAACGCTGGCGACAAGGCTGCTGACGCCGCCGCCGCTGCCGGCAACGCCGCTGCCGAAGGCGCCGACGCCGCCGCTGCCGCCACCGGTGAAGCCGCCGCCCAGGCTGGCCAGGCCGTCGACAACGCCGCCAACACCGCCGCTGCTGCCGCGAACGACGCTGCTGCCTCGGCTGCCAACGCTACCGCCAACGCCGCGCAGAACACCGCCGACGCTGCGCAGAACGTCGCCAACAAGGCCGACGCCGCTGCCGAAGAAGCCAAGGCCAAGGCCGACGCGAAGAAGTAATCGCATCGAGCTCGAAGTACCGGAGGCCCGCGAAAGCGGGCCTTCTTCGTTTCTGCGGCTGCGTCGTTCCTGCTGCATGACGAGCGACGTCGCGACTGGCCCGGAGTGCCGCCATGTGGTTTGATCGCGCGTCCTGTTTGCCGCGTCCTGCCATGCCTGTCATCGAAAGCCAGATCGACCCGCGCTCCGCCGCGTTCCAGGAGAACGCCGAGCATCACCGTGCGTTGGTCGACCAGCTGCGTCGACGCCTCGCGCGCGCGGCCGAGGGTGGTGGCGAGAAGGCGCGCGCGAAGCACACCGCACGCGACAAGCTGCTCGCACGCGATCGCATCACCACGCTGCTGGACGAAGGTTCGCCCTTCCTCGAGATCGCGCCGCTCGCCGCCGAAGGCATGTACGACGACGCCGCGCCGGCGGCAGGCATGGCGTGCGGCATCGGCCGCGTGATGGGGCAGGAAGTCGTCATCGTGGCCAACGATGCGACCGTCAAGGGCGGTACCTATTTCCCGATGACGGTGAAAAAGCATCTGCGCGCGCAGGAAGTCGCGCTTGAGAACAACCTGCCCTGCATCTACCTGGTCGATTCCGGTGGCGCGTTCCTGCCACTGCAGGACGAGGTGTTTCCGGACAAGGAACACTTCGGTCGCATCTTCTACAACCAGGCGCGCATGTCGGCGCTCAACATCCCGCAGGTCGCGGTGGTGATGGGCAGTTGCACCGCGGGCGGCGCCTACGTGCCGGCGATGTGCGACGAAAGCATCATCGTCAAGGAACAGGGCACGATCTTCCTCGGCGGTCCGCCGCTGGTGAAGGCTGCGACTGGTGAAGTGGTCGACGCGGAAGCGCTCGGTGGCGCCGACGTGCACACCAGCGTGTCGGGCGTCGCCGACCACTTCGCGCAGGACGACGATCACGCGCTGCAGATTGCGCGCGACATCGTCAAGAACTTCAATCGCCGCAAGGTGCTGCCGGTCGCATCGATTCCACCGCGCGAGCCGCTGCATCCGGCCGACGAGCTCTACGGCATCGTGCCCAAGGATGCGCGCCGTCCGTTCGACATCCGCGAAGTGATCGCACGCATCGTCGACGCGAGCGAGTTCCAGGAATTCAAGGCGCGCTACGGCAAGACGCTGGTCACGGGGTTTGCGCACCTGCATGGCTATCCGGTCGGCATCGTCGCCAACAACGGCATCCTCTTCTCGGAGAGCGCGCTCAAGGGCGCGCACTTCATCGAACTGTGCAACCAGCGCGGCATCCCGCTCGTATTCCTGCAGAACATCACCGGCTTCATGGTCGGCCGCAAGTACGAGAACGCGGGCATCGCGAAGGACGGCGCGAAGATGGTGACCGCGGTGGCGTGCTCGCATGTGCCGAAGTTCACCGTCGTCATCGGCGGCAGCTTCGGCGCCGGCAACTATGCGATGTGCGGCCGCGCGTACGGCGCGCGCTTCCTGTGGATGTGGCCCAACGCGCGCATCAGCGTCATGGGCGGCGAACAGGCCGCGAGCGTGTTGGCGACGGTGCGTCGTGATGCGCTCGAAGGCGCTGGCAAGACGTGGAGCGCGGACGACGAAGAGGCATTCAAGGCACCGATCCGCGACCAGTACGAATCGCAGGGCAACCCGTACTACGCAACGGCGCGCCTGTGGGACGACGGCATCATCGACCCGGCCGATACCCGCCGCGTGCTCGGCCTCGGCATCTCGGCATCGCTCAACGCACCGATCGACGATCGCACGCGCTTCGGCGTATTCCGGATGTAACTACGCCGCGCCACGCAGCAAATCGCGGACGCGGTTCGCCCTCGCCTGAACCCCGGGAAACGCAAGCCACCGCAAAGCACGTGTGGTGACGCGCAGCGTCAGTAAGGGGCCGTGGATCACGGTTTTGTAGTCAAGATCGCGTGATAGGCTCGGCCTTCCTTCCCGCCCCCGAGGGACACCCCAATGGCGATTTTCCCGAACACCACCACCAACAAGCGCGACATGCCCCAGCCGCAGCCGGAAACGGCGCTCGGCAAGGATCCGTCGCCGAATGAATTCGCGTTCGCGACGACGCCGGTTTCGGCCAATGCATCGATCGCGCCGACGCCCGCTCCTGCCGCGGCACGCGCCCCGGCGCGTGCGACGCAGGAGTCCGTGATCGCGTCCGACCTCTCCATCGAAGGCAAGATCCTCGGCGCCGGCAGCGTGCGCGTCGCGGGTCGCTTCACCGGTGACATCGCCGTCGAAGGCGACCTGACGATCGAAGTCGGCGCGCGCGTCAACGGCGGCGTCAAGGCGCGTCGCGTGATCGTCGCGGGCGACCTCGAGGGCAATGTCGAGTCTGCACAGCGCGTCGAGATCGTCGAGAGCGGTTCGATGATCGGTGACGTCAAGGCCGGCACGGTCACCGTGGCGCCCGGTGCGCGCATGCGCGGCATGGTCGAATTCGGTTGGGATGACGCGGCCAACGGTCGCAAGCCGAAGAACGACAAGACGGACACCGACAGCGCCGCATGAGCGCTGTTCGGCCCGGTACGCCGGGTGCGACACGGACCTGTCCGCACTGCAGGACGACCATCCTCGAGACCGCGAGCGTTTGCCCGGGGTGCAAGCATCATTTGCGCTTCGACGCACCCAAGGAAACGCAGCGGACGACGTCGCTGGCCGTCGAAGGTTCGCTGCGGTCCGACCGGCCGGGCGAAGCCGTCGAATACACGATGGTGCTGGTGATCCGTAACGAGCGCGGCGAGGAAGTCGATCGCAAGGTCGTCGGCGTCGGTGCGCTCGAAGGCACGCAGAGCCGCACCTTCAGCGTGTCCGTGGAAACGAACGTGGTGCCGGCCGGCAAGGGCCGGCGCCGCTGACTCAGCGCTTCGTTTCGCAGCCGTCGCAGCTGCCGCAACCATCCTGCACCCGCGCCGCGGGTGCGAGCCGTCGGCCCAGCTTCGACATCGACGGCGAGCCGCTGTCGATCATGCGGATCGCCGCCCAGCCACGCAGGCGTCGCGCGGTGCCTGGAAACCGCGTACGGAAGACGTAGACCGCGCTCGCGATCACCGCGAGCGCGACGATCACATCCTGAAGTACGACGCCGGCGTTCATCGTCAGCCGCCGAGGTAGTGCGCGACCTGATACGTCAGCAGCGACGCGAGGTACGCGAGCGCGAACAGGTAGCCCGCGCTGATGCCGACCTGCTTCCATGAATTGGTTTCGCGGCGGATGGTCGCGAGCGTCGACACGCATTGCGGCGCGTAGATGTACCAGACGAGCAACGACAGCGCGGTTGCCAGCGACCAACCACTGGCGAGGATGGGCGCAAGCGTCTGCGCGGCGATCTCGTCGTTCGCGGCCGACAGCGCGTAGATGGTCGCCAGCGACGACACCGCGACCTCGCGCGCGGCCAGCCCCGGCACCAGCGCGATGCAGATCTGCCAGTTGAAACCGATGGGCGCGAAGATCGCGGTCATCGCGTGGCCGATGCGGCCGGCGAAGCTGTAGTCGATCGCGGCGCCGGTGAAGCCGGCCGGCGGCGACGGGAAATTCAGCAGGAACCACAGCAGGATCGTGAGCGCGAGGATGATGCCGCCCACGCGCTTGAGGAAGATGGCCGCACGTTCCCACAGGCCGATCGCGAGGTCGCGCGGATGTGGGACGCGATACGACGGCAGCTCGAGCATAAGCGGATGCTCGCCCTTATCGCGACGCCACTTCTTCATGATCCACGCAACCGCGAGCGCGCTCAGGATGCCGGCCGCGTACAGCGCGAACAGCACCAGCCCTTGCAGGTTGAAGATGCCGAGCACTTCGCGGCGCGGGATGAACGCGCTGATCAGAAGCGTGTAGACCGGAAGCCGCGCGGAACACGTCATCAGCGGCGCGACGAGGATGGTGGCCAGGCGATCGCGCGGATCCTGGATCGAGCGCGTCGCCATGATTCCCGGAATCGCGCAGGCGAAGCTCGACAGCAGCGGGATGAAGGAGCGGCCCGACAAACCCGCGGCGGCCATCGTGCGATCGAGCAGGAACGCGGCGCGCGGCAGGTAGCCTGATTCCTCGAGCGCGAGGATGAAGAGGAACAGGATCAGGATCTGCGGCAGGAACACGATGACGCCGCCCACGCCGGCGATCACGCCATTGGCTAGCAGGCTTGTCAGTGGGCCCGGCGGAAGCGTCGTGGTGACGGCCGTGCCGAGCCACGCGGTGCCGGCGTCTATCAGGTCCATCAGCGGCGTCGCCCACGCATACACGGCCTGGAAGATCAGGAACATCACCGCGGCCAGCGCGACCAGCCCGAACACCGGATGCAGCAGCCAACGATCGAGCGTGTCGTCGATCTCGGCTGTGCGGCGCGGCATGCGCACGGCGGCCGCGAGGATCGCGCGCGTCCTGGCGTGCAATGCATCGACGTCGGTCGCGCTCGACCCGGCGTTGTGGATGTCGATTGGTGGCATGCCCGCGCCACCGCGGTCGATCGCGTCGACGAGTTCCTTCGCGCCACCGCTGCGTACCGCAATGGTCGGCACCACCGGCACGCCGAGCTCGCGCTCGAGCGCGGCCATGTCGACTTCGATGCCGCGACGCCGGGCGGCGTCCATCATGTTGACCGCGACGATCATCGGCCGGCCGAGTTCGCGCACTTCCAGCGCGAACCGCAGGTGCAGGCGCAGGTTGGTGGCGTCGACCACGCAGACGATGACGTCGGGCGCCGGTTCGCCCGGATAGAAGCCGCGACAGAGATCGCGCGTCACCGCTTCGTCGAGGCTCGCGGCCTGGAGGCTGTAGGCGCCGGGCAGGTCGAGCACGACGTATTCGCGACCAGACGGCGCGGAGAAACGGCCTTCCTTGCGCTCGACCGTCACGCCCGCGTAGTTCGCGACCTTCTGCCGGCTGCCGGTGAGGCGGTTGAACAGCGCCGTCTTGCCGCAATTGGGATTGCCGACCAGCGCGAGGCGAAGCGTGCCGACTTCGGCGGTCATGCCTGCACGGCCTCGGGTTCCGCTTCGTGCGCCGGGCGGACGCCCGCCGACACTTCTTCCGGCAGGCGGATGCGGATCCGGTCGGCCTCGCGGCGGCGGAGTGCGAAGCGGGTGAAGCCGACCTGCACCAGCAGCGGCTCGGCGCCGACCGGGCCGGACGCCACCACCTCGACCGCCTCGCCGCCCACGAAACCGAGCTCGCGCAGGCGCCGCGCGATCATGTCGTTCGGCATCGCGTCGTCTACGGCGAGCACCGTCGCCGCGGTGCGGAAAGGCAGCTCGGAAAGTCTCACGACGGCGCGCCGACCCAAATGGGAATTGTTCTCATTCTAACACCGCCACGGCCGCCCGGATGCTGAAGGCGCGCCCGACCGACCGGCTATCATCCGGTGCTTCCCGCCGACGCCCGTCCATGAGCCATCCCCTGCTCCATCTGCGCGAGGGCGCCGTCGCCCGCCTTCGGCTCAACCGGCCGCAGCTGCACAACGCGTTCGACGCCACGGTGATCGCCGCGCTCACCGGCGCGCTGGAATCGGTGGGCCACGATCGCGATGTCCGCGTGGTGGTGATCGAAGGCGAAGGCGCGTCGTTCTCCGCCGGTGCCGACCTGAACTGGATGCGCGACATGGCGGCCGCCGGCGAGGACGAAAACCGCCGGGACGCCCTCGCCCTCGCCCGCCTGATGCGCACGCTCGACGAGCTGCCGAAGCCGACGATCGCCCGCGTCCACGGTGCGGCGTTCGGCGGCGGGGTCGGGCTGGTGGCCTGCTGCGACATCGCGATCGCGACGTCGAACGCCAGGTTCGGCCTGACCGAAAGCAAGCTCGGCCTGCTGCCGGCGGTGATCTCGCCGTACGTGATCGAAGCGATCGGCGCGCGCCAGGCGCGCCGCTGGTTCGCCACTGCCGAACTGTTCGACGCCGCGACCGCCTATCGCATCGGCCTGCTGCACGAACTCGTCGATGACGACGCCGCGCTCGACGCCGCCGTGCAGCGCCAGATCGACCTGCTGCTCAAGGCGGGCCCGATCGCCGCGGGCGAAGCCAAGTCGCTGGTACGTCGCGTCGCGTCGCACAGCGATCGCAGCCGACACGACGCCGAAAACGCCGACCTCATCGCCCGCCTGCGCGTGTCGCCCGAAGGCCAGGAAGGCCTGGGCGCGTTCCTCGAGAAGCGCAAGGCGAACTGGTGCACGTGAGGACATCGACATGATCGACCACCTCGGCATTTCCGTTCGCGACTACGACCGCAGCCGCGCGTTCTACACGGCGGTACTCGCGCCGTTGGGCTCTGGGCTGGTGATGGACGTGCCGGCGTCGGTGACGGGCGATGGCTCGCGGCATGCGGGCTTCGGCCACGACGGCAAGCCCACGTTCTGGATCGGCGAACGCGCCGACGGCAATGTCACGCATGACGGTCTGCATATCGCTTTCGTCACGGACTCGCGCGCGGCCGTCGACGCCTTCCACGCCGCCGCGCTCGCCGCGGGTGCGACCGACAACGGCGCGCCGGGCATTCGCGCGCACTACCACCCGAATTACTACGGCGCGTTCGTGATCGATCCGGACGGCCACAACGTCGAAGCGGTTTGCCACCGCATGGAAGCCTCGCCCTGATGTTCGACAAGATCCTGATCGCCAATCGCGGCGAGATCGCCTGCCGCGTGATCCGCACCTGCCGCGCGCTCGGCATCCGCACCGTCGCCGTGTATTCGGACGCCGATGCCGACGCGCAGCACGTGCGCCAGGCCGACGAGGCCTATCGAATCGGTGGACCGCGTCCGCAGGAGTCGTATCTGCGCGGCGACGCGATCCTCGAGGTCGCGCTCAGTTCCGGCGCGCAGGCGATCCATCCCGGCTACGGTTTCCTCAGCGAGAACGCGGACTTCGCCGACACGGTAGAAGCAGCGGGTCTCGTGTTCATCGGCCCGCCCGCGGCGTCGATGCGAAAGATGGGCAGCAAGGCCGGCGCCAAGGACCTGATGCACGCGGCGGGCGTTCCGGTCGTGCCCGGCTACACGGGCGAGGACCAGTCGAACGAAACGCTGCAGCGCGAGGCCGATCGGATCGGCTATCCGTTGATGATCAAGGCGGCGCACGGCGGCGGTGGCAAGGGCATGCGCATCGTGCGGTCGTCGCAGGAATTCCTGCCCAACCTGGAGAGCTGCCAGCGCGAAGCGCGCAATGCGTTCGGGCGCGACCGCGTGCTGCTGGAGCGCTACATCGAGAAGCCGCGGCACATCGAGATCCAGGTGTTCGCCGACACGCACGGCAACACGCAGCACCTGTTCGAGCGTGAATGCTCGGCGCAGCGTCGCTACCAGAAGGTGCTGGAGGAATCGCCGTCGCCGTTCCTGACGCCGGAACTGCGTCGCGCCATGGGCGATGCCGCCGTGCAGGCCGCGCGCGCGATCGACTACGTCAACGCCGGCACCGTCGAGTTCATTGTCGGGCAGGACGGCGGCTTCTATTTCATGGAGATCAACACGCGCCTGCAGGTCGAGCATCCGGTCACCGAGATGGTGACGGGGCTTGATCTCGTCGAGTGGCAGCTGCGCGTGGCATCAGGGGAGTCGCTGCCGGTCACGCAGGACGCGCTCGCGCAACGCGGCCACGCGATCGAAGTGCGCCTGTACGCCGAAGATCCGGACGCCGGCTTCCTGCCGGGTTCGGGGCGCCTCGAGCGTCTGCGCCTGCCGACGGCGGCCGAAGGCGTTCGCGTCGATTCCGGTGTAGTGGAAGGCGACACGGTCACCATCTTCTACGACCCCATGATCGCCAAGCTGATCGTGCACGGCGCGGACCGCGCGCAGGCACTCGCACGCATGCGCAGCGCGCTCGCGCAGTGCGAGATCGCGGGGCCGAAGTCGAACGTCGAATTCCTCGAGCGACTCGTGCGTCACCCGGCCGTGGTCGACGGCACGATCGATACGGGCTACCTCGATCGCCACCTCGACGAATTCCTTTCGACGTCCAGCAGTGATGACTCGCGGCTGTTTGTCGCCGCAGTTGTCGCACGATTGGTTTCGCACGAACGTGGCGCGCGCGGCTGCAACGCGGCGTCGAACGACCCGACCTCGCCGTGGGCGACGCCCGACGGGTGGCGCATCGGCGAACACGCAATGTCGCGCATCGCGGTGGAACACCGCGGCGAGCGCGTCGTACTGCGTGCAGGCGGTCACAACGGGCGTTACCGCGTCGAGCATGGCGGTCGCCTGCATGCGATCGATGGCGCGCGGCTCGACGGCGATGCAATGAGCCTGCGCATCGACGGCACCGCGATGCGCGTGCAGGTCGGTGGTGGTCGCGGGCATTGGACCGCGCACGACGGCACGCACCGGATCGCGATCACCGCTGCGCCACTGCACGACACGCATCACGGCATTGGCGAAGGCGGCACCGATCGGATCGCTGCGCCGATGCCGGGACGCGTCGTGGTCGCTCGCGTGCAGGCGGGCGACGCCGTGACCGCGGGCCAGGAAGTGATGGTCATCGAAGCGATGAAGATGGAATTGAGCCTGAAGTCACCGCGCGACGGCGTCATCGCCGAAGTGCGCGGCGCGGCGGGTGATTTCGTCGAAGCCGACGCCGCGCTGGTCGTTCTGGAGCACGTGTCGTGAGTGACCTCGTCCGCATCGTCGAGGTCGGCCCACGCGACGGGCTGCAGAACGAGAAGACGATCATCGCGACCGCCGACAAGATCGCGTTGATCGATCGACTGTCGGCGACCGGCCTGCCCGTCGTCGAGGCCACCAGTTTCGTCAGCCCGAAATGGGTACCGCAGCTTGCCGATGCCGCCGACGTCTATCGCGGGATCGCGCGACGCGCCGGTGTCGACTATCCGGTGCTGGTGCCGAACCTGCAGGGCTACGAGCGCGCGCGCGAGGTCGGCGTCACGCACATCGCGGTGTTCACCGCGGCGTCGGAAGCGTTCAACCGCAAGAACATCAACGCGTCGATCGACGAATCGCTCGAGCGCTTCGCGCCGGTGATGGAGCGCGCGAAGGTCGACGGCGTCCGCGTGCGTGGTTACGTGTCGACGGTGCTCGGCTGCCCGTACCAGGGCGACGTGCCGGTGGCGGACGTGGTGCGCGTCGCGAAGGCGCTGCATGCGATGGGTTGCGAGGAAGTGTCGCTCGGCGACACGATCGGCGTGGGTACGCCGTCGAAGGCGCGGGCCATGCTGCGTGATGTTGCGACCGAAGTGCCGATGCGGGCGCTCGCAGTGCACTTCCACGACACCTACGGACAGGCGCTCGCCAACATTCTCGCGTGCCTCGAGGAAGGCGTTCGCGTCGTCGATTCGGCGGTGTCCGGCACCGGCGGATGCCCGTATGCAAAGGGCGCAAGCGGCAACGTCGCGAGCGAGGACGTCGTCTACATGCTGCACGGCATGGGCATGACGACCGGCGTCGATCTAGACGCGCTGGTCGATACCGGACGCTGGCTGGCGGCCCTGCTCGGCCGCGAAACGTCCAGCAAAGTCACCCGCGCCCGCGGAAGCAGCGAATGAAACCTGCCGACTACACGATCCGCCCCATCGATGCGCGCGACGACGCGGCCATCGCCCGCATCATCCGGGCGGTCATGCCGGAGTTCGGCGCGTGCGGTTCGGGTTTCGCGATCAACGACCCGGAAGTCGACTGGATGCATCGCGCGTATTCCGCGCCGCGCAGTGCGTACTTCGTGCTCGAAGTGAACGGCGAAGTGGTCGGTGGTGGTGGCGTGGCGCCACTGGAAGGCGGCGACGCGGACACCTGCGAGCTGCGCAAGATGTATTTCCTGCCGACGGCGCGCGGCCTCGGTGCCGGTGCCGCGGTGATGGAAAAGTCGCTCGACGCCGCACGCGAATTCGCCTTCAAGCGCTGCTATCTGGAAACACTCACCGGCATGGACGCGGCGATGCGCCTGTATGAGCGCAAAGGCTTCCGCCGCATCGAAGCGCCGCTCGGCGCCACCGGCCACGGCGGCTGCGACGTCTGGTACCTCAAGGACCTCTGACATGACGCGTCCGCTTGCCGCGGTGCTGGCGATGGCGTCGCTCGCAGCGATGCCCGTGTCCGCCGAAACATTGCTGCTCGCGCCGGCGCGCGTATGGACCGGCGAGGGCGCGTCGCATCCCGGCTGGGTCGTGCTGGTGCGCGACGGCGCGATCGCGGCGGTCGGCCCCGCGGCATCGGTCGACGCGCCGGCCGATGCGCGCCGCATCGACCTGCCCAACGCGACGCTGACGCCCGGCCTGATCGAGCTGCATTCCCACCTGTTCCTGCATCCGTACAACGAGGAGAGCTGGAACGACCAGGTGCTGAAGGAGCCCGAGGCGTATCGCACGCTGCAGGCCGCGAAGTTCGCCGGCGACACGCTGCGCGCGGGCTTCACCACGTTGCGCGATCTCGGCACCGAGGGCGCGGGCTTCGCGGACGTGTCGCTGAAGCGCGCGATCGACGAGGGCCTGGTCGCCGGCCCGCGTCTGTTCGTTTCGACGCGCGCGATCGTCGCGACGTCGAGCTACGGCCCCGGCCCGCGCGGGTTCCGCCCCGACGCCGATCTACCCGGCGGCGCGCAGGAAGTCAGCGGCACCGACGAGGCCATGCGTGCGGTGCGCGAGCAGGCCGGTCGCGGCGCCGACTGGATCAAGTTCTACGCCGACTACCGCGTCGGCCCGGGCGGCACCGCGCAACCGGCGTTCACCGCGAACGAGATGAAGGCGATCGTCGAGGCCGCGCACACCGGCGGTCGTCCGGTCGCGGCGCACGCGGCGACCGACGCCGGCATGCGCATGGCGATCGACGCCGGCGTCGACACCATCGAGCACGGCTACGGCGGCAGCGCACAGACGTTCAAGTCCATGCGCGACCACGGCGTCGCCTACCTGCCGACACTCACCGCGGTCGAAGCGACCGAGACCTACTTCAACCACTACGTGCCCGGGCAGTCCGCGCCGACGCCGAAGATCGAGGAATCGCTGAAGGCGTTCCGCACCGCGATGGCGCAGGGCGTGACGATCGGCTGCGGCAGCGACGTCGGCGTGTTCCGCCATGGCGACAACTGGCGCGAACCGGCGCTGATGGTGAACGCCGGCATGTCGCCGGTCGACGCGATGCGCGCCTGCACGTCGACCGCCGCGGCGATCCTGAAGCAGCAGGACCGCATCGGCCGGATCGCGATCGGGCTGCGGGCCGACCTCGCCGCGTTCGAAGGGGACCCCACGGTCGCGATCGACGCACTGCGCCAGCCGGTGCTGGTGGCCAAGGACGGCGTGCTCTACCGCGAGCCGGCGTCGCACTGAGCCGCGGCCGGCGCAGCCGGTAGAATCGCCGCCTTTCCGGCTTTTCGAGGGACCGCCAATGCAGATCTCCAACGCGCGCGCCGTCATCACCGGCGGCGTCTCCGGCCTCGGCTTCGCCGTAGCGCAGCGCATCGTCCGCGACGGCGGCCGCGCCGCGCTGTTCGACGTCAACGACGAGAAGGGCCAGGCGGCGGTCGCCGAACTCGGCGCCGACAAGGCGAAGTTCTTCCGCACCGACGTCACCGACGAAGCGGGCGTCACCGCGAACGTAGCCGCGGCCGTGGAGTTCCTCGGCGGCTTGAACGTCGCGGTGAACTGCGCGGGCATCCTGGGTTCGGGTCGCGTGCTCGGCAAGGACGGCCCGATGCCGCTGTCGCAGTTCCAGACCACGGTGATGGTGAACCTGGTCGGCAGCTTCAACGTCGCCAAGGCCTGCGCATCGGTGATGCAGAACAACGAAGCCGGCGTCGACGGCGAACGGGGCGTCGTCATGAACACCGCGTCGGTCGCGGCGTACGAAGGCCAGATCGGCCAGGCCGCGTATTCGGCGTCGAAAGGCGGCGTGGTCGGCATGACGCTGCCGATGGCGCGCGAGTTCGCGCGTTTCGGCGTCCGCGTCGTCACGATCGCGCCCGGCGTGTTCTGGACGCCGATGGTCGACGGCATGCCGGACAGCGTGCAGCAATCGCTCGCGGCGTCGATCCCGTTCCCGTCGCGCCTGGGCAAGCCCGAGGAATTCGCCGACCTCGCCGCATACATCCTCGGCAACACGTATATCAACGGCGAGACGATCCGCCTCGACGGCGCGACGCGCCTCGCCCCGAAGTAAACCGATGCCACGCGTCCCTCGGGAGCCGCAGCAGCCGCTTCGCGCACGCGCACTGGGACGCACGCGCTACGTGCTCCTCGTCGGCGTTGCAGGCTGGGGGCTGCCGATGTTCGTCTACATGATGCTGCTGCGCCCGTGGATCGGCGGCCACGCCCAGGAGATTTCGGCGCGCCACCTCGCGATCGGTGCCCTGACCTGGGCCGTAGCAGGCGCAGCATTCGGACTCTTCATGTGGCATGTCGGCCGCGTGGCCCCACAAATTCAGGACAACGAGCGAACCAAGCAATGAAGGCCTACGACATCAAGAAGGGCAACGTCGTCGAACACAACGGCGGCGTGTACCAGATCCGCGACATCGAACGCAGCTCGCCGCAGGGCCGTGGCGGCAACGTGCGTTTCCGCTTCACCATGTACAGCGTGCCAGGCGCCAACAAGCTGGACGCGAGCTTCGACGGCGACGACGACCTGCGCGAAGTCGACCTCGCGCGTCGCCAGGCGACGTTCTCGTACATGGACGGCGACGCGTTCGTGTTCCTGGACGACGAGGACTACACGCCGTACACGCTCGACCCGGGCGCGGTCGGTGATATGGCCGGCTACATCGTGCCGGACCTGTCGGGCTGCTACGTGCAGGTGATCGACGACGCACCGGTGGGCCTGCAGCTGCCGCAGACGGTGACGCTGGAAGTCATGGAAACCCCGCCAGAACTCAAGGGCGGCACCGCGACCAAGCGTCCGAAGCCGGCCAAGCTGTCGACCGGCATCGAGATCATGGTGCCGGAATACATCGGCACCGGCGAGCGCGTGCTGGTGAACACCACGACGGGTGAGTTCGCCGGCCGCGCGGACTGATTCGACGCCGATCCAGTATGCGAAGGGCCGGCATTTCTGCCGGCCCTTCTTGTTTGCGTCGCGACATCCCGTGCGCGCGCCTAGCTGGCCTGCGCGTTCCGGATACGCCACTTCATCGACATGCGATGCACGGATTCGTCGGTCGCCGGGTCGTCCAGAAGCGACTGCACGTCGCGCCATGCGAGGTCGAGCGACTCTTCGCTGACGACGAATGTTTCCTCATCGCCTGCACGAACGACGAATCGAACGTCGTAATGCCAGTGCGCGGGAACATCGCCGCGCTCGGGGATCCAGTGGCGGTCGAGATCGAACAGGCCGGGCTCCAGCGTCAGGCCACCGAGGCCGGACTCCTCTTCGGCTTCCTTCAACGCAACGCGGCCGAGTTCGACGTCGCCGTCCGCGTGGCCGCCGAGCTGCAGCCATCGACCCAGCTTGCGATGGTGCGTGAGCAGGACACGCGTGCCCGTGCGGTCGACCAGCCACGCGGACCCGGTGAAGTGCCCCGCGAGCCGCTCGCGCGCGAACGGCGCACTGTCCAGGTCATGCAGCAGCTCGACGAAGTGCGCGACGACGTCCGACTCATCGGGCCAACGACGCGCGTAGTCGGCGAGGTCGGCGTGCAGCCGGACGGTCGCAGCGTGGGGGTCGGTCGAGGCGTCCATACGAAGGCGTCTTCATGGGTGCAGTGCAGCATTATCCCGATTCATACACCGAAGGGCGCGTCGCGACTTGTGCAGCGCGGGCGGCTGCGGCTAAGGTCCACGGGTTCCCCGGGGTACGCGCCGGGGCCTTAGTCCCGGGGAGACACCGCAAATGCTGTTCCAGCGCAGAAAGCCGCTCGACCTGATTCTCGCGACCGCCGAAAAGCGCTCGCTCAAGCGCCAGCTCGGCGCATTCGACCTGACCATGCTCGGCATCGGCGCCGTGATCGGCACCGGCATCTTCGTGCTCACCGCGGTCGCGGCGAACAAGGCCGGCCCGGGCATGATGTACTCGTTCATCATCGCCGGCGTGGTGTGCGCACTGACGGCGTTGATGTACTCCGAGATCGCGGCGATGGTGCCTGTGTCGGGCTCGGCCTACACATATTCGTACGCGGTGCTCGGCGAGCTCATCGCGTGGATGGTGGGCTGGGCGCTGATCCTCGAATACGCGGTCGCAGCCGGCGCCGTCGCGGTCGGGTGGTCCGGCTATGCGAACGGCTTCCTGCACGCGCACGGAATGGGATTGCCGACTGCACTGCTCTCGGGTCCGTTCGACCCGGTGACGCTGCCTGACGGCACCGTCGCGCGCGGCAGTTTCAACCTGATCGCCTTCCTGCTCTCGCTGCTCGTGACCTGGCTGCTGGTCATCGGCACCAGCAAATCCGCCAAGGTCACGTCGGTGCTGGTCCTGATCAAGATCGCCGCGCTCACCGCGTTCGTGTTGCTGGCGTTCCCGGCCGTGAAGTCCACGAACTTCGCTCCGATGCTGCCGAACGGCTGGGGCACGCCCCTCTCGGGCGTGGGCGTGCTCGGCGCCGCCGCGTCGATCTTCTTCGCGTATGTGGGCTTCGACGCGGTCTCGACGGCCGCGGAAGAAACCAAGAACCCGAACCGCAACATCCCGATCGGCCTGATCGGTTCGCTCGGCGTGTGCACGGTGTTCTACCTGCTGGTCGCGTACGCGGCGGTCGGTTCGATGGGCGCGCAGCCGGGTGGCCCGCTGTCGATGAGCAAGGAGCCGCTGGCATTCGTGCTCCGCAACATCGGCTGGCCGCGCGTGGGTGATCTCGTCGCGGCCGCGGCGATCATCGCGCTGCCGTCGGTGGTGCTGATGATGATGTTCGGCCAGACGCGCATCCTGTTCACGATGGCGCGCGACGGCCTGATGCCGGCCGTGTTCGCCAAGGTGCACCCGCGCTTCCACACCCCGCACGTCGTGACCTGGACGACCGGCATCTTCGTGGCGTTCTTCGCCGCGCTGTTCCCGGTGAGCGCGCTTGCCGACATCTCGAACGCCGGCACGCTGTTCGCATTCTTCATGGTCTGCGCGGGCGTCATGATCCTGCGCCGCACGGAGCCGAACCGCGCTCGTCCGTTCCGCACGCCGCTGGTCTGGATCGTCGGCCCGCTGGCACTTGCCGGCTGCGTGCTGCTGTTCTTCAGCCTGGGCTGGGATCCGACCATCAAGTTCTTCTGCGCCTGGGCCGTTCTGGGCCTCATCGTCTACTTCCTGTTCGCGCGTCGTCGCAGCCACCTGGCCCACGGCGAGCCGATCGAGCTGCACGAAGTGCCGGAGCCGAACATCAAGTAAGCGGGCATATCGGTCACTGAAACGGCGCGGGCAACCGCGCCGTTTTCTTTTGCGACGACGAATGTTCCGCACCAGGCATCCGGGCGTCGCGCCTTCGTTGCGCGTCGGAAACGCGGACTGCCCTAAACTTCACTGATGAGCACACCCCTGCCCTACGACCCGCAACGCCTCGCGGTCTGCGCGGACGAAATCATCGTCAACGTCCGCGAGCTTGCCGAGCGCGGCTGGACGCCCGCGACCAGCAGCAACTTCTCGCGCCGGATGGATGCGGAAAACGTCGCGATCACCGTGTCCGGCCGCGACAAGGGCCGTCTTGTCGAGGCCGACATCATGGTCGTCGACCTCGATGGGCGGCCGGTCGCCACGACGCAGAAGTCATCGGCCGAAACGCTGCTGCATACGCAGCTCTACAAGCGCTTCGCTGACGTCGGCTGCGTGCTGCATACGCACTCCATGAACCAGACGGTCGCATCGCGTCTCTATGCGGCCGATGGCGTGCTCCGGCTGGAAGGCTACGAGTTGCTCAAGGCGTTCAGCGGCAACACGACGCACGACGCCCTGCTCGATCTTCCCGTGCTGCCCAACACGCAGGACATGCCGGAGCTCGCAGAGCGTGTGGAACGCCTGCTAGACGCCGGCCCGATGTGGGGCTACCTGATCGACGGGCACGGACTGTACGCCTGGGGCCGCGACATGCCGGAAGCGCGCCGCCACCTCGAAGCGTTCGAGTTCCTCATTACCTGCGAACTGGAACTCCGCCGACTCGGCACTTCGTCCACTGCACTCTCCCGGAGCGCGTCATGAGCCGCTTGCGCATCTTTCACGAATCACGACCCGACCAGCCCGAGTTCGTCGCGACCGAAGCGGATTCGATCGCCGAGAAACTCGCACCGATCGGCGTCGGTTTCGAGCGCTGGGAAGCGAGCAAGCCGATCAAGGCCGGTGACGCGCCTGACGTCATCCTCGATGCGTACCGCAGCGACATCGACCGCATCGTCGCCGAGCGCAACTTCAAGACGGTCGATGTCGTCAGCATCGCCCCGGACAACCCGAACCACGCCGACGCGCGCAGGAAGTTCCTGGACGAGCACTTCCACAAGGAAGACGAGGTGCGCTTCTTCGTCGCGGGCTCCGGGCTGTTCACGCTGCACGCGGGCGAGCGCGTCTACGAGATGAAGTGCGAAGCCGGGGACCTGATCTCGGTGCCGGATTCGATGCTGCACTGGTTCGACATGGGCCCGGAGCCAAGCTTCGTGGCGATCCGCTTCTTCCAGGAACCGGATGGCTGGATCGGCCACTTCACCGGCACCGACATCGCGCAGAAATTCCCGCGCTACGAGCCCGGCCAGGCCGGCTGACCACACGCAGAACCGCAGTCCGCCGAACACGCGGCTCGCATCTCCGGATCAACGAAACCCATGCCCGTCCGCGCGATCCTCACCGACATCGAAGGCACCACCAGCAGCATCTCGTTCGTGAAGGACGTGCTGTTCCCCTACGCGCGCCGCGCCCTGCCCGGCTTCGTGCGCGAGCACGGCAACGAGCCCGAGGTGCGACGCTGGCTCGATGCAGTGGCCGTCGAGCACGGCGGCATCTGCAGCGACGACACGATCGTCGAAGTGCTGCAGGGCTGGATCGACGAGGACCGCAAGCACACGGCGCTCAAGGCGCTGCAGGGCATGATCTGGGATGCCGGCTATCGCAGCGCCGATTTCACCGCGCACCTGTATCCCGACGCCGCGCTTGCGCTTCCGGAATGGCACGACGCCGGGTTCCCGCTCTACGTGTATTCGTCCGGCAGCGTACCGGCCCAGCGCCTGTTCTTCGGGCACAGCGACGCCGGCGATCTCACGTCGCTGTTCTCCGGCTGGTACGACACCGAGGTGGGCGGCAAGCGTGACGCCGACAGCTATCGGCGCATCGCCGAAAACATCGGCATCGCGCCGGGCGATATCGTCTTCCTGTCGGACGTGGTCGAAGAACTTGATGCAGCGCGCGATGCCGGCATGCAGACCGTGCTGATCGACCGTCGCAACGACTATCCGCAGCCGCGCACCGGCGATGCGACGCGCGGCCATCGGCGTGTCGAGACGTTCGCGGACGTCGGCATCTAGATCTCGCGGCGACGAGGGCCGCGGTCGCCTTCAGGTTTGCGTCGTCGCCACGGCGTTCAGGGCTGCGCATCCTGCAACGTGTACGTCGTGTTCGCCCGCTGCTCGCCCTGCCAACGATCGATCGTGCGTACGTCGATCCGATGTTCGCCGACGGCCAGGTTCGTCGGCAGCGCGCCGCGCCATAGATGGGTCGATGGCTGCGCCTCGGGCGAACGATCGTAGCCCCGCAGTTTGGCAGCTTCGTCGTCGCGCACGTTCTCGGCGAGCAGCCACGGATCCGGTTGCTCGACGCGCTTCATCGGCACCCAGTCACCGTTGTCGACGCGGAACTCGACGCGCTGGTCGGGCACGCCCATCCACACGTTCGCGTAGACGCCCCATGCGGGGTATGCACCTCGACGGAGCACGCGTGGTGCGTGCGCGCGCATCGCGCGGGTCAGCGCGCCCGACTCCTCGGTGATGCCCGCGGGTTGCCACGACAGCTTGTACGTGGCATCAGACGCGACGACGAGCCGCGCCGTACCGTTTGGCGTCCCGTCGGGCATTGTCGAATCCGGCACGCCCGCGGCGTTCTTCACACCCGACCAGTAGGCGCCGCATGCCGCACCCGCGTTGTACTCGTGCAGCGGTGCGGCGCCATGCCAGCCGGTGCCTGCGTCGTGGAAGAACTGGCGTTGCACGTGACCGTGCGCGCTGAGCACGAGTGCGTGCGGCACGTCCTTCAGCAACGCGAACAGGCGCTCGCGGTCGGCACTGCGGAAGGTTTCCCCACCGTCCGGGAACAGCGGGATGTGCACCGCGATTACGAGCAGGCGCTTGCCGTCATGCGTCGGCAGGTAATGCTCGAGGAATTGAAACTGCTCGTCGCGGAGCCCGCCGATGTACGCGGGCTTCTGACCGGGCCTCGAGATCACGTCGTCGAGCACGACGAAATCGGCCTGCGGCTCTTCCCAGGCGAACGTGTCGGGACCGAACTGCTGGCGGAAGCTGAGCAACGCATCCCCGTCGCGTCGTGCATCGGCATCCACGTCGTGATTGCCCGCCACGTGCAACCACGGCGCGCCGAGACGCGTCGTCACCGAGGTGATCTCGGGATACAACGACAGGTCATCGCTGACCACGTCGCCGAGCGTGATGCCAAGGTCGGCCGCAGGCGTCCCGTCGCCACGTCGCAGCGGCTCGACGATATCGCGCGCGTAGTAGCCGACATCCACCAGCGACTTCGGTTGCGTGTCGGCGAACACCAGTACATTCAGGTCGCCTTTGCGCGGCGCAGCGCGATGCAGGCCGAACGACGGACACATGCTGCCCGCGTCCCGTATGCCGCCATAGCGCAGCCCGCTGGCAAAAAGCTGCGGCGTGTGCGCCCAGAACAGCGGCAGGCGGTCCTCGCGACGCGGCACGTCGAAGCCTGCAGGCTTGATGACGAACACCGTGCGGCCGGGCATCGGGGGCAGGTCGAAGCGACCATCGTCCGACGTCGCCACGACACGCACGCCGTCCGACACGCGAATGCCCGGAATGCCGGCTTCGCCCGCGTCGCGACGGCCATTGCCGTTTCGATCCTCGTATACCGCGCTGTCGCATCGTGGCGCAGCCTGCGCATGCGACCACGAGGCGAACGTGAGCAGCGCGAATGCGACGAGCGAACGGGTCATGGCGGCCTCCGAGACTAGCGGAAAGCCTAGCAGCGACGCTGCGTCATTGGGTTTTGCCGTGGCGTTGCCGCAGCACATCGACCGCGTCGTCCAGCGAGAGGCCGCGCGCACGCAGCAGAACGACGAGGTGGTACAGCAGGTCTGCCGATTCACCCAGCAACGCATCGTCGTCCTGCGCGACCGCAGCGAGCGCAGTCTCGACACCCTCCTCGCCGACCTTCTGCGCGATGCGTCGCATGCCGGACTCCAACAACGTCGTGGTGTAGCTGCCGGCGGGTCGCTCGCGTGCGCGGCGCTCGACCAGTGCGTCCAGCGTGCCCAGGAAATTGTCGGGCGCATCGGGAAAGCAACTGGCGCGGTCCAGGTGACAGGTCGGCCCGCGCGGGTTGGCCAGCACGAGAACCGTGTCCGCATCGCAGTCGAGCCGCACATCGACGACGTCGAGGATGTGGCCGGACGTCTCGCCCTTGGTCCACTGTCGCTGCCGCGTTCGGCTGAAGAACGTCGCCTGCCGCGTCGCCATCGTGTGCGCCAGTGCGTCGCGATCCATCCAGCCGACCATCAGCACGCGCAGCGTCGTCGCGTCCTGCACGACGGCGGCGAGCAGGCCGTCCTGCTTCGTCCAGTCGACAGACTCGACGTCGAATGCGATCGGCTCAACCACGACGCACCTCGATGCCCGCAGCGGCAAGCTCGCCCTTCAACTCCGGAATTCGCACGGCGCCCGAATGGAACACGCTCGCCGCGAGTGCGCCGTCCACATCGGCACGGAATGCTTCAGCGAAATGCGTTGCGTCGCCCGCACCGCCCGACGCCACCAGCGGAACGCGGCATACCGCGCGCGCGGCACGCAGCTGTTCGATGTCGTAACCGCGTCGCACGCCGTCGCTGCCCATGCAGTTCAGCACGATTTCGCCGGCACCACGATCCTGCGCCTCGTCGATCCACTCGAGCGTGCGCCGCGGCAGCGCACGTGTGCGCGACGGGTCGCCGGTGTACTGGCGAACACGCCATTCACCGTCGTCATCGCGCAGGCTGTCGACGCCGACCACCACGCACTGCACGCCGAATGCCGCGGCGAGTTCGTCGATGAGATCCGGCCGCTCCAGCGCGGGTGTGTTGACCGAGATCTTGTCCGCGCCCGCATGCAGGACCCCGCGCGCATCGTCGACACTTCGGATGCCGCCCGCGACACAGAACGGAATATCGA
Source organism: Lysobacter claricitrinus (assembly GCF_045866565.1). NCBI lineage: Bacteria > Pseudomonadati > Pseudomonadota > Gammaproteobacteria > Lysobacterales > Lysobacteraceae > Lysobacter > Lysobacter claricitrinus. Next base: position 334,667 of record NZ_BAAFZV010000002.1, on the reverse strand, counting down.
TCAGCCGTGCGACGCGCTCGACCCAGTCGCGATCGACACTGCGGCCTTCGGGACTCGCAGTGATGTCGTAGAAGACGAGTTCATCCGCACCCTCGTCGCGATAGCGCAGCGCGAGGTCGACGATATCCCCCATGTCGACGTGGTCGCGGAATCGGACGCCCTTCACGACACGGCCTTCGCGCACGTCCAGGCACGGAATGATGCGGCGACTCAGCACGGCGCGGTTTCCTTCGCCGCGTCCAAGGCGTCCTCGACGCCAAGCCGGCCTTCCAGCAACGCCTTGCCGAGCACGATCCCCGAGCAGCCGGCATCGAGCGCCGCACGCACGTCGTCGACCGATCGCGCGCCACCCGACGCCTGCACGCGCAGCGACGGCGCACGGGCGACGAGCGCGGCGTAAAGCGCGAGATTCGGCCCGGCGAGCATGCCGTCACGGCCGATGTCGGTGCACAGCAGATGCCGCAGGCCCGCCGTCGCATACAGGTCGACGAGATCGAACAGGTCGGCGGCGCCTTCGCGCGTCCAGCCTTCGGTCGGAAGCGTCCAGCGCCCGTCGACCTCGCGACTGTCGAGCGCAACCGTGATGCGTTCATGGCCGAACCGCGCCAGCCAAGGGGCGACAACCTGCGGCTGCCGCACCGCGAGCGATCCCACGACCACGCGGTCCGCACCGGCATCCAGCAGGCGCTGGACGTCGTCCGCGGATCGCACGCCGCCACCGGTTTGAACGCGGAGGTTCGTCGACATTCCGATGCGGGTCAGCAGCGTGCCGATCGAATAGCCGCCGTCGCGCGCGGCGTCCAGATCGACAAGGTGCAGCCACGTCGCGCCGGCGCTCGCGTAGCGCTCGGCGATCGCGAGTGGATCGTCCGCGTAGCGTGTCTCCTGCGCATAGTCGCCCTGCTTCAGTCGAACCACGCGGCCGTCGCGCACGTCGATCGCCGGATAGACGGTGAATCCGCTCACGCTGCCACCTTCAGGAAGTTTTCGAGTATCCGCGCGCCGACGGCAGCGGAACGCTCGGGGTGGAACTGCGCCCCCATGCGATTGCCACGACGAACGACCGCCGCGAAGCGCTCGCCATGCGTGCACGTTGCGACCGTGTCCGCGCTTACGGGCGCAGCGTAGCTATGCACGAAATACGCACTGTCCTCGTCCTCGATACCGTCGACGAGCGCGTCGCCACGCACGCGGTGGAGCGTGTTCCAGCCCATGTGCGGCACGCGAACGCCGGCTGCCTGGGCGATCTTGCGCACACGGCCCGGCAGCAGCCCAAGACAGTCGACGTCGCCTTCGTCCGAGGCTTCGAACAGCAGCTGCATGCCCAGGCACACGCCGAGAAGCGGCTGCCTGAGCGAGCGCACGCACTCGACGAGGCCGAGCTCGCGCAGTCGCGCCATGCCGGCAGCGGCAGCGCCAACACCCGGCAGCACCACGCGCTCCGCACTCGCGATTTCGACTGGGTCGGCGCTGAAACGAACCGTCACCCCGAGCCGCTCGAACGCGTAACGCACCGAGCCGATATTCGCGCCGCCTGCGTCGATGAGCACGACGTCCATCAGAGTGCACCCTTCGTCGATGGAAGCTCGCGACCGTCTCGCGCGATCGCCTGACGCAGTGCACGTGCGACGACCTTGAAGCACGCCTCGACCTTGTGGTGATCGTTGTCACCATGGACGCGCAGGTGCAGATTCAACCCCGCGGTTTCGCACAGCGAGCGGAAGAAATGCGGGACGAGTTCGGTCGGCAGGTCGCCGACGCGCTCGCGCGTGAACGCGCCTTCGAAAACGAAGTAAGGACGGCCCGAGAAATCGAGCGCGGCGCTCGCCAGCGCCTCGTCCATCGGCAGGGTGAACCCGTGCGACGCCGTCGTGTTGCCGTCGGCCGCGGCCACATCGGCCGACCCGTAGCGCCCGATGCCGCGCTTGTCGCCAAGCGCATCGCGAAGCGCCTGGCCAAGCGCGAGCGCGCAGTCCTCGACCGTGTGGTGCTCGTCGATGCGCAGGTCGCCTTCGCATTGAAGCGACAGCGCGAAACCGCCGTGCTTGCCGATCTGTTCCAGCATGTGGTCGTAGAAGCCGAGGCCGGTGCGGACGTTCGGTTCCGCCGCCCGGTCGAGGTCGACATCGACGACGATCCGCGTCTCCCTGGTCGAGCGGTCGATACGCGCCGTGCGCGGCGCATCGACGAGTGCGTGCGCGATTCCGGCCCAATCCCACTCGCCACCGAACTGCGGCGTGCGCAGCTGGAAGCCGCGTATGCCGAGGTTGTCGGCGAACTGCACGTCGGTCGGGCGATCACCCACCATCGCCGAACGCGACCAGTCGATCGAGCGGTCCTTCAGGTACGACGTCACCAGGCCGATCTGCGGCTTGCGCGTGGGCGCGTTGTCGGTCGGGAAACTTGTATCGATGAGGACGTCGCGGAAGCGGATGCCCTGGCTTTCGAACACCTGCATCATCAGGTCGTGCGGCGCCTGGAACGACTCGCGCGGATAGGCCGGGGTTCCGAGGCCATCCTGGTTCGAAACGATGACGAACTCGTACCCGGCATCGCGCAGCTTCAGCATCGCCGGAATCACGTCCGCGATGAAGCGCAGCTTGTCGAAGCGGTCGATCTGGAAGTCGGACGGCTCCTCGATCAGCGTGCCGTCACGGTCGACGAACAGGATGGGTGTCGTCATGCGACGACACCTGCGAGCACGGCCAGCACGCGATCATTCTCTTCGGGGCGACCCACCGTGATGCGCAGTGCGTCCGCAAGACCCGGCTGCGCGCGGACGTCGCGCACCACGATGCCGGCGGCGAGCAGTGCGTCGAACGCAGTCTGTGCGTCCTCGAAGCGCACCAGCAGGAAATTCGACGACGATGGATACACGCGGGTGACGCCCGGCGCGTCGTTCAACGCACGGGCCAGACGTTCGCGCTCGTTGATCGTCGCGGCCGTGTGTTCGCGCGTGGACGAGAGCACCCCGGCATCCAGCGCATCGACCACCAATGCGACGCACGGCGACGGCAGCGGGTACGGCGCCTGGCAGCGACGCAATAGCGCGATCAGGTCGGCATCGCCGACGGCGACGCCGAGGCGCGCGCCGGCAAGCGCATGTGCTTTCGACAGCGTGCGCAGTACGACGACGTTGCGGCATTCGGCGAGCAGCGAAATCGCCGACGGACTCGATGCGAATTCCTGGTACGCCTCGTCCACGACCACGATCGCGCGACCGTCCACGCGCGCGGCGAGTCGTCGCACGTCGGCCAACGCCACGACGTCGCCCGTTGGATTGCCGGGCGAGCAAAGAAATACCAGGCTCGCCGTGGAAGCGATCGCGGCGTCCGCCACCGCGTCGACATCGCAGTGGAAGGCGACGCCATCGTCGACGAGCGGCACTTCGACGACGCGCGCGCCGTGCAGGCGCGCACTCACCGCATACATTCCGAACGTCGGCGGCGTCGTCGCGATCGCGCCGCTGCCCGGGGCACACAGGGCGCGCACCAGCAGATCGATGGCTTCGTCGCTGCCGCGCCCCGCGAGCAACTGGTCGGGACGACAGCCGTAGAGCGCGGCGAGCCGATCGCGCAAGGGTTGCGGCTGCGGCTCCGGATAGCGACGCGCGGCGCCGTCGTCGGCGGCGTTGGGCCATGCGGATTCATTCGCATTGAGCCAGACGTCGCCGGCCAGCCGATCGCTGCGTGCGGAGCGGTAGCCCGCGAAGTCGCGCAGGTCGGCGCGAACGAGGTCGAGCGGCGTGTTCATGCCAATGCCTCGAGCCGCACGGATACCGCACGGCGGTGCGCGTCGAGGCCTTCCGCCATCGCGAGTTCGACCGCGCACGGCCCGATCGCGGCGAGGCCTGCGCGCGCGACCTCCTGCACGGTGATCGCCACCTGGAAGCTCGCGACGCTCAACCCGCCGGTGCTTCGTGCCGCACCGCCGGTGGGCAGCACGTGGTTCGTGCCGCTGCAGTAATCGCCGAGCGCTTCCGGGGCCCAGTCGCCGAGGAAGATCGAACCAGCCGCCTCGACGCGATTGAGCCAACGTCGTGGCTCGCGAACGGCGAGGATCAGGTGCTCCGGCGCGTACGCATTGCTGACGTCGAACGCGGCGTCGAGCGTTTCGACCCGGATGGCGAGTGATGCCGCGAGCGCAGCACGAGCGATGTCAGCGCGCGACAGGCTGTCGAGTTGCTGGTCGATCGCAACCGCAACCTCGTCGATCACGGTCGCGTCGTCGCTGACGAGGATGACCTGCGAGTCGCGGCCGTGCTCGGCCTGCGACAGCAGGTCGGCGGCAACGAATGCGGGCGTGCAACCGCGGTCCGCGATGACCAGCACTTCCGACGGGCCGGCCGGCATGTCGATCGCCGCGCCACCTTCGGCCATCGACACCTGGCGCTTGGCCTCGGTGACGAACCCATTGCCCGGGCCGAACAACTTGTCGCATTTTGGAACCGACGCGGTGCCGAACGCCATCGCAGCGATCGCCTGCACGCCGCCGACGGCGAACACGCGACGGATTCCGCAGCGCTGTGCCGCGTACAGCACCGCGGGATCGACGGTGCCATCAGGTCGCGGTGGCGAGCACAGCACGATATCCACGCATCCGGCGAGCTGCGCCGGAACACCGAGCATCAACGCCGTCGATGGCAACGGTGCGGAGCCCGCCGGCACGTACAGGCCGACGCGACGGATCGGTCGCAGCACGCGCTCGCAACGCACGCCCGGCGCGGTATCGATCGCGACAGGCTGGGTCGTGCACGCGGCGTGGAAGGTGCGGATGCGATCAGCCGCGTCGTCGATGGCACGTTTCAGCGCTTCCGGAAGCGCTGCGGCGGCGTCGGAAAATGCTTGTGCGTCGACTTCGAATCGATCGATCTCGACACCGTCGAACCGTGCGGTGAGCGCGCGCAGCGCCAGATCGCCATCGCGACGGACCTGCGCGATCAACGCAGCGACGGACGACGTGACGTCTTCCGCGACGCGTTGCGACGGGCGACGGAGAAACGCCTCGCGCGCCACGGCGTCGAGGTCGGACCAGCGAACGCGCTTCATGCCAGCATGCTCTCGACGGGCAGCACCATCAGGCCGTGCGCGCCTGCGCGCTTGAGGTCTTCGAGGCGTTGCCATGTCAGTCGGCCGTGGCAGAGCGCCTGCAGCGCGAGCCGGTCGGCGCCGTCGACCTGCAGCACCGTGGGCGAATCGGCGTCGGGCAACAACGGCAGCAACTGTGCGATCGCGGCACGGTCGGCCTGGAACATCAACAGGCGACTGTGGCGCGTGCGCAACGCACCTTCCAGACGTCGCAGCAATAGTTCGGCGAGCAATGCGCGCTCGCCTTCGAATTCGGCGGCCGGGCCCGCCAGAACTGCTTCGCTTTCGAGCAGCGTCGCAACGGGCTTGAGCTGGTTCGCAGCGAGCGTCGCGCCGCTGGATACGAGGTCGCAGATCAGGTCGGCCTGACCGAGCCGCGGCGCGATCTCGACCGAGCCGGAGAGCGTGACGATGTCGGCGTCGATGCCCTGCCCGTCCAGCCACGCACGCAGCAGCGACGGATAACTCGTGGCGATGCGGGTACCGGCGAGTTGCGCCGCGCCGCGCCATTCCCATTCGTCCGGCACCGCCAGCGCCAGACGGCAACCGCCGAAACCCAGCGGTACGAGTTCGCGAAACGCCGACGGCGCGCCGCCGCGCTGGCGATCGAGATCCTGCTCGCCAAGCACGTTGCGGCCGACGATGCCGAGATCGCACACGCCATCGGCGATGAGGCCGGGGATGTCGTCATCGCGCACGAGCAGCAGGTCGATCGGCAGCGCTTCGCCGTAGCAGAACAGGCGATCGCGACTTTCGCGCCAACTGAGACCGCAGGAGCCGAGCAATGCGCGTGCGGGATCGGCGAGGCGGCCGGACTTCTGGATGGCGATGCGCAGGCGATCGCGGGGTTCGATGACGGCACTCATACGGTCTCTTTGCGTGGCTTGCGGGCGAGGCGTCTGGTGGCGATGCCGTAGCCGCCCGCGCCGTGTTCGAGCGTTCGGGCGACACGGCCGATGGTGGTGACGCTGACCTTCGTCTCGTCGTGGATCTCGCGGTACGGCACGCGATCGCGCAGGTACGGGACGACGCGCCAGCGATCGCTCATCGCTTCGAGTTCCGCCGGCGTGCAGAGGTCTTCGAGGAACGCGAGCACCTCGTCGCCCGAGCGCAGGGCGGCGAAGGCCTCGGCGAGGACCTCGAGGGAGAGCTGCTTTTCGGCGTCTTCGAGCGGTGGACGTCGCTTCATCGTTCGTTCCAATGTATTAGCGCGTTAGTACGTTAATGCGGCCGTGGCCGCGAGTCAACGGCCGCAAACGCGAACGGGCCGGAGTTCATCCGGCCCGTTCAGGGACTACCGCGTTGCGAACAGCGTCAGACGACGGTGTCGCCCAACACCGCCTGCCGCGCCGCGGCCAGCACGCGACCGTCCCTGACCAGGCGCACCGCGGCCTGCACGTCACCATCCATCGCGCGGTCGAAGCCCATGAAGGGGATCGATTCGCGGATCAACGCGTGGGCGGCCTGCACTGCGGTGCCAGGCCCGAATTCGCCGGCGCCCGCGAGCTCACTGCGCAGGCCGTCGACCTCCGCGAGGAACGCGTCGCGATCAGTCGACGTCGCGATCGGCGAGCACGCCACCTTCGATGCCAGGTCATCGAGCGAACCGGCGCGGGCCAGTGCGCGCGCGGCGTTGATCATGTCGCGACGGAGGTCCAGCGCCTGCGCGGCGGTGTACAGCTCCAAGCCGAGCACCTTGCCGAGATCATCGGCCATCGCGAGGACGTGGCGCGCTTCGTTCGCGCCCATCGACACATGGTCTTCGGCGTTCGCGCTGGTCGGGATGGAGTACACGGAGGCCGGCATCGCACGGCTGGCGAGGTCGTTGACGATCGCCGCCGCGGTGTACTGCACGATCATGAAGCCCGATTCGGTCGCGTCCTCGTTGCCGATCAGGAAACCCGGCAGCCCGTCGTTGGTCGCCGGGTCGACGAGCTTGTTGAGCCGGCGCTCGGAGATGCTCGCGAGCACCGGGATCGCCGCCTTCACGTAGCTCATCGCGAGCGCGAGCGGCATGCCGTGGAAATGGCCCGCCGACACCACCTGATCCTCGACGTGCGCGGCGTCGGCGTCCGGGAACACGATCGGGTTGTCGGTGAGCGAGTTGAGTTCGATGTCGAGCACGCGCGCGGCCTGCGCGAGCGCGTCGCGAACCGCCCCGTGCACCTGCGGAACGCACCGCAGCGAGTAGCTGTCCTGCGGCTGGTGCTTCTTGCCGCCGCGGAACGGCCGGAAACGGTCGTAGAACTTCTCTCGCCCGTGTCGCTGCGACAGCGGCACCCAGTCCCAGCCGATGTCGAAACGCAGTTCGCGCGCTTCATCCGTCGCCCAGCTTTCGGGCAGCCACGGTCGGAAGCGCGGCACGAGGTGGTACGGGATGTCGGCGAGGGTCGAGCCCTCGAGCAGCTGGCGCAGGTGCGCGGCGACAGCCACCTGCCCGGGGTGCGGACGCAATGCGTGCACCTCGGGCTTGAACGCGCCGAGCCGACCGGCGAAGGCGTCGATCGTCATCGCGGCCGCGAGGTCGGCGGTGTCGACGAGTTCCTCGAGCTTCGCGAGCGCGAGCACGCCGGTCGCCAGCATCTGCGCCGTGCCGTTGTTGAGCGCCAGGCCTTCCTTGTACGACAGCGTGACCGGCTGCAGCCCCGCGCGTCGCAACGCTTCGCGGCCCGCGAGACGCTCGCCACCGAGGAAGGCTTCGCCCCCGCCCAGCAGGACGATGGCGAGATGCGACAACGGTGCGAGGTCGCCGCTTGCGCCGACCGAACCCAGCTGCGGCACCACCGGCACGATGCCGGCGTTGAGCATCGCGGCGAGCGCGCGCAACGTCTCGACGCGGATACCCGAATGCCCGCGCATCAACGTGTTGATGCGGATGCACAGCATCGCGCGCACGACTTCCGGCGCGAACGGCTCGCCGACGCACACCGCATGGGTGACGATCAGGTTGCGCTGCAGTTCGGCGTGCAGTGACTCGTGCGCGTTGCTCGCATCGCTGCCCGCGCCGCTGCGCAGTCGATACGAACCGAGCAGGCGATCGGCATTGCTGCCGAAGCCCGTCGATACGCCGTAGATCGGCTCTTCGCGACTGACTTGTTCGGCGAGGAAATCGGCGGCTCGCGCCACGGCCGGCAGCTGGCCCTCATCAAGCTCCACGGCCGCGCCGTACGCAACGGCCAGCACCTGTGCGCGGGTCAGCGAACGACCATCGAGATGCACCGGCTTCATGCGCGCACCACCGGCTGCGCGAGTTCCACGCGCAAGGTCGATGCGAGTTCCCCGCGGCCCACCTGGAACTGGTCCTCCCGACGAAGGTCCTTGACGGTCACCTTGTTCGTCGCGATTTCGTCATCCCCCAGCACGACGACGAAACGGATGCCGGCGCGATCGGCGTAGCGGAATTGCTTGGCGATCTTCGAAGCTTCCATCACCACTTCCGTGTTGAACCCGGCCTGGCGCAGATCATTGGCGACTGCGAGGCAATGTGGCAGGTGCGCAGCGTCCATCTGCGTCACCAGCACCTGCACCGTGCTTTCGGCCGAGGCGAGCAGACCGGCTTCGCGCAGTTGCCAGAACAGGCGCGTCAGGCCGATCGAGATGCCGACGCCCGGAAGCTTCGACTTGGTGTAATGGCTCGCGAGGTTTTCGTAGCGGCCGCCCGAACAGATCGAGCCGATCTGCGGGAAGTCGTTCAACGTCGTCTCGTAGACGGTGCCCGTGTAGTAGTCGAGGCCGCGGGCGATGGAGAGGTTCAGTGCGTACGCCGCTTCCGGCACGCCCATCGCGCGCACCAGCTCGAATACTTCGCGCAGCTCGGCGACGCCGGCGGCCAGCGATTCATTGACGTCACCTTCCGTCGCGAGGCGATCGAGCGTCGCGATCGCGTCCGCATGCGACGTCGAGCGGATCTCGACAAACCGCAGGATGCGGTCGACCGCGTCGGCAGCGAGGCCGAAACCGTCGCCCGTCAACGTGTCGCGCACGTAGTCGGCGCCGCGTTTGTCGAGCTTGTCGACTTCACGCAGCACCAGGGCCTGCTGGTCCGCATCGGTCACGCCCTGCTGCTCGAAGAAGCCGCGCATCAGCTTGCGGTTGTTGAGATGGATGGTGAATGCACCGATGTCGAGTTCGGAGAACACCGCATGGATCGTGGCGGGCAGCTCGGCGTCGAAGCGGACGCTCAGCGCGTCCTTGCCGATGACGTCGATGTCGCACTGGTAGAACTCGCGAAACCGGCCGCGCTGCTGGCGCTCGCCGCGATAGACGCGCTGCATCTGGTAGCGACGGAACGGAAATGCCAGCTCGTGCTCGTGCTCGGCGACGTAGCGCGCGAGCGGCACGGTGAGGTCGAAGCGCAGCGCCATTTCGGGCAGACCTTCGGCCGCCTTCTCGAGCGCGCCGGTCGACTGCACGAAATACACCTGGCGCTCGGTTTCGCCGCCGGACTTGGTCAGCAGCACCTCCGACAGTTCCATCACCGGCGTCTCGACCGGCAGGAAGCCGAAGCGCTCGAAATTGCGGCGGATGACGTCGAGCATCCGCTGGAAGGCGATCTGGTCGGGCGGCAGGAGCTCGAGGACTCCGGCCGGCGTGCGTGGCTTGATCAAGGGGTTCCCCGGAACGGGCGGATCGGACGTCACAGTTTAACGGCGAGCGGCGGCGGCCCCACGGAAAGCTTCACCGCCCCTTGTCGTGAACCTCACCGCCCGATAGACTTTGCGGCTCAGCTGTCGGGGTGTAGCTCAGTCTGGTAGAGCGCTACGTTCGGGACGTAGAGGTCGCAGGTTCGAATCCTGTCTCCCCGACCAAAAAATTCATCGAAAAGCCGGCCTTGCGCCGGCTTTTTCGTTTTCCGGTAGCGCCTGCGCCGTATCAGCGCTCGTGCCGCAACAGAAGCGGCATGTCCGCATGGCACAGCACGTGGCGGGTCACGCCACCCAGCGCCCATTCCGTAAGCCGCGCGTGGCCATAGGCGCCCATGACGAGCATGTCCGCGGCAAGCGCACGTGCCGCTCGGAGCAGCATCGCACCGGTTCCTTCGCCGCCGTCCCCGGCTTCGATCGCCTGGATCTCGGCGTCCGGCCTGTGCCGCGCGAGTACGTGGTGCAGATCGAGCATGGGCATTGTCGGCTCGCTCGCCCTGCCCGCGCCGTCGAGGACCACGACCCGCGACGCGCGCTCCAGCAAGGGTCGCGCCGAATGCAGCGCCGCGGCGGCGCAGGGCGATCCGTTCCACGCGACCACCACCGTGCCGAACGCGGTTTCGCCCGAATGCCCGGCCGGCAGCGCGAACGTCGGCAGGCCCGTCGCCGACGCGAGCCGCCCGACGCCGGACGGGCTGTCCCACGGATCATCGGATTTGCGGTCGAGGCCTGCCACCAGAAGATCGTGCGAACCGGCGAGGTACCGCAGCGCGCGTGCCGCGTCGCCTGCGGCCGACAGCCATGCGGTGCCGCGAACCCCGAGCGACGCTGCCCATGCGTCGAATTCGGCGGCGCGCCCGTCGCAATCGCGCCGCTGCCGGGCGATTTCCATTGCCGCCGTCGCCGCGAGCATGCCGAGGTCGTAGGGCGACAGCGGCGGCACGCCGATCGGTACGACATGCACTGCGGTCACCGAGCCGTGCAGCATCCCGGCGATGCGCGTTGCCGCGCGGACGCCGTCGTCCCAGTCATCGATCCGACGCGAGCGAACCAGTACGTCGTGCATTCCAGCCTCCTTGGTCGCGGCCCTCGCCTGCCGGGTCCGCGCCGATGCAGATGCGCGCGGGTCAGCGCGCGGTGTAACCGCCATCGACCACCAACTCACTGCCGGTCACGAATTTCGATTCGTCCGACGCGAGGTAGACCACCGCCCATGCGACGTCGTCGGGCTCGCCCATGTGACCCAGTGGATGCAGTGCGCCGACGTCGCGACGCGCGGCGTCGAGATCGGTCGCGCCGGTGTCGCGCAGATGCTGTTCGACCATCGACGTCCAGATGAAACCCGGATGCACCGAATTCACGCGGATGCCGTCGGCTGCGTAGAGCAACGCATCCGTCTTGGACATCAAGCGGACGGCTCCTTTCGACGCGTGATACGGCGGCACGTCCGGCGCACCGACCAGGCCATAGATCGAGGACAGATTCACGATGCTGCCGATGCCGGCACGCTTCATGTGCGGGATCGCGTGCTTGGTGCAGAGAAATACACCCTTTACGTTGACCGCCTGCACGCGGTCCCACTCGTCTTCCGTCAGTTCGTGCGTCGGCTTGTTGGGCCCAGCGATTCCCGCATTGTTGACCAGCACGTGCAACGCGCCGAAGCGTTCGACCACCGCGTCGATCGCGGCTGCGACCTCGGTCTCGCGGCTGATGTCGACGCGCCAGAATGCGACTTCGCCGCGCGGTTCCAGCGCCGTCGCCAACGCGTGCCCCGCTGCTTCATCCATATCGAAGATGGCGACCGCGGCGCCCTGCTCGGTCAGCCGTTGCACGCACGCGCGGCCGATGCCGACGGCGCCGCCGGTGACGATGCACACGCGACCACGAACGCGGTTCATGCGCCACCGCCGGCCAGGCCGGTCGCGTACAACGCGATCAGCGGGAAAACGAACAGGACCAGCAACGCGAGCTTGAACAGGCCGATCATCACGAACATCAGGGCGTCGTACGTCGAGCGTTCCAGTCGGAACCAGTGGCTGTGCAGGCGATAGATCGCACCGGGGATCGCCAACCACGCGAACGCCCAGACCAGCAGGATCGCGTAGCCCATGCCGGCACACCATGCGAGCACGTCTGCGAGTTGGTGCGGCGTCATCGTCATTCCCACACCGGGTCGATGCATCGACGATGGACCGGTCGCGCGCACGAGGCTTGCGCCGGATCAAAATGCGGCACCGTTCGTCGGTGCCGCTTGTCACCGTCGACCGCGCGCCCGTCTGCACGACTCGCGGCAGCGGACGCGGCCGATCGCCACGGGACGCAACGAGGGCGAGCCAAGGCGCGACTTCACTGCGCGGAGAATCGCGGGCTGTCAGTCTCCTGACATGGACGACCAGCCCGATCAGGACCGCATCGAAGCACTCGAGGCGGACGTCGCGTTCCTCAAGGAACAGATGTCCCTGCTGGCGCAGTACCTGGCGATCATGATCGGCCGCGCGCAGGTCAACGACTGCATGCTCTCGGCGCTGATCCTGTCGCACCCGGACCGCGAGTCGCTCAACTCGGTCTGGCGACAGTCGTCCGCCGCGGTGATCCCGAACGTGGTCGTTCGCGGCCCGTCTCCGTGGGACTCGGAGATCGCCGACACCGCCAAGCAGCGGGTCGACCACCTCAACGAACTCGCCGACCCCGAAGGGTCCTGATCGGCCGGTCCGGGCCGCTTGGCCGCTTTTCCTGCGCACCGCTCGTCGGCCGTGCCCCGTCCGGCCGCCCAATGGCGTTGCGAGTCGGCCCAGTCCGCTTAAATTGTGATCGGTTTCTCGATTTAGCCTACGTTGCCTTCACGTCTCCGGCGGAAGACTCGTTGCCGTTCAGCCCCGATTTCGACTCCACCCCTCGGATCGACCCGTGCGCCCACTCCGTAAACATGCACTGGCGCTCCTGCTGCCCCTCGTCTGGACGACCGGCGTGGCGCAGGTCCGCCCGATGCCCGGCAGCACCCCACTGGCAGCATCCGGTGCGGTCAGCACGCTTCCGGCCGTGACCAGCCGGGCGGTGCGCGACGACCTGCTCGCGCAGGCCGAGGCCGCCCGCAAGGACGAACGGTGGACCGACGCGCTGGCGATCTACGAGCACCTGCTCGCCGCCAACCCGCGCGACGACGTCGCGTATCGGATGCAGGCGCTCACGCTGGCCGACGTCGGTGCGCCATTCAGGGCCGACGAGCTCCGCGCCCGCTGGGCGAGCGACTTCCCCGACTACGAGCGCGACAGGATCCAGGGCGACCGCGTCGCCCATGAGATCGGCTGGGGTGTTGCCTATCCCGAGAATCTCGATGATCCAAACGCCGAGCTGCGCCGCGCCTACGACGCGCTGCTCGAGTTGCAGTCGCATCCGGATCGCACGCGCTGGGAGCAGACCCGCCTGCGCATGGATTCGCTGACCGCGACCAACGCGCTCGGCATGTACCAGAAGACCATCGACGAGTACGAAGCGTTGCAACGCGAGGGCGTCGACCTGCCGGCCTACGCACACGGACCGGCTGCCGATTCCTACCTCGCGCTGCATCGTCCGAAGGAGGCGCAGGCTGCCTTGGAGAAGGCGCTGGCCGAAAGCCCGAACGACGTCGATACGCAGATCCTGCTCGGCTACGCATACCTCGAGCAGGAACGCTTCGATCTTGCGCTGCCGATGATGGAGAAGCTCGTCGCGTCGCAACCGGCGTGGATCGAACGTCCGGGCGCGGAGTCCGACCAGGCCAACTGGAAGCGATACCGCGCCGAGATGGCGTACGCGCAGATGATCTCGTTCGGCGACGACAACGCGCGCGCACAGGAGATCATGGAGCCGCTCGTGCGCATGGGGCCGAATCGCTCCAACACGCAGGCCGCCTACGGTGCGCTGATGTATCGACGCGGCCATCCCACCGCCGCGCTCGAGCACTACGACATGGCGCTGACGATGGATCCGCACAACCGCGACGCGGAGATCGCGCGCGTGTCGGCGCTTTACGAACTCGGCCGCGTCGACGAGGCCATGGCCGCGAACGACCAGGTGCAGAAGCGCTACCCGAAGAACCTGCACGCCGAGCGCCTGCAGGACGAAATCTGGTGGCGCAACGGACCCATGGGGCGCATCGGGTTCGTCAACGGGCGCAACAGTTCCGAGTCGCCCAACGGGCCGGTGTTCGGCGTACGCGATCATCGCCTCAACTACGAAACGTGGTCGCCGCTGCTGGGCTATCGCTGGCGCTTCGGCATCGTCGGCGACACGATGGATGCGCACTTCGACCCCGACACCGTGACCTATCGCCGCATCGGTGGCGCGATCGACTACCGCTATCGCGATTTCGGTTTCCGCGTGTCCGGTTACACCGCGGAAGAACCCAAGCACGACGACGCATGGACGGTCGATGGCGCGTGGTACGTCAACGACGAATGGACGCTGCGCGCGCAGGTCGCCACCAACGACGTCGACACGTCATTGCAGGCGCGCCGTGCGGGCTTCGACGCCGACTCGTGGCGCATCGCCGCCAGCTGGCGCCCGAATGATTACGGCGCCATCGACATGGGCTACAAGCACCTCGACTACAGCGACGGCAACAACCGAGACCAGCTGTGGGCGTATGGCCGCATGCGGCTCTACACCAATCCGCGCCTGATGATCGAAGGCCTGGGCTCGCTATGGACCAGCCGCGGCACGCGCGACGACTCGCCCTACTTCAATCCATCGCAGGATGCGTCGACGACGGTCGGGATCCGTTTCAACCACCTGATCTGGCGGCACTACGACGCCTACCTGCGCCAGCGGCTCACGCTTGAAGCCGGGCCGTACTGGCAGGAAGGCTTCGGCACGTACTGGGTGCCGGCGATTTCCTACCGCCAGGAATGGCGCCCGGCGATGGGGCATACGTTCGAATACGGCGTGTTCTGGGCACGCCCGGTGTACGACGGCGGCCGCGAACGCCGTGTCGGTTTCGAAGCGGCCTACCGCTGGGGGTTCTGATGCGATCGGTCGCGCTATTCCTCGCACTCCTCCTGACCGCGGCGATTCCACGCCCGGCGGAAGCGCTCGTCGTGCTCGGCTGGCATGACATCCGCGACCGCATTGCCGACGGCGATCCCGATGCCGACGCCGTCACCACGCGCAACTTCGCCATGCAGCTCGACTGGTTGCGCGCACACGGCTACGTGCCGGTCAGCGCGCAGGCCGTCCGCGACGCGCGCGCCGGCCGCGGCACGCTGCCGCCCAAAGCCGTGTTGCTGACGCTCGACGGCGGCTACCGGTCCGCTTACACGCAGGCGCTTCCGCTGCTGCGCGCGTTCGACTACCCGGCGCTTGTTGCGGTGCCTACGTCGCGCGTCGACGCATCGGGCGCGACCGTTCGCGTCGGCATGCGCGATGTGCCGCGCAGTGCGTTCCTCGGCTGGAGCGACGTCAAGGCGTTGCAGGCCAGCGGGCTCGTCGAAGTCGCGTCGCAGGGCCATGACCTCGCCATGCCCGTCGCGGGTGATCCGCAGGGCGACCTGCTCCCGGCCGCGATCACGCGTCGCTGGACCGGCAGCGGCTACGAAACCGAAGCCGCGCAACGCGAGCGGATCCGCGCCGACCTGGCGACCAGTGCGGATCGCCTCGAGCGTGCAACCGGCCGGCGCCCGCAGATCGTGGTCTGGCCGGTGGGCGGCGTGTCCGGCGCCGCACGCGCGGCGGCCGATTCGGTCGGCCTCGCGACGATCATCGGCCCCGACGGCCGCAGCGGCACCAGCGAACTGCATTACGCGGGCGTCGCCCGCCCGGGCGACGATGCGTTCCCCGGCGCGCGGCTGGTGATGGTCGAGAACGCGGGCGCCAGCGACCTCGCGTACGAACTGCGCCGCGATCCTCGCCTGGACGGCATCCGTGTCGTGCGCGTGTCGCTCGATGACATCGCCGCTGCCGACGCGACCACCACCAGCAGCAACGTCGACGCGCTCGCCGAGCGCATCCGCAGCATCCATCCCAGCCACGTCATCCTCGACGCCACGAGCGCCGACGCCGCGTGGTTCCCGACCGGCGCGATGTCGGTGCGCTCGGACCTGCTCGCGCACGTCGCCGCACGCATCCGCGCGCGCTCCGGCGCGAAAGTGCTCGCGTGGATGCCGGCCGCTGCGTCGCCCGATGCCTACGCCGATCTCGCAAACGAACCTGTCGACGGCATCGTGGTCGGCGACGGTGCGGATCCGACCGCCGCGCTGGCGCGCGCAAAAGCCGTGCGTCCCGACCTCGTGCGCGTCCGCGCCATCACCGTCCCCGCGGGCGATGCGGCACCGATCGCCGCGCAGATGCCGTCGCTGGCGTCGAGCTACGACTTCATCGTCGCAATGCTGCCGCACGACCAACGCGGTTCGCGCCGCGAGGTAGACCGCGCGGTCGCGACCGTCGCCGCGTCACCCGCGGCGCTCGATCGCACGGTGTTCGTGATCGATACGGGAGACACCGCCCATCCGATTCCCGCCGACGAACTCGAAGCGCAGGCGCGCCGCGTCGTCGCCAGCGGTGGTCGGCACGTCGGCTACAGCCGCGACATCGCCCTGAAGGACCTGCCGCCCCTCGAACCGGCGCGCGCGGCGATCAGCGCCCGCGCGTTCCCCTACCAGGAGCGCTGAGATGTCCATCGACCTGCTCGGCGTACTGTTCGGATTCGCGTTCTTCTACCCGATCGTGATGTCTCTGTTCTGGATGGCGGGCGGCGCGTACTACTACATCCGTCGCGAACGAAAGCAGCTCGGCCCGGACGACCTGCCGCCGCTGAAAGCGCATCCGATGACGTCGATCCTCGTGCCCTGCCACAACGAAGGCGCGCTGGTCGAAGACACGATCGCGTGGCTGTCGCGGCAGAACTATCCCGAGTACGAAATCATCGCGATCAACGACGGCAGCACCGACGATACGGGTGCACGCCTGGACGCGCTGGCCGAGCAGCACGCCAACATGCGCGTGATCCATCTCGACCGTAACCTCGGCAAGGCCAACGCGTTGCGCATGGGCACGCTCGCGTCGCGCAGCGAATACCTGGTCTGCATCGACGGCGACGCGCTGCTGCACCCGAATGCCACGCAGTGGATGGTGTTCCATCTCACCAGCGGCCCGCGCGTCGGCGCCGTCACCGGCAATCCGCGCATCCGCAACCGTTCGACCCTGCTCGGCAAGATGCAGGTGGGCGAGTTCAGTTCGATCATCGGCATGATCAAGCGCGCGCAGCGCGCCTACGGCCGCATCTTCACTGTGTCGGGCGTGGTGTCGGCGTTCCGCAAGACCGCGCTGCATCGCATCGGTTACTGGGCCGACGACATGGTCACCGAAGACATCGACGTCAGCTGGCGCCTGCAGATCGACCATTGGGACATCCGCTACGAGCCAAACGCACTGGCGTACATCCTCATGCCCGAGACGTTCCGCGGCCTGTGGCGCCAGCGCCTGCGCTGGGCATGCGGTGGCGTCGAGGTCATCGCGCGCCATGCCCGGTCGCTCAATGCCTGGCGCAGGCGGCGCATGTGGGGCGTGGTGCTCGAGTACATGCTGAGCGTGATCTGGTCGTTCGCGATGCTGCTGTCGATCGTGCTGTGGGTGATGAGCTACTTCTTCGACATCCCGCCGCGCCTGCAGACCGGCGGCCTGATTCCGCACTGGCACGGCGTCGTCCTCGGCCTGACCTGCCTGCTGCAGTTCGCGATCAGCCTGTTCATCGACCGCCGCTACGAGAAGGGCATCGGCCGCAGCTATTTCTGGATTATCTGGTACCCGATCGCGTACTGGTTGCTGAGCATGCTCACCACCATCGTCGCGGTGCCAAAGATTCTCTTCGCCAAACCACGCGGCGTTGCTACCTGGACCAGTCCAGACCGAGGTTATCGATGAACACCGTGCAACCGAACGATCCTTTCATCTACACGCCGAAGGAGCCCGCCCCGCAGGCGATGCGAGGCGTGCACAGCGTGCTGACCCTCGCCGCATGGGTGCTTTACGCCTATCTCTGGCTACCGCTCATCACGGTGGTCGCATGGGTGCTTGGCGTGCGAACCAGCTACGTCGAAATCTACCTGCGCAACAACCAGGTCGACGAGACGATCTTCCTCGTCATCCTGGTGCTGGCCGTCATCGCCACGGCATTGCTGGTGGGCTGGGCCGAGTACAACCGCCGCCGCTTCAGCGGGCCTGACCGCCGTTCCAACCCCGGCAACGTCGAGCTCCCGGCGGTCGCCGAGTCGCTGGGCGCGCCCATGGACCTGTCGACCCGCGTATCGCATGCGAAATCGATGACCCTCGCGATGGGCGAGGACGCGCGGCTCTCCGGCATCCATCGCGAAACGCCGTTCGCGATGTAGGTGACGCAAGGAAAAAAGCCTCCGACCTTTCGGCCGGAGGCTTTTTCGCGAGCACGTCGCATCGCATCTAGTGCGCGCCGGACTATCCGGTCTTCGACCCGGCTTCGCCGCGTAGCGCGTCGAGACGCGACTGCAGGACATCCAGACGCAGGTCCCCCGCCCCGCCCGGCGAAACACGCGCCGCGAGGCTCGTCGACGGATCCCGCGACGCCCAACGCGCCGGGTCCGCGGCATCGCGATACGCCTGCCGGAAAGGCACGCCATCGCGCGCCAGTTCGATCGCCAGATCGGTCGCATACATCGACGCATCGAGCGCGGCGTCGAGCGCTTCGCGCTTCCAGCCGATGCTCGACATCAGGTCAGGCAGCAACGCCAGTGCACGCAGGCCGTGACCCACTCCGCGCACCAGCGGCGCCTTCGTGAACTGGAGGTCGCGGTGATAGCCCGACGGCAGTGCGACGACCTGCTCGATCTCCGCACGCGCCGCGCTGACGACCGCATGGCTCGCGCGCAGCAGTTCCACGACGTCCGGATTGCGCTTGTTGGGCATGATCGAACTGCCCGTGGTGTAGCGCGCGGGCAGCGCGACGAAGCCGAACTCGGCCGTCGTGAACAGGCTCACATCCCACGCGAAACGGCGCAGGTCCATCGTCGCGGACGCCAACGCCTCCAGCGCCGCCATCTCGAACTTGCCGCGCGAGAGTTGCGCATAGCCGGGATTGACCTGCATGCGCGCGAAACCCAGTTCCCGCGTCGTCGCCTCACGCGCGAGCTGCAGGTTGACGCCATAACCAGCTGCGGTCCCGAGCGGGTTGGCATCGAGCCAGGCGCGCGTCTGCACGGCGCGGATCGCGTTGTCGATGAAGGCTTCGGCCCACCCAGCCCACCAGTGCGCCGCGGATGACACCACCGCGCGTTGCAGGTGCGTGTAGCCGGGCATGGCGACATCGCGCTCGGCATCCGCGCGCTTGAGCGCGATGCCGGCAGTCTCGAGGCAGCGCGACCCAAGCTCGTCCATCTGCGCGCGCAACCACAGGCGCGTGGCGACCAGCACCTGGTCGTTGCGGCTGCGGCCGGTATGGATGCGGCGGCCGGCGTCGCCGAGTTTCTCGGTCAGCACGTCCTCGATCGCCGAATGACCGTCCTCATAGCGTGCGTCGAGTACGAACGAGCCGTCGCGATAGGCATCCGCCAGCACGCCGAGTTCGCGACCGATCGAATCGAACTCGCCCTGCGACAGGATTCCGATATCGACCAACCCACGCGCGTGCGCACGCGACGCATCGATGTCGTGCAGGAAGAATTGGCGATCGAGCAGCACGTCGTCGCCGGCCAGGAACGCCTGGATGCGCTCGTCGACTTCGACGCCGCCCTTCTGCCACAGCAGGCTCATGCGGTGATCTCCGTTCGTGCGCCGCCCTCGAGGCCGCTCAGCGCGTCCAGACCGAACGCCAGGTTGAGGTTCTGCAGCGCCTGCGTGGCGGCGCCCTTCAGCAGGTTGTCGAGGACCGCGACCACGACTAGGCGGCGACCATCTTCCGACAGTGCGAACCCGCCCACCGTCGCGCCAGCGCTGCCTGCGATGTCACGCACGTGCGGCGGCTCGTCTGTCACCTCGACCAGCGGCGCCGCTGCGTAGAACGCGCGATAACGCGCGCGCACGTCGTCCAGCGAAACCGCCGACGCGAGATGCAGGTTGCAGGTCACAGTGAGGCCCCGGAAATGCGGCGCGACGTGCGGCATGAATTCGACCGGATGACCCAGATGACGCGTGACCTCGCGCTCGTGCACGTGGCCGGTCAATGTGTACGGCATCAGGTTGTCGCGAAGCGCATCGGGATCGTTGCGTGGCGACGGCGTGGTACCGGCGCCGGAATAACCCGACACGCCGAAACACTGCACGGGTCCTTCGAGCATCGCTTTCATCGGCGCGATCGCCAGCTGCATCGCCGTCGCGTAGCAGCCGGGATTCGAAAGGCGGCGATGGGGCGCGGCGTCGGTGAGCTCCGGAAGGCCGTAGTGCCAACCCGCGTCGAAGCGATAGTCGGCGGACAGGTCGATCACGACCGCGTCCGGCGCGATGCGATCGATGGTTTCCACGTAAGGCTTCGCCATGCCGTTCGGAAGCGCGAGGACGTAGGCGCCATCGCTGAGCGCAGGCAGCTGGTCTGGCGACGGCAGGCTGTAGCGCAGACCGGGCGCGGCACCGCGTACCTGTTCGGCCACCGCTTGCCCGGCGCGCTCGCGCGAAGCGGCGTGCACCAGTTCGAAACGTGGATGCGTGACGAGCAGACGCATCAGCTCCGCACCGACATGGCCGCGTGCGCCGATGAGGCTTACAGGAATCGTGGTCATGCAGACACCTCGAGTCGCTCGTCGAGGCGATCGCGTACCGACGGCCATTCACTGCGAACGATGGAATAGCGGAAGGTGTCGCGCAAAGAGCCGTCGCGGTGGCGCATGTGCGCGCGCAGGACGCCGTCGCGCTTCGCACCGAGGCGCTCGATCGCAGCCTGCGAACGCGCATTGAGATGACTGGTCTCGAGCGACACCGACTCGCAGCCCAATGTGTCGAACGCGTGCGCGAGCAGGAGGCGCTTCGCCTCGGTGTTCAACGCGGTACGTTGCACCCGCTTCGCGTACCACGTATAGCCGATGTGCAGGTTCGGTACCGTGCGATCGATGTCGTAGTAGCGCGTGGTGCCGACCACCTCGCCCGCAGCGTCCAGCACCACGAACGGCATCGAGTCCCCGCGGTCGCGCGACGCGAGCGCGGAGCGAACGTAGTCGGCCTCCTCGCCCGGTGCGGGCACGCTCGTGAATTCCAGCGTCCACAGCGCGCCGTCGGCGGCCGCCGTCGCGAGCGCGGCGGCATGGTGTTGCTGCAGCGGCGCCAGCGTCACATGCCTGCCCTGCAGCATCGGAATGCGCCAGAGATCGACATCGGTCATCGCGGATCCTCCAGCGACGGCGGGTGCGAGCCGCAGTATTCGATGCAGTGCGCGATCGTCCCGAAGTCCTCGATGCCGTACCAGAACACCTGCCACGGGCCGCGACGCACGCTGCCGTCGGATTCGGCCATGTAGAACGCATTGACCGGATTCCCGCGACGCGACCGCCAGAACAGCGTCGAGGTTTCCTCGCGCATCACCTGCCATACGGCGCGCCCAAGGCCCTCGCCCTGCGCGTCGTCGAGCACGGCGAACTTGTCGAGGTAGGGCATGCCGTTCTCGAACGTCAGGATCACCGCGGCGCGATAGTTCTCGCTGACGTAGGCGCGGTGCAGGGTCTTGTGCGCGAAGTAGTCCGGCATCAGTCGACGGCCGAACGCCGATTCGATCAAGTCGCGCAGGCGTTCCAGATCAAGGTCGTCCCACGATTCCGCGCGCAGCACGCGCTCGCCGCGCCGCACCAGCGTGCCGGAACCGCGATGGGTGAACAGCTCCTTCGCCAGTTCCGCAGGACGCGTGATCGACACCGACGAGGCCAGCGGCAGCGCGTCGAGCAACTCGCGGATCTGCTCGATCTTCAGCCGCATGCCACCAGTGAGCCAGGGCTGCGCGACCAGGTGGTCGTATTCGGTCGACAGGTTGATCGAGTCGATGACGTTGCCGTCGCCGTCGAGCAGGCCACCGGTGCCGGTCAGGAAGACGATCTTGTACGGCTGCAATTCGCGAACGAGCTCGTTCGCAGCGTAGTCGGCGTTGACGTTGACGATCTGCCCGTCGACGGTTTCGCCCAAGCTGGCGATCACCGGAATCGAGCCGACGCGCAGGGCGGCATGGATCGATGCCAGCTCGACACGCTTCACGCGACCCACCAGGCCGAGCCTGTCGCGATCGATGTATTCGGACTCGAAGACACCGGACACGATCGACGTCGAACGCGCGCCTGCTTCCTGCAGCGCCTCCGCAAGCGCCAGGTTCTGCGCCTGCATCACGCGGCGCACGATCGCGAGCACGTCCGGCGGCGTCACGCGCAGACCGTCGACCGTCTGCTTCGCGATACCCGCAGCGGCCATTTCCTCGTCGAGCTGCGGGCCTGCGCCATGCACGACGATGGGCGTGAGGCCGACGTCCTGCAGGAACGCGAGCGACGACGCCAGCGCGTCGAGATCGTCGCGCAGCACCGCGCCGCCAACCTTGACGACGGCGAATCGCTCGGCATCGAGCTGCGCGAAACGGCGCAGGTACTGGTCGATCTCCTTCGCGCTGCCCATGCTCGAAAGCAGGCGCACGATGGTCTGGCGGGTCTGGATGTCTTCGATCGGCGTCATGCCGGCGTGTTTCCGATGATGCGGGCCGCGTGCGCGGCGTAGGTTTCGAGCTGGTCGATGGCGACCCATTCGTCGGCGGTGTGCGCCTGCGCGATGTCGCCGGGACCGAACACGAGTGCGGTGAGGCCAGCCTGCGAGAACAACGAGGCTTCGGTCCAGAAGTCGACGGCGTTGCCGATCGGGATGTCGAGCGAATCGGCGAGGTCACGGGCGGCGAGACGCTGCTTCTCCGCTTCGTGCAGCACGCCCGCGGGAAGCGGCGGGCCGCGGAAAGTTTCCTCGTAGGCGTCGAGTTCGCCCTCGCCCGCGAAGCCGCGCAACGTCGCGTGCATCGCGTCGATGTCCATCGATGGCAGCGGGCGGAAGTTGAAGCGCAACTCGCCGCTCGGCGCGATGACATTGCCCTTGATGCCGCCCGCCATCGTGCCGATGTTGAAGCGCAGGCCGGTCAGGCCGCCGAAGCGTTCGTGCGCGAGCGATTGCGCATGGTCGAGCGCACGCACGCCCCAGCGCATCGCGCGATGCACCGCGCTCAGCTGCATGGCGTTCGGTGACGATGCATGCCCCGCCTCGCCACGGAAGGCGACACGCGCGGAGCTGAGGCCACGATGCGCGAGCACCGCCTCGCAGTTGGTCGGTTCGGCGATCAAAGCTTCGGTGAACCCGTGGTCGCTCGCCAGGAACGCCGCAATGCACCGGGGATCGTTCGCTTCCTCGTCGGTCGAGAACAGGAACGCGGCGTCACCGGTCGTCTGCGCCGCGGCAGCGAGAAGACCCGCGGCCGCACCCTTGATGTCGCACGCACCGAGACCGATCGCGCGGTCGCCAGCGATGCGCAATACGTGCGGGTCGTGCGTCCAGCCCGCCGACGACGGAACGGTGTCCAGATGCACGTTGAACAGCCGTGTCGGCCGACCGCGCACGGCGAGCATCGACACTGCCCCCGCGCCGTGGTCGATCACCTGAACGTCGAAACCCGGAAGCTGCGCGCGCAGGTAGTCGAAGATCCCGCCCGTGCCGATCGCACGCGGCGGGTTGCGCGTGTCGAACGCGACCAGCGCTTCGAGATGGCGGAGCACCGCATCACGCATCGTTCGCGGCTCCGTTCACTTCGGCCCAGAGCGTGCTGCTCATGCCGAACAGCTTGATGAACCCCTCGGCCTCCTCGACGCCCCAGTCGGCCGACTGCGCGTACGTCGCGCCCTTCGCGTTGAGTACGTGCGGCGACTTCACCGCGACGGCATCGACGCGGCCACCGCGCGTCTCCAGCACCACCTCGCCACTCACCATGCGCTGCGAGCTGGCGAGGAAGGCCTCGAGGTCGGTCTTCAGCGGATCGTGGAAAAAGCCTTCGTAGACGATCTCGACCCACTTGCGCGCGACGTCGGGCTTGAAACGGTTCTGCTGCTTGGTCAGCACGGCTTCTTCGAGTGCACGATGCGCGGCGAGCAGCGCGATCAGGCCCGGCGCTTCGTACACGATGCGGCCCTTGAGGCCGATCGTGGTGTCACCGGTATACATGCCGCGGCCGACGCCGTAGGGCGCGAAGATCGCGTTGAGCTTGGCGAGCAGCTTGTGGCCGGGCATCGCGACGCCGTCGAGCGACACCGCTTCGCCGTGCTTGAACGCGATCGTCGCGCGCAGCGGCGCAGTCGGCCATTCCTCGCGCGGCGCGCACCAGCCGCGCGAACCCTCACCCGGCGCATCCCAACGATCGATCTCGCCGCCCGACAGCGTGACGCCCAGCAGGTTCTCGTTGATCGTGTAGCTCTGCTGCTTCGCGCGCACGCCGAAGCCGCGCTCTTCGAGATATTTCTGTTCGTAGGCGCGCGTCTGCGTGTGTTCCTTCTGGATCTCGCGGATCGGCGCCACGATGCGATACGAGCCCTGCGACTTCACC
Organism: Lysobacter claricitrinus; assembly: GCF_045866565.1. Taxonomy (NCBI): domain Bacteria; kingdom Pseudomonadati; phylum Pseudomonadota; class Gammaproteobacteria; order Lysobacterales; family Lysobacteraceae; genus Lysobacter; species Lysobacter claricitrinus. The sequence continues at coordinate 310,398 of NZ_BAAFZV010000002.1, read as the reverse complement.
GCGAGGTCGAAACGCACCTGGTCGTTGCCCATGCCGGTGCAGCCGTGCGCGATCGCATCGGTGCCGAGCTCCTTGCAACGCCGCAATGCGGCGTCGACGATCAAGTAACGATCGGAGACCAGCAGCGGATACTGACCCTGATAGCCCTCACCTGCCTGCACGAATGGCTTCACGAAGCCATTCCAGATCGCCGGGCCACCGTCGACGGTGACGTGGCTGGCGACGCCGAGCTCCGCCGCACGCGCTTCGATGAAAGCACGTTCTTCCGCGTCGACGCCGCCGGTGTCGGCGAACACGGTGTGCACGTTCCAGCCGCGTTCTTTCAGGTACGGCACGCAGAAGCTGGTGTCGAGGCCGCCGGAGAAGGCGAGGACGATGTCGCGGGAGGCCGACGCGGCGTTTTCGGTGGTCATGGATGTACTCGGAAGGAAATTCGGGGGTCAGCCGCGCTGGCCGATGAGCGTGGCCATCACGGCCTTCTGCACGTGCAGGCGGTTCTCGGCTTCGTCGATGGCGATGCAGGCGGGCGAATCCATCACCGCGTCGGTGGCCTTGACGTTGCGGCGCAGCGGCAGGCAGTGGCTGAAGACGCCGTTGTTGGTGAGCGCCATCTTTCGTTCGTCGACGATGAAGTGCTTGTACTGGTCACGGATCGGCTTCTCGTCCTGCCAATGGCCGAAGAACGGGATCGCGCCCCAGCTCTTCGCGTAGACGACGTCCGCGCCGGCATACGCGCTGTCGATGTCGTGGCTGACATGCAGCGAGCCGCCACTCTCGGCGACGTTCTGCGCGGCCCAGCCCATGTAGCGCTCGTCGAGCACGTAATCCGGCGTCGGGCACAGCAGCGTCACGTCCATTCCCATGCGCGTCGCGATGGTCAGCGCCGAATTGGCAACCGCCGTGTTGAGCGGCTTCGGGTGGTACGTCCACGTCAGCACGTACTTCTTCCCGCGCAGGTCGGTCGTGCCGAAGTGCTCCTGCAGCGCGAGTGCGTGCGCGAGCTCCTGGCACGGGTGGGTGATCGTCTCCATGTTGATGACGGGCACGGTCGAGTACTGCGCGAACGCCTTCAGCACGCGATCCTCGCGGTCGACCGACCAGTCGACGAACTTCGGGAACGCACGCACGCCGATCAGGTCGACGTACCGCGCCAGCACACGCGCGACTTCCGCGATGTGCTCCTCGGTGTCGCCGTCCATCACGGTGCCGAGGTCGAACTCGATCGGCCACGCATCCTTGCCCGGTTGCAGCACCACCGCATGGCCGCCCAGCTGGAACGCACCCAGTTCGAAGCTGGTCCGGGTGCGCATCGACGGGTTGAAGAACACGAGTGCGATGGAACGACCCTTGAGCTGGTCGCCGATCTTCGACCGCTTGAAGCGCGCGGCGTCGGCGAGCACCGCGTCGAGCTCGGCGCGGGACCAGTCCTGGGTGTTGAGGAAGTGCTTCATGGAGTCTCCGGGATGAATCGCCGGGTCCAGAAACGAAAAGACCCAGCGCGGGGCTGGGTCCGAGTCTGCGCCGAAATGGCGTAGTGCCGCGTTACCCAGCCGTGTGGCGGGTGCGTCGGCGGGCGCGCGAGGTCATGCCCGCCGCCATGTAGGCAGAGGTCAGGATGTCGGCGTCGGTGTAGTTGGTACGCATGAGGGCGGCGATTCTGCGGTCTCGCGATGGGCGATGCAAGGGCGCTACGGGGCCGGCGTCACGGAAATGCGAATGCGCAGCAGATGGCCGGGATCGTCGGACAGCCGGGAGCGGTATTTCGCGCCGCGATAGGTGTAGTCGACGTCGTAGGCGAAGGGGCGCTTGAACTCGCGCTGCACCGGCACGCTGCGGCAGTTGGTGCCGCCCGTCGCGGAGTCGTGTTTGAGCACGTTGCGGACGCTGCCGACGATCCGCTGCAGCCGCGAGCCGTCGTCGCAGCGCGTTTCCATGCTGGTCGCGGTCAGGTTCTGGTAGACCGGCGTCACCCGCAGCACCCGCGCGTATTCGTAGCTGACGTTCTCGCGCTGGACGACGGTCTCGGCCACGACGCCGCCGGCGACGGAGCACAGCAGCAGCGCGACCAGCAGCAGCGTTCGACGTCGCAAGGGCGGGCTCTTGGCGGGGGACCGGACCGGGAAGTGTATGCGGCGCAGCGGCCGTGGCGATGAATGCCCCCTGTCCTCTGCCCCGCGCGGCGGCTGGACGCACACGCGCCGCTACAATGGCTGGCTCGACCGTACGCGGCCCGAACGAGCGCCCATGAGCCTGCATCTCTACAACAGCCTGCCCCGCCGGCTGCAAGCCTTCGAGCCGCTCGATCCCGCCTGCCCGACGATGTATGTCTGCGGCCCGACGGTCTACAACTACGTGCACATCGGCAACGCCAGGCCGTACGTGGTGTTCGGCGTGCTTGCGGACCTGCTGCGGCGTCGCCATGGCGCGGTGCGCTACGTGCGCAACATCACCGACGTCGACGACAAGATCAACAACGCCGCGCGCGAACTCGGCGTGCCGATTTCCACCATCACCGACCGCTTCGCCGCCGCGTTCCGCGACGACATGGCCGCGCTCGGCGCGGTGACGCCGGACGTCGAGCCGTCCGTGGTCGCGCACATGCCGCAGATCATCGCGATGATCGAGCGGTTGATCGAATCCGGCCATGCCTACGTCGCGGAGAACCACGTGCTCTTTTCGGTCGGCTCGTTCGCCGACTACGGCAAGCTGTCGCGTCGCGATGTCGACGAGATGATCGCCGGCGCGCGAATCGACGTCGCCCCGTACAAGCGCGACCCTGGCGACTTCGTGCTGTGGAAGCCGTCGACCGACGACCTGCCCGGCTGGGAATCGCCGTGGGGCCGCGGCCGCCCTGGCTGGCACATCGAATGCTCGGCGATGGCCGAAGCGCACCTCGGCGAGACCATCGACATCCACGCCGGCGGCGTCGACCTGCAGTTCCCGCACCACGAGAACGAAATCGCGCAGAGCGAATGCGCGCACGGCGGCCGCGTATTCGCGCGCTACTGGCTGCACAACGGCATGCTCAACTTCGGCGGCGCGAAGATGAGCAAATCGATCGGCAACATCGAGAAGATCCACGACCTCGTCGCCAAGCACCCGCCCGAGGCGCTGCGTTACGCGCTGCTGTCCGCGCATTACCGGCAGCCGCTGGAGTGGTCGGACACGGTGATCGACCAATGCATCCGCACGCTGGATCGGCTGTACGGCACGTTGCGGGACCTCGGCGATGTCGACGCCAACGCGACGATCCCGGATTCGGTCGAGACCGCGCTGGACGACGACCTCAACACGCCGCAGGTGCTCGCGCTGCTCAACGAGTTCGCACGCGACGCGCGTGGCCTGCTCGCCGTAGGTGATGCCGATCGCGCGCGCCTGTCGCAACTCAAGGGCGACCTGCTCGGTGCAGGCCTTGCGCTCGGCCTGCTGCAGCAGTCGCCCGCGAAGTGGTTCGCGCGCGGCGCCGACGACAGCGACGACGCACGCATCACGGCGCTCGTCGAAGAACGCACCACCGCCAAGAAATCGCGCGACTTCGCCCGCGCCGACGCGATCCGCGACCAGCTCGCCGCCGAAGGCGTGCTGCTCGAGGACACCGCGGCCGGCGTCCGCTGGCGTCGCGCCTGAGGCCTGCATCGTGAGTGAAACGCGGTTCCCGCTCGAACCCACCGCCGCAGAGGCCCAGGAGGCGATCCGCGACGAGTTCGCGTTCTTCGGCGACTGGTCCGAGCGCTACCAGTACCTGATCGACCTCGGCCGCAAGTTGCCGCCGATGGACCCGGCGTTGCAGGTCGAGGACAACCGCCTGCTCGGTTGCCAGTCGAAGGTGTGGATCGTGGGCTCGGGCGATGCATCGCGGCTGGACTTCGTGGCGACCAGCGACTCCGCGATCGTCTCGGGCCTCGTCTTCCTCGCGCTGCGCGTCTATGCGGGCCGCAGCGCCGACGAGATCCTCGCGACGGAGCCGACGTTCGTCGCCGACATCGGCCTGTCGAAGCATCTCTCGCCGACGCGCAGCAACGGCCTCAGCGCGCTGCTCGCCCGCATCCGCGAGACCGCGCAGGCGGCGCGGGACGCCGCGTGAGCGAGGCCGTCCCCGCGCCGGCCCCGATGCGCGTGCCGGCGTTCGTCGCGCTGATGGGCTATCGCATCCTGACGATCCTTTCGTACCAGATCGTCTCGGTTGCAGTCGGCTGGCAGATCTACCAGCTCACCCACGATCCGCTGAAGCTCGGCCTGATCGGCCTGGCGGAAGTGATCCCGTATTTCTGCGTTGCGCCGTTCGCCGGTTACCTCGTCGACCACCTGCCGCGTCGCAAGCTCGGCATGGCGGCGTGTTTTGGCCTGGCAGCAACGCCGCTGGTGCTGATGCTGGTGACGACGCAGGCGGTGCCGACGTCGCGCCTGCTGCTGATGTACTGCGCCGTCGGGCTGACCGGCACCGTGCGCTCGTTCCTTGGTCCGGTCTACAACGCGCTGTTCGGCCGCGTGCTGGTGCGTGAGCAGTACACGCGCGGCGCGAGCATCGGCAGCATTGTGTTCCAGTCCGGCCTGGTGATTGGCCCCGCGATCGGCGGCGCCCTGGTCGGCGCGGGCAGCGTGGTGGTCGCCTACGCGGTCGCGATGGCGCTGGCGATCGCCGCGGCGTTGTCGGTGGTGTCGTTGCGCGTCACCGAACCGGCCCAACAGCTGCAACGCGGTCCGATCTTCCGCAGCATCGGGGAAGGCATCCGCTTCGTCTTCAGCCACCAAGTGCTGCTCGGCGCGCTCGCGCTCGACATGTTCGCGGTGCTGCTGGGCGGTGCGATTTCGCTCGCGCCGGCGTTCATTCGCGACGTCCTGCATCGTGGCCCGGAAGCGCTGGGCATCCTGCGCGGCGCGCCGGCGCTGGGCGCAGTGCTCGTCGGCCTCTATCTCGCGCGTCGGCCGCTCGAGAAGCATTCGGGCCGAATCCTCCTCGGCGCGGTCGCCGGTTTCGGCCTGTGCATGATCGGTTTCGGCCTGTCGACGTCGTTCTGGCTGTCGGCCGCCATCCTGCTGCTGTCGGGTATGTGCGACGGCGTGTCGGTGGTGCTGCGCTCCACCATCCTGCAGTTGGCGACACCGGACGAGATGCGCGGCCGCGTGTCGTCGATCAACGGCATCTTCATCGGGTCGTCGAACGAACTGGGCGCGTTCTGGTCCGGCGCGATGGCCCGGATCATGGGACTGGTGCCATCGGTGGTGTTCGGCGGCTGCATGACGATCGCGGTGGTCGCCTCGACCGCTTGGCGCGCCCCCAGGTTGCGCCGGCTGGACCTGCGCGAGCTACGCTAGCCCGACGCCGCTCCACGCGGCGCAATCCGGGAGACGCGCAATGAACGCTCGACCGAAGTGGCTCCGACCGGTGGCGATCGTCGCCGTGCTGTGGAACGTGCTGGGCTGCCTCGCGTTCGCGGCGGACGCCCGGATCAGCGCGAGCGACATCGCGCGCATGCCGATCGAACAACAGCACCTGTACGCCGCGCGGCCCGGGTGGTCGGTCGTCGGTACCGCGGTGGCGGTGATCGCCGGCGTGCTCGGTTCGGTGGCGCTCACTCAACCGCACCGCATCGCCTGGCCGCTGCTGCTCGCATCGCTGATCGGCGTCCTGGTGCAGGACGCCGGGCTCGTCATTGCCTCGGGCGGGATGCCTGCGACGCCCGCACTCGCGATGCAGGGACTGGTGCTCGTCATCGCGATCGTGCTCGCCCTGCTCGCGCACCGGTACGCCAGAGGTCTCCCGAAGGCCTGACGCGGCGCCGGAAACACGAAGCCCCGCGCGAGGCGGGGCTTCGATTCGACGCTTAGACGGACGGGTCAGTCGCCCATCTGCTTCTGCAGGTGCTCCCAGCGCTCCTGCGCGTCGATCGTGCGCTCGGCGGTGAGTCGCGCTTCGAGGCGATCCAGGCCGATTTCCTCGCCCGTATCGGCGCAGTAACCGTAATCGCCCGAGTCGATGCGCTTGAGCGTGCTGTCGATCTTGCTGATCAGCTTGCGGTAGCGATCGCGCGTACGCAGTTCGAGCGAGTTCTCGGTTTCGCGTGTCGCACGCTCCGCCTCGTCGCCGACGTCGCGCACTTCCTCACGGAGGTTCTCGATCGTCTGCTTCGACTCCTCGACGAGATCTCCGCGCCACGACAGCAGGCGCTGACGGAAATACTCGAGCTGCAACGGATTCATGTACTCCTCGTCCGCCTTCGGCTTGTAGCCATCCGGCACGATCGGCCGGCCCGAGGCGTCGTCGGTCTTGTACTCGGGAATGCGGCGCGCGCCCGTTTTCGCCGCGGCGCTGCCACGGCTGGCCGTCACGGCGACGGCGACCTTGCCACTGGACGGGCGCTGGACCACGACGGCGGGGCCGCCCGTGGCTGCGGCTGGAGCCGCTGCGCTCTTTTTGTTTGCGTTCCTGCTCATCGACTCCACCTGCGGGGACGGACGCGCCGCGCTGTTCGCGGTCGACGGTGTCCCGTTCTTCAACGCGCCCGCCGCGGGACCGGAGGAACCGGACCGCGTCGGACGTTCATTCGTGTTTTCCCGCGCCACCGCGGCCTGCGCGACGGGCTTCGCCGCCGGCACGGGCTGCTTGGCAGCGACGGGCGCCTTCTTCGCAACTGCGGGCTTGCGCGCCGGCGTTTCAACCGCGCGTGACGGTGCCGGCGCCTTCGCCACCGCCTTTTTCACCGGCGCCTTAGCGACCTGAGCCGCCTTCTTTGCCGGCACCGCCTTTTTCGCGGCTGCAGGCATCGCCTTCTTCGCAGGCGCGGGCTTCGCCTTCGGAGCGGGCTTCGGCGGCGCCTTTTTCGCGACGACCTTCTTCGCTACGGCTTTTTTCGCAGCCGGCTTCGCAACGGGTTTGGCGGCTTTCTTCACCGCCGGCTTCGCTGCGGACTTCTTGGCCGGCGAGGCGGCCTTCTTCGCGGTTTTCTTTGTCGCCACGAGCGCCTGTCCTTCTTCCCTTGAGGCGGGAAAGCGCGCTGTTATACCCTGCCCGTGACAGCTGCGGCAACACACACGCAATGTGTGTTCCGACAGGGACTTCTAGCGTGCTTCGACGCTGATTGCATGAGGTCCGCGATTACGCCGTACAGCGCACAACCGCGGCGATGAGGCCGCCATCATGGTGAGCCGGAGCATCAAGATTCCGTGATCGACCGCGCTCTTATCGCACTTCTCCGCGGTTACAAGCGATGGATCAGCCCGCTTCTCGGTCCGCGCTGCCGTTTCCACCCGACCTGTTCGGTGTACGCCATGGACGCGATCGCGCGCTTCGGCGCGGTTCGTGGCTCCTGGCTCGCCGCGCGGCGCGTGCTGCGTTGCCATCCCTTCCATCCAGGTGGGCATGACCCGGTGCCGCCGCGATGACTCAGCGGCGATTCCGGAACGCGCGCGGATGATCGGTCTCCACGGCTTGCGGAGATCATCGATGGCGCGACGCGTCCTCATCGCTCCGATGCTGGTGCTGTTAGCTGCCTGTGCGGTATCGCCGCGCAGCGCGTCGGCGCCTGCGAGTGCGCCCGCGCGTATCGCTACCTACCTGCCGCCGACGGCGTCGCAAGGCGCCCTCGTGATCGGCCGCACGTCTGCGGATGCGCATGTGCGGTTCGCCGGACGCGATGTGCGCGTCGCACCCGACGGCCATTTCGCGCTCGGCATCGCGCGCGACGCAGCCGGGCGCATGCCGGTGTCGATCGACACGCCGGGCACATCGCCCACGACGATCGAAATCCAGATCCTTCCGCGCGACTGGCCGATCGAGCATGTCGACGGCGTACCGCCCGCGACGGTCAATCCGCCGCCCGAGATCGCCGCGCGCATCCAGGCCGAGCAGGCGCGCGTTGCCGCCGTTCGCACGCGCGATGACGAGCGCAGTGACTTCCTGCAGCACTTCGAATGGCCCGTACCGGGCCGGATCAGCGGTCGCTTCGGAAACCAGCGCGTGTACAACGGCAGCGCCGGCGCGCCGCACTCCGGCATGGACATCGCCGCCGCCCAGGGAACACCGGTGCACGCGCCCGCGGCAGGCACGATCACGTTCGCGGATCCCGATCTCTACCTCACCGGCGGCACCGTCGTGCTCGACCACGGCCACGGCGTGAGTTCGAACTTCCTGCATCTTTCGCGCATCGACGTGCGCGTCGGCGACCACATCGAGCAGGGACAGGTCATCGGCGCGGTTGGCGCGACCGGTCGTGCGACCGGCCCGCATCTGCACTGGGGCATGAACTGGTTCGACGTACGGATCGACCCATTGCTCGTGCTGGAGTCCGCGACTCGCTGAGCCGGGGCGCGCGGCGGCGCGTTGTCGCCGCATCGCGAGTGCATACCGAGGCGGCGCGGTTCGACGTACGGATGGAGCCATTACTCGTGCTGGAGCCTGCGACTCGCCGAGCCCGCGCGCGCGGCGCGTCGCGAGTACATGCTGAAACAGCGTGGTTCGAAGCGCAGATTGATCCGCTGCTTATGGGCGAGCCACCGCAACCGTAGGGGCAGTGCGCGTCCGTTCCATCGACGCACGCCCGAGCGGCGTCACCACAGGGCGCCAATCTACCCGCCGGCGCCCTCGCCACTCACCGACGCCACGGCGTCGTGCGCGTGCAGGCTTTCGAGGTGCGAGACACGCGCGTCGAATCGCAGGACGTGCGGATCGTGCGCAAGCGCATGCGCGACGCGACGGGCGGCGTCCTCGCAGAACATCAGGTTGCGCGCATTGAGCGCGGCGAAGGCCTGTTCGTCCTCGCGCTTCACGGCTGTCTGCACGGGCGTGCCCAATGCGGCTTCCACGCGGTCGATCAGATCGACGATGGGCAGCGACGGCAATCTCGCCGCTAGACGCACGCGCACTTCCGCACGGCTTCGCTGCGCATGCGGCGTCGCGACCAGGCCCTGCTCCGAACGCAACCAGTCATGCACCGACGCCGCATCGACCGTGCCATCCGCACCAAACGTGCGTGCGAAAGCTTCGGCCGTCATCTGCCGCGACAACGCCGCGGAGGCGGGGCACGTCGACGAATAGTCGATGGCGACGGCGAGCTCGATGGACACGCGGCCATCGACGAGTGCGGCAACCACCTCGACCGGATACGCCTTCCAGCCTGCGTTCGCGCTGGCGAGTGCGGCACGCAGCAGAAGGTGGTCGAAGCGGATCGCGAGGTGCGCCGAACGCGACAGCTCGCCCTGCGTTTCGACCAGCGCCTCGAGCACGCGCGCCAGGCCATCGGGCGTCATCTCTTCGGCGGCGAATGCGTGCTGCAGGCGCAGGTAGAGACGCGACATATGGATGCCGCGCGCGTCGGGATCGCGCAGGTCGACGAATACATCGACCTTCGCGGGAACCTGCATCGATTCGCCGGTCGCTGAACGCGTGCGCACCGGCAGCGCGATGCCGGCCATGCCGACGCGATCGAGCGCACGCGCAGTGGTGGCGCGGTCGAGCGCAACATCGGGCATGACGCGGGGCTGGGTCATCGACGGGTCGTGCAATCCGGTGAAGTTGCACATTCTACCGGCGCGCTGTTTCACGCCCGGGAATACGGGCGGAACGGTCCGTGGCGCGTCAGCCGCGTGCGCCGCGCCAACCCGCCCACAGGGCCGACCACGGCGACAGCGGTGCGTCGGGCCGGCCGCTCGCGAGCCGCGCACGTGCAAGCGACAGCGCGATGCCGCGCGACGGGGTCAGCAACCGCGTGGGCGGCCAGTCCGCGAGCAGGGCACGGCTCCAACGCGCGACCGCGTCGTCGTGCGACGCATGCGCCGTTGGCACCGCGCTATCGGGATGTCGCGCGAGGCGTGCATGCAGCCAGCTCGCGACGACCGCGTCGGCATCGGAGCGCCCGAACAGCACCCGCTCGCTCGACGCGATGGCGCTTGAGGTGGCCTGCAGCTGCTCTCGCGCTTCGTCCGCGTCACGCGGGCGGTGGCGCGCGGCGAGCAGGCCCGACAACGCCTGTGCGAGCTTGGCCCACGCGACCGGCTGCTTCTGCAACACGGCCCCGAGCGGATGGCGGCGGATGCCCTTTTCCCAACCGACGAGTTCGTCCATCCACCAGCGCAGCTTGGCTTCGCCAGGGCGTGCGTCGTCGCCGCGCCACGTCGCTTCCTGCCATTCGAACTGCAGCGCATGCCAAGCGTCGACGAGTTCGCGCTGCGACGCCGGCACGAACCGCTCCACCAGCGACCATTCCGGCCACGCGCCGCGCCACTTCGCGACGAACGCGGTCGCGTCGCCAGCCGGATGCGCGTCCGCTTCGTTCACGGCGACATCCATTTCGATACATCGAGCATGTCGCGCGGGGTGTCGAGCATCACATCGCCCTGCCACGACACCGGATCGTCGTCATCCAGTCGATAACCCCAGAGCGCGACCACCGATCGCATGCCGGCGGCGCGCGCGGCCACGATGTCGCGCTCGTCGTCGCCGACGTAGACGCAATCCGCGACGTCCACTCCCATGCGTTCCGCGGCAACGAGCAGCGGCAACGGGTCAGGCTTGCGCGCGGGCAACGAATCGCCGCCGATCAGTACGGCACAGCGCGTGTCCCAGCGCAGGATCGGCATCAACGCAACCGCGAGCGATTCCGGCTTGTTGGTGACGATGCCCCAACGCGAGCCGGCGGCTTCGATCGCAGCCAGCAGCTCTTCGATCCCGTCGAACGGACGGCCGTGTAGGCCGAGCTCGCGTCGATAGTGATCGAGGAACTCGGGGATCCAGGCGTCGCGGGTCGCGGCGTCGACCCGCGGGAATGCCGCGCCGACCATCGCGCGCGCGCCCTTCGACACGTGCGGGCGCAGCGCATCCAGCGCCATCGGCGGCTCGCCGCGCGCCACGCGCATGGCATTCACCGCCGCGACCATGTCCGGCGCGCTGTCGAGCAGCGTGCCGTCGAGATCGAACAGCACCGCCTTTGGGAAGCCTGCGTCGCTCATTCGGGCTTGCGGGCGCTGACAATGTAGTTGATGTCGGTGCGACGCGTGAGCCGCGCGGAATGCAGCATCGGCAGGTACATCAGGCCGCTGACGTCCTCGAGCTCTAGGCCGGCGGCGCGCAGCCACGCGCCGAGTTCCGATGGACGCACGAAGTCGCGGTACTGGTGCGTGCCCTTCGGCAGCAATCGCGCGACGTATTCCGCGCCGACGATCGCGAAGGCGAACGCGGCGGGCGTGCGGTTGATGGTCGAAACGAACAGTCGGCCGCCCGGCTTCAGCGCATCGGCGCATGCACGGATCACGGCCGACGGGTCCGGCACGTGCTCGATCATTTCCATGCACGTCACCGCATCGAACGACGCCGGTGATGCCGCCGCGACGTCCTCCACCGGTTGCACGCGATAGTCGAGCGTCGCCCCGCTTTCCAGCGCATGCAGTCGCGCGACCTTGACCAGTTCCGGCGCGAGGTCGATCGCCGTCACGTTCGCACCGGCGAGCGCCATCGCCTCGCTGAGCAGGCCGGCGCCACAGCCGACGTCGAGTACGTTCGCGCCCGCAAGCGGCACGCGATCGGCCACGTACCGCAGCCGCACCGGATTCAGCGCGTGCAGCGGCTTCTGCGGGCCATGCGGATCCCACCAGCGGGCGGCGAGCGCACCGAAGCGGTCGAGTTCGGATTGGCGGAAATTGCCGGCGGTCGAAGTGGTCATCAGGCGGTCCGGATCTGGCGAATGCGATCGCGCCACTGTCGCGCGTTCGCGCGCAGGGCATCGCGGTCCATGTCGACGAGTTCGCGATCGCGCAGCTTGCGGCGGCCGGCAATCCACACATCGGTGACCTGATGGCGACCGGTCGCGTAGACGAGCTGCGAGATGACGTGGAACAGCGGCTGGCTTTCGATGTCGTCGAGGTCGACGCAGACGAGGTCCGCCTGCTTGCCCTCGCGGATCGAGCCGATCGTCGCGCCCAGGCCGAGCGTGATCGCGCCGCCGAGCGTCGCTGCGCGCAACGCGCTGGCGGCGTCGAGTGCGGAGGCATCGTCCGCAACCGCTTTCGCCAACAGCGCGGCGGTGCGAGTCTCGCCCACCATGTCGAGATCGTTATTGCTGGCGCAGCCATCGGTGCCGAGCCCGAATGTCACGCCAGCGCGCTGCAATTTGCACACCGGACAGAAGCCCGAGGCCAGCTTGAGGTTCGACTCGGGACAGTGCGCCACGCAGACGCCGCGCGCGGCGCACAGCGCGATTTCGTCGTCGGTGAGCTGCGTCATGTGCACGGCGATCAGGCGATCGTTCACCAGCCCGAGGCGATCGAGGCGCGCGAGCGGGCGCATGCCGAACTGCGCGATCGAATCACGGATCTCCTGCGCGGTCTCGTGCGTATGCAGATGCACGCGAACGTCGCGCTCGTGCGAGAAGTCGCGGACGCGCTCGAAGTTCGCGTCGTTCACGGTATACGGCGCATGCGGCGCGATCGCGGTGCCGACCAGCGCGTCGCCACGCCATGCCGCATGCACGTCGGCGGCCTTGCCGAAGTATTCGTCCGACGTCTTCGCCCACGCGGTCGGGAAGTCGATGACCGGCAGGCCGACCAGCGCGCGGAAGCCGTAACGCTTGTACGTTTCGGCCTGCACGTCGGGGAAGAAGTAGTTCTCGTTGGCGCAGGTGGTTCCGCCGCGCAGCATCTCGGCGATCGCCAGCGACACCCCATCGCGCACGAAGTCGGGCCCGATCACCGCGCCTTCGACCGGCCAGATGTGGCCCTGCAACCATTCCATCAGCGGCAGGTCGTCGGCGATGCCGCGCAACAGCGTCATCGGGTTGTGCGTGTGCGAATTGACGAAGCCGGGGATGAGCACCGAATTCGGGCGCGACACCGTTTCCGAAGGCTGGAAGCGTTCGCGCATGTCGGCGCGCGGGCCGATCGCGACGATGACGCCGCCATCGATGACGACCGCGTGGTCGTCCCAGACTTCCGCGTGCGGCTCGACCGGGACGACCCAGCCGGCTTCGATCAGGACATCGCAGTGTTGCTTGGCACCCTCGCCCATCCCATCACCTCGTGTCGGTTGCCGGAGGCTAGCCGCGTTCGCGTTACCACGGCGAAAGCGCTGGCCCGATACAGCAAAGCCCGCGGCGGGCCGCGGGCTTCGGCATTGCGGCGACCGGTGGCCCGGCCGCGCGATGACTCACTTCACGCGGCTGACGTACTCGCCCGAACGCGTGTCGACCTTGATCATCTCGTCCTGGTTGACGAACAGCGGAACGCGCACGACCGCGCCCGTTTCCAGCGTCGCCGGCTTGCCGCCGCCGCCCGAGGTGTCGCCGCGCACGCCGGGGTCGGTCTCGACGATCTTCAGCTCAACGAAGTTCGGCGGCTGCACCATGATCGGCGTGCCGTTCCACAGCGTGACCACACACTCTTCCTCGCCCTTCAGCCACTTCTCGGCGCCGCCCATGCCGTTCTTGTCGGACTGGACCTGCTCGAAGGACTCCGGGTTCATGAAGTGCCAGTACTCGCCGTCCGAGTAGAGGTACTGCATGTCGGTATCGACGACGTCCGCGTGCTCGACGTTGTCGGTCGCCTTCATCGTCATTTCGACGACGCGGCCGGACTTGATGCTGCGGTACTTGATGCGCGTGAACGCCTGGCCCTTGCCCGGCTTGACGTACTCGGTCTCCGTGATGACGGCCGGGTCGTTGTTGACCAGGATCTTCTGTCCGGTCTTGACGTCGTTCATGCCGAGGGTGGCCATGCAAAACTCCTGCGAATGCGGGCCGGGCCTGTGGGCGCCAGCTAGAATGGGGCGGTGCCGGGACGCGGATGCGACCGGCGAATCGAGCAGATCAGCCCGCAATGATACCCGCTGCCCTCTCCACGTCGCACGCGCCCCCGGCCGTGCGCTGGCAACAGCTCTGGCGCGACGCCGTGCGGGACCCGCGCGAGCTGCTCGCGATGGTGGGGCTGGAAGAGGCGGGGACCGGCATGTCGGAGGACGCGGCCTCGCAGTTCGCCCTGCGCGTGCCGCGCGGCTTCGTGGCGCGGATGCGCCCCGGCGACGCCAACGACCCCCTGCTCCGCCAGGTGCTCCCGCTCGACGCGGAGATGCGGCCATCACCCGGTTTCGCGCTGGACGCGGTCGGCGATTCGCTGGCCCGCGCCGGCCAGGGCGTCATCCGCAAGTACCGTGGCCGCGCCCTGCTGGTCGCTACGGGCAGCTGCGCGATCAATTGCCGCTACTGCTTCCGCCGGCATTTCCCGTACGGCGACGAGACCGCGGCGGCGGCGAACTGGCGCGAGGCAGTCGCGCTGATCGCGGCGGATACGTCCATCGACGAGGTCATCCTCTCGGGCGGCGATCCATGGTCGCTGTCGACGCCGAAGCTGGCCGAACTCACCCACGCGCTAGCCGCGGTCCCGCACCTGCGCCGGCTGCGCGTGCACACCCGCCTGCCGGTGGTGCTGCCGGAGCGCGTCGACGACGAGTTGCTGGCCTGGCTCGGCGCCCTGCCCTGGCCGGTGACGGTGGTGCTGCACGCCAACCATGCCAACGAGTTCGATGCCTCGGTCGGCGGCGCCTTGGCCCGCCTGAGCGCGGCCGGGGTCACGCTGCTCAACCAGGCCGTGCTGCTGCGCGGCGTCAACGACTCGGTCGATGCGCTCGCCGACCTCTCCGAGCGCGGTTTCCGCGCCGGCGTGCTGCCCTATTACCTGCACCAGCTCGACCGCGTGCAGGGTGCCGCGCACTTCGAGGTCGACGACGACCGCGCCCGCGAGCTGCATCGCGCGTTGGCCGCCCGGCTGTCCGGCTACCTCGTCCCGCGGCTGGTCCGCGAAGTGGCCGGAGACCCCGGCAAGCGCCCACTCTGAAAGTTTTGGCGCGGGCGGCCGATGGGGAGATATCCGTACGCCGAAGTACGCCTCTCCGTCACAGTCTTGCGGCCAGGGCGCCATTCGTCGCCCCGGATCGACCGCTCGGGGATGACGGCACCACGGCCGGCATGTCATAAAAGAGCCCGACCGCCAGGAGATGGGAATGCAGTTCGGGAAAGACGCGGCCCTGCGACTTCTGATTGTCGACGACAGCGTTGAGGCGGCCGAGGCCGTCGTCAGCACGCTGCGCAATGCCGGCATCGCGGTGCGCCCGTCGCGGCCGGAGAACGCGGACGAGCTGGTCCACCAGGTCGTCCAGCAGTCGCCCGACGTCGTTCTTCTCGACCGCAAGGCCAGGATCGTCTCGGCCGAGGCGGTGCTGCAGCAGGTCGCGACCAGCGGCAAGGATCTCCCCGTACTCATGCTCGTCGACCAGATCGACGAAGCCGTCGTGCTCGAGGCGATGTCGCTCGGCGCACGCGGCGTGCTGCTCCGTCATCGCAATGACCACATCGTCAGCGTGGTCCGCACCGAGTGGGCCGACCTCGAAGCGCGCCGCGCGCTGCGCAAGCTCGAGTTCCAGGTCCGCGAGACCGAGCGCCGCTGCGACTCGCTGATCGAGTCCTCGCGCGACCCCATCGCCTACATCCACGAGGGAATGCACATCCGGGCCAATTCGGCCTACCTCGAGATGTTCGGCTACGAGTCGTTCGACGAGGTCGAGGGCATGTCGCTGCTGGACATGATCGCGCCGTCGCACGTCGAGGCGTTCAAGGCGCTCCTGAAGAAGCTGTCCAAGGGCGAAGCGCCGCCGCCGCGCGTCGAAGTCGAAGCGCGCACGCTCGATGGCAACCAGTTTCCCGCCGTCATGGAATTCACGCCCGCGATGTACGAGGGCGAGCACTGCCTGCAGCTGGTGCTGCGCCGGCAGGAGATCGATCCGGACCTGCAGCGAGAAGTCGAAGAGCTGCGGCAGCGCGACCAGGTCACCGGCCTGCTCAATCGCGCGACGTTCCTGCGCGCGCTCGAGAATGCCGTCGCCGATGCGGCGCAGAACTCGACGCACCACGGCTTCCTGCTGATCGAGCCCGACTACTACGCGAAGCTGTTGCAGGACATCGGCCTCGACGCCGCGGACGACCTCGTCGCCGCGTGCGCGCGCCGCCTGCGCGACAGCGTGCCCGAGGACGTCGTGCTGGCCCGCTTCGGCGAACACCAGTTCGCGGCGCTGTCGCGCGGCGCGAACCACGAAGTGACGCAGATGCTCGCGGAGCAGGTGCGCAATGCGTTCGCCGAGCACGTGGTCGAAGCGGGCAGCCGATCGCTCAACGCCACCATCAGCATCGGCGGCGTGCAGATCGGCGAGAAGATCGCGAGCGTCACCGCGGTGCTCGCACGGGCGACTCAGGGCATCCAGTCGTCCGTTGGCATGGGTGGGAACCGCGCCGAGATCTTCGACCCTGGCGCCGCCGACCGTGCCGAGGAAGAACGCGTGCAGGCGTGGGTGGACCGCATCCGCGACGCACTCGATTCCGACCGCTTCGCGATGGCCTACCAGCCGCTCGTCAGCCTGCACGGCGAGCCCGGCGAGATCTACGAGGCCTACCTGCGCATGAAGGGCGACCAGGGCGAGCTCGTCGCGCCGCTCGCCTTCCTGCAGATCGCGGAAGAGAACGGCCTGCTGTGGGAGATCGACCGCTGGGTCGTCGGCCGTGCGCTCGAAGTCATCGGCGAGCGCATCCGCGCCGGCAAGCGCACCACGCTGCTGGTCAAGATCACCGAAAGTTCGCTGCAGGACGACAGCCTGCTCAAGCACATCGAGGAGCAGATCACCAAGCACGGCGCCGACGGTAGCCTGCTGGTGGTGCAGTTGCCGGAATCGAAGGTGTTCACCAATCTGCGTGCGGCGCAGGAGTTCCAGGCGCGCGCCGCGCGCTCGGGCGTGCGCGTCGGGCTCGAGCACTTTGGCGCCGGCCTCAATTCGTTCCAGCTGCTCGCGCACTTCAATGCCGACTTCCTGAAGATCGACCGTACCTTCATGGAAAACCTCGGCACCAGCGCCGAGCACCAGAAGCGGCTGCGCGAGATCACCGACAAGGCGCGCGCGCTCGGCAAGCACACCATCGCCGAGCACGTGCGCGACGCACAGAGCATGAGCGTGCTGTTCGGCGCCGGCGTCGACTACGCGCAGGGCTTCTTCCTCGCGGGCGTCAGCACCACGATGGATTACGAGTTCGGTTGATCCACGGCAGCGCTCGAACAAAAAAAAGCCCGCCGGATGGCGGGCTTTTTCGTTCCGGCAGCCGATCAGTGCACGACGCGCACGGATGGCGTTTCCGATGGCATGCGACGCAGCGCCTCGATGCGCTCGGTCAGTGGCGGATGCGTCATGAACAGGCTGCGCAGACCGTGTGCGACGCCGCCGCTGATGCCGAACGCCTGCACCTGCTTGGGCAGCGTGGTCTCGCCATGGTTGCGCGCCAGCTTCTCGAGCGCGGCGATCATCTTCTCGCGCCCGGCCAGGCGCGCGCCGCCCGCATCGGCGCGGAACTCGCGATGCCGCGAGAACCACATCGCGATCACGCTGGCGAGCAGGCCGAACACCATGTCGAGCACCATCACGGTAATGAAATAACCGAATCCGCCGTTGCGATTGTTGCCGCCGAGGTAGCCGTCGACGATGCGTCCGACCACGCGCGCCAGCACGATCACGAACGTGTTGAGCACGCCCTGCACCAGCATCATGGTGACCATGTCGCCGTTCGCGACGTGGCTGATCTCGTGGCCCAGCACCGCTTCGGCTTCGTCACGATCGAGGTTGCGCAGAAGCCCGGTCGACACCGCGACCAGCGAATGGTTGCGGCTCGGCCCGGTCGCGAACGCGTTGATTTCCGGGCCGTCGTAGATCGCGACTTCCGGCATCGCGATGCCGACGGATTCGGCCTGCCGCCGCACGGTGTCCACGAGCCAGCGCTCGGACTCGTTGCGCGGCTGCTCGATGACCTGCGCACCGG
Source organism: Lysobacter claricitrinus (assembly GCF_045866565.1). Lineage (NCBI taxonomy): Bacteria > Pseudomonadati > Pseudomonadota > Gammaproteobacteria > Lysobacterales > Lysobacteraceae > Lysobacter > Lysobacter claricitrinus. The sequence goes on along the minus strand of NZ_BAAFZV010000002.1, from coordinate 292,567 downwards.
TGGTGCGCTTGGCCATCCATTTGGACATCATGAGCGAGATGAACGAGCCGCCGAAGCCGAACAGCGTCGCCATGACGAGCAGGCCGCCACTGGTCTGCGGGTTAACGCCCAGCACGCGCATGACGACGCTGAGCAGCAACAGGACGGCGAGGTTGGTCGCGAGGAACAGGGTAAGTCGCTTGAACATGGCGTCGAGAATCCGCGGAAGGGTGTTACGTCGCCTTCAACGTGGCGCGTTCACGGCCGCTTTTCAATCCCCCGGCTTCGCGGCGGCCAGCAGCGCTTCACACGCATGACGGGCAGCGGATATCGCGGCCGGTTCGCGCCCTCGCCCACCGGCGACCTGCACGCGGGTTCGCTGCTCGCTGCGCTCGGCAGCTGGCTGTTCGCGAGACGCGCTGGCGGGCGGTGGCTCGTGCGCGTGGAAGACGTCGATACGCCGCGCGAAGTGCCGGGCGCCGCGCAGCGCCAGCTGGATGCGCTCAAGGCATTCGGGCTGCACGCCGACCAAGCCATCCAATTCCAGAGCGATCGCGACGCGTTCTACCGGACGGCGCTCGAAGACCTGGCCGACCGCGGCCTCGCGTTCCCGTGCTGGTGCAGTCGCAGCGATCTCGCCGGGACGGACGGCGTGCATCGCGCCTGCGTTCGCGCGCCCGACGCGCATCGCAGCCCGGCGGTCCGCCTGCGCGTCGCCGACGGCACGCGCGTGCGCTTCGACGACGACCTGCTCGGCCCGCAGGTGCAGGATGTCGATGTCGAGGTCGGCGACTTCGTGCTCTGTCGCGCGGACGGGCTGTGGGCGTACCAGCTCGCCGTGGTCGTCGATGATGCGGCGCAGAACATCACGCACGTCGTGCGCGGCGCCGACCTTCTCGATTCAACGCCGCGCCAGATCCTGCTGCAGCGCGCGCTGGGCCTGTCGACGCCCGGTTATGCGCACCTGCCCGTAGTGATCGACGATGAAGGCCGCAAGCTCTCGAAATCACTGGCGTCGAATCCCGTCGACCCACGTGATCCGATGGCCGCGCTGCAGCGCGCATGGCAGGCGCTGGGTCAGGTTGCACTGCAACATTCAAGCGACGAGACGCCGCGCGATTGGCTGGACCGCGCAGTCGCCGCGTTCGATCCCGCGAAAATCCCGCGCATCGCAACACGCGCTTGAAGCTTCGTGCCTAGAATCGGACAGAGGGCGCACGTCGCGCCGGCACGGAGCAACTCATGCAAAGTCGCGTAGCACTGGTCACCGGTGGCACCGGTGGCATCGGAACGTCGATCATCGAAAGCCTCGCCAACAAGGGCCATCGGGTCGCAACGAACTACCGCGACGAGGCCAAGGCTCGCGCCTGGCAGCAGAAGCTGCGCGACAAGGGCATCGAGGTGCACCTTTCGAAGGCCGACGTCTCCGACCCGGCGCAGTGCGAGGCGATGGTGCGCGAAATCGAAGGCGCGCTCGGTCCGGTCGAAATCGTCGTCAACAATGCCGGCATCACCCGCGACACGACGTTTCACAAGATGACGCCCGCGCAGTGGAACGAAGTCATCGCGACGAACCTGGGCTCGGTGTTCAACGTGACGCGCCCGGTGATCGACGGCATGCGCGAACGCAAGTGGGGCCGCATCATCCAGATCAGCTCGATCAACGGCCAGAAGGGCCAGTACGGCCAGGCGAACTACGCGGCGTCGAAGGCCGGCATGCACGGCTTCACGATTTCGCTCGCGCAGGAGAACGCGCGCTTCGGCATCACCGTCAACACCGTCTCGCCCGGCTATATCGGCACCGACATGGTGATGGCCGTTCCGGAAGAGGTGCGCAACAAGATCATCCAGCAGATCCCGACGGGCCGCCTGGGCTCGCCCGAAGAGATCGCGTACGCGGTGTCGTTCTTCATTCCGGACGAGGCGGGCTGGATCACTGGCGCCAATCTCTCGGTGAATGGCGGCCAGTACATGGGCTGGTGACGCCGGCCACTGAAGCGGTCAGCCGGCCGGGCTGGCCGCTCCGGGGCGCGTAGTTGCGTGGCCTGCCGCACTGCGTCATTCTCGGGACATCCTGCTTTCCGGTGTTCTGCAGATGGCTTCTCCGCGTGTCATCAAGAAGTATCCCAATCGACGGCTCTACGACACGGAAATCTCGAGCTACATCACGATTGAGGACGTTCGCCAGCTCATCATCGATGGCGAGGAGTTCGAAGTGCGGGACGCGCGCTCGGGCGACGACCTCACCCGCCAGGTGCTCCTGCAGATCATTTCCGAGCACGAGCAGGACGGCGAACCGCTGCTGTCCACGCAGCTCTTGAGCCAGATCATCCGTTTCTACGGCGACTCGATGCAGGGCTTCATGGCCACTTACCTCGAGAAGTCGATGCAGGTCTTCCTCGACCAGCAGCAGCAGTTCCGCACGCAGATGGGCGGCCTGCTGGGCCAGACGCCGTGGACGCTGATGAACCAGCTCACCGAGCGCAACCTGCAGATGTGGAAGGACTTCCAGCACAACCTCGCAGGCAGCATGGGCGCGCCCACCGCGCGCAAGAGCGAGACGCAGAAGTAATCCCGACGAGGCCGCGAAAGCGGCCTTCGCTGACTGGCGATTCCCCGGGGCCGCGCGAGCGGCCTTTCGCTTATTTCGCGGGCGCCGCCGTGCCGCAGAACTTCTGGTAGAACGCCTCCGCCTGCGGCATCAGCTGCTGCAGGTGGGCGATGCGGTTTTCCGGGTCCGGGTGCGTCGACGCGAACTCCGGTGGACGCCCACCGCCGTCGAGCTGCTCCATGCGCTGCCACAGCGGAATCGCCTCGTGCGGGTTGAAGCACGCGGCCGCGGCAAGCATCAATCCGACCTGGTCGGCCTGCGCCTCGTGGTTTCGGCTGTACGGCAGGATGAAGCCGTACTGCGCGCCGGCGCCGAGCGCGCCCATCACCGCGCGTTGCTGGTTCGGATCCATGCCGCCGAGCGCCACGCCCGCCGCCATCTGCCCCATTTCGACGAGCTTCTGCTGCGCCATGCGCTGCGAGCCGTGGCGCAGCAGCGCATGCGCGATTTCGTGGCCCATCACAACCGCCATCGCATCCTGGTTCTGCGCGATGGGAATCAGTCCGGTGTAGACCGCCATCTTGCCGCCGGGCAGGCAGAACGCATTGGCCTCGTCGGACTGGATGACCGCGACATCCCACTGGAAGTTCTTGTAGTTCTCGGGCGCCGGCGTGCCGTTCGCCGCGGCGAGGTCCTGCGTCACGTCCGGCACGCGCTTGATCAGGCGCTCGGCGATGCCACGCACCTGCTGGCTCACCTGCGCGTCGGCCGGCATCAGCGCGTTCTGCGACTGCGCATCGCCGACGACCTGCTGGAAGGCCTGCGTGCCGAGGTCGACCTCCTCGTCGGTCGACGCGCCGTAGTGCGCGGTTTCGCCCGTGTACGGATCCTTCTGCGCGCTGCCCATCCACGACACGACCGCGTAGATCGCGAAGCCGAGCAGGATCACCCAGCGGATCGCGCCGAAGCCGAAGCCGCGACGCTGCATGCCGGCGCCCTGTCCCAACGGATCGATGCGCATCAATGAACTCCCGATTGCGACGTCAGAGGTCGCGCACCACCCGGAAGCCGATGCGCGCGTTCGTGGTGTCGGCGTCCAGCCCACTGCGCCAGGCCGACCGCGCCTGCGCCGGCGCGCTCGCCCAGGAACCGCCACGCAACACGCGTTGCCTGCAGCCCGGGTTGAACCAGGCCCGCTGGTCGCGTGGCGCGCGCCGGTAGCTGGAATGCCAGCAGTCCGCCACCCACTCGCTGACATTGCCGGTGACGTCGTGAAGACCGAATCGATCAGCGGCGTAGTGCGCGACCGGCGTCGGCCCCCACGAGCCGTCCGCATAACCGGTGAACGCGTTCTGCCATGCGCGTCCGGTCGGAGAGCGGTCGCCCTGCCCGGTGAAGTTCCCCGCGCCGGCGGGCGGCGTGCCCGCACCCCAGGGATACGCCGCCTTCGATCCCGCGCGCGCGGCGTATTCGAACTCGGCCTCGCTCGGCAGGCGATAGCGATGCCCGGTTTCCTGCGCGAGCCACTCGGCGTACGCGCTCGCATCCTTCGCGCTGACGTGCACGACCGGCAGATCGTCCGCGGCCAGGCGACCGAGATAGTCGTGCTGCCAGTCGACGTTGCCGCGTCGCACGAAGTTGCCGCTGCGCAGGTCGTAGGCGATCGAATAGCCACGGCGCACGGAACGCGACCGATAGCGCGTCGCCTCGACGAAACGCCGGAACTGGCCGACCGTCACTTCGGTCATCGACACAGCGAGGCCGCGTTCGAAATGGATCGCGCGCGTCGGGCGTTCGGCGTCCGTCGCGCCTTGTTCGCCGGGCGCCGCACCCATCGTGAAATCGCCATACGGAATGACGACCATCGTCGGCGACCGTCCACCGCCCTGCAGGCCATCGGTGAACCGCTGGCCGGGTTGGAACAGCCCGTAGTGGACGGCGAAGTCGATGCGCCGGCGCAGCTCCGCCGCGGTGGGGTCCGCGGCCGGCGCGATGCGCAGGATGTGCGCGAGATAGCCACGCGCGGTTTCAATGCCGCGGCGCGGCTCGGCGAGCGCGGTGATGCCGGCATCCCGCAACTCGCCGATGCGCGCCGCGCGTTCGAACGCGATGCGTGCGCGCGCCTCGGCGACGACGTCGGCCTGCGGCCGCACGCGACCAGCGAGCACCAGCCAGTGCTCGGCGCCCGCGTAGTCCTCGCGCGCCGACGCGTCCTCGGCCCTCCGGATCAACGCGCTTTCCGCGGCGGCGAGGCCCTGGCGCGCGCGCGCGTCGGTCGCGCGCAGCGCAAGCGCGCGGCGGAACCATGCGATCGCCCCGTCGCCACCGTTCTCGCCGATGCGACCCTGCGCGAGCTCGGCTTCGCCGCGCTCGCTGTAGCGCTGCCCATCCTCGACGCGATCGACCTGCTGCAGGAAACGCTCGACGTCCGGGCGATCCAGCGCCACCACGCGCAGCACCGACGCCGCATGACGCACGCGCTGGAGCGCGTCGGGATCGTCGTCGATCGCCGCCAGCGTTTCGCGCGCCTGCAGCACCAGTCCGGCGATCGAGTGGTCGACGCCCGCTTCGGCGCGCGCGCGCATGGGCTCGTAGTCGCGCAGCGCCATGAAGATCGGCAGCGACGAGGCGTCGTCGTCGGCGAATCGACCCGCGGCGAGCGCGTCGTCGGCCTGCTTCGCGAGCGCCTGCGCATTGCGGCGGTCGACGTCCATGTGCGGCGCCTTCCACGCCGGCAGGCGCGCATCGGCGTCGCCGACGGTCACGGTCGGCGCGGTGCGCGGTTTCGCGTGCGCCGAATCGCGGTCGTCACGACACCCGCCGACGAGCACCACGACGCCCATCGCGGCATACATCGCGACGGCCTTCGCGAGCCTCGTCCGGGCCTTCGTGCGCAAGACGCCTCCTGCCTGCGGCCGCTGCCGCCGGGTCCACGGAAAGTAGGCTATTGTCGCCCGCTCCCGCAAACCCGGCACCCGTCTTGGCCCACTGGATCGATACGCCCGACGCACTCCGCGCGCGCCTCGCTTCGCCGCCCTCGCGCGTGGGCCTGGACACCGAATTCGTCCGCGAACGCACCTACTGGCCGAAGCTCGCGCTGGTGCAGATCGCGCTGCCGCGGGACGACGGCAACATCGAGATCCTGCTCGTCGACCCGTTGGTGCCGGGCATGAACGAAGCGCTCGCGCCGCTGCTCGCTAACGAGTCGGTGCTGAAGATCATGCACAGCCCGAGCGAGGACCTGATCGCGCTGCGCGAAACCTGCGGCGAAGTGCCGCGACCGCTGTTCGACACGCAGGCCGCCGCGGCGCTCGCGGGCGTCGGATCGGGATTGGGTTATCAGAAGCTGGTCGCCGAAATCACCGGCGTCGCGTTGGAAAAAGGCGAGACGCGCTCGGACTGGATGCGTCGCCCGCTGTCGGCGTCGCAGCTGCAGTACGCCGCGGAGGACGTCGCGCATCTGTTCGAGTTGTACGACACGCTGGTCGCGAAACTCGAGGCGCTGGGTCGCCGTGATTGGCTGGATGCCGACATGGCGCGCACCGTCGCGCTGGCAATCGAAGATCCGGTCGATCGCTGGCCGCACGTCTCCATGCGCAGCGCGCAGTTCCTCGACCGCGACGGCCAGGCGCGACTGCTCCGCCTGCTGCGCTGGCGCGACGCGCATGCACGCGTCGCCGACCTGCCGCGCAGCTGGGTGCTCGACAACGAACTCGCCGCCGCCCTCGCCCGCCCCGAACCCACCGATCGCGAGGCTGTCGCGGAAGCCATCCGCGCGCATCCCAAGGGACCGCGCAAGCTCGTGGACGCAATCTGGACCGCGCTGGTGACGCCACTCCCTGACGAAGCCGACGCGCCGGATGCGACGCAGGCCGAGCGTCGCGACAAAAGTCGCATCAAGGCGCTGCAGGACGCGGTGTCGAAGCGCGCGGCCGAGCTCGGGGTCGCCGATGCGGTGCTGGCCTCGCGCCGCATGCTGGAACCGCTGCTCGACACGGGTGAATGGCCGGAGTCGCTCGACGGCTGGCGTCGCGAGCAGCTGGAAGCGACGCTTGCACCGCTGCTCGGCCCGCGCTGAGCCGCCGCTTCGCGCAAAAAAAAACGGCGCCCGAGGGCGCCGTTTTCAGTTTTCGTGGTGGAGCGGAGGGGGATCGAACCCCTGACCTTCGCGATGCGAACGCGACGCTCTCCCAGCTGAGCTACCGCCCCACGAAAGGACGCGCAGTGTAGCGGCACGGCGGCGGTCCTGCCAAGCGGGCCATCGTCCACGCGGCCGGCACGTGGTGTGATTACCGGCACAGTCCGCGTCCGTGCGAAAATCCGCCGCTTGGGGCCCCGTAGCTCAGCTGGATAGAGCGTCCCCCTCCTAAGGGGAAGGTCGCACGTTCGAATCGTGTCGGGGCCGCCACAGGAACCCTCGCCGCCTTGCCGCGCCTGCAGCCTATGCCGACATCACGTCGCCCGGGCCGCATGCGATGGCTGATCATGGAGTAGCACGATGACCCACCCCGTCCTCACCGCCCTCGGCCTCACCGAGCTGGAATCCGGCACGTACATCGGCAGCGGCGAGTGGTCGACCACGCGCGACGCCGGCGTGCTCGAGTCCGTCAGCCCCACCGACGGCAATGTGCTCGCGCGCGTGCACGCGTCGTCGCAGGACGACTACGACACGATCGTGGAACGCGCACAGGCGGCGTTCAAGGTGTGGCGCACGGTGCCGGCGCCGCGTCGCGGCGAAGCGATCCGCCTCTGCGCGGATGCGCTGCGCGCGAACAAGGACGCGCTCGGCACGCTGGTCGCGCTGGAGATGGGCAAGTCGAAGGCCGAGGGCGACGGCGAAGTGCAGGAGATGATCGACATCGGCGACTTCTCCGTCGGCCTGTCGCGCCAGCTCTACGGCCTCACCATGCATTCCGAGCGCCCCGGCCACCGCATGTACGAGCAGTGGCACCCGATCGGCCTGGTCGGAATCATCTCGGCGTTCAATTTCCCGGTCGCGGTGTGGGCGTGGAACTCGTTCGTCGCGGCCGTGTGCGGCGACATCTCGATCTGGAAGCCGTCGCCGAAGACTCCGCTTTCGGCGATCGCGTCGATGAAGATCTGCAACGACGCGCTGAAGGCCGGCGGTTTCCCGGACATCTTCTTCCTGTTCAACGACGCCGGCTCCGACCTCGCGCAGCAGTTCGTCGACGACAACCGCGTCGCGCTGATCAGCTTCACCGGTTCGACCAAGGTCGGCCGCATGGTCGGTGAGCGCGTCGCGCGCCGCATGGGTCGTTCGCTGCTGGAACTCGGCGGCAACAACGCGATCATCGTCGACCCGACGGCTGACCTGAAGCTCGCGATTCCCGCCATTGTCTTCGGCGCCGTCGGCACCGCCGGCCAGCGCTGCACCACCACGCGCCGCCTGTTCGTGCACGAGTCGATCTATGACGACGTGCTGGCCAAGCTCGTCACCGCGTACAGGCAGGTCGAGACCAAGATTGGCGACCCGACCGATCCGTCCAACCTGATGGGTCCGCTGAATTCGCGCGATGGCGTGCAGGCCTATCTCGACGCGATCGCCGCGGCAAAGGCCGCCGGCGGCACCATCGCCACGGGCGGCACCGCGCTCGATCGCCCGGGCAACTTCGTGCTGCCCGCGATCGTCACTGGCCTGACCAACGATGCGGCCATCGTCCAGCACGAGACGTTCGCGCCGATCCTCTACGTCATGAAGTATTCGACGCTCGACGAAGCTATCGAACTGCAGAACGCCGTGCCGCAGGGTCTGTCGTCGTCCATCTTCACCACCAACCTCAAGGCCGCCGAGCAGTTCCTGTCGGCATGGGGATCGGACTGCGGCATCGCCAACGTCAACATCGGCACGTCCGGTGCGGAGATCGGCGGCGCGTTCGGTGGCGAGAAGGAAACGGGCGGTGGGCGTGAGTCGGGTTCGGACGCGTGGAAGGCCTACATGCGCCGCCAGACCAACACGATCAACTACTCCGATTCGATGCCGCTGGCGCAGGGCATCAAGTTCGATCTCTGAGGTGATCGCATGAACGCGCAGACGATGAATCAGCCGTCGAGCCAGCTCGCGATCGCGAGCCTGGTGCTGGGGCTGCTGTCATGGGTGATGTTGCCGGTGCTGGGCGGCATCGGCGCGGTGGTCTGCGGGCATCTCGCGCGGCGCGACATCCGCGCCGCGCGCGGGGCGCTGGGTGGTGACGGGATGGCGGTGGCCGGGCTGGTGCTCGGCTACCTGCACCTCGTGCTGCTGATCGTCGGTGTGATCGTCGCGATCCTGTTGTTCGGCAGCGTCTTCGCCCTGCTGGCGGCTTTCGCGCACTGATGTACGGCCTGCTGCGCCCGCTGCTGTTCCAGCTCGACGCCGAAACCGCGCATGGCATCGGCCTGCGCGGGCTCGACACGTTGGAGCAGGCGGGCCTGCTCGGGCTCGTTGCGCGACGCCCTGCGCAATCGCCATATCCGGTCAACGTCTTCGGGCTCGACTTTCCGAATCCGGTCGGCCTCGCCGCCGGGCTCGACAAGAACGGCGAGCACATCGACGCATTGTTCGGGCTGGGGTTCGGCTTCGTCGAAGTCGGTACGGTGACGCCGCGTCCGCAGGTCGGCAATCCGAAGCCGCGCATGTTCCGCTTGCCGAAGCATCGCGGCATCGTCAATCGCCTGGGGTTCAACAATCTCGGCGTCGACCAGCTCGTCCGCAATGTCGAGGCGGTGCGCCATCGTCGCGGCATCCTCGGCATCAACATCGGCAAGAACAAGGACACACCCAACGAGTCGGCGCAGGACGACTACCTGCACTGCCTCGAACGCGTCTATCCGCTGGCCGACTACATCACCATCAACATCTCGTCGCCGAACACGGCCGGCCTTCGCGAGCTGCAGGAAGAGCAGGCGCTGCGACGCCTGATCGGCACGTTGCGTGACGAGCAGGAGCGCCTCGGCGCGAAGCACGGCAAGCGCGTACCGATGCTGGTGAAGGTCGCGCCCGACCTGTCGGACGACGACATCGAAGCGGCAGCACGCGTGCTCGCCGACCTGCAGGTCGATGGCGTCATCGCCACGAACACCACGATCTCGCGCGAAAGCGTCGAGGATTCGCCATATGCCGATGAGCAGGGCGGTCTGTCCGGCGCGCCGTTGATGCCGCAGTCGACCTACGTGCTGCGCCGGCTGCGCACTCGCCTGCCGGAATCGATTCCGCTGGTCGGCGTGGGCGGCATTCTTTCGGGCGCCGATGCGGTGGCGAAGATGGCCGCGGGTGCCAGCCTGGTGCAGTGCTACACGGGCTTCATCTACCGCGGGCCGATCCTCGTGCGCGAATGCGTCGCCGCGATCCGCCGTCGCAAGGAAGCGCCGAGCCGTGGGCACATGCCACCGACATGACCGATCCGATCCCCGGCGTACGCGTCAGCCGCGACGCCGATCTGCGTAGCCTCAACACCTTCGGCGTCGAAGCGCGCGCGCCTTGGCTGGTCGAGATCGACGACGCGTCGCGCCTCGCCGACGCCTTCGCGTCCGAGCCACTCGCCGGCACCACGCCGCTGGTGCTCGGCGGTGGCAGCAACGTGCTGTTCGTCGGCGCACCGCGCGAACCCGTGTTGCGTCTCACCGGCCGGCGTTTGCGCCTTCTCGATGACGACGGCGCCACGGTACGCATCAAGGTCGATGCCGGCTTCGGCTGGCACGAACTCGTCATGCGCACGCTCGGCGATGGCCTCGGCGGCTTCGAGAATCTCGCCCTGATCCCGGGTACCGTCGGCGCCGCGCCCATCCAGAACATCGGCGCGTATGGCGTCGAGGTTCGCGAACTGATCGACGCGGTGCATGCGTTCGAACCGGCGACGGGCCGTCATGTGCGCCTGTCGAACGACGACTGCGCGTTCGCGTATCGCGACAGCCTGTTCAAGCACGAGCCGTCGCGCTACATCGTGACTGCGGTGGAGTTCCGGCTGCGCAGCGGCGGCGCGCCCAACGTGAGTTACGCGGGCATCGCCGACGAGCTGGCCGAACGCGGCGTCACGTCGCCGACGGCGCGCGACGTGGCGGATGCGGTGATCGCGATCCGCCGCCGCAAGCTGCCGGACCCGGCATCGATCGGCAATGCGGGCAGCTTCTTCAAGAATCCGATCGTGCCGACCGGTGTCGCCGATGCACTGCTTGCCGAGCACCCGCGCCTGCCGGTATTCGCCGCCGGCGACGGGCTGCGCAAGCTTTCGGCGGCGTGGCTGATCGACAGCGCCGGACTACGCGGCTACCGCGACGGCGAGGCGGGCGTCTCGCCGGGACACGCGCTGGTGCTGGTCAACCTTGGCGGCGCGAACGGCGCCGACCTGCTGCGCGTGGCGCAGCATGTCGCATCGACCGTTCAAGAGCGCTTCGGCGTGTCGCTCGAGCCCGAGCCGCGATTGATCGGCGCGACCTGGGCGCAATGACGCCGCCTCGTTCGGCCGTCGGCGACCGGACATGCAATCGGCCACGGTCGCCAGGTCGCGCGCCCGCATGTATCGCAACGTGATGGATCGTCACGATCGAGCACTGCCGATCGGCGATCCTTGCCGCCCATGACCTCTCCCCCCGGCCACGCGACCGTCATGCGCGCCGCGCTGCTCATGCTGGCGAGCACGCTGTTCTTCGGCCTGATGGCGATCACGATCCGCTACGCATCGCGCACGTTGCCCGCGTTCGAGATCGCGTTCTGGCGCAATTCGTTCGGCCTGCTGGCGCTACTGCCCCTGCTGCTCCACAGCGGCGCGCCCCTGCGAACGCGACAGCTGCCGAAATACCTGGTGCGCAGCGCGATCGGCATCGGGTCGATGCTCTGCTCGTTCTGGGCGATCGGCCACCTGCCCCTGTCGCAGGCGATCTCGCTGTCCTACTCCACGCCGCTGTTCGTGACGATCGCGGCGGTGATCTGGCTCGGCGAAGTCGTGCGCCGACGCCGATGGACCGCCGTCGTGCTCGGCTTCATCGGCGTGCTTGTCATCGTGCACCCCGGCACGAGTGACTTCACCTACGGCTCGCTCATCGCGCTGTCGGCCGCGGTTCTGAGTGCGATCGTCGCGATCCAGATCAAGCAACTCTCGCGTGTCGATTCGCCCGACACCATCGTGTTCTACACATATGTGTTCTGGGTGCCGCTATCGCTGCTGCCCGCACTGTTCGTCTGGGTCTGGCCCGCGAACGACGCCTGGCTGTGGCTTGTGCTGACGGGCCTGTTCGGCACGGGAGGCCAACTGCTCTGGGCGCGCGCACTGCGCATCGGCGACGTGTCCGCGCTCACCCCGATCAGCTTCATGCAGTTGCCGGTCGTAAGCATCGGCGCCTACTTCCTGTTCGACGAGAAGATCGACGCCTACACCATCGCAGGCGCACTCATCATCTTCGCGGCGAACGCCTACATCGCGCATCGCGAAGCGCAGCTCGCCAAGCGCGCAGCGACGACGGCGCCGGTCGAGGCTGCGCAGCCGGCGGAGTAAAAAAAACGGTCCGGTTGCCCGGACCGTTTTCGTGCCACACGTAGCTCTTGCGATTACAGGTCGACGCCGAAGCCCACGCCGGCCGAGCTGTCATCGCTCGAGAATGCGGCGCCGATGCTCATCGAGATGTTCTCGCCGAAGCGATGGCCGTAGCCGACAGACACCGCGCTTTCGCCATGCTGCGTGCCGACGCCCATCGACAGGCGGCCGCGATCTGGCTTGGCATACGCGGCGTTGGCTGCCATCTGCATCATCGCCGCCGACATCGCACCGTTGCGGTCGATGCGACGGTCCTGTTGCTCGAAGCGATCATTCATCTCGGTGCGCAGCCCGCCGAAATCGAGTACGAGGCCGTTGACTTTGGCATCCGTGTAGGCGTTCGCAGATGCGAGCGTCTGCGTGCTCTTCTGGTCCGTGTACGTATTGGCTGAGCCGAGCGTCGTCGTGGCCTTGGTGTCGACGTACGTTTTGGCCGACTGCAGCGTCGTCGCGTCACCCGCATCCGCGTGCGTATTCGCGGCGGTCACTGCGTTGCTTGCGGTCGACAACGCCGTATTGGCCGTGGTCTGCGCGGTGTTGGCTGCGCTGAGCGCCGTGTTGGCCGTCGACTGAGCATTGTCTGCCGACGTCTGCGCCGTATTCGCTGTGGTGAGCGCGGTATCAGCCGTCGACTGCGCATTGGTCGCGAGCGTCACCGCGTTGTCGGCCGTCGCCTGTGCCGTGGTGGCGGCGCTGAGCGCGGTGTCGGCCGTCGACTGGGCATTGGCCGCATTCGCCAGCGCCGTGTTGGCGGTGGACTGGGCCGTCGCCGCGTTCGTCAGCGCGCTATTGGCCGTCGTCTGTGCCGTGGCGGCATTCGTCAGTGCAGTGTCTGCGGTCGCCTGCGCCGTCGCCGCGTTCGTCAGTGCCGTGTCGGCCTTCGTGTCGACGACCTGCAACTGCTGCAGGTTCACCGCGTCCGTTGCCTGGGTGCCGTTGGCGACGTTGACCAGCTGGCGCTCATTGCCCGACGAGCCGATCGACACCGTGTTGGCGCGATCCGCAACCGAATTGCCACCAAGCGCGACGCTGCCTACAGCGGTTGCGCTGCTGCGATAGCCGAGTGCCATGGCATTGTCCGCGGCAACGTTGCTCTGGAAGCCCAGCGCAACGCTGTTCAGGCCACCCGCGATCGCTGCGTTGCCGAACGCCGAAGCACCTGCCGCCGATGCGGTCGCGAATTCATTCGCGTCGGCGATGCCGTTGCCGTTGAGATCGGTCCAGCCGCCGACGGCCGTGCTCGAGTTCGCGCTGGCGAAGCTATCGGCGCCGGCGGCGAACGAACCCACGCCCATCGCCACGCTGTTGTTGCCCAGCGCGGTCGAGAAGTTCGCACCCGCTTGGCTGAACGTACCGAAGGCACTGCTGGAGATGCCGCCAGCCGACGCCGCGGCGCCAAACGCGACGGAAAAGTCGCCGCTCGCAAGCGACGCGGTGCCGAATGCGCTGGCGAACGTGCCGCCCGCAAATGCCGAGCTGCCGAATGCGGACGCGTCATCACCGCCCGCGCTCGCGCCCTGGCCCATGGCGGTGCTCTGCGCTCCGGTCGCTGACGAGCTTTCACCGATCGCGGTGCTGCCCGTGTTGTTGGCAACCGCGCTGTCGCCAATGGCGGTACTCGAATTGCCTGAGGCCGTGGCGTTGCGACCGCATGCAGTTGCGCCGCCGCCGGCCGCGGTGCCGCCGTCGGTCGTGGTACCGCCGGCACCGTTGTCGAACAGGCACGTGTCACCGGCATAGGCCGGCGAGAACGCCGCGATGGAGAACAGAAGTGCGGCGCTGAGGGTATTGCGATGGAAGGTCTTCACGAAAATTCCCCGAATTGATGCGGGGCGGGCCGCAGCCCGCCCGTCGATGCATATGGATGGACGGCGAGGCGACGACATTTGTCGCCGCCCCGCTCGTCGCTTACGGCGTGACCGTCAGCGCAACCCGCACCGCGACCTTCGGTCGCGCGGGATCGCTCGTGCTCACACAGGTGTAGCCGACGTAGTTGCCAGCCGCGAGCCCTGCGGCGCTCAGCTGCATCTGCACGTTGGTCGACATGCCCTGCGACACCTTGCCCACCGTCGGCGTGCCCGCACCGATCCACGGTGCACCGCAGGCGACGGCGCCGTCCGCCTGCCATGCGAGGCCGGCCCACGACGCGCCGCCCGAGGCCAGCGCCCAGCTGCCTGCGCCGTTCGTTGCAGGCGTGATCGTCGCGTGCGATCCGTTGCCGGTGAGCGAGCGCAGCCACGCCCAGCTGTTGGCGAGGGTCGCGCGCACGTTCACCACGAACCAGTACTTGCCCGGCGGCAGGTTCGGCGCCTGCCCGGCCGCGGCCAGGTTGAGCGAGATCCCGTTGGCATCGGCCGTCACGCCCGCGCCGGTCGGCGTGGACGTGTACGTCCAGACGGCTCCGGTCGGGTTCGTGTTCGGATTACCCGCCGGCAGGTTGCCCGCCGAGTTCGAGTAGATCGTCCACGTCAGCTGCGATGCGGTGCTCGCCAGAGTCTGCCCGCTGACCACCCAGCCCTCGGCCGACAGCGACTTGATCGTCGTTGCCGTATCCAGCGTGAAGTCATCTGCCGAGTACTGGCCGCCGGCGCCGACCGACGCGGCGTCGGAGAACAGCGTGCTGCGGTAGCCGGAGGTCACGCCTGTGGACAACGCCTTGACGATGTTGGCCACGCCCGTACCCGTGTTGTCGACGCTGAAGCTCAGCGGCGAGCCACCCGCGTTACCCAGCGAGAACGTCGCGGTGCCGGTCGCTCCGGTGGGAATGGTCGCACTCACCGTCATCGGCGCCGACGCGATGGCCGGCTTGACCGCGATCGCCACCGGCATGCGCAGCACCGGCTGATTCGGGTTGCCGACCGACTGCGGCGTCAGTACCACGGTGCCGAAGTTGAACTGCGAATTCGCCGGAAGCTGGTACGCGTTGATGGTGAACGTGACCGCCTTGCTCTCGCCCGGGTTCACGGTGAACAGCGCCGGCGACACGGTGGCGCTGAGGCCGTCCACCTTCACCGACCACGCCTGACGGAACGTCAGCGTGTTGCGGAACGTACGCGTGAACACGCAACGCTCGAAACACGAACCATTGATCAGGCTCGGCTGGTTGAGCGTCATCGGATCGCCGTTGGCGGCCGGATTGGCGGCGAGGTAATTCCCTCTGATCTCGTTGAGCACGAGGCCGGCGCGAATCGCCTGGTCCACCTGGATGCGGCCTGCGCCGCGAGCGAATGCATTCGCCTGCGTCACGCCGTCTTCCATCAGCACCGTCTGCTTGGCCGTCATCGCCAGCGCCGACTTGATCTCGGCCGGCTTCCACGTCGGCTGCGCCTGGTGGATCAGCAACGCCGAGCCCGCGTTGTGCGGCGACGCCATCGACGTTCCGCTCAGCAGACCGACCGCATTTTCCGAACCGCTGATCGCGGTGCCGGCGATCGTGGCGAGGATGTTGACGCCTGGCGCGGTGATGTCCGGCTTCAGCAGGTTGTAGCTGCCGGCCGGCCCACGCGAGCTGAAGTCCGCCAGCTGGTCGGGTGTGTTCGACAGCGCCACCGGCGACAACGGAATCGTCGCCGTGGCAGTCGGGTTGGCGATGCCGAAGTTGCGGATCGCGTCGCCCACTGCCTGCGTTACCGAGAACGCGGGGATCGTCGTGCCCGGCACCGACGGCGCGAGCGAGCCGGCCTGGTTGTTGGCGATCACCACGGCGACGGCGCCCGCGGCGCTCGCGTTGTTCACCTTGATGGCGAAGCTGCACGTACCGCGACGGACGACGGCGATGGCACCGTTGAACGAACCCGCCGGAAGCGTGTTGCACGCGTCGTCTGGAGCGTTGATGCCGGAACTGATCACCAGCGGCGTCGTGCCCGGGAACGTCTGCGTCATCGAGACGCCACCGGAGCCTTCCGTCAGGTTGATGCCCTGCATTGCCGCAGGCACCGGCGTCGGGCCGGTGGCCGAGAGCTGGTAGGCGAAATCACCACGACCGTGTTGCGCGGCCGCGGTCGAGGACGTCCACGGCTCGTGGTGGCCCATGGTGTTCGGACCCGGGCCGCTGTTACCGGCGGAGGTCGCAACGTAGATGCCCGCGTCGCTCGCGTTGAGGAACGCCTGCGAAACGGCGTCCGTCCACGGGTCGACACCGCCGCCGATCGAGAAGTTGATGACGTTGACGACGCCGTCGGCGACCGCCTGATTGACGGCCAGCACCGACGACGTGTTCGGGCACGAACCGCCACCGGTGCTCACGTTCGTGTAGCAGACGTCGTACGCGATGATGTTGGCGTGCGGCGCAACGCCCGAAATGCGCAACGTGGCGCCCTTGTAGCTGACATCGCGACGGTTGCCGACGGCGGTCGATGCGGTGTGGCTACCGTGACTGTTGGTGTCGCCGAAACCCGGCTCTTCGCGATACGTACCCGCGCCGTTCAACTGGCAATAGGTGTGCGTCGGATCCGCGAGCTGGTCGCAGACGAAGTCGTAGCCGCCGATGAGTTTGTCGTTGCAACGACCTTCGTCGACCTGACCCGGGGCGCACGTGCCCAGGTAGTGCCCCGCGCCGAGCGGGTTGATGTGTTGGTAGCCATCCACCGGGCCCACGGCCGCGAACGAGGGGCTGCCGAAGTTGATGCCGGTGTCGATGTCGGCGATGACGGTGCCTTCGCCCTGATACTTCGACGGATAGCCCGGCGCCTGGCCGAGCCACAGGGTTTCGGCGCCGATCAGGCGTGGACCGACATCGGTGTCGGTCTGCATCTCGTGATATTTCTCGACGATCTGCGCGACGCGCTGGGCCTTGACCTTCTCGGCCTCGTCCGGCGTGAGCTCGACGATGATCGCGTTGAGCGCGTGCTGCATGCGGCCACGAACGCGAAGCGGGCGGCCGATCGCACGTGCGATGTCGGACTCGTGGCCGATCTGCACCTGCTCGAGGTGGCGCACGTAGCTGACCGCGGCAGCGCTGTGAACGTCGATGCGACCACGGGCCGGACCAGTTGCCAGCGTCGTCGGGGCCGCGAAGCCCTGCATCTGCCCGCGATACGTCGCGAGCGGCGATTCGCCGAACACGACGATGTACTGGTCGCGTCGGGTCAACCCCTCATCGGACAGCGTCGCCGCCGGCGTGGCGGGCTGCGACGCCGCGACCATTTGCCGTGCGCCAGTGACGATCTGCGACGGCTGGATGCCGGCCATGTGCAGTGCGGTTGCACCGGCTGCGGCAGTGCCGAGCGCAGCCGCCACCCAGACGGCAATGCGCCTTTGCTTGAAAGACATTCGTTTTCCCCTGAAATGATGATCGCGCCCGAAAGCGCCCGTCCCCGTCCGGTGTGCGGCGCGATAACGCAGTCCGCCGCACGATCCGGACGCCGAAAGTATGACGGGTGCCCGGCAATTGCTTGCCGCAGCGCACCATTTCGCTCTGGAGCGGGGTTTTCGACCGCCGGGGCGGCGCGGAGATGCTCAGACCTGCGCGGACCCCGTCATCAACCCGCTCCGGAACGCGATGAACCGAACGCCCAGCGTCCAGGCGATCGCCGCCGACCATCCGGCAAGGACGTCGGAGGGGTAATGCACGCCGAGGTAGACGCGCGACACCCCGACGCCGAGTGCGAACAGGGTTGAGACGATCAACACGGGCCAGCGCCAGCGCGTGTTCCAAGCGAGGCACGACAGCACGCAGGCGAGCGTCGCCGAGCCCATCGCGTGTCCGCTGGGGAAGCTGTACGTCGCCTCGGGCGCGATCGAGATCCACAGCGCCGGGCGTGCGCGGGCGAAGACGTGTTTCGCGGCGAGGTTCAGCAGTGCCGACCCGCCCAGTGCGATCGCGGCGAAGGTGGCGCTGCGCGAGTGCCGGCGCCAGGCGAGGAACAGCACGAGCGCGATGTCGCAGGGCACGACGCCGCCCGAGAAGCCGACCGCCGACAGCGCGAGGAAAACCGAATCCGCCGCGCGGCTCGACATCGCGTGCAGGCCTTCGAGAATCGGCGCGTCGAAGAAGAACGGCTGGCCGGCCGCAACGTCCTCGGCCAGCTCGCCGAAGCCCCACAACGGCAGCGCGACGCAGACGAACACGATCGCCAGGCCGAGCCCGTAGCGGCGGAACACACTCTTTCCGACCTTCGCCTGTTCGACGGCGACGTCGGCCGGCTTGCCCGCGTCAGCCCGCGGTATTGGCTCCATAGCGACGCTCCACGTAGCGATCGATCAACTCGACGAAATCGTCGGCGATGCGATCACCGCGGAGCGTGACGGTCTTTTCGCCGTCCTCGAAAACGGGCGCGGCCGGCGCCTCGCCCGTGCCGGGCAGGGAAATACCGATGTTGGCGTGGCGCGACTCGCCCGGCCCGTTGACGATGCAGCCCATCACCGCGAGCGTCAGGTTCTCCGCGCCCGGGTGGCTGATCTTCCACTCCGGCATCTTGTCGCGCACGTGAGCCTGCACCTTCTGCGCGAGTTCCTGGAAGAACGTGCTGGTGGTGCGCCCGCAGCCGGGGCACGCGGTGACCATCGGCGTGAACGCACGCAGCCCCATCGTCTGCAGAAGCTCCTGCGCGACGACGACTTCGTTGGTGCGCGACTGCCCGGGCTCCGGCGTCAGCGAAATGCGGATGGTGTCGCCGATGCCTTCCTGCAGCAGCACGGCGAGCGCCGCACTCGACGCGACGATGCCCTTGCTGCCGATGCCGGCCTCGGTCAGGCCGAGATGCAGCGCGTAATCGCCGCGCGTCGCCAGTTCGCGATACACGGCGATGAGCTCCTGCACGCCGCTGACCTTCGCGCTCAGCACGATGCGTTCGCGCGCCAGGCCGAGTTCTTCCGCGCGCGCTGCGGAATCCAGCGCGCTCCGGATCAGCGCCTCGCGCAGCACGCGGCCGGCGTCCCATGGACTCGCACGCTGCGCGTTCTCGTCCATCAGCGTGGCGGCGAGCGACTGGTCGAGCGATCCCCAGTTCGCGCCGATGCGCACCGGCTTGCCGTAACGGATCGCGAACTCGATCAGCTGCGCGAACTGCGTGTCGCGCTTCTTGCCGAACCCGACATTGCCCGGGTTGATGCGGTACTTCGCCAGCGCTTCGGCGCAGGCCGGCTCGCCCGCGAGCAGTTGGTGGCCGTTGTAGTGGAAGTCGCCGATCAGCGGCACGCCGACGCCCATCATGTCCAGCCGTTCGCGGATGCGCGGGACCGCCGCCGCCGCTTCCGCGGTGTTGACGGTGATGCGCACCAGCTCCGAGCCCGCGCGCCACAACTCGGCGACCTGCCTGGTCGTCGACGCGACGTCCGCGGTGTCGGTATTGGTCATCGACTGCACGACGACTGGCGCGCCGCCGCCGACATGTACGCCCCCGATCACGACCCCGCGGGTCACGCGACGGGTGAGCGGGCCGAAATGGTCCTGGTCGGCGGGCGACGGCGGCTGGAGAGCGGCATTCATGCGGGAATTGTAGGGCCAGCGGTCCCGCGCGGCCCTGAATCGCGTGGCCTCGACCCGCCGTTGCGTCGGCATCCGGCCGCAATCGCCGCCCTCGCAGCGACTGCGCTACCGTACGCGGCCGCCCCGCCCCGCCGCCCATGTCCG
The DNA here is from genome assembly GCF_045866565.1 of Lysobacter claricitrinus. Lineage (NCBI taxonomy): Bacteria > Pseudomonadati > Pseudomonadota > Gammaproteobacteria > Lysobacterales > Lysobacteraceae > Lysobacter > Lysobacter claricitrinus. The sequence continues at coordinate 272,937 of NZ_BAAFZV010000002.1, read as the reverse complement.
ACGAACCCGCCCGCGACGTCTTCACGCCCAGCCAGCTCAACGCGCTGGCGCGCGACATGCTGGAGACGACGTTCGGCTCGGTGTGGATCGAGGGCGAGCTCGGCAACGTGTCCCGGCCGTCGTCCGGGCACCTGTATTTCACGATCAAGGACGCGCGCGCCCAGATCCGCTGCGCGATGTTCAAGCCCAAGAGTTCGTGGCTGCGCTTCCAGCCGCGCGAAGGCCTGCACGTGCTCGGTCGCGGCCGGCTGACGCTGTACGAAGCGCGCGGCGAGTACCAGCTGGTGCTCGACCACATGGAGGAAGCCGGCGAAGGCGCGCTGCGTCGCGCGTTCGACGAGCTGAAGGTACGTCTCGCTGCCGAAGGCCTGTTCGACGCCGAGCGCAAACGCCCGCTGCCCGCGTTCCCGGCCCGGATCGGCGTGGTGACCTCGCCGAGCGGCGCCGCCATCCGCGACGTGCTGAGCGTGCTCGCGCGGCGCTTTCCGCTGGTCGAGGTCGACGTGCTGCCCGTGCAGGTGCAGGGCGCGGGCGCGGCGGCGCAGATCGTCGACATGCTGCAGCGCGCTGGCGCGAGCGGTCGCTACGACGTGCTGATGCTCACCCGTGGCGGCGGCTCGCTCGAAGACCTGTGGTCGTTCAACGAAGAGATCGTCGCGCGCGCCGTAGCGGCCAGTACGGTGCCGGTGATCTGCGCCGTCGGCCACGAAACCGATTTCTGCCTCGCCGAATTCGCAGCCGACCGCCGCGCGCCGACGCCGTCGGTCGCCGCCGAATTGCTGGTGCCCAACCGGGACGACCTAGTGCGCCGGATCGACGCGTTGCAGCGCCGCCTTCATGCGCGCCAGGCGCAGACGCTGCGCGATGCGATGCAACGCACCGACCGCGCGGCGCTCAAGCTCAATGCGCTGCGCCCGCAGGCCTACGTGCAGATGCTTTGCCGACGACAGGCCGAGGCATTCCGCCGGCTGGACGTCGCCTGGAAGCGCCGACTCGAGCGCGAGCACGCGCGCCTGCGCCATGCCGACGCGATCCTGCGCGCGCGCCATCCGGAACGTCGCCTCGCGCGCCTGCGCGAGCGCGTGGCGGCGGTGTCGAACCGCCCGCAGGCGGCGATCGCACGGCGACTCGCTCACGAAGCACTGCGACTACGCGGCATCGCCCGCTCGCTGGAGGCGGTGAGCCCGCTCGCGACGGTGGCGCGCGGCTACAGCATCCTGCGCCGTGGCGACGGCGCGATCGTCCGCGATATCGCCGACGTGGCGACAGGCGACGCGATCACGGCACGCGTGCGGGACGGCGAGCTTGGCATGCGCGTCGAATCGCGCAAGCCGCGCGACTGAGCACATGCACGCCGACGTTTGACGCGGACCAACGGCCGCGGGCGCATGATCGCCGTTCCGCGACCGACGAACGCCGCCATGTCCGCTCCGCAGCTTCCGATCTACATCGCCGGCCAGCCGGTTACCACCGGCGACTGGCTCGACGTCACCGACAAGTACAGCGGCAAGGTCGCGGCCCAGGTCGCGCGCGCGGATGCCTCGCACGTCGAGCAGGCCATCGCCGCTGCGCACGGTGCACGCGCCGCGATGGCCGCGCTTCCTCCGGACGCACGCCGCGACGTGCTCGAGCACTGCGTGCGCCGCTTCGAGGAGCGCCGCGACGAACTCGCCGACCTGCTCTGCACCGAGGCGGGCAAGCCCATCCGTGACTCGCGCGGTGAAGTCGACCGCCTGATCGACACGTTCCGCATCGCGGCCGGCGAAGCCACGCGCATCGGCGGCGACGTGCTGGAGATGCAGGTGTCGCCGCGCGCCCGCGGTTTCCGCGGCATGACGCGGCGCGTACCCATCGGCGCCTGCAGCCTGATCACGCCGTTCAATTTCCCGCTCAATCTCGTTGCGCACAAGGTTGCGCCTGCGATCGCCGCAGGGTGCCCGTTCGTGTTGAAACCATCGGAGCGCACACCACTCGGCGCGCGGGTGCTGGGCGAAATCCTCGCCGAGACCGACCTGCCGCGCGACGCATGGTCGGTGCTCGTCTGCAGCACCGCGACATCCGCGCCACTGGTCGAAGACCCGCGCATCGCGTTCCTCAGCTTCACCGGTGGCCCGGTCGGTTGGGAGCTGCGTTCGCGCGCCGGGCGCAAGAAGGTCGCGCTGGAACTCGGCGGCAACGCCGCGTGCATCGTCGACGAAGACCCGGGCGTTCCGTTCGATCACCTCATCAAGCGAATCGTGTTCGGCGCCTACTACCAGAGTGGCCAGAGCTGCATCAGCGTGCAGCGGATCATCGCCCATCGCGCCATCGCGGAACGGTTGTCGAGCGCGCTCGCCGAGGCCGTGCGCGCGTTGCGCTGCGGCGACCCGCACGACGAATCGACCGACATCGGCCCGGTGATCGACGACGCGTCCGCGAAGCGGCTCACCGAATGGATCGACGCAGCGCGTGCGGGCGGCGCGCGTGTTCTCGTCGAAGGCCGTCGCGACGGAACGATGCTCGCACCGTGGCTGCTCGCCGATGTCGCGCACGACGCGAAGTTGTATCGCGAGGAAGCGTTCGGCCCGGTCGCCGTCATCGAGAGCGTCGATTCGTTCGACGCGGCGCTCGACCGCGCCAACGACTCGCACTTCGGCCTGCAGTGCGGCGTGTTCACCGCGCGCGTCGACCACGCGATGCGCGCGTGGGACCGGCTCGAAGTGGGCGGCGTGGTGGTCGGCGACGTGCCGAGCGTGCGCGTCGACAACATGCCGTACGGCGGCGTCAAGGATTCGGGCGTCGGCCGCGAAGGCGTGCGGTCGACCATCGAGGAGATGACCGAGGTGCGCCTGCTGGTCATCAAGGATCCGCCGGCGTCGTAACTCGCTGGCGCCGCGCCGATCAGCCGACCAGGCTGGCGACCGCGTCGATCTCGTTGACCAGCTCCGGCATCGGGCGGCCGTACAGATAGCCCTGGCCAAGCGTGCAGCCGAGTTCGCGCACGACGCGCTGCTGGTGCAGGTTCTCGATGCCTTCGGCGACGGTGTGGATGCCGAGCGAACCCGCGAGCGCCTGGATCGCACGCACCACTGCTTCGCTTTCGACGCGTGTTTCGCTGCCGAGGCCAGCGATGAAGCTCTGGTCGATCTTCAGGCATTCGATCGGGAAGCGGTGCAGGTACGACAGCGCCGAGAATCCGGTGCCGAAGTCGTCGAGCTGCGCGAGCACGCCATGGCCACGCAGGTGATTGAGCATGTTCATCACGCGCGGTGCTTCTTCGAGCAGCGCCACTTCGGTGATCTCGATGCGCAGGCGGCGCGGGTCGGCCTTGGCCTTGTCGAGCATGCGCAGCAGGCGATCGGCAAACGCGCTGTCGCGGAAATGGCGCGGCGACACGTTGACCGAAATGTAGCCACCCTCGGTGTGTGCGATGCGATCCGCGACCTGCGCGTAGACCAGCCAATCGACCTCTTCGATCAGCGAACTGTTCTCGCCGACACCCACGAACGACGCCGGCGTCAGCAGGCCGCTGCTGGAATGGCTCCAGCGCAGCAGCGCTTCGTGGCCGACGATGCTGCGGTCGGATAGCCGCACGATCGGCTGGTAGAACGCGACGAAGCCGTCACCGTTGATCGCGCGGCGCAGGTCGGCTTCGAGGTCGAGGATCCGCATGGCTTCCTCGCGCATTGCCTCGTCGAACGTGGCCCAGCGGCCGCGGCCAGCGGCTTTTGCGCGGTACATCGCGGCGTCGGCGTCGCGCAGCAGTTCGCTGCCGCTGCGATAGCGCTGGTGCCAGAGTGCGATGCCGATGCTCGCCGACGGAAACACCTCGCGGCCGGCGACCCACCACGGCTGGCCGAGCGTTTCGAGGATGCGGCTGGCGAGGCGTTCGACGCTCGCAACGCCATCGAGTTCGTGCACGAGCACCGCGAATTCGTCGCCACCGAGGCGTGCGACGACGTCGCCCGGACGCACGCACGCGGCGATGCGCCGCGACGCTTCCATCAGCAGCTCGTCGCCGGCGGAATGACCGGCGCTGTCGTTCACCAGCTTGAAGCGATCGAGATCGAGGTAGAGCACCGCGAACAGCGTGTGCGGATGCGTTTGGGTGAGCTCGATCGATTCAGTGAGCGCGTCGACCAGGTGCGTGCGGTTCGGCAGGCCTGTAAGCGAATCGTGGCGCGCCTGATGGGTGAGACGCTGTTCCGCGCGCAGGCGTTCGCCAATCTGCGCGACCAGCTCGCGATTCGCGCGTGCGAGTTCACGCGTTCGCGCGTCGACACGTTCCTCGAGCTCGGCGTGCGCGAGCATCAGCGTTTCCTGCGAGCGCTTGCGCTCCAGGCCGATACCGATGTGATGCGCGACGAACATCAGCAGTTCCTGGTCGCGCCGGGTGAACGTCACCTGGTGCGAATAGCTCTGCACCGCGATGACGCCGACGACCTGGTCGCCTCGCCACAGCGGCACGCCGAGCCAGCAGCACGCCAGGGCGCCACGGCTGATCAGCTCGCCTTCGCGCGTCAGCGTCTCGATGTCGGGGCGACCGACGAGCAGCGGCTTGCGGCGCGTCAACACATATTCGGTAAGCCCGAAACCGAGCGGGCGCGCCACGCGGCGTCCGTCGCGTTCGTCGATCGAATACGGGAATTCGAGGCGTTCGCCGTCCTCGGAAATCATCGCGATGTAGAAATTTCGCGCGTACAGGAGCTCGCCGACGATCGCGTGCACTTCGCGATAGAAGTCGTCGAGCGACGGCGCGCTCATCGACAGTTCGGCAATGCGGAACAGCGCGCTCTGCAGCTGCTCGGCGCGCTGGCGCTCTTCGATCTCCGCCTGCATCTCGTTGTTGAGGCGCTCAAGGGCGTGCGTGCGCTCACGGACGCGATGCTCGAGATCCTGCCGCGCGAGGTGGCGCTCCAGCGCGGTCAGGATGTGCTGGGCGACGAACGCCAGCAGCGCACGTTCTTCCTCGCCGTAGACACCCGGCCGGTCGTAGCTCTGCACCACGATCGCGCCGCAGACGTGGTCGTCGCGGCGCATCGGCACCCCGAGCCAGTCCTCGCTGTCGGGGCCGTGCGACTCGTCGCGCACTACGCCGAGCTGGTCGCGCACGACGTCGGACGGGCCGCGCACCGGCTCGCCGCGACGCAGCAGGGCGAGCGTGAGGCTGTTGGGCATCTCGTCCGACGGAATCTCGCGGTCCGGCTCGGCGACGTAGTCGTCGCGCTCGTCGGCGAAGTACACGAAGCGCACGGTGTCGCGCGCGTCGTCGTACAGCACGATGTAGAAGTTCGCGGCGTACATCAGGCCGCCGATCACGTGGTGGATCATCCGCAGCATCGCGGAGAGTTCGAGGCCGGAACCCGCGAGGTCGGCGATCTCGTAAAGCGCCTGCTGAAGGCGTTCGGATTTTTCCAGCGAGTCGGCGCGACGCTGCACGCGGTCCGCGTCGAGATACGCCGCGATCAGCGCGCGCGACATCTCGGACCAGGTCATGCGCACGTCGGCGTCGAGCGGACTCTGCATTCGCGCGGCCACCGCGCCGTGGCGCCCCCCCGGCAACGGCCAGCGCTCGATCAGGCAACCATCGGCGACGTCGATCGGCGTCGCGCCGAGAAGCGCATTGCGCACGACGTCCGCCAGCGCGTCGTCGCTTTCATCGGAGGTGTAGACGGTGACGCCTTCGCGTTCGCGCCAACCGGCCGCGACGCTGGTGTCGACCGGCAGTCCCGCTTCCAGCGCCGCGACGAGTTCGCGCCGCCGGGCGCGACGCATCGGATTGTCCGCTGGATCGGGCTTTCGCAACGCCGACTCCCCCTGTCGCCATGCCGGGCCTGCGCCCGGTCCCGGGCCGGCCTTGCGGCTGGCCGCCGGTCCCGCCCGCAAGGCGGGCTGAGACGAGAATACGTGATCGTTGCGCGGTTTGAAGTGGCCTGCCCGACCGGGCACTGGCGCCCGGGCTGTACCGCAAGCGGCCACCCCCGTACCCTGCCGCCGATGAACGGTGCGGCCGCTGCCACCGACGATGAGCTGATGCGCGCCTGGTGCGCGGGCGACGTGCGCGCATTCGAGCAGATCTACGCCCGGCACAAGGGGCCGTTGTACCGGTTCATCCTGCGCCAGCTGCGCGACCCGGCGCTGACCGACGAGATCTTCCAGGACGTCTGGCAGCGCGTGATCGCGGCGCGCGAAAGCTGGCGCCCGGACGCCGCGTTCAGTACGTGGCTGTACCGCATCGCCCACAATCGGCTGGGCGACCACTGGCGCGCCGCCAAGCACCGCCCGGCCGCGCCGGCCGACGCCGAAGCACGGATCGAGGCGCTGGCGGACCCCGAATCGCCGGAACGGACGTTAAGTGACTTCGAACAACGCCGCCGCCTGCGGATGGCGCTGGACGAACTGCCGCCCGAGCAGCGCGAAGTCGTGCTACTCCGGCTGGAGCAGGAACTGACCCTGGAAGAGATCGGGGAGATCACCGGTGCCGGCCGCGAGACCGTGAAGTCGCGCCTTCGATACGCGATGGACAAGCTGCGCACGAGACTCTCGACATGACCGCCCGCCCGCCCGAGCCCGATCACGACGCGCTGTCCGCCGAGGAGCGCGACCTCGCCGCGCGCCTGGCCCGGCTCGACGCCGCGTCGGGGCCGTCGGCCGCGCTCGACGCCCGCATCCTCGCCGCGGCGCGTGCCGCCACGCCCGCCGCGACGCAGACGCATGCGCCACGGCGGCCGGTGCGTCGCTGGCCGGGTGCGGTGGGCGCGGCAGCGGTGCTGGTCGCTGCGGTCGGGCTGGCCTGGCAATTGCGGCCGATGTTCCAGCTGCCGGCGCCCATCGTGAATTCCGAACACGCCGGCGACGCGAATGGCGCGGGCGCCGAGTCCGACACCGTCGTGCAGGTGCAAGCCGTGCCGCGCCGTGAGGCACCGGTGGCCGCCGCCGGTGACACCGCCGCGCAGCCGGCGCCGGCGACTGCCGCGCGGAAGGCGCCTCCCGTCGTCGGCGGTGGCGCACCGCGCGCCGCCGCGCCCGTCGTCGCTGATCGCGCGGCCAAGACGCGTCCGTCGTCGCGCGAGTTCGTCGACGAAGCCGTGCCACCACCTCCTCCGCCGCCCGCGCCGGCGGCCGAGGCGCGCGCGTTCTCCGGTAATTCGGCTGCACCTGAAGCCGACGCCGCGTCCGCGGCCGCGCCGCAGGCTGCGGCAGTTTCTCCGCGCGCGCAGCGTCGCGAAGCCAGCGTCACCGCCCCGCTCCCGGACGTCGCCACCGACGCCCGCCTGCCGACGCGCGACTGGCTCACCCGCATCCGCGAGCGTCGCGACACCGGTGACGTCGCCGGCGCGCGCGCCAGCCTGGCCCGCTTCGTCATCGCGCACCCGCGCGTCGCCGTGCCTGCGGACCTGCGTCCGCTGCTGCGCGACGACGATCCGTGGTCGCCGTGACGCATCGATGCTGACCCTCGCCGGCCCCGCGTCGGCCACGCTCGAGATCAAGCACAGCCGGTTCGTCGCGCACGCCGCGCCGGTGGCGTCGCCGACCGATGCGCTCGCCTTCCTCGCGCAGGTGCGCGACGCCGCGGCCACGCACAACTGCTGGGCGTATCGCATCGGCCAGGACTACCGCTGCAGCGACGACGGCGAACCGTCCGGCACCGCGGGGCGTCCAATCCTCGCGGCCATCGATGGCCAGCGCGTGGATGGCGTCGTCGCCGTGGTGACGCGCTGGTACGGCGGCATCAAGCTCGGCGCCGGCGGGCTGGTACGCGCCTACGGCGGCTGCGCGGCCGAATGCCTCCGGCTTGCCGAAAAGATCGCGCGCATCGAGAACGCGATGCTGCGGCTGCGCTTCGCCTTCGCGGACACCGGCGCCGTGCACGCGGTACTGTCCGCAGCCGGCGTCGAACGTCTCGACGAACATTTCGATGGCGACGGTGTCGAACTCGTCGTCCGCCTGCCCGCCGATCGCGCGCACACCTTGAAAGCGCACCTGCGCGACGCCACCCGGGACCGGGTCCGCCTGCTGGAAACCTCCTCCGATGCCTGACGCCCCCGCCGGCGCCTCCCCCGCTTCGCGCCTCGCTGGCCTGCGCATGCTGTGGCCCTTCGTGCAGCGCCATCGCCCGCTGCTGGTCAGCTGGCTGGTTGCGCTGGGCATCTCGTCGGCCGCGACGCTCGCACTCCCGGTCGCGTTCCGCCGCGTGATCGACCACGGCTTCGCCAACGGCACGTCGCACGCGATCAACGTCGCCTTCCTGCCGCTGGGCGGCGTCGTGCTGCTGCTCGCACTCTTCACCGCCGCGAGGTTCTTCTTCGTGTCGCTGCTTGGCGAGCGCGTGGTCGCCGACCTGCGCGACCAGCTCTATGCGCACCTGCTGGGGCTCGACGCCGCGTTCCACGACCGCACGCGATCGGGCGAGCTGGTGTCGCGGCTCAGCGCAGATACCGAACTGCTGCGCAGCCTCGTCGCGTCGACGATGTCGATCGCGCTGCGCAGCGCGGTGACCGTGGTCGGCAGCCTGGTGATGCTGTTTGCGACCAGCCCGCGTTTGGCCTCGTACGCGTTGATCGGTATTCCGCTCGCCGTCGCGCCCATCGTGATCGGCGCACGGCGACTGCGGAAAATTGCGCGCACGAGCCAGGACCGCGTGGCCGACGCGAACGCCATCGCCGCGGAGACGTTGGGTGCGGTCGCGACCGTGCGTGCACATGCACGCGAATCGTACGAACGCCACCGCTTCGGCGACGCCGTGCGCGCCGCGGTCGCGGTGGCGCGCAAGCGCATCGGTGCACAGTCGCTCGTCACCGCTGTCGCCATCTCGCTCGTGTTCGGCGCGATCGTGATGGTGCTGTGGCTCGGCGCGCACGACGTGCTCGCGCATCGCATGACCGCCGGCACGTTGCTGCAGTTCCTGTTGTACGCCGTGGTCGGCGGCGGTTCGGTCGGTGCGCTCGCCGAAGTCTGGAACGAGCTGCAACGCGCCACCGGCGGCATGGGACGCATCGCCGAACTGCTGCAGGAAACGCCGAACGTCACCGCGCCCGCATCGCCGCGGGCGCTGCCTGCACCGGTGACCGGCGGCATTGAATTCGACAACGTGCGCTTCGCCTACCCGGCCGAGCCCACGCGCGACGTGCTGCGCGACTTCAGCCTGCGCGTGCGTCCCGGTGAAACCGTCGCGCTGGTCGGTCCATCCGGCGCCGGCAAGAGCACGGTCTTCTCGCTGCTGATGCGCTTCCATGACGTCACTGCGGGCGCCATCCGCATCGACGGCACGGCGATCAACACCGTCGATCCAACCGACCTGCGCAGCGCGATCGCGCTGGTCGCGCAGCACCCGACGCTGTTTGCGACGAGCGTGCGCGAGAACGTGCGCTACGGCCGACTCGACGCCGACGACGCCGCGATCGAACGCGCGCTCACTGCCGCGCACGCCGCCGACTTCGTGCATGCATTGCCGCAGGGCCTCGACACCACGGTCGGCGAACGCGGCGCACGCCTGTCCGGCGGCCAGCAGCAGCGCATCGCGATCGCCCGCGCGGTGCTGCGCGACGCGCCGATCCTGCTGCTCGATGAAGCCACCAGCGCGCTCGACGCCCAGAGCGAAGCCGCGGTGCAGGCCGCGCTCGACGAACTCATGGAAGGCCGCACGACGCTGGTCGTCGCGCACCGACTGGCCACCGTGCTGAAGGCGGATCGCATCGTGGTGATGGATGCAGGCCGCATCGTCGCGGAAGGCACGCATGCCGACCTGATGGCGCAGGGCGGGCTGTACGCCGAACTCGCACGGCTGCAGTTCATCGACTGAGCGGCGTCGCATCGCGGCGGCGTCGCCGCGCATCCACACGTACGCGGGCTGCCGAAACCGCGCGCTTCGCGATTGCGGGCGCGCGAAGGCCCGGCGCCTTGGTCCGCCGGTCGCCGTATGACCACGCCACGACATGCTCGGGACGCGCGCAATAAAAAGGCCCCGCCGGAGCGGGGCCTCGGGAAACGGTACGCAGCAAACCGTCAGGTCGGAACGACGCCCGAAGCTTGCATGCCCTTGGGGCCCTGAGTGACCTCGTAAGACACGCGCTGTCCTTCCTGGAGACTGCGGAAACCCTTGGAATTGATCGCCGAGTAGTGCACGAACACATCCGCAGTTCCGTCTTCAGGCGAAATGAAACCGAATCCCTTCGCATCGTTGAACCATTTCACGGTGCCGTACTGCATATCCTTGATGACCTCATGCTGTGAGCGTTGGCGCGCCGCGGTGGCCCGTACGGGTCGCAGCCGCGCGGCCGAGTATGCAAACGCTGCAGCCGGTTGACAATCGTCCTAGCGGGCAGCTTCGGACATGCGGTCGAGCAGCGCGCCGAGCAGTGCGGGCAGGTGCGCCGACGCGGCGGCGACGTTGTCCAGCACGTCCTGCAGGGTGATCACCTCGTCCACCTGCGGACCCGCGCCCGCGGCCCAGTTGGCGATGATCGCCAGGCACGCGTAGTCGAGTTCCATTTCCCGCGCGAGGCCGGCTTCGGGCATGCCGGTCATGCCGACGAGGTCGCAGCCGTCGCGGCGCATGCGCGCGATCTCGGCGCGCGTTTCCAGGCGCGGGCCCTGCGTGGCGCCGTAGCAACCGCCGTCGACCAGCGGCACGCCCGCGTCCTGCGCTGCCGCCAGCACTGCGTTGCGCAGCGACGGTGTGTACGGCTCGCCGAAGTCCACGTGCACGACCTCGGTACCCGGCTCTTCGCAGATGGTCGAGACGCGGCCCCAGGTGTAGTCGATCAACTGGTCCGGGCACGCGAGTACGCGCGGTCCGAAGCGCTCGGTGATCCCGCCCACCGTGTTGAGCGCGAGCACGCGCCGGGCACCGACCGCCTCCAGCGCCGCGAGGTTCGCGCGGTAATTGACGAGGTGTGGCGGCACCGAATGTCCTTCGCCGTGCCGCGCGAGGAACGCGACGCGATGGCCCGCCATCGTGCCGACGCGCACCGGCCCGGACGCGCGCCCGAAGCGCGTATCGGGTTCGTACGACTCGACGTCGTGCAGTTCGGCGAGTCGATACAGCCCGGTGCCGCCGATGACGGCGAGTGCGATGTCGCTCATGTCGTGTCCGTGCGAAGTCGTGGTGCGTAAACGGTGTCGCGTCAGAGTGCCTTGAGCGCCTCGTCGGTCAGCGCGTGGATCGCCGGCAGGTTGCGGCCCTGTTCCTGGAAATCCATGCCGTATCCGAAGACGTAACGATCCGGCACGTCGACGCCGAAATAGTCCGCGCGCACGCCTTCGACGCAACGGTCGTGTCGCTTCACCGCGAGTGCGGCGATGCGTATGTCGACGGCGCCTTCCTCGCGGCACCATTGCACGATCGCGCGCAGCGTGTGGCCTTCGTCGAGGATGTCGTCGGCGAGCAGAACGCGACGGCCCGCAAGCGGCGTCGCGGGACGATGCTTCCATGTCAGGTCGCCGCCGCTCGTCGCGCCGCGATAGCGCGTGGCGTGCAGGTAGTCGAACTCGAAGTCGACACCCAGCGCGCCGACTTCCATGGCCAGCCGGCCCGCGAACGGCAGGCCGCCGTGCATCACCGTGAGGTAGACCGGCACGCTGCCGGCGAAGTCGCGCGCGATCGGCTGCGCCATCCGCGCGATCGCCGCCTCGAGCGCAGTGCGATCGTGGATGACGTCGCTGTTGGCCAGCGCCCAGGCAAGGTCGCGCGCCATGTCAGGCGAGGCCTTCGATGCGCTGCCTGGTGGCGTCGTAGCGCTCGTCGGCGAGCAGTTCGCGCCAACCGAACGGGCCGCGACCGATCAGCGACGCCATCGCCGCCGTGTTGAGCGTGCGGCCTTCAACCGCGGCGAGCGATTCCGGCACGAGTTCGGGATGGCAGACGAGCACGACGTCGCAACCGGCATCCAGATGCGCGTCAATGCGCGCCTTGATGCCGCCCGCGGAGAACGCGGCCGCCATGCCGATGTCGTCGGAGAACACGACGCCGCGGAAACCCATTTCCTTGCGCAGGATGTCCTCGATCCAGCGCTTCGAATAGCCGGCCGGGTCGGGATCGACGGCCGGATACTTGACGTGCGCCATCATCACCGCGTCGGCGCCTGCTTCGATGCCCGCCACGAACGGCACGAGGTCGAGCGCGCGGATTTCCTCGAGCGGGCGCGGATCGACGGCGTCGTCGAAATGCGTGTCTTCCAGCACCGAGCCGTGACCGGGGAAGTGCTTGAGCGTGGCCGCCATGTCGGCGGCATGCATGCCGGCGACGTAGGCGCGGGTGAATTCGGCGATCACGTTCGGGTCGGCCGAGAATGCGCGGTCACCGATCGCACGGTTACCGCGGCCAAGGTCGACCACCGGCGCGAAGCTGAGGTCGACGCCGGTCGCGCGCACTTCGCTGGCCATCAGCCATGCGTGTTCGGTCGCGAGCTTGAGCGCCGCGTCGCGGTCGCTGCGATACAGCGCATCGAATTTTTCCAGCGGCGGGAACGCGGTGTAGCCGTCGCGGAAGCGCTGCACGCGGCCGCCTTCCTGGTCGACGCACACCAGTTGCGGGCGCGTCGTGGCTTCGCGGATCGCCTGGCTGAGTTCCGCAACCTGCTGCTTGGACGCGAAGTTGCGGCTGAAGAGGATCACGCCACCGCAGGCATCGTGCTGCAGCCAGTCGCGTTCCTGCGCGGTGAGTTCGGTGCCGGCCACGCCGATTACGAGCATGTCGCAACACTCCGGTTTTCGATTCGGGCCGGCATTGTGCCCCGGACGGCGTCGACGCGCAGCGGCGGCCTACCAGGTGGAATACGGCCGGCTGGCGAGCGCGAGGTTGTAGTAGCGCGGCTGGTCGGTCACTTCCTCGCCCAGCCAGCCCGGTCGCTCGTAGGCGGCATCGGCGTCGTCCAGCTCGAGCTCGGCGACGACGAGGCCGGCGTTGTCGCCCAGGAACTCATCGACCTCGAACGTGCGGCCGCCGACTTCGACGTAGTGGCGGACCTTCTCGATCTTCCCGCCGACGGCGAGCTTCAGCAGCGCGCGGGCATCGTCGACCGGGATCGGGTAGTCGAACTCCTGCCGCGTCGTGCCCAGCTCGCGCGACTTCATGTTGAGGAACGCCTCGTCGCCCTGGATACGCACGCGCACCGACACGTTCATGGCGCCGGCGTCGAGCGTGGCGAGGTCGTTGAGGTAGGCCTGCGCCATCTCGACGCGCTTCGAGGCCTGAACGCGCCAGGCGTCGGAGGTGACGAGGAATTTGCGTTCGATTTCGAGGGGCATGGGATGGCTGGCCGACGACCGGGGTCGACTACCTTAAGCGGTGTCGACTGCGCGGGCGACGTGACGTCTCGAAACCGATCCCGCGCGTCGGGCGTTCAGCGGCTTTGCGTTGCTTCGAGCGCGGAGATCGATTGTGAGACGCGAAGGGCGACGGCCGTCGATGGCCGCCGCTTCGCGGTCCTAACGATTGGCTCAGCTGTCGGAGTGCAAGCCGAAGCATCGCCAATCACGTCGCCTACGACCCCGAACTGCAGCAACGCACAGCGGCGCAAGTTACTTCTTCTCGAACACCGCAATCGACTCGACGTGCGCCGTATGCGGAAACATGTCCATCACGCCTGCGGCCTTCAGCACCCAGCCCTTCTCGTTGACGAGAAAACCCGCATCGCGCGCCAGCGATGCCGGATGGCAGCTGACGTAGACAATCCGCTTGAATTGCTTGAGCGGCAGGTGTGCCAGCACGAAATCGGCGCCCGAACGCGGCGGGTCGAGCAGCAACTTGTCGAACGACTCGCGCATCCACGGTTCGCCGGAAAGATCCTTCGCGAGGTCGGCCGCGTGGAACTCGACATTGGCGATGCCGTTGTGCGTGATGTTGTCGCGCGCGCGGCGCACCAGGCCGGCGTCGCCTTCGACACCCACCACTTCCCGCGCGTAACGCGACAGCGGCAGGGTGAAATTGCCGAGACCGGCGAACAGGTCGAGCACGCGCTCGTCCGCCCGCGGGTCCAGCAACTCGATCGTGCGCTGGATCATGCGATGGTTGAGGCCCGCATTGACCTGGATGAAATCCAGCGGCCGGAAGTTCAGTTCGACGTTCCATTCGTCGAGTCGGAACGCGAGCTTGGGCTCGGCACCATCCAGCGAATGCACGGTCTCCAGCCCGCCCGGTTGCAGGTAGATCGCAAACCCGTGCTCGCGGCCGAATGCGGCCAGTCTTGCGCGATCGCCGTCGGAAAGCGGCGCGAGATGACGGAACGTCAGCACGATCGCGTCGTCGCCGGCGATGAATTCGATCTGCGGAATGTCGCGCCGGCCATCCATGCCGTCGACCAGCGCCGACAGCGCGCCGATCTTCGTACCGATCTCGGGGATGACGGTGTGGCATTCGGCGATGTCGGCGACGAAGCGCGGATCGGTTTCGCGGAAGCCGACCAGCGTCTTGTCCTTCTTCTCGACGCGGCGCACCGAGAACCGGCCCTTGCGGCGATAGCCCCAGGCGGCGTCCGTCAGCGGTTCGAACACGGTCTTCGGCGTGACGTGGCCGATGCGCTCGAGGTTTTCCATCAATACGCGCTGCTTGGCGACGATCTGCTTCGACTCGTCGTAGTGCTGCAGCGCGCAGCCCGCGCAGGTGCCGAAGTGCGGGCAGCGCGGATCGACGCGCTCGCCTGCGGCGTCGATCACTTCGACCGTGCGGGCCTCGTCGAACGTTCGGTGCTTGCCGGTGCGCACGGCGACGACCTTCTCGCCCGGCAGCGCGCCGGCAACGAACACGGCCTTGCCGTCGGGCAGGCGCGCGACACCGCGCCCGTCATGCGTGAGGTCGGTGATATCGACGGAAAAAGGAGTGAGATCGAGACGGGCCACGGCGTGAGCAACGGGAAGACAGCCGCGAATTGTCCCAGAAAGCGCCGGCGCGCCCGTAACCGGTTCCGCAAAAGGCGACGGCCCGCCAAAGCGGGCCGCCGTTCGGCGCCCCCGGGGCGCCTCTTCAAACCGTTATTTCTGCTTCCAGGCGCCGCCGCTCTGGTACCACCAGCCGCTGCGGGCGCTGTCGATCCATTGCTTCGCGAACACCTCGCGGATGCGCGGTTCCCATTCGGGGTGGCCGTTGGCGACGGCGATCTCGCGGTACACCGCCGCGCGGTCGCGGTTGTCGTCGGCCACGGCCTTGTTCATCGCGACGCGGTCCGGCAACGCGAGCTTGGACGCGTCACGCACGGTGACCATGCCATCGGACGTGAACCCGAGCGCGCCTGCCTCGAAACCCGCACGTAGCTGGCCGTCGAAACGCTGCTCCATGCGCGACTGGATCGCCTGGATGGCCGGCGTCTTGATCGTGATGTCCGGCTGGCCCTGCGCCTGCGCGCTGCCGATGCCCACCAGCGAAGCGAAGTCGACGCGCGCCAGCTGCGACGCGGCGCGTTCGCTCCACGGGGTGTCGATCGACGCGCTGCCACCGCCCGGCTTTATCGGCTCGACCGGCTTCGCGTTCGGATCCGCGATCACCTTCTCCACGAACTGCTTCGCCGCTTCACGCGCCTCGGCGGCGGGGAAGTAGACGTTGATCGTCACGCACGCGGTGAGCGCGACGGCAAAAGGCGTGAGCATCATCCAGCGACGCATGGGAGTTCTCCAGTCGGTTGAGGCGATCGTGCCGCAGCATGCGTGAAGCGAGGCGAAACGTGAACAGGGCGACCTTACTTCACTACAGGCTTCGCCTCGCCCTTGCCGACGGCGACCAGGCGCTCGACCAGTGTCGGCCAGTCGACGCGCCGGTTGATGCCGACCACGGTGAGCCACGGGATACCGCCGCCCTGCACGATGGTGAAGCTGTTGGGACCGCGGGTGCCCAGCCCGTCCATCTCGCAGACCTCGTCGGCGAGCCGGCAGTCGATGCCGATCGCCGAGTACGCGAAGTCGTCGAACAGCCCGATCAGGCGCGCCTGCAGGCCGCCTGCGAACGAGGCGTCGCCCACGCTGGAGAGGTCCTGCACGGCGCGCTGCGAGATGCGCTGGCGCACGCCCGTGTGCTTGTCGGTGCGCAGGTGGGCGTCGAACGCGACGGGCTGCCAGTCGACCAGACGCAGGCCGTTGAGGTGGCCATCGAGCTTGCCGGTGATGCTGCCGAAGCCGAGCACGCCGGTGAGCGATTCGAGGTCGAGGTCGTCGAACGCGATGTCCGCGCTCAGCGTGGGCGCGACGCCAAACGGCCGCTCCATCGACAGCGCCGACACGTCGAGCCGGCCGCCGAACAGCGCCATCGACAGGCCGCCGTCGAACACCAGCTGCTGCGCGGCGTAGTGCGCGTTGGGAATGCGCCCTGACAGCTGGCCTGTGAACGCCGGCAGGCCGAGCGCCTTCGCGAGTTCGCCGATGTCCAGGTTCCGCACATCGAGACCGAACTCCGCGCTCGCGCCGCCGTTCGGGCCGGGTGGCTGGATCGCAAAATGGTCGAATCGCAGGAGGCCGCCCAGCATCGGCACGTCGACCGGTTGCGCGAACACGAGCCGCCCCTGCTCGCTGCGCATCGGCAGCGCCGATGTGCCGAACGCGAGCCCGTACACATGTCCGGACGTCCAATGCAGCTCGCTGTCGACGGGCGCACTCGCCGAATAGCGCACGTTGCCCTGCAGGCCGTGGAACGCGAAGCGGCCCTTGGGGTCATCGAGGTCGATATCGCTGAAGCGCGCGTCGACCGCCTGCAGGCCGGCCTCGCCGACGTCCACGTGCGCAGCGAGCCCGCCGTGCATCGCGAGGTCGTCGAGTCCGGCCGCGCCCAGCCAGCCGCTCAGATACGGTGCTTTCAATCCCGCAAGATCGCTGCTGCGGACGTCGGCCTGCAGCGATCGCAGCGTGGTATCCGGCCCAAACGCCGCCGCGCCGGATGCCTGCAGCACGCCGTCGTCGCGCCACTCGAATCGCGGAATGCGCCAGCAGCATTCGCCATGCTGTTCCGCATCGATCGATAGCTCGCCCATGCGATCCTGGAGCGCGAAGTACGTGGTCCCGAACAACGCTTCGCCACCGCCGAGCCGGCCACGCAGAGCGACGCGATCGGTCGCGCCGAGCGTCATGTCGAGGTCCAGCTGCGCGTCGAGGCCGTCGGCGGCGATCGTCCCGTCCGGCGTATCGAACGCGACGTCGCGCAGCGTCATCGGCCCGACGACGCGCAGATCGTGATTCGGCGTGGTGACGGCCAGCTGCGCATCGCCCGAACCTGCTTTCAGCTGGGCCTCGGGCCACGCCTGTTTGAGCAGGCCGCGGATCCATGCAAGCGGAATCGCGGTGAGGTCTACGCGCGTGGCGTCGCCGGTGGTGTCGTCGCGCCGGACGCGGATCGCGCTGGCGCCCCGCGTGAGCTGCGCCTGCACGCCCGAGTCGGCGAGATCGATTCGCAGACGCATCGCGCCCTGGCCCGTCATCGCCGGGCCATCGCAGTGCCACCCGCTCCAACCGTCGCGCCGCAATATGCAATGCCAGTCGACGGCGATGAAGTGATAGCCCAGGTCCGGCGCGTCGACTCTTTCCGCGCGAAGGCGCAGCGCG
Source organism: Lysobacter claricitrinus (assembly GCF_045866565.1). Classification (NCBI taxonomy): domain Bacteria; kingdom Pseudomonadati; phylum Pseudomonadota; class Gammaproteobacteria; order Lysobacterales; family Lysobacteraceae; genus Lysobacter; species Lysobacter claricitrinus. Next base: position 255,438 of record NZ_BAAFZV010000002.1, on the reverse strand, counting down.
CCCTGCTTCGCCGTGGGCGGCCAATCGAGATCGATGCGCACCCCGCGCATCTCGCCGCTGGGCAGCGTCATGCGCGCGATACGGGCCTGTGCCGAACGCGCGTGCGCGGGCGCGGCCGCCAGCATCGTGGCGGCCAGCAGCACCGCGACGATCGCGCGTACGATGGGCATCGCCGCGAGCATACCGACAGGACGCCGACTCACGATGACGGACCATCGACACCCCCGCGCTTTGCTCGTCGAAGACGATGCGGTGAGCGCCGCCTTCCTCGAAGCCGCATTGGCGCGCGTCCCGCTCGACGTCGACGTCGCCCGCAACTGCGCCGCGGCGCGCGAACTCGCCGCATCGACCACGCACGACCTGTGGGTGTTCGACGCGAACCTGCCGGACGGTCGCGGCGACGCGCTGCTTCTCGCGCTGCGGGCGCAGGGCCTCGCGACGCCGGCGATCGCGCACACCGCGGCGCGCGAGGCGGAGGAACACGAACGGCTGCTCACCGCGGGCTTCCTCGAAGTGCTGGTGAAGCCGCTGTCGACGGCCGAGACGGTCGCCGCCGCACGCATGGCGCTGGGTCTCGATGCATCGCTGCACGCCCCCGTAGTCGCAAACCCGGACCTGCCGTTGTGGGACGACGCGTCCGCGTTATCCGCGCTGCTCGGGGACCGGGGCCATCTCGTCGCGCTGCGCGGCCTGTTTCGCGCGGAACTCGACACCGTGCGCGTCTCGCTCGCGAACGCGGTGGATACCGATGACCGCGCGGAGATCCGATCGCTCCTGCATCGCCTGCGCGCGAGCTGCGGATTTGTGGGGGCCGCCCGCCTGGGCGACGCCGCCGCGCGACTCGCCGCCGCGGAACCGCGCGCGGGGTGGCCCGCATTCGACGCCGTGATGCGCGCGACGCTCGATCAGTTTCCCGACGCCTGACCACCGGCACCGACGCGCGACAGTTCGCCGAGCATCTGCCACGACGTCAGCCCGCGTGGACCGAGGTGGTGCTCGAGCACGCGCCGCATGGCGCGTCGCAAAGCGGCGAGATCGCCGGATGCGGGCATTTCGTCGTTGGCGAGCGCGAGTAGCGCCTGGCCGCTCGGCGCGTCGCTGCGATCGGCCGCGCCGCGATCACCCAGCAGGCGACGTGGGCCGTTTTCGGGGTCGAGCCGATAACGGGCAGCGGGATCGATCGGCTGCCCGTCGCCATCGCTCGTCCAGTCGAAGCCGAGACCAAGTGCCTGCAGCAGATCGCGCTCGTAGCGACGCAGCGTCCACGCCAGCGGCTCGCCGGCGCGCAGTCGCTCCCGCGCGCGCGCGTAGGCAGTGAACAGGTCGGGTTGCGGATCGTGGCGCGGCGCGAGGCGCAGGGTGAGTTCGTTGAGATAGAACGCGGCGAGCGCCGCATCACCGATCAATCGTGGCGCGGCATCGACCGCTTCCGCATTGGCAAGTTGCGCGAGTTCGCCGCGTTGTACCGCATCGAAACGGATCCACTGCAGCGGTTGCAACGCTGCGCGCAGAAGTTGGCGCCGCGGACCGGTGACGCCGCGCGCAAGCATGCCGATGCGTCCGTACTGCGCGGTCAGCAACTCGAGCAGCAGGCTCGTCTCGCGGTACGGGCGCGCGTGCAGGACGAACGCGTTTTCCTGGGCGTAGCGAACTGTCGACACGGCTAACGCGGCACCGGCGACGCGAAGACCATGGCGCGACGGTCAGTCGTGGTAACCCAGCGACTTCAGCGCCGCCTCGTCGTCCGACCAGCCTTCGCGCACGCGCACCCACGTCTCGAGGAACACCTTCGAGTCGAACAGCTTTTCCATCTGCTGGCGCGAACGCGCGCCAATTTCGCGAAGGCGCTCGCCGCCCTTGCCGATGACGATGCCCTTCTGGCCCGCGCGCTCCACCCAGATCACCGCGCCGATGCGCAGCAGCGCGCCGTCGACTTCGAAATTCTCGATCTCGACGGTGGTCGCATACGGCAGCTCATCGCCGAGCTGGCGCATGAGCTGTTCGCGCACCATCTCGCCGGCGAGAAAGCGCTGGCTCTTGTCGGTGATTTCGTCCTCGCCATATAGCGCGTCCTGCTCGGGAACCAGTGCGAGCGCGGCGCGCACGAGTCCCTGCAGACCCTGCTCCTTCAATGCGGAAATCGGATGCACGGACGCGAACTCGCGACCATTGCTGACCTTCGCCAGGTACGGCAGGAGCGCGGTCTTGTCCTTCATGCGGTCGACCTGGTTCACGACCAGCACCACGGGAACGCCCGCTGCCTTGATTGCGTCGTAGGCGAGGCCGTCCTCGTCATCCCAGCGGCCCGCCTGCACGACCAGCATCACCGCATCCACCCCTTCCAGCGCCCCGCGCGCCGCGCGATTCATCATCCGGTTCATGGCACGCTTCTGCTCGCGATGCAGCCCTGGCGTGTCGAGCAGCACCAGCTGGCCTTCGGGAAACGTCGCGATGCCGAGCAAGCGATGCCGCGTGGTCTGCGGGCGGTTCGAGGTGATCGAGATCTTCGCGCCGACGAGTGCATTGACGAGTGTCGACTTGCCGACGTTTGGGCGGCCGATGACGGCGACGTGGCCGGCGCGGTGGGGTGTGGGATCCATCAGGCGATTGTAAGGGCGGGACGTGTCGGGCCGCCGGAAACACGTCGCCGTCAGCCCTTGCGGTCGCCCTGCATCGCGTCGATACGCGCCAGTGCCGCTTCCGCGGCCGCCTGTTCCGCGATTCGACGTGACGTGCCCTCGCCCTCGGTCACCAGTTCAGGCTGCACGAGCGTGCAGCTGACAACGAAGATGCGAGCGTGCTCTTCGCCGTCCTCGGCCAGCAGTGCATAGACCGGCAGCGGCCGCTGGCGCGCCTGCAGCCATTCCTGCAGCCGCGTCTTGGCGTCCTTGCCGACCTTGTTCGGCGGCGGCAGCGCGGCCATCGCAGGCTCGAACCAAGGCAGCACCGCTGCGCGGCAGGTTTCGAAGTCGGAATCGAGGTAGATCGCGGCGACCAGCGCCTCGACCGCATCGGCGAGTATCGAATCGCGTCGATGACCGCCGGATTTCATCTCGCCGGGCCCGAGCGTCAGCTTCGCACCAAGGTCGAGGTTGCGTGCGATCTGCGCGAGCGATGACTCGCGGACGAGTTCGGCGCGTGCACGCGTCAACGCGCCCTCGTCGACTTTCGGCCAACGCACATACAGCGCTTCGGCGACGAACAGGTTGACCAGTGCGTCGCCGAGGAATTCGAGCCGCTCGTTGTGTGGCGTGCCGGCGCTGCGATGCCGCAGCGCCTGGTCGCGCAGCGCCGGGTTACGGAACGAGTGGCCGAGCGCCGCGTCCACGGTCATTCCGCGGTGCGCTGGAATTCCTTCTCAGCATTGAAGCGACCGACGACGTCGAGGTTGGCGATCAGCGGCTTCCGCACCTCGTAGTCCACCGTCATGACCCAACCCGCCTCCTTGCGCGCGACCTTGACGTTCTCCGGCTTGATGTCGTCGACGTAGTCGACCTCCATGCGGCGGAAGAACAGGTCCTTGATGCGCTCCGGTGGATTGGCCGCCATGCCGGGCTCGCGCGCCATGCCTTCGAGCGCCTTCTTGACCGAGAAGTATTCCGAATACATCGGAATCAGCTTCATCGCCATGTACACGAACACGCCGACCACGGCGAGCACGACGATGAAACTGGTCAGGGTCATTCCCTGCTGATTGCGTCTCATGACTCTCTCCCCAAGGGTCCGCGAGGCGGACAGTATCACCGGATCGTGGTGCCGATGCGCGAGCCGTCGAATGCGCCGGAGCACACCCAGCCTTCGCAGTTGAGCCAGATGAGGAAGGCCTTGCCGCGCAGGTTCGCTTCCGGCAGGAAGCCCCAGTATCGGCTGTCCTCGCTGTTGTCGCGGTTGTCGCCCATCACGAAATAGTGGCCGGAAGGGACCGTCCATTCGCCCTGCCCGTCCATGCGGATCAGGTCGGCGCGTTCGAGCATGCGGTGCGGGCGGCCCGGCAGTGCTTCCTGCTTTTCCTCGGCGCCGGTCATCTCCGCGCCGTTGCCGACGCCCTGGTAGATGCCGATCGGCTGCGACTGCACCGGCTTGCCGTTGAGGAAGAGCTGGTGGTCGTGGTACGCGATCTGGTCGCCCGGCAGGCCGATGATGCGCTTGATCCAGTCCTGCTCCGGATGGTGAGGCGGCTTGAACACGACGACGTCGCCACGCTGCGGCTCACCGATCTGCACGACCTTGGCGTTGTTGATGGGCAACCGCAGGCCGTAGCTGAACTTGTTGACCAGGATGAAATCGCCGGTGAGCAGCGTCGGCATCATGGAGTTCGACGGGATGCGGAACGGCTCGGCGACGAAGGTGCGCAGCAACAGCACCGCGGCCAGCACCGGGAAGAACGATTTGGCGTAGTCGACGAGCATCGGCTCGTCGGTGCTGTCGAGCAGGCCGTCGCGTGCGGCGCGGTGCTTGGCGAGGAACAGCTTGTCGAGCAGCCAGATGACGCCACTGGCGAGCGTCAACACGACGAGGGTGATTTCGAACCAGCGCATGGCAGTCCCTGCAGACGGAATTCGTGACGGGAGCTTGGATCGTGGACGGCCGCCGGGGTTCCCGAAGTCCCGGCCTGCCCGACGGCACTTGCGTTACTGGTCGACCTTCAAAACAGCCAGGAAGGCTTCCTGCGGAATCTCGACGCGCCCGACCTGCTTCATGCGCTTCTTGCCTTCCTTCTGCTTCTCGAGGAGCTTCTTCTTGCGCGAGATGTCGCCGCCGTAGCACTTGGCCAGCACGTTCTTGCGCAACGCCTTCACCGTCGTGCGGGCGATGACCTGCGCGCCGATCGCCGCCTGGATCGCGACGTCGAACTGCTGGCGCGGAATCAGCTCCTTCATCTTCTCGGTCAGGTCGCGACCGCGGCGATCGGCATGGCTGCGATGCGTGATGATCGACAGCGCGTCCACCTTGTCGCCGTTGATCAGCGTGTCCACGCGCACGAACGGGCCGGCCTGGAAGCGCAGGAAGTGATAGTCGAGCGACGCATAGCCACGCGACACCGACTTCAACTTGTCGAAGAAGTCGAGCACCACTTCCGCCATCGGCAGCTCATAGCTGATCTGCACCTGGCCGCCGAGGTAGTTGATGCCGACCTGCACGCCGCGCTTTTCCTCGCACAGCTTGATCACGTTGCCCACGTAGTCCGGCGGCGTGAGGATGTTGGCGCGGATGATCGGCTCGCGGATCTCGTCGACCATGTTCACCGCCGGCAGCTTGGCCGGGTTGTCCATGGGAATGATCGAGCCGTCGGTCTTGAGCACCTCGTAGATCACCGTCGGCGCGGTGGTGATCAGGTTGAGGTTGTATTCGCGTTCCAGGCGCTCCTGCACGATTTCCATGTGCAGCATGCCGAGGAAGCCGCAGCGGAAACCGAAGCCCATCGCTTCCGAACTTTCCGGCTCGAAGCGGAGCGCGGCGTCGTTGAGGCGCAGCTTTTCCAGCGCCTCGCGCAGGTCCGGATAGTCCTCGGCGTCGACCGGGAACAGGCCCGCGAACACGCGCGGCTGCATTTCCTGGAAGCCCGGCAGCGCGGTGGGCGCCGGGTTCGCGGTATGGGTGAGCGTGTCGCCGACCGGGGCACCGTGGACGTCCTTGATCGACGCCGTGACCCAACCCACTTCGCCTGCGCGCAGCGCGTCGAGCGGCTTGCGCTTGGGCGTGAACACACCGACGCCTTCGACCTGGTGCGAGCGACCCGTCGACATCACCAGCAGCTTGTCGCCCGGCTTGATCTCGCCCTGCATGACGCGCACCAGCGACACCACGCCGAGGTAGTTGTCGAACCACGAGTCGATGATCAGCGCCTGCAGGCGATCGGTATCGCGCGGCTTCGGCGGCGGAATGCGGTGGACGATCGCTTCGAGCACGTCGATGACGTTGAGGCCGGTCTTCGCGCTGATGGCGACGGCGTCCTCGGCGTCGATGCCGATGACCGCTTCGATCTCCGCCTTCGCGCGTTCGATGTCGGCGGTCGGCAGGTCGATCTTGTTGAGCACGGGTACGACTTCGAGCCCCTGCTCCACCGCCGTGTAGCAGTTGGCGACGGACTGCGCTTCCACGCCCTGCGCGGCGTCGACGACGAGCAGCGCGCCCTCGCACGCGGCAAGCGAACGGCTGACTTCGTAGCTGAAGTCGACGTGGCCCGGCGTGTCGATGAAGTTCAGGAAATAGGTCTTGCCGTCCTTCGCCTTGTACGGAAGCGAGACGGACTGCGCCTTGATCGTGATGCCGCGCTCGCGCTCGATCGGATTCGAGTCGAGCACCTGCGCTTCCATTTCGCGCGCTTCGAGGCCGCCGCAGATCTGGATGATGCGATCGGCGAGCGTCGACTTGCCGTGGTCGACGTGCGCGATGATGGAGAAGTTGCGGATCTGCTGCATGAAGCGGGCGAGGCCTAGGCGAAATAACGCGGGATTATCGCATGGCGCCCGGTCCAGCCCCGGGGCGACCGCGGGATTTCCGCGGTCGCCGCAGGAAACGTCAGTTGCCGGTCGGATCGACCGCGACGAACTGCGTCGAATTGCCGCGTCGCACGAGCAGCATGATCGCCTGACCGCGCGGCAGCGCCGACACCGCGCGGGAGAGGTCCGCCGCGCTGCCGACCGCGCTGCGGCCGACCTGCAGGATCACGTCGCCCGGCTGCAGCCCGGCGTCGCGCGCCGGCGTGCCGTCGACACGACCGATCTTCACGCCCTCGCCGTTCTCGAGGCCAAGACGCTTGCGCTCGGCGCCCGTCAGGTCCTGCACGGCGATGCCGAGGCTGGCGTTCGCCGACGGCTCGGCTTCCGCCGCACGCGGAGCGGACGATTCACCTTCTTCCGCGGCCGCGACGGTCAGCGCATCCAGCACCACCGGCACCTGCACGGTCTTGCCCTCGCGGATGACGGTGAGCTGCGCCTTGCTCTTGGGGGGCAGTGCGCCGATCAGCGGCGGGAGGTCGCCCGAATCATTGACCGCGCGACCGTTGACCGCGCGGATCACGTCGCCGCGCTTCAGGCCACCGCGCGCGGCGGCGCTGTCGGGCAGAACGTCGGCGACGAGCGCGCCCGATGCGCTGGGCAGACCCATGGAATTGGCGAGGCTGGACGTCAGCTGCTGCACCTGCACGCCAAGCTGACCGCGCGCGACGCGTCCCGTCGTACGCAGCTGCTGGACGACCGATGCCGCCAGGTCCATCGGAATCGCGAAGCTCACGCCCTGGTAGCCGCCGGAACTCGAGAAGATCTGCGAGTTGATGCCGACCACCTCGCCACGCGTGTTCAGGAGCGGACCGCCTGAATTGCCGCGATTGATCGCGACGTCGGTCTGGATGAACGGGACGTACTGCTGGTTCGCGTACGGATTGGAGCGGCCGACCGCGCTGACGATGCCGGCCGTCACCGAGTGATCGAGGCCGAACGGCGAGCCGATCGCGACCACCCACTGGCCGGGCTTCGGCGGATCGGTCGCGGTGCGCAGCGCCGGCAGGCCCTTGCCCTCGATCTTCAGCAGCGCGACGTCCGACTGCTCGTCGCTACCGACCAGCTTGGCCTTGAACTCCCGGCGGTCGGACAGGCGCACGGTGATCGCGCTGGCGCCGTCGACCACGTGATGGTTGGTGAGGATGTAGCCGTCGTCGGAGATCAGGAAGCCGGTGCCCAGCGAGACGCCCTGCAGGCTGTCGTCTGGACGCTGCGGCGCCTTCGGGCCGCCCGGGCCCGGCGGGTCTTCGCCGAAGAAGCGCTTGAAGAACTCGGGAATCTCTTCGTCCTCGTCCGCGAGGCGACGGTTGTTGCCGCCACGGATTTCAGCGGAGACGTTCACCACCGCCGGCCCCACCTGCTGCACGAGGTTGGTGAAGTCCGGCAGGCCGGACACCATCGACACCGCCGGCGGCGCGGTCGACGGAACAGGCAGCGCCGCGCCTGGCTGTGGCTGCTGGGCCGTGCAGGCCGCGGGCAGCGCGAGTGCGATGGCGCCCACGAGGGCGAGCGTGTGGAGCGGTCGGTTCATCGAATCGGCCTCGGCAACAGTCGGGAGGGCCGGCGTTGCCGGCCTTGAATCGGGGATGGAGATCAGGGCGTGACCGTCTGACCGCCCGCCTCACCATGCAAGCGCGGCTCGAACGGGTAGAACGACGGCGACTCGCCACGATTTTCGCCGGCCACGCCGTAGCTGGCGGTGAGCGCGGTTGCATTGCCCAGCGCGGCGCGTGGCCACGGACGCGAGGTCAGCGGATCGGTGGCCGGGACGTGGAAAGGATTGGCCGCGTCTGGCGGGGTGAACGCGGCGACGGCGACCGTCGTGGGCGACAGGGGTTCGCTACGCGTCGTGCTCTCGCTACGACGCCCGGCGCGCGATGCCACGGTGCGTGCCTGCGGACGCTCGATCGATGCCAGCTGCGTGCGCGCGGGCGGCGCGACGTCGGGCGGAATCGTCGCTGCGACGGCCGGGGCTTCGATGGACGGCGCGCTCGCTGCCTGCGTCGCCGTCGCGGCCGGGACAGAAGCGGTCGCGGCAACCGCGGGACCCGACGGCGTCGCAACAGGTTTCGGGCCGCGTGTGGCAACGACCGCCACCAGCGCCAGCGAAGCGGCCAGCGCGCCACCGATCCACAAACGCGCCGGGCGCCGTGTCGGCGACGCGACCGTCGCGATCGACGGCGCAGGCGCGAGCACCGGCGCTTCGCTCGCCACCGCGGCACGGACGCGCCACGCGAGGTCGGCCGGTGCCGCGATGGGCGCCTGCTTGCGCAACGCATCGCCGACCATCTGCCAGCGGCCGCAGTCGTCCTGCCAACCGCCGTCGTGGGACAGGCGGCGCATCGCGAACAGGCGTGCTTCGCCTTCGAGTTCGCCGTCGAACAGCGCGCTCAGGGATTCACGGTCGTGGGTGTCGTTCGGCTTCATCGCTACCGCTCCCGGGCTCGGGTTTCGCGTTCGGGGTCGAGAAGGGGCTTGAGCTGCACGTCGATCGCTTCGCGGGCGCGGAAGATGCGCGAGCGAACCGTGCCGATCGGGCACCCCATGCGTTCGGCGATCTCGTCGTAGCTGAGGCCTTCGACCTCGCGCAACGTGATCGCTTCGCGCAATTCCACCGGCAACCGGTTCACCGCGTCCATCACCGTCGTCTCGATCTCCTGCCGGAGCAGCTCGTGCTCGGGCGTGTCCGTATCGCGCAGGCGCAGCGACGGATCGAACTGCTCGGCGTCCATGACGTCGATGTCGTCGGTCGGCGGCCTTCTGTGTTGTGCGACGAGATGATTCTTGGCGGTGTTCACGGCGATCCGGTGCAACCAGGTGGAGAACTGGGCGTCGCCCCGGAAGTTGCCCAGCGCGCGGTAGGCACGCATGAAGACTTCCTGTGCGACGTCCTGGCATTCGCTCCAGTCGTGGATGTAGCGCCCGATCAACCCGACGATCCGATGCTGGTACTTGCGCACCAGCACATCGAAGGCCGAGCTGTCGCCGCGCTGCACGCGCTCGACCAGCTCCCGGTCCAGGGACTCCCGCCCCGTGCCGGCTTCCATTGCAGATCCTTCCTCTACGGCCATGTCGGGCCGGCACTCCTGTATCGGCCCGGCATCGCCGAGCACTGGGACAACGCCATCGCGGAAAAGTTCATCGACCGCGGCGGGCGCGGGGCGCGGAACGGGGCGCGGATTGACGCACGCGAAACAACTCGCATGATAGCCGGATGCTCCATACGTGAACGGATGGTTGGAATGCCCGCTCCCTCCCGCTTTGACGGCCTGCCGATGCACCACTGGCGTGCCGAGTCCCGTGACGACGGCGTCGTCGTGCTGTCGTTCGACAAGGCGGAAAGCTCCGTCAACACGTTCTCGCAGGACGTGCTCGTCGAACTCGACGGCCTGCTCGAGCGGCTGCAGCTGGAACCGCCGAACGGCTTGGTGATCCGCTCGGCGAAGGCCAGCGGATTCATCGCTGGCGCCGACATCAAGGAATTCCAGGTCTTCGACCAGCGCGGCACGGTGAACGACGCGATCGCGCGCGGGCAGCGCGTGTTCCAGCGAATCGCCGACCTGCCCTTCCGCACCGTCGCGGCGATCCACGGCTTCTGCATGGGCGGCGGCACGGAAATCTCGCTCGCCTGCGACTACCGTGTCGCCAGCGACGATGCGTCCACGCGCATCGGCCTGCCCGAAGTGAAGCTCGGCATCTTCCCGGGCTGGGGCGGCAGCGTGCGCCTGCCGCGCCTCATCGGCGCTCCGGCCGCGTTCGACCTCATGCTCACCGGTCGTACCGTGAGCGGCAAGGCGGCGAAGGCGATGGGACTGGTCGATCGCGTCGTGCCCGTCGATCAGTTGATGGAAGCGGCGACCAGGCTCGCCCTGCGCGGCACCGAGGGCCCGTTCCAGCAGCGCGCGCTCGCCTGGGCGACGAACACCTGGATCGCGCGGCAGGCGATCGCACCGCAGCTGGTGAAGCAGGTGTCGCGCAAGGCAAAGAAGGCGCACTACCCCGCGCCGTACGCGCTGATCGAAAGCTGGCGTCGCGGAGGCGGGTCGACGAAGCAACTGCTCGACAACGAGCGACGGGCGGTCGTCAAACTTTCGTCGACGCCGACCGCACGCAATCTCATCCGCGTGTTCTTCCTGCAGGAACGCCTGAAGGCGCAGGGCATCAAGGATCACGGCATCAAGCGCGTGCATGTCGTCGGCGCCGGCGTGATGGGCGGCGACATCGCGGCGTGGTCGGCCTACAAGGGTTTCGAAGTGACGCTCGCCGATCGCGAGCAGCGCTTCGTCGACGCGGCGATGCAGCGCGCATCGGAACTCTTCGCAAAACGCGTCAAGGACGACGCCAAGCGTCCGGACGTCGCGGCACGCCTGCGCGGCGACGTCGCGGGCGATGGCGTTGCCGATGCGGACCTGCTGATCGAAGCGATCATCGAACGCCCCGATGCGAAGCGCGCGCTGTATGGCGACGTCGAGCCGCGCATGAAACCCGATTCGCTGCTGACGACGAATACGTCGTCGATCCCGCTCGACGAACTGCGCGAAGGCCTTGCGCGTCCTGCGCAGTTCGCGGGCCTGCACTACTTCAACCCGGTCGCGCTGATGCCGCTGGTGGAAATCATCCATCACGACGGCATGGATCCGCGCACCGGGCAGCGGCTCGCCGGCTTCTGTCGTGCGATCGACAAGTTCCCGGTGCCGGTCGCGGGTACGCCGGGCTTCCTCGTCAACCGCGTGCTGTTTCCGTACATGCTCGAAGCGGCGACCGCGTATGCCGAGGGCATCCCCGGCCCGGTGATCGACAAGGCCGCGGTGAAGTTCGGCATGCCGGTGGGGCCGATCGAACTGGTGGACACCGTCGGCCTCGACGTCGCCGCAGGTGTGGGCGCGGAACTCGCGCCGTTCCTCGGCCTGCCGATTCCCGCCGCGCTGGCGACGCCGCCGGAAGCCGGACGTCGCGGCAAAAAGGATGGCCAGGGCCTGTACAAATGGGAGAACGGCAAGGCGGTGAAACCCGAGATTCCGCAGGGCTATACCGCACCGGACGACCTCGAGGATCGACTGATCCTGCCGCTGCTCAACGAGGCCGTGGCCTGCCTGCACGACGGCGTGGTCGCCGACGCGGATCTGCTCGATGCGGGCGTGATCTTCGGCACCGGTTTCGCGCCGTTCCGCGGCGGCCCCATCCAGTACGTCCGCGAAACCGGTGTCGACGTCCTGCTGCAGCGCCTGCGCCAGCTCGAAGCCCGGCACGGCGCGCGCTTCGCGCCGCGTCCGGGCTGGGACAATCCGGCGCTGCGCGCGTAACGGCTACGCGTTCGTCGCGTCGTAATGGCGCGACGAACGTTGCTTGCACTCGTCATCGAGGCAATCGGTTCGACGCGCGTCGCCGGTCGTCAGTTCGTCGTCGGCTGCGACAGGTCGATGCCGATCTCGCATACGGTCGGCGGCAGCTTCCGCACGATCGGCAGGTCCGACATGAAGTCGCCATCGCCGGCCGGATAGTCGTCCGGCGGATTCGACGGCTCGCATAGCGTCACCGGGCCAACGAAGCGCCCGTCGTGCGACAGCGTGCCGCCTTGCCAGTCGGTGACGACCCCACCGTAATCCCAGCCAAAACCGGCGAACTCGAACGGTCGCCCGTTGAGGCGTTCGAGTTCGATGGTGGTGAGGCCGGTGCGCACGCCGTCGGCGCGCGTCCACGTCGACGGTTTGCGTACGTAGAGCGCGGCCGGATGCTTGGCCGCCTCGTCCAGGTGCACCTCGACGCGTCGCGCCGGGTCGGTCGCGAACAACACCCACCCCGGTGCTTCCGCACCCTCCGCGCCGTGCAGCGTTTCGCGTGCGATCGCGGCGGCGCCATAACGTGCGCCGAGGGTTTCGAAGGTGTCGTGCGCGAAGGCGACGTCGTCGAGTCGCGACGGCATCGCGGATTCGGACAACGGCCCGCGCTGGGGTGTTACCGCCAACCGCGGCGCGCGCGGCTCGCGGGCCGACGGTGACGCGGCGGCGACAGGTGACGTGGGCGCGGCAGGCGGCGTCGTGCTGCGCGAACAGCCGGCGAGCGCGACGATCAGCGCGATCGACAACGGAAACCCGCGCATGGGTGAGGACGCGCGGATGCGACGGCCGGCCGCGTCGCTCACATCGTGTGGGTGGCGCGATCGCCGGTGAGCAGGCCGGCGAGCAGCGTCTCGATCCTGCCCTTCACCGCGTCGCCCTCGGGCGTTTCCGGGAACTGCACGCCGATGCCGGCGGGATGCCCGCCCTGGGCGCCGACCGGCGTCAGCCAGATAACCTTGCCGGCCACCGGCAGGCGTTCGCCCGATTCCGGCAGCGTGACGAGCAGGAACACTTCGTCGCCCAGCGAATACCGTTTCGGCGTCGGCACGAAAATGCCGCCGCCCTTCAGGAACGGCATGTACGCCTGGTACAGCTGGGACTTGTCCTTGAGGACCAGCGACAGGATGCCCTGTCGCGCGCCGCCGGGAGTTGCACTCATCGGTCGCGGATCTCCTGGCCGACACGCGATGCCGCGCGCCAGGCCGTCAACAGTTCGATCAGCACGAGGTCCGCGCGGACGGTGGTCCGCAACAGGTCGCGGCTGCGGTTCGCTTTGTCGAACCAGGTGGCCAGACTGCGCGCCGCGTGCGGGTCGGTCAAGCCGCGGGCGCGTTCGACGGCGAGGTCGGCTGCGTGGCGCAGGCGAAGGCTGGTGTGCTCATCGCCCGCCCATTGCTGCGCGATCTCCTGCGGGGTGCCCTCGCCGCGCGCGATTTTCTGCAGGTCGGCGGCGACGCGGCGTCGCAGATCGAGCCCGCCGTTGCGCAGCCAGTCGTTCGCCAGCCCGGGATGACCGTTGGCCGCGTGCAGCGCCTCGTCGACATCCTTCGCCGCATGGCCCCGCGCGAGCAGCCACGCGCGCGCTTCGTCCGCGGGTGGCAGATGGAACTCGACGCGCTGGCAGCGGCTGCGGATGGTCGCGGACAGGCGCGCGGGATGCGCGGACACGAGCCACAGGTAGCGACCCGCCACCGGCTCTTCCAGCGTCTTCAGCAACGCGTTGGCGGCCGACGTGTTGATTGCATCGGCGGGATCGACGATCGCCACCTGCGCGCGCCCGTACTGCGGCGTCAGTGCCAGCGCCGCCGACAGCTCGCGCATCTGGTCGATGACGATCTCGGTGCGCAGCTTCGTGCCTTCGCGATTCGGGATGAAGCTGACGAAGCGGTAGTCCGGATGCGTGCCGGCATCGAGCAACCGGCAACTGCGGCAGGTACCGCAGGCCTCCAGATCGTTCGGCGTTTCGCACAGCACGCGGCGCGCGAGCCGGATCGCGACATCGCGCTTGCCCAGCTGCGCCGGGCCGCAGAACAGCTGCGCGTGGCCGAGGCGGCCGGATGCGAGCGTCGTCGCCACCTGTGCATACATGCGCGACTGCCACGGCGCCATGGCGCTCATGCCAGCGACGCGCGATGACGACGCAATGCGTCGACGGCCGCGGCACTCACCGCTTCCGGCGAATGCGAGGCGTCGATGACGACGAAACGGCGCGGATGCGTCGCAGCGCGCGCGAGATATGCGGCACGCACGCGCTCGAAGAACTCGACGCGCTCCGACTCGATGCGATCGGCATCGCCACGCCCACGCATGCGCGCGAGGCCGACGTCGACGGGCACGTCGAGCAGCAGCGTCAGACCCGGCTCGATGCCCACGAATTCGCGCTCGAGCACGTCGATCAGATGCGGATCGCAGCCGCGCCCACCACCCTGGTAGGCATGGCTGGCGTCGGTGAAACGATCGCTGAGCACCCAGTCGCCACGCGCGAGCGCCGGTGCGATCACCTGCCCGACCAGCTGCGCGCGCGAGGCGAACATCAGCAGCAGCTCGGTGCGATCGGACGGCGGTTCATGCGACGGGTCGAGCAACAACGCGCGGATGCATTCGGCGAGCGGCGTGCCGCCAGGCTCGCGCGTGCAGGTCACCGCGCCGTCGCGCTCGAGTTCCGCGCGCAGCGCGGCGAGCACGGTCGACTTGCCCGCGCCCTCGCCGCCCTCCAGCGTCACGAGCTTGGGCTCGCGTCGCAGTGCAACCGCCTGCGTCATCGCGGCGTGGCCAGCGCGGCGCGGTAATTGACGAGGTACTTCTGCACGTTCTGCTGGTGCTCGGCGAGGGTCTTCGCGAAGAAGTGGCGACCGCTGCCGTCGCCACGCGCGACGAAGTACAACGCATCGCCGGGCGCGGGATTCGCCACCGCCTGCAATGCGGCGACGCCCGGCATCGCGATCGGCGTCGGTGGCAGGCCGGCGCGCGTATAGGTGTTGTACGGGCTGTCGGTCTGCAGGTCGACCTTGCGGATGTTGCCCGCGTACGCGCTGCCCATGCCGTAGATGATGGTGGGATCGGTCTGCAACATCATCCCGATCTTCAGGCGACGCGAGAAAAGCCCGGCGATTTCCGGCCGTTCTTCCGCAATGCCGGTTTCCTTCTCCACGATCGACGCGAGCGTGAGCATCTCGTCGGGTGTCTTCAGCACGCTGTCCGACGTGCGCGAACGCCAGGCGGCGTCGAGCGCCTTGTGCATCGAATCGTAGGCGCGATGCAGCACGTCGAGATCGGTATCGCCGCGCGTGTAGACGTAGGTCTCCGGCAGGAAGCGCCCTTCCGGATGCTCGCCGGCGTGGCCGAGCTTGGCCATCAGCGCGGCGTCGTCGAGCTGCGCGCTGTCGTGCACCAGCGCGTCGGCCTTCGCGATCGCGTTGCGGACGTCGCGAATGGTCCAGCCTTCGACGATGGTGACCTTGTGCTGGATGACGTGGCCGTCGCGCATGTCGATCAGCAACTCACGCGCGGTCATGCCGGGTTCGAGGCGGTATTCACCGACCTGGATGCGGCCTGCCGCGCCGAGCTGCTTGGCGAGCGCGGTCCATTCGAGCGTCGAGCCCTCGACACCGGCTTCGTGCAGCTTGCGCAGCACCTTCGGCAGCGAATCACCCTGGCGCACGACCAGGCTGCTGCCCGGTTTGACGCCGCGCATCGGCGCATCGGCGAATTCAGCGTAGAGGTACCAGGCGCCAGCGAGCGCCGCGACCAGCGCGATCAGGAGCAACAGGCTGAAACAACCACTTCGGCGCTTGCGCGTACGGCTCACGGCGTCTCCGGTGTCAGTGCGAAGGCGGGATGCTCGATCGCAAGGCGTTCCCGAAGCCGAGCGACCCGCGGGTGCGGCGACCACGCGTGATCGCCGAGCCGCGCGACTTCGAGGATACCGCGCACGGCATTGCAGACGAACAGGGCGTCGGCCGATTCGACGTCGCGCGGCGTGAGCCGCGTCTCGCCTGCGTCGAGCGCCGCCATTGCCCAGTCGCGACAGACGCCGCGCACGCCGCAGCGATCGATCGCCGGCGTCCACCACCCCGCCCCGTTCAGCACGAAAAGATTGCCCGCGACTGCGCTGACGACGTGGCCGTCCGTGTCCAGCATCAGGCCTTCGTCCGCGGTGTCACTCGATGACCACTCGGCGCGCGCAAGCACCTGCTCGAGCCGGTTGCAATGCTTGACGCCGGCGAGCTTGGGCTGGATGGCAAGGCGTGTGTCGCACCACCGCAGCGCGATGCGTGCCGGCGATACCGGCACGTCGTGGCGCGACAACATCCAGAACGGTGCCCCCTGCGACGGCGCGTATCCACGACCGCCTGCGCCCCGCGTGACCAGCAACTTGGCGACACCATCGCCGCCGTCGAGCAGTGCACCGAGCTCCGCGCGCACGTGCGATTCATCCGGCAGGCGCAGCGCGAGGACTTCGGCGCCGCGACGCAGGCGCGCCCAGTGCGCATCCCACCACGGCACGTCGCCGCCGAATGCACGCATCGTCTCGAACAGGCCGTCGCCGTAGGCGAGCCCGCGATCGTTCGGCGCGACCGCGTCCACGCGCGACGTGCCTTCGAACATGCGCACGTCCACGTCAGCCCTCGACGCCGAGCGCGCGCAGCATGCCGCGCGCCTTCGCACGGGTTTCGTCGAGTTCGCGGTGCGGGTCGGAGTCGGCAACGATCCCGGCGCCCGTGCGGAATCGTACGTCGCGACCCTGCACTTCCGCGCTGCGGATCAGGATGTTGAGGTCCATGTCGCCATTGGGCGCGAGCCAGCCCATCGCGCCGGTGTACGCGCCGCGGCCGACGCCTTCCAGCTCCGCGATGATCTGCATGCAGCGCACCTTCGGGCAGCCGGTGATCGTGCCGCCGGGAAACACCGCGCGAATGACCTCGCCCGGCGTCACGCCATCGCGAAGGCGGCCCCGCACGTTGCTGACGATGTGGTGCACGTGCGCGTAGCTCTCGACCGTCATCAGTTCGTCGACTTCGACCGTCCCGGCGCGGCACACGCGACCAAGGTCGTTGCGCTCGAGATCGATCAGCATCACGTGCTCGGCGCGTTCCTTGGGATGGCCGACCAGCTCCTGCACGCGCGAGGCTTCATCGTCGCCAGGAAGCCGCGGCCGCGTACCGGCGATCGGGCGTGTTTCGACGAGGTCTCCCTGCACGCATACCAGTCGCTCCGGCGACGCACTGACGACTGACCAGCCATCTCCGGCGAACAGGCCCGCGAACGGCGCGGGATTGTTGCGCCGCAGTTGCGCGAACAGCGCCGCAGGTTCGACATCGGCATCGAAGTGTGCCGTCCAGGCGCGCGACAGGTTGGCCTGGAACACATCGCCGGCAACGAGGTAGTCGAGGATGCGACGCACGCCGTCGGTGAAACGCTCCGGCGCGTCCTCGTCGATGGCGAGAGGTTTGCGCCACGGGGCGAGCGGCATTGCGTCGTTCGCACGCTGCAGATCGGCAAGGATGGCGTCCGCGATCGCATCGTCGATCGCGTGCAGCACGCAGGTGTCGTCCGCGCGGTCGTGCTCGATTGCCGCGTCGATGCGCAGCGCGATCGCGACCGGCAGCGCCCCCGGCGCGGGCGGCAGGTCAAGAACCGGCTCGACCTGCGCCGCGGCCTCGTAGGCGATCAGCAAGGCCCAGCCGCCGACGGGCGACGCGTGAGGCGTCGATGTCACCTTGAACGCGGCGTCCAGCGCAGTGAAGAAGTCATCACCCACATCGACGCCATTCGCGTTGCGCACGCGGCCGTCGCGTCCGAGCACGAGGCGTTCGCCATTCGTTGCAAGCAGCAGGTCGCGACGGCCGATGCGCGTGCCGGACGCGCTGGATTCGAGCAACACGGGATAGCGCGCGGGCGCGAGCCGGTGCAGGTCGAGCAGGTCGCCGCCGCGCTCGGAAACGCGTCGGACGGGAGGCGGCAAAGGCATGCGCGGCTGCGGCAACGTCGGAATCTCGATTATCGCCGGTCGCGCGGGCCGCCGTATCCACGACCGCGAAGCGGCGAAGCCCGCGACGGGCGCGGGCTTCGAGGGGTCAGCGGTCGCGCCTCGGTCAGATCCGGCGGAATACCAGCGTCCCGTTGGTGCCGCCGAAGCCGAAGCCGTTCGAGACCACGACGTCGACCTTGGCCTCGCGCGCCGTGTTCGGCACGTAGTCGAGGTCGCAGCCTTCCGACGGGTTGTCGAGGTTGATGGTCGGCGGAATGATGCCGGTGTGCAGCGCGAGCACCGAGAAGATCGCCTCGACGCCGCCGGCCGCGCCAAGCAGGTGTCCGGTCATCGACTTGGTCGAGCTGACCATCGTGCGGTAGGCGTGGTCACCGAGCGTGCGCTTGATCGCCATCGTCTCCGCGAGATCGCCAAGCGGCGTGGACGTGCCGTGCGCGTTGACGTAGCCGACCTGCTCGGGCGTCACGCCCGCATCCTTCAGCGACATGGTCATGCAGCGCGCGGCACCTTCGCCGTCCTCGCTGGGCGCGGTCATGTGGAACGCGTCGGAGGTCGCCCCGAAACCGGCGAGCTCGCAGTAGATGCGCGCACCGCGCGCCTTGGCGTGTTCGTATTCCTCGAGCACGAGGATGCCGGCGCCGTCACCCAGCACGAAGCCGTCGCGCTCGGTGTCCCACGGACGCGACGCACGCGTCGGGTCGTCGTTGCGCGTGCTCATCGCCTTCATAGAACAGAAGCCGCCAACCGAAGTCGGCGACGAACCGCGCTCGCCGCCACCGGCGATCATCACGTCCGCATCGCCGTACTGGATCATGCGCATCGCCATGCCGATCGAATGGTTCGACGTCGCGCAGGCTGACACGGCGGAGAAATTCGGGCCCTTCATGCCGGTGAGCAGCGACACCTGCCCCGGCAGCATGTTGATGATCGTGCTCGGCACGTAGAACGGCGAGATCTTGCGCGGGCCGCCTTCGCTGTACTTGATCGCGGTTTCCTCGATGCCGAGGATGCCGCCGATGCCGGAGCCGATGAGCGCGCCGATGCGCTCGGCGTTGCTGTCGTCGATGACCAGACCCGAATCCTCGATCGCCATCAGCGATGCGCCGACGCCGTAGTGGATGAACGGGTCCATCTTCTTCGCGTCCTTCGGGTTCACCCACTTGGTGACGTCGAAGTCGCGCACTTCACCGGCGATCTTGGTGGTGAAGTTGGTGGTGTCGAAATGCGTGATCGGGCCGATGCCCGAACGTCCGTTGACGATGCCGTCCCACGTCGTCGCCAGGTCATTGCCGAGCGGAGAGACGATTCCAAGACCGGTGACCACGACGCGACGGTTGGACATTGCTTGCGACCTCGAGACACCGGCGAGCGGTGATGTCTGGACGGCGATACGACGCCGTAGGGCGTGACTTCAAAAACACGGGGCCGCAATGCGGCCCCGTCGGTATTGCGTGGAGAACGGAAGCGCCACGGCCTTCCGCCTCCCGTCAGCGGATTACGACTTGACGTGAGCCTTCACGTAGTCGATGGCCTGCTGCACGGTGGTGATCTTCTCGGCTTCTTCGTCCGGGATTTCGCACTCGAATTCTTCCTCGAGCGCCATCACGAGCTCGACGGTATCCAGCGAGTCGGCGCCCAGATCGTCAACGAACGAGGCGTTGGTGGTGACATCTTCTTCCTTCACGCCGAGCTGTTCGACGACGATCTTCTTGACGCGCTCTTCGATGGTGCTCATTGGATCTCTCTCCTCCCGGGACGGGATGCTAGATGGACAAGTCTAAATGAATCGCGGCGGGCCGGAGTATAGCGGCCGGTGCCGCGTGAAAAAGTCGTTCGGATGCCGGCTCGGGCGGCCTCACGGCATGTACATGCCGCCGTTGACGTGCAGGGTTTCGCCGGTGATGTACGACGCGGACGGGCCGGCCAGGAACGCCACCGCACGTGCGATGTCGGCGGGCTCGCCGAGGCGCCCCAGCGCGATCTGGTCGAGCATCCCCGCCTTGGCGTCTTCAGGCAGTCCGCGCGTCATGTCGGTATCGATGAAGCCGGGGGCGACGACGTTCACCGTCACGCCACGGGAACCGATCTCGCGCGCCAGCGACTTGCTGAAAGCGATGATGCCGGCCTTCGCGGCCGCGTAGTTCGCCTGCCCCGCGTTGCCGGTCACACCGATCACCGACGCGATGTTGACGATGCGGCCCTTGCGCGCCTTCATCATGCCGCGCATCACCGCTTTCGACGAGCGATAGACGCTCGTCAGGTTGGTGTCGAGCACCGCCTGCCAGTCTTCGTCCTTCATGCGCATCAGCAGGTTGTCGCGCGTGATGCCGGCGTTGTTGACGAGGATCGAGATCGGGCCGACGTCCTTCGTGATCGCATCGACGAGGTCTTCGATCGCGCCCGCGCCGGTGACGTTGAGTACGCGCCCGTGGCCGCCGTTCGCGGAGAGACGTTCGGTGATCGACGCCGCGCCTGATTCGGACGTCGCGGTACCGATCACGATGGCGCCCTGCGCGGCGAGTTCGTCCGCAATGGCCGCGCCGATACCGCGCGTCGCGCCGGTGACCAGTGCGATCTCGCCCTTCAATGCATCCGACATGTTGAATCTCCGTTACTGCGCGCGGGGCGCGCCCGCCGCGTTGGTGCGAACCGCGTCGAGCGGTCGGCGTCGTGGAATCAGGCGCGCCAATCCGCGAGTGCGGCGTCGAAATCGGCCGGGGTGCCGAGCGCGCGCGCATCCACCGACTTGTCGATGCGCTTGATCAGCCCGGTCAGCACCTTGCCAGGACCGCATTCGGCGATGCGACCCGCGCCGCGCGCGACGAGTGCTTCGACGCATTGCGTCCACTGCACCGGAAGGTAGAGCTGGCGCACGAGCGCATCGCGGATCGAAGCGACATCGGTGCGGACCTCGGCATCGACGTTCTGCACGATCGGCAACTGCGGCGTCGACCACTGCAGGCCGTTCATCGCCTCCGCAAGGCGGTTCGCTGCTTCGCGCATGAGCGGCGTATGCGACGGCACGCTGACCGCGAGCTTCACCGCTTTGCGAACGCCACGCTCGGCGAGCATTGTGAGCGCGCGATCGACCGCGTCGGCATGGCCGCCGATCACGATCTGACCCGGGGAGTTGAAGTTGGCGGGAACGACGACTTCGCGACCGCTGCAGGCCTCGCAGACCTCGAGCACGAGTGCGTCTTCAGCGCCGAGCACCGCCGCCATGGCACCGGTACCGGTCGGCGCGGCGGCCTGCATCAGCTGGCCGCGCAGGCGTACGAGCTTCGCGGCGTCGGCGAGCGGCAACGCGCCCGCCGCGACCAGCGCGGTGTATTCGCCGAGGCTGTGGCCCGCAAGCTGCGCGGGCATCGCGCCACCGCGCGCCTGCCACAGTCGCCACACGGCAACGCCCGCCGCGAGCAGCGCCGGCTGGGTGAATTCGGTCGTATTGAGTTCGGTGTCGGGACCGTTCTGGCTCAGCGCCCAGAGATCGACGCCCGCGCCTTCGCTGGCCTCGGCGAACGTGGCCACGACCACCGGATCAGCCGCGGCGAGCTCGGCCAGCATGCCGACCGACTGCGAGCCTTGGCCCGGGAAGACGAATGCGAGTTGCGTAGCGGTCACGCGCGACAGCCCGAAGGGGGAACGCGCCATCATACGGACGAAGCGTTCGCGGTGTCTGTACTCCGGCGTACGCCGCTGATCGGCGCATCCCACGGCCGTTTGCCGAAAATGCGAACGCCCGCCGGGATGCGGCGGGCGTTCGACGGCGACGCGGAACGATGGAATCAGTAGCGCAGCAGCGCGCTGCCCCATGTGAAACCGCCGCCGAAGGCTTCCAGCAGCAGCAGCTGGCCGCGCTGCACGCGACCGGAGCGCACGGCCTCGTCCAGCGCCAGCGGCACCGACCCCGACGACGTATTGCCGTGCTTGTCGACGGTGACGATCACGCGCTCCATCGGCATGTCGAGCCGCTTGGCGGTCGCCTCGATGATGCGCAGGTTGGCCTGGTGCGGGATCAGCCAGTCGATGTCGTGGCGATCCAGGCCGTTGGCTTCGAGCGTCTCTTCGACGACGGAATCCAGAGCCTTCACGGCGTACTTGAAGACATCGTTGCCGGTCATCATCACGCGCACGCCGGCGTTGTGTTCTTCCGGCTTGAAGCCCACCGACACACCGACCGGGTTGTACAGCAGGTCCTTCTTGCTGCCATCCGCGTGCAGATGCGTGCTGAGGATGCCGGTTTCGGTGTCCGCCTTCAGCACCACCGCACCCGCGCCGTCGCCGAACAGCACGCAGGTCGCGCGGTCGGTCCAGTCGAGCATGCGGGTCAGCGTCTCGGCACCGACCACGAGCGCCGTCTTCGACGCGCCCGAGCGGATGAACTTGTCCGCCACTGTCAGCGCGTAGACGAAGCCCGAGCAGGCGGCGTTGACGTCGAACGCCGGAACGCCGTGGGCGCCGAGGCGGTGCTGCAGCAGGCAGGCCGTCGACGGGAAGATCAGGTCCGGCGTGGTGGTGCCGACGATGATCAGGTCGATATCGGCCGCGGTAACGCCTGCGGCTTCCATCGCGCGCGTGGCGGCGTGGAACGAGAGGTCGCAGGTGGTTTCGCCTTCGGCGGCGACGTGGCGCTCGCGAATGCCGGTGCGGGCGGCGATCCACTCATCGCTGGTCTCGACGAACTTCGCGAGGTCGTCGTTGGTCAGCACCTTCTCGGGCAGGTAGCTGCCGGTGCCCGCGATGCGCGCGTAAATGGTCTGGGTCATCCCCTGCCTCGCCGGGACCGCGGAACGCGGAGCGTTCGCGGACGCCGCCGTATGTACGGCGGCCGGAAAAACGGCGATGCGACCCGGAGGTCGCATCGAGATCGGTGGCGGATCACCCGCCGCCCGCGTCGGAGGCCGTGCCATCGACGCGGACCGTGTCGTCAGGCGCCGGGGCGCCCGTCGATCACTCCTCGTCGGCAACCTTCGAGCGGGTGTCGATGACCTTCTTGCCACGGTAGTAGCCGTCGGCCGTCACGTGGTGGCGCAGGTGCGTCTCGCCAGTGGTCGGATCGGTCGCCAGCTGCTTCGGGCTCAGCGCGTCGTGGGCGCGGCGCATGCCACGGCGGGAGGGAGAAACGCGGGACTTCTGAACGGCCATCGGGGTGCTCCGGTGCAACGTGTGGCGGCGTCGGGCGTCGCGCCCGGGCCGAAAGAGGGAAATTATCGCCCAGCCCGGGGGCGCATGCCACCGGCGGGCTGACCGGAGCGTTACTCCGGCGTCTTCTTCAATGCAGCCAGTGCAGCGAAGGGGTTCGGCCTCTCGACCTCGACGACCTCGTCGTCGCCCCATTCATGCTCCACAGCCTCCGACCCGGGCTTCACCGGAACGACCGGCACCGCCAGGATCAGCTCGTCCTCGACCAGCGCGAGCGTTTCAAGCTCGCCCGACTCGTCGACCAGCAGGGCTTCGTAACCCGGCGGCAGGGCCGCTTCATCGGCCTCGTCGCGGATCAGGCCCATGCGCTGGTCGATGTGGACCGGCAGCAGGAACCTCTCCAGCGTTCGCTGGCAAACCAGCGGCAGCTCGGTTTCGACGCGGACCTCGACGTAGGCGACGCCGAAGCTGTCGCGATCGAAATCGAGGGAAAACACCGCATCGCCATCCGGCGCTTCCAGCAGGCTGGCAAGCCTGCGCAGCGATGCCAGAGGCACGCGGCCCTCGAACGCGCTCCGCGCGGTGACCTGGCGCCAGGCGTCCAGGGTCGCGGGAACGGACTGCCGGGGCGACTGCGCGGACATAAGCCGCGGAATGTTAGGGAGGCGCTTTCGTGGTGTCAAACCGGAGACGCGCGTCACGCCTGGCGCGTTGCCGCCCGCCCGGCCGGGGCGTCAGACTGCGAGGCCTCAGCCGGAGACCGCCGTGACCGTTGTTGCCTTGCTGCTCGCCGCCATCGCGGCACTCGTCACCGTGTTCCTGCTGCAACGCACCCGCCGCCTCTCGCCCCACCAGCGCGCGGTGCGCGATGTGCTGGACGCCGCCGACGCCCTCGAGGACCGCCTGCGCGTGGCGAAGGCCGAGATCGAGGCCGTCGCGGGCGACAACGGCCCGAACGCGGTCGGCGACGCGATGCGCGAGATGCTTCGCCAGCGGCTGTGGCTGCGCGACCACGGCCACGACGCCACCCCGCAGCAGCTCGCGCGCGTTCGCGACGCGATCGACGAGGCGCGCGGCCGCATCGAGCACCAGCTGACGCAGATCGAGGAAGCGAGGCTGCCGCGTGACTGAGTCGCGCCTGGTTCTCGCTTCGACGTCGCGCTACCGGCGCGAACTCCTCGAGCGCCTCGGCCTGCCGTTCGACTGCATCGCGCCCGGCGTCGACGAGACACCACGCGACGACGAGTCACCTCAAGCGCTGGTCGAACGACTGGCTCGCGCGAAAGCAGGTGCCGTCGCGAATGCAACCCCGCGCGCCTGCGTGATCGGTTCTGACCAACTCGCCGAATTCGACGGCCGCATCCTGGGCAAGCCGGGCACGCCCGAGCGCGCCGTTGCGCAACTCGCGTCGATGTCCGGACGCCGCGTCACGTTCCTCACCGCGCTCTGCGTCATGCGCGACGAGAACGAGATCGGCCTGCATGTCGATCGCACGGTCGTGCGCTTTCGCGACCTGTCGAACGCGGAGATCGAGCGCTACGTCGACGCCGAACGTCCGTACGACTGCGCGGGCAGCTTCAAATCCGAAGGTCGCGGCATCGCGCTGTTCGAGGCGATCGAGACGAACGATCCGACCGCGTTGGTCGGGCTTCCGTTGATCGCGACCGCACGGCTGCTGCGCGACGCCGGCTTCGCCCTGCCCTGACTCAGCGCGCGATTTCGACCGGGACTTCCGGCCACTCTTCCACTGCGCCATCGCGACCGTGCAGGCGAAGGCCGAGCCAGTGGCGGCCGGGCGATGCGTTCGTGGCGTCGACGGCGCCTGAGAAGCCGAGCGCGGGCGCGTTCGGGTCAACCAACCCGGGCCACGACACCTCGAGGCCCGGATAGCGAACGCCGTAGCGCAGCTCACCGACGACATGCCCATCCAGCGTCGCTTCGACGCGCAGCAAGCCGACGCCGTGTCGGAACGCCCAACCCGATACATCGAAGGTGCGCCCGACCTTCGCGTCGATCGCAGGCCGATCGATCCACGCCATCGCGGGCGTCGTGCACGCACCCTGCGGCGGTTTGTCGAGACGGAAGAGCGCGAGGCGCTGGCGCCCATGGTCGACGTTGAGGATGCGCGGCGCCGGCAGCGGACCGACGCGCTGGCACAGCTCGAGATAGCGGCGATGCAGGTTCTTGAACTCCACTTCGCTGACGCCGACGGCGAGCAGCACCGGGCCGTGCGAAAGCACCTCGCGCGGATCGGCGTCCAGGCCCCACAGGTGCAACTGCGGTGCGCGGCCGTGCTTGCGGTTGAGCGGGTGGTCGAGCACGACGATGTCCCGATCGCCCAGTGCGAAACCCAGCTCGGCGCCGAGCTTGAAGTTGTCGGCGACGACGCGCGTGCCGGGCGGCATGCGACGCAGTTCGTCGCGCGCTGCATCGGCCACTTCGTCCCAGCCCGCGAAGTTGGACGGGTACCACTTCTCGGCGGCGACGCGCGCGCGCACATCGGGAATCGACACCGCGACGTAGTAACCCATCACCGAGATCAGGCCAAGGCCGGCGAGCACGGCGGTCGCGCGCCGCCACAGTGGGGGCCAGCCGGCGATGAAACGCGGCAGGAGTGGCATCAGCGCGAGGAAGCCCGGCACCGGCCAATGGAAGCTGACGCGCTCGGTGTCGGCGAAGAAGCCGAGCACGAAGAAACCGGTCACGACGAGCAGCCCGAGCATCGCGCACCAGCGCGCGGCCAGCAGCGGGCTGCGCAGGCCGTCGCGACCGGCCTGCAGCAGCGCGACGAACAGCAACGGCGTGACCAGCAGCGCCTGGATGGCGATGAACCACAGGCCCGTCGCATGGAACGCCCACGGGTGGCGCTCGACGAGCTGGAAGCGCAGGCCGGCGTCGGCGTTGTCGTAGTTCCACCACACCAGCGGCGTCCACGCCGCCGCGCCGAGCACGACCGCCATGATCACGCGCACGTCCTTCAACGCGCGCCGTCCCTCCGGCGTCGCAAGCAGCGCAACGAACCCCACGCCGATGACCGCGATGAAGCGGTAGTGGCTCAATGCGCCGATGGCGAGTCCGGCCGCGAGCTCCAGCGCATGGCCGGCATCGACGCGACGCAACAGGCAGGCGCCGGCATCCATGCACAGCAGCGTCGCGAGCGCCAGCAACGGATCCGGCACCGCGAGTAGCCCGAGCGTGCCGGCCAGCGGCAGCAACAGGGTGAACGCACCGGCTTGCCAACCTTCGGATTCGCCGAACGTCCGCCGTGCGATGCGGACGACAAGCAGCGGCACCAGCATCGCGACGAGCAGGAACGGCATGCGCAGCGCCAGCGTGTGCGCGCCACCGATCGTCACGCCCAGGCGCGTCATCCATGCGGTCAGGCCGGGAAGATCGGAATACGCGGCGGCCGCGTGCTGGCCTTCCTGCCAGTAGAACGCCTCGTCGACGAACAACGGCAGGTGCGTCGCAACGGCGACCTTCACGACGAACACGACCGCCCACAACGCCCAGAACTGGCGCCGCGCACGCGTCGCCACGGGCTCCGACTGCATCCTCATCCGACCTCGCTACACTCGGGTTGCGGCGGGATGCCGCCCGATTCCACTGCACGGAGACAACATGGCCCCAGGCACGGCGGCGAGCATGCTAACGCACCCACACCGCGACGCCCTTGACCGCGCGCAGACGCAGGTCAATGCGCTCGTGCTCGGCAAGGCGCACGAGGTGCGGCTCGCGTTCGTCGCGCTGCTGTCGGATGGCCACATCCTGATCGAGGACCTGCCGGGCCTCGGCAAGACCACGCTTGCGCATGCACTCGCTGCGACGGTCGGCCTGAAGTTCCAGCGCGTGCAGTTCACCTCGGACCTGCTCCCCGCCGACATCCTCGGCGTGTCGATCTTCGACACCACGCAGCAGGCGTTCGCGTTCCACCCCGGCCCGGTGTTCACGCAGGTGCTGCTGGCCGACGAGATCAACCGTGCACCGCCACGTACGCAGAGCGCGCTGCTCGAAGCGATGGCCGAACACCAGGTCACCGTCGACGGCGTGACGCGCGCGCTGCCTCCGCCGTTCTTTGTCATCGCGACGCAGAACCCGGTCGACCTGTCGGGCACGTATCCGCTGCCCGATTCGCAGCTCGACCGTTTCCTGCTGCGCCTCTCGCTCGGCTATCCCGGAGAGGACGCCGAACGCGAGCTGCTTGCAGGCACCGATCGGCGCCAGATGATCGCCGAGCTCACGCCGCAGTTCGCCGACGGCGAATTCGACGCCGCGCGTGCCGCGGTGTCGCAGGTGCACGCGAGCGACGCGCTGATCGCCTACGTGCAGGCGCTGCTCGCGCGCAGCCGCCGGCATCCGGGCGTGCGCGTGGGCCTGTCACCGCGCGCGGGCCTGGCGTTGCTTCGTGCCGCACGCGCCCATGCCTTGCTGCTGGGTCGCGCCCATGTCGTGCCCGAAGACGTGCAGGCGCTGTTCGCGCACGTCGCCGCGCATCGCCTTGTCATCGACGCCGACGCCGGCAGCGACGACGCGGCGGCGAAATCCATCCTGCATTCCGTACCGGTGGATTGATGGCGCCGAGACGCAGCCTCCGTCGGCGGCTGCTCGCGCTGGCGCGACCGCGCGATCCCGAAGCCCTGCCCGCGCACCTCGACCGTCGCCGCATCTACGTGCTGCCGACACGCTTCGGCCTGTTCTTCGCCGCGCTGATCGCCGCGATGTCGATCGGCGGCCTCAACTACAACAACAATCCTGCGTTGCTGATGGCGTTCCTGCTCGCGGGCGCGGCGATGGCGAGCCTGGTGTCGGCGCAGCTGCAGATCAGCGGCGTGTCCATCGTCGCGGTCGACGCCGAACCCGTGCACGCGGGTCGCACGCTGCGCCTTCGCGTGCACGCGCGCACGGCTGATCGACGCCCGCATTCGGGACTCAAGGTCGACTACGAAGACGTGACCGCGCTGCCGCTCTCGCTGCGCGACGGCTCCGGCGAAGTCGTGCTCGACGTCGCGACGCAGCGTCGCGGCTGGCTCGAAGCGCCACGACTCCGTGTCTACACGACGTGGCCGCTCGGCCTCGCACGCGCGTGGTCGTTCGTCTGGCCCGAGACGCCGGTGCTGGTGTATCCGACGCCGGAGGCCGTCGCCCCGCCCTTGCCGACCGGTTCGGGCGATCCCGCCGCGCGCCGCCTGCATGCCGCGGGCGACGACGTGCACCACCTGCGCAACTACCGCGCCGGCGATCCGCAACGCGCGATCGCGTGGAAGCCTTCCGCGCGACGCGGCACGTTGCTGGTACGCGAGTTCGAACAGCCGACCGGCACCGACATCGAACTCGACTGGCGCGAGCTGTACGGCCTGTCGCACGAAGCGCGCATCGCCCGCCTCGCGCGCTGGGTGGAGGACGCGGAACGCGACGGTCGTCGCTATCGCCTCTGGCTTCCGACGCAGGCGGCGATCGGCCCCGACCGCGGCCCCGCCCATCGCCACGCCTGCCTGCGCGCACTCGCGCTGCTGCCACATGGCTGACGTCATTTCCCATCCGCTCGACGGAGGCAGCCGGCGCTGGACGCTGCTGGTCGCAGGGCTTTGCCTCGTGCCGCTGCTGCTGCAGTTGCCCGGCCCGACCGCGCTCGCGATCGCGGTGACGGCGGTCGTCATCGCGGCGCTGTCGCGGCGCAAACCGTTGTCGACGCTGGTGCGCGCGCTGCTGGCGGTGGCGATCGTGGCTGCGGTGTCCGCGCAGTTCGGTTTCAACTTCGGGCGTGACACGGGCTGCGCACTGCTTGGCGCGATGATCGCGCTCAAGCCGTCGGAGACCGTCAGCGTTCGCGATGGCCGCAGCCTCGTCGGCTTCGCACTGTTCGCACCATTCTCCGCATTCCTGCTCGACCAGGGTCCGTGGACGCTGGTGCTGGGCCTTGTCGCCGCGATGCTCGGCCTCGGCGCGTTGCAGCGGCTCACGACGCTCGAAGGCGAGATGCCCGCACCCGGCCTGCTGCCGCCGATGCGCCAGGCGATGCGCCTGCTCGCCTACGGCATCCCGCTCGCCCTCGCGATTTTCTGGCTGTTCCCGCGCATCGGTACGCCGCTGTGGGGTGTGCCGGATCGCGCGAAGGCCAAGGTCGGCCTGTCCGACCGCATGTCGCCCGGCGACTGGGTCGACCTGCTCGCCGACGACAGCGTCGCCGCGCGCGCTCGTTTCCTGGGTGCGACGCCGGCGAAGAGCGCGATGTACTGGCGCGGCCCCGTGCTGTCCGACTTCGACGGCCGCACGTGGCAGCGTTCGGACAACATCGGCCTCGGCGCGCGCGATCGCCTGCAGGTCGGACGCGTTCGTTGGACGTACACGCTCGAGATCGAGCCCACCGACAGCACGCAACTGGTCGCGCTCGACGTGCCACTCGCGGCTCCCGAAGGCGCGTCGCTATCGTCCGACTACAGCCTTCGTGCGAAGCGTCCGCTGGCCACCCTCACGCGCTGGAACATGGCGTCGTCGCCACCACTGGTGATGCAGCCGGACCTTCCGGCACCACGTCGCCAGCACGCACTCGCGCTTCCTGCCGGCTACGACCCGCGCACGGTCGCGCTCGGCCGCGAGTTGCGCACGCGCCTGCACGATGATCGCGCGATCGTGCAGTACGCACTCGACTGGATCCGTCGCGACTTCGCGTACTCGCTCAATGCGCCGCCGCTCGGGCGCGACACCGTGGACGACTTCCTGTTCCGGACGCGCATCGGGTACTGCGAGCACTTCGCCGGCAGCTTCACCCTGCTGATGCGCGCCGCGGGCATTCCCACGCGCGTGGTGACCGGCTATGTCGGCGGTCAATGGAACCGCCTGGGTGGCTACTGGATGATCCGCCGCATGGACGCGCACGCGTGGGCCGAGGTCTGGCTGCCCGAGCGCGGCTGGGTGCGCGTCGACCCGACGGCGGCGGTCGCGCCCGAACGCATCTACGACACCGTCGACGACCAGCTGCCCGCCGGCGGCCTGCTGGAAACGCTGCAGGGGCCGCGCGGGCTGGCGCAGGTCGGCGACTGGATGCGGCAGAACTGGAACGACCTCGTGCTCGGCTTCAACGCCGACCGCCAGGAACGCCTGTTCGCACCGTTCGGGTTCGGGCGGATGAGCGGCATGCAGCTGGTGCTGATGTTCGCGATCGCCGCGTCGCTGGCGCTCGGGCTGATGGTGTGGCTGAGCCTGCGTGCCCCGCGCGAGCAGGATCCCGTGCTGCGCGCGTGGCACCAGCTCGGCGCGCGATATGCCCGCATCGGCCTCGGCCGCGCGCCGCACGAGCCCGCGACCGCGTGGGCTGAACGGATCACGAAGGCGCGCGGCGAGGCTGCGGACGGGCTGCGGGATCTCACCGCCCGCTTCACGAATTCGCGATACGCTGCCGGTGTCGCGGACGAGGCGTCCGCGCGGAGGCTGGCTCGCGATCTGCGCGCGCATCGGCCTTCTCCACCCGAATCACGCGCTGGACGCGCTCCCGTCCGGAGGCCGCAATGAAACTTCGCACCCTCGTCGTTCCCGGCGCGCTCGCCATGGCCCTCGCGGCCTGCGCGACGCTGCCGCAGCCCCTCGTCGGCGAGTACGCGCCGATCACGCCACGCGAAGCGACCGACCACGACAACGCGGGCACGGTGGTGCGATGGGGCGGCCGCATCGTCGAGGTCGAGCCGCAGAGCAACCGCACCTGCTTCCAGATGATCTCGACGCACCTGGACGCCTACGGTCGCCCGTACTGGGCGAGCGACGACGTGGGCGGCCGTTTCATCGCGTGTCGCAACGGCTTCTACGACCCGGCCGTGTTCGAGAAGAACCGCGAAGTGACGTTCACCGGCCACATCGACGGCTACGAGAACCGTCGGATCGGCGACTACGACTACCGCGTCCCGCGCGTCGCCGCGGACGTCGTCTACCTGTGGCCGGTGCGCGACTACGTCGACGTCGTCGAACGTCCGGCGCCGTGGCCGTGGTGGGGCTGGTGGTAAACCGGCCATCTGCTCGAATCGGCGTTGCATCGCAACGCACGAAAAAAGCCCGCGATTTCGCGGGCTTTTTGTTCGGCGCTACCGGGTGCGATCACGTCGATCACGACGCCGGCACGCGCAACGCCTTGCGCCGCACCAGCTTCAATCCCGACCAAACCGAATCCACCGCACAGACCTTGATGTCGACCAGTCCGAGCGGCAGCGCGACGTCGCGGATCCGGTCTTCGGTGATGTCGGTCGGCACCTTCGATGCCTTCTTCGGCCACGACACCCAGATCATCGCGTCGGGCGCGAGCAATGGGGGGACGTCCGACAGCCAGGTGCGCAACTCATCGAGCGATCGCGAGAAAACGTGCACGAGCTGCACGCGCCGGCTCGGTGTCTTCGCGAAGGCCACGCCGGCCGGGAGGCCGGCAAGCATCTGCGTGTAATCCTCCGGCGCCGATACGACGAGCGCGACGGTCGATTCCGCGTAGCCCAGCTTCGCCCACAGCGGTTTGCCCGAATAACCGGCGGGCGCTGCGGGCGTCATCAGCGGGCGCGCGCCCCGAATCCACCCAGTGCCGCACCGGCGAGCAGGTGCAGGTGCACCTGGAACACCGTCTGCCCGGCGTGCGCATTGGTGTTGACCACGACGCGGTAGCCATCGTCCGCGAAACCCTCGCGTCGCGCGTATGCAGCGGCCGCAAGCATCAACTTGCCCAGCACCTCCGCGTGTTCGGGCTTGGCCGCATCGAGCGAGGCGATCGGCGTCTTCGGCACGAACAGCACATGCACCGGCGCGCTCGGCGCAATGTCGCGGAACGCGATGAGGTCGTCGTCTTCAAACACGATATCGGCCGGAATTTCGCGACGGATGATCTTGCCGAAGATGGTCGTGTCGGTCATGGCGCTCACTCCCTGATTTCGCTGCGGCTGCCGAACGCATGCGACAGCGTGCCGCGATCGACGTATTCGAGCTCGCCACCCAGCGGCACGCCGTAGGCGAGGCGACTGGGCGTCACGTCCTTCTGGCGTGCCAGCTGCGCGATGTAGTGCGCGGTGGCCTCGCCTTCGACGGTGGGGTTGGTGGCGATGATGAGTTCGCGCACCTCGCCTTCGCCGAGCCGTGCGCTCAGGCGATCAAGCCCGAGCTCGCGCGGGCCGATGCCGTCGAGCGGCGACAGCCGCCCCTGCAGAACGTAATACAGGCCGCGATAACCCGTCGCCTGTTCGATCGCGAGGCGGTCGGCCGGCGTCTCGACCACGCAAAGTTGGTCGACGTCGCGCGACGCGCTGGCGCATACGTCGCAGACCGCGTTCTCGCTGAAGTCGCGGCAGCGTTCGCAATGACCGATGCGTTCCACCGCTTCGGCAAGCACCTGCGCGAGCTGGCGTCCGCCCGCGCGCTCGCGTTCGAGCACGTGGTAGGCCATGCGCTGCGCCGACTTGTTGCCGACGCCCGGCAACACGCGCAGCGCCTCGATCAGCTGGTCGAGCAGCGTGCTCATCTCGACGCGTTCCGCGAGCGGTGGATGCCGTGACTCAACGCGGTCACGTCGCTCAGAACATCCCCGGGATCTTCATGCCCGGCGGAATCGGCATACCCGCGGTCGCCGCCGACATGCGCGACTGCGATTCGGCATTGACCTTGTTCACCGCGTCGTTGAATGCGGCGGCGATCAGGTCTTCCGCCATCTCGGGGTCACTGATGACGCTGGGATCGATGCGCACCTTGCGGCACTCCATGCGCCCGGTGATCGTGACGCTGACCATGCCCGCGCCCGCGTTGCCGGTGACTTCGATCTTCGCAAGGTCTTCCTGCGCCTTCGCCAGGTTTTCCTGCATCTTCTGCGCCTGCTGCATCAGCTGGGCGATGTTTCCACGCATGGGAGTTTCTCCGTAACGAAAAGTGTCGCGTCAACGCTCGAGCGGACGCACGGATTCGGGAACGATGCGGCCGCCCGCGGCGACGAGGCGCTGCACGTCGGGATGCTGCTCGAAGTCGCGCTGCGCGGCCGCCTGCTTCGCGTCGCGCGCGCGCTCGACATGCACGCGCACGGAATCAACCGGACGCGCCGGTGACTCGAAGCGGACCTGCGGCGCATGGCCGAAGCGCGGGGCGAGCGCGTCGGCCAGCATCTTCACCATCACCGTGCCCTTGAGGTGCTCGTCGGATGGCTCGATCGACAGGCTCAGCACGCCGTCGCGACAACCGACGAAGCCGACGTGCTCTGCGAGCAGGCGCGCGGGGCCGCGAAGGTCGCAGGTTTCGACCCAGTCGCGCCATGCATCGGCGTCGGACAGACCGCCGTCGCCAGCGGGTGCGGACGCAGGTGCCGCCGCGACCGGTTCACGGACTTCGCTGCGCACGGCCTCGGCGACGGTGGACGTGACGGGCGCGCGCTCGATCGATGCAACCTCGACCGGCGCCGATTTCGTCTCGACGACCGGCGGCGCAGCGACGGCGTCTACGGCGCGCGCACGCGGAGGCGCACCGACCGTTTCCGCCGCGGGGGCTGGCGAGGACGCATCGAGCGCGGCACGCGCGGCGGCCGCGGCATTGCCCGTGGCACGGGTAGACGCAGACGCGCGCTCCGGTCGCGATTCACCGCTCGACGTCGAACCGCTCGCGCCCGGACGAAACGCCAGCATGCGCAGCATCACCATCTCGAAGCCCGCGCGCGGACTTGGCGCGAGCGGAAGATCGCGTCGGCCGTTCAACGCCATCTGGTACCAGAGCTGCACGACTTCGGCCGGCAACGCATCGGCGAGCGCGTCGATATCGACACCATCCACTTCGATCGCCGCGCCCGGCACCAGCTGCCGCAGCTGCAAGTGATGCAGCGCTTCGGCGAGCGCTTCGAGCACGTCGTCCCAGTCGGGCGAAAACTCGCCGAGGCGTTCGACGTCCGCCATCAGCGCCGCACCATCGGCCGACGACAACGCGTCGAGCAATGCACCCACGCGACCACGGTCGACCGTGCCGAGCATCGCGGCGACGCCCTCGTCGGTGAGCTGCGAGCCCGTGTACGCGATCGCCTGGTCGAGCAGCGACAGGCCGTCGCGAAGCGAACCGTCGGCCGCGCGCGCCAGTTGCTTCACCGCCCCCTCTTCCACCGCGATGCCTTCGGCGCCGAGGATCTTGCGCATCTGGCCGCGGATCTGCTCCTCGTCCAGTCGCTTGAGGTTGAACTGCAGGCAGCGCGACAGCACGGTCACCGGCAGTTTCTGCGGGTCGGTGGTCGCGAGCAGGAACTTCACGTGGCCCGGCGGCTCTTCCAGCGTCTTCAGCAGTGCGTTGAACGCCGACTTCGACAGCATGTGCACTTCGTCGATCAGGTAGACCTTCACCCGACCGCGGCTTGGCATGTACTGCGCGTTGTCGATGACTTCGCGCACGTCGTCCACGCCGGTGTTGCTGGCCGCGTCGATCTCGAGCAGGTCGATGAAGCGGCCGGCGTCGATGTCGCGGCAGGAATTGCATTCGCCGCAGGGGTCGGCGGAGGTGCCGCGCTCACAGTTGAGCGACTTGGCGAAGATGCGTGCGATGGTCGTCTTGCCGACGCCGCGCGTGCCGGTGAACAGGAAGGCGTGGTGCACCCGACCGCTGTCGAGCGCGTTGGTCAGCGCGCGTACGACGTGCTCCTGTCCCACGAGCTCGGCGAAGCGCTTCGGACGCCATTTGCGGGCAAGAACGAGATAGGACATGCGGATCCGGACGCGGGGTCGCCGGTGCATCCGGCGAGGTCGAACGATTGTGCCAGAGGCCCGTCGCAGCCCGTGCGCGCCTTGTGGCTGCGAGGTGCCGCGGCGTAGAATCACCGGCCCTGAGCGTGGCCGGACGCCGCATTCAGGCCAGGTGCGGAGAGGTGTCCGAGTGGTTGAAGGAGCACGCCTGGAAAGTGTGTAAGCGTCTAAACCGCGCTTCGGGGGTTCGAATCCCCCTCTCTCCGCCATTACATCGACGCCCCGCTCCGGGCGTGTTCCACGCAAGTCTCTATGGTGGCCCCGTCGGCCCCTCGCGACGCTAGGTCGAAAACCCCGCCAGGGCCGGAAGGCAGCAACGGTATCGACTGACGCGGGTGCCGAGGCCAGCCGGCGGGGTCATCGCCATTCTGGATATCGAAGCCGGCACTGCGGTCTGTCGCGGGCTGCGGCGCGATGCCGCTTTCGCCGTTTCCGACTCCGGTGGGCGCGGTTACGCGACGTGGCGTCGCCATTTCGGCCGCTCGAGAACCGGCACGCACGTTCGTTGCGGCAAGGTGCTCTGGACGTTTACTTGCGCCGGCCGTTCGGGACGGTGCCGCCGCCAGCCGGTCAAGTCATCGTGACGCCCGACATCTCCACGGACGCTGGTGGTGCCCCCGCCCGCGACAACCTCTCGTCGTCAGTCCGCGTACAGCGCCGCGAACGCCTCGAAGTCCGCCGTCTCCAGCACCGCGGACACGCAGTGGTGAGGGACCGACAGGTGCACGTCGACGCTCTCGTCGTCGCTGCCCTGCAGGTCGAGACTCAGTTCGACGTAGGTGCCATCGAGATCGACCTTGCGACATTCGACGTATGCGCCGAATGCCGACCCGACGCGAAGCCAGGGCGTCAGCAAGGTGCCCAGCTCGATGCGGCCAGGCTCGGTCAGGAACACGCGCAGGCGGTGGCGACGCTTGGACATGGCGACCTCAGATCATCGGAGCCGCCGAGGCTAACCGGCCGCTCGTAAGAATCGCGCGATGGTCAGCCGGGCCACGGCGTGGCGCGGTCGGCGGTCGGCTCGGCGAGCGCGATCACCTCGCCGGCGCGGCCGACGCGATAACCGCGCGCCGCCAACGCGTCGCCGTCGGCATGGCTGGCGTAGTGGTAGAGCACGCAACGATCGAGCAGTTCGCGCGGGTATTCGCGCTCGAGGTCGTCGATGCCGCTGTGCGACGGATTGCCGTGAAGGCCGCAGTCGTGCGCGACGAGTTCACCCTCGCCCGCATGGCACGCGAGCATCTCGGGGATGGGCCGGGTATCGCCGGTCCACACCACGCTGCCACGCAGGCGCAGGCCGAACGCGGTATCAGGCCAGTGGTGACGGACCGGGAATACATCGACGCGGACACCGTCATGCCAGAACGCGTCAACGACGGGCACCAAGCGAAACGCGTCCCAGAAGTTCACGCCACCCTCGGCGAGCACGTTCGGATACGCCGCGATGCGCTGGTGCAGCAGCGGCACCAGCCGCGCAGGCACGTAGACGACGATGTTGCCGCGACGCGCGTCGTCGAAAAACGTGTCGACGAACAGGCGCTCGAAACCGGCGACGTGGTCGAGGTGCGTATGCGTGATGAACAACGCGCGCGGTGACTCGCCGTAGATCGACTGGTAGTGGGTCAGCCCTTCGCCGCCGCAGTCGATCGTCAGCCATGGACGTCCGCGCCGTTCGATCGTCGCCATTGCCGAACCCAGCGTCACCGCCGCCGCATTGCCGACGCCATG
This sequence comes from Lysobacter claricitrinus, assembly GCF_045866565.1. Taxonomy (NCBI): domain Bacteria; kingdom Pseudomonadati; phylum Pseudomonadota; class Gammaproteobacteria; order Lysobacterales; family Lysobacteraceae; genus Lysobacter; species Lysobacter claricitrinus. Next base: position 219,011 of record NZ_BAAFZV010000002.1, on the reverse strand, counting down.
CAGGCGCAGCGTCCAGTCGCTCATGCGGCGCTCCACGCTTGCTCGTAGGCCTGCTGCAGCCGAGTGAAGTCCTCCTCGACTTCACCGACGTCGCGCACGCCGCGGCGCTTGAGCAGCGACCGATGCAGGCGGGCGAGATTGCGCTGCCGCCATCCGTTGCCGATGGTGCGGAACACGCCGCGATCCAAATCGATCACCCAACCGCCGCCGTTGCGATCGAACATCAGGTTGTCGGCATTGAGGTCGGCATGGTCGAGGCCTGCGCGATGCATGCGCGCGATGAGTCGGCCCGCGTCGCGCCAGGGCGCCGCGCCTTCGATCGCGAGTTCCGCCAGCGTCTCGACGTTGAGCAGGCGCTCGATCAGGATCGCCGCGCGATAGCGAAGGCCGCGACGTTCGTAGATCGCAGCGAGCGGCGTCGGTACCGGGATGCCGCGTCGCTGCGCTTCGCGCGCGAGTTCGTATTCGGCCACGCTGCGCACGCGCGCTTCGCCATGCCATAGGTAGCCTGCCGTGCTGACGCGTGCGGCAAGGCCACCGCGCCGGTACTGGCGCAATACGCAGGCGCCGAACGGCGCATCGACGAACCAGGCCGCACCGCGACCGCCGGTTGCGACCGGTCGCGCGCTTTCACCCCATGCACCGGGCGAGAACCATTCGGGCTTCGCTTGTCCGGTGCGCTCGGGGTCGAACACAATCACGCCGCGGCCCTGGGGGCCGTCGAACTCGATCCGTGCCTCGTTGGCATGCGCGGTCGCCATCGCCGGAGTCTAGCAGCGCATGACACGTCCCCTTCCGCTTCCGCCCGGCGCGCGCGTCTGCCTGCTTCGCCTGTCCGCGCTGGGCGACGTCACCCACGTGCTGCCCCTGATCGACACGCTGCGCGCGGGCATTCCCGACGTCCGCATCACGTGGCTGATCGGGCGAGGCGAACATCGACTGCTCGACGGACTTCCGGACGTCGAGTTCATCGAGTACGACAAGAAGAGCGGCCTTGCCGGCATGCGCGCGCTGCGGCGCGGCTTCGACCGCCCGTTCGATGCGCTGCTGCAGATGCAGGTGGCCGCGCGCGCGAACCTGCTGTCGGCATTCGTGCCCGCGCGTCGGCGCATCGGTTACGACCGCTCGCGTTCGAAGGATCTGCACGGCCTGTTCGTGCGCGAACGCATCCCCGATCGGCCGGGCATCCACGTGCTCGACGCGATCGGCAGCTTCGCCGAACCGCTCGGGCTCACGCGCCTGCCCGTGCGCTGGGAAATGCCGGTGCCGCCTGACGCGTTCGAATGGGCCGCGGCGCAGTGGCCCGATGACGGTCGCCGCACGCTGATGATCTCGCCATGCTCCAGCCATGTGCGACGCAACTGGCGTAGCGAGCGCTACGCAGCAGTGGCGGACCACGCCGTCGAACGCGGTTGGCGCGTGGTGCTATGTGGCGGCCGCAGTGAGCTCGAACGCGCGACCGGCGACGCGATCCTCGCCGCGATGGCGCACCCGGCGCTGGACCTCATCGGCAAGGACACGCTGAAACAGCTTCCCGCGCTGCTCGCCCGCGCCGATCTGGTGATGACGCCGGATTCCGGCCCCATGCACATCGCCAACGCGATGGGCACCAAGGTGCTCGGCCTGCATGCGGCGAGCAATCCCCTGCGCAGCGGCCCGTACAGCGACGTGCGCTACTGCGTCGACCGCTACGACGACGCGGCCCGCCAGCATCTGAAGCGGCCCGCGAGCGAAATCAAATGGGGAACGAAGATCGAATACGACGGAGTGATGGACCTCGTCACCGTCGACGACGCGGTCGCAGCCTTCGAGCGCTACGTCGCCGACACCGCCTGACGTCGGTCAGGCCGATGGCTGCCGGTAATCCTCGTACGACTTCTCCTCGACGTAGGACGAGCCCAGCGCGAGGTTGATGTCCTTCTTGATGCGGGCGCGTTCGTCGTTCTCGAAATAGACCGCGCGCGCCAGGCGGATGAACTCGGCGTCGAACAGCTGCTGCTTTTCCTGGACGCGGATGTCGTCCTCGATCACCCACAGGCGCTCGTTGACCGCCTTGAGCTCGGCACGCAGGCGGACGATGTCGTGCCCGGCGGCGGGATGCGCCATCCACGTCTTCTCCAGCGCCGACAGCTCCTTGCGGACGTTGGCGAGCTTGGCTTCGTCCTTCATGCGCTCGGACTTGATCTGCAGGATCGCGATCTTGTCGAGCAGCTCGCCGAACGACACCGGCACGAGGATCTCGGACATGGGCAGCCTCGAATTCAGGGGGCGACAGTGTAAACCCGTGACACGGTCGCCCTTGTCGGCCGCCCCGCCGCCGCCGTATCATTCGCGCCCCGCCGGTCAGCCGGTGGGGACCACGGAGAGGTGGCAGAGTGGTCGAATGCGCCGGATTCGAAATCCGGTTTACGGTTTCGCCGTAACGTGGGTTCGAATCCCACCCTCTCCGCCAGATACAGAAAAAGGCTCCCGAAAGGGGGCCTTTTTCGTATCCGGCGAGCGGGAGGGCGTTCGAAAGGCCGCCCGGTTCGACAGATCGCAGAGCAGCCGATTTGGACGGCGGACGGACGCCCGCGCGACGCGCGGCTGCGGAGCTAAGGATGGCTCGCAGCCATCCCGCCCGAGGCGCCAAGACGCGCCCGCCCGACAAACCCCCACGTCAAACCGCACCCGCACCGGCCGCGAAACACCGCCATACACGGTAGGTGTTTCCCCGCCTTGCCCTCCAGCGCAGTCACGCCGATGATTCGACGGGCCACCGCCTTCGCATGACCCAATGATCGAATACGGACATCTGACCCACGCAGGATTGCGTCGCGAACTCAACGAGGACACCTACTACGCCGACGGCGAGCTCGGCCTGTGGCTGGTGGCCGACGGCATGGGCGGTCACGAATACGGCGAAGTCGCGAGCGCGCTCGCGCGCGAAACCATCGTCCGCGAGGTTCGCGACGGCACGCCGCTCGCGCAGGCGATCCGCATCGCCGACGAAGACATCATCGCGATGTCGCGCCGTCGCAACGACGCGCTGCCGATGGGCACCACCGTTGTCGCCGCGCGCATCAAGGGCGAGCGATTCGAAGTCGCATGGGTCGGCGACAGTCGCGTCTATCTGTGGCGCGAGGGCCAGTTGCTGCAGTTGTCGCAGGACCACAGCTACGTACAGGAACTGATCGCCAACGGCGCGCTGACGCAGGAACAGGCGCGCAGCCACCCGCATCGCAACGTGGTGACGCAGGCGTTGGGCGTGACCGATCCGCGCAGCCTCAACGTCGAGACCATGACGGGCGAATTGCGCGCCGGCATGCAGCTGCTGCTGTGCTCGGACGGACTCACCGAAGAAGTCGATGATCGCGCGATTGCGAAGGTGCTCGCACGCCTCGACTGCAGCGCGCAGGAATGCGCGGAGACCCTGGTCGCCGCGGCGCTCGACGGCGGCGGCTCCGACAACATCACGGCGGTCCTGATCCGCCGCGCATGATTCACGCCGGCGCGAACGCGCCGTCGTCGTCCGTCGCCGGTTCCGTCAGCCGGTCCCACACCGCACTACCCGCCTTCTTGCGCAACACGGCAAGACGCGATTCGTGCGCCGCAAGCTCCTCCTCCGAGACGCCGACGCGCGGACGCGGGCGCCCCAGGTCGATTTCGAACGGAAGCGTGTCGCCCGAGGATTCCGCGACAGCTTCGGCGAATCCGAGATCTGTCTGTCCCGACGTCAGCCCGATATAGACCTCGGCCAGCAGTTGCGCGTCGAGCAATGCGCCGTGCAACTGCCGATGCGCATTGTCGACACCGAGTCGTCGGCACAACGCGTCCAGCGAATTGCGCTGCCCGGGAAAGCGCTTGCGCGCGAGCAGCAACGTGTCCTCGACGCGGCATCGCGCGCCGATGCTGCCGTGGTGCGCGCCGCACCGGCGAAGCTCGTTGTCGAGGAAGCCGACGTCGAACGTCGCGTTGTGGATGACCAGCTCGGCGCCGTCGATGAACTCGAGGAATTCCTCGATGACGTCGGCGAAGCGCGGCTTGTCGGCGAGGAACTCGAGCGTAAGTCCGGTGACTTCGGATGCACCCGGCTCGAAATCGCAATCCGGATTGAGGTAGCGATGGAAGGTGCGACCGGTCGGACGGCGCTCCATGAACTCCACGCATCCGATTTCGACCACGCGGCAACCGCGTTCCCAGCTCAGGCCGGTGGTTTCGGTGTCGAGAATGACCTGGCGCATCGAGAAGTCCGGACGTCGTTGCGCGTAAGCGTAGCCGGGGCGCGTCGCAGATGGTGATGCGCGACCGGCGCGAACGTCACGTTTCGATCGACGCCGTCCCGCCCTGCTTGATCGCGAGCGCCTGCGCACGTGCGAGGCCATCGACGCGCTCGTTGTCCGGATCGCCACTGTGGCCTTTGACCCAGTGCCATGCAATGCGATGTCGCTGCGTCGCTGCATGCAGGCGTTCCCACAGGTCGCGGTTCTTGACCGGATCGCCGCCCGCCGTCTTCCAATTGCGCCGCACCCAGCCGGGCATCCATTCGGTGATGCCCTGCCGCACATATTGCGAGTCGGTGTAGAGATCGATTGCACACGCTTCGGTCAGCGTCTCCAGTGCGCGGATCGCCGCCATCAGCTCCATGCGGTTGTTCGTCGTCGCCGCTTCGCCGCCGGAAAGCTCGCGCTCGCGGCCCTTGTAACGCAGCAGCGCCCCCCAGCCGCCGGGGCCGGGGTTTCCGAGGCAGGCGCCGTCGGTATGGATCTGGACGGCCTTGAGCTCATTCATCTACTTGTTCATCGGAATTTCGCGCATCCGCCATTGTGCACGGCCCCTTGGCCCGACCGCTCGTCGGAGCCCGACCGTACGCGACCGTACGCTCATCGCCGCCGGGGAATCAGTCATTTAGGTCCGATTGCTCAAGGTCTCCGGCCGGTGAGAGGCGGTCGTCACGGTCACCGCGGGTTGACGCGGCCGGCGGCCGTCGGCAAGGTCGCCGCTTCTTCGGGACCAGCACCGCAGCCGTTCAGCGTATTCAGGAGGCATCACGCTGAGGTGGCACTAACCGACGGAGGTACTTGCCAATGCGATTGCAGCCGCTGCCTGCGCGCGTCGACAACTACATCTGGTTGTTTCGCAACGATCAGGGCCGAGCGCTGGTGGTCGATCCCAGCGAAGCCGACCCGGTGTTCGACGCCGCCAACAACGAGGATTTCGCGCCGGCCGCGATCCTTCTGACGCACCACCACGCCGACCACGTCAGTGGCGCCGCGCCGATTCTCCAGCGCTGGCAGGGCACCCCGGTCTACGGACCCGACGACGACCGCGTCGATCTGACGATGAATCGCCCCGCCGACGGGGCCGCGTTCGAAGTCGACGACTGGTCCATCCGCGTGCTGCACGTCCCCGGGCACACGCGCACGCACATCGCTTTCTTCGTCGAGACGGCCGGCAGCGATCCGGTCCTGTTCTGCGGCGACACGCTCTTCAGCCTGGGCTGTGGCCGCCTGTTCGAAGGCGATGCGGCCCAGATGGAGACCTCGCTGGGGAGGCTCGCGGCGCTACCACCCGAAACCCGGGTCTGCTGCGGGCACGAGTACACGCTGGCCAATGCCGCATTTGCGGCGGTGGTCGATCCCGACAACGCGGCGCTCCGGCGTCGCATGAAGGAGGCCAAGACCATGCGCGACGCCCAACAGCCCACGCTGCCGAGCACCCTCGGCGACGAACTGGCATGCAACCCGTTCCTGCGCTGCGACCAGCCCGCGGTCATCGATGCCGCCACGCGCCGCCTCGGCCGCGCGCCGGCCGACCGCGTCGAGACCTTTGCCACGCTCCGTGCGTGGAAGGACGGGTTCGCAGCATGACCACTACTATTAATAAGACGAGCGCACTGGCGCTCGCGGCCGCACTCGGCCTGGCCACCACGTGCGCCCATGCCGCCGAAACGCGCAACGGTCGCGAAGTGTTCGACCATTTCCGCGCCGGCCTTGCCGAACCCACGTGCCCGACCGAACCGTCGCGCTGGACCAAGCAGTTCGCGCACGCGCCGCAACGCCTCGCCGACCGCGACTCCAACACGCTCGAGCTGTTCGGCCATGTCGTCGAATCGGTTCGCGCCGCGCATCTTCCGAGCGAGTACGCGCTGATCCCGTTCGTCGAGAGCGGCTACAAGCCGAACGCTCGCAGTGGCGCGGGCCCGGCCGGCCTCTGGCAGATGATCGGCACGACCGCGCGCAACCACGACGTACCGATGCGCGCCGGCTACGACGGCCGCATGTCGCCGGTCGATTCGACCAAGGCCGCGGTCCGGTACCTGAAGACGCTGCACGGCATGTTCGGCGGCAACTGGCGCCTCGCGGTGATGGCCTACAACGCGGGCGAGTACCGCGTATTCGGCGCGATCAAGCGCGCCGGGCAGACGCCGCGCTCGGCCAACCCGCAGACGCTCGCTGGCCTTTCGGGCATCACCACGTCCTACGACGACAAGTTGCACGCGATCTCGTGCGTCATCGCACAGGCGCAGCAGCAGCCGCGCTTCCTCGCCGCGCTGGATCGCCCGATCCGCAGCCTCGGCCCGACGCCGGTATCCAGCACGATGGTCGCGATGGTGCCGGACAAGCCGGAACCGGCAGCGCCGCTGATCGCTGGCCTGCCGATCCCGGCCATCCTGACGCCCGACGTCGCAGCCGTTGCCATGGGCACGCCGTCGACGTCGTCGGTCGGCACCGGCACTGCAACGGGGTCCGCTCCGCTCGCGGCCGTCGGCACGAGCGACACGGCGCTGCAGGCGCCGGACGCATCCGCAGCCATTGCTGCACCGGTGATCGCGGCGACCAACGCCGTCGTGGCGAACTCCAACGCGCCGCGCAGGCACACCGTCGCCGTCGGCGACAACCTCTGGACGATCGCCCGCCGCTACAAGGTGTCGGTGGCCGACCTGCTCAGCCTCAACGGCCTGCAAGCGGGCAAGCTGATCGCACCGGGCATGGTGCTGGCGGTCGACTCGCTCGCCGCGAAGTAGCCTCGCGACGCGACCGCGGGCACACTACGGCGCCCGCCCGCCGTCTGGCGGGCGCCAGAACGGAGAGCACATGGGTTTCCTGCAGGGCAAGCGCGCACTGATCACGGGCATCGCGAGCCAGCGCTCGATCGCGACCGGCATCGCCGAGGCGATGCGTCGCGAAGGCGCCGAGCTGGCGCTGACCTACCAGAACGACAAGCTCAAGTCGCGCGTCGAGTCGGCCGCCGCCGAATACGGCAGCGACATCGTCCTTCCGCTCGACGTCACCTCCGACGAGCAGATCGCGCAGTGCTTCGAGCAGCTCGGCAAGCGTTGGGACGGTTTCGACATCCTCGTCCACTGCATCGCCTACGCCCCGCGCGAAGCCATCGAGGGCGAGTTCCTCGACGGCCTAACCCGCGAGAACTTCGCGGTTGCCCACGACATCTCGGCGTACTCGCTGGCGGCGCTCGCCAAGGCGGCGCGTCCGATGATGGCCGGCCGCAACGGCTCCGTGCTGACGCTGAGCTACCTCGGCGCCGAGCGCGCACTGGCGAACTACAACGTCATGGGCGTTGCCAAGGCGAGCCTGGAAGCGACGGTCCGCTACCTCGCGCTCAACCTCGGCCCGGAAGGCACGCGCGTCAACGCGATCTCCGCCGGTCCGATCAAGACGCTCGCGGCCGCGGGCATCGCCAACTTCCGCAAGATGCTCCACCACTTCGAGACCTATGCGCCGATGCGCCGCGTGGTCACCATCGAGGACGTCGGCAACACCGCGGCGTTCCTCTGTTCGGACCTGGCGGCGGGCATTACCGGCGAAGTCACGTACGTGGATTCGGGCTACAACATCCTCGGCATGACCGGCATCGGCGACGACGACTGACTGTCGCGATTCTTATTAATACGTCGCACGAAAAAGCCCGGTTCCGACCGGGCTTTTTTATGCGCGTGCGTAACCCGAACGAGCGGCGCCCGCGAACGCGAACGGCCCGCATGCGCGGGCCGTCCGGGACACACCGACGCGTCGACTTACAGATTCGACTCGTTGACCTCGATCTTGTAACCGCGACGCAGCGCGCGAACCGCCGCCTCGAAGTCGACGAGGCCATGCAGCTGGGCGATCTGGCGGCCCAGCGTGGATACGTCGCCACCGGCGTCCGCGGCAGTGCCGGGCTTGATCGCATCGACAACGAACACGAGCGCACGGCCGTCCGGCAGCACCTTCGAGCCGGCAGCGACCTTGCCCTTGGGCGCGTAGGCCGCGAAGAAGGCGTCGGTGACGCCGGGCGCGCCGACCTGCGCACTACGCGGCACGCCGATGACCGGCTTCGGCTCGGGCAGCCCCTGCGCAGCGGCGACCTGCGCCAGAGCCTGTCCGGCCCGCACCTGCGCGAGCACGCCATCGGCACGTCGCTGGGCGGTCTTGATCAGGCGGTCGGCCTGGATCGCGGCGATCACGCGATTGCGCACTTCGGCGAGCGTGAGCTGGCGCGCAGCGGAATGCGCGGTCACGCGCAGCAGCACGCTGTGGTTGGTGCCCACGTCGATCGGGTCGGAGACCATGCCCTGCCCGATCGCCGACTCCGAGAACGCGGTGCGTTGCACCATCGGATTCGCGAGCACGCCCATCGACGACTGCCCGCGCGCGATCGGATCGCTCGTCAGCAGCGGCACGCCCACCGCTCGCGCGGCCGGGCCCAGGGACGACGGATTCTTGAGCACGGCGTCGACGATCTTCGACGTCGTTTCGTTGAACTGGCGCTCGCGGGCCGTGTCGGCCAGCTCCTTCTCGAGGGTCGCGCGCGCCTGCTCGAAGGTTTCCTGGTTGCCCTGCTGGATCTGGCGCAGCTGGATGACGTGCCAACCGAACTCGGTGCGCACCGGATCACTGACCTGTCCCGGCTGCATGGCGAACAACGCCTTTTCGAATGCCGGCGCGAGCGCGCCCTTGGCGACGAAGCCAAGATCACCACCCGCGGCCTTGGAACCGGTGTCATCGCTGTTGGCGCGCGCCAAAGCGGCAAAGTCCGCGCCCGGCGCATGCGCCTGCGCGGCGATCTGCGTCGCCTTGTCCTTCGCGGCCTTCTCGACCGCCGCGCTCGCACCCGCCGGCACGCTGATCAGGATGTGCGATGCCTGGCGCTGCTCGGGCGCGACGAAACGCGACTTTTCCTGCTCGTAGTGCTGGCGGAGCGCCGCCTCGTCGATCACCGGCGCGGGGAGCGTCGCGGCATCGAGGTCCACGTACTCGAGCGTCACCGTCTCGGGCGCGCGGTACTGGTTGCCGTGCGCGCCGTACCAGGCCTTGATTTCAGCGTCGGTGACCGGCGCGCCATCGGGCGCCGGCGCGGGGATCTCGATCATCGAGAGGTCGCGACGCTCGCCGAGCAACGCCACCATGCGGTCGATTTCGGCCGGCGTAGCGAACGCGGACGCGCCGACCGTCGAACGCATCAACGTCTGCGCCAGACCGTCACGGATGAGCTGCTCGAACTGCCTCTCGTTGCGCGGCGGGTTCAGATTGCGGAGCGCGAGCCGGTACTGCTGCATGTCGAACTTGCCGTTCGCCTGAAACGCCGGGATCGCCATGATTTCCTGCTGCACCATCGCATTGCTGACGACGATGCCCTGGCGCTTGGCCCACAACGACTGCGTGCGCTCGTCGATGAGATCGTCGAGCACCTTGCGCTTACTCGCGGCGCTCTCGAACTCGCGCGCGTCAAATTGCGCGCCCTGTTCCTGACGCGCGGCCTGGCGCTCCTGCTCGAAGCGCTCGCGGAAATCGCGCTGGTTGACGTCTTCGTGCTGCCACAGCATCGACACCGGCCAGAACGACGGAGCGCCCGCCCACCACGTCGGCGGTGCGCTGATCGAAGCGACCGGCATCTCATGCGACTGGCGGAAGTAGTCCTGTACGCCGACGAAGGCGAACGGCACCACGAGCAGGCCGAGCACCACGGTAGCGAACCAGCCGGAAGTCTTGTCGCGAAGGGTCTGCAGCATTGCGGATACGGCGTTGGGCGAAGCCCGACAGTGTAGCCGCTTGCATGCGCCATGCACGCGCGACGCCCGGGCTTTGCAGGCCTTCGGGCAAAAGAAAAGCGCCGTTTCCGGCGCTTTTCGAAGATGGCGGAGCGGACGGGACTCGAACCCGCGACCTCCGGCGTGACAGGCCAGCATTCTAACCGACTGAACTACCGCTCCATTTGAAACGACAACCGAAGCTGCCCGCATCGTTCGCGAAATTCGCCCGGCGGCGCGATCCGGAAAACGAAGGCGCCGCGAGCGGCGCCTTCGGAAAAACATGGCGGAGCGGACGGGACTCGAACCCGCGACCTCCGGCGTGACAGGCCAGCATTCTAACCGACTGAACTACCGCTCCGCGTTCAAACTTTTCGCCTGCCGGGCCGCTATGTGGTGGGTGCTGAGGGTTTCGAACCCCCGACCCTCTCCGTGTAAAGGAGACGCTCTACCACTGAGCTAAGCACCCGGTCTTACCAGCCACAATCGCGCTGGCGGGCGAGCTGTTTAGTTTACAGCGTCCTTAAGGGCCTTGCCAGCCTTGAACGCCGGATTCTTCGAAGCCGCGATCTTGATCGTCTCACCCGTCTTCGGGTTGCGACCCTGGCGTGCAGCGCGCTTGCGCACCTCGAACGTGCCGAAGCCAACGAGGGTCACGGTGTCGCCCTTCTTGAGGGTCTTGGTGATGACGCTGACCATCGCATCGACAGCATTCGCAGCTTCCGTGCGCGACAGTTCGGCGGCGTCAGCGACGGCCGCAACAAAATCGGCTTTGTTCATTCTTCTACTCCGTGGGCGGCGCGAAGCCGCAGATGTACTGAGAACCGGACAAACCCCTGACCGGCAGAGTCCCCTGTTCGACCTTGCCGCGATGCCCTTCACCGGGCGATGACGCGGACGGCGCTCGTTATACCAGCGCGCTCGCGACAGGCGCAAGCCGGAAAGCCAGTAACGACGCGGCTTTCCGGCTCACGACCAATGTCCGTTACCGCTGTCTCAGTGCGTCACTTCCACTGGCGTACTGGCGACGGGCGGCTCCAGCACCGGCATCTCTTCGGGCACGGGCGTAGGCGCGGCAGCGGGCGTGACCGGATGCTCCAGTGCGACATCCAGGACCTCGTCGATCCACTTCACCGGCACGATCCGCAGGCCCTTGGTGACCGACTTCGGCATGTCGACGAGATCCTTCTTGTTCTCGTCGGGAATGATCACGGTCTTGATGCCGCCGCGCAGTGCCGCGAGCAACTTCTCGCGCAGGCCGCCGATCGCCAGCACGCGACCGCGCAGCGTGATCTCGCCCGTCATCGCCACATCGGCCTTGATCGGATTACGCGTGAGCAGCGACACCAGCGCCGTCACCATCGCGATACCGGCCGACGGGCCGTCCTTCGGCACCGCGCCTTCCGGTACGTGGACGTGCAGGTCGTGCTTGGTGAGGAAGTCGATGTCGATGCCCAGCTGTTCCGCGCGACCACGCACGACCGACAACGCGGCCGATGCCGATTCCTTCATCACGTCGCCGAGCTGGCCGGTAAGCAGCATCGCGCCCTTGCCCGGTGCAAGCGCGGCTTCGATCTGCATGAGATCGCCGCCGACCTGCGTCCACGCGAGACCGGTCACCAGACCGACTTCACTCTGCTCTTCGGCACGACCGAAGTCGTACTGGCGAACACCGAGATACTTCTCGAGGTTCTTGGTGTTGATGAGCATCGGCCCCTTGCGAACCTTCGCACCGGCGAGCGCGAGTTCCTTAACCACCTTGCGGCACATCTTCGCAACCTGGCGCTCAAGGTTTCGCACGCCCGACTCGCGCGTGTAGTAGCGCACGGTGTCGCGCAGCGCGTCTTCGGTGACCTTGATCTCGTCCTCGCGCAGGCCGTTCGCCTTGACCTGCTTGGGCAGCAGGTAACGCTCGGCGATGTTGAGCTTCTCCTCTTCCGTGTAACCCGGAATGCGGATGACCTCCATGCGATCGAGCAGCGGGCCAGGGATGTTCAGCGAGTTCGACGTCGCGACGAACATCACTTCCGACAGGTCGAGATCGACTTCAAGGTAGTGGTCGTTGAACGCGCTGTTCTGCTCCGGATCGAGCACTTCGAGCAGCGCAGCGGACGGATCGCCACGGAAATCCATGGCCATCTTGTCGATTTCATCCAGGACGAAAAGCGGGTTCTTGCTGCCGACCTTGTTGAGGTTCTGCACGATTCGGCCCGGCATCGAACCGACATACGTGCGGCGATGCCCACGGATCTCCGCCTCATCGCGCACGCCGCCCAGCGACATGCGCACGAACTTGCGGTTCGTCGCCTTCGCGATCGACTGGCCGAGCGACGTCTTGCCCACGCCGGGCGGGCCGACGAGGCACAGGATGGGCCCGCGCATCTTCTGCACGCGCGTCTGCACCGCGAGGTACTCCAGGATGCGTTCCTTGACCTTTTCCAGGCCGAAGTGATCGGCGTCGAGCACTTCCTGCGCGACCTTCAGTTCCTTGCGGACCTTGGTGCGCTTCTTCCACGGCACACCGAGCAGCCAGTCAAGATAGTTGCGAACGACAGCCGATTCGGCCGACATCGGCGACATCTGCTTGAGTTTGTTGAGTTCGGCCTTTGCCTTCGCTTCGACTTCCTTCGGCATGCCGGCTTCCGCGATCTTGCGCGTCAGCTCGTCGATATCGTTCGGCGCATCGTCCAGCTCACCCAGTTCCTTCTGGATCGCCTTCATCTGTTCGTTGAGGTAGTACTCGCGCTGGCTGCGCTCCATCTGCGACTTCACGCGGCCACGGATGCGCTTCTCGAGCTGCTGCACGTCGATCTCGCCATCGACGAAGCCGACGAGCATCTCTAGTCGCGCGCCAATACCGTTAGCTTCGAGCAGTCGTTGCTTCTCGGAAATGCGCACCGACAAGTGCGCCGCGATCGTGTCTGCCAGACGACCGGGCTCGTCGATGCCCGACAGTGTCTGCATCAATTCCGGCGGCAGCTTGCGATTCGACTTCACGTACTGCTCGAACAGTCCGAGCAACGTGCGCGTGACGGCTTCGAGCTCGCGCTCGTCGCGATCGCCTTCCGGTTCGATCACGCGCGCACGGCCGAGCAGCGCGCCATCGCGTTCCGTGACCTTGTCGACGCGCGCACGCGACACGCCTTCGACCAGCACCTTGATCGTGCCGTCGGGCAATTTCAGCAGCTGCAATACATGCGCGAGCGTGCCGACCGAATACAGATCGCTTCCCGACGGATCGTCGACGTCCGCGGACTTCTGCGCGACAAGCAGGATGCGCTTGTCGGACTCCATCGCGTAGTCCAGCGCACGGATGGATTTTTCGCGCCCCACGAACAGCGGAATGACCATGTGGGGAAAAACCACAACGTCGCGGAGCGGCAGGACCGCCAGGTCCAGGTTCTCGCGGGCGGTGGATTCGGTCATTGAATTGCTCCCGGGGTCGTGACTCCGGTCAGCATGAGACCGGTGCCGAAAAAGGTGCGTGGAGGATCACGCTTACGCCCTTAATGGGGCTCGACAGGGGTGTTGCAAGCGTCATACCACGCCGAAGCGCCCCGCAAGTTGCTGATTCGTGAGGACGGCCTGCCAGCAGCAGCAACACTCCGGCGCGCGATGCGGCGCGCGTGTGTCGTGACGATGCGCCTTCACGCGCAATCGCGCGCGCCTTGCTTGCGACGACGCGGCCGCGCGCGGGAATACGGCCGCCAGAACGCAGACGGGCGACCCGCTGGGCCGCCCGTCCGTGTACCGCTGCTGCTGGTCCGGTCACTCGCCGGATGCGGCCTTCGCCTGGGGCGCTGGCGGCGTCTGGTAGATCAGGTACGGCTCGGCCTTGTGCTCGATCACCGTCTCGTCGACGACCACCTTGCTGACGTTTTCCTGCGACGGCAGCTCGTACATCGTGTCGAGCAGCACCTGCTCGACGATCGTGCGCAAGCCGCGCGCACCGGTCTTGCGCTTGAGCGCCTTCTTCGCGATCGCCGACAGCGCGTCCGCGCGGAACTCGAGCTCGACGCCTTCCATCTCGAACAGCTTCTTGAACTGCTTGGTGATGGCGTTCTTGGGCTCGGTGAGGATCTTCACCAGCGCCGGTTCGTCGAGCTCCTCGAGCGTCGCGATCACCGGCAGGCGGCCGACGAACTCGGGGATCAGGCCAAACTTGATCAGGTCTTCCGGCTCGACTTCCGCCAGCACCTTGCCGATCTCGGCCTTGCGCTCCGAGCTCTTCACCTTCGCGCCGAAACCGATGCCGCTGGAATCCGTGCTGCGCTGCTGGATGATCTTGTCGAGGCCCGCGAACGCGCCACCCACGATGAAGAGAATGTTGCGCGTGTCGACCTGCAGGAACTCCTGCTGCGGGTGCTTGCGGCCGCCCTGCGGCGGCACGCTGGCGACCGTGCCTTCGATGAGCTTCAGCAGCGCCTGCTGCACTCCCTCGCCCGACACGTCACGCGTGATCGACGGGTTGTCCGACTTGCGCGAGATCTTGTCGATCTCGTCGATGTAGACGATGCCCTGCTGCGCCTTCTCGACGTCGTAGTCGCACTTCTGCAGCAGCTTCTGGATGATGTTCTCGACGTCCTCGCCGACGTAACCGGCTTCGGTCAGCGTCGTCGCATCGGCCATGGTGAACGGCACGTTGAGCAGGCGCGCGAGCGTTTCGGCGAGCAGCGTCTTGCCCGAGCCGGTCGGGCCGACCAGCAGGATGTTCGACTTCGCGAGCTCGACGTCGTCGTTGCGCTGACGGCTCTCGATGCGCTTGTAATGGTTGTAGACCGCGACGGCGAGCGTGCGCTTGGCGCGCGACTGCCCGATCACGTACTGGTCGAGGACGTCGAGGATCTCCTTCGGCTTCGGGAGATGGCTGCGCGTGGACTGCGCCTTCTCCTGGAGCTCCTCGCGGATGATGTCGTTGCACAGTTCGACGCATTCATCGCAGATGAACACGCTCGGGCCGGCGATGAGCTTGCGCACCTCGTGCTGGCTCTTCCCGCAGAACGAGCAGTAGAGGATCTTGCTGCTTTCGCCCGTGCGGCCCTGTCGGTCGTCGCTCATGTTCTGCCTGGCTTACCTTGAATCGCAGTGTGGAAGCACACCGCTGAATGGCGGCCCGAGGATAGCACAGCGTCCCGAGGCCCTAACGGGCCCGGGACGGTGGCATTTCCGGGGGATGTGAAGGCGGTCCGCACGGGGTGCGGACGAATCCTCAGGTTGCCTGGATCGACTCGTCCGGGCGACGCTCGAGCACTTGGTCGACCAGACCGTATTCCTTCGACGCCTGGGCGCTCTTGAAGTTGTCGCGCTCGGTGTCGCGGGCGATCGTCTCGATCGGCTGGCCGGTGTGCTTGGCCAGGATCTCGTTCAGGCGCTGACGCAGGGTCAGGATCTCCCGGGCGTGGATGTCGATGTCCGACGCCTGCCCCTGGAAGCCGCCCAGCGGCTGGTGGATCATCACGCGCGAGTTCGGCAGCGCGAAACGCTTGCCGGCCGCGCCCGACGCCAGCAGCAGCGCGCCCATCGACGCGGCCTGGCCGACGCAGATCGTGCTCACGTCGGGCTTGATGTACTGCATGGTGTCGTAGATCGCCATGCCGGCGGTGACCACGCCACCCGGCGAGTTGATGTAGAGGTTGATGTCCTTCTCGGGGTTTTCGGCCTCGAGGAAGAGCATCTGCGCCACGATCACGTTCGCCATGTGGTCGTCGATCGGACCGACCAGGAAGATCACCCGCTCCTTGAGCAGGCGCGAATAGATGTCGTACGCGCGCTCACCGCGGCTGGTCTGTTCGACCACCATCGGTACGAGATTCAGGGCGTGGGGGCGATTGTCCATGGGTCCGTCGATCTCTCAGCTGTGTATGCGGTCCGGCCAAGGGTGGGGCCGGCCGGACCGCGACACAAGGCCTTACTGGCGGATCGCTTCCGCAAAACTCAGCGACTGTTCCGTGTGCTGGGCGCGTTCCGCGATCCAGTCGATCACCTGCTCTTCCATCACGCGGTTCTGCAGGCTCTGCATGAGGTTCTGGTCGTTGCGGTAGAGCTCGATGACCTGCTGCGGCTCTTCGTAGGTGGACGCGATGAGACGCATCGTCTCGTTCACGCGGCGCGCGTCGAGGCGGAGGTCGTTGCGACGCGCGATCTCGCCGACGAGCAGGCCGACCAGCACGCGCTTGCGCGCCGGGTCCAGCATCTGCTCGACCATACCGTCCGGCAGGTCGCCCTGGTGGCCCTGGCGACGCGCGTTGTCGAGCGCCTGCGCGGCGATCGCGCGCGATTCGTTCTCGACCAGGCGCGGCGGAAGCTCGACGTGCTCGTACGCCGCGATCAGCTGGTCGCCGACTTCGCGACGCAGGCGGTTCATCAGCGCACCCTTGAGCTCGCGCTCGAGGTTGCTGCGGATCTCGGTGCGGAAATGCTCCGGATCACCGCTCTTCACCCCGAAGCTGCGGATGAAGTCGGCGTCGATTTCAGGCAGCACCGGCTCGGCGACGCGACCCACGTTGACGTTGACCTTCACCGTGCGGCCGGCGAACTCGGTGACGCGCCAGTCGGCCGGGAAGTCGACGTCGAACGCCTTGCTCTCGCCTGCCTTCATGCCGGTGAGCTGCTGTTCGATCGTCTCGAACATCATGCCCGAGCCGATCACGTCGGCACCGTGCTCGACGCCTTCCGCCGGAACGCGCTGGTCACCGGCCTGCGACCACGTTTCGAACTCGACGAGATCGCCGACAAGCGCGCCGCGATCGACGTTCTGCCACGTGCGACGCTGCATGCGCAGGTTCTCGATCATCGTGTCGATGTCGGCGTCGCTGACGTCCGCGGTGTGGCGGATGACGTTGAGCTTGGCGACGTCGATGTCGCCGAAGTCCGGCACGACTTCGAAGTTCGCGACGAACGCGATCTGGCCGTCATCGCCGGTCGACGGCTCGATGCGCGGCTGGCCGGCGATCTGCAGCTTGTTGTCGCTAACGGCGCTGCGGAAGCTGTCGCCCAGCATGCGATCGAGGATCTCGGAGCGGACCTGCGAGCCGTAGCGCTGCTCGATCACCTTCGCCGGCACCTTGCCCGGGCGGAAGCCCTTGAGCTTGGCAGTGCGCGCGATCTCGCGCAGGCGCGCCTCGACCGCCGAGTCGAGCTGGTCGGCCGGGAGGCTGAGGGTCATGCGGCGCTCGAGGTTGCCGACGGATTCGACCGAAACTTGCATATCCACTCCTGCGACCGCGGCTCCGCCACGGCACGTATCTGACTGACGGTTCGGGACGGCAGGCGGTTACACCGGCCGTCAAGGTAAGAACGGGATAGTTTGGCGGATCGGGCGGGGGCGCGCCAGCTGGGGCGCGGTGGCGCCTCGCGTCGGGCGCCGGACGGGTCGCTTACCCGGCGGTTGCGGGTTCGATCGCGCCGGCACGAGTTGCGACCTGACGCCTTCGTGGGTGGCAACCGTGACCCGCAACCGTCGAATCACGGCAAGCGCGTCACTCCGCGCGCGACGGCGCGTAGTCAATGCCGCAAGCGACGTTTCCGTACGGCGTGGTGCGAAAGGCGGGACTCGAACCCGCACGCCTTGCGGCGCTGGAACCTAAATCCAGTGCGTCTACCAATTCCGCCACTTTCGCGCATGCGGCCAAAGGCTCTGCCGCAAAAGAAAAAAGCACCCGGCGAACCGGGTGCTTTCAAGATGGTGGGCCGTCAAGGATTCGAACCTTGGACCTATTGATTAAGAGTCAACTGCTCTACCAACTGAGCTAACGGCCCGCGCTGCAATTTTAACAGCTATCGCGAAAGACACAACCGCGAAAACAAACTGGGGTGGCTGAGGGGACTCGAACCCCCGACATCTGGAATCACAATCCAGTACTCTAACCAGCTGAGCTACAGCCACCGTAGAACCTGTGGCGGGCTGCCCAAGAGCAACAGCACACCGGCATTTCAGTATCTCAGTGTGCGGCGGCGAACATCACCGCACGCACTCGATTTCATTCATCACTGCGTGGCGCGCCCGGCAGGAATCGAACCTGCAACCACCGGCTTAGAAGGCCGGTGCTCTATCCGGTTGAGCTACGGGCGCGTATCCCGAGCAAACTCCGTGAGCAGGTCCGGCCAGGCCGGGTGGTCGGGGCAGAGGGATTCGAACCCCCGACCCTCTGGTCCCAAACCAGATGCGCTACCAGACTGCGCTATGCCCCGGCCGGTACTTCCGTCGCGCGCCAGCGCCGCGAAAGGGTGGGCATTCTCTGCTGCCGGCCGGTCCCTGTCAATGAAAAAGCGGCCGCGGCGCAAGGCATCAACCGCGCTGCGGCCACGTGCATCACAGGCGTCGCGTGATCGCCTCGGCGAACGTCGTCGTGGTGCCCGTGCCGCCGAGATCCGGCGTCAGCGAATCCTTAGCTTCGAGCGTGGCGACAATGGCCTTGCGCAGGCGCTCGGCGTCCGCGCACTTGCCGAGGTGGTCAAGCATCTGAGCTGCGCCCAGCAGCAGCGCGCACGGGTTCGCCTTGCCCTGCCCCGCGATGTCGGGCGCAGTGCCGTGCACGGCTTCGAAGATCGCCGCGTCGGTGCCGATGTTCGCGCCGGGCGCGAGGCCGAGGCCGCCGACCAGGCCCGCGCACAGGTCGGAAATGATGTCGCCAAAGAGGTTCGTGGTGACGATGACGTCGAACTGCTCCGGCTTCATGACCAGCTGCATGCAGCAGTTGTCCACGATCATCTCGTTGCACTCGATGTCGGTGTATTCCTGCGCGACGATGCGGGCGGTCTTGAGGAACAGGCCCGACGTCGACTTCAGGATGTTCGCCTTGTGCACCACCGTGACCTTCTTTCGGCCGGTGCGGCGTGCGAGTTCGAACGCGTAGCGCACGATGCGCTCGGAACCGCGACGCGTGACCTTCTGCGTCAGCACGGCGGTTTCGCCGTCTTCCGACACCGACTGGCCTTCGCCGATGTACGCGCCCTCGGTGTTCTCGCGGACGGTGATCAGGTCGACGCCGCTACCGAAGCGCGACTTGGTGTTCGGGAACGAGATCGCGGGGCGCACGTTCGCGTACAGGTCGAAGCGCTTGCGCAGCTCGACGTTGATCGACGAGAAGCCTTCGCCGACCGGCGTGGTCAGCGGGCTCTTCAGCGCGATGCGGTTCTTGCGGATCGAATCCATCGTCGCCGCCGGCAGCAGCTCGCCGGTCTTCTCGTAGGCGACGAGGCCCGCGTCGGCGAACTCGTAGGACAGGCCGAGGTTCATCGAATCGAGAACCTTGAGGGTGGCGTCCATGATTTCCGGGCCGATGCCGTCGCCGCGGATGACCGTGATCGTTTGCGTCATTTCTGATTTCCGGGAAATGGCGGCCGAACGTGGCTGTACGGCGCCGAATTGAGCCGCCCATTATGCCGAAGGCCCGGGTTCAGCGCCCGGGCCTTGGTCTCGAAGCGGCGGTGGCGACGCGGTCAGCCGTGGTCGTGCGCGGCCGGCGCGGACTCACCCTGCTCCAGACGGTCGAGGAAATCGACCGCGCGGCGCAGGTGCGGGATGACGATCGAACCGCCGACCACCAGCCCGACCGAAAACGCCTCGAACATCTCGTCGCGATCGACGCCGGCTTCCTTGCACTGGGCGACGTGGTAGCTGATGCAGTCGTCGCAGCGCAGCACCATCGACGCGACCAGGCCCAGCAGCTCCTTGGTCTTCAGGTCGAGCGCGCCGGCCTGGTAGGTCTGGGTGTCGAGCGCGAAGAAGCGGCGTACGACCTGGTTGGGCTCGGCGAGGATCCGCTCGTTCATGCGCTTGCGGAACGCGGTGAACTCGGCGACGCGGTCCTTCTCGTTCTGGGCGCTCATGCGCGGCCCTCGAGCAGCGGTTGGAGCCCGCCCTTGCGATGCAGCGCGATCATGTCGTCGTAGCCGCCGACGTGCGTGTCGTTGATGAAGATCTGCGGCACGCTGGTGCGGCCGGTGGCCGCGACCATCTTCTGACGTTCGGTGGCGTCGAGGTCGATGCGCACTTCGGTCCAGGTCTGGCCCTTGCTCTGCAGGAAGTTCTTCGCGGCCACGCAATACGGGCAGACGGCGGTGCTGTAGATGACGATGTTGGCGCTGCTCAAGACGGCTCTCCCGCGGGAATCGCGGGGGACTATGGACGCCGGGAACGGCCATTTCCAGCCCCGGCGCTGGAACACAGCGATGGAACGATCCAGCGGCAATGCGGTCGAACGTCGCACTTAACAGACGATTCACGCCTGACGGCCGCCGTCGCGGCATGCTCGCGATGCGAGGCGGCACCGTCGCGCGCCATGGGGAATTCCGCTTGCGTCGTATTTCGCTCCTGACCGCCGCCCTGGTCGCCGTCGTCGGCGTCGCGCCCGTCGCTGCGCAACAAGGCCGCCTGCCCGACATCGGTTCGTCCGCAGGCGAACTCATCACGCCGGCGCAGGAGTCGTATTACGGCGCGATGACGCTCGCGCAGTTACGGCACATGGACTACGTGCTCGAAGACCCGCTGATCGACAGCTGGCTCGACACGCTCGGCCACCGCCTCGCCGGCGCCAGCGACGACAACAAGCGGACGTACACGTTCTTCATGCTGCGCGAGCGGCAGATCAATGCGTTCGCGACGCTCGGCGGCTACGTCGGCGTCAACTCGGGACTGGTGCTTGCCGCCGATCGCGAGGACGAAGTCGCCGGCGTGCTCGCCCACGAGATCTCGCACATCACGCAGCAGCACGTGCTGCGCGCCGTCGAGCGACAGAAGCAGGATCAGCTGCCGACGCTGCTGGCGATGCTCGGCGCCATCGTCGTCGCCCAGCAGGCGCACGGCAATTCGTCGGACGATGCCGCGCAGGCCGCTATGGTCGCAGCGATGGGACTGGCCGAGCAGCGCGCGATCAACTACACGCGGGCCAGCGAAGCCGAGGCCGACCGCGTCGGCATGCAGGTGCTCGCGCGCAGCCATTTCGACCCGCGCGGCATGGCCGATTTCTTCGAGAAGCTGCAGACGCGCTCGCGCACCAACGAAGCCAGCGCGTACGGCGACGAGTCGCCCGACTACCTGCGCAGCCACCCGGTCACGCTGTCGCGCATCACAGAAGCCAAGGACCGCGCCGAACGCCTGCGCGAGCAGCCCAATTACGGCGCCACGTTCGCGACCGACAATCCGCTACTCCCGGGCGGCCTCCGCGTCGACGCCAGCACCGGCACCGGCCCGACCGGCCTGTTCGACTACGCGCGCGAGCGCCTTCGCGTGATGAGCGCGCCGACGCCCGCGGAAGCGATCCACGAATACGACGGGCTGCGCCATGCGCGTGCTCTGAACGCGCCGGAACAGTACGGCCTGGCCGTCGCCTACCTGCAGGCCGGCCAGCCGAAGACCGCGCTGCCGCTTCTGACCACCGTCGCCAACCAGCGCCCTGCCGACGTGTGGCCGCAACTCGCGCTCGCGGAGGCGGAAGCGGCAACCGGCGACGGCACGTCGGCCGACGCCCGCTTCGAAGCGCTGGTGAAAAAAGCACCGACCAGCCGCGCGATCGTTCTCACCTACGCCAAGGTGCTGGCCGAGCGCGGCAATGCGGCTGCCGGCAAGCGCGCACAGGCCATCCTGCGGCCGCTGATGGCCACGCTTTCGGACGATCCGCTGTTCCAGCGCACCTTCGCGCGCGCGAGCGAACTGGCCGGCGATCCGGTGCGTGCCGGCGAGGCGCACGCCGAAGCGGCGTACCTGAGTGGCCGCCCGGAACTGGCGCTGGCCCAGCTCAACAACCTCAAGAAGCGCGGCGACCTCGACTACTACGCCCGCTCGCGCATCGACGCGCGCATCGCCGAGATCACGCCGACGGTGCTGGAGCTCAAGCGGCAGGGCATCCGCGACGAGGATCTCAAGCGCTGACGCCGGCGCTGTCACGGGTGTGTAACCAAACGGTAGTGTAGTGCGGTCATCCGAAGGACCCCGGTGGCCGAGTGCACAAGCGCATCCTGATCGTCGAAGACGAACCCGCGATTCGCGACATGGTCGCCTTCGCCCTGCGCAAGGGCGAGTTCGACCCCGTGCACGCGGGTGATGCGCGCCAGGCGCAGGAAGCCATCGCCGATCGCGTGCCGGACCTGATCCTGCTCGACTGGATGCTGCCCGGCACCAGCGGTCTCGACCTCGCCCGCCGCTGGCGGCGCGAAACACTGACCCGCGAAGTGCCGATCATCATGCTCACCGCGCGCGGCGAGGAGAACGATCGCGTCGGCGGGCTCGAAGCCGGCGTCGACGACTACGTCGTCAAGCCTTTTTCCGCGCGCGAGTTGTTGGCCCGCATCCGCGCCGTGCTCCGCCGCACGCGCGAGGACGACGAGGACGGCTCGATCACCGTGGGCACGCTGCGCATCGACGGCGCGGCGCATCGCGTGCTCGCGCGCACCGATGCCGGCGAGCAGCCGGTGCAGATCGGCCCGACCGAATACCGCCTGCTGCACTTCTTCATGACGCATCCCGACCGTGTCTACTCGCGCTCGCAGCTGCTCGATCATGTGTGGGGCGGTTCGGTCTACGTCGAGGAACGCACGATCGACGTGCACATCCGCCGCCTGCGCAAGACCCTCGAGCCGTACGGGCTCGACGGCATGGTGCAGACCGTGCGTGGCGCGGGTTACCGGTTCTCCGCCTCGCCCGAAATCTGAGTACTGCGGTCTTGACGACGTATTCCGCGGCCGGCGGGCGGCCGCCGCCGTTTAGACTGCGCGGCATGACGTCCAGCGCCCGATCCGCCTGGTTGCGCACGCTCGGACTGGTCGCGATCCCGACCGGTGCCGGGCTTCTGTGCGGCGCGATCGCGCAACGCCCCGCGCTGGGCCTGGCCATAGGCGCCATCGCGGCGATCGGCTGGCAGATGTGGCGCGTCGCCGGGCTGGTCGCGCGACTCACCGCGGGGCGCCACGCGCGCCCCGATGCATCGGCCGACATCTATGGCGAGATCGAGCGCCTGCTGCACAGCCGGCAGGGCAGCGCGCGCGTCCGCAAGCGCAGGCTGGTCGGCATGCTGCGCGCATACCGCGCCGCGGCGACGGTGTTGCCCGACGCGGTGATCGTGGTCGAGCGCGACACCCAGCGCGTGGTGTGGTTCAACGAAGCCGGCACCACGCTGCTCGGCCTGCGCTATCCGGGCGACGTCGATCGCTCCATCGTCGAAAGCCTGCCCGCGTTGCCACTTGCATCGTGGCTGGCACGCGGTCGCCACGCGGAACCGCTCGAGATCGGCTCGCCTCTCAACGGCAACGTGACGCTCAGCCTGCGCCTGCTGCCCTACTCCGACGAGCTGTGGCTGCTGGTGGCGCGCGACGTCAGCCGGCTGCTGCAGCTCGAGCAGGTGCGTCGCGATTTCGTCGCGAATGTCTCGCACGAACTACGCACGCCACTGACCGTGCTGCATGGCTACCTCGACATGCTCGACCCGGCCGACCAGCCTGAATGGGCGCCGATGGTCGCGGAAATGCAGCGCCAGTCATCGCGCATGACGCAGCTCGTCGAAGACCTGCTCACGCTGTCGCGGCTCGAATCGCGCGCCGAACTGCCGACCGAGGAAGTGATTCCGATGGCGGGCATGCTCGCCGCACTTCGCCGCGAAGCGCTGGCGCTCAGCCAGAACCGCCACGAGATCGACGTCGACGACCGCGCGGATGTCGACCTTTACGGCTCGCCCAAGGAACTGCACAGCGCGTTTTCCAACCTCGTCGCCAATGCGGTGCGCTACACGCCGGCTGGCGGTCGCATCCGCATCGGCTGGGAAAGCGAGCGCGACATCGACGGTGCGGATGGCGTGATGCTGTCGGTCACCGACACCGGTTACGGTATTCCCGCCGCACACCTTCCACGCATCACCGAACGCTTCTATCGCGTGTCGACCAGCCGCTCGCGCGAGAGCGGCGGCACCGGGCTGGGGCTTTCGATCGTCAAGCACGTGCTCAACCTCCACCAGGCGCGGCTCGACATCCGCAGCGAAGTGGGCGTGGGCAGCACGTTTTCCTGTCATTTCGGCGCGGCGCGCGTGCGCGGGCGGCAGCCGCTGGAGCAGATCGCATGAATGCCGAAACCGACGTCTCCGACGACCTGCTGCGTGATCCGGCGCTGTACTTCAACCGCGAGCTTTCGCAACTCGACTTCAACTTCCGCGTTCTCGCGCAGGCGCAGGACGACGCCGTGCCGCTGCTCGAGCGCCTGCGTTACCTGTGCATCAGCTGCACCAACCTCGACGAGTTCTTCGAGATCCGTGCCGGCACGCTGCAGCATGCACAGGAGCTCGGCCTCGCTGCAGGGCCCGATGGCCTGGTGCCGTCCGCAACGCTCGCGCGCATCCACGAACGCGCGGCGGATCTGGTCAAGTCGCAGTACGAATGCTGGAACGACGTACTGCGTCCGGCACTGGCCAACGCCGGCGTGCGCGTCTTGCATCGCGACGCGTGGACGGACGACCAGTCCGCATGGCTGCGTGCGCATTTTCGCGACGAGATCCTGCCGGTGCTGTCGCCGCTGGGACTCGATCCCGCGCATCCGTTTCCGAAGATCCTCAACAAATCGCTGAACATCGTCGTCGTGCTCGACGGTCGCGACGCATTCGGCCGTGCCGGCCACCTCGCCATCGTGCGTGCACCGCGCTCGTTGCCGCGCATCATCCAGTTGCCGGAGGCGGTGTCGGGCGGCCCGACCGATTTCGTGTTCCTGTCGGCCATGCTGTCGGCGTTCGTGGACGAGCTGTTCCCCGGCATGACCGTGAAGGGCGCGTACCAGTTCCGCGTCACCCGCAATTCCGAGCTGCTGGTCGACGAGGAAGAAGTCGAGAACCTCGCGCTGGCACTGCGCGACGAGCTGCTCGGCCGCGGCTACATGCGTGCGGTGCGGCTGGAAATCGCCGAGCAGTGCCCGGATGACATCGTCGGCCTGCTGCTGCAGAACTTCGAACTCGACGAGTCCGCGGTCTACCGCATCAACGGTCCGGTGAACCTCAACCGTGCGATCCAGGTGTACGACCTCGTGCGCCGGCCGGATCTGAAGTTCCCGCCGTTCACGCCGCGCATCCTGCCGGGCGTGGAGTCGATGTTCGAGACGATCGCGGCGCGCGACGTCGTCCTGCACCACCCGTTCGATTCCTTCATGCCGGTGCTCGAACTGCTGCGGCAGGCGGCGGAAGATCCGCACGTGCTTGCGATCAAGCAGACGCTGTATCGCGCCGGCAAGGATTCGCAGATCGTCGAGCACCTGATCCAGGCCGCCCGCAACGGCAAGGACGTCACCGTCGTCGTCGAACTTCGCGCACGTTTCGACGAGGAAGCGAACCTCGGTCTTGCCGATCGCCTGCAGGCTGCGGGCGTGCAGGTCGTGTACGGCGTGGTGGGCTACAAGACGCACGCAAAGATGATGCTGATCGTGCGGCGCGAGGGCAGCAAGCTGGCGCGCTACGTGCACCTGGGCACCGGCAATTACCACCCGGGCACGGCACGTGCGTACACCGACATCGGCCTGATGACCGCCGACGCCGACATCGGCCACGACGTGCACCTGATGTTCCAGCAGATCTCGGGCCTTGCGCCGTCGCTGGAGCTGCGCCGCATGTTGCAGGCACCGTTCACGCTGCACAGCGGCATGCTGATGCGCATCGAGCGCGAGGCGCGCAACGCGCGCGCCGGAAAGCCCGCGCGAATCATCGCCAAGATGAACGCGCTCAACGAGCCGCAGGTCATCCGCGAGCTGTACAAGGCGTCGCAGGCCGGCGTGCGCATCGACCTGATCGTGCGCGGCGCGTGTTCGCTGCGTCCCGGCGTTCCCGGCGTGTCCGACAACATTCGCGTGCGCTCGATCGTCGGGCGGTTCCTCGAACATTCGCGCGTCTACTGGTTCGAGAACGGCGGCGAGCCGGAACTGCTCTGCGGCAGCGCCGATTGGCTGGAGCGCAACCTGCTGCGTCGCGTCGAAACCGGTTTCGTCATCGTCGATCCGCGCGTATCGCGACGCGTGTTCGCCGAAGCGCTGGAAAACTATCTCGCCGACAACTGCAACGCGTGGGAACTTCACGCCGACGGTCGCTATGCACGCGTGCTGCCTGAGGACGGCGAGCCGCCGCATTCGGCGCAGGCCAAGCTGCTGTCGAAGTTCTGCGGGTGATGCACCCATGAATGGCCTGCTGCACACGGCGCGGCTTCCGCTGCAGGACGGCGACCTGCTGGCCGCGGTCGATCTCGGTTCGAACAGCTTCCACATGGTGGTGGCGAGTTACGTGCTCGGCCAGCTCCGCATCGTCGACCGCATCAAGGAGACCGTGCGGCTCGCCGAAGGCCTCGACGCTGCCGGCGGCCTGTCCGCGCCGGTGCGCGAACGCGCGCTGGAATGTCTGGCGCGTTTCGGCCAGCGCGTGCGCGACATCCCGCCGCAGCACATGCGCGCCATCGCCACCAACACCGTGCGCCGCCTCGCGATGCCGCAGGCCTTCCTCGCACCGGCGGAAAGCGCGCTCGGCCATCCCATCGAAGTCGTGGCGGGCCGCGAAGAAGCGCGCCTGATCTATCTCGGCGTGGCGCACGAGCAGCCGCCCAAGACGGGGCATCTTCGGCTCGTCATCGACATCGGTGGCGGCTCGACCGAATTCATCATCGGCAGCGGGTTCGAGGCGATCGAACGCGAAAGCGTGCAGGTCGGCGCGATCGCCACCACGCGCCGATTCTTCGCCGACGGCAAACTTTCGCGCAAGGCGTGGCGCGTCGGTGTCGCGGCGGTCAGCGCCGAGCTGCAGCAGTTCGCCGGCACGTATCGCTCGCTGGGCTGGGACGAGGCGCTCGGCTCGTCGGGCACCGCGAAAGCGATCGGCGAAATCTGCGCGGCCATGAAGCTGACCAAGGGCGCGATCACCGCCGAAGCATTGCCACAGGTGCGCGACCGCCTGCTGCAGTCCGAACGCATCGAGGACATCGAACTGCCGGGTCTGTCCGCGGATCGCCAGGCGATCATCGCCGGCGGTCTGCTGGTCATGGAGGCCGCGTTCGACGCGCTCGGCCTGACGCGCGTGGCCGTCAGCAAGGCGGCGATGCGCGAAGGCATCCTGTACGACATGATCGGCCGCGGCGGCTCGGACGATCCGCGCGAGGCGTCGGTGATCGCGCTGATGGAGCGCTACGGCATCGATCGCGCGCAGGCGCAACGCGTCGAGGACACCGCGATGCGGCTGTTCGACCAGGTCGCGGGCGACTGGTCGCTGGACGGCGACGACCGCCTGATGCTGGCGCGTGCGGCGCGCCTGCATGAACTCGGCCTCACCATCGCGCACAGCAAGTACCACCTGCACGGCGCCTACGTGATCGAGAACTCGGATATCTCCGGTTTCTCGCAACAGCAGCAGCAGTTCCTTGCCGCACTGGTGCGCACGCATCGCCGTCGCCTGCACAAGAGCGATTTCGACGCCCTGCCCGATCGCCTCCTGGCCTCGGCCCGGCACCTCGCCGCGTTGCTGCGGGTCGCGGTTGTGCTGCATCGCGGGCATGACGCCGAACCGATCCCGCAACTCGCCGCACGTGCCGAAGGCGAGTTGCTGACGTTGACGCTGTCGCGCCCATGGTTCGAGAGTCGGCCGCTGTTGAAGGCCGATGTGCGCTCGGAGCAGGACTACTTCGGTGGCCTCGGCGTCGAACTGGTGATCGACGCACGCTGACGACGAAGGCGCGACGACTCGCATCGTCGCGCCCCGACGCACGTCCCTCATGCCGTCCGTGGTGTGGTCGAACCGACGCGGTACCAGTCGAGCCGCCGCGTCGCCACCATCACCGCGGCAAGGATCGCGAACAGCAACACGGAGCCGAGCACCAGCGCGTTGTCTTCGGATATCAGCAACCCGTAAAGCGCGGCGTAGAGAAGGCCCAGCATCACCGCGAACGCGGTGCCTCGCAGTGCGCTGCGCAAGACCGCGCTCAGGTAGAAGCCGATCAACCCGATGCAGGCCGCGCTCGCGATCACGTACGCCGTCGGGAACGGAATGTGCTCGCTGAGGCTGACCAGCAGCAGGAAGAAGATCACCAGCGCGAGGCCGACCAGCCCGTACTGGATGGGATGGATCGGCAACTGCCGGATCACTTCGAACATGAAGAAGCCGACGAACGTGATCGCGACGAACAGCACGCCGTACTTCGTCGCGCGGTCGGCCATGGTGTAGGCATCGACCGGATCGTCGAGCACGACGCCGAGCGTCGGCAATGCGCCGCCATCGACGATGGTGTTCGAGATCGCACGTACGTTGGCCGCCTGCCGTGCGTAGTACTGGCGCTGCGCATCGGTGGCGATCGACGCCACCTGCCACTGCGCCTTGAAGCCCGCGTTCGATACGTCGCTACGCCACGGCGACAGCCCCTGGAAGCTCGGGTGCGGCCATGTCGAATGGATGTCGATTGTGTTGCGCTTGCCGACCGGAACGAAGGCCAGCGACTGCGTGCCCGCCAGCTGCACGTCCAGCCGCGATGTCAGCGAAAACCGCGCCCCGGGCGCGGGTGTCGCCAGCGTCGCGTGCATGCCGGCGTCGTCACGCGCGCCCGCGCCCTCCTGCAGCGCGACGTCGCGACCGTCGATGCGCACGCGCGGCGTGCCGTGCAGGCCGCGCACGTCGGAGAGCGCATAGCCGAGCACGGGCGTGCCGATGATGCGGTCGGTGTCGGCAGCATCCGTTGGAATCTGCACCTCGAAATCGGCGGTGACGACGCCGTTCCACTCGTACACCGGCACCCGGTACAGGCCGCGTTTCCGGGTCGCGGGGACCAGCGGACCGGTCGCGTCCAGGCGCGTCGGGAAGAACGTCCATTCGAACGACTGGCGCTTGCGCACCGTGCGCACGATGCCGTCGCGCCCGGTTTCCTCGACGTCCGCCATTTCCGAATACGGCACGGTGAGCACCGGGCCCACGAGCGTCTGTCGACCGCCGTACATGTTGCCGATGTCGGTCACCGCCTGGTCGCGATAACGCTCCCGCTCCCCGATGAGTCCGTTGACCATCGCCAGCGGGATGAGGATCAGGACCGTCATCACCGCTACT
Organism: Lysobacter claricitrinus; assembly: GCF_045866565.1. Classification (NCBI taxonomy): domain Bacteria; kingdom Pseudomonadati; phylum Pseudomonadota; class Gammaproteobacteria; order Lysobacterales; family Lysobacteraceae; genus Lysobacter; species Lysobacter claricitrinus. The sequence goes on along the minus strand of NZ_BAAFZV010000002.1, from coordinate 189,971 downwards.
AGCACCAGTTTGAATCCGATGCGCATGTCGCCCATCCGTATGAAGGTGCGACGAGCCTGGCGCGCGGCCGTGCGCCGGCGATGGCCGGACGGTGAAGCGGGTATGAAGTCAGGCCGGCAGGTCGATGCGGGCTTCGGCGCCGCCACCTGCGCGATTGCGCAGCGAGGCGCGGCCACCGTGCAGGTCGGCCACCTCGGCGACGAAACACAGCCCGAGCCCGCTGCTTCGGCTGGCGCCACCCGGACGCGGCAGCGAATAGAAACGCTCGAAGACGCGGCCACTCGCGTAGTCCGGCACACCTGCGCCGCGGTCGAGCACGCGCAGCACGACGTCGTTGCCATCGTGGTCGACGCGCAGTTCGATGACGCTGGCGTCGGGCGCGAAATCCGACGCGTTCTCGACGAGGTTGGACAGCGCCTGGCGCAAAAGGAATGCGTCACCCGGCGGATGCGGGAGATCCGAAGCGACAGTCGCGTTGATCGCCTGCCCGCGCGCGCGCAACCGCTCGCGGCAGTCGGCGAGCACGTCGTCGACGAGCGCCCGGATGTCCACCGGTTGCGGCGACTCCAGCGTCTGCCGATGCTCGACCGCCGCAAGCGCGAGCAGCTTGTCGATCATCTGCGCCATGCGATCGCTCTGCGCGCGAATGCCGGCGACGAACTGAGCGCGATCGACGTCCGCCAGTGGTTGTTCCAGCAGCTCCGCACTCGCGCGGATCGCCGCAAGCGGGCTCTTCATCTCGTGCGTCAGCGAATGCACGTACTGCTCGACGTACTGCTTGCCTTCGAGCTTGGTGCGCATGGTTTCCAGCGCATGTCCGAGCTCGGCGAATTCGCCGGCGGTCGATGGCAGCGTCGCGCGTTCGCCCGCAGTGACCGACTGCGCGTAACGCCGCAACAGCCCGAGCTGGTTCGACAGCCACCATGCCGCGGCGAGCCCGGTCATCAACGCGACACCCAGCAGCACCGCCCCCCAGCGCGTGATAATGGTCTGGCTGCGATCGATGAACGGCTGCAACGCGCGATTGGGCTTGGCGACGGTGAGCACGCCAATCAACGCACCCTGCGCATCACGCACAGGCGCGGCGACGTGCATCACCGTCGAATACGGATCTTTCGGGTTTTCCGCGGTCGACCGCGCGCCGTACTGGCCGTGCAGCGTGCGGTAGACGTCGTTCCACTTGGAATAATCCCGCCCGACATCGCGACCGGTGCTGTCGAACACCACGATGCCGTGCGCGTCGGTGACGTATATGCGGTAGGTCGCCGCGCGCTTGGAGAAGCCCCAGATCGCCGCGCCCGGATCACGGCCGCGCAGTGCACGCACGTGCTGCGCGAAACGGCCGTCGGCGATATGGCCGGACGCAAGATCATCGGCCGCGAGTTCCGCGAGCACGTTCGCGGTGTCGACCAGCGTGTCTTCCATCGCCTGGCGAACGCCGGGCTTCACCTGCGCGACGAATACCTTCGTCACAAGCAACCCGGCCAGCGCGACGATCGCGAAGTAGCCGAGGAAGATGCGCAGGCCGATGCGCATGTCAGTCGACGTGCAGCGAGTAGCCGAGGCCGCGTTGGGTGCGGATCGGGTCGGCATCCGGATCGACGTCGCGCAGCTTCGCCCGCAGCGTCTTGATGTGCGTGTCGACGGTGCGGTCGGTGCTATCGCTGTCGGTGCCCCAGACGCGGTCCATCAACTGTGCGCGGGTCAGGATCGCGCCGGGCCGCTGCAAAAGCGCGGCGAGCAGGCCGTATTCGTAGCGTGTCAGGTCCAGTACACGACCGCGCCAGCTCACGCGATGACCTTCGGCGTCATGCGCGAATCCGCCGGTCGGCGCGGCGCCCCGGCTGCGGCGCAACACGGCGCGCACGCGCGCGACCAGTTCGCGCGGCGAGAACGGTTTGGCGACGTAGTCGTCCGCGCCGATCTCGAAACCCAGCACGCGATCGGCCTCGGCGTCGCGCGCGGTGAGGAAGATCACCGGCAGGTCGCGGCCACGGCGCAGTTCGCGGCACAGCGCGAAGCCGCCGATGTCGGGCAGGCCGACGTCGAGGATGGCGAGATCGTGCGTGCCCGCGGCAGCCAGGCGCAGCGCGTCGCCGCCGGTGAGCGCGTGCTCGACCTCGAAGCCGTCCTCGCGCAGCGCGAACTCCACCGTCCGTGCGATCGCGCTCTCGTCTTCGACCAGCAGGATCCGCCCCATGTGCCCCTCCGATTCGGCCGCCAGTGTGCCACCGCCTACCCGCGTACCCTATCCGGCATGAACTATCGCCACGCCTTCCACGCCGGCAACCACGCCGACGTCCTCAAGCACGCCGCGCTGCTCGCGCTGTGCGACGCCCTCGTCGCCAAGCCCGCGCCCCTGTTCGCGCTGGATACCCACGCCGGTCGCGGCCTGTATTACCTCGATGCGGCGCAGGCGAAGCGCACGGGTGAGGCGTCCGGCGGCGTCGGCGGAATCGACCGCCTGCAACCGGGCACCGAACCGGCGCCGCTGCGCGCGTATGTCGATGCGATCACCGCCTGCCGCAACGCGCATGGGCCGAACGCCTACCCCGGCTCGCCGTGGCTGCTCACGCACGCGCTGCGCGCGCAGGACCGCATCACCTGCTGCGAGCTGCAGCCCGAAGAAGCGGACGCGCTGAAGTCCGCGATGGCCGGAGATGCGCGCGTCGCCGTGCACGCGCGCGACGGCTACGGCGCGATGCACGCCCTTCTTCCGCCGCGCATCGGCGAGGAACGCTTCGGTCGCGGGCTGGTGCTGATCGATCCGCCGTTCGAAGCGCAGCTGCAGGAGTTCGAGACCGCGCTGCGCGCGCTGCGCGACGCACTCGAACGCTGGCCGCAGGGCACGTACGCGTTGTGGTATCCGATCAAGCAGCGGCGCGCGTTGCAGCGCGCCTACCGCTCGATGGCGACGATGCCGGCGAAGTCGGTGATGGTGGCCGAGCTGCTGGTGCGGCCGGACGACTCGCCGCTGCGCATGAACGGCAGCGGCCTGTTGCTGCTCAATGCGCCTTACCGGTTCGACCAGCGCATGCGCGAGCTGTTACCGGTGCTCGCCGATGTGCTCGGCGAGCCGACCGGCGCGGCGTGGCGCGTCGAATGGTTCAAGGCGCCGGCCTGATCAGTCGTTGACCGCCGCGCCCGACTTGTCCGGCAGGTCGGGCTCGAAGAAGCTCCAGCGCACCTCGGGGAACGTCGCCTTCATTTCGCGCTCGACGGTGTTGATGGCGTGGACCATCGCCGTCGCGCTGCCCGCCTCGCGCATCTGCGCCTGCACCGACACGACCGCGTGGTTGCCGAGCTGCACGGTGATGAGGTTGAGCACGCGCTCGATCTCGGGCCGTGCCTTCAGGTAGTCGCAGAGTTCGCGTTCGCGCAGCGGGTCCATGCTCTGGCCGATCAGCATGGCCTTGATGCCGATGCCGACCATCACCGCGACGACGATCAGCAGCACGCCGATCGCGATCGTGCCGACCGCGTCCCAGATCGGATTGCCGGTGACGACCGACAGCATCACCGCGACCAGCGCGAGCACGAGGCCCGCCAGCGCCGCGAGGTCCTCGCCGAAGATCACCAGCAGCTCGCCCTGGCGCGTCTCGCGGAACCATTGCGCCAGCGAGCGTCCACCGCGTGCCTTGTTCACTTCCTGCATGCAGGCGCGCATCGAGATGCCCTCGGCGATCACGCCGAACGTGAGCACGCCGGCAGCCCACCACCATTGCCGCACGGGCTCGGGGTTCGACAGCTTGTGGATGCCCTCGTACAGCGAAAACATGCCGCCGATGGTGAACAGCATCACCGCGACCAGGAACGACCAGAAGTAGATGGCCTTGCCGTAGCCCAGCGGATAGTTCGGCGACGGCGGTTTCTGCGACTGGCGGACGCCGACCAGCAGCAGCACCTGGTTGCCGCAGTCGGCCAGCGAATGCACGGTCTCGGCGAGCATCGCGCTCGAGCCGGTGAAGAACGCCGCGACGCCTTTCGCCGCTGCAATCGCGAGGTTCGCGCCTAGCGCGAAGAAGATCGCGCGGGTGGAATCGCCGCCAGCCATGGATCGTCCCGGTTCAGATAGGCCGGCGAGTCTACCAATCGGCCGTGCATGCACCGCGCATCAGCGCAGGATCGTGTCGATCACAACGCCGAGCACACCGCAGGTGGGCACGAGCACGTAGACCGGCAAGCTGCGTCGGGCGCCGACGAAAACGCCCGCGGCCAGTGCGATCGCGGCCACCGCGTGCGCGGCATCGACGCGCGTGAGCAGCGTGGCGCCGAACCACAGCGCCAGTTGCGCGATCACGCCAACCACCGCGGCAGTAATGCCCGACAACGCGGCCGCCGCGGGCCGCCATCGGCCGATGCGGTCGACCCACGGCGCGAGCGTCAGCACCAGCAGGAAACTCGGCAGGAACGTCGCCCACACCGCGACCGCCGCGGCAAGGAATGCCGACGCCGTGGTCGACGGCAGGTCCGGATGCGCCCAGCCCGCTGCGAAGCCGACGTACTCGAGCACGAGGATCAGCGGGCCCGGCGTGGTTTCGGCCAGCGCGAGGCCCGCCATCATGCGGTCGGTCGACAGCCAGCCGTAGGTGTCGACCGCCTGCCCCGCCACGTACGGCAATACGGCGTACGCGCCGCCGAAGGTGAACAACGCGGCGCGCGACAGGAACGCGCCGACGGCGACGCTCGTGCTGCCGCGACCGAGCCACGCCGCGAGCGCCACGAGCGGGGCCAGCCACGCCGTCGCCAGCATCGCGAACACCCCGGCGCTGCGCGCGATCGACGGCGATGCTCCCACGTCGACTGGCGCTACATCGGGATGGCACCGGCGCTGCGTCGCCCATCCGATGAGCGCCGCCGCCAGCATCACCCACGGGAACGCGACGTGCGCGACCGCCACCGCGATCAGCGCACCGAGTGCGAGCAGTCGCGCGGTCACCGTCTTCAGCACGCGACGCCCGAGGCGCTCGAGCGCCGACGCGAGCAGCCCCAGCACCGATGCCTGCAGGCCGAACACGATGCCTGCCGTGGCCGGCAGCGACTGTCCCGCGAAATACATCCACGACAGCGCCGCCAGCAGCAGCGATGCCGGCAGCACGAACAGCGCGCCGGCGACCAGCCCGCCGCGCAATCCGTGCAGGCGCCAACCGATCCATGTCGCCAGCTGCATCGCTTCCGGGCCGGGCAGCAGCATGCAGACGTCGAGCGCGCGGGTGAACGTGGTCTCGTCGATCCAGCGCCGGCGGTCGACCAGCTCGGCATGCATGATCGCGATCTGCCCGGCGGGGCCGCCGAAGCTGATGCAGCCCAGCAGCAGCCAGAACCGCAACGCGGCGCGGAACGTCGGGCGCGCGGGAGCGTCGCTCATGCAGCGAAGCGGCAGTGGTCGCGCGGTGGCACGCTGGTCGCCGGGCCGCCGCGCGCTGACTGTCGCTGGTTCGACTGCGGTTGGGTCACGCGGGCTCCAGACGACGGAAGGCTCACGCGCATTCTGGAACGATCCAGCGATGGCAGCGCGCGACCGTCTCCCGCCCTGGCACGAACGCCATCGTCTTCCGAACGGCCGTGAGGTGCTGATCCGTCCCATCCGCCCGGAGGACGCCGAGCCGCTGCGTGCGGGGTTTGCGCTCCTCGAACCGGACGCGGCGCGGGCGGGACTGGCCCGCAGCGACGACTTGTCGGCCTCCGACGCCGAACGCCTGGCGCGGCCGAACCCGCGCACCGAGTTCACCCTGGTCGCCACCGACCTCGACTCCCCCGGCGAAGCCCTCATCGGCGCGATCGCCCACGTGCAGACCGACGCTGCGGGGAAAGAAGGCGACTTCAGCATCCTCGTCAGCCGCTTCGTCGCCGGCATGGGCATGCGCCGCTACCTGCTGACCCGCGTGGCCAAGTGGGCGCGCAGTCGCGGGCTGGCGACGCTTCGCGGCGAACTGCCGCAGGACGCCGACGTGATCGGGCTGGCCGAGTCGCTGGGCTTCCACAAGGCCGACGCCGGACGCGATCCGTCGCTGGTGCGGGTGGCGCTGGACCTGCCGCGCCGATGACCGTACTCAGGGCGTGCGACGCGCTTCAGTAGAATCGCGCGCCTCATGTCGACCCCTCTCCTTCCCGTTCCGCCGCTGCCGAAAGCCGGCCAGCAGCGCGCCTGGTGGCGCGCGCCGCTCTCGCCGTCCGCGCTCGCCTTCCACATCGCCGCCACGGCGACCGCACACGACGCCCCGTTGCTCGCAATCACCCGCGACAACCAGACTGCGCACCAGCTCGAGGGCGACCTGCGCACGCTGCTCGGCCCGCGTGCCGGTGTCGATGGCGACACGCCGGTGCTCGCGTTCCCCGACTGGGAAACGCTGCCCTACGACGCGTTCAGCCCGCACCCCGACATCGTCAGCCAGCGCCTGGCGACGTTGCATCGGCTGCCCCACCTCAAGCGGGGCGTGGTGGTGCTGCCGGTGCAGACGCTCATGCAGCGCCTCGCGCCGCCCAGGCACGTGGTCGGCGGCAGCTTCGACGTTCGCGTCGGCCAGCGGCTGGATCTCGACTCGGAGAAGCGTCGCCTCGAAGCCGCGGGCTACCGCCACGTGCCGCAGGTGCTCGACCCCGGCGATTTCGCCGTGCGCGGCGGCCTGCTCGACGTCTATCCGATGGGTGCCGACCAGCCGTTCCGCATCGAAATGCTCGACGACGAGATCGACACCATCCGCGTGTTCGATCCCGAATCGCAGCGCTCGCTGGAGAAGATGGAGCGCATCCATCTGCTGCCGGGCCGCGAGTTGCCGCTGGACGACGCCGCGCTCAAGGGCGCACTGGAACGCCTGCGCGAACGTTTCGACGTCGACACGCGCCGCAGCTCGCTCTACCAGGACCTGAAATCGGGCCTCGCGCCCAGCGGCGTCGAGTACTACCTGCCGCTGTTCTTCGACGACACGGCCACGCTGTTCGACTATCTCGACCGCGGCGTGCTGCCGATCGTCACCGAAGGCAGCTTCGAGGCCGCCGACCAGTTCTGGGCGCAGACCGGCGATCGCTACGAACAGCGTCGCCACGACGTCGAACGCCCGGTGCTGCCGCCGTCGGAGCTGTACCTGTCGCCCGATGCGTTGCGCGGCGTGTTCAACGAAACCTCGCGTATCGAAGTCTGCGGCGCGAACCACGCGCAGCTCGACCGCGCGCAGGCGCTGGGCGACCAGCCGGCGATGCCGCTGCCGCTCGCGCCACGCGATCCCGCCGCGGCCGATTCGCTGAAATCGTTCCTCGCCGCGTATCCGGGCGACGTACTGATCGCCGCCGACAGCGCGGGCCGTCGGGAAGCGTTGCTTGAACTGTTCGACGCGGTCGGCCTCGCACCGACCGTTCTGCCCGACTGGACGACGTTCTACGAACGCGGCCCGGCGGCGCCGACGCCGCACGACAAGCTCGTCGCGATCGCCGTCGCCCCGCTCGACGACGGCTTCGCGATCTCGACGCCGACCTTCACCGTCCTCACCGAACGCCAACTGTTCCCGGAGCGCGCGTCGCAGCCGCGGCGTCGCAAGCGCGTCGGTCGCGAGCCGGAAGCGATCATCCGCGACCTCGGCGAGCTCACCGAAGGCGCGCCGATCGTCCACGAAGATCACGGTGTCGGCCGCTATCGCGGGCTGGTGACGCTCGACGTCGGCGGCACGCCCGGCGAATTCCTCGACATCGAATACGCCAAGGGCGACCGTCTGTACGTACCGGTCGCGCAGCTGCACCTGATCAATCGTTACTCCGGCGCGTCGGAAGAAACCGCGCCGCTGCATTCGCTCGGTGGCGAGCAGTGGCAGAAGGCGAAGAAGAAGGCGGCCGAGAAGGTTCGCGACGTCGCCGCCGAACTGCTCGAAATCCAGGCCAAGCGGCAGGCGCGCGCCGGGCTCGCGATCGACGTCGACCGCACCATGTACGAACCGTTCGCCGCCGCGTTCCCGTTCGAGGAAACGCCGGACCAGGCATCGGCGATCAGCGCGGTCGTACGCGACCTGCAGTCGAGCCAGCCAATGGACCGCGTGGTCTGCGGCGACGTCGGCTTCGGCAAGACCGAAGTCGCGGTGCGCGCGGCGTTCACCGCGGCTGCGGGCGGCAAGCAGGTCGCACTGCTCGTGCCGACGACGCTGCTGGCCGAGCAGCACTACCGCAACTTCCGCGACCGCTTCGCCGACTGGCCGATCCGCGTCGAAGTGCTGAGCCGCTTCAAGTCGAAGAAGGAGATCGCCGCGGAGCTGGAGAAGGTTGCCGAAGGCACCATCGACGTCATCGTCGGCACGCATCGCCTGCTGCAGCCGGACGTGAAGTTCAAGGACCTCGGCCTCGTCATCGTCGACGAAGAGCAACGCTTCGGCGTGCGGCAGAAGGAGGCGCTGAAGGCGCTGCGCGCGAACGTGCACCTGCTCACGCTGACGGCGACGCCGATCCCCCGCACGCTCAACATGGCGATGGCCGGCCTGCGCGATCTGTCGATCATCGCCACGCCGCCCGCGCATCGCCTCGCGGTGCAGACATTCGTGGTGCCTTGGGACGACGCGCAGCTGCGCGAAGCCTTCCAGCGCGAGCTGTCGCGCGGCGGCCAGGTCTACTTCCTGCACAACGACGTGGAGTCCATCGGCCGCATGCAGCGCCAGCTGCAGGAACTCGTGCCCGACGCGCGCATCGGCGTCGCGCACGGGCAGATGCCGGAGCGCGAGCTCGAAAAGGTCATGCTCGACTTCCACAAGCAGCGCTTCAACGTGCTGCTGTCGACGACGATCATCGAGTCGGGCATCGACATCCCCAACGCGAACACCATCATCATCAACCGCGCCGACAAGTTCGGCCTGGCGCAGCTGCACCAGCTGCGTGGGCGCGTCGGCCGCTCGCACCACCGCGCCTATGCCTACCTCGTCATCCCCGATCGCAAGGCGATCACCGACGACGCACGCAAGCGCCTCGACGCGATCAGCGCGATGGACGAACTCGGCGCCGGGTTCACCTTGGCGACGCACGACCTCGAGATCCGCGGCGCGGGCGAGCTGCTCGGCGAAGAGCAGAGCGGGCAGATGACGGAGGTCGGCTTCAGCCTGTACACCGAACTGCTGGAGCGCGCGGTGCGTTCGATCCGCCAGGGCAAGCTGCCAGATGTCGACATGGCCGAAGCGCGTGGCGCCGACGTCGAACTGCACGTGCCGGCGCTCATTCCCGACGACTACCTGCCGGACGTGCACACGCGCCTGACACTCTACAAGCGCATCAGCAGCGCGAAGAACGTCGATGAGCTGCGCGAGTTGCAGGTCGAGATGATCGATCGGTTCGGCCTGCTGCCGGATGCGGCGAAGAACCTGTTCGCGATCGCCGAACTCAAGCTGGACGCGACGCGGCTGGGCATCCGCAAGCTGGAACTGGGCGAGTCGAACGGGCGCGTGCAGTTCGTCGAAAAGCCGAACGTCGATCCGATGGCGGTGATCCGGCTCATCCAGGGCCAGCCCAAGCTCTACAGGATGGACGGCCCCGACAAGCTGAAGCTGAAGCTCGAGCTGCCGGAGCCGGCGCAACGCATCGCCGCCGCGCGCGGGCTGCTGATCACGCTGGCCGCGCGCTGACATGACCAGCTGCACATGCGCGTCACCCGCGGGCGCGCTGTGATGCGTGGATTCCGGTTGGGGGAAACCGTCGCCATGCGCAGCCTGTTCCTGCGGCTCGTCGCGTTGTCCATGCTGGCGCTGCCCGGCGCGTGCGCGACCGCGCGCACCGACGTCGAGCCCGGCACCACGTTCGTGCTGATCCGCCACGCCGAAAAGGCCGACGACGACCCGCGCGATCCGTCGCTGTCGCAGGCCGGCCGCAAGCGCGTCGACAAACTGGTCTCGCGCCTGCGCGACACACCCCTCACCGCCGTCTACGCCAGCGGCTACCGTCGCACGCAGCAGACGGCCGCACCGATCGCCGCCGCGCACCACCTGGCCGTGGCGACCTACGACGCCGCGCGCCCGGCCGCGGATTTCGCCGGCGCGCTGCGCAGCGCGAATCCCACCGGCACGGTGCTGGTCGTCGGCCACAGCAACACCATCCCGGCGCTCGCGCAGGCGCTGTGCAGCTGCGACATCGGCCCGACCGCCGATAGCGAATACGGCCGCCGCATCACCATCCGCGTACTGCCGGACGGGCGCGCCACGGTGGACGACCGCCGCGAGCCGTGAACTCGCCACGACATACGGCCGGCTAGGCTCGGTGGGTCCCCTTCGACCGGAGTCGCCGATGCCCCGTCTCGCCAGTGCGTTCCTTCCCCTGCTCCTGCTCGCCGGCTGCGCGTCCGCCGGTGCGGGCGGCGGCCACACCGTCGCCGCCGGAACCCCGGTGACGCTCGCCAAGGGCGAGACGATCACCCTGCCCGACGCCTCGACACTCACCTACGTCGACGTCAACAGCGATTCGCGCTGCCCGCCGAACGTGCAGTGCATCCAGGCCGGAACCGCGATCGTCGGCTTCCGCCATTCGATGGGCGGCATGTCGCACGACGTGGTGCTCGATTCGGCCAAGTCGCCCACGGCGGATCTCGACGCGACCTGGCGCCTGACCCTGGTCACGCTGGATTTCGCATCGCCGCCCAACGCCACCGTGCGCGTCGATCGCCGCTGATTCCGCCGGAAAAACCCGAGGCGCGCCGTGTTTACGTGACGCGGCGCGTCTTTTTTTGACGCGCCGCGACATGACAGGCGGGGACATCGCAAGCCTGAATAGAGATCATTTGTCAAGCGCTTTGGAACGGACTATGTTCGGGCTGTGGTCGCGGCCGTCGCCGCGATACGCATGGGGAACATCATGGTCAAGACCATTCGCGCAACGATCGGCTTCACGCTGCTCGCGATGGGGGGCTACGCGCACGCACAGGCCACGACGACCTGCCCGACGCTGCCCGCCGACAGCGGCCTTACCTGGGAAACAAAAACCGCAGGCGGCACGCAGTTCTGCCGCGCCATGCGCGCGGACGGGAGCGAGGCGTTCGGCCTGTACCTGGCCGCGCAGACGCCGTTCAAACCGAATCGCGGCGATCGCGCCGAGGAAGTGAAGATCGACGGCCGCGACACCTACTGGTATCGCAGCGAACTCGCGGGCCAGCCGGACGTGCAGGCACGCGAGACAGCGATCTCGCTCGCCGACGGCCGCGTCGCGTATCTGTGGATCCAGGCCAAGTCGAACGACGATCTGGCGAAGGCGATCGCACAGAGCAGCACGCTGCGGTTCGGCACCGGCGGCGGCGCGCAGCTGACGAGCAAGTAACGGCGACGGCCGGGCACGCGCCCGGCCGTTATTTCAGAAGCGGCCGGCCTGGTAATCCGCGAAGGCCTGCTCGAGTTCCGCGCGCGTGTTCATCACGAAAGGGCCGTAGCGCGCGACAGGTTCGCGCAAGGGTCGACCCGCGATGAGCAGCACGCGCGCCGCGCCAGTCGCCTCGAATCCGACGCTTCCGCCGTCGAGCACACCGAGTTGCTTCGTGCGCACGAGCTGTCCGCCGACGCTCGCATCGCCTTCGAACACGTACACGAAGCCGGCGTGGCCTTCGGGCAGTTCGTACGTCCACGACGCACCTGCATCGAGCGCGATGTCGAGATAGACGGGCGACGTGGCCGGCTGCGCGATCGGCCCGACCGAACCATCGACCTCGCCGGCGATCACCTTTACCGATACGCCGGCAGCAGGTTGCGCGACCGGAATGCGCTCGGGCGCGAATTCCTGGTACTTCGGCTCGCCCATCTTGTCGCGCGCCGGCAGGTTCACCCACAGCTGGAAACCGCGCATGCGGCCTTCCTGCTGCTCGGGCATCTCCGAGTGCACCAGCCCGCGCCCCGCGGTCATCCACTGCACGCTGCCGGGCACCAGCACGCCTTCGTTGCCGTGGTTGTCGCGGTGGCGCATGCGCCCGTCGAGCATGTAGGTGACGGTCTCGAAGCCGCGATGCGGGTGGTCCGGGAAGCCGGCGAGGTAGTCCTGCGGCTGGTCGGTGCCGAACTCGTCGAGCATCAGGAACGGATCGAGATGATCGAGCTGCGGCGTACCGATCACGCGCGTGAGCTTGACGCCAGCGCCGTCCGACGCCGGCATGCCGGTCGCGAGGCGGGTAACACGGGCGGGACGGGACATGGGCGACCTCCAGCGATTCGATGCCGGAAAGCATGGCGGCGCGACCGGCAAACCGAAGTGGGCACGGAGCGCACGTTTCGTTCCATCCGTGACGCCAGCCCGGGTCAGTCGCGCGCGGTGATGCGCCAGCAGCGGTGGATGCGCGCGTCGCGCTCGAAATCAGGCGGAATGGTGCTGGCGCTGATGTCCTCGACATTCGCGAAGACCGACACCTGCGCCTCGTCCAGCTTGAAGCGGCGGTAGTTGTTGGAGAAATACAGCACGCCACCCGGCGCCAGGCGTGCGACCGCCGCACGCAACAGGCGCACGTGCGAGGCCTGCACGTCGAAGTCGTTCGCGCGCTTGGAGTTCGAGAACGTCGGCGGGTCGCAGAACACGAGGTCGTATTGTCCGGTGTCGCCTTCCAGCCACGCGATGGCGTCGGCCTGCACCAGCCGGTGGCGCGAACCGCCGACACCGCTCTCCTGCAGGTTGTCCGCACACCACTGCAGATAGGTCGATGACAGGTCGACCGTCGTCGTCGAGCGCGCGCCGCCCAGCGCCGCGTGCACGGTCGCCGCACCGGTGTAGGCGAAGAGATTGAGGAAGCGCGCGTCGCGTGCATCTTCGGCGATCCGCAGGCGCAGCGGCCGGTGATCGAGGAACAGGCCGGTATCGAGGTAGTCGAACAGGTTCACGCGCAGGTGCGCGCGACCCTCGCGCACGACAACGAACTCGCCGCGACGATCGAAGTGCCCGTACTTGCTGCCGCCCTTGCCACGCTCGCGCGTCTTCAGTGCGACGTTGTCGCGCGGCACCGCGAACACCTCGCGCGCGGCGTTCAGAAGTTCATTGCGACGACGACGCGTATCGGCTTCCGGAATGTCGGCCGGCGCGGCGTATTCCTGCACGTGCAGGAACGTGCGCGGTTCGCGTTCGTCGGTGGTGTAGACGTCGATCGCCGCCGAGTATTCCGGCAGGTCGGCATCGTAGGCGCGGAAGCAGGTGATGCCTTCGCGCTCGCGCCAGGATTTCAGCTTGCGCAGGTTCTTGCGCAGTCGATTGGCGACCATCTCGGCGCCGGGCGACAACGCGGTCGGCGGCTGGACATTCGCCGCATCGCGCGCAGGGCCGATGGGGTCGACCGTGAGCAGCACCGTCTCGATCGCGCCGTTGAACATGCGGTACGTCTTCTTCGCACGCAGGCCAGTCGATCGCGCGAGCGATTCATCGCCGCAGAGCAGGCTTGCACGCCATGTCGGCAGGGTGCGACGCAGTGCGTCGCCGAGCGCGCGATAGAGCGCGGGATCCGCTTCGAGGCGCGCGTCGTAAGGCGGATTGCAAACCACGACGCCGGTGCCTGCGGCAGTTTCGGGCGGCAACGTCGACGCGAGATCGCGCACGTCGGCCGCCTGCCAATCGATCATGTCGACAAGCCCCGCCGTGATCGCGTTGTCGCGCGCGGCACGAACGGCCAGCGGATCGATGTCGCGGCCGAAAAATACGTGGCGTAGCGCGGCGCGACCTTCCGCTTCGCGACGGATCGCATCGACGCACACATCCTTCCACGTGCCCGTGTCGAAACCGGGCCAGCGCGTCGGCACATCGTCGCCATGGCGCAGCAGTCCGGGCGCGACGTCGGCGGCCATCAGCGCGCCTTCGATCATCAGCGTGCCGCTGCCGCACATCGGGTCGAGAAGCGCACCGCCCTCGCGATACGCCTCCATCCAGCGCCCGCGCATCAGCACGGCGGCGGCGAGGTTTTCCTTCAGCGGTGCATCGACCTGCTTGCGACGCCAGCCGCGTCGATGCATCGGCGCGCCCGACAGGTCGATCGACAGGATCGCGCGGCCCTTTCGCACGACGAGGCTGATGCGGACGTCCGGCGCCTCGAGATCGACGTCCGGACGCGCGCCCGTCTTCGCGCGCAGCGTGTCGACGATCGCGTCCTTCACGCGCTGCGCCGCGTACTGCGCGTGGGTCAGGCCGCTGCCGCTCACATGCGCATCGATCGCGATGGTCGCGCGTGGCGGAACGTGCTGCGTCCAGTCGACGGCGGATGCACCGGCATACAACGCGTGCTCGTCGGCGCAGTCGAACTCGGCGATCGGCCACAGGATGCGGCTGGCGAGCCGCGACCACATCACCGCGCGTTGCGCATCGATCGGCGTGCCTTCGACGTTCGCACCGGCAACGGTCGCGGTAGCGTGCGCACAGCCGAGCGCTAGCAGCTCGTCGACGAGCAGGTACTCCAGGCCCTTGCCGCAGCTGGCGAAAAAACGCATCGGTCAGAGCCTCGCGAGCAGCGCGGCGAACGCGTTCGCGCTGGCCTCGACATGGTTGGACAGCCGGTGCGCGTCGTCGACCAGCAGCAGCGTGGCGCGGCGCTTGTGGGACCACGCGATCACGTCGTCGGCGGGAATCAGTTCGTCGTCCCAGCCGTGGATGATCGAGGTCGGTACGTGCGCGGCTTCGAGCGGATGTTGCGCGTCGAGACGGATCGGCGGCGCCATCAGGAACAGGCCGGCGATGTCGAACTCCTGCGACACCCGCCCGCTGACCCATGCACCCAGGCTCGAACCCGCCAGCACGACGAGCCCGCGCTGCGCCGCGTCGCGCACGCGATCGCGCAGGCGCTCGACGCGCGCGGCCACGTCGCCGAGCGGGCTGACGTGGCGCATGGCGTCGAGATCCGTGTAGTCCGGTCGCTCGTGCGTGAAGCCCAGGCGCGCGGCGACGTCGGCCAGCGCCGTCACCTTGGTGGCGTCGGGGCCGCTTTCGAAGCCGTGGGAGAGGATGCAGTGTCCGCGCATGCGGGGGCCGAGCCGAGAAAGACCGCCATTGTCGCCGGTCCGTGCACCGGGCGTGTCAGTCGAGCGCGATGACGGCGTCGCCGAGGCGGATTGCGCCGCCTTCGACGATGCGCGCGCACAGCCCGCCGTGGCCGCGCATCGCGTTGTAGCCGCCCTCGCCCAGCGCCGCTTCCATCTTCGAGCACGGGTCGCAGGGTCCGGTGCCTTCGAGCACGACGTCGCCGATGCGGAAACGCCGGCCCTTGAGCGCGATCACCGGGAGTCCGCTGACCACGACATTGCGACGCAGCAGCGAAGGGTCGATCGCATCGACGCCCGCGAGGCCGGCGATCACCGGCAGATGCTCGGCCTGCAGCAGGGTGACGCCGCGCTTGCCGCTGCCGCCGGCGTAGCGGTCGCCGACGAGGCCCTTGTCGGCCACGGCCTCGACGACGTCACGCGCCAGCACCGGCGCATCGCGCGCGGGCCGCACGCCCAGCCATTCCACGCGGCCCTCGCGCGGAAAACGGGCCATCAGCGCGCCGAGCATCGAGCGATCGGGAAAGCGGTTCATGCCCGGATCGTAGCGTCGACCCGTGACGTCGAATGCGTACGCGGCCCGCCGGCCGCCAGCGGTTAGCATCGCCGCATGCTGCCCGACCTCCCGCCCCTGCCCATCGACGTCGATCCCCTGCCCTACGAGTCCCGCCTTGCCGCGCGGCCGCTGTCGCAGGTCGACCTCGTCGTCATCCATTGCACCGAAGTGCCAACGCTCGCCGAATCGCGCATGTTCGGCGAAAAGGTGCTCTACGAAGGCAGCGGCACCGGCAACAGCGGGCACTTCTACATCGACCGCGACGGCTCGCTGCACCAGTACGTATCGACGGATCGCGTGGCCAACCACACGCGCGGCTACAACCCGCGCTCGATCGGCATCGAACTGGTGAACACCGGCCGCTACCCGCGCTGGCTCGACGCCGACCACCAGGCGATGACCGAGCCCTACACGCCGGCGCAGATCGATACGCTGGTAGCGCTGCTGAAGCGGCTCGTCGCCCGGCACCCTGCGCTGCGATTCATCGCCGGGCACGAGGACCTCGACACCACGATGGTCGAAGCCACGGACGACCCGACCCGGCAGGTGCATCGAAAGCGCGACCCCGGCCCGCTGTTCCCCTGGGACCACGTGCTGGCCGAGGTGCCGCTGCAGCGCCTGAACGTGCCCGCCGCCGGGCCGTAAAACACCGGCCGGTATACTTCGCGGCCGTTCCGCAAGGATTTTCCGCGCATGACCTCCCCGGTTTCCGAGCTGGTCGACCTGCTCGCGGTCGAACGCCTCGAAGACAACGTGTTCCGCGGCCAGAGCCGCGACATCGGCACCAAGTACGTCTTCGGCGGGCAGGTGCTCGGCCAGGGCCTGGCCGCCGCACAGAACACGATGGACTCCGCCAAGGACCCGCGCGCCGCGCATTCGCTGCACGCCTACTTCCTGCGCGCCGGCGACATCGAAGCACCGATCCTCTACATGGTCGACCGCACGCGTGACGGCGGCAGCTTCTCGGTCCGCCGCGTGACCGCGATCCAGCACGGCCAGCCGATCCTGTTCCTCGCCGCGTCGTTCCAGCACGAGGAAGAAGGCAACGAGCACCAGCTGTCGATGCCCGAAGTGCCACAGCCGGAAGACGTCGAACACGACCACGCGGTGCCGCCGGAAGTGCTCGCGCGCCTGCCGACCAAGGTGCAGCGCTGGCTGTCGCGGCAGGGGCCGTTCGAGTTCCGCCACGTGTATCCGCGCGACGAGCTGCGTCCGCCCAAGCGCCCGCCTTACCAGCAGGTATGGTTCCGCCTGAGCGAGAAGGTGGGCGACGAACCCGAACTGCATCGCGCACTGCTGACGTACGCGTCCGATTTCCACCTGCTCGGTACCGCGACGTTCCCGCACGGCATCAGCTATTACCAGCCGAACGTGCAGATGGCCTCGCTGGACCACGCGCTGTGGTTCCACCGCCCGTTCCGCGCGGACGACTGGCTGCTGTATTCGATCGACAGCCCCAGCGCGCAGGGCGCGCGTGGCCTTGCGCGCGGCATGATCTACGACCGCCAGGGCCGGCTCGTCGCCAGCACCGCGCAGGAAGGCATGATCCGCGTGCTCGACGACAAGGCCGCCCGCGGCCCGATGGTCGGCTGATGCGCCAGGTCTTTTCCAGCGCGCGGCTCGAGAACGTCGAACGCGTCGCCGCGCTGTTGCGCGAGGCGGACATTGAAGTACGCATCACCGACGGCCGCTCGTACAAGGGCGGGCGCCGCTCGACGGTGAGTTATCGCGACCAGGGCGAAGCGGCACGGCCAGCGGTGTGGGTGGTTCGATCGGAAGACAGCGGACGCGCACGCGAGATCCTGCGCGACGCCGGCCTGCTCGACTCGACGCGCCCCAGCGACGCCAAGCTCAGCTTCCGCTCCGAATTCGGCGACGAAACCACGCGCACGCCGGCGCAGCGACGCGCGACCAAGGTCAAGGTCGCGCTGCTGTTCGGCATCGTGATCGTGGTGGTGATGGCGTTCTTCCGCGCGGGTCGCACACCGGCGCCGCCCGCGCTGGCGAGCGGTCCGTTCGACGGCCACGTCGCCGCCACGCTGATCCCGGTCGCACAGGCCGTGCTCGCGAAGGAGCTGCCGGGCGTCGACACGCCCGTCGCGTGCATCGCGGTCGATCATCGCGACGCGCCGCGCGAAGTGCGCGATGTCCTGCGTCCGCGTGCGGGGCTGACCATCGTGCCGGCATCGCATTGCCAGCGCATCGCGGACGAGAACATCGGCTCCGTGCATCCGCCGTCGAAGAACAAGGCGACGATGGTCGACGTCGATCATTTCCGGCCGACCTCGCCCGACGCCGGCACGATCGAATACAGCGCCTACCACCACCGCATGTGGGCCAAGTACAAGACGCTGGAAGTGCGTCGCGTCAACGGCGAGTGGCAGGTGACGAAGACGCTGAAGGTCGTCGCGCCGTAACCGATTCGCGCCGCGCGACGTCGCATCCCGACATTGCGCCGATCGCTCTCGCAAACGCCGAAAAAAATTGGCCCGCGTCGGAGAACGCGGGCCAAGTCGTGCAGGTTGGGGAAATCAGGACTTGCCGGTGCCGCCCGAGCCGACGCCGTTCGCGCGCTCCGGATGCATGCGCTTGAACGCGCCGCGCATCTCGTTGCGGTCGACGAAGCCGTCGTGGTTGGCGTCCATCTCGTCGAACTTCGACGCGAACGGCGAGCTGCCGGCTTCGGCGCGGCTCAGTCGGCCGTCCTTGTCGGCGTCGAGCTTCGCGAGGCCGCCGCGACCTTCGTGCTTCGGGCGCTCGTTCGCGTCGATGCGGCCGTCGTGGTTGGCGTCGAGCTGGTCGAACTTCTGCGACAGCTGCGGGATCTTGGCCGCTTCGGTGCGGTCGATCGCGCCGTCGCTGTTGGCGTCGAGCCGCTTCCAGCCGTCCCCGTGACCTTCGCGCATGCCATCGCGCTGCGGACGCTCGGACGCGTCGATCCGGCCGTCCTTGTTCTTGTCGAGCTGGTCGAAGTGCTCGGCGAAGCGCGGCATCTTGGCCGCTTCGGCGCGATCGATCACGCCGTCGTTGTTGGCGTCGATCCTCTTCCAGCCGCCCTCATGGCCACCGCGCATGCCGTCATGCTGCGGGCGCTCGGAGGCGTCGATGCGACCGTCCTTGTTCTTGTCGAGCTGATCGAATCTGGCCGCGAAGCCCGGGCGCGCGGCGGCTTCGGTGCGATCGATCACGCCATCGCCGTTGGCGTCGATGCGGGCATGGGTGCGCGCGCCGGCGGTGGCGGTCGTCGACGCGGTCGTCGGCTGGGCTGCGTACGCCGCACCGGCGGCGAGGACCGAGGCGACAGCGAGGGCGAGGATCTGGGTGTGCTTCACGTGCGTTACTCCGGGTGCCAGGCGTTGCCGCCGATGCAGGGGAAACGCCCGGCCGCGGACGCGGTTGACGTGAACGCGCGCGTGTTCAGCCGCGGGCCAGCCGCAACGGGCGGTATGCTGCGGCCATGGGCAACACCCCGGCGCGCGAGGGCGAGGATCTCCGCCTGTTCCACACAGGCCTGCACGACTGCGGCTACTGGCCGGACCGGCAGGCGCGCGACCTCGTGCTCGATCCGCGCGACCCCCGCCTTCCCGACTGGTACGCACTCGCGCTCGGCTGGGGCTTCCGCCGCTCCGGCGACATCGTCTACCGCCCGCATTGCGCGTCGTGCCGCGCCTGCACGCCGGTGCGAATCCCGGTGGCCGGCTTCCATCGCAACCGCACGCAGCGCAAGACGCTCCGTCGCAACGCCGATCTCGTCATGCGCATCTGCCCGGCCGAGCGCACCGAGGAACATCTCGACCTGTATCGCGCCTACCTGTCGACGCGCCACGCCGGCGGCGGCATGGACGGCCACGGCGCACCGGAGTTCGACCAGTTCCTCGTCGGCCGCTGGAGCCGCACGCGTTTCCTGGAATTCCGCACGTCGACGCCCGACCACACATTGCTCGCCGTCGCCGTCACCGACATGACGCCCGATGCGTTGTCGGCGGTCTACACCTTCTACGACCCCGCGCATGCCGATCGCGGGCTCGGCAACTACGCGATCCTGCGCCAGCTGCAGTGGGCGGCCGAGGAAGGCCGCGCGCACCTGTATCTCGGCTACTGGATCGCGGGCCATCGCAAGATGGATTACAAGCAGCACTTCCGCCCGCTCGAAGCCTTCGACGGCCGCCAGTGGCTGGCCTTTCCCGACGAGACGCCATGACCCGACTCCTGACTGCCGCGCTGCTGATCGCGGCGCTGCTTGTGCTTGCCTCCTGCGTGCGCGTCCGTGTGCAGGGAGACCGCGACCAGTGGGCGCACGACATCCGTGCGAACGGCGCCGCCGCGCTGCGCATCGCCACGTACAACACGTCGCTCAATGACGACCGCGCAAACGGGCTCATCGAGCGACTCGAGAGCGGTGACGCGAATGCGCGCAAGGTCGCCGCGGTGCTGCAACGCGTGCGGCCCGACATCGTGCTGCTCAACGAGTTCGACTACGACGATGCGTATCGCGCGGCCGACCTGTTCCAGCAACGGTATCTCGGCGTCGCGCAGCCCGGTGGTGGCGACGCACTGACGTATACCTATCGCTATCTCGCACCCGTCAACACGGGCGTGCCGAGCGGATTCGATCTCGACCGCAACGGCGTCGTGGGGGGCGAAGGGCGCAGCGCAGGCAACGATTCGTGGGGCTTCGGACTGCACCCGGGCCAGTACGGCATGCTCGTGCTGTCGCGCTACCCGATCGATACGAATGACGTCCGCACCTTCCAGCATTTCCTCTGGAAGAACCTGCCGGACGCACGCGCACCGCGTGATCCGAAGACGGGCGAGCCGTGGTATTCGGCAGCCGCGTGGGCGAAGTTCCCGCTGTCGTCGAAGTCGCATTGGGACGTGCCGATCCGCACGCCGCTCGGTCGCATCCACGTGCTCGCCGCGCACCCGACGCCACCGGTGTTCGACGGCCCCGAGAACCGCAACGGCCTGCGCAACTACGACGAGATCCGCTTATGGGCGGACTACGTGTCGCCCGGCGACAAACCATGGCTCTGCGACGACCGCGGCCATTGCGGCGGGCTCGCGCAAAACGCCTCGTTCGTGATCCTCGGCGACCACAACGCCGATCCGGTCGATGGCGACGGCGAACCCGGCGCGATCCTGCAGCTGGTGAACCATGCGCGCGTCAACGGCCGCGTGCCGCCGACCAGCGAAGGCGGCCCCGAACGCGCGGCGCACTACGGCTTCGCACGCAAGGGCGATACGACCACCCACACCGGCGACTTCGGCCCCGAGGCCGGCACGCTGCGCCTGGACTACGTGCTGCCGTCGAACGACCTGCCCGTGCGCGGTGGCGGCATGTTCTGGCCGAAGGCCGGCGCGCCGGGCAGCGAACTGCTCGACGCCAGCGACCACCATCTCGTCTGGCTCGACCTCGCGCCGCGCTGACCCGCGAACGCCTCAGCCTTCCGGCGGGCGCCGGCGATCGTCGTCGACCGACGCGTTCGCACCCGACGGCTGCGCGGCGTGCGGCATCGCGGTCGAGGGCTCCTTCGGCGCCGGCGCGTCCGGGCCGACCACCGGCAACGCATTCGCGCGCGGTTCGCGATCACGCGCGAATCCGAACGCGATGTCGCTGTGGATGGACACGATCATGCGCACCATCGACATCGGGATCATGAGCTCCATCTCGGCATCGTCGCCACGCTCGTTCTTCGCAGGCAGCGTCATCTCGACGAACGCGCCGCCGGTGTCGACCACGTGGCAGCGGATGTGCTTTCCCGCCGGGCCGTCCTGCACGTAGGGCTTGATGCCGTCGCCGAGCGCTTCCCACGCCTGCTCGAAGAGAAAAACGGCGTAGCCGCTGGTGTGCTCGGTCATGCAGGCGTCCTCATTTCAGGTCGATGTTCAACGCCGCGGCCGACTGCCGCGCACGTTCGCGCGCATCCTCCACGTCGGCGCCGAGAGCCAGCGTGACGGCTACGCGGCGCTGTCCGGCCACGCGCGGCTTGCCGAACAGTCGAAGCGCGGTATCAGGATGCGACAACGCGTCGCCGAGGTTCGAGAACACGGGAACGCCGTGCCCTTCCGCGAGCACCGCGCACGACGCCGCGGCACCGTATTCGCGGATCGCGGGAATCGGCAGGCCGAGGATCGCGCGGGCATGCAGCGCGAACTCGGAGAGATCCTGCGAGATCAGCGTCACCAGGCCGGTGTCGTGCGGGCGTGGCGATACCTCGCTGAACCACACATCGTCGCCGCGCACGAACAGCTCGACGCCGAACAGGCCCCAGCCGCCGAGTTCGTCGGTGATCGCACGCGCGATGCGCTGCGCCGTCGCCAGCGCGCGCGTGCTCATCGCCTGCGGCATCCAGCTTTCGCGATAGTCGCCATCGCGCTGCAGGTGGCCGACCGGCGCGCAGAACGTGGTGCCGCCCACGTGGCGCACAGTGAGCAGCGTGATCTCGTAGTCGAAGTCGACGAAGCCCTCGACGATGACGCGTCCCGCGCCGGCGCGGCCGCCGGTCTGCGCGTACTCCCACGCCTTCTCGACCTCGCCCTCGACGTGCACCGTCGACTGGCCCTTGCCTGACGACGACATCACCGGCTTCACCACGCACGGCAGGCCGACCGCCGCGATCGCGTCGACGTACTCCTCGTAGGTGTCGACGAAGCGGTACGGCGAGGTCGGCAGCTCCAGCGTTTCGGCGGCGAGGCGGCGGATGCCCTCGCGATCCATCGTCAGCCATGCCGCGCGCGCGGTCGGGATGATGCGCGTGGGCGTGCCGTCCTGCTGGTAATGCAGCTCCAGCTCGACCAGCGTCGGCGTGTGGATCGCCTCGATCTCCGGCACCACCAGGTGCGGCTTCTCGAGATCGATCAGCGCGCGGATGGCGTCGGCGTCGAGCATGTCCAGCACATGGCTGCGATGCGCCACCTGCATCGCCGGCGCATCGGCATAGCGGTCGGCGGCGATGACCTCGCAGCCCAGGCGCTGCAGCTCGATCGCGACCTCCTTGCCCAGCTCGCCCGAGCCCAGCAGCAGCACGCGCGTGGCGTAGGGAGACAGCGGTGTTCCGATCGTGGGCATGGCGGGTGCGTCCTGCGGAAGGTGCACAGTCTAGGCGTCGACCGCATCGACGGCATGACCCACGCACCACTGCGTGCGCGTCGCATGGTCGATCACCGGCGACGCGCATGCGATCCTGTGCGCATGCGTCGACCGGGGCTGCCCATCCGACTGCGCGGCGGCCTCGCCTGCGCGCTGGCGATCGTGCTTGCGAGCTGCTCGCGGGCGCCCGTCGACGGCGATGCGCGCGTGAGCGGGCTGATGCTGGACTCGCAGCTGAGCGAGATCAGCGGGCTCGCGGTGTCGAACCGCCATGCCGACACGCTGTGGATGCACGACGACGGCGGCAATCCGCCGCGCCTGTTCGCGGTGGATCGCGACGGCGGGCGCAAGGCCACGTTCCGCGTGGAAGGCGTGCCCAAGACCGACTGGGAAGACATCGCTGCGTTCCGCCAGCAGGGCCGCGACTACCTGATGCTGGCCGACACCGGCGACAACGGCGGCCTACGTCGCACCCTGCAGCTGCACGTGATCGAGGAGCCGGCGAAGCTCGAGAACGCGCGGCTGAAGCCGGCGTGGTCGATCGTGTTCCGCTGGCCCGACGGTCCACGCGACTGCGAGGCCGTGGCGGTCGACGTGAGCCGCGGCGAGGTGCTGCTGATCTCCAAGCGTCGCCAGCCGCCCGAGTTGTTCCGCCTGCCGTTGCATCCGCAGGTCGACCCGCCCGCCGTCGCCGAACGCATCGCCCGCCTGCGCATGCCCGCCGCGCTCGCGCCGCAGAGCGGCACTGACGAGCGCGCGCCGCTGTCGGCGCAGGTCACCGCGGCCAGCGTCTCGCCCGACGGACTTCGGCTTGCGGTGCTGACCTACCGCTACCTGCTGGTCTACAAGCGCGCCCCCGACGAGGACTGGGCGCGCGCGGTCGCGCATCCGCCGCGGGTGCTGACTCTCCCCTGGCTGCCGCAGGCCGAGGCCATGGGCTGGGACCGCGACGGCCGCCATGTCTTCACCACGGGCGAATTCGTGCCCGCGCCGCTGTACCGGATCGACGTCGACGCGGATGCCGACGAGCGGCGTTAGCGTGTGATATCGATCTGATATCGTTTCCTCACCACTGAGGGAACATCCATGAAAGAGATCCAAGCCCGTTCGCTGCCCGGTATCCCGGTCCTGCTCGCGCTGCTGGTTGCCGGCCTCGCCGACGGTGCGTTCTTCCTGCAGGCCGCCGCCGAGGGCCCGCCCACGCGCGTCATGATCGCCGTGCTGATCGGCGCCGTGCTGTTCCTCTGCCTGTTCGGCCTCTACATGCTCGAGCCCAACCAGGCCGCGGTGCTGAGCCTGTTCGGCCGTTACGTCGGCAGCGACCACAAGAACGGCCTGCGCTGGAACAACCCCTTCTATTCGAAGAAGAAGGTGAGCCTGCGCGTTCGCAACTTCGAGAGCGGCAAGCTCAAGGTCAACGAACTCGATGGTTCGCCCATCGAGATCGCGGCGGTGATCGTCTGGCAGGTCGCCGACACCGCCGAAGCCGTGTTCAACGTCAACGACTACGAAAGCTTCGTGCACATCCAGGCCGAATCGGCACTGCGTGCGATGGCGACGAGCTATCCGTACGACCAGCACGAGGAAGGGCAGCTCGCGCTGCGCAGCCACGCCGCGGAGATCAGCAAGCACCTTGCCGAGGAACTGGCCGAACGCCTCGCCGATGCCGGTGTGCAGGTGGTCGACGCGCGCATCAGCCACCTCGCCTACGCGCCGGAAATCGCCCAGGCCATGCTGCAGCGCCAGCAGGCGAACGCGATCATCGCGGCACGCACGCGCATCGTCGCCGGTGCGGTAGGCATGGTGCAGATGGCGCTCGCCGAGCTCGAGAAGAACGGCGTCGTGCACCTGGACGAGGAGCGCAAGGCGCAGATGGTCAGCAACCTGCTGGTCGTGCTGTGCGGTGAACGCGGCACGCAGCCGATCGTCAATGCGGGCTCGATCTACTGATGGACGGCTCGGCCATCGCGCTCGCTTTCGCGCTGACCAGCGTGCCGGCATTCCTGATCGCGCAATCGCTGGCGCGCAGTGCGCAGCGGCGCGATCCGGACGAGCGCGAGTCGCACCTGGCCGCGGTGCTCGTGCGATTCATGCGCGTCGTCGGCTGCACGATGCTGGTCGGCGCCGCCGCGATGTTGTGGGCCCGCAGCGACGTCAACCGCATCGTCATCGTGGCGCTCGGCATCGCGCTCGCAGTCAACGCACTGGCGATCGCGATGCTGGTCGCCGTGCTGCGCGGGCGTCGCCGGTGAGCGAGAAAAAGGCCTACCCGCTGCGCATCAACGCCGAGGTGCTGGCGGCGGTGCAGCGCTGGTCCGACGACGAGCTGCGCAGCCTCAACGCCCAGATCGAATACGTGCTGCGCGACGCCCTGCGCAAGGCCGGCCGGCTGCCCAAGCCCGGCGATTCCACGCCCGCGGAGGGCGACGAGACATGAGCGGTCGACGCTGGTCGTACAAGGTCGTGCAGGTGAAGCCGAGATTGTTCGGCGCGCGCACAGCCGACGTGGAAGCAGCACTCGCGCAACACGGACAGGCGGGCTGGGAGCTCGTCAACGCCGTGCAGGTCGGCATCTACTGCTGGCTCTACCTCAAGAGGGAAATCTGACATGCGGACGTCGACGAAATCCTTCGCTGCCGTGGCCATCGTGCTGCTGATCGCCGCCACCGCCGCAACCGGTGCGCGCGCCGCGCCGCCGCCCACCGACGTGGCCCTGCAGCTGCTCGACCGCCTCGACGCCGGCAGCTATGAATCCGCCGAGGCGTTCTTCGACGCGGCGATGCGGCAGGCGGTGCCGGTCGACCGCCTGGCCGGCGTCTGGCAGTCGCTGCCGGCCGCGCGCGGACGCGGCGTTCCGCAGGTGCGCGCCGTCGAAGGCGCCACCGTCGTGACCATCCCGCTGCATCGCGATGGCGCGGAAATGCTCGCGCAGGTCGCGGTCGGCGCCGACGGCGAGGTCAAGGGCTTCTTCGTGCAGCCGGCAGCGCCCGCGCCGGCGGCCGCCCCGCCTGCCGACGCGCCGTACGTCGAGCGCGAAGCGGCGATCGGCACGGGCGCGAGCGCGCTGCCCGCGACGCTGGCGATGCCGCGCGGTGCGGGCCCGTTCCCCGCCGTCGTGCTGGTGCATGGCTCCGGGCCGCAGGACCGCGACGAGACGATCGGCGCGAACCGCCCGTTCCTCGACCTCGCCCGCGGCCTCGCCGCGCGAGGCGTCGCCGTGCTGCGCTACGAGAAGCGCACGCATGCGCATCCCGAAGCGTTCGCGGGCCACGACTTCAGCGTCGACGACGAAACGACCGACGACGCCGTCGCTGCGATCGCCATGCTGCGCGCGCAGCCGGGAATCGATCCGTCGCGCGTGTTCGTGCTCGGCCACAGCCAGGGCGCGATGCTCGCGCCGCGCATCGCCGCGCGCTCGGGGCAGGCGGCCGGCGTGATCATGCTGGCCTCGCCGGCGCGACGCCTGCTCGACCTGCTGCCCGAACAGAACCGCTACCTCGCCAGTCTCGACGGCGTTCTCAGCGACGACGACAAGGCGGCGATCGCACGCATCGACGCGCTGATCGCCACGGTACGATCGGGCGGCGCGCTCGCAGCCGAGGACACCCCGCTCGGCTTGCCCGCCGCGTACTGGCGCTCCATCGACGCGATCGATCCGCTGGCCGATGCGCGCGCCTCGAAGCTGCCGATGCTGCTGTTGCAGGGCGGCCGGGACTTCCAGGTGACCGCCACCGACTGGTCGTTGTGGCAATCGGCATTCGGCGCGGATCCGCGCGCCACGCTGCACTTCTATCCCGCGCTCAACCACCTCGCCATCGCCGGCAGCGGCGCGGCGACCCCGCAGGATTACCAGACGGCGGGGCACGTCGACGCGCAGCTGCTGGCCGACGTCGCCGCGTGGATCGCCGCGCGGCACGCGGTGACGGCGGCGGCCACGGCCCGCTAACCTGCCCACATGCGCACGCGGCCGAACGTCCTCGTCAACACGCCCGACATCGAGGTCTGGCCCGCGCACCTGCTGCGCGCGCGCTCGAACGCCGATGCGCGTGCGCTGGCGGGCGCGACGCACGTGCTGCGCCGCAAGCGCGACGGCCGCTTCCTCGCCGCATCGTCCGCAGCCGGCATCGCGCCGCTCGCATGGAACTGGCGACGCGAAGCAGGTGTCGACGCCGCGTTGCAGGCCCTCGCGTCGTCGGCCCGCACGCACCATGTCGACGATCGCGACCTGCCGCTCGCGCGTATCGCACATCGACTGGAGGCGCTCGGCCTCGACGCCGACGCCTACGGCGAACGCACAGGCCTGGAGTTGGTCGCCGAACCCGCCGCGCTGTCGTTCGCAGGGTTCGACCGCTACCGCCGCGCGCTCTGGCTGCGGCCGGCAGCGGCGCGCGCGTGGCGCAACCTGCACGACGCCGCGCAACGCGACGGCATCGTGCTCGAGGCGATCTCGGGCTATCGCAGCCACGACTACCAGCTCGGCATCTTCGATCGCAAACTCGCGCGCGGCCAGACGGTCGACGAGATCCTCACCGTCAACGCGGCCCCGGGCTACAGCGAGCATCACTCGGGCCGCGCGCTCGACATTTCCGCGCCCGGTGAGCCACCAGCCGAAGAATCGTTCGAACGCAGCGCCGCCTTCGACTGGCTGCAACGCAACGCCGGCGCGTACGGGTTCGTCATGAGCTATCCGCGCGACAACCCGCACGGCATCGTCTACGAGCCGTGGCACTGGCGTCATCGCGGCTGATGCGCGTGATTTCGGGGCAGACCGCGAAACCCGCAGCATGATCCGCGCCGTGCTGTTCGATTTCGACGGCGTACTGACGACGCATCCGTCCGGATCGTTCACCACCGTCGCGTCGCTGTCAGCGGCGCTCGCGCTGCCGGCCGCGGAGATCTGGGCCGCGTTTGCACCGTTCAACGACGACCTGCTCTACGGACGCGCGACGCATGCATCGGTCTGGCCTGCGGTGTGCGAACGCCTCGGCCGCGATGTCGACATCCGCCTGCTGATCGACGCGTTCGACAGCACGCCGATTAACGCGCCGATGTTCGCGCTGGCGCGCGAGCTCGCTGCGCACGTCGCGGTCGGAATCGTCACCGACAACAAGCAGGACCGCATCGACCACCTTTCGCGCCGGTGGGCGCTGCGGGCGCTGTTCGATCCGATCGTGGTGTCGGCGGCGGTCGGCAGCGGCAAGCGCGGCCCGGCGATCTTCGAACACGCTTTGCACGCGCTCGACGCCTCGGCCGCCGAGGTCGTGTTCATCGACAACAGCCCATGCAATCTGGTCGCGCCCGCCGCGCTCGGCATTCATGCGATGCACTTCGACGACGCGGCGAACGATGTGGGCGCACTTGCCGCCGCCCTGCACGCCCGTTTCGGGCTCGGCGTACGCGACGTGGAGAAGAACGCGCCACGGGTTGTCTAGCGCCGTCCGATCGGCGCGGTCAGCTCTGGGAACGCTTGACCGGTTTGGCCGCCGGCGCCGCGAAGTCGGCGATGCGCCAGAGATAGAAGCTCGCATAGGTCCGATACGGCCCCCACGCTTCGCCGCGCTCGGCGAGCGCGCGCGGCGTCGGCATCGCATCCAGTTCGTCGAGCACCTGCGCGCCCTTGCGAATGCCGAGATCGTCGATCGGCAGCACGTCGGGACGACCGAGCCGGAACATCAACATCATCTCGACCGTCCACCGCCCGATGCCGCGAATCGGAACGAGCGCGTTGATGATCGCGTCCTCGTCCATCACCGACATCTGCCGCAGGTTCGGAATCTCGCCCAGTGCTTCGCGACGCGCCAGGTCGCGCAGCGCCAGCAGTTTGTTGCCGGAAACGCCGCATGCACGGATCGTCAGGTCATCGCAACGCGCGAGTGTGTCGGCGTGCAGGCGGTTACTGTCGATCGCGACTTCGACGCGCCCCACGATCGTCGCGGCGGCCTTGCCGGACAGTTGCTGATAGAGAATTGCGCGCGCCAGGGCGTCGACCGGGTCGAACGGACGCCGCCAACGTGCGTCGGCCTCGATCGGGCCGATGCGGCGCATCCACGCACCCAGCGCGCGATCGGCGCGACGCAGATGCTTCGTCGCGGCGTCGACATCGAATCCTCGTGACCACCGTGGCATGTCAGCGCGACGCCCGTTCGACCGCGACCAGCAACCAGCCGGCGATCAGCAACATGCCGCCCGCGGGTGCGAGCGGTGTCGGCCAGCCCAATGCGTGCGCAGCGACCAGGCTGCCGGAAAACAGCAGCACGCCAAGCACAAATCCGACCTGCGCAAAGCCGCCAGCACGCGACCGGCGCGGCGCATAGGCGACCAGCGCGATGCCATGCACGAGCGCCATGGCGGCCGCGGTGTACAGCCAGCGCTGCGCGTCGCCCGTCGCCGCGTGCGCGGCATACGCCGAAAGACCGACGCCGGACGCGCCGAACAACGCGCCGACGATGCCCGGCCAGCGCGCCTCGCGGCTCATGTCCCCTCTCCGATGACGCGCATCGACGCGATCACGCGCCCCAACGAAAAACGCGCCGCAAGCGGCGCGTTTTCGAAGTCGGTCGGGATTACTTGACCGCCCACTGGATCGTGAACTGGCCCTGGTCGGTGAAGCCGGCATCGATGCCGCCGTTCCAGAGCTCGTACGGACGATCGACCGTCGCGTAACCGTGCGTCAGCGACCAGGCGCGCATGGCGTCGCGCAGGCGCTGCAGGTTGCCCATGTCGCCGGTGAACGTGGTGCCCACGATCTTCGACGCATCGTTGTAGGCGACCTTGACCGGGCCCTCGAGCTTGATGCCTTCGATCTTGTCGCCCGCACCGGCCTTCTTCACCGGAACCGCGACATCGAACGAGTAGTTCGCCGAGCCCTGTTCGTTGGTGATGACGCGGACCGGGCCGGCCTGCTCCAGACCGTTCGAGGCGATCACCTTCTTGATCCACTCGAGGTTCGAGTTCATCTGGCCCTTGATCTTGTCGCGGTCGATCGGCACCACGGCGCCGACGGTCAGCAACGTTTCGGCCGGACGGTTGCCGAGGGTCGGCAGCGGCGCCTTGTACTCGACGGGCAGCTGGCTGTAGTCGATGTTCGGCACGCCGGCGAGGGCGTTCGACAGGCGACCCAGGCCGAGCTTGATGTCCTCGCCCACGCTGTTGCTCACGTACAGGCCGGCGTAGCGCGCGATCGGATTGAAGCCGTAGTCGACGTCGTAGGTCTGCGTGATCTGCGTGTTGCGGCCGTGGTTACCCACCGCCTTCAGCTTGAACTCGCTGCGCTTGTTGCTGCCCGGCGAATCGGTCTCGATCGCGTAGAGGATGCGCGAGCGCGGCTCGCTCTCCTTGATCTCCCAGCTGCCGTTGCCGACGCCGCGGACCTTCGACTGGTACGCGATCTTCGCGCCGACGCCCTCGTCCTTGCCCGACATCTGGATGGCGGCGGCCGGGTCGTGCAGCAGGATGGGGTTCCAGTCGGTGAAGCGACGGGTGTTGTTGAGCAGGTCGAACGCGATCGCGAGCTTGCGGTTCGACTGGACCGACTCGGACAGGTGACGACTGCTGGGCAGGAAAACGCCCACGATCACGAACAGTGCGAAGACGATCGCGATGGAAATGAGGATCTCGAGCAAACGGGTCATTCAGGAGTTCTCCGGGGCCTGGCCCGCGCCAGCCGTCGCAGGACCGAGGCGCAGACCGCCAATCGTAGCAAGACAGCGGCACTGGCGTGAACGTCGGATGCGCCTCTCGTTCGCCGGCGTGAAGCAGGCCCCGTTTTTGCGATCCCGATGGCCTTTCCGCGCCGTCCGGCACGTTGCGCCTCGCCACAGCCGCGCGACACGGCCGCCTTCACGCGCTGGCGCGGGGCTCCCCACAGGCCGGGGCTCCGACGGACGGGGCGCGTCGCCGTCCCGTCGCGCGCGGATGCGCGCGTCAGACCAGCTGCAGCTCCAACGCCTTCAGCACCGCACGCATGCGATCGCGCGCCCAGCTTGGAGACGGTGAGCAGGCGTCGCCACGCGGCATCGCAGCGTGACTCCTGCAAGCGCCCGGCGCGCTGCGCCGGGCCGGACTCCTGTCCGTCAGACCAGCTGCAGCTCGAACGCCTTCAGCACCGCGCGCGTGCGATCGCGCACGCCCAGCTTCGACAAGATGTTCGACACGTGGTTCTTGATCGTGCCCTCCGCCACGCCCAGCGAATTCGCGATTTCCTTGTTCGAGAATCCGCCTGCCATCAGCCGCAGGATCTCGGTCTCGCGCTCGGTCAGCGGATCCGGGCGATCGAGGCTGACGAAATCGTTGCGCATGTGCTCCAGGCCCGACAACAGGCGCTGGGTGACGGCCGGCTGCACCAGCGAACCGCCGTCGGCTACGGTCTGGATCGCGCCGACGAGCTGGTCGAGCGAGACGTCCTTGAGCAGGTAGCCTTTCGCGCCGGCCTTGATGCCCGCGAGCACCAGCTGGTCGTCGTCGAACGTCGTCAGGATGATCGTGGGCGGCAGCTGGCCGAGGCGCGCGAGGGTCTGCACCGCCTCCAGGCCGGACATCACCGGCATGCGCATGTCCATCAGCACGACGTCGGGATTCATCTGGGGAATCTGCTCGACCGCCTGGCGACCGTCGGCGGCCTCGCCGATTACGTCGATGCCCTCCGCCAGCGCAAGCAGCGAGCGCACGCCCTGGCGGACGAGGTTCTGGTCGTCGACCAGCATCACGCGGATGCGACGAACGGATGGCGCGGTCATGCGGCAACTCCTTCTCGGACGGCCTGGGCGGCCGCGATGGGCAGGACGAGCCGGAGACGGAAACCGTCGCCCGGGCGGGTATCGATGTCGAGGGTGCCGCCCTGCTGCGCAAGGCGTTCGCGCATGCCTCGCAGGCCGTTGCCGGCGACGAGCAGGTTCGCGCCGCGACCGTCGTCGCGCGCAGTCACGATGATGTTGGTGCCGTCGCGACGCGCTTCGAGCCACAGGTGGCGTGCGCCGGAGTGGCGCACCGCGTTGGTGATGATTTCCTGCGTGCAGCGCAGCAGCACGTGCGCGCGCTCGGGGTCGTCGATCGTCAGTGGCGATTCGATATCCATGTGGATGTCGATCGACGGAACATTCTCTGCGAGCGGCCTGAGCGCGACGGACAGATCCATCGCACCACCCTCGCGCAGCTGGCTCACCGCTTCGCGTACGTCGGTGAGGAGCAGGCGCGCGAGCGTATGCGCCTGCAGCACGTGGTCTTTCGCGCGGCCTTCGGCGAGATGGCCGGCGACTTCCAGATTCAGGCTGAGCGCGGTGAGGTGATGACCCAGAAGGTCATGCAGTTCGCGCGAGATGCGCGTGCGCTCATTGACGCGCGCACTCTCGGCAAGCAACAGGCGCGTGGCGCGCAGTTCGGCGTTGAGTCGACGTTGTTCCTCGCGCGCATCGGCTTGCTGGCGTGCGATCAGGCTGGTGGCGAACACGAACACCGAAAAACCCGTGTACAGCAGCGACTGCATCAGCGCTTCGAACAACGGGAAGTTGAAGCCGTAGACGAAGACCGGCATCACCGCGAACTGGCTGGCGATCAGCCACGGGATGCCCGCGCGCAATGGCAGAAGCCAAGGCAACAGGCACGCGGCGGTCATCAGAAGCACGCTGCCGAGGCCACTTCGGCTGTAGTAGCTGACGCCGATCGCGCTCGCGGTGAGCAGCAAAAGCCCGATCACGTCGCCAATGCGCGCGGTCCGGCGGCCGAATCCCTTGGCCAGCCAGAAGTAGCTCGCGCCGAAAAGCAGGTAGACGCCCCAGCCGAGCAGCGTCATCGATCGCGGGCCCAGCGCCTCGTCGCCCGCGAGGTCCTCGCCGCCCTGCGGCCCGAACGTCATGTAGAGCAAAGGCAAGCCGACCATGGCCCAGGTCGAGAGACCGGAGTACCGCAGAAGTCGGGTGTGGTTCAGTTGGACCGGCATCGATGCATCCTACGCCGCGTTTCCGCAGCGCCCTCCGGCCGAAAGTCATGGCAAGCGGCGCTGGCCCGACGCGGCGGGCGTGCGATAATCGCGCGCCGCGCCGCACTGGCTCGGCTGCCCTCCCCGGAGCCGGAAGAATGTCGATCGTCGTCCGCGACGTGCGCGAGCACGAGCTGGATTCCGTCCTAGCCCTGAACAACGCCGCAGGCCCCGCGATCCTTCCGCTGGATGCCAACCGTCTCCAGCATTTCTACGAAACCGCCGAGTACTTCCGTGTCGCCGAGCGCGACGGATCGCTCGCCGGCTTCCTGATCGGCATGGGCGACGCGTCGGATCACGACAGCTCGAACTTCCGCTGGTTCCGCGAGCGTCATTCGGAGTTTTTCTATATCGACCGCATCGTCGTCGCGAGCCGGCGTCGCGGTGGCGGTGTCGGCCGCGCGTTCTACGCCGATGCGCAGACCTACGCCGAGCTGCGCTATCCGCAGATGGCCTGCGAGGTGCTGATGCAAGGCGGCAACGACCCGGTGCTGCTGTTCCACGGCACGTTCGGCTTCAACGAGGTCGGCCAGCACGTGATGGACGAAACCGGGCTTCGCGCGTCGATGCTGATGAAACCGCTGTGCAGCTACCCGTGGGTGCGCGAAGCCTACGGGCGCGACCTGCCCGCCGAGCCCTGGATCCATACTCCGCGCACGCCGATCGCCACCCGTACGCGCGTGGCCGGAGGCCGCGCATGAGCGCGCAAATGGATTTCGAACCCGCGGGCGAATTGAAGATCGGCCAGGTCGGCATCGCCAACCTGCGCGTGCGCACGCTCGATGTCGCCAAGCTCGCCGAGGAAATGCGGGGTCGCGTTCAGCGCGCGCCGAACCTGTTCGCGCGCGCCGCCGTCGTGCTGGATTTCGGCGGTCTGACGCGCACGCCGGACGTCGCCACCGCGCAGGCGCTGGTCGACGCACTGCGCGAGGCGGGCGTGTTGCCCGTCGCCCTCGCCTACGGCACCAGCGAGATCGAAGCGCTGTCGCGCGAACTTGGCCTTCCGCTGCTCGCGAAGTTCCGTGCGCAGTACGAACGTGCCGACGGCGCGCCCGTCGACGCGTCGCCTGCGCTGCGTCGCGAACGCGCTGCGGAGCCCGCGCCCGCGCCTGTCGCGGCGCCCGCTGCCGCATCGGCCTCGCAGCCGGGAATGGTGCAGACGGCGCCCGTCCGCTCGGGCCAGCAGGTCTATGCCGCCGATCGCGACCTCACCGTGCTCACCTCTGTCGGGGCGGGCGCGGAAGTGATGTCCGACGGTTCGATCCACATCTACGGCGCACTGCGTGGGCGCGCGCTCGCTGGCGCCCAGGGTTATGAACAGGCGCGCATTTTCTGCCGCGAGTTCCACGCCGAACTCGTCGCGATCGCGGGGCAGTACAAGGTGTCCGAGGACATTCCTGCCAACCTGCTCGGCAAGCCCGTGCAGGTGTGGCTCGACGGCGGCCAACTGCGGATCGAAGCACTCGACGCGTAAGCCGTCACACATCCGCATGCTTTAGGGCATGCTGTCGCCCGCACCGGCATTGCCGGCGGGGACCTGAGAACGAATCCGGAGGAACCTCAGTTGGCAGAAATCATCGTAGTCACGTCGGGCAAGGGTGGCGTGGGCAAGACCACCACCAGCGCCAGCCTCGCCTGCGGCCTCGCGCGCCGCGGCCACAAGGTCGCGGTCATCGACTTCGACGTCGGCCTGCGCAACCTCGACCTGATCATGGGCTGCGAGCGCCGCGTGGTGTACGACTTCGTCAACGTCGTGCATGGCGAGGCGTCGCTCAAGCAGGCGCTGATCAAGGACAAGCGTTTCGACACGCTGTTCGTGCTCGCCGCCAGCCAGACGCGTGACAAGGACGCGCTGACCAAGGAAGGCGTCGAGAAGGTGCTGAACGACCTCGCCGCCGACGGTTTCGACTACATCGTCTGCGACTCCCCGGCCGGCATCGAAAAGGGCGCCTTCCTCGCGATGTACTTCGCGGACCAGGCGGTCGTCGTGGTGAATCCGGAAGTGTCGTCGGTGCGCGACTCGGACCGCATCCTCGGGCTGCTGGCGTCGAAGACGCGCCGCGCCGAGAACGGTGAACGCGTCAAGGAACACCTGCTGCTCACGCGCTACAGCCCGAAGCGCGTCGAGACCGGCGAAATGCTGAGCATCGGCGACGTCGAGGAAATCCTCGGGCTCAAGGCGGTGGGGGTGATCCCGGAATCGGGCGACGTGCTGAACGCCTCGAACAAGGGCGAGCCCGTCATCCTGGAGACGACGTCCGACGCGGCGCAGGCCTACGACGACTCGGTCGCGCGACTGCTCGGCGAGAGCCGTCCACTGCGGTTCGTGCAGGTCGAGAAGAAGGGCTTCTTCGGCAAGCTCTTTGGAGGCTGAGCCATGGGCATCTTCGATTTCCTGACGACGAAGAAGCAGACGGCCTCGGTCGCGAAGGATCGCCTGCGCATCATCGTGGCCCACGAGCGCGTGACGCGCGGCGGCCCGGATTACCTGCCGATGCTGCAGCGCGAGCTGCTCGAGGTGATCCGCAAGTACGTCAACGTCGACGCCGAGGCCGTCAAGGTCGACCTGATCGGCGACGGCGACAACAAGGTGCTCGACATCTCCGTCGCGCTGCCGGAAGGTCCGGCGCAGGCCTGACCTCCCCGACCGCGACGCCCTGACGATGCCCTCGCCCGTGCGGGGGCATCGTCGTCTGAAGCCCATGCTCACTCTCGCCGACATCGATTTCGACACCGCCGCCGCACTGCTCGCGCGCTACGGCCTGGTGCTCGCGCGCGTGGCCGACGGCGATCCGATTCCCGGGAGCTACTGGGGTGAATGCGAGGCCGGCCTGATCGGCTCGACGGTATACGTGCGACGCGACACGCCGGTGCATTCGATGCTGCACGAGGCGGCGCACCTGATCGTGCTGCCGCCGGAGCGCCGCGAAACGGTGCACACCGACGCCACGGATTCGATCGACGAGGAAAACGCCGTCTGCGTGCTGCAGTCGCTGCTCGGCGGCGAGCTGCCGGGCGTGGGCGCGGATCGCGTGCTCGCCGACATGGACGCCTGGGGCTACACGTTCCGGCTGGGCTCGGCCAAGGCCTACGTGGAGCAGGACGCCGATGACGCCTGGGCGTGGCTCGGCCGTACCGGGCTCGTCGACGCCTCGACGCGGCGCCTGCGCCTGCCGGGCTGAACCGCTTGGCCCAGCGGTCACCTTGCACGGGCCGGGGACGGCCTCTAGCCTCCGGGGACACCCCAGCGGAATGCGCCCATGAAACCCGTTCGCGCCCTGCTCGCCCTGAGCATCGTCGCCGTCCTCGGCCTGTCCGGCTGCAAGGCGCCCCCCGGCACGTCGACGACGACCGGCTCCACCGCGCCCGGCACTGCCGCGCCGCCCGAGAACGAAACCGCCGACCAGTTCGTCGCGCGCGTCAACGACGAATACCGCGCGATGTATCCGGAGCTGACCGCCGCGCAATGGCTGTCGTCGACCTACATCAACGACGACAGCGAACTCGTGTCGGCGAAGGCGAACGAACGTTATCTCGGCCAGCTCAATCGCTGGATCGAGCAGTCGCGCCGCTTCGAAGGGCAGAAGATGTCGCCCGACACCGCGCGTGCCATCCAGCTGCTGAAGCTGCAGGCTGCGATGCCGCCGCCGAAGGATCCGAAGAAGCTCGCCGAACTCACCGAAATCGCGACGCGCATGGAAGGCGCGTACGGCAAGGGCACGTACTGCACCGGCGAAGGCACCGCGAAGACGTGTCGCCAGCTGGGCGATCTCGAGGAAGTGCTGGCCAAGAGCCGCGACTACGACGAGCAGCTCGACGCCTGGCAGGGCTGGCATTCCACCGCCGCCGCGCAGCGCAAGGACTACACGCGCTTTGCGAGCCTGATCAACGAAGGCGCGCGCGACATGGGCTATGCCGACGCCGGCGAGCTCTGGCGTTCGGGCTACGACATGACGCCCGCCGAGCTGTCGGCCGAAACCGATCGCCTCTGGGGCCAGGTCAAGCCGCTCTACGAACAGTTGCACTGCTACGCGGGGACCAAGCTCGACGCCAAGTACGGCCCGCAGCGCGGCCACGTCGCCGGCCACATGCTGCCGGCACACCTGATGGGCAACATGTGGCAGCAGGACTGGAGCAACCTCTGGGACATCCTCGCGCCGTATCCGGGCGCGGGCAGCCTTGACGTGAATTCGGCGCTCGAGGCGCAGTACCAGAAGAACCTGACGGCGGAAACGGCGAAGGTCAGCGGCGATCATTCGCCGTCGGCGATGTCGCAGGCCGAGCACGACGCGCTGCTCGCCACCGCCAAACAGATGAACGAGCGTGCGCAGGACTTCTACACGTCCATCGGCATGCCGAAGCTTCCGGCGAGCTACTGGGAGCGCACGCAGTTCATCAAGCCGCGCGATCGTGACGTCGTCTGCCATGCATCGGCATGGGACATGAACATGTCCGGCGACGTCCGCATCAAGATGTGCACGAAGCCGACGGAAGAAGACTTCACCACCATCTATCACGAGATGGGCCACGTCTATTACTACCTGGCCTACAACAAGCTTCCGCCGCTGTTCCAGGCGGGCGCGCACGACGGCTTCCACGAAGCGATCGGCGACACCATCGTGCTGTCGATGACGCCGTCGTACCTGCACCAGATCGGCCTGGTCGACCAGCCACAGGTGAGCAACGACGCGCTGATCAACGCGCAGATGCGCATGGCGCTGGCGAAGGTGGCGTTCCTGCCGTTCGGCCTGATGATCGACCGCTGGCGCTGGGGTGTGTTCGACGGTTCGATCAAGCCGGAGAACTACAACACCGCGTGGTGGCAATTGAAGGCGAAGTACCAGGGCGTCGCGCCGCCGACGCCGCGCAGCGAGGCGTTCTTCGACGCCGGTGCGAAGTACCACGTGCCGGCCAACACGCCGTACACGCGCTACTTCCTCGCCGACATCCTGCAGTTCCAGTTCTACAAGTCACTCTGCGATGCATCGGGCTACAAGGGGCCGCTGTACGAATGCAGTTTCTACGGCAATCCGGAAGCGGGCCGTCGCTACCTGACGATGCTGTCGCACGGCGCGAGCCAGCCGTGGCAGAAGACGCTGAAGGAAATGACCGGCAGCGAGAAGATGGACGCATCCGCCGTGCTCGAATACTTCGCACCGCTGCAGCAATGGCTGAAGCAACAGAACGAAGGCAAGACCTGCGGCTGGGAGCCCAACGCGGTGACGTCCGCGCCGCCGGCGTCCTCGCCGGTCCCCGCGAAACCCGCGCCGCCCGCCAAGGCGTGATCGAACGAAGGGCCGGCATTGCCGGCCCTTCTTCTTTGCAGCTTACGGCGTCGGCACGTCCGCGCCTTCGCAGCGCAGCGCCTGCTTCCTGGACACCGCGGCCTCCCAGCTCCAGAAGCCGAACGCGATCACCGTCATCATGGTCGCGGCGGCGGCCAGCCACAGCACGTGGTGCGACAGCAGCGGCGACACCACGCCGGCCACCAGCGCGTTCATGACGAGACTGGTGAACGCCTGCAGCGACGACGCCGAGCCGCGTTGGCGCGGATACATGTCGAGTATCGCGAGCGTCAGCACCGGGAAGACCAGCGCGATGCCGAAGGCATGCAGCGTCATCGGCAGCACCGCCCACGGGATTTGCGGCACCGGCGCGATCGCGTTGTAGACGACGTTGAACACCATCGCGATCGCGGTCGCGGCAAAACCAATACGCACGAGGCGATCGCCGCTGAGCTTGCCCGCCGCGCGTCCCGACACGAACGCGCCGATCACCATGCCGCCGATGGTCGGCACGAAGAACCAGCCGAACTGGGTTTCGCCAAGGTGCCGGCCGTGCAGGCGCAACATCTCCAGCACGAACACAGGCGCCGACGCGATGTACAGGAACAGCGCGCTGAAGTTGAACGACGACGCGGCGGCGAGCCGCTGGAAGCGCGGGTTCACGAAAATCGCGATGTAGTCGCGCAGCAGGGTGCGCGGCACGAATGGCAGGCGCGACGCAGGCGGATGCGTCTCGGGCAACACCGCCCACGTCATCACCAGCAACACCAGCGCGAACGCCACCAGGAACCAGAAGATCATCGGCCAGCGACTCCAGCCGAGCAGCCAGCCACCGATGATCGGCGCGATCGCCGGCGCGATGCCGAAGATCATCGACACCTGGCTCATCAGGCGCTGCGCGTCGGGCCCGTGCAGCATGTCGCGGATCACCGCGCGGCCAACGATCAGGCCCACGCCCGACGACAGGCCTTGCAGCGCGCGGAACGCGAGCAGCGTCGGCAGGTCCTTCGCCAATGCGCAGCCGACCGAGGCCGCCGCGAACACCACCAGGCCGCCGAGGATCACGCGTCGCCGCCCGATCGCATCCGACAGCGGCCCGTGCACCACGCTCATCAGCGCATACGCGACCAGATAGGCGCTGATCGTCTGCTGCATCGCCACCGGGTCGGCGCCGAGCTGCGCGCCGATCTGCGGGAACGCCGGGAAGATCGTGTCGATCGAGAACGGGCCGAACATCGCCAGCCCACCCAGCAGCAGGGCGAGTCGTCGCGTCGACGGGCGGACGTTCGGCGTCATGGTCGGCATGCGATACGGCGGACTAGGGTAACCGGCGCTGCGGTGGCGGCCGCTGGAACCACGCCGGACGGCCGCTTCGCGCGACGGGTGGAACGCGCCGTGGACCGGCCGCGGGTTGTTCCGTCACGCCCGCGCCCTTACGTTGACCGCATGGCCTCCCCCGACCCCCTGAGCGTCGCCACCCGCGGCACGCAGCGCAGCGATTTCGGCATCGTCCGCTCGTTACTGCCCTACCTCAAGCCGCACATCGCGCGCATCGCCTTTGCGATCGGCTGCCTGCTCGCCGCGAAGCTGCTCGGCCTCACGGTACCGATGCTGCTCAAGCACATCGTCGACTCGTTGAACATCGAAACGACGTTGCGCGTGCTGCCTGTCATGTTGCTCACGGCCTACGGCGCCGCGCGAGTCGGTGTGAACCTTTTCACCGAACTGAGACAGGTGGTGTTCGCGCGGGTGATGGCGCGCACCGCACGCGAGGTCACGCTCAAGGTGTTCCGCCACCTGCACGCGCTGAGCCTGAAGTTCCATCTCTCGCGCCGCACCGGCGGCGTCTCGCGCGACGTCGAACGCGGCGGCACCGCGATCACCGACCTGCTCGACTGGACGATCTACACGATCATCCCGACGATCATCGAAGTCACGTTGGTCACCGGTTTCCTCGTGTACCGCTATGGCTGGTCGTTCGGCGCGATCACGCTCCTGACGCTCGCCGGCTACATCGGCTGGACGTTCGCCGTCACCGAATGGCGCACGCGCTACTACCGCGCCAAGGTCGAGGCGGATACGAAGGCGAACGCGCGTGCGGTCGACTCGCTTCTGAACTACGAAACCGTCAAGTACTTCAACAACGAAGAGCACGAAGCCAGCCGCTACGACGAGAACCTCCGCACCGTCGAGGAAGCGACGGTGATGAGCCTGAAGTCGCTCGCCGTGCTCAACGTCGGCCAGACCGCGATCGTGTCGCTCGGCGTCACCGCGCTGATGTGGCGGGCGGCCGCGGGCGTGGTCGCCGGTCAGTACACGCTGGGCGACCTGGTGCTGGTCAACGCCTACCTGCTGCAGCTCGCCGCGCCGCTGAACTACCTCGGCATGATGTATCGCGAGATCAAGCAGTCGATCACCAACATGGAGCGCCTGTTCGGACTGCTCGACCAGAAGCTCGACGTGCAGGACAAGCCGGACTCGCAGCCGCTGCACACGCGCAACGCGCACGTGCGGTTCGAGGACGTGCGCTTCGCGTACGACCCGCGACGGGAAATCCTCAAGGGCGTCAATTTCGAGATCCGACCGGGGCAGACCGTCGCCGTCGTCGGCCATTCCGGCTCGGGCAAGTCGACGCTCGCGCGCCTGCTCTACCGCTTCTACGACCCCGACCACGGCCGCATCACCATCGACGGCCACGACCTTCGCGATCTCACGCAAGGCTCGGTGCGTGCGGCGATCGCGACCGTGCCGCAGGACACGGTGCTGTTCAACGACACGATCTACTACAACATCCACTATGGCCGCCCGAACGCGACGCGCCAGGAAGTGGAAGCCGCGGCGAAGGCCGCGCACATCCACGAATTCATCCTTGCCATGCCCGACGGCTACGACACCGAAGTCGGCGAGCGCGGCCTGAAGCTGTCCGGCGGCGAGAAGCAGCGCGTGGCGATTGCGCGTGCGCTGCTGAAGAACCCCGCGATCATGATCTTCGACGAGGCGACATCGGCGCTTGATTCGCGCTCGGAGAAGGCGATCCAGGCCGAACTCGAACGCATCGCCGAAGGCCGCACCACGCTGGTGATCGCGCACCGGCTGTCGACGGTGATGAACGCCGACCGCATCCTGGTGATGGACGCGGGCCGCATCGTCGAACACGGCACGCATGACGAGCTCATCGCCGCGCTCGGCCACTATGCGCAGCTGTGGCAGCTGCAGTTGCAGGCGGCGGACGAAGCGGCCACCGCCTGACGTCGGTCACTTGTACGGGATGCCGCGGTCGAACTCGTCAGTGACCGTGTCGAGGTACACCGGCGCGCGGGCTTTCCGTTTGTAGCGCCGAACGTGCGTGCGGTCGTCGTCAATGCTGCCTACGGTGCGCGACGCCTTGTTGGTCAGCAGGTTGACGCTGGTGTCGGTGACCTCGCCGCTGTTGCGCACGCTGTTCTCGACATAGCCGCCGCCCAACCGACCGGAACGAACGCGTCGACCGAAGGCGCCTGCAGCGGCAGCGTCGGCAGCGCGACCAAACCCACCTCCGACTCCTTCGCGCCGGCCATGGTGGCGAGCAGGGCGACGACGAGGGTCGATCGCGCGACCCGGATCATCCGTGCGTCCCGTTTCCATGCACAGCCGCCCGCGTATCCGGCCGCCTGCGGGCGGCCCAGCCCACGCGGTACAATCGGCGTCGACGCACCCGGTGGGAGAAGCGGGTTTCGACCCGCTGCCGAAGGCGCAATCGCCCGGAATCGCTCAGGCCCCCACACCGCCGGTTGCACACACTCTGGAGAGATCGGCCGGCCTTCGGGCACGCGCCGGCGCCGAAGGGGCAAGACACGCATCCTCCCCCGCGTGTCGAAACTCTCAGGCAGAAGGACAGAGGGGCGAGCAGGGCTTTCGAGCAGCGCGAGCTGCGAGCCTGCGAGCGCCAGACGGCCGCGAGGCCGGCTGGCCGGGTGTTCGTTCCGCGACGCATGTCGCCGAAGCGGACACCGCGCCACCCTCCTTCGCCGCCAGAGCTCTCCATGACCCAGCCCACTTCCCTGCGCGCCCTCGAGCACCACGACGGCTTCATCGAACGCCACATCGGCCCGAACGACGCCGAGATCGCGCAGATGCTGCGCACCGTCGGCCACGATTCGCTCGATGCGATGACCGACGCGATCGTCCCCGGCTCCATCAAGTCGGGCAATCCGCTCGCGCTGCCCGAGCCGATCAGTGAAGTCGAGGCACTCGCGAAGATCCGCGCGATCGCGTCGAAGAACACGGTCGTCCGCAGCTTCATCGGCCAGGGCTACTACGGCACGCAGACGCCGAACGTCATCCTGCGCAACATCCTCGAGAATCCGGCGTGGTACACGGCGTACACGCCGTACCAGGCCGAGATCTCGCAGGGCCGCATGGAAGCGCTGATCAACTTCCAGACGATGGTCGCCGAGCTCACGGGCATGGAGATCGCGAACGCGTCGCTGCTCGACGAGGCCACGGCCGCTGCCGAGGCGATGACGCTGGCCAAGCGTTCGGCGAAGTCGAAGTCGAACACCTTCCTCGTCTCCGGCGACACGCATCCGCAGACGATCGAAGTGCTGCGCACGCGAGCCGAGCCGCTGGGGATCAGCGTCGAGCTGGCGATGGGCGCGGACGACTGGAAGGTCGCGCTCGACAAGGGCGATTTCTTCGGCGTGCTGATCCAGTACCCGGCATCGAGCGGCTGGCTGGCCGACTGGGGCCAGGACGCGGAGACGATCCACGCGAAGGGCGCACTCGTCGTCTTCGCGACCGACCTGCTCGCGCTGACGCTGCTGAAGCCGCCGGGCGAGATGGGCGCGGACATCGTCATCGGCAACAGCCAGCGTTTCGGCGTGCCGTTCGGCTTCGGGGGCCCGCATGCCGCATTCATGGCCTGCCGAGACGCGTTCAAGCGCTCGATGCCGGGCCGCCTGATCGGCGTGTCGATCGACACCGAAGGCAAGCCGGCGTACCGCCTCACGCTGCAGACGCGCGAGCAGCACATCCGTCGCGAGAAGGCGACGTCGAACATCTGCACCGCGCAGGTGCTGCTGGCGGTGATGGCGTCGATGTACGCCGTGTATCACGGCCCGGACGGACTGAAGCGCATCGCCTCGCGCGTGGCGCGCATGACCGCGATCCTGGCCGCCGGCCTCGCCGAGCTCGGCTACGACCGTTACCACCACAACACGGCGTTCGACACGATCTGCCTCAAGACGGGCGACCGCACCGATGCGATCGCGGCGCGCGCGCGATCGATGGGCGCGAACCTGCGCGTCGCGTGGGACGAGTACCTGTGCATCTCGCTCGACGAAACGACGACGCGTGCGGACCTCGAACTGCTCTGGCGCATCTTCGGCGGCGATGACGCCAAGCTGCCCGACATCGACACGCTCGATGCGAAGGCCCCGTCGCTGATTCCGGCGGAGCTGCAGCGCACGAGCGCGTTCCTGTCGCATCCGGTGTTCAACACGCATCACAGCGAACACGAAATCCTGCGCTACATGCGCATGCTGGCCGACAAGGACCTCGCGCTCGACCGTACGATGATCCCGCTCGGCTCGTGCACGATGAAGCTCAACGCCACCGCCGAGATGATCCCGGTGACGTGGCCGGAGTTCGCGAACATCCATCCGTTCGCGCCGGCCGACCAGGCGGAAGGCTATCGCGAGCTGATCGCCAGCCTCGAAGACATGCTGGTCGAGTGCACCGGCTACGACGCGGTGAGCCTGCAGCCGAACTCCGGTGCGCAGGGCGAATACGCCGGCCTGCTGGCGATCCGCGCCTACCACCTGTCGCGCAACGAAGGCCATCGCGACATCTGCCTGATCCCGGAGTCCGCGCACGGCACGAATCCGGCGTCGGCGCAGATGTGCGGCATGCAGGTGGTGGTGACGAAGTGCGACGCCAACGGCAACGTCGACGTCGCCGACATCCGCGCGAAGGCCGAGAAGTACAGCGATCGCCTCGCCGCGATCATGATGACCTACCCCTCCACGCACGGCGTGTTCGAGGAAGACGTCGTCGAGATCTGCGAGATCGTGCACAGGCACGGCGGCCAGGTGTACACCGATGGCGCGAACATGAACGCGCTGGTCGGCGTCGCGAAGCCGGGCAAGTGGGGTTCGGACGTCTCGCACCTCAACCTGCACAAGACGTTCTGCATTCCGCACGGCGGCGGCGGCCCCGGCGTTGGCCCGTGCGCGGTGAAGTCGCACCTCGCCCCGTTCCTTCCGGGCGCACTGCACAAGGACGGCATGCGCACGGAAGGCGTCGGCAACGGCGAGGTCGGCATGGTGTCGGCCGCGAGCTTCGGCTCCGCGTCGATCCTGCCCATCAGCTGGATGTACGTCACGATGATGGGCGCGTCCGGCCTGCGTCGCGCCACGCAGGTCGCGCTGCTCAACGCGAACTACATCGCCAAGAAGCTCGAGCCGCATTACGAGACGCTCTACACCGGTCGTAACGGACTCGTCGCGCACGAGTGCATCCTCGACCTGCGCCCGATCAAGGACGCGACCGGGATCAGCGCGGAAGACGTCGCCAAGCGCCTCATCGACTTCGGCTTCCACGCACCCACGCTGAGCTTCCCGGTCGCGGGAACGCTGATGGTCGAGCCGACCGAAAGCGAATCGCTGCACGAACTCGATCGCTTCATCGACGCGATGATCCAGATCCGCGACGAGATCCGCGCGATCGAAGACGGTCGCCTCGATCGCGAGGACAACCCGCTCAAGAACGCGCCGCACACCGCGACGATGGTCGCGGGCAGCGAATGGACGCACGCCTACCCGCGCGAACTCGCCGCGTTCCCGTTGCCGGTGCTGAGGCAGCACAAGTACTGGCCGCCCGTGGCGCGCGTCGACAACGTCTACGGCGACAAGAACGTGTTCTGCTCGTGCGTGCCGATCGAGGCCTTCGACGGCGAGCCGGAAGC
The DNA here is from genome assembly GCF_045866565.1 of Lysobacter claricitrinus. Lineage (NCBI taxonomy): Bacteria > Pseudomonadati > Pseudomonadota > Gammaproteobacteria > Lysobacterales > Lysobacteraceae > Lysobacter > Lysobacter claricitrinus. Next base: position 145,185 of record NZ_BAAFZV010000002.1, on the reverse strand, counting down.
CTTCAGCGAGCCCAACGTGATGTAAGCCGGACAACGGCCCAGGAGAAGGCCCCGCACCCGCGGGGCTTTTTCTTTGGTGCGTGCCTCAGGTCAGACCACGTCACCCATCAGCGGGTCGGCGCGACGTTCGTTCGATGCGCGCTCTACCGGCACGACGGGGCGTTTACCGCCGCCGTGACTGGCCTCGCCGCCGAGCCTGCCGATCTGCGCCATGTGCGCGCGGTCGCGACTCACGGCTTCGCCGCCCTTGCGGCCGGCCTCGCGGGCCTCCGCGGAATCGAACTCGTGGGCGTGGCCGCTCTCGTGTGCGGCACGGCCGCCCATCGACGAGATTGCGCGTTGCTTGTCCGGATCCATGCTGCCGAAGCCGCCACCGTGGCGGCCGCCATTGCTGTTCGCCATTTCTACGTCCTCCGTTGGCGTCGGTGTCGTGGGGGGGACGACACCGTTCCATTCCGTCGCAAGGCTGCAGGGCGGCCGCGACGGTCCGCGCATCCCGGCGGCGGTCCGTGCACCGGCGACCGGGAGCGTTCACAGGTTATCGACACGGTTGTTATCGGCGCGCCAACCGGGCGTTCACATCTGGGGCCGTTCGTCTGCGGACGAGGCTGGCGAATGCGCGCCGCGGTCACGCCTGCCCGGTAGGCTGGAATGAGTCGGAGGACCGAATGCCACAGCGCCACAACCTCACCGAAGGCCCGATCGCCCGCACCCTGTTCCTGTTCGCGCTGCCGATCCTGGGCGGCAACGTTCTGCAGTCACTCAACGGGTCGATCAACGCGGTGTGGGTGGGCCGGTTCCTCGGCGAACAGGCGCTCACCGCTACCGCGAATGCCAACAACGTGATGTTCCTGCTGCTCGGCGCGGTGTTCGGCGTCGGCATGGCGGCCAGCATCCTGGTCGCGCAGGCGATCGGTCGCAACGACCTCACGCAGGCGCGTTGCGTGATCGGCACCAGCGCGACGTTCTTCATCGGCCTGTCGGTCATCATCGCCGCGATCGGCCTGCCGTTCTCGCGACACCTGCTCGCGTGGATGGATACGCCAGCTGCCGCGCTTCCCTTCGCCGAGTCCTACCTGCGCATCATTTTCCTCGCACTGCCTTTCCTCTACGCCTTCACCTTCATCACCGCGATCCTGCGCGGCTCCGGCGATACGCGCACGCCCTTCATCTTCCTGTTGATGACGGTGGCGCTCGACATCGGTTTCAACCCGGTGCTGTTGTTCGGCCTCGGGCCGTTCCCGGAAATGGGCATTTCCGGCGCGGCGACGGCGACGCTCATCGCGAACGCAACCAGCCTGGCCGCGCTTCTACTCTGGCTGCGCCACAAGAAGCATCGCCTGTGGATCAGCCGCAATGAACGGCATCTCTACAAGCCGAACTTCGCCGTGTTGAAGTCGCTGATCGGCAAGGGCATTCCCATCGGGCTGCAGATGATGCTGATCTCGGTCGCGATGCTCGCGATGATGACGATGGTCAACAAGCACGGTGTGGACACCACCGCGGCATACGGCGCATCGCTGCAGCTGTGGACCTATGTGCAGATGCCGGCGATGGCGATCGGCGCGGCCTGCTCGTCGATGGCGGCGCAGAACGTCGGCGCGCATCGCTGGGACCGCGTGCACGCCACGGCGAAATCCGGCGTGCTGTTCAACTTCCTCATGACCGGCGCATTGATCGTTCCGCTGATCGTGTTCGACCACGCCACGCTGTCGCTGTTCCTGCCCGCGTCGAGCCCGGCGCTGGCGATCGCGCAGCACCTCGATCCCATCGTGATCTTCTCCTTCATGTTCTTCGGCGTGACGTTCGTCCTGTCGGGCGTCGTGCGCGCGACCGGCGCGGTGATTCCGCCGCTGCTCATCCTCGCGTTCGCGCTGTGGGGCGTGCGCGTGCCGTTCGCATCGCTGCTGCAACCGCGGCTTGGCGCCGACGCGATCTGGTGGAGCTTCCCGGTGAGCGCGGTCGTGGCGATGATCGCCTCTGCGGCGTACTACCGGTTCGGCGGCTGGCGGAAGGCGAAGATGCTCCCGATGTCGCACGACGAGGTCGCGGTGCCCGCGGAAGTTCCGGCGATGCCGCCGTCCCCGGTTGCCGACGTCGCGAGCTGCGACGAAGAAGCTACCGGCGTTGGTGGCCCATGACATCGGCGAGATAGTTCGCAGTGCGACTGTCGGCGGACCGCGCGACATCGACTGGCGTACCGCAGGCGACGAGCCGACCACCCTGCTCGCCCGCGCCGGGCCCGATGTCGATCACCCAGTCGCTCTGCGCGACGACCCGCATCTCGTGCTCGACCAGCACGACGGTGTTGCCCGCATCGACGAGGCCGTGCAGTTGCGCCATGAGCCGATCCACGTCGGCCGGGTGAAGGCCCGTGGTCGGTTCGTCCAGCACGTACAGGCCACGACCACGCTGGCTGCGCTGCAACTCGGTGACCAGCTTGATGCGTTGCGCCTCGCCGCCGGAAAGTTCGGTCGCCGGCTGGCCAAGTCGCAGATAGCCGAGCCCGATGTCGCGCAGCAGCCTGAGCGGGCGCAGCACCGTGGATTCATCCGCAAAGAAGTCGCAGGCCTCCTCGACGTTCATCGCGAGCACGTCCGCGATGTTTTTGCCGTTCCACTGCACCTTCAGCGTCGCCTCGTTGTAGCGCGCGCCGTGGCACGTCGGGCACGGCGCGTACACGCTCGGCATGAACAGCAACTCGACACTGACGAACCCTTCGCCTTCGCAGGTTTCGCAACGTCCCTTGGCGACGTTGAACGAGAAACGCCCCGCATCGTAGCGGCGACGACGCGCATCCGGCGTGGCCGCGAACAGCTTGCGCACATGGTCGAACAGGCCCGTGTAGGTCGCGAGGTTCGATCGCGGCGTGCGGCCGATCGGTTTCTGGTCGACACGCACCAGCCGGCGGATCGCATCGACATCGCCGCCCAGGTGCCCGCGCGTGCGTTGCACGATGCTCGGGCCGTCTTCGGGTTCCGGCTCGTCATCTTCCGGCTCGTGGCCGAGATGCGCGCAGACCAGTTCGACCAGCGCCTGGCTGATCAGGCTCGACTTGCCCGAACCCGACACGCCGGTCACGGCGGTCAGCACGCCGAGGGGAATGCGCGCATCGAGACCGTGCAGGTTGTTGCGATGCACGTCGCGCAGTTCCAGCCAGCCGGCTGGTTCGCGAGGCGCACGCGACGACGCCGCCACGCGGTCGAACAGGTAGCGCGCGGTTTCCGATTCCCGCACGGCATCGAGTCCCGGCGGCGGTCCGCTGTAGAGCACCTTCCCGCCGCGCTCGCCGGCGCCGGGGCCGACGTCCACCAGCCAGTCGGCGCGCCGCATCATGCCGAGATCGTGTTCGACCACGAAGATGGAATTGCCGCTCTCGCGCAGTTGCAGAAGCGCGTCGAACAACGCCTCGCTGTCGGCGGGATGAAGGCCGGCGGACGGTTCGTCCAACACATACACGACACCGAACAGGTTCGAGCGGATCTGCGTGGCCAGGCGCAGTCGCTGCAGTTCGCCGGGCGACAGCGTGGGCGTGGAACGATCCATCGCGAGATAGCCCAGCCCCAAACCCTGCAGCGTGCCGACGCGCGCGACCAGATCAGCCGCAATGCGTTGCGCAGCGATGCGCTTTTCTTCGGACATCGTGCCTGTGCGATGGATGTTGGGCGCCGCGGCGTGCGCCGCCTGGCCGGCGGCCTTGCGCGTGGCGCGGTCGCGCCTGGTGGCTTCGGCGCCGCGTGCGTCGCCATGTGCCTTGCCCGATGCCGCGTCGAAGCGACCTTCCGCAACGGGTCGCAATACGTCCGCGAGCCGGTCGAACGGCAGCTGCGACAGTTCGCCTATGTCGAGGCCCGCGAACTTGACCGATAGCGCTTCGCGCTTGAGCCGCTTGCCGTCGCACACCGGGCACAGCGTGCCGGTGAGATAGCGCGCAACGCGACGCTTCATCAGCGCGCTCTGGGTCGTCGCGAAGGTGTGCAGCACGTAGCGTCGCGCGCCCATGTACGTGCCCATGTACGCGGGCTCGGTCTTGCGCTTGAGCGCCGTGCGCGTCTCGGTGGGCGTGAAGCCGGGGTACACCGGTACCGTCGGCGTCTCCTCGGTGAAGAGGATCCAGTCGCGGTCCTTCTTCGGAAGGTCCTTCCATGGGCGATCGACGTCGTAGCCGAGCGTCACCAGGATGTCGCGCAGGTTCTGCCCGTGCCACGCGGGGGGCCACGACGCTATCGCCTTCTCGCGGATCGACAGCGACGGGTCCGGCACCATCGACGCCTCGGTCACGTCGTACACGTAGCCAAGGCCATGACAGTTCGGGCACGCGCCCTGCGGCGTGTTCGCGGAGAAATCCTCGGCATACAGCATCGCCCGGCCCGGCGGATACGTGCCGGCGCGCGAATACATCATGCGCACCAGGCTCGACAGCGTGGTCACGCTGCCCACCGTCGACCGCGCGCTCGCGGTGCCACGTTGCTGTTGCAGCGCCACTGCAGGCGGCAGCCCTTCGATCTCGTCGACGTCGGGCACGCCGACCTGGTCGATCAGGCGGCGTGCATACGGCGCCACCGATTCGAAGTAGCGGCGCTGCGCTTCGGCGTACAGCGTTCCGAAGGCGAGCGACGACTTGCCCGATCCCGACACGCCCGAGAACACCACCAGCGCGTCGCGCGGGATGTCGACGTCGATGTCCTTGAGGTTGTGTTCGCGCGCGCCGCGCACGCGCACGAAAGCGTCGTCGCGCGCGCGTTGCCGCCGCCGGATGTCATGCCTGGATTCGCCGTCCATGCCGTTCCCACCGTGAATCGGCTGCATTGGACGATGCCCACGGCGCTCGCCGGGTGAAGACGCGCTCTGGTCTAATGCCGCTATCCGTTCGATGGATTGGCTCCCATGCGCTTGCCGGCCCGTGCAATCACCGCGCTGCTGCTCCTGCTCGCGGCCCTTCCGGCGTTCGCCGCGGAGCCGATCACGGTATTCGCCGCGGCCAGCCTCAAGGAAACGCTCGACGAAGCGGGCGCGCTGTATGGCCGCACGCACGGCGCGACGGTGCGGGTTTCCTACGCCGCGAGTTCCGCGCTCGCGCGCCAGATCGAGGACGGCGCGCCCGCGGATGTCTTCATCTCGGCCGATCTCGACTGGATGGACGAGCTGCAGGCGAAGCGCCTCATCGACACGACGACGCGTCGCGACATCGCCGGCAATGCGCTGGTGCTGATCGCGCCGACCGACGCGACGACGCCACGCGTCACGCTCAAGCGGGGCGTCGACCTGCGGCCGCTGCTGGGCACCGATGGCCGGATCGCGCTCGCGCTCACCGCCAGCGTGCCGGCGGGGAAATACGGCCGTGCCGCGCTGGAATCGCTGGGCGCGTGGGCGACCGTGCAGCCGCGCGTGGTGGAAGCGGAGAACGTGCGCGCCGCGCTGCAACTCGTCGCCCGTGGCGAAGCGGTGCTCGGCATCGTGTACGCGAGTGACGCGCTGGCCGAGCCGCGCGTGCGCGCGGTCGCGCGCTTCCCGGCGGCGACGCATCCACGCATCGTCTATCCCGCCGCGCGCATCGCCGCGAGTGCCCATCCTAAGTCCGCCGATTTCGTCGCATGGCTGGCCACGCCGGCCGCGCAGGCCGTGTTCCGTCGACACGGGTTTCTCGCACCCAAGTGACCGCACTCTCCGCCGACGAAACCGCGGCCGTCCTGCTCAGCCTGAAGGTCGCGGTGGTCGCCACGCTGGCAAGCCTGCCGGTTGCGGTCGCAGTCGGCTGGTTGCTGGCGCGGCGCCGCTTTCCCGGCCGGTTGCTGGTCGACGCCATCGTGCACCTGCCGCTGGTGCTGCCGCCTGTCGTCACCGGGTACGCGCTACTAGCGCTGCTCGGGCGACGCGGCCTGATTGGCGCGTGGCTGCACGACGCGCTGGGCATCACCTTCGCATTCCGTTGGACCGGTGCGGCGCTGGCGTGCGCAGTGATGGGCTTTCCGTTGATGGTGCGCGCGATACGGCTGTCGATCGAAGGCGTCGACCGTCGACTGGAGAACGCGGCATCGACGCTCGGCGCGTCGCCATGGCGCGTGTTCACCGGCATCACGCTGCCGCTCGCGTGGCCGGGTGTCATCGCCGGCGCGGTGCTCGGCTTCGCCAAAGCGGTCGGCGAGTTCGGCGCGACGATTACGTTCGTATCGAGCATTCCCGGCGAAACGCGCACGCTGTCGTCCGCGATCTACGGCCTGCTGCAGGTTCCCGGCGCGGAGTCGCGTGTGTGGTTGCTGTGCGGCGTGTCGGTCGCGATCTCGTTCGTCGCAATGCTCGTGGCCGAAGCGCTGGCGCAGCGCGGCCGCGCGGACCCACCGACGTGAGCGGCGTCGTGCATGACATCGACGTGCTGCTGCAGCGCGGCGGATTCGAGCGCCGCGTCCGCCTGCAGAGCGCGTCACGTGTCGTGGCCGTGGTTGGCGCATCCGGAAGTGGCAAGACCTCGCTGCTGCACGCGGTAGCCGGGCTTGTCCGTCCCGTCGATGGCCGCATCGAAGTAGCGGGCGACGTGCTGTTCGATTCGTCGCGAGGCGTCGACGTGCCCGCGCACCGCCGCCGTATCGGCTACGTCTTCCAGGACGGTCGGCTGTTCCCGCACCTCGACGTCCGGTCCAATCTTCTCTACGGCGCGCGGCACGCGTCGGCCGGCGAGACGCGACTCGACGACGTGGTCGAGCTCCTCGCACTCGCGCCGTTGCTGGCGCGTCGCACCGGCGGACTGTCGGGCGGCGAAGTGCAACGCATCGCGCTCGGCCGCGCATTGCTCGCGCAACCGCGACTGCTGCTGCTCGACGAGCCGTTGTCGATGCTCGACGCCGATCGTCGCGACGACCTGCTGCCGTACCTGCAGCGTGTTCGCGACGAGAGCGGGTTGCCGATGATCTACGTCAGCCACGTGCCGGCGGAAGTCGCGCGCATCGCGCAGGACGTGCACCGCATCGACGCCGACTAGCGCTTGTCCGAGCGTGACACGAAGAAGCCGATGATCGCGATGACGATCACCACCAGGACGATCTCGCGTAGGACGTGAACGTCGAACAGCGCGCCCAGCAGGTGGCAACCGGTGCACGACATCGCGCCAGCCGCCGCGACAGCCAGCGCTCGCACGGGCACGCCAGGCGGAGGTCGATCGTCGCGCATCGTCGGCTTCCCTGCTGCAGGCCGACAGCGTAGGCCACCCGTGTTAGCTGAAGGTGCAGGTTTCACGCGCTGCGCGAAGCGCGCTCGGCCGCCGCGCGATCCGCTTCGACCACGATGCACTCGGCATCCGCGAGTCGCAACAGATCGCGTTTCTCATCGACGACGCGGCGTCGCAGGCCCGGCCATAGCGGCTTCGAATGCGCGAACAACGTCTGCAGGTGGGCGAGTTTGTAGTCCTGTACGGCGCCGACGATCTGCGCGTCGGTCAATGTCGTGGCGTCCGCCGCTGCACCGAATGTTCCGTGCAGCGCGTTCGTGACGATCGACAGCGTCAGCGCGCCGTACTGCACCGCCGTGCTCCAGAGCATGTCGTGCACGGCGTAGCCCGCGCCTGACAGGTCGATACCGGCGTCGCGGAGTCGGGCGAGTTGCGCGTCGTAGTGCGTGCGGCCGATGAAGTCGTGCTGGTCGCGGGCGAACGCGGGATCGCTGGCCGCGATGCGCGTCCACATCGCGTCGAACGCCGGCGTGCCGGGCTCGAGCGCGGCGAAGCGCGGTGCGTAGTACGACTGCGCGAGGTACTGCTGCAGCGTCCCGGTGCGCGACGACAGCTGGTATTCGCCGTACGACTTGCCGCCCGCGTCGCCTTTACCCGAGGAGATAACACCGGCGCCGCGGCCGGAGGATTCATAGCGGCTCGACGTGCTGCCCAGCCGCCATTGCGCGACGCGCTTTCGCGCCTGCCGAAGATTCATCGATGCCATGCGTCGCCTCCTTGCGCGGGGAGCGGAGCGTTGCGGGTGGTGGATGACGACATCCGCACGCCGCCTTCGTCGCACACCGGCCGTGCAGGGCGCATCCACGACCGTTTCGACGCGTGAAACGCAACGGGCCGCCCGAAGGCAGCCCGCGTCATGCGGCAATGCAGCGCCCCGGGATCAGGCGAACGGATCCTGCAGCACGATGTTGGCGTCGCGGTCCGGGCCGGTCGAGACGATCGCGAGCGGGCAACCCGCGAGCTCCTCCAGCGAGCGAAGGTAGGCGCGCGCGGCGGCCGGCAGCTTGTCCCATTCGGTGATGCCCGCGGTGCTCTCGTTCCAGCCCGGGAACTCGAGGTAGACCGGCGTGCATTCTTCCCAGCCGGCAGCATCGAGCGGCGCGTATTCCGTGCGCTTACCGCGGTATTCGTAGGCAATGCAGATCTTCAGCTTCTCCATCCCGTCGAGGATGTCGAGCTTGGTGATGCACAGGCCACTGATGCCGTTGATGGCGACGGCACGCTTCAGCGCGACGATGTCCATCCAGCCGCAGCGACGCGGGCGGCCGGTGGTCGCGCCGTATTCCTGGCCACGATCGCGGATGCCCTGCCCGATCTCGTCGTCGAGCTCGGTCGGAAACGGGCCGCCGCCGACACGCGTCGCGTACGCCTTCGCGATGCCGAGCACATAGTCGATCGCGTCCGCGCCAACGCCGGTACCGGCGAGCGCGCCGCCCACCGTGGTGTTCGACGAGGTGACGTACGGATACGTCCCGTGGTCGATGTCGAGCAGCGAGCCCTGCGCGCCTTCGTACAGCACCTTCTTGCCCTGCTTGCGCAGCTCGTGAAGGATGCCGGCGACGTCGGCCTTCATCGGCTCGACGTATTCACCGAACGCGAGCGCTTCGTCGAGCGTCTGCTGGTAGTCGACGCCTTCGACGCCGAGGTACTTGGTCAACACGAAGTTGTGATAGTCGAGCGCGGCGCGCAGCTTCTCGGCCATTTCCTGCGGATAGTGCAGGTCGGCGATGCGGATGCCGCGACGCGCGACCTTGTCCTCGTACGCGGGGCCGATGCCGCGCCCGGTCGTACCGATCGCCTTGCCGCCGGCGGCCTTCTCGCGCGCCTGATCCAGGGCGATGTGGTACGGCATGATCACCGGCGTGGCGGGGCTGATCTTCAGGCGCGAACGCACTTCGACGCCGTTGCCTTCGAGCTCGGCGATCTCCTTCTGCAGCGCGCCCGGATGCAGCACCACGCCATTGCCGATCAGGCACAGCGCGTCGGGGCGCAGCACGCCCGACGGAATCAGGTGGAGTACGGTCTTCTTGCCGCCGATGACCAGCGTGTGGCCGGCGTTGTGGCCGCCCTGGAAGCGCACGACCGCGCCGATATCCTGCGTCAGCAGGTCGACGATCTTGCCCTTGCCTTCGTCGCCCCACTGGGCACCGAGCACCACTACCGACTGACCCATTACCGCTCTCCGAATTCGCTGCGTGCACAGAGGACCGGCCGCGTGGACGCGCGACATCGGCGGCACGCGGCAGCGCGCGTGATGGCGCCCTCGGGCGCACGTCGGCCGACCGATCCGCCGTGGCGGATCGCAGACATGGAAAAAGCCGGCGGGTGTCCCCGTCCGGCTTTTGTGCATTATCCGGGTTTCGGTCCGGTGGGGCCACCCCGCCGGTCGCATCGTTCAGCCGCGCACGCCCCACAGCGAGAGCAGCCCGACGACGACGATGACCGCCCCGAACACGCGCAGCTGTGGCGTGCTCAGCACGTACAGCCGCTCGACGGTGCGCTTCCAGCCATCCGGCGTGAGGAACAGGAACAGGCCTTGGAGCACCGCCACCAGGCAGAGCGCGGAGAGCAACTCACGCGCCATCAATGGTCGGATTTTAGGTACTGCAGGAACGGGTCGTTCTTGTCCACGACGATCACCGTCTGGCCGGTGCCGAATGCCTGGCGATAGGCCTCGAGGCTGCGCTGGAACGCATAGAAGCCCGGGTCCTTCTGCGCGGCGTCGGCGTACAGGCGCGCAGCCTGCGCATCGCCCTGGCCACGCAGTTCCTGCGCATCGCGCTCGGCCTCGGCGACGATCACCGCGCTGTCGCGGTCGGCATCGGCCTTGATGCGCTGCGCCTGCTCCGCGCCTTCCGCGCGCAACTGGCTCGCCACCTGCTGGCGCTGCGCGCGCATGCGGCTGTAGACGTCGGCGATGACCTTGCTGTCGGTCGGCAGGTCGATCTGCTTGATGCGCAGGTCGAGGATGCGCACGCCGAGCGTGGACGCGCCCTTGTTGATGGTCGCCAGCTGCGCCGCGACGATCCGGCTGCGATCACCCGACACCACCTCCGACAGCGTGCGCGTGTTGATCTCGTTGCGCAGCGCGTCCTTGATGATGGGCGCGAGACGTTCAATGGCGACCGACTCATCACCACCGGTCGCGCGGTAGAACGCGCGCAGGTTCTCGATGCGGCCGACCGCGAAGAAGTCGACGCTGATGTCCTTGCGTTCGGAGGTGAGGTAACGCTCCGGTTCGGCGGGCAACACTTCGAGGCGACGGTCGAACAGCAACTGGCTTTCCACCAGCGGGAACTTGAAATGCAGGCCGGGGCCCAGATCGGTACGCGCGAGCCGGCCGAGGTTGAGCACGATGGCGCTGTAGCCTGCCGGCACGACGAACACCGACCCCATCAGCGCGAGCAACGTCGCGACAACCAGTGCAATCAGGGCGGGATATCTCATCGTTCGGCTCCTGCGCTACGAGGTGCGCGCGGCGCACGCGGGCCGCGACCATTCGAATCACCCGATGCGGTCACCGGCGCGAGCACGTCGGGGATGATCGACGGTGCCGCCTGCGGCTGCGCGAGCAGCGGCGGCGCGACCGGCTGCGTGGCGTTCGCATCCGACATCGGAACGTAGATCAGCTGGCGCGAATCGCCGCCGACGATCGTGCGGTTCTCCGCCAGCACGCGCTGCACGGTTTCCAGCCAGAGACGCTTGCGGGTGACGTCCGGCGCCGCCTTGTACTGCTCGACCAGCAGCGAGAAACGATTCGCATCGCCCGTCGCGCGCGCGATCGCCGAGGCCTTTTCGCCTTCCGCCGTCGCCCGGACGCGAGCCGCTTCGCCGCGCGCCTCCGGGATCACCTTGGCGGCGTACGCGCGCGCCTCGCTGATCACGCGGTCCTTGTCCTGCTGCGCGCTGTTGACGTCGTCGAACGCCGGTTTCACTTCTTCCGGCGGACGCGCGTTGGGAAGGTTGAGTTCGGTCACCGTCAGACCGGTACGGTACGCCTGCAACGACTTCTCGAGGCGCGTGCGCGCGGCTACGGCCAACGCATTGCGTGAGCCGAGCACCGTGTCGAGGTTGGAGCGGCCGACCATCTCGCGCACCGTCGACAGCGATGCTTCCTTCAGCACCTCGTCGGCATCACGCGTGCCGAACAGGTACTGCTGCGAATCGGCGATGCGGTATTGCACGTTGATATCGACGTAGACGATGTTCTCGTCGGAGGTCAGCACCGGCACGGTCTGCGTGAACGTCTTGATCTGCGTCGCGTTGACCTTGAACACACGCTCGATGGGCCACGGCATCTTCAGGTGCGGACCGGGCCTGAGTTCGCGCGCGAACTGGCCGAAACGCAGCACGACGCCGCGCTGCTGCTCGGAGATCAGCGTGAAGGTCGAAAACACCAGCACCAGGCCCAGCGCCAGCGCGACCCACCGCAGCGGCCCGTTGCCATCGCCGAGGCCACGCAGGCGGTCGAGCAGGTCGTTGGGCGCGAAACCACGTCGCGGGCTGCGCGGCCGCGATTCGCGGTCGCCGTTGTCACTGCCGGGCGTGTTCCAGGCCATGCGGACTCCTGAGGGTGCATCGGCGACCGCCGCGGGCGCGGCGGTCGCGCCTTCGCGGAACGGCGTAACGCCGGCGCGATGTTCGGGATTCTAGGTGGGGGGTCCAGCCGCCTCAACCAAGGGGCGGCGGATCAACCGGGGGTGGAAGCAGCGGGGTGAGCAGGTGTCCGCCCGCGCCGTCCGCGATGCGCCGGGCTTCGGCCTGCGGCATGTCGATGTCGAGCGACCAGCCATCGTCGTCGACACGTTCCGCGCGAATGGCGCCCAGCTCATACAGCCGGCCTCGCAGGCGCGCGGACGCGGATGGCAGATGGATGCGGCCGGTCACGCGCTCCAGGCCGAGCATCTGGCCAAGCGCGTCGCCGAGCAAGTCGAGGCCGGTGCCGTCGCGCGCCGACAGCCACACGCGCGGGCGCTCCTCGACGAAGCGATCGTAACGGGGCGCCATGTCTTCGAGGCGGTCGATCTTGTTGAACACGAGCAGCTGCGGGATGTCGCTCGCGCCGATGTCCTTGAGCACGGCATCGACCTGCGCGATGCGATCCGTGCGCAACGGGTCGGCGGCGTCGATGACGTGCAGCAGCAGATCCGCCTCTCGCGCTTCGGACAGCGTGGAGCGGAACGCCGCGACCAGTTCGTGCGGCAGGTCGCGCACGAAGCCGACGGTGTCGGCGAGCACGACACCGCCGCCGGCGAGATCGACGCGACGCACGGTCGGGTCGAGCGTCGCGAACAGCTTGTCGGCCGCGTAGGCCCCGGCGCCGGTCAGCGCATTGAACAGCGTCGACTTGCCCGCGTTGGTGTAGCCGACCAGCGCGACGCGCGGCAGTTCGCCCTTCAGTCGCGCCCGACGCATCTGCGTGCGCTGCACTTCGACCTTGTCGAGCCGCTTGGACAGTTGTTCGAGGCGCTTCTGAAGCAGGCGGCGGTCGGTTTCGAGCTGGGTCTCACCCGGGCCGCGCAGGCCGATCGAACCACCACGCTGGCGCTCCAGGTGGGTCCAGCCGCGCACCAGGCGCGTGGCCATGTGTCGAAGCTGCGCGAGCTCGACCTGCAGCTTGCCTTCGTGGCTGCGCGCACGCTGCGCGAAGATGTCGAGGATCAGGCCCGTGCGGTCGACGACGCGACGCTTGAGCACCTTCTCGAGGTTGCGTTCCTGGCCGGGCGACAGCGGATGGTTGACGAGGATCAGGTCGGCGCCGCTGGCTTCGGCGGCGGCCTGCACTTCCTCGAGTTTGCCGCTGCCGATCAGCGTCGCCGCATTCGGGCGGTCGATGCGCGCGGTCAGCACGGTGGCGATGCTCGCCCCGGCCGACCGCGCGAGTTCCTGGAACTCCTCCAGCACCGTCTCGTCGAGCGGGCCGGCGTGCGGCTGGATCAGCAGCGCGTTCTCGCCCTTGCGCGAGCGTTCAAACACTCTGCACCTCCAACCACATTCGCATCATTCCGTGCCGTTCTCCGGCGCGCCTTCGCTGTCGCCGGGCTGCACATAGCCACCGCCCGGTCCGACGCGCACGTTGCGCGCGGGCACCACGGTCGAGATGGCGTGCTTGTAGACCATCTGGCTCACGGTATTGCGCAGCAGCACTACGAACTGGTCGAACGACTCGATCGTCCCCTGCAGCTTGATCCCGTTGACCAGGTACACCGACACCGGCACGCGCTCGCGGCGCAGTGCATTCAGGAACGGGTCCTGGAGAGATTGCCCCTTCGACATTGCTGTTCCCCACCTTTTGCTCTTGTTGTTATGGGCGGCCCGCTGAGGCAGGCCGTGTCGCCGCGGTTGTCCCCACGGCAGCGACGGCCCGATGGTAGCGCAAAGTGGCTGATTTCCCGTCGGCGCGGCGTCGAGGAGCGCGACGTTCAGCGCGGTTCGACGAAGTCCGTCACGAGTCGGTCGAGTCGGGCGCGACCGTGGAGCGGGTCGCCCCACAGCGCATCGAGTTCCCCGCGCAGCCAGGTGAGCTGTCGCTTCGCGAGCTGGCGCGTGGCGAAGATGCCGCGATCGCGCAGCGTCGCCGCGTCGAACTGACCGTCGAGGTGCTCCCACGCCTGACGGTAGCCGACCGCGCGCATCGCCGGCAGATCGAGCGGTCGCGGATGCGCGGCGATCGCGGGCAGTCCACGCAGGCGGTGGACCTCGTCGAGGAAACCGGTCTCGAGCATCGCGTCGAAGCGACGCGCGATGCGCTCGTGCAATACCTCGCGCGACGCGGGCGCAACCACTAGCTTCAGCACGCGGCACGGGAAGCGCTGTGCCGGGCGCTCGCGACGCCAGTCCGAAATCGTGCGACCACTGATGCGCCAGACCTCGAGCGCGCGCTGGATACGCTGCGCATCGGTCGCGTGGATGCGCGATGCGGCCTCGGGGTCGACCGTCGCCAGCTCCGCGTGCAATGCCGCCCAACCGCGCTCGGCGGCTTCGGCTTCGAGCGTTGCGCGCACATCCGCATCGGCCTCGGGCATGGGTGCGAGCCCGCGCAGCAGTGCGTGGAAATACAGGCCGGTGCCGCCGGCGAGGATGGGCAGGCGACCGCGCGCGAGGATGTCGTTGATCGCCACGAGCGCATCGGTCGCGAAGTCCGCGGCCGAATACGGCTGCCAGGGCTCGCGCACGTCGATGAGGTGATGCGCGACGCCATCGCGTTCGTGCGCGGTCGGCTTGGCTGCACCGATGTCGAGCCCGCGATAGACGAGCGCCGAATCGACGCTCACCACGTCGCCGCCGAACCGCTGCGCCCACTCGACCGCGAGCGCGGTCTTGCCCGACGCGGTCGGGCCCATCAACGCGATGGCGAGCGGACGCGGGTCGGCCATCGACGACGCGACGTCAGGCGTGCTCGCCGCGCGCCAGCACGCTGCCGCGTCGACCGAACAGCAGGTACACGGCGACGCCGATCGCGTTCCAGATCAGGAACCAGTACTGCGTGCGGTGCGGCAGGCTGTAGAAGAGATACAGGCAGCCGAGGATCGCGATCGGGCCGACGATCCACGCCGCCGGCGTGCGGAACACGCGCGCACGCTGCGGATCGCGGACGCGCAGGACGAGCAGGCAGGCCGCGACGGCGACGAACGCGGCGAGCGTGCCCGCGTTGGCGAGCGCGGCGATCTCGTCGAGTCGCGCCACGCCCGCGAGCGCAGCGACGATCACCGCCGTGAACAACGTGATCGCGACCGGCGTGCCGGTGCGCGGATTCACCTTCGACAGCGCGCGCGGGAACAGGCCGTCGCGCGACATGACGAAGAAGATGCGGCTCTGGCCGTAGAAGAACGCGAGCAGCACCGTCGGCAGCGCGACCACCGCCGCGCCCGCGACGATCTTCGCCGCCGCGCCCTGCCCCAGCTCGCGCATGATCAGCGCCAGCGGCGCCGGGCTCTGCGCGAACACCGTGTAGTGCATCGCGCCCACAGCGGCGACCGCAACGAGCAGGTAGATCAGCGTGCAGCCGATCATCGAGCCAACGATGCCGATCGACAGGTCGCGTCCCGGATTCTTCGCTTCTTCCGCCGCGGTCGAGATCGCGTCGAAGCCGTAGAACGCGAAGAAGATGATCGCCGCCGCGGCCATGACGCCACGCTCGACACCGTCCGCGCCCGCCGCCTTGACGAAGCCGTACGGCATGAACGGATGCAGGTTGCCCGCATCGAAATGCGGCATCGCGATCGCGACGAACACGCCCAGCGCCACGACCTTCACCGCGACCAGCGCGGCGTTGAGCGTCGCGCTCTCGCGTGTGCCGACCATCAGCAACCCTGCAACGACGAACACGATCAGCACGGCCGGCAGGTTGACGATGCCGCCCGCATGCGGCCCGGCGATCAACGCGTGCGGCAACGCGACGCCCAGCCCCTGGAGGAACTCGACCACCGAGCCCGACCACCCGACGGCCACCGCACTCACCACCAGCGAGTACTCGAGGATCAGGCTCCAGCCCACCACCCAGGCGATGCTCTCGCCCAGGACCGCATAGCTGTACGTGTAGGCGCTGCCTGCCGCGGGCATCATCGTCGCCATCTCGGCGTACGCGAGCGCCGCACAGGCGCAGACGACGCCGGCGACCACGAACGACAGCAGCACCGCCGGTCCGGCGAGATTCGCCGCGACGCCGACCAGCGTGTAGATGCCCGTACCCACGATCGCGCCGATGCCGAGCGCGACCAGATGCGGCCAGCTCAATGTGCGGACGAGCCGACGCCCCTCCTCGTGCACGGTGATGCGATCGATGTCCTTGCGACGGAGCCAGGTCGACATGCGTGCCTCGGGGCGGCGTACGGGTGGCCGAAGTGTGGAGCAAGCGCGACCGCGATGCGATCCGTCATCGCCCGGTCAAAGTTTCGCCACGATGGCCTGCACGCCCGACGCGACGCGCCCTCGAACGGTTATCCACAATCCGCTCCCGTGGGTTATCCACAGCGCGTGTGGGTAACGCGCAGCTTGACAGCGGACTCGACGCGCCATAGCGCGCGTTGCGATGGCGGCCTCGTCCGCTCCGCTTCGACGGGCTATCGAATCCATGTCCGGTGCGGACAACGGCGGCGCGATTCCGACGCGTCGAAATCGACGCGCGGCAGTCCCTCAGTCGTCGTCCGGCCAGCGGATCGACGGCGCCGCACTGCGCGCCTTCGGCCGCGGCTGCGCATCGACCGCGCTCCACACTTTCAGTGCATCGACCGTCGCCGCGACATCGTGCACGCGCACGATGCGCGCGCCGTTGTGCACGGCGATCAGGTGCGCGGCGACGGACCCGAAGACGCGATCGGCAGGCGCGTCGCGCCCGGTGATGTCACCGATCGTGCGCTTGCGTGACAGACCCGCCAGCACCGGCACGCCGAGGTCGATGAAGCGCTCGAAATTCGCCAGCAACTGCAGGTTGTGATCGCGCGTCTTGCCGAACCCGAAGCCGGGGTCGACGACGATGCGCTTCTTGTCGATGCCGGCCATTTCGGCCGCGAAAATGCGCTCGGCGAGGAAGCGGTGCACGTCTGCGACGACGTCGTCATAGCGCGGATCGTCCTGCATCGATCGCGGCTCGCCGAGCATGTGCATCAGTACGACGGGTACACCGAGCGACGCCGCGGCATCGAGTGCACCGTCGCGTCGCAGCGCGTAGACGTCGTTGATGAGCCCCGCGCCTGCGGCGACCGCAGCGCGCATCACCTCCGGTTTCGACGTGTCGACGCTCACCGGCACGCCCGTTTCGCGCACCAGTCGTTCGATGACAGGTACGACGCGCCGGATCTCTTTGCCCGCATCGACATCCGCCGCGCCCGGACGCGTCGACTCACCGCCGACGTCGAGCAGGTCCGCACCCTCGTCGACGAGCCGCCGTCCGTGCGCCACCGCAGCATCGAGATCGAAATGCGCGCCGCCGTCAGCGAACGAATCCGGCGTGACGTTGACGATGCCCATGACACGCGGACGGTCGAGCACGAGGCGACGACCGGCGCAGTCGAGCGTCGGTGAGATGTCGAACATCAGGGTTGTCCGCGTCGTCCGGCGATGCGGCCGAGGACGACGCCGAATGCAACGCCGAGCGCCACGCCCATGGCGATCTGGTGCATCGCCGCGCCGATCGCCACGCCAATGGCGACACCGATCGCGAGAAATACACCCATGCGACCCGACTGCTTCATGCACGTCACCCAACGAAAAAGGCCAGAGCGGACTCTGGCCTTTTCGGATGCTTCTGGCAACGCGGATCAGGTGCCGCTGGGCTGCGGACCGCCGAGCGTGAGGCGCTTGGGCTCCTCGGTCGCCGGGCCACCGCGGCCCCAGCCGGACGGCGGCGGCGGCTCGCGGCCTTCCATGATCGCGTCGATCTGCGTCGCGTCGATGGTCTCGTACTCGAGCAGCGCCTTCGCCATCGCGTGCAGCTTGTCGACGTTGTCGGTGAGGATCTTCACCGACCGCGCGTACGCGTTGTCGAGGATGCTGCGCACGACCTCGTCGATCTTGCGCGCGGTCTCGTCCGACACGTTCTTGTGCTGCGTGACCGAGCGACCGAGGAACACCTCGTCCTCTTCCTCGCCGAACGTGATCGGGCCGAGTTCGGACAGGCCCCACTTGGTGACCATGTTGCGGGCCATCTTGGTCGCGCGCTCGATGTCGTTCGACGCACCGGTGGTGACCTTGCCACGACCGAAGATCAGCTCTTCCGCAACGCGACCGCCATACAGCGAGCACAGCTGCGACTCGATGATCGTGCGGTTGTAGCTGTAACGATCGCCTTCTGGCAGGTACATGGTGACGCCGAGCGCGCGGCCGCGCGGAATGATCGTCACCTTGTAGACCGGATCGTGTTCCGGCACGAGGCGGCCGACGATCGCGTGGCCGGCTTCGTGGTACGCCGTGTTGGTCTTCTCCTCGAGGCTCATCGCCATCGAGCGGCGCTCGGCGCCCATCAGGATCTTGTCGCGCGCCTTGTCGAAGTGCTCCATCTGCACCTGCTTGGCGTTGTCGCGAGCAGCGAACAGCGCGGCTTCGTTGCAGAGGTTCGCCAGGTCGGCGCCCGAGAAGCCCGGCGTGCCGCGCGCAACCACCATCGCATCGACGTCGTCGCCGAGGGGCAGCTTCTTCATGTGTACTTTCAGGATCTGCTCGCGACCGCGAACGTCGGGCAGGCCGACTGTGACCTGACGGTCGAAACGGCCCGGGCGCAGCAGCGCGGGATCCAGCACGTCGGGGCGGTTCGTCGCCGCGATCACGATCACGCCTTCGCCGCCCTCGAACCCGTCCATCTCGACCAGCAACTGGTTGAGCGTCTGCTCGCGCTCGTCGTGGCCGCCGCCGAGGCCGGCGCCGCGGTGACGACCGACCGCGTCGATCTCGTCGATGAAGATGATGCAGGGCGCGTGCTTCTTCGCTTGGTCGAACATGTCGCGCACGCGGCTCGCACCGACGCCGACGAACATCTCGACGAAGTCCGAACCGGAGATCGAGAAGAACGGCACCTTCGCTTCACCTGCGATCGCGCGGGCGAGCAGCGTCTTGCCGGTACCCGGCGGGCCGACCATCAGCACGCCGCGCGGAATCTTGCCGCCGAGCTTCTGGAAGCGCGTCGGATCGCGCAGGAACTCGACGAGTTCGCCGACTTCCTGCTTCGCCTCGTCGCAACCGGCGACGTCGGCGAGCGTGACCTTGACCTGGTCCTCGCCCTGCATCTTCGCGCGCGATTTGCCGAAGCTCATCGCGCCCTTGCTACCGCCCTGCTGCATCTGCCGCATGACGAAGATCCATGCGCCAACGATCAACAGGATGGGAAGGAAGTTGAGCAGGATCGCCCACAGCGACGGGCCGTTCTGCGGCGGCTGCTGGGCGACGGACACGCGGTGGTGCAGCAGGTCGTACATCAGCCCGCTGTCTTCCGGCGCGTAGGTCACGAACTTCGTGCCGTCCTTGCGCTCGCCCGCGATCGTCGTGCGGTCCTCGGCGATCTGCACCTTCTGCACGCGATCGGACTGCACCTGTTGGATGAACTGGTCGTAGGCCAGCGTCTCCGTCTGGGCGCTGCGCGGGCCGAAGGCCTGGAAGACCACCATCAGCACGACGGCGACTACCACCCACAGCAAAAGATTCTTGGCCAAGTCGTTCATCTTCATACCTTGTGTGTCATTGAAGCACGCACATCCTGTACGCGCCTTCAAGCGCGGGTCACGCAACCCGGTGCGGCGACGGCCGCTTGCAGCACCGTCATCGCATCGCGGCCTGACCGAGGGCTTGCCTTCGGACGTTAACGGCCTCGAGCCACCTTACTTCATCTCCGATCGACGGCCCTGCGCGAGCGCATAGACCTCCGGCGACCGTTTGCGGGAGGCTGCCGGTTTGCGGATCACGACCTTGTCGTAACGCCGCCGAAGCTCCTTCACGTAGTCGTCGAACCCCACGCCCTGGAAGAGCTTGATGAGGAAATTGCCGCCGACACGCAGGTGCCGGTCGGCGAAATCCATCGCGAGCTCCGCCAGGTGCATGGAGCGCGGCAGGTCCACCGCGTCCATACCGCTCATGTTGGGGGCCATGTCCGACAGCACAAGGTCTACCGGCAGTCCGTTGAGCGAAGCTTCGAGCCGGGCGAGAACGTCGTCTTCGCGGAAGTCGCCGTGCAGGAATTCGACGCCGGCCAGCGTCGGCATCTCCAGGATGTCGAGGGCGATGACGCGGCCCTTGTCGCCCATCGCCTGTCGGACCCACTGCGACCAGCCGCCGGGCGCCGCGCCGAGGTCGACGACGACCATGCCGGGTTTGAGCAGCCGGTCACGCTCGACGAGTTCCTCGAGCTTGTACGCCGCACGCGAGCGCAGGCCCTCGGCCTTCGCCTTCTTCACGTACGGGTCGGAGAAATGTTCCTTGAGCCAGCGTTGGCTGGACTTGCTGCGCGTCGGCATCGGCATGTGCACGCGCCGGAAAAGGCGGCGCAAGGCCGCATGATACCCTGCGCCTCCCCACGCTCCCGGTACCTCCGCTTGACCGCGCCCCGCCTGACGAATGCCCAGATCCGTTTTCTCCGCGGGCAGGCCCACGGCCTGAAGGCGATGTTGCAGGTCGGCGGCAAGGGGGTGACGCCGGCGGTGGTCGCCGAAGTCGCCCAGGCGCTCGAGGATCACGAGCTCATCAAGGTGAAGGTGGCCGCCGAGGACCGCGAAGCGCGCAATGCGCTGATCGACGGGCTCGCTGACGCCGCCGGTGCGGCGCTCGTGCAGCGCATCGGCCATACCGCCGTGCTGTTCCGGCAGAGCCGCGAGAAGCGGCAGATCGTCCTGCCGCGCGCCTGACGCCGTACAGACGGCGGCGCGTCGACACTCGATCCACGAGGAGCCGGCATGCAACTGACGCTCGAGACCCCTGAACATGCATATGTGCTGCGCGGCGCCGACGGCCGTTCGGCGCTGGTCAACGACCGTCGCCTGAGCACGAGCTTCGTCGTGTCGCCCGAGGTGCTGGTCGAGGATTGGCCGGTGGCGGCGGTCGGATTATTGACGCCGGAACTGCTGGAGCCCCTGCTGGCGCTCAAGCCGGACGTCATCGTGATCGGCAGCGGTTCCCGTCAGGCCTTTGCGCCGGCATCGACTCAGGCGGCCTGCCTGCAGGCCGGCGTCGGCTTCGAAGTCATGAGCAACGACGCCGCGGCGCGCACCTACAGCGTGCTGGCCGGCGAAGGCCGACGCATCGTCGCCGGATTCATACTCGGCGGCTGATTCGCCCGTCGCCCGCCGCTCTGATGCGGCGTCGAAGCCGTCAGCGCGCGGGCAGGTACAGCAGCGGATCCACCGGTTTGCCGGTGTAACGGATCTCGAAATGCAGCATGTCGCGCGGTGCGCCGCTGTGGCCCATTTCGGCGATCGCGTCGCCCGCTTTCACCAGCTGCCCCTCGTTCACCAGTCGACGCCGGTTGTGCCCGTACGCGGACAGCCACTGGTCGTTGTGCTTGATGATCACGAGTTCGCCGTAGCCGACCAGGCCCGCACCCGAATACACCACGGTGCCGTCCGCAGCGGCACGCACGGGCGAACCTTCGCTGCCGCCGATGTCGACGCCCTGCTTGGTCGGTTCACCCGGCACGAAACGTCCGACCAGCGAGCCGTCCGCCGGCCATCGCCATGCGAAGCCGCTCGCCGGTGGCGCGACGACGACGGGTGGCGGCATCGGACGCGCGTAGTGCGGAACGGGCGGCGGCGTGGTCGGCACATGCGCGGTCGTGCCGCGCGACGGCGGAGGCGCCGGAATCGACGGCGGCCGCGCGCTTCCCGGATACAGGCGCAGGCGCTGTCCCGGATAGATCGTGTACGGCGGCGGCAACGCATTCCACGATGCGAGGTCGAGCACGCTGATGCCGTTGCGCGTGGCGATCGAATACAGCGTATCGCCGCGCTGCACGATGGTCGTGCCACCGGGTTTCGCCGTCGACACGCGCTGCGCGCCGGCATGCGCACCCGACGATTCGCGCACCACGGTGCTCGAACAGGCGGCGAGCAGCGTCACCGCGCCAGCGATGACGAACGAACGAATGCGATGACCGCTCATGCGCCGTGCGCCCTCCACGCCAGCACGCCGACACCGGCGACGACAAGAAGCACCGCGACCCAGCCGATCGGCTCGATGTAGCGGCGCAGCGCTGCCTCCGCGCGTTCGCCGCCCGCGCGGATCACCGCGGCGAGCAGGAACACGCGCTTGCCGCGTCCGACCGCCATCGCGGGAATGTATTGCAGCATCGGCACGCCGACGATGCCCGACGCCCACGTGAAGATCTTCATCGGGATCGGCATGAAGCCACCGAGCACCAGGAACGTGAACACCGCCCACGGCGATTCAGCCATCTTCGTCTGCACGGTGTGGATGCCGGACTCGATCGCCGGCAGCATGCCCATAGCGGCGAACAGCGGTTTCACCGCTTCGAACGCGTAATGACCGAGCGCATAACCGACCAGCGAGCCGAGCAGCGAAAACGCCAGGCTCAACGCGGCGAAACGGAACGCACGACGCGGCTCCGCGACGCACATCGGCGCCAGCATCACTTCCGGCATCACCGGGAAAATGATCGCCTCGAAGAAGCTCAGCGTCGCCAGATAACGAACGGCGTGTCGATGACGGGCCCATCCGATCGCGCGGTCGTACAGCGGGGCGAAAAGCTTCAAGCGGTTCTCCGTCTCAATCCACGATGCCCGACAGCAGCGGCACGAATACCACGGGCGCGAGCACCTGCTCCTCGAAGCTGCCGTCCTCGCGCTGGCGGATGCGCATCAGCGACTGGGCGTTCGCGGGCCCGACCGGCGCGATCAGCGTGCCGCCCGGCACGAGCTGCGCCTTCAACGCATCGACCAGCGCAGGCGCGCCCGCGGTGACGAGGATCGCATCGAACGGCGCGTTCTCGGGCCAGCCGATGCGGCCGTCGTCATGCTTCGTTCGGACGGTGAGGCCGAGTTGGCGCAGGCGCTTGCGCGCGACACGCAGCAGCTCGCCGATGCGCTCGACGGTGTGCACTTCCAGACCGAGCGCGGCCAGCACGGCGGCCTGGTAGCCCGACCCGGTGCCGATCTCGAGCACCTTCTTCGGTTGCGACTCGATCAGCGCTTCGGTCATCCGCGCAACCACCCACGGCTGCGAGATCGTCTGCCCGTGGCCGATCGGTAGCGCGGTGTCTTCGTAGGCGCGCGACGCCAGCACTTCGTCGACGAACAGGTGACGCGGCACGGTGCGGATCGCGTTGAGCACGCGCTCGTCGACGATGCCGTTCGCGCGCAGGCGCTCGACCAGGCGGTCGCGCACCCGTTGCGAGGTCAGCCCGCTGCCCGTCGCCTCGGGTTTCAGATGCATGCGCATGGTCATGCGTCCGCCCGCAGGCGCAGCGTTTCGGCGAGCCCACCGACCCAGCCGGCGACCTGCTCCAGCGCCTGGAAGCGCGTGAGATCGACGTGGATCGGCGTGATCGACACGCAACCGCGGCGCACGGCGTGGAAATCGGTGCCGGGGCCAGCGTCCTGCTCGGGTCCGGCGGCGCCGATCCAGTACCACTGGCGGCCGCGCGGATCGACCTGCGACACGCACGCTTCGGCGCGGTGGCGATTGCCGAGGCGGCCGACTTCGAAGCCGGCGAGTTCATTCCACGGAACGTCGGGCACGTTGACGTTGAGGATGGTGTCGGCGGGCAACGGATCGACCGCCAGGCGCGCGACCAACTCGACCGCCGCGCGCGCCGCCGTTTCGTAATGACGGCCGACGTGGTCCGCGGTCGCCAGCGACACGGCGATCGCCGGCAGGCCCAGGAAGCGGCCTTCCATCGCGGCGGCGACGGTGCCCGAATAGATGACGTCGTCGCCGAGGTTCGCGGTGTTGTTGATGCCGGACACGACGATGTCCGGCTCCTCGTCGAGCATCCCGGTCAGCGCGACGTGCACACAGTCGGTGGGCGTGCCGAACACGCGGAACGTCTGCGCGTCCTGGCGGACCACGCGCACGGGCATGTCGAGGGTGAGGGAATTGCTCGCGCCGGAGCGGTCGCGATCAGGCGCGACGGTGATGACGCTATGGCCGGCGGCGCGCAGGTGGTCCGCGAGGACGCGGATGCCCGGCGCGTCCACGCCGTCGTCGTTACTGACAAGAACTCGCATTCGATACGGTGCGCCGGGTGGAGGAACCGCCGGCGACGGCGGGCACTCATGATAGCCGAATGCTTCGGGCGCCCATTCGCGCGATGACGACGACGTCGCACCGATGCGCGCGTCGGCCGGCTACGCTGGCGGCATGGGCGACAACGATCCGGGCGACGACGATCTCGAACTGTTCCGGCAGGCGGTCGGCCCCGTGCGCCCGGTCGACGCGCCGCCTCCGCCGCCTGCCGCGCCAAAGCCTAGGCCGCGCGCGCGCATGGCGGAACGCGACGAAGCAGCCGCAGCCAGCGAGTTCAGGTTGGCTCTCGACGAACAGCTGCTGGGCGCCGGCGACGTATTGAGTCACCGCGACGAGCGCCTGCCGCCGTTGACGTTCGGGCGCCTCAAGCGCGGCGAGCTGTCGGCGCAGGAAGAGATCGACCTGCACGGCCTCGATGCGCGGCAGGCCCAGTCACTGCTTCGCGAATTCCTTGCCGACGCGCGACGCCATGGCGTCGGCTGCGTGCGCGTCATCCATGGCAAGGGCCGCGGCGGCGATGAACTCGACAGCAGCGGCGCGCCGGTGCTCAAGAATCTCGTCGACCGCGTGCTTCGCCAGCGCGCGGACGTGCTCGGCTTCCATTCCGCCCCGCCCGCACAGGGCGGGACGGGCGCGGTGATCGTCCTGCTGGCGAAGCGCTAGCGCGGCGTGGGATGCCGATGCTTGATCGGCGGGTTGATCCAGGTGACGCCGGCGCCGTGGATGCGCGCCTGCTGTTCGACGCGCGCGATGTACTCGTCGTCCTGCTGCACGGTCGCGACGCTGTGCGACGGCGCCGGCACGTAGGCGGCGGACGAGTCATGCATGCTCGCGCAGCCCGTGGCGGTGCCGGCGAGGAAGACGACCAGAAATGCGGAGCGCATTGCGGACATAAACCCTCCCTTCTGACGCAGTCGGGACGTCCGCCCCCGTGGCGGGCGTCGACCTTCTTATACGCCCGGCTCCCGGCAGGGTCGCGTGACTGAAGTCCAGTCGCGACGAACGGTCAGTCGGGGCGGCTGACGGCCGACCGCACATCGCCCAGCGCGTCCAGAACGCAGGTTGCGTAGGCTCCCGGCGGCAGGCCGAACGTCAGCTCCAGCACGGCGGGTTCCGCACGTCGCCATGCGAAATCGGACGGACGCAGCCGTAACGCGCGCCGCTCCTGCTCCAGGCCGGCGCGCTCCAGGCCCGCGCGCACGTCCGGGCCGTTGCCACCGTCGAGGCACGCGATTTCTAAGTCACGGCAGGCACCGGTGGTGCGCAAGTCGCCACGCCCCCAGAGCGGGCCGGTCGGATGGATGTCGAATTCCGCGAGGCGCTGGGCGAGCGCATCGTCGAACGGCTCGGGACCGAACACGCTGCGGCGTCCGTCCAGCATCCACACCTCGCCGTCGAGTGGCGTGTCCCAGCAGTCGCGACGCACGCGCTCGGCGAGAACGCGGTTGAACAATTCCGATCGCGCGGCCGAGAGCAGCAGGCTGCGCTCCTCGCGTCGGACGCGGCGGCCGGCGAACATTGCGAGCGCCTGCTGGACGTTGTCGCCTGTGCGGCCGAAGCGCTGCTCGCCGAAATAATTCGGGACGCCGCGCGAGGCGATGGCCTCGAGGCGCGCATCGATCGCCGCGGCGTCACCTTCGACGTCGCGCAACGTGATGACGAAACGGTTGCCGGCGAGCGCGCCGCGCGGCAGCTTGCGCGCGTGACGCGACGACGCGAGCACGCGCAACGATGCATCTTCGAGCGCCGCGACATCCGGCGCTTCGCGGCCAGGCAGGTGCACGGTGAAACGCTGGCGCGTCACCGCGTGGCGATCCTTCAAACCCGCATAGCCGATCGCGACCTCCTTGACGCCCGCCCACTCGGCGATGCGACGCGCAGCGAACGGCGTCGTCAGCCCACGCTTCTCGACCTCGAGCAGCAGATGTTCGCCCGCACCCGTCGGTTCGAAGCCCGCAACTTCTTCGACGACGAAGTCCTCGGGACGCGCACGGAACGTCGCGGTCAGCACGGCGTCGCCGTGCGCGCGGGGCAATGGCGTCGTCATCAGACCGACTCGAGCAGGCAGATCGCCATCGCAGCAATGCCTTCCTCGCGACCGGTGAAGCCCAGCCGTTCGGTAGTGGTCGCCTTCACGCTGACTGCGTCGAGGTCGATGCCGAGATCCTGCGCCATGCACTCGCGCATGGCCTGCGCATGCGGCCCGACCTTCGGGCGTTCGGCGATCACCGTCGCATCGACGTTCACCACGTGGAAACCGCGCTCCGCCGCCAGCGCGACGCAATGGCGCACGAACGTGCGGCTGTCGGCATGGCGCCAGCGTGCGTCGCTCGGCGGAAAGTGCCGGCCGATGTCGCCCAGTGCCAACGCGCCGAGGATTGCGTCGCACAGAGCGTGCAACACCACGTCCCCGTCCGAATGCGCAACCACGCCGTGCGAATGCGCGATACGCACGCCGCCCAGCATGACGTGGTCGCCATCGCCGAACGCATGCACGTCGAAGCCCTGGCCGATGCGGACGGTCACGTGTTTGCCTCGTTCGATCGACGCGACAGCAGGAATTCGACGAGCGCACGATCGGCGGGCGTCGTCACTTTGATGTTGTCCTCGCGGCCTTCGACCAATCGTGGATGAAAGCCGGCGTGTTCGAGCGCCATGGCCTCATCGGTGACGGCGACGCCGGCGTCGAGCGCTCGCGTCAATGCAGCGCGCAGCACGGCAAGACGCGCGGCCTGCGGCGTGAATGCGCGCCAGAGGCGCTCGCGCGGCTCGGTGCCTGCACTGCGGGCGTGCGCGTCGACGCGTTTGAGCGTGTCGCGAACCGGCGCGCCGAGCAGCGCGCCGTCGGCATGATCCAGCGCGGCCGTGACCAGTCGATCCAGATCGTCCGCATGAAGATTGGGACGTGCGGCGTCATGCACGAGCACGAGGATGTCCTCGTCGAAACGCGATGCGAGCGCGTCGAGCGCAGCGAGCACCGATCGCGAACGCTCGGTGCCACCTTCGCAGGTCAGCACGGGCTTGCCGTGCATCGACGTCCAGCCCGGCCAGCGCGTATCGCCTTCCGCGAGCGCAACCATCGCCCCCTCGACGCGCGGATGACGCAGCAGCGCCTCGAGCGCATGCGCGATCAGCGGCCGACCCGCGACGTCGAGATACTGCTTCGGAACGTCGCCGCCGAAACGGCTGCCGCTGCCGGCCGCGGGCACCACGGCCCAGATGCGCGTCATTGCGCCGCCGGCGTGGCGGGTGCGTCAGCCGGCTTCTGCGCAGGGCGCGTGTTCTCGACCACGCGATAGAACACTTCACCCGGCTTGATCATGCCGAGTTCGCTGCGCGCACGGTCTTCGACCGCCGCCTCGCCCGACTTCAGGTCTTCGACTTCCGCCGCAAGCGCGTCGTTGCGCTGGCGCAGACCGCCATTCTCGTGCGCGAGCGCGTCGACCTGGTGTTGCAGCGTACCGACCGCTTCGCGGCCGCCCTCGCCGCGCCACAGCCGCACCTGCAGCACCGCAAGCAGCATCGCCAGCAGGCCGATCAGGATCAGCAGGCCGTAGCGCGGTTGCGCCATCGATCAGCGCGCCAGCGACACGAACGCGTCGCGGCCGGCGTAACGCGCGGCGGCGCCCAGCTGCTCTTCGATGCGCAGCAGCTGGTTGTACTTGGCGACGCGATCGCTGCGGCACAGCGAACCGGTCTTGATCTGCGTCGCGGTGGTGGCGACCGCGATGTCCGCGATCGTCGTGTCCTCGGTTTCGCCCGAGCGGTGCGACACGATCGCCGCGTAGCGCGCGGCATCGGCCATCGCGATGGCTTCGAGCGTCTCGGTCAGCGTGCCGATCTGGTTGACTTTGATCAGGATCGCGTTGGCGACGTGCTGGTCGATGCCTTCGCGGAAGATCTTCGGGTTGGTGACGAACAGGTCGTCGCCGACCAGCTGCACCTTGTTGCCGACGCGCTCGGTCAGCAGTTTCCAGCCGGCCCAGTCGTGCTCGGCCATGCCGTCCTCGATGGTGATGATCGGGTAGCGCTGGGTCCAGTCGGCGAGGAAATCGACGAACTGCTCGCTGGTGAGGCGCTTGCCTTCGCCGGTGAGGTTGTACTTGCCGTTCTCGAAGAATTCGCTCGACGCGACGTCGAGGCCGAGCAGCACGTCCTCGCCTGCGCGATAGCCGGCCTTGCCGATCGCTTCGAGGATGGTTTCCAGTGCTTCTTCATTGCTGCGCAGGTCAGGCGCGAAACCGCCTTCGTCGCCGACCGCTGTCGACAGGCCACGTCCCTTCAGCACGCTCTTCAGCGCGTGGAAGATCTCCGTGCCGGCGCGCAGCGCTTCGCGGAAGCTGTCGAAGCCGACCGGCAGCACCATGAATTCCTGGAGGTCGACGTTGTTGTCGGCATGCGCGCCGCCGTTGATGATGTTCATCATCGGCACCGGCAGCTGGACGTCGCGACCGTTCGCGAGGTGCTGCCACAGCGGCATCTTCTTGCACGCCGCCACGGCGTGCGCGTTCGCCATCGACACGCCGAGCAACGCGTTCGCGCCCAGGCGGCCCTTGTTGTCGGTGCCGTCAAGATCGATCAGGCGACGGTCGAGGCCCGCCTGGTCGTTCGCGTCGAAACCGACCAGCGCCTGCGCGATCGTCGTGTTGACGTTGTTGACCGCATGCGTGACGCCCTTGCCTAGATAGCGCGTCTTGTCGCCATCGCGCAGCTCCACGGCCTCCTTGGTACCGGTCGACGCGCCCGACGGCACCATCGCGCGGCCGAAGCTGCCGTCGGCGAGCGTGACGTCCGCTTCGAGCGTGGGGTTGCCGCGGCTGTCCAGGATTTCGCGGGCGTGGATCTTGGCGATCGTCGTCATTGTTGGAACGTTGTCCTTAGACAGTAGATTCGAGGAAACCGTTGCGCTTGGTCACTTCATCGAGCGCTTTCAGCGTCTCGAGCAGCGCGCGCATCTTCGGCAGTGGCCACGCGTTCGGGCCATCGGACAGCGCCTTCGACGGATCGGGATGCGTCTCCATGAAGATGCCGTCGATGCCGACCGCGATCGCCGCGCGCGCGAGCACCGGCACGTGCTGGCGCTGGCCGCCGCTCGACGTCCCCTGCCCGCCCGGAAGCTGCACGGAATGCGTGGCATCGAACACGACCGGGCACCCGGTCTCGCGCATCACCGCAAGCGAGCGCATGTCGCTGACCAGGTTGTTGTAGCCGAAGCTCGCGCCGCGCTCGCAGACCATGATGTCGTTGTTGCCCGTCGACTTCGCCTTCTCGACCACCGGTTTCATGTCCCACGGCGCGAGGAACTGGCCCTTCTTGATGTTGACCGGCTTGCCGGCGCTACAGACCTTGGTGATGAAGTCGGTCTGGCGCACGAGGAAAGCGGGCGTCTGCAGCACGTCGACCACGCTGGCGACTTCGTCGATCGGCGTGTACTCGTGCACGTCGGTCAGCACCGGCAGGCCCAGCTGGCGCTTCACTTCCGCCAGAACCTTCAAACCTTCTTCGACGCCGGGACCGCGGAAACCCGAGATCGACGTCCGGTTCGCCTTGTCGAAGCTCGACTTGAAGATGAAGGGAATGCCGAGTTCGGTGGTGATTTCCTTGAGGCGGCCGGCGGTCTCCATCTGGAGTTCCATCGACTCGATCACGCAGGGACCGGCGATCAGGAAGAACGGCTTGTCGAGACCGACCTCGAATCCGCAGAGGTTCATCGATTGCTCCGGTGCGTCGCGCCAAGAAGGCGCTTGGTGTCGTGGCGCATCACGAGGCCCGCGCTTCCTTCAGCAGTCGCCCGCCCGCCTGCGCCTTGTGTTCGCGCGCGGCACGGATGAAGCCGATGAAGAGCGGATGGCCGTCGCGTGGCGTCGACAGGAATTCGGGGTGGGCCTGGCAGGCGAGGAACCACGGGTGCACGTCGCGCTTGAGTTCGACCATCTCGACGAGCAGGTCGTCCATCGACTTCGCGGCGATGACCAGGCCCGCGTCCTCGAGCTGCGTGCGGTAGCGGTTGTTGAACTCGTAGCGATGGCGATGGCGCTCGCCCACGACGTCGCGCCCATACGTCTCGCGCGCCAGGGTGCCGGGCTTGAGTCGCTGGTCCTGCAGGCCCAGGCGCATGGTGCCGCCCAGGTCGCTCGCTTCGCTGCGTCGCTCGACATCACCCGCCTGCGTGCGCCACTCGGTGATCAGGCCGATGACCGGATGCGGCGACGCCTTGTCGTTCTCGGTGCTGTTCGCGCCTTCTAGGCCGCAGATATCGCGCGCGTAGTCGACCACCGCGGCCTGCATGCCGTAGCAGATGCCGAAATACGGAATGCCGTGCTCGCGCGCGAACTTCGACGTCAGCACCTTGCCTTCGAAACCGCGATCGCCGAAGCCGCCGGGCACGAGGATGCCGTCGACGCCATCGAGCGCGGACACGCCCTGCTTCTCGACGTCGCTCGACTCCAGCCACTTGAGGTTGACGCGCGTGCGCTGGCGCAGGCCGCCGTGCTTCAGAGCTTCGGCGACCGACTTGTACGCGTCCTGATGGTCGACGTACTTGCCGACGACGCCGATCGTCACTTCGTCCACCGGATGTTCGCTGGCGTCGAGCACCGCGTCCCATTCGGACAGATCGGCGGGACCCGCCTGCAGGCCTAGGCGACGGATCACGATGTCGTCCAGACCCTGTTCGTGGAAGAAGCGCGGCAGCTTGTAGATGTTGTCGAGGTCGACCGCCGAGATGACCGCGCGCTCGGGCACGTTGGTGAACAGCGCGATCTTGCGGCGCTCGGAATCCGGCAGCGGCTGCTCGCTGCGGCAGAGCAGCACGTCCGGCTGGATACCGATCGAGCGCAACTCCTTCACCGAGTGCTGCGTCGGCTTGGTCTTGAGTTCGCCGGCCGCGGCGATCCACGGCACCAGGGTGAGGTGCATGAACAGCGTCGATTCGGGGCCGCGCTCGCTGCGCAGCTGGCGGATCGCCTCGAGGAACGGCAGCGATTCGATGTCGCCCACCGTGCCGCCGACTTCCACCATGCCGATGTCGTAGCCGTCGGTCGCGTCGACGATGCAGCGCTTGATCTCGTCGGTGATGTGCGGGATGACCTGCACGGTGCCGCCGAGGTAGTCGCCGCGACGCTCCTTGCGGATCACGGACTCGTAGATGCGACCGGTCGTGATCGAGTTCTTGCGCGACAGGCGGGTGCGGACGTAGCGCTCGTAGTGGCCGAGGTCGAGGTCGGTCTCGGCGCCGTCGTCGGTGACGTAGACCTCGCCGTGCTGGAACGGGCTCATCGTGCCCGGATCGACGTTGATGTACGGATCGAGCTTCATCATCGTCACGCGCAGGCCGCGCGATTCGAGGATGGCCGCGAGCGAGGCCGCCGCGATGCCCTTGCCGAGCGAGGACACCACGCCGCCGGTGACGAACACGAGCGGCGTTACATGGCTTGCGGAAGTCATGGGCGTGGGTGCGCTGGAAAGTCGTAGTTTACAGGCGTGACGCGCGTCCCGCGAATCGACCCGCGCGCCACGCACGAAAAAGGCGCCCCGGACGAGCCGGGGCGCCGTGGTGCATTACGCCGCGACGTCTTACTTGCGCTTGTGCGCGTCGCGCTTGGCCTTGCGGGCCTCGGCGGCCGCCTTCGCGTCGGCCTTGGCGTCCGCCTCGACCTGCGCGTCGTCCGTCATCTGGCCGGTGCCGGCGAGCGCGTCGTCGGTGGCGGTCGTGGCGGTCGAGATCGCCGTCTTGCCTGCCGTGACAGCCGAGCGCGTGGCGGCAGTGGCGTTGCCCGACACCGCATCGGCGGCATTGGTCGACGCATTCACTGCGCCCTGCGAGTTCACGCGCGCGGGGACGGCGGCGTTCGTCGAACCGGCGACACTGCCCGACACCGAGCCGCTTGCGTCGACGCCCGACGTACCGGCGCTCGCGCTGCCGTTGACGCCAGTGGCGGCGGTCGCGTCGACCGGCGGAATCGCGGATGCCGCTTCGCTCACGGTCGCGCCCACCTTGTTACCGGCCGCGCGCGCGGTGGACTTCGCGGCGTGCACGGCCGCGCTGGTCGACTTGGCGGTCGGCACCGTTGGAGTGGTGACCGCGCCCGACACGTCGCCGGCGACGCTGCCGGTGGCGCCGACCGGGGCCGTGGTCGGCGTCACCGGGGTCGCAACCGGCGGCAACGCCACCTGTGCGAACGCGGGGACGGCCAGCGTGGCCAGGATCGACAGGGCGAGGATTCGCTTCTTCATGGAGCCTCCTTGGGGAAACCGGAACGGCCCGGGGGTGCCGTTGTCCGGGCCGCGACCCTACTTGCGGCGACCGTAGCCCTCACGTGAAAGGGACGCTAAAACGTCATTCACACGTTCAGCTTGCGGCCGTCCCAGCCGCTGCGACGCGCTCTGTTAGCATTTCGACTAATGAACAAGCGATATAACGCCGCCGACATCGAGGTGCTGTCCGGGCTGGACCCGGTCAAGCGCCGCCCGGGCATGTACACCGACACCGCCCGCCCCAACCACCTGGCGCAGGAGGTCATCGAC
The DNA here is from genome assembly GCF_045866565.1 of Lysobacter claricitrinus. NCBI lineage: Bacteria > Pseudomonadati > Pseudomonadota > Gammaproteobacteria > Lysobacterales > Lysobacteraceae > Lysobacter > Lysobacter claricitrinus. The sequence goes on along the minus strand of NZ_BAAFZV010000002.1, from coordinate 112,757 downwards.
AACTCCGTCGACGAAGCCCTCGGCGGCCACGCCAAAACCATCGAAGTCACGCTGCACACCGACGGCAGCTGTTCGGTATCGGACGACGGCCGCGGCATGCCGGTCGACATCCATCCCGAGGAACAGATCCCGGGTGTCGAACTGATCCTCACCCGCCTGCACGCCGGCGGTAAGTTCAGCGGCAACAACTACACGTTCTCCGGCGGCCTGCATGGCGTCGGCGTCAGCGTGGTCAATGCGCTGAGCAAGCTGGTCGACGTACGCATCAAGCGCGACGGCAGCGAATACCGGATGACGTTCAAGGACGGCTTCCGCGATTCCGCGCTGGAAGTCATCGGCACCGTCGGCAGGAAGAACACCGGCACGCGCGTGCACTTCTGGCCGGATCCCAAGTATTTCGATACGCCGAAGTTCAACCTGCGTGCCTTGCGCCACCTGTTGCGCGCCAAGGCGGTGCTCTGCCCGGGCCTGACCGTGCGCCTGCTCGACGAGGCCACCGGCGAGCGCGACGAGTGGTACTTCGAGAACGGCCTGCGCGACTACCTCGCGGGCGAACTCGGCGAGCGCGAGCTGCTGCCACCGCAGTTGTTCGTCGGTTCGCTCACCAAGGAAACCGAGGTCGTCGACTGGGCCGCGGCGTGGGTGCCGGAAGGCGACCTGGTGCAGGAAAGCTACGTCAACCTGATTCCGACCGCGCAGCACGGCACGCACGTCAACGGCCTGCGCACCGGTTTCACCGACGCACTGCGCGAGTTTTGTGACTTCCGCAACCTGTTGCCGCGCGGCGTGAAGCTCGCACCGGAAGACGTGTGGGACCGCGTCGCGTTCGTGCTGTCGATCAAGATGACCGACCCGCAGTTCTCCGGGCAGACGAAGGAACGCCTCTCGTCGCGACAGGCTGCGGGCTTCGTCGAATCCGCCGCGCATGACGCATTCTCGTTGTGGCTCAACCAGCACACGGAACTCGGCACGCGCATCGCGCAGCTCGCGATCGAACGCGCGGCCGCGCGCCTCAAGACCGAGAAGCTGATCGTCCGCAAGAAGGTCACGCAGGGCCCCGCCCTGCCCGGCAAGCTCGCCGATTGTTCGTCGCAGGATCTCTCGCGCACGGAGTTGTTCCTCGTCGAGGGCGACTCGGCGGGCGGCAGTGCACGCCAGGCGCGCGAGAAGGACTTCCAGGCGATCCTTCCGCTGCGCGGCAAGATCCTCAATACGTGGGAAGTCGCATCGGGCAGCGTGCTCGGTTCGCAGGAAGTGCACGACCTCGCCGTCGCCATCGGTTGCGACCCGGGCAAGGACGACATCTCCGGCCTGCGCTACGGCAAGGTCGTGATCCTCGCGGACGCCGACTCCGACGGCCTGCACATCGCGACGCTGCTGTCGGCGCTGTTCCTGCGCCATTTCCCCGAGCTCGTGCGCCAAGGCCACGTGTTCGTCGCGATGCCGCCGCTCTTCCGCGTCGACATCGGCAAACAGGTGTTCTACGCGCTCGACGAGGAGGAGAAGCGCATCCTCATCGACCGCATCGAACGCGATCGCGCCGCGAAGAAAAAGGGCACGCCGATGGGCGCCATCTCCGTCACCCGCTTCAAGGGCCTGGGCGAGATGAATCCCGAGCAGCTGCGCGAGTCGACCATGCACCCCGACACCCGCCGCCTCGTGCAACTCACCGTGGACGACCAGGACGCGACGTTGGCGCTGATGGACATGCTGCTCGCGAAGAAGCGAGCGTCGGACCGCAAGGCGTGGCTGGAGAGCAAGGGCGATCTGGCGACGCTGGAGGTCTGAAGCCCGTCGCATGAGAGAAAGCCCGCATCGTGCGGGCTTTTTTTTTGGCTTGGCGGGACATTTGGATATGCGTTCGTGCGCACCTCTGCCGCATGAATGAAATTGCAGGTTGAAAGCGTCGTCGTGTACCTCGCCGTCATGTCGGCTCAGGGAACCTCGCGACATGGGCATTCCTAATCAGCACCATCACGCCGTCCACGTTGCGCATGGCGACGGCCGGTCGTCCCCGGAAGCACTCGCGCTCGATGCGCGCCGCGCGCTCGCCGCGTTGCGGCTCGGCGCCGGCGAGTTGGCGGGATTGCTGGGGGTGGACGACGCCATGGTCGCGACGATCCAGAACGGCAGCGCGCGCGTCCCATCCGGCAGCGACCTTGCCCGGCACCTGTTGCTGCTCGTACGCCTGCACCGTGGCCTGGGCGACGTCTATGGGTCGACCGAACGCATGGACCAGTGGCTGGACGCGACGGACCCGGCGCTGAATGCGAAACCGCGTGCGTTGATGAAGACGATGGATGGCCTCAAGCGCGTGGTCGCCAACGTCGAGGGGCGATGCAAGGATTGCCTCTGGTAGGCGTCAGCGCGACGCGCGCTGGAGCGCCGCGCGTAGCAGTTTCTCCAAGACCGCCTGCAGCGCGAGCGCCTTGACGTCGTCGTAGGCGAAGCTGTCTTCATCCATGTAGGTGCGCTGGCTGGTTTCGAGCTGGATCGCATCGACGCCGTCGTCCGGCCGCCCGTAGTGACGCGTGATGTAGCCGCCACGGAAACGTCCGTTCGCGACCCAGTCGAACGCGGGCTGCGTCGCGAGCACCTGCTCGAGCGAGGCCTGCAAGTCCGACGCGCAACTCGCGCCACCCGACGTTCCAAGGTTGAGATCCGGCAGCCGGCCTTCGAACAGGAACGGCAGATCGCTGCCGCGAATCGAATGGCCTTCCCACAACACCACGCGGCCGTGTGCGTCGCGCAAGCGCGCGAGTTCGGACTGGAGCGCGCCGTGGTACGGGCGCCAGTAGGTGTCGACGCGCGAACGCACTTCGCTTTCGTCGGGTTGCGCGCCGTCGAGATACACGTCGTCGCCGGTGAAGCGGCGCGTCGGGCACAGGCCGGTCGTGTTCTGCCCGGGATACAGCGACGTATCGTCGGGCGGACGATTCAGGTCGACGACGTAGCGCGAATACCGCGGCACCAGCAGCGATGCGCCGAGTCGGTCGCGTGCGAATGCGTACAGGCGCGAGACGTGCCAATCGGTGTCGGGCGCGCGTCGTGCAGCGTCGGTCATGCGCGATGCGAGGCCCGCCGGAATCGCGCTGCCGTCGTGCGGCAGGCTCACCAGCAACGGCGCACGACCGCGATACAGGGTGAACGTGTCGGTCGTGAGGATGTCGTCGGTCATGGTGGATGGCGCGATGCTCAACGCATCAGCACGACTTCCTCGGCGCTGGTCGGGTGGATCGCGATCGTATCGTGCAGGTCGTCGAGCGTGAGCCCGCGCCGCATCGCGACGGCGAAGCCCTGCAGCATTTCGTCGGCGGCGTCGCCGAGCAGGTGCAGGCCGACAACGCGGCGTTCCTCGCCCGTGCAGACGATCTTGAACAGGCTGCGCTGCGGCGATTCGGCGAGCGCGTGCAACATTGGACGGAAGCCGGCACGCAGCACGTGCACGTCGTCGCCGTACGTGTCGCGCGCCGCGCTTTCGGACAGGCCGACGCGGCCGATCGGCGGATGCGAGAACACCACGGTCGGCACATCGTCGAGCGCGAGCGGTGTGCGCGTGCGTGCAGTGAATACGCGGTCCATCAGCCGGCGCGCGGCGGCGATCGCGACCGGCGTCAGCGCGGGCGACGGCGTCACGTCGCCCACTGCGAACACGCCGTCGACGATCGTGTGGTTGTACGCATCGACCGGCACGAAACCACCCGCGTCGAGCGCGATGCCGGCAGCATCGAGCCCGAGGCCTTCGATGTTGGGACGACGCCCCGTCGCGAACAGCACCTGCTCGACCGGCGCGGTCCACGTGCCGTCACCGTTGCGCAAACGGATGCCACCGTCGACACGTTCGAGCGCGGCCGTCGGCGTCGCGAGCTGCACGTCGACACCGTGCTGGCGGTAGTCGTCGACGAGCTGCGCGGTGATGTCGTCGTCGAAACCCTCCAGCAGGCGGCCGCGCGCACGCAGCGTGACGCGGCTGCCCAAGGCCTGCAGCACTCCGGCCAGTTCGACGGCGATGTAGCCGCCACCGATCACGGCGACGCTCGCCGGCGCAGCGCGCCATGCGAAGAAATCGTCGGACACACCACCGAGCTCGGCACCCGGAATGTCGGGTTTGACGGGATGGCCGCCGGTCGCGATCAGTACGTGCGACGCGGTGAGCACGACGCCATCGGACCTGCGCACGCGGCGCGCGTCGAGCATGGTTCCGCGCACGGGCATCAGCGCGATGCCGGCCGCGTCGAGGCGACGGCGGTAACTCGCGTGGATGTTTTCGATGTATCGCTCGCGGTGCGCGACGAAGGTCGGCCAGTCGAGCGTGCACGATGCAGCCGGGAAACCCAGCGATCCCGCCTGCCGCAGTTTTCCGGCGACTTCCGCCGCCAGCCACATCGCCTTCTTGGGCACGCAGCCCACGTTGACGCAGGTGCCACCGAGCGCATTCGGTTCCAGCAACGCGACGCGCGCGCCGTGTTCGGCCGCGCGGAACGCGCCGGCGAGTCCGCCCGAGCCGCCGCCGATCACGATCAGGTCGAAATCGGTGGTTGCGGGCGTGTCGGACATGGCGTGCTCGGAAAGAATGGACGCTGCATTACGCCGCGGGGCGCGTTACGCGGTTGCGGTCAACGCACGAAACGGTCGGGTCGATACGGCGCGGGGTCGATCGCGGGCGCACGGCCGCCGACGAGATCCGCAAGCAGCTGGCCGGTGCCCGCGCTCATGCCGACGCCCATCATTCCGTGCCCGGTGGCCAGCCACAGGCCGCGACGGCCCGGCACGGCGCCGATCATGGGCACGTCGTCGATCGACATCGGACGCCAGCCGAACCAGCGTTCGCGCACGCGCGGGCCAACGGGGTCGCGCAGGTACTCGCGCGCGCCCCGCTCCAGCGCGCCGAGCCGACGCTCGTCAAGGCGTTCGTCGTAGCCGGAGAACTCCATCGTGCTGCCAAGCCGGTAGCCGCTGGCCCACGCCGTCACGCAGACCGCGCGCTCGCGCAACACGAGCGGGCGTCGCGGCAGCAATGCCGGCGGGTCGTAGGTGATCGAATAGCCCTTGCCCGGCTGGATGGTGCGCGCGAGCCAGCGCAGGCCCAGTGTTTCGGCGAGACGCGGCGACCATGCACCGGTGGCGACGACGACCTCGCGCGCTTCGACGTCGCCCTGCGACGTCCGCGCGACGTAGCCGTTCGCGGCGTCGCCCAGCGCAACAAGCGGACGATGCTCATCGATGACGACGCCCCGCTCGCGCGCTGCGCGTGCGAGTTCATCGACGTAGCGATCGGGGCGCAACGCAGCGTCGCCGTCGAACCGGATCGTACCCGCAACACCCGGTCGCATCGATGGTTCGTCGCGTTCGTACGCCGCGCCGTCGATCAGCTGGACGTCGATACCGAACTCGCGCAGCAGCGGGATTTCGCGTTGCCCGTGCTCGAAACGGCCTGCGTCGCGGAAGACGTAGTCCTCGCCAGTCGGCTGGAACTCGCAGTCGAGCCGGTACTGCGCGACCCAGGCCTCGAGGCGGCGTCGCGAGTCGTGGAGCAGCGCCGCCTTCGCGATCGCGCTCTCGCGCCAGTGCCGCGGGTTGCAGCGCCCGCGCAGCGCCCACAGCCAGCCCCACAACGCGGGATCGAAGCGCGGCCGGATGTACAGCGGCGCGTCGGGCGTCAGCATCATCGACAGGGCGCGCGCCACCATGCCGGGCGCGGCAAGTGGTGGTGCGTGGCTGGGCGTGATGGTTCCGCAGTTGCCGTGGGAGCTGCCACCGCCGATGCGCCCGGCGTCGATCACCCGCACCGCGCGCCCGCTTTGGGCCAGCGCCAGCGCCGAGGCCAGCCCGATGACGCCGCCGCCGATGATCAGGATGTCGGTCGAGGTCGGCGTTTCGGCGGTCACGAAGGCTCGGGGTCCACAAGTTGGCGGCACCAGCCCGGGCGTTCCGCCGCGTGACCGTGCGCAAAGTTTCGCACGGCGGCCGTACGCGCCGAACCACATCGACAGCCCGCTGCCAGCGCATGCACGGGACGACCGCGCTCCGCCGCGCTGGCGCTTTTCGTGATGCGCCGCCGCATGAATCCCGACGGGTGCGGCGGCACCTGTCCTCTTCAGGTCATTTTTCTTGCGGGCTGTCACTTTTTGAAACATTGGTGACAGGCGCGACGTCCGGTTTCCGTACGTTCGACGTTACCCATGCGCCGCGCCGACAGGACGCCGCCGGAGTCGTGAGGTGGCCGCGGTCTCCGCGGTCGCAAGACCCATCTCTCTCCCGAATTTCGAGGGTTTCCATGTCGAATACGAAGTCCCGCGTTCTCGCAGCCGCCGTCCTGGCTGCGCTCGGCGTCTCCGCCTACTCGCTCGCCGCTACCGGCGCTTCGCCGGCCGCTGATCGCGCGCGCGGCCTGGTCGACGCCAACCGTTCGCTGCTCGCCGGCGCCGATGGCGACGCCTACTCGGTGCGCAACGTCGTCGTCGACCGCGACGGCACCGAGCACGTCCGCTTCAACCGCACCTACCTTGGCCTGCCGGTGATCGGCGGCGACTTCGTCACCCATTCGCACGACGGCCAGATGCGTGGCGCATCGATGACCTTCCGCTCGCTGCAGCGCCCGAACATCGCGGCGCGCATCGGCTCCAGTGACGCCATCGTCGCCGCCGGCGCGGAATTCGGCACCGGCTTCCAGGGTATGCCGACGGCGCGCAAGGTCGTGTACGCACGCGACGCCGCGCCGGTGCTGGCTTGGGAAGTCGTGATGAGCGGCGCCAAGCGCGACCAGACGCCGACCGAGATGCACTACTTCGTCGACGCCAACAACGGCCGCATCCTCGACAGCTGGGACGCCGTTGAAACCGCCGCGGCGACCGGCACCGGCAACTCTCTGACACTGGGCACGGTGTCGATCAACACCAATTCGATCAGCGGCGGCTACGAGATGCGCGACACCGTGCGCGGTGGCGGCCTGAGCGAGGACAACCACAACGGCGCGACGACGTCCACGACCGGCACGATCTTCACCGACGCCGACAACACCTGGGGCAACGGCAGCAACAGCGACCGCGCGACAGCTGCGGTCGATGCGGCCTACGGTGTCGCGGCGACGTGGGACTACTACAAGAACACGTTCGGCCGTAACGGCATCAAGAACGACGGCAAGGGCGCGCTGAGCCTCGTGCACGTCGGTACGAACTGGGTCAACGCGTCGTGGTCGGATGCGTGCTTCTGCATGCGCTACGGCGATGGCGACGGCGCGACGTACAAGCCGCTGGTCGCGCTCGACGTGGCCGGCCACGAAATGACGCACGGCGTGACCAGCGCGGTGAACGGCCTCGCGTATTCGGGCGATGCCGGCGGGCTCAACGAAGGCTCGTCCGACATCATGGGCACGATGGTCGAGTTCTCGGTCGCGAATGCCAACGATCCCGGCGACTACCTGATCGGCGAGAAGATCTACAACGTCAACGACGGCACCAAGGCCCTGCGTCGCATGTTCAAGCAGAACCTCGACGGTGCGTCGTACGTCTGCTATCCGGGCCGCGCGTTCCGTCGCACCGACGATCCGCACTACACGTCGGGCGTCGCCAACCGCTTCTTCTACCTGTTGGCCGAAGGCGCCGTGGTGCCGGCCGGGTTCGGCGCGGGTACGACGTACAACCTCACCCCGGCGTCGCTGGTCTGCAATGGCGACACCGGCGTCGTCGGCATCGGCCGCACCAAGGCCGCGGCGATCTGGTACCGCGCGATGGACGTCTACTTCACCTCCAGCACGACCTATCCGCAGGCCCGCACGGCGACGCTCAACGCCGCCAAGGACCTGTACGGCCTGAACTCGCCGGAGTACACCGCGGTCGCCCGCGCGTGGACGGCCACCAGCGTCAACTGATCCGCCTCGTCGGCAGTTTCGGAACGGCCCGCTTCGGCGGGCCGTTTTCGTTCGCGCCCGCACTTCCGACGGACGGCACGGAAAATGCGGCCGGTGCCGGTCCGCTCCGTTCGGGATGGGTTTATTTTTTGACGGGCGTCACATTCCCGGATCAGGCATCCGGGCCTGTACGGATTGGAAGCACACGGACGTTTCCGTCGGGTCGATCGCAGGATGCCGCTCGGGACTGGGTCGCCGTGCCGGCCATGAAGGCCGGCGCGTTCCGCGTTGCGCGGTCCTCCCCCGAACCCACAGGTGCCTGCCATGTCGAACACCACGTCCCTTCTCTGCCTTGCCGTCGTTGCGGCGCTGGGCGCCTCGGCCTGGTCCGTCGTCGCGGCCGATTCGTCGCCGGCCGCCAGCCGCGCTCGCGCGCTGCTCGACAGCCATCGCGCCACGATCGCGGCTGCCGACGGCGATGCATTCGCCGTGCGCAACGTCATCGTCGACCGCGACGGCACCGAACATGCGCGCTTCACCCGCAGCTATCTCGGCCTGCCGGTGATCGGCGGCGACTTCGTCACCCATTCGCGCAACGGCCAGCTGCAGGGCGCATCGCTCGGGGTGGCGACCACGCTCCGGCCCGACATCGCGGCGCGCATCGGCGCGCAGGACGCGATCGTCGTCGCCGGTGCGGATTTCGGCACGGGCTTCCAGGGCATGCCGACGGCGCGCAAGGTCGTGTTCGCCCGCGACGCCGTGCCCGCGCTGGGTTGGGAAGTCGTCATGAGCGGCTTCAAGCCCGACAGCACGCCGACCGAGATGCATTACATCGTCGACGCCCGCAGCGGCCGGCTGCTGGACCGCTGGGATGCGGTCGAAACCGCGGCGGCGGTCGGCACGGGTGATTCACTCACGCTGGGCACGGTGTCGATCGACACCAACTCCGTCACCGGCGGCTACGAGCTGCGCGACACCGTGCGCGGTAGCGGCACGACGCTCGACAACCACAACGGCTCGACCAGCTCGACCACCGGCACGATCTTCACCGACGTCGACAACGCCTGGGGCAACGGCGCAACGAGCGATCGCGCGACGGCGGCGGTCGACGCGCACTACGGCGTCGCCGCGACGTGGGACTTCTACAAGAACACGTTCGGCCGCAACGGGATCAAGAACGACGGAAAGGGCGCGAAGAGCCTGGTGCATGTCGGCACCAACTGGGTCAACGCGTCGTGGCAGGACTCGTGCTTCTGCATGCGCTATGGCGACGGCGACGGCTCGACCTACCGCCCGCTGGTCGCGCTGGATGTCGCCGGCCACGAAATGACGCACGGCGTGACGGCTGCAGTGAACGGGCTCGCCTACTCGCGCGACGCCGGCGGCCTCAACGAAGGCTCGTCCGACATCATGGGCACGATGGTCGAGTTCTCGGTCGCGAACGCGAACGACCCGGGCGACTACCTGATCGGCGAGGAGATCTACAACTCCAACCCGGACAACACCAAGGCGTTGCGCCGCATGTTCAAGCAGGACATGGACGGTGCATCGTTCGCCTGTTATCCGCGCAATCGCCGCTTCAGCTACTTCGACGATCCGCACTACACATCCGGCGTCGCCAACCGCTTCTTCTACCTGCTGGCCGAAGGCGCGGTGGTGCCGGCCGGGTTCGGTGTGGGTACGACGTACAACCTCACCCCGGCCTCGCTTGTCTGCAACGGCGACACCGGCATCGTCGGCATCGGTCGGAGCAAGGCGGCGGCGATCTGGTATCGCGCGATGGACGTCTACTTCACGTCCAGCACGACCTACGCCCAGGCGCGCACCTACTCGCTCAATGCGGCGCGCGACCTGTACGGCCTGAACTCGCCCGAATACAACGCGGTGAACCGCGCCTGGGCGGGAGCGGCCGTCACCTCGTCGACCCGCTGACCGACCGGCGCCCCGAAACGCGAAAGGCCCGCTTCGGCGGGCCTTTCGTTTGCACATATATATGAGTGGTGGGCCGCTCAGTGCTGGTGGCCGCCCTCGCCGTGCACGTGGCCGTGCTCGAGCTCCTCGGCGCTGGCCTCGCGCACGTCGACGATCTCGATCGCGAAGTGCAGGTCCTTGCCCGCCATCGGGTGGTTCAGGTCGACGTCGACCACCGTCATGCCGACCTTCTCGATGGTCACGGCGCGCGGGCCGAAATTGGTGTTGAGCACGACCTGCATGCCCGGCTGCAGCGGCTGGCCTTCGAAGTGCTTCTTCGGCACGCGCTGGGTCAGGCCGTCGCGACGCTCACCGTAGGCCTGCGCGGCCGCGACGTCGACGTCGAACTTGTCGCCGGCCTCGTGACCCATCATGGCCTCCTCGAGGCCCGGGATGATGTTGCCGTGGCCGACCATGATCGCCAGCGGCTCGCGGCCCTCGGACGACTCGATCGACTCCTGGCCCTGCTCGGAGACGGTGTAGTGGAAGCGGACGACGCTGTTCTTCTCGATCTTCATGGAAATCCTGGAACCGCCAGCGGCGGAAATGTGCGAAGCCGGCGGCCCGCATCGTGGACGCGGCGGCTGGCGGGACGAGCGGCATTGAAGCGGCGTGAACGAGCCGTCAAGCTTGCCGACAATGGAACGGCGGCATTATCCCGGCAAGCGTTTCCCCGCGCCAGCGAGCATGGGGCTCCTTCTCCCGTTGCTGCTCGCCGCGTGCGGTGGACCCGAAGCGGTTGTCCGCCATTCGCCACCGCCGCCACGCGTCGTGTTCCCGACCGTGTGGCCGTCGACGACGCCGGATAACCCCGACGCCGCCAACGCCGTCCTGATGCGCGCGTTGTCGCTGGTCGGCACGCCCTACAAGTACGGCGGCAACACGCCGGACAGCGGCTTCGACTGCAGCGGGCTGGTCGGCTACGTCTTCCACGACACGCTGTCGCGCCAGCTGCCGCGCAACTCCGGTGAACTCGCCCGCCTCGGCCGCGATGTCGGCTTCGATCGGATGGCGACCGGCGACCTCGTGGTGTTCGGCGACGCCGCTGGCGTCAGCCACGTAGGCATTTACGTGGGCGAAGGCCGGTTCGTCCATGCGCCCAGCACCGGCGGGACGGTGCGGCTGGACCGTCTGGACGGCCCGTACTGGCGGGACCATTTCCGCGGCGCGAGGCGTCTGCTGATGTGACGGCCAAGCGGCTGGAGCCCACTTTTTCGGTACAGCCGCCGTCACAACGCTGAAGTCCGTTTCTGGGACACCGACCCCGGGAATTAACGGCCAGCTAACGTCTTGCTAACCAAACGCCTCCGTTCGGCGGGCATGATGCCCCCGTGACGAAATCGTGAGGCCCCGGTGATGACCCGGAATACTTTCAACCGCTCCTTCACTCGCGCCGCCCTGGCCGCCCTTCTGGCGCTGGCGGCCGTCCCGGCGTTTGCCGATCCGGCGAACACCGTGGGCATGGGAGCGGACAGCGCGGACGCGCCGGCCGACTCCCGCGCCGCGCTCCCCGATTCGATGACGCTCTCCGACCGCGCGCTGATGCTGGCGTCGGACATCAACCGCCTGATCGTGCCGGGCGCCCGCAGCAGCAACGCCACCGCGGCGCCGGTCACCGGCCGCGCGCAGAGCGTGCTGGCGCGTGCGTTCGCCCTGCTCGGCACCCCGTATCGCTGGGGCGGTACCTCGACCGACGGCTTCGACTGCTCGGGCCTGGTCGGCTACGTGTTCCGCAACGCGCTTGGCGTCGAACTTCCGCGCGTCGCGCGCGACATGGCGCAGACCGGCACGCAGATCGAACGTAGCCAGCTGACCGCCGGCGACCTCGTGTTCTTCAGCACGCACAGCAGCGGCGTCGACCACGTCGGCATCTACATCGGCAACGGCAAGTTCCTGCACGCGCCGCGCACGGGCCGCGACGTCACCGTGTCCGAGCTCGACACCGGCTACTGGAACGGCAAGTTCGTCCGCGCGCGCCGCGTCGCCGACATCTGATCCGCATCCACCTCGGGATCGTTCGAAGGCCGCCTCCGGGCGGCCTTCGCGCATTCAGGCGGCGGGCGCGCCCATGACGTCCTCGAGCAGCGGTTCGATGCCGCGGCTGAGCGCCATCACCTGCTGCGCGTATTCGGCAAGACGGCGGTCCTCGTCGTCCGTGGGCGTCCACGGCGGCACGGGCACCGGCTTGCCTTCGGGGGCGTCCAGGGCGACGAACACGATCACGCAGTGCGTGCACAGGCGATCGCCCGTCTGCGGATCCTTTGGATCGCGGGCGCGCACTTCGATGGCGAAATGCATGCTCGTCGTGCCGGTATGCACCAGCTTCGCCTCGAGCGTGACGAGGTCGGAAATGCGGATGGGCGCGAGGAAGCGGATGCCGCCCACCGCCACCGTCACCGAGTAGTGCCCGCTCCAAGCGACCGCCGCGGCGTAGCCCGCCTGATCGATCCACTTCATCACGGCGCCGCCGTGGACCTTGCCGCCGTAGTTGACGTCGGTCGGTTGCGCGAGGAAGCGCAGGGTGAGTTCGCGGTCTTTCATGCGCGACGGTGTAGCACAGGCCGCGCGATCAGGCCGCCTCGGCGTCCGCGTCGAGGCCGCCGACGTCGGTACGCCCCGCGTTGTAGACGGCGGTGTCGAGCAGCCCGGTCTCGCGCGCAACGAGCACCGGCACCAGCACCTGCCCGGTGACGTTGGTCATCGTGCGCATCATGTCGAGCACGCGATCGATCGCGTACAGGTAGCCGATCACTTCCAGCGGCAGCCCCGCCGCGCTCAGCACCACCGTCGCCATCACAACTGCTGTGCCCGGCACGCCGGCCGTACCGAAACTGCCCAGCACCGAGGCGATCAGCACGATGAAGTACTGGTCGGGCGTGAGCGGCACGCCGGTGTATTGCGAGATGAAGAGCGCGCACAGCGCCGGATAGATCGCACCGCAGCCATCCATCTTGATCGACGCGCCCAGCGGCACGGCGAACGCTGCGTAGTCCTTGTCGACACCGAGGTTGCGCGTCGCCGCGTTGAGCGACGCCGGCATCGCCGCGAAGCTCGACGAGCTGACGAACGCGACCTGCATCGCCGGGAACGCGCCCTTGAAGAAGCGCAGCGGGTTCAGGCGGTGCAGCAGCAGCAGGCCGCCGTAACTCAGCACGATGTGCAGGCCGCAGGCGACGTACAGCGCGATCACGAACTTGCCGAGCGGCAGCAGCTTCTCGAAACCGAACTCGCCGACCAGAGCGGCGATCAGGCCGAACGTACCGATCGGCGTCATTTCGAGCACGAAGCGGGTGACTTGCACCATCAGGTCGCGGCCCTCGCCCATCAGCTCGCGCATGCGCGGCACGCGCTCGCCGAGCTTCACCATCGCGAAGCCGAGCAGGCCCGCCCAGAAGATCACCGGCAGGATCGAGCCCTTGCCGAATGCGAGCACCAGCTCGCCCGCCGCATTCTTCTTCTCGCCGATCCCGGTCATCGCCGCGAACGGGTTGTCGGGCACCACCGACAGCAGCACGTTGGCGACGCTGGGCACGTACTTCGGCACGTAGTCGGGGTCGACCGCGAGATGCGTGACACCAACGCCCGGCTGCAGCAGCGTGCCGACGCCCAGGCCGATGCCGACCGCGATCACCGCTGTCAGCGCGAACCACAGGAACGTGCGACCGCCGAGCGCGGCCATCGACTTCTGCCCGTGCAGCGCCGCCACCGCGTTGACCACCGCGAAGAACACCAGCGGCACCGCGATCATCTTGATCAGGCGGACATAGAGATCGCCGAGCGGGCCGAACCACGTCGCCGCGGCCGGCCCCATCAGCCAGCCAGCCAGCGCGCCCAGCGCGAAACCGAGCAGCACGCGCTTCCAGAATCGGATCTTCAGCCAGGCGTGGACGAGGGACATGGGGCGGGCCGGAAAGGTCAGAACCGCACGATAGCGAAGCGCGCGTCATGGAACGATGCCCCGCGCGAGGTCGCAGCGTCCCGCCAGCGTGACCGACAGCACGGCTCGGCGTGGCAGGCGCGAATCGTCAGGTGGCGTCGGCATAATCGGCCGCCTCCCGTCTGCCGTCTTCGTCCATGCACCGACTTCTGCCCGCAAGCCTCGCGCTCGCCGCGACGCTGCTCTGCGCCGCCTGCGCCACCACCACCGCGACCGCGCCCCACTACACCGTCGATGTCCCCGCCATCGACCGCCCGACGGGCGAGACCAGCGCCTGGTGGTTCCGCAACGGCGCCTCGCAGGCGGCCGCGCGCGGTGCGATGGGCGGGCACGCGAAGAACGTGATCGTCTTCCTCGGCGACGGCATGAGCCTGACCACGGTCGCCGCGGCGCGCATCCTCGAAGGCCAGCGCCACGGGCATCCGGGCGAAGAGAACCGGCTGAGCTGGGAAGACTTCCCGTCCACCGCGCTCAGCAAGACCTACAACACCGATTCGCAGACGCCGGATTCGGCCGGCACCATGAGCGCGATCGCGACCGGCGTGAAAACGCGCATCGGCGTCATCTCGGTCGGGCCGGAAGTGCCGCGTGGCAACTGCGCGCAGGCCAGGCTGCACCCGACGACGACGCTGTGGGAAATCGCCGCGTCGCAGGGCATGGACGTCGGCATCGTCACCACCACGCGTGTCACCCATGCCACACCCGCGGCGACGTTCACCCACGTGCCCGATCGCAACTGGGAAGCGGACGCCGAGATGCCTGTCGAAGCACGCGACGCCGGTTGCATCGACATCGCGCGCCAGCTCGTCGAATCGCCGTACGCCGATCGCGTGAAAGTGCTGATGGGCGGCGGGCGGTCGAACTTCATGCCGGCCGCCGACGAAGATCCGGAGTACGCCGACAAGCACGGCCTGCGCCTCGACGGCCGCGACCTCATCGGCGAATGGCGCGCGAAGCATCCGGGCGGTGCCTATGTGTGGAGCGCGAAGCAGCTCGCCGACGCATCGGCCGACGCGCCGTTGCTGGGCCTGTTCGATCCCAGCCATATGCATTACGTCACCGACCGCCCGACCGACGCAGCGGGCGAACCGGACCTTCCGACGATGACGCGCGCCGCGATCTCGCGCCTGTCCAAGAGTCGCGACGGCTACGTGCTGCTCGTCGAAGGCGGGCGCATCGACCACGCGAATCACGAAGGCAATGCGTATCGCGCGCTCACGGAAACGGTCGAATTCAGCGACGCCGTGCGCGCCGCGATGCAGGCCACGTCGGCCGACGACACGTTGATCCTCGTCACCGCCGATCACTCGCACACGCTGAGCTTCGTCGGTTACCCGGTGCGCGGAAATCCGATCCTCGGCAAGGTGAAAGGCAGCAGCGGCGAAGGCGACGGCAAGACCGAATACGCCGTCGACGCTGCCGGCCATCCATACACCACGCTCAACTATTCGAACGGCCCGGGCTATGTCGGCGCCACCGACCAGCAGCCCGAAGGCATCAAGCACTACCCGCACATCGTCAGCGGCGCGCAGGACGCGAAGAACGGCCGTCCCGACCTGACCAACGTCGACACAGCGTCACCCGACTACATGCAGGAAGCGCTGGTGCCGATGGCATCGGAAACGCACGGTGGCGACGACGTAGGCGTCTGGGCGCGCGGCCCGGGCAGCGACGCGGTGCGCGGGAGCCTCGAGGAAAACTCGCTCTTCCACATCCTGCTGCAGGCCACGCCACATCTGCGCGCGGCGGTATGCAAGGCGGGCGGTTGCGACGCGAACGGCGTGCCGGTTTCGATGCCCGCATCGCTCGCACCCGCGCACTGACGAACCCACGCGACGGCGGTGCAACGGCCGCCGTCGTCGTCGATCAGAACGGCTTGGCGAGCACCAGGTACACGATCGCGACGAGCAGCAACACGGGGATCTCGTTCACGATGCGCAGCGTGCGCGATGACGGAATCGGGCCGCCTTTCGCGGCGCGCTTGAGCCAGCGCCCGCTCATGACGAAGAACGCCAGCATCAGGATCACGCCACCGATCTTCGCGTGCAGCCAGCCGTTGCCCGGCGCGAACCACACCGGCATGCCGGCGATGACCTTGCCGCCCAGTGCGAGCAACAGGCCGAGCGCGAAGGCGACGCCGAACATCATGTGGCCGAAGCGATACAGCCGGCGCCCCATCAACACCAGTCGATCGCGCACCGCCGCGTTGTCGCCCGCTTCGGCGATGTTGACGAGGATGCGCGGCAGGTAGAACACCGACGCCATCCACGCCATCACGAACACGACGTGGGCGGTCTTGATCCAGAGATAGGCCATGGCGCGGCAGGGTTCGGGCGGGGCCGGTAGGATGCCACGCGCATCGCGCATCGTCCGTCCACGAGCATTCCGCATGGCCAAGCACTACGACCGCGACTATTTCGAACGCTGGTACCGCGATCCGGCGCTCAAGCGCGCGGCGATCGGTGGCGCAGCGCGCTTGTCGCGCAAGGTCGCGCTCGCGGTGTCGACCGCCGAGTACTGGCTCGAACGTCCACTGCGCAGCGTGCTCGATATCGGCTGCGGCGAAGGCGCGTGGCAGCCGGCGGTCAAAAAACTTCGACCGAAAGCAAGCTACATCGGCTTCGACAGCAGTGCGTATGCGATCGAACGCTTCGGTCGTCGCCGCAACCTGCACCTCGCGTCGTTCGCCGATTTCGCATCGTTGCGCCCGTGCGCGCCGGCCGACCTGCTGGTCTGCAGCGACGTCATGCACTACCTCGAGCCGCGCGAACTCGACGCCGGCCTGCCGGGCCTCGCCGAGCTGTGCAGCGGCGTCGCGTTCCTGGAAACGTTCACGCGCGAGGACGAGATCGAAGGCGACACCGCGGGCTTCCGTCGCCGCCCTGCGCGGTTCTACCGCACGCGCCTGCAGGCCGCCGGTTTCGTTCCACTGGGATCGCATCTGTGGCTCTCGCCAGCCCTCGCCGACCAGGCCGCGGCCCTCGAAATCCCGGGTTGAACGAGGCGGACACACTTCACATTCCGCCGTCAAGCGCCTGCGCTATGCTGCGACGCAACAGGGGGATGTCGATGCTCTATCAGATGCATGAACTCGGGCGCGCGTGGCTCGCGCCGATGACCTACTGGGCCGATGCGATGAGCAAGGCCTTCGGCGCGCAGGGCAGCTGGCTGCACGACGTGCCGGGCGCGGCCCAGCTGTCCGCCGGCTACGAGCTCTTCTACCGGCTCGGCAAGGACTACGAGAAGCCCGCGTTCGATATCCACGACGTCGAGGTCGACGGCCGCGTGTATTCGGTGATGGAGCGCGAGACGCTTCGCAAGCCGTTCTGCAGGTTGCTGCACTTCAAGCGTTTCGCCGACGACGTCGCCGGCGTGGAAACGCTGGCTGCGTCGCCCAAGGTGCTGGTCGTCGCTCCGCTGTCGGGTCACCACGCCACGCTGCTGCGCGACACCGTGCGCACGCTGCTGCGCGACCACGACGTCTACATCACCGACTGGGTCGACGCGCGCATGGTGCCGGCCGCCGAAGGCCCGTTCCATCTCGACGATTACGTGGTGTACGTCGAGGAGTTCATCCAGCACATCGGCGCGGCCGACCTGCACGTGATCAGCGTCTGCCAGCCGACCGTTCCCGTGCTCGCCGCGGTGTCGCTGATGGCCGCGCGCGGCGAGCCGACGCCGCGATCGCTGGTGATGATGGGCGGCCCGATCGACACGCGCGAGAACCCGACGCAGGTCAACGACCTCGCCACGCACAAGCCGATGTGGTGGTTCGAGTCGCAACTGATCCACCCGGTGCCGGCGTCGTTCCCGGGCGCGGGGCGTCGTGTGTATCCGGGTTTCCTGCAGCACATGGGCTTCGTCGCGATGAACCCGGAGCGGCACTTCACGTCGCACTGGGACTTCTACGAGAACCTGCTGCAGGGCGATCTGGAAGACGCCGAATCGCATCGCCGCTTCTACGACGAATACAACGCCGTGCTCGACATGCCGGCCGAGTACTACCTCGACACCGTGCGCATCGTGTTCAAGGAACACCTGCTGCCGAAGGGCGAGTGGGAAGTGCGTGGGCAGCGCGTCGATCCGACGAAGATCCACGACACCGCCCTGCTCACCATCGAAGGCGAGCTGGACGACATTTCCGGCCGCGGCCAGACGCGCGCGGCGCAGAAGCTGTGCACGGGCATTCCGGAGAACGAACGCCAGCACCTCGTCGTCGAAGGCGCGGGCCATTACGGCATCTTCAGCGGCCGCCGCTGGCGCACGCAGGTGTATCCGAAGGTGCGCGATTTCTTCGCGATGCATTCCAAGCGCTGATGGTTGCGCGGGAAGGAAAGAAAACGGGCGCCTCGGCGCCCGTTTTCGTTTCCACGTTCGCGACGTGCGTCAGGCCGTCGCGGACCCCGGCGACGCCACCAGCATCGCCTTCGCGATCTGACCGTGCAGGTGGCCGACGCCGCGTGCGAGGTGCAGCGTCGCGAACAACAGCACCACGCCACCGACGAACACCAGCGGCAGGCCCCAGGCGTCGATGCCGTTCACCTGGAACTCGTTGAACGGCGCCCAGCCGGCCCACGCGAACAGCGCCATCACCGGTGCGGCGATGAAGCCGGCAGAGATCGACAGCAGCGTCACCGCGAGCGTGAAGTACACGATGCCGATCGGCAGCATCAGCAGCATGTAGGCCATCGTGCTCCACGTGCGCGGGTCGGTGAACATGGCGCGGACGCGATCGAGCAGCGGCGCATCCTTGGCGACGTAGCGAGGGCGGCGCGGCATGCGTTCGCCCAGCATGACTTCGACCAGACGACCTTCCACCAGCGACAGCACGCGCACCGATCCGAAGAACAGGATCCCGAGCGGAATGCCGATGATCAGGATCGACATGCCCGCTGTCATCGACAGCCCGGTCACCACCCACGTGAAGTAGAAGATGCCGGTGGCGAGCGACAGCAGCATGTAGAACAGCGCGGCATACGTACGCGGTTCGAGCGCGACGCCGAAGAACCTGCCGAGCGTGGTGCGCGGCTTCCTGGGCTTGGGCGACTGCAGCGCCGTCTGCACGCGCACTTCGGTGTCGCGGTAGATGTCCGCCACTTCGTTCGGCGCGCCGTAGCTGCCGGCGACTTCCGCGATCACTTCGGCCTCGGAGCGGCCGGGATTCGCGCTCATCTCCGAGCGCAGGTAATCCTCGGCGTCGTAGAGCGCGTCCTGGATCAGCGCGGGGTCGGCGCCGGCGAGCGCGGTGCGCAGGCGCTCGAGGTATTCGGCGATGGTGGCCGGCGCGCGCAGGTCGGAGAAGGAATGGGCGGCGTTCATGCGAGGTCTCCCCGGGAGACGGATGAAAGGGTGGACATGGAGGTGGCGCGTGCGAGCGGCCCGAGCACGGCGTCGACCGAATCGCGCGTGGCGCGCCAGGCGTCGGCCCAGTGCATGAGCACGCCGCGGCCGGCGTCGTTGATGCGGTAGTAGCGGCGCGGTGGGCCGGACACGGACGGCTCGACGAAGCTCTCGAGCAGGCCGCTGCCTTCCAGCCCGCGCAGCACGGGATACAGCGCGCTCTGCTTGCCGGCCAGCACGCCTTCGAGCTGTTCCAGCCGCTTGGCGATCTGGTAGCCGTACATGGGCTCGGTGGCGTCGGCGAGCACCGCGAGCAGCGCCAGCGACACGGTGCCGGCGCTCAGCTCCTTCTGGAACTTGCGCAGGTGGAGATCGGGATCGATGTCGGGTTGGGCGGACATGACGGAGGCTCGGCCTGGTGTCGACTTCAATCTAGTAGCAACTTCGCTATAGCGAACCTGCCGAAGGTCACGAGGACCGATGTCACGCCCGCTTTGGCGTCATGCCCACGGGCCCGGCGGTATCCCGG
The DNA here is from genome assembly GCF_045866565.1 of Lysobacter claricitrinus. Taxonomy (NCBI): domain Bacteria; kingdom Pseudomonadati; phylum Pseudomonadota; class Gammaproteobacteria; order Lysobacterales; family Lysobacteraceae; genus Lysobacter; species Lysobacter claricitrinus. The sequence goes on along the minus strand of NZ_BAAFZV010000002.1, from coordinate 93,131 downwards.
ACGCCCCCAGGCAGCGGAGACCGATGCGATGACCCAGGGCGACAAATCCAGCTACACCGACAAGCAGAAGCGCCAGGCCGAGCACATCGAGGCCAGCGAGAAGAAGGAAGGCCGCTCCGCGAAGGACGCCGAGCGCATCGCGTGGGCGACGGTCAACAAGCAGGACGGCGGCGGCAAGAAGTCCGGCTCGGGGCGCTCGCACCACTGACTTCCGCGCGGCCGGCGGCCTCACCCGCCGCCGGCTGCAGCGCGGCGTGCAGCGGAAGCGGCCGCTGCCCCAGAATCGGCGGACCACACCGGGGAACCCGCCATGCCGACGTCGCGCCCGCTCGCCCTTTCGCTGTCCCTCGCCCTCGCCTGCTGCGCGCTCGCCACGCAGGCCGCGACACCCAGGGCCGCCGCGCCCGCGAAGGTGCGCTCGATGCAGGAAATCATCGACGCGTCCAAGCCGTCCGACTGGCGCGCGCTCGATCCGCAGAACACGCTGTACATGGACCTCGCGAACGGCCATCGCGTCGTCATCGAGCTCGCGCCGCAGTTCGCGCCGCAGCACGTCGGCAACGTGCGCACGTTCGCGAAGGAAGGCTACTGGAACGGCCTGAGCATCGTGCGTTCGCAGGACAACTTCGTCGTGCAATGGGGCGACCCGGAAGAGGACGCCGCCAAGCGCAAGCCGATCGGTAGTGCGAAGGCGAAGCTGCCGGCGGAGTTCACCAGCCGCGATGCCGCGCTGACGAAGACGTGGACGCGACTGCCCGACGTCGACGGCTGGGCGCCGCAGGTCGGTTTCGCCGGCGGCATGCCGGTCGGCCATGACCCGAAGGCCGGCACGTACTGGATGGCGCACTGCTATGGCGCCGTGGGCGCGGGCCGCAACAACGAGGCCGATTCCAGCGACGCGACCGAGCTCTACGTCGTGACCGGGCAATCGCCGCGCCAGCTCGACCGCAACATGTCGATGGTCGGCCGCGTCGTGCAGGGCATGGAATGGTTGTCGACGATTCCGCGCGGCACCGGCGCGCTCGGCTTCTTCGAGAAGCCCGAACAGCGCGTGGGCATCCAGTCGATCCGGCTCGCCGCCGACGTGCCGGCCGCGGAACGCACGAATGTCGAACTGATGCGTACCGACGCGCCGCTGTTCAAGGAGCTGGTCGAATCGCGCCGCAATCGTCGCGACGCGTTCTACAAGGTGCAGGCGCACCACATCGACCTGTGCAACGTGCCGCTGCCGGCACGCGAAGCGAAGAAGTAAACGTCAGCGCGTGATCATCGGCGGCGCGACGCTCGCTCGCGCCGCCGGTTGCGCCTTGCTTCCGTTCGCGATCTTCAGCGCGGCTTCCGCCGCCGCGGCAGCCCCATCCGCAGTCTTCTCGCGCGCGGCTGTCGTGCCTGCATGCGCAGTCGCTGCGTCGGGCATCGCGACGATGTCGGGCGTCACGTTCGACGCCGCCACCACTTTGCGCACCACGAGCGGGCCGGCATCCATCGAACGCGGCACCGGCGGCGGATCGTTCGGCTTGCCGTCACCCGCAAGGCGCGGTTCGTCGCTCTCGGCGGCAATGCGCTCGGCTTCCTGGCTCAGCACGACGAGCGAAATGCGCCGGTTCTTCGGGTCCGCCGGATCGTTGCGATTGAACGGCACCGACGATGACAGGCCGACCACGCGCGCGAGCTTCTCCTCGCGCATTCCGCCTTCGATCAGTGCACGACGCGCGGCATTCGCGCGATCGGCCGACAGTTCCCAGTTGCTGTAACCGATCTTCGCGGCATAGCGCACGGTGTCGGTGTGGCCGCTGATCGCGACGCGGTTCGGCACCTGGTCGACGTAACGCGCCAGCTCCACCAGCAGCGACTTCGTATAGCCCTTCAGCTCCGGCGAACCGGAGTCGAACATCGGCCGGTTCTGCGCGTCGATGATCTGGATGCGCAGCCCTTCCGGCGTGATGTCGATCAGCAGCTGGTCCTTGAACGGTTTGAGCGCCTGGCTCTGGCCGATCGCCTTCTGCAGGTCCTGCTTGAGGATCTCGAGCTTCTTCTTGTCGGCCTGTTCGAGTGTTTTGCGCGCGGCTTCGGCGTCGGCGTTCTTGCCGTTGCCCAGGCCCGGAATCTTCGCCGCACCCGCACCCGGCGGATTGCGCACCTGCTGGAACATCTTGATCGGCGTATCGCCAGCGCCACCGGGGCCCATCTTGCCCTGCACCATCGTGCTCGTGCGGCCGCGCACGGCGCTTGGATTCTTGAAGTAATCCGCGATGCCGCCGAGTTGCTCCTGCGGCATCTGCGCGACCAGCCACATCACCATGAAGAACGCCATCATCGCGGTGACGAAGTCGGCGTAGGCCACCTTCCACGAGCCGCCGTGATGTCCGCCACCGCCTTTCTTGCGGCGCCGGACGATGATGATGGGAGCGGGTTGCGCCGACATCGATCAGCCCTTGGCCGCCTTGAGGTCGGCCTCTAGGTCCTGGAACGTCGGGCGCACGTCGGAGAAAAGAAGCTTGCGCGCGAACTCGATGGCGACGCTCGGCGCATAGCCGCGCAGCGACGCGATCAGCGCCATCTTGACCACTTCGAACGCCTTGCCGTCCTCGTGCGCGCGGGTTTCCATCGCGCTGGCGATCGGGCCGACGAAGCCGTACGACACCAGGATGCCGAGGAAGGTGCCGACCAGCGCGGACGCCACCTTCTCGCCGATCTCGGCCGGTGCGGCGCTGCCGACGATCGACATCGTATTGATGATGCCGAGCACCGCGGCCACGATGCCGAAGCCCGGCAACGCATCGCCCACCTTCTGCATGGAATGCGCGGGTTCGAGCAGCTCGTGGTGATGCGTTTCGAGTTCGTACTCGAGCAGCGACTCGAGTTCGTGCGGCGCCATGTTGCCGCCCACGATCAGGCGCAGGCAGTCGGTGATGAAGTCGAGGATGTGGTGGTCACCGAGAACCTTCGGATACTTCTGGAAGATCGAGCTGTCCTGCGGCTGCTCGATGTGCGCTTCGATCGCCATCATGCCTTCGCGACGCATCTTCACCAGCAGCTCGTAGATGAGCTTGAGTAGGTCGACGTAGTCCTCGCGCTTGTACTTCGGGCCCTTCATCACGCCCTTGACGCCGGCAAGCGACGCCTTGATCACCTTGATCGGCGTGGCGACCATCCATGAACCCGCGGCGCAGCCGAGGATCACGATGATTTCGTTGAGGTGCCACAACGCGAGCAGCTTTCCGCCCACCATCGTGAAGCCACCGATCACGCTGCCGATGACGACAACGGCTCCGATGATCAGATACATCCGTGTGGCTCCTGACGCAGGGGACTCGACACCCGTAGCTATCGGCGACGCAGGTCGCTTCTTGAGCTAACCGGCTGTTCAGCCATGCCGCGGCCGCTCGACGTTGGCGTACCGGTCACGGCTGCGCGACCAGCATCACGGGCAGGACACCGCAGGAGCACGACATGAACCACCCCACCCCGCACGGCCCCAACCGCGACGCCGGCGCCCGCCTGTACGAGGACATGCCCTCTGTTACCGACCACGGCTGGGCCGGCACCGGCCGCGCCGATGGCTCGTTCGGCCCGCCCGAGATCGGCGGCCCCGAGGAGCCGCGCTACGAGCGCGATGTGCAACGCGCCGAAGGTCGCGCGATCGACGAGTCCACCCGGCGCGCCATGCACGAGCGTCGCGGCCCGAAGAACGCCACCCGGTCGGACTCGCTGATCGCGGAGGAGCTCAACGAGCGGCTGCGCGACGACGAGCTGCTGGACGCCTCCGAGATCCTCATCAGCGTCGACAACGGCCGTGTGCTGCTGACGGGCGAAGTGCGCGAGCGCTGGATGAAGCACCGCGCCGAGGACATCGCCGACGCCGTGCGCGGCGTGGTCCAGGTCGAGAACCGCATCCACATCGACAACGGCCTCGCCTCGTTCGGCCGCGGCGGCGCGGTACGCAGTGGTCCGGGCCAGCCGGGCAGCGGGTTCTCCACCTCGTCGCCGAACCACGGCGCGGGCCGCGACAGCTACAACGCCTGACGCACCGTCACCGACCCAAAAGAAAACGCCCGCATCGCGCGGGCGTTTTCACATCACGTCACATCGACCGTCAGAACCCGTACCAGAACCTGGCGAAGTAGGCGCGGCCGTTCAGGCCGAACTGCACGCTCTCGTAGATGTGGCCGTTGTCGGTTTCGTTCGGGTCCTGCCGCGTCGGGAACACGTCGAACAGGTTGGTCACGCCGAGCGTGAGCTTGGCCTGCGACGTGAACGCATACGTGCCGCTGATGTCGGCCGAAGTCTTCGCGTCGTAGTGCTGGTTCGGGACGCCGGCTTCGGTGCCGGAGAACGTGCCGAGCTCCTGCGGGCCGAAGTGGATGATCTTCAGGTTCGCGTTCCACTGGGCACGCGTCCAGTCGAAGCCGAGCACCGCCTTGCGACGCGGCGCGCCGTTCTCGACGAACAGGCGATCACGCTCCGGCAGCAGCGTGTCCTCACGGCCGGCGAGCGGGGCCGGCGCGTTCACGTTCGTCACTTCGGTGCGGTTGAAGTTCGCCGCGAGGAAGCTGTCGAGCGCGCCGCCCCACAGCGTCGCGTGGTGCGACAGCGTGAGGTCCAGGCCGGTGGTCTTGGTGTCGACCGCATTGACGAAGAAGCGCGCCACGCCGACGTCGCGCGCGGCGAGGATCGCACCGATGTTCGGGTCGTCCGTGCCGAACTCGCCGGTGAGGATGATGCGGTCGTTGATGTCGATGCGGTACGCGTCGGCGGTAAGCGACAGCGCGCGCGACGGCGTCCACGTCAGGCCGAGCGTGCCGCTCTTGGACTTCTCTTCCTTCAGCGACGGAATGCCCGCGGCCTGCGCCAGCGCGCTGTCGTTCGACGCGATGACGATGTCCACCGGCTCGCCGCTGATGAAGTCGGTGATGGTCGAGGAGAAGTACTTCTGCTGCAGCGACGGCGCACGGAAACCGGTGCTGTACGAACCGCGCAGCAGCAGCGTGTCGGTGGCCTTGAACGCGGCGGCGATCTTGCCGTCGACGGTCGAGCCGAAGTCGCTGAAGTCTTCCCAGCGCACGGCGAGGTCGGTGGTCCAACGCGGCGAGAGGTCGAGCTCGACGTCGGCGTACAGCGCATCGCTGGAGCGGGTGCGGTTGGTGACGTCGGCCGGCTGGAAGCCCGGGAAGCCCTGGCTGCCCGCATTGCCGCCGACGCCCGCGCCGTCCGCGTCGATGTACGAATTCGGCTCGCCCGCGCGGATGCGGTAGCGCTCCTGGCGATGCTCGGCGCCGAACGCGAGGTTCATGCCGTCCAGCACGCCGTCGTAGAACCGCGAGAAGTCGAGGTTGGTGGTGCCCTGCTCGAACGAGAAACCACCCGCATCGAAACGCGACGCGCTGACTGCCGGCCGCCCCGCGATCGCCTCGGCGTTCGCGATGGACGCGTTGAGCGTGTGGTTGATGTCGTAGCGCAGCTCGTTGTAGCCGTGCGTCTGCGACAGGTCCCAGTGCCACAGGCCGGCATCGCCGCGCAGGCCCAGGATGCCGAAGCGATCCTCGATGTCGCCGTCGATGAAGGGCACGAAGCCGTCGGGGTACATGTCGGGCGAGTTGCGCGACGGGATGTCGTCGCTGCCGACGCCGCCACGCGCGAACGCAGCCGACGAGGCGGCACGGCTCTGGATGCCGGCGGTGAAGTACAGCGTGGCGGCGTCGCCCAGCGGCTGGTCGCCGTTGAAGAACAGCGTGCGGTTGATGACCTGCGAGTCGCCGATGATGCGCAGCGGGTTCTCTTCGGTCGCGCGGTTGGACCGGCCGCGGTCCTGCCATTCGCCGGTCACCGCGAGCGTGCCGCCGGTGGCGAGCTTCATGCCGCAGTAGGCGGTCGCGAGCCAGTTCTCACCGTCCCCGCGCGAGTACTGGCCCCAGCCGAACACGCTTTCGCAGCCTTCGCGGCGCTTGAGCGCGATGTTCATGACACCGGCGATCGCGTCGGAGCCGTACTGCGCCGCCGCGCCGTCACGCAGCACTTCGATGCGGTCGATCGCCATCACCGGCACGGAGTTGAGATCGGTGCCGGTATTGCCGCGGTTGCGCGCGCCGTAGATGTTCACCAGCGACACCGTGTGGTGGCGCTTGCCGTTGACTAGCACGAGCGTCTGGTCCGAGCCCAGGCCGCGCAGCGACGCGCCATCCACCAGGTCGGCGCCGTCCGCACCGGTCTGGCGCGTGGAGATGAAGGACGGCACGGTCGACTGCAGCGATTGGGCAAGATCGAACTGCCCACCGGTCTCGACCTGGCGCTGCATCGGCAACACGTCGACCGGCACCGGCGTGGTGGTTTCGGACGAGCGCTGGATCCGGCGCGAGCCGACCACGCTGACGTTGTCGAGCTGGCGCGGCGTGTCGTCGGTCGGCGTGGCGGACGCGTCCTGCGCATGCGCGCGCGGCATGGCGCCGAGCGCGAGCACGACGGCGATCGTCGAGCACAGCACGGCCCGACGCGGATGGTCGATCGAAAGTCGCTGCATCTGTGTTGTCCCCAAGACAAGAAGTGATCCCCTGCGCGGAATCTAGCGGGCCGCCGCGGGCGCGTCCACGCGATGAACCGCTCAGGCATGCGGCGAATCCATCACACGGCCTTTGCCGGTGCGTGCCTAGCCTCGAAATCGCCCCAACGAAGGACGTACCGACCATGCCCGTGATGCGTATGCGAGTGACAGGCAGCGACCACCACGCCCGCGCCATCGGCAACCTGCTGGCGAGCATCGACGGCATCGAGCACGTCGAGGAAGTGGCCGACCTGACGCCCCACATGGACGACGCCGATTCGAGTTCGGCCGGCCTGCCCGACGACCAGGGCCCGGGCGTGCACGAGCTCGAAGTGGAAGCGCCGAACGACTACACCGTGCGCCGCGTGCGCGACGCGGTGGAAGCGCTGGCCTACGACCTCGATGTGCTCATCGAATTCGAAAACGACGACGACTGGAACAGCTGAGCCGATCCCGATGTACCGCTATCCGAGCCCGCCGCGCATGAGCCGCCGTCGCCTGACGGTGCGCGAGCCCGCGCGCGTCCACGGCCCGGCGGGAGCCTGACCATGCTTGGCCGGCCGCACGAGACCCTGCTGTCGGACCGGTCGCCGCGGACGAACGCGTTTCTCTCCGGTGCACCCACCGTATTCGGCAGCGGCGTTCCGGCGGTGGACGGCGTACGAATCGGCATCGGCGGCTGGACCTACGCGCCGTGGCGGCACACGTTCTATCCGCAGGGGCTGGTGACGCGGCGCGAACTGGAATACGCGAGCCGCCGTTTCTCGACAGTCGAGATCAACACCACGTTCTACGGCGCGCGGCGCGCATCCGAGTACGCACAGTGGCGCGAGCAGACGCCCGAAGGTTTCGTGTTCTCGGTCAAGGCGCCGCAGCACATCACCCAGCGCGGCCCGCTGGCGAAATGCGGCAAGGCCGCGTGGGCGTTCCTCAACGGCGGCCTGGCCGAGCTCGGTGACCGCCTGGGCCCGGTGTTGTGGCACATGCCACCGAGTCGCCTGTTCGACGCCGACGACCTCGCCGCGTTCCTCGACCTGCTGCCGCGTACGCTCGACGGCCGGCCGTTGCGGCACGTCATCGAACCCGGCCATCCGAGCTTTGTCGATCCGCGCTACGTCGACATCGCGCGCGGCTTCGGCGCGGGCACGGTGTTCACCGACGCGCCGGACATGCCGGTGCTCGGCGACGTCACCGGGCGCATCGTCTATCTGCGGCTGATGCGTTCGCGCGTCGACATCGCCGAAGGCTACGACGGCGCGGAACTCGATACGTGGCTCGAGCGCGCGCGCGAATGGGCGCGCGGCGAAGAACCAAACGACGTCGCGCACCTGGTCGAGCCCGCGGCGACGCTCGGCAAGCGCGAAGTCTTCGTCTACTTCATCGGCGGCGCGAAGCAGCGTAATCCCGCTGCGGCGATGTCGATGATTTCGCGGCTTCTGCGTCGCTGATTCGCGGCTCGTTGCGTCGACCGATCGCGGCGGCGTTTCGGCCACACCACACCGCGAGATATCCGAGTCCAGCCGCGGCTCCGCTGCCACGAGGTATCAGGCGTCGCGGTCGATGATGACCAGCGTGCCGTGGCTGCCTTCGGCGACTGCATGCGCAACGTCGGCGGGGACGATGTAGACCTCGCCGGCGCGCACGCAGGTGATCGCCCCGCCGATATGCAGGTTCATCTGGCCCTCCAGCACGAGCAGCGCTTCGTCGAACGAATGCGACTCGTCCGGGTAGGCACGGCCGTCCATGCGCACGATCTTCAAGTTTGCACCTGCGGCGCGGCCGACGACTGTGGATCGCCAAGCCTCGCCGAGCGACGAAGCCAGCGCGACGAGGTCCGTGTGTGCCGCCATCGAAGAACTCCATGGTGAAGAGTGAATGCGTTGGCTCGCTGGCGGGTCGTCAGGAGCCGGCGAGTTCAGTCGCCGGCGTTGAACGCACGATCGCACCAAAGTCCTCGACCAGCCGACGACGGCTGCTGGACGGATATTCCTGCGGCGCGAACGGCATCGCCGCATCGGCGTACGCATCGATCATGACGATCAGCGGCGCGCGGTCGCGCGCTGCAACGGTGCGTTCCGCGCGGCACGTCAGCAACTCCTGCAGCATTTCCTTGCGCGCGATACCGGCAACGCGGGCGCAGTCCGTAACGCAGAGACCGAACGTGCCATCCATGAGATGGGTCCATGCGATTTCGCAGCGGGCATCGAGCGCCGCCTGCAGTGGCGACGCGTCGTCGGCGAAGTAATCGTGCAGGCGCGCGATGTCGCGATCGATCGCGCGCAGCGCCGCCGCGAAGCGCCTGACGAACCCGCGATGCAGAACGCGACGCGTAGCATCGATGTCCAGGCGACGACGGGCGCGCAACGCACGTCGTACCCACGCGGCGGTACCGGGATGGAAATATGCGCCCGGCGCTGCATCCGTCCCGGCAAAGGCGCCGAAGACCACCGACACCAGCGTGCCGCCGTCGTCCACGCGATACGACGGGCGCGGCGACAATCCCGCATCGACGAGCGATTCGAGAAGCGCCGCGTCGATACCGCAGGCGGCGGCGAGTTGCCCGGTCGTGCGGTAGTTCGACGCCAGATAGCCCGCAGCCGATGCGGACATCACTTCGCCCGCTGGCTCATCGCCACGCTGCCGAGGATCAGCGCGGCAGCGATCGCCATGCGCACCGTCGGCACTTCGCCCAGCAGCATCCACGCCCACGCCACGCCGAACAGCGGCACGAGGTACGTCACCGTCGACGCGCGACCCGCACCGATGCGCGCGATCAGGCGGTAGTACATGACGAAGGCGATGCCGGTGCACATCACGCCGAGCAGCGCGACGGACAGCCACGCATGCGCCGACGGCATGCGCGTCGGCCACTGCGCGATGCCGAACGGCGCGACGAGGATCGCGCTGCACAGCAGCGTCGCCGGCGCGACCGCGGTGGCGGGCAGGTCGGTGAGATGGCGGCGCACAAGATTGATGCCGATGCCGTACAGCAACGCGGCGGCCGAGCCTGCCATCACCGCGGGCCCGATGTCGGCGCCGGCGATGCGGCCACTCGCGAGGACGACCACGCCGCCGAAACCGGTGGCGAGCGTGAGGCTGCGCGCCAGGCCGATCTTCTCGCGGAAGAACATCGCGCCGACCAGTGCGGTGAAGAGCACGGTCATCGCGTTGCAGATGGCGCCCACGCCGGCCGGCGCGCGCTCGGCGCCCCATGCGAACAGCAGGAACGGGATCGCCGAGTTGATCGCGCCGATCAGCGCCAGCTTCGGCCACATGCGCAGCGGGAACGATGCGCGTGCCTTCCACAGGAACGGCAGCAGCACGGCGGCACCGAGCGCGAGCCGCAATTCGACCAGCGCGGCGGGGCCGAACTCGGGCGCGGCCACGCGCATGAAGAGGAACGACGCACCCCAGATCGCACCGAGAACGCCGATCTCCAGTGGCGTCACCCACGAGGTGGCAGACGGGGCCGCGAGCGGTGCCGCGGACGCATTGACGGACATGGCGTTTCCTCCGGAAAGCACGGGCTTGGGCCGGGGCGCGGTGTCGACGCGATCCGCGTCGTGCGACCGCCGGCCATGAGCCAGGTTGGTGTCGCAGCCCATTTTCCGCGCGACGGCAGGCCACACAAGCGCATACTTTCGCGGTCCGACACGAATCTGGCTTGGGTCTCGATGAGTACACGCGCGGAATGGCTGTCAGCGCTGGCCGCCTTCGAATCGGCAGCGCGCCACCAGAACTTCGCCCATGCCGGCGAGGAGTTGCACCTCACGGCGAGCGCGGTAAGCCACCACGTGCGCAAGCTGGAATCGCGGCTGGGGCTGCCGCTCTTCCAGCGCCACGCACGCGGCGTCGCGCTCACTGCCGCCGGCCGCCAGCTGGCCGACGCCGCCAGCAGCTCGCTCGCCGACCTCGAGGACGTTCTGCGCGGCCTCAAGACATCCAGCGAAGACCGCGACATCGTCCGCGTCGCCACGCTGCACTCCTTCACCTGCGCCTGGCTGATGCCGCGCCTGCCGCGCTTCGCCGCGATGCATCCGGGCATTCGCCTCAGCATCGAGACCGGCTTCGCCCTCGCCCGCTTCGATGACAGCGGCCCGGACCTCGCCATCCGCCACGGCGGTGGCCAGTGGCCCGGAGCGCAGGCGACCAAGCTGATGGACGAACACCTGTTCCCGGTCGCCGCGCCGACGATGCCGGGCATCGCCGAAACAAGAACCGCGCGCGACGTCGCCAGCCTGCCGCTCGTCGCCGACAACGCGCGGCAGGGCTGGCACGACTGGTTCCGCGCGGCGAAGGTTCTGGGCATCACGCCGGACGAGCGCTTCCGCTTCACCGATTCCACCGGCGCGCTGGAAGCGTCGGCCACCGGCCTGGGCGCGGTGCTCGCACGCGAACACATCGTCGCGCCCTATCTCGCCAGTGGGCGGCTCGTGCAGCTGCCTGGCCCGTCGCTCACCGCGCGGTGGGCGTACTACATCGTGGTGCCGACGCATCGTCACCTGCGCCCCGCGGCGCGCACGTTCGTCGACTGGGTGATCGACGAGGCGCGCGCACACGCCGGTTGACCACGCAATCCGTGACGACGACGGCGCGGCATCGCTGCACGCACCGTCGATAATGGCCCGATGTCGACACCCGATACCCGCCGCGCATTCCTCCAGATCCACGCCTGCGTGGCGCTGTGGGGCTTCACCGCCATCCTCGGCAAGCTGATCAGCCTGCGTGCGTTGCCGCTGGTGTGGTGGCGCATGTTGTTCGTGGTCGCGGTGCTTGCGTGCGTGCCACGCGTATGGCGCGGCCTGCGCGCGATGCCGGCACGACTGATCGCCGCGTACGGTGGCATCGGCGTTCTGGTGTCGCTGCACTGGCTGACGTTCTACGGCTCGATCAAGTTGTCGAATGCGTCGGTGGGCGCAACGTGCATCGCGCTCGGCACCGTGTTCACCGCGATGGTCGAACCCTGGCTCGCGCGCACGCGCTTCCAGCCTCGCGACTTCCTGCTCGGCGTCGCGGTGCTGCCGGGTGTCGCGCTGGTCGTCGGCGGCATTCCGCACGGCATGCGCGCCGGCGTTGCGGTCGGCACGCTGTCGGCGTTGCTGGTCGCGTTGTTCGGATCGCTCAACAAGCGCTTGGTCGAACATGGCGACGCGCTCACCGTCACCGCGATCGAACTTGCCGCTGGCACTGTCGCGATCACGGCACTGTCGCCACTGATGGGCTGGCTGGTGCCCGGCGAAGGCCTCGCGCTCGACCTGCCCTCGTTGCGCGACACCGGCCTGCTGCTCGCGCTGTCGATCGGTTGCACGCTGGTGCCGTACGCGCTGTCGCTGGTCGCGTTGCGGCACATGAGCGCGTTCGCCGCGCAGCTCGCGGTGAACCTGGAGCCGGTGTACGCGATCGTCCTTGCGATCCTGCTGCTGGGTGAGCAGCGCGAGTTGAGCGCCGCGTTCTACGGCGGCGTCGCGATCATCCTCGGCGCCGTGCTCGCGTATCCGCTGCTGCACAGACTGCGACGCATCGAGCATCCCGAGATGCTCGCGGCGTCGGAAGCGAAGGGCGCGATCGACTGATCGTCAGCCGCGCTTGCGGCCCGGGCCTTTCGGATCGCCGTCGCGAGCGAACGCGGGCGGGTAGTAGAAGTTGAGCGTGCGCAGCAGCGCCGTGCCGGTATTGCGCACTTCGTGGCGCTCGCCTTTTTCGATGACGACGAGCCGGCCCGGTTCCAGCGTGATGCGGCGTTTGCGACCGTCGACCTGCACGGTCGCGACGCCGCGCCCGTCCACCACGTAAAGCCACTGGTCCGCGCCGCGGTGGTAGTTGTCGTCGCCGCCTTCCGTGTCGCCGGGCGCCAGCACCATTTCCGCGCACTGCGCACGCCGCACTTCGAACGCGACGCGAAACCCTTCGCCGAACGTCAGCTTCTTCGTATGCATCGCCGCCTCCTGCATGGAGACTCGCATCGCACGTGTCGACGTGCGGTCAGGCTCCGGAAACGACGAAGGCGCCGCGGGTGCGACGCCTTCGTGGCGGGACCGGACGGTTACGCCGGCGCGTGGTCGCCCTGGTCGAACGTCATGTAGCAGATGTTGAGCTTGTTGCCGTCGAGGTCGCGGAAGTACGCGGCGTAGAAGCCGGGAAACCGCTCGCCGGGCGCGCCTTCGTCGCTGCCGCCCAGTTCCAGCGCCTTGGCATGCACGGCATCGACTTGCGCGCGATCCTTGGCTTCCAGCGCCACCATCGTGCCGTTGCCCACCGTCGCGACGTTCTTGTCGAACGGCACGGTGACGCCGAGTCCGGCGCCCTGCCCGCCGTTGCCGTAGGCGATGAAGTAGCCGGGTTGCTCCATCTCGCGCTTGCCGCCGATCAGGGCGAGCAGCGTGTCGTAGAACGCGGCCGCGCGTTGCAGGTCGTTGGTGCCGATGGTGGTGTAGGCGATCATCGCGGGTCTCCGGAATCGAGCCGGGATGCTACCCGGTTCACACGATGCGAACCTCGCCGTCCGCCGGCGCAGACAGCCATGCGGCGATGCGTCTATGCTCGCCGCGTTCGAACAGGGGAATGCCATGAACGCCAATACCCAACACGACATCGGCAAGCTGTTGCTGCGCGTCACGCTCGGCGTGCTGATCCTTTTCCACGGCCTGTCCAAGCTCAACGGCGGTATGGGCGGCATCGTCCACATGGTCGAAGCGCATGGCCTTCCGGGCGCGCTCGGCTACGGCGTGTTGCTCGGCGAGGTTATCGGACCGCTGATGCTGATCGCCGGCTTCCACGCACGCATTGGCGCGGTGCTGGTCTTCATCAACATGGTCGTCGCCGTGCTGCTGGTGCACATGGGCCAGATCGGTTCGTTCAACGACCAGGGCGGCTGGGCGCTGGAGCTGCAGGCGATGTATCTCGTGTCCGCACTCGCGCTCGCACTTCTCGGCCCGGGACGCTTCAGCGTCAACGAGCGCTGACGGCATGACGCAGACGATCGACTTCGCGCTCGAGGGCGAGTTCGTCGAGCTCAACCAGCTGCTGAAGCTGGTCGGGCTCTGCGACAGCGGGGGCGCCGGCAAGCAGGTCGTCGCCAGCGGCGCCGTGAACGTCGACGGCGCCGTGGAATTGCGCAAGACCGCGAAGATCCGCGCCGGCCAGGTCGTGCGCGTGGGCCACGTCGAAATCCGCGTGGCGTAGGCCCGACCGGCGTCAGCGCAGCATCGGCCGCACCGACGGCCACACATGGTCGAGAAGCCGCCCCTGCACCGCCGCGGTGGGATGCAGGTTGTCGCGCTGGAACGCGGTGCGGTCGAGCATGATCGGCTCGAGGAAGAACGGCACGAGCGTCGCGCCATTCGACGTCGCGACCGTGGTGTACGCGTTCGCGAAGCTGTCGGTGTAGGCACGCCCGAGGTTGGGCGGCATGCGCATGCCGAGAAGCAGCACCTTCGCGCCCGAGGCCTTCGACAGCTTCACCATGCGATCGAGATTGGCCTGCATGTCGCGCGTCGGCAGGCCGCGCAGGCCGTCGTTCGCGCCGAGCTCGATCACCACCACCGCCGGCTTCGCGCGCGCCAGCGCCGCGGGCAGGCGCGACAGGCCGCCGGCCGTCGTCTCGCCGCTCACGCTCGCGTTGACCACCGACCAGCCACCGCCGCTGGAGCGCAGCCGCTGGCCGAGCAGCGACACCCAGCCCTGCGACACCGCGATGCCGTAACCCGCCGACAGCGAGTCGCCCATCACCAGCACGGTCTTCGTCGTCGGCGGCGCGCGCACCGGCGTTTTCGCCTGCGCAGGCGCGACCACCGCGAGGGCGAACAGAAGTACTACCCACCAAAGGCCCTGTTGAACACGGGACTTCATGCCTTCATATGCGTAACTCATGCAGTCCTCCGGCCGACCGTCCGGCCTCACTGGAGACATGATGCTCGACGCCACCGTGAACCCCGGCCGAAGGACCGCGCCCTCCGCGCTCGCTGCGGAGGGCCTGGGCAAGCACGTCCCCCTGCCCTCCGGGGATCTCGTGATCCTGCAGGACGTCGGCTTCGCGATCGCGCCGGGCGAAACCATCGCCGTCGTCGGCGCGTCGGGCTCGGGCAAGAGCACGTTGCTGTCGTTGCTGGCCGGGCTCGACGTGCCGTCGTCGGGGCGCGTGCTGCTGGATGGCACGGCGTTGTCGACACTCGACGAGGACGGCCGCGCGCGCGTCCGCGGCGAGAAGGTCGGCTTCGTATTCCAGAACTTCCAGCTGCTGCCTTCGCTGACCGCGCTCGAGAACGTGATGCTGCCGCTCGAACTGCGTGGCGATGGCGATGCCGAGACGCCGGCGCGCGCGATCCTGCAGCGCGTCGGCCTGGGCGAGCGTCTCGGCCACTACCCGCGACAACTCTCCGGCGGTGAGCAGCAACGCGTCGCACTGGCGCGCGCGTTCGTCACCCGCCCCGGCCTGCTGTTCGCCGACGAGCCCACCGGCAACCTCGACACGCACACGGGCGCGGCCATCATCGAACTGCTGTTCGAACTCAACGCACAGGCCGGCACCACGCTGGTGCTGGTGACGCACGACGACGCGCTCGCCACGCGCTGCAGTCGCCGCCTGCGACTGGACGCGGGACGCCTCGTCGACGATTCGGCGACCGCATGATGCCGACCGCGCTCGTCCTCGCATGGCGCCAGCTCCGTCGCGACCTGCGCGCCGGCGAAGTGCGCATCCTGCTCGCTGCGATCGTGCTCGCGGTGGTCGCCGTGACGGCGGTCGGCTTCGTCACCGATCGCGCGGACCGTGCGCTCGCGATCGAAGCGAACCGCCTGCTCGGCGGCGACGCCGTGCTGCGCGGCGACGATCCGCCGGCAGCGCGACAGCTCGAAGCGGCGCGCGCACCCGGCCTGCGCTCCACCGAGACGCGCGAACTCACGACGATGGCGTCGGTCGGCGAAGGCGATGCGCAGCGGCTGAAGCTCGCGGACCTGCGCGCGCTCGGCGAAGGCTTTCCGCTGCGCGGCGATTTCCGGCTGGTCGACGCGCAGGGTCACGAGTCCACAGCTACGCACGGGCCCGCGCCCGGTACCGCGTGGCTGACGCGCAACGGCGCGCAGGCGCTCGACGCGAAGCTCGGCGATGTCGTGGCGCTGGGCGATGCGTCGTTTCCGATCAGCGCGATCGTTGCGCAGGAGCCCGACGCGTCCACCGACATGTTCAACATCGCGCCGCGCGTGCTGATCGCGATGGCCGACCTGCCGCGGACGGGGCTCGTGCAGCCGGGAAGCCGCGTCGAGTACAAGCTCGTCGTTGCCGGCGACGCGGGTGCGGTGGAGCGCTTCACCGCCATCGCCAGGTCGACGCGCGTCCGCGGGCAGCGACTCGACACCATCGGCAGCGCGCGGCCGGAGGTGCGCTCGGCGCTCGATCGCGCCGGGCGTTTCCTCGGCCTTGCCGCGATGGTGTCGGTGATGCTGGCAGCGGTCGCCGTCGCCATGGCCGCGCGACGCCACAGCGAGCGACATCGCGCAGGCGCGGCCGTCATGCGCTGCCTGGGCGCCTCGCAGCGACGCATCGTCGCGATCCACGTTGGCGAGCTGATGCTGCTCGGCGTCGCCGCGAGCGTGGTCGGCGTCGTGCTCGCGTTCGTCATGCAATGGGGCATCGGGCTGTGGCTTGCGCAGCGGCTCGGGTTGTCGATTCCGCCAGCGGGATGGATGCCAGCGCTGCAGGGCCTGTTGCTCGGTCTTGTCGTGCTGCTCGCCTTCGGCGCGCCGCCAGTGCTCGCGCTGCGTCGCGTGCCCGCCTTGCGCGTGCTGCGGCGCGACCTCGACGGCTCCGAGCCGAGCGCGTGGCTGGTCGGTGCACTCGGCATGGCCGCACTCGGCGCGCTGCTGTGGTGGAAGGCGGGATCGGCGACGCTCGGCGTGGCGATGCTGGTCGGTGTCGTCGCCACGCTCGTGGTGCTTGCGCTGCTCGCAGCATTGTTGATCGTCGCGGTGCGCGCGCTGCGTTCGCGCATGCGCGGTCCGTTGCGTTACGGGCTCGCGAACGTGAGCCGACGTTCGGGCACCAGCGTCGCGCAAGTGTGCGCGCTCGGCCTCGGCCTGATGGCGCTGTTGCTGCTCACGTTCGTGCGCACCGACCTGCTCGACCGCTGGCAACGCTCGCTGGCGACCGATGTGCCCAACCGTTTCATCATCAACGTGCAGCCCGAGCAGGTCGCGGACGTGCGCGGGTTCGTGCACGGAGAAGGCCTCGAAGCGCCCGTCATGTTCCCGATGATTCGCGCGCACCTGGTGAGCCGCAACGGTGTTGCCGTCGATCCGAAACGCTATGCCGACGACGATGCGCGCCATTTCGCCGAACGCGAGTTCAATCTGTCGGTCGCGGACAAGCCCGAGTCGAGCAACCGCATCGTCGACGGCCACTGGTGGCGTGGCACGCCGCGCGCAGCGGAGTTGTCGGTGGAGAAGCGCTTTGCGGACCGTCTCGGCTGGAAGGTCGGTGATCGCGTCGGCTTCGACATCGCGGGGCAGCCGTTCGAAGCGCGGATCACCTCGTTACGCGAGGTCGACTGGGAAAGTTTCAAGCCGAACTTCTTCGTCGTCGCATCACCACATGTGCTTGATGGCTACTCCGCGAGCTGGATCACCGCCGTGCGTGTGCCCGCATCGCAGCCGCGCTTCACTGCGCGCATCGTCGACCGCTTCCCCAACCTCACCGTGATCGATGTCGACGCCGTGCTCGCACAGGTGCGGGCAACGGGCGACCAGGTGTCGACGGTGGTGCAGGTGGTGTTCTGGTTCTCGCTCGCCGCCGGCGTGCTGGTGCTGATGGCCGCCGTGACCGCGAGCCAGGACGAGCGCCTGCTGGAAGGCGGCGTGATGCGCGTGCTCGGTGCGAAGCGCGCACAGCTGCGACTCGCGCAGGCGTCGGAGTTCATCGCGATCGGCCTGCTGTCGGGCCTCGTCGCTGCGATCGCCGCGTCGGTGCTCTCCGGCGTCATCGCGACGCGCGTATTCGATCTTCCGTGGCAGTTCGATGCCAAACCGGCCATCGCCGGTGCTGTCATTGGCACGTTGGCCGCGCTGATCGCAGGCCTGTGGGCCACGCGGCGCGTGCTCGACGCGCCGCCGTCGACAACGCTGCGGGAGCTGCAGGAGTGACGTTGACGGCGGCATGTCGCGCGCCGTAGCGTAGGCGCGCCTCGCCATGGAAACACGGAATGTTTCGAGCCTTCGGCCCGGATAGGCCCTTGCACAAAGCGCGCGGTCGGCACGTCGCACATTGGATGCAGCGCCGACCGATCCACGCGGCCCGCAAGACCAGCGAACGCGCCCTCGCGCGGACAGTCTTGAGTCAACTCGCGCTTTTCGCGGGCTTGATCGTCAGCCTCATTGCGACAGGATGTCAGTCGATGCCCCATACCTCACCGGACCACGCCGCCGCGACGTCGCCAGTCGCCGAGCTTCGCTTCGATCACCACACGTTCGGTGCGTACTGCTATGACACGCGCAGCTGCAGGATCGTCTATGACGGGCACGAGCACGTGGCGTCGTCGCAGGAACACGACGCGCGCGCACTCGATCCCGTGAATGATCCGCCGTCCTGGCGCGGTGGCGAGATTGTCGACCGGACATTCCCGGGCCCCGTCGAGATCTCGTGGCAGTCGCTGGACGGTACGCCGCTGAAGGCGTCGATCGACCTCGACCGCATCTTCAAGGATCGACGCATCCTTCATCGCGTTCCGAAAAACGAGTTGCCCAAGAACGCGCTCGTCGATGACCCGGCAATCATCGTCGTGGTCGACAACCGCAAAGTCGACGTCTACATGCGCGCGTTCGTGCCGACGCTCTCGGAGCAGATCCCGGGCAACTCGCACAGCACCGCACGCACCGACCTGATGCTGGCCTGGTCGCACACGTACTGAATCGGCAGGACGCCGGAGAACATCGATGACGGAGAAGCATTCGGTCGGGCCGGACGGCATTCTCGAGGACGGCGTCGGCTACCGTCTCGCCGATCGCGCCGACCTGCAAACCTACGACGAGGCGCAGCGGCAACTCGCCGCGTTCCGAATGCCCGTGCTGCTGCCGGCATCCGATCCCGACGTCCGCCTGTACGTGGCCTGCTTCGACGGGACGGGGAACAATGCGACGCGCGACCCGGAGCATGCCTCGAACGTCGCGCGCGTCTACGACGAGCTGCACGCACAGCGCGATGCACGCGTCGGCGCCGGCTACATGGAAGGCATCGGCACGCAATCGAATCCGATCGTGCGGCTCGCCGATGGCGCCATTGGGTTCAGCTACGACGACAAGCTCGAGCGCATGTACCTGCAGTTCTCGCGGCAGGTCTTCGAATGGAAGCGTGAAAACCCCGATGCGGACATCCGCATTGCGGAGCTCGGTTTCTCGCGCGGTGGCGAGGAGGCCGCGGGGTTCACCCGGATGGTCGCCGAGCGCGGTGTGCAGGACCCCTCCGGCGCCGTTCGCGAACATGGCGTTATCCATTACACCAAGCCACCGCTGGTCGAACTGGGCCGCGTCGCGCAGGTGCTGATCGAAATCGACCCGGTGGGCACCGGCGCGCCTCGCCTTCACGATCGTCGCCCGGCGCCCAGCGTGATCGCGGGCGTTCAATTCGTTGCGCGCGACGAGGCGCGGAACCTGTTCCAGTCGACGAGCATCATGGATCCGGGAGCGACCGCCGACGGACGCTTCCTCTCGGTCACCATCGCAGGCGCGCATTCGAATCTCGGCGACACCTATCACCACAACGGACTCGGCGTCCTGACGGGAAACATGGTGACGGACGCGGTCAACGCTCTGTCCGACACGCCGCTTCTGGCCAAGCGCGCGCTGCCCGAACGCGCCGAGTACTACGCCATCCATCGTTCGCAAGAGACGCTCCCGATCTACCGCACGTCTGTCTTCGACGCGCACCACGAACGTGGCCGCGTCGACGCCCTCGCACCACGCGGGACGCCGGGCGATCGCTTCAATGCCGAGCCACGCGACGAGGCATTGGCCTCGCGCTTTGAATTTCGGCCGGTCGCGATTGGACCGCTGCCTGCAGAAACGCCGAAGCTCGCGCCGCCGTCAGCGCCGGCCGCCCCACCGACCGCAACGCTGGGCGACGCCGACCGCGCGCTACACGGTCAGGCCCTTGCGGGCGTGCGACGTCTGGATACGCAACTCGGTCGCACCAGCGACGCCGCGAGCGACCGCGTGGCGGCTGCACTGCTGCCGGTGGCCCGTGAAGCGGGCCTGCGCCGCATCGACAACGTCGTGCGCAGCGACGACGGGCGGTATCTGTTCGCGGTCGAGGGCGAGCTGACGTCGCCGACGAACCGCTGGGCGCGCGTCGATGCCGGTGTCGCGGCGAACACGCCGGTCGAAACAAGCATGCAGGCGCTGCGCACGTTGAACGCGGAAATCGAACGCCGCGGGAACGTGGCGATCGATGCGCCGGGCCAGTCGAAGATGCACGAGCCGCCGTCGCCGCCTGCGCGCACGATCGGCGCGCTCTGACCTCAGCAGGTCTGCATCGATATCGCGGAGCGGATCATCAGTGCGTCCTCCCCGCGCGCGATCGCCCAGGCATCGAGGCCAATGCCGAGCACGAGAGTAGGACTGAGCTGCGCGAGGTCGACTTCGGCAACGCCCATGTCGTAGGCGTCGAGCTCGCGGTGGGCATCGAGCGCGGCAGCGAGTCGTTCCGCCACCACGTGCATCGTGCCATCGGTCATCTGGAATGCATGGAGACGCATGCATGCCTCGCGGGCGACGCGTGTCGCCGTTCCCTGGCCGCATCGGGCGACCGCCGGGTTCATGGGCCCCCTACGAGGAGTCCCCGGCCGACGACGCCGGGGACTCATGCCTCTCAGGAGGCTGGTTTCCGCGCGTTGTATCGCGGAATCGCGACGGAGAGCCGTCGCACCGTCACGCTGCGCCGACACCCGTTAGCCGTGCGTGACGGCAACGCGCACAAAAAACCCCGGGCCAGAAGGCACGGGGTGGAGAGGAAATGACTGCGACCACGGTGATGCGGACTGCGCGATCAGCCTCATCCAGCGGCTGTGAGACCGTCGTGATGACGCGCGACCGTTCGTCGTCGAAGTATGCGTAGCGTGCGGCCGACGCAGCGCTGATAAAGAAAGCCCCGGCAGGACCGGGGCAGGCAAGCATCGTCGCCGCGCCACACCTGTGCACTCGGTGCGTCGGGGGCCGCGGTCGGTGCCATGACGGCTTTGCTTGTCGGCGGCCTTGGCGCAAAGGTGCGGTGCGAACGGTTAACCGATGCTGATCGGAACGACGAACATTCGATATGTTCGATCCGGGTCGCAGTCAGGTGCAATGCGGATCGCATCGGAGTCAACGGGGGCGCATCGTCATCGCGAAGCGTTGTTCGTTATGTGGCACAGGTGACGCACGGACAGGCGTGTAGATCGTGGAGGTCGTGTCGCAAGCGCCATCGACGAAACACGCAATCGAAACGCCCTGTTGGTTCGATGGTAGTAGTGGTGCGGATCGTGTCGCCCCTGTTGCGCAAGGCCTGATGTGCGATCAGTGCGTGGGCGCAGGCCGCTTCCATGCGTGGCTTGCGACGAGTACCCAGCCATTTGCGCGGCGGATCCACGTGTCGGTGAATGCGGAGTCGGCCGCGAATGCCTGGCCACCCGCGGTGCCGCGAATATGCGTGATGCCGGTAACGACCGCCGCGTCGCCGTAGCGTCGCACCACCTGATCGCTGTTGCGGAACTCGTCGTAGCGCGGCTCGCGTTTCGTCACTTCGTCCAGTGTCTGCTGCAGGTTCTCGACCACGCCACTTGACCCGGTCAGCGTGAAACCCGGATCGAGTGCGCGTCGCAGGTAGTCGACGTCACCGATTTCGAAGGCATGGCAGAGCGCAGCCTCGGTGTCACGGAGCTCCCGCTCTGCGCGGTCCATCGCGAACGCGGGTGTCGACGCGAGCAGTGCCAAAGACAGCAGCGCGATTCGCACGCGGACCTCCTTTACGACGACGCGTTGCCGCCGTCTTCCCAGTGGAAGCGATGCAGAAGGCGATGCGCGACCGGCGCGACCACCAGGCCGGCGGCGACGATAAACACCAGGCCCGCGTAAAGCGCATACATGCCGGCGAACAGCTTGCCCGACTCGTGCTTCGGTGGATCGACCGGCCCCATGCCGCCGAGCAGCATCGACGCGTTGAGGAAGGCGTCGGTGGCGGACAGCGACTCGAACGCCATGTAGCCCGCCATGCCGATGCCGAGCGACAGCACCAGCAACGCACACGCCACCAGAACATGCTTGCCAAGGCGACGCACGAACTGCGCGCGGCTGAGGGGCGGACGTCCACGGGGTTCGTACATGCGACCGATGCTAGCGCGCCACGCCGCCCGCGCCTACGATCCGCCGCCATGACCGACGAACGCATCCTGCTGCGCAACGCCACATCGTCCGACCGGGCCGCCCTCGTCGCCTTGAACGCAGCATCGGTCGCCGTGTTGAGCCCGATGGACGCCACGCGCTTCGACGCGCTGTTGGCCGAGTGCGCACTGTGCCGGGTCGTCGAACGCGATGGCACCGCGGTGGCGTTCGTTCTCGCATTTCGCGAACGTGCCGCGTACGACAGCGTCAACTACCAGTGGTTCGACGCGCGCTATCCGCGATTCCTGTACGTCGATCGCGTCGTCGTCGCGGCTACCCATCGCGGCGCGGGCATGGGACAACGCCTCTACGCCGATGTGTTCGAGAATGCACGCCGCGACGAGGTTCCCTACGTCACGTGCGAATTCGACGTCGACCCGCCGAACCCGGCGTCCGAACGCTTCCATGCACGGCAGGGCTTCGTCGAAGTCGGACGACAGCGGCTGCCCGGTGGCAAGCAGGTCAGCCTGCAGGCGGCGGACGTCGCCGCTCAGTCGATGCGGTAGACGCGCGCCTTCGGGTGGTCTTCGTCGAGTTCGAGGAACCAGCGGCCGGCGAGTCCCGGCACCAGGCGCACCGTCGGGCCGTCGATCGCACGGCGCAACGTGACGTTGCCCTTGAGCACCTTCCACTGCTGTCCGTTGTCGAGTTCGAACACCGTGCCCGGCGCCCACCCGGCGACGCTGCCGTGGACTTTTGCGGTGATCGGCTCACCGTCGAGGCCGATGAACTGCACGGGCGACGAAGGCGTCGCATCGTCGGCCGCCGTTGTGACGCGCGCGGCCGCCGCCGGACGCGTCGCGGCGTCGCGTGCGTCGGCGTCCTGTAGCAACGCGTTGAGCCGCGACAGCTGCTCCGGCGTCAGTCCGACCGACGCGACCTGCTCCGGCGTCAGCCGCTTCTCGATCGCGACGTAGTGGTCGGCGGCGGCGGCAGGAAAGGACCCGACCAGCAGGATGGCAAGCAGTAGACGGCGCAGGCTCATGGCGGATCGCGGCAGACGGACCGGGCCACGTTATGACTGCCGTGTTGCAGTTCCGAGACAGTGCGGCATCAAGCGTCCACGGGGAATTGCGGCCCGCGCCGGAGCCTGATCGGGCCGGTGGCCATCAGCACGTCGGCCGACGGCAGCACGCGCTCACCCTGCGTCACCGCGATCACGCCGCGCTCCGACAGCAGCGCGGCGACGCGACGCACGTCCGGCATCGCGGCACGCCACGCGGCCTCGTCGGCGTGCAACGTTCGCGCGACGTCCGATGGACAGATCGACGACGTCGACGCCCGCGCGGACAGCAACGCGATGATCCCGTCGCGGATCGTCGCGTCGTCGGCCATCTCAGCCGCCCTGCATCGGCAGCTTCAGTCCCTGCTCCACCGCGCACTGCTGCGCGATTTCATAGCCCGCGTCGGCATGGCGCATCACGCCGGTGCCGGGGTCGTTCCACAGCACGCGTGCGAGGCGTCTGTCGGCCGCTTCGGTGCCGTCGCAGACGATGACGACGCCCGAGTGCTGCGAATACCCCATGCCGACGCCGCCGCCGTGGTGCAGCGACACCCACGTCGCGCCGCCGGCGACGTTGAGCATCGCGTTGAGCAGCGGCCAGTCGGAGACGGCATCGCTGCCATCCTTCATGGCCTCGGTCTCGCGGTTGGGCGACGCGACGGACCCGCTGTCGAGATGGTCGCGACCGATGACGACGGGCGCCTTCAGTTCCCCGTTGCGCACCATCTCGTTGAACGCGAGTGCGAGCTTGTGGCGCTGACCTAGGCCGACCCAGCAGATGCGCGCCGGCAGGCCCTGGAAGCTGATGCGTTCGCGCGCCATGTCGAGCCAGCGATGCAGGTGCGCGTCGTCGGGAATGAGTTCCTTGACCTTCGCATCCGTCTTGTAGATGTCCTCGGGATCACCCGACAGGGCGACCCAGCGGAACGGGCCGACGCCGCGACAGAACAACGGGCGCACGTAGGCCGGAACGAAACCCGGGAAGTCGAACGCGTTGGTGCAGCCTTCGTCGAACGCCATCTGGCGGATGTTGTTGCCGTAGTCGAAGGTCGGGATGCCCTGCTTCTCGAACGCGAGCATCGCTTCGACATGCACGCGCATCGACTTCTTGGCTTCATCGCGCACGCGCTGCGGGTCGGTCTTCTGCGCGGCCAGCCACTGGTCCACGGTCCAGCCGATCGGCAGGTAGCCGTGCACGGGATCGTGCGCGCTGGTCTGGTCGGTGACGGCATCGGGACGTACGCCGCGGCGCACGAGTTCCGGCAGCACGTCGGCGGCATTGCCGAGCAGTGCGATCGACTTCGCTTCGCCGGCCTTCGTGTACTTCTCGATGCGTGCGAGCGCGTCGTCGAGATCCGTCGCCTGCTCGTCGACGTAACGCGTCTTCAGGCGGAAGTCGATGCTCTTCTGCTGGCATTCGATCGTGAGCGAGCACGCGCCGGCAAGCGTCGCCGCGAGCGGCTGCGCGCCGCCCATGCCGCCGAGGCCCGCGGTGAGGATCCATTTGCCAGCGAGATTGCCGTCGTAATGCTGACGACCCATCTCCACGAACGTCTCGTACGTGCCCTGCACGATGCCCTGCGAGCCGATGTAGATCCACGAACCGGCCGTCATCTGGCCGTACATCATCAGGCCCTTCTTATCGAGCTCGTTGAAGTGTTCCCACGTGGCCCAGTGCGGCACAAGGTTGCTGTTGGCGAGCAGCACGCGCGGTGCGTCGGCATGCGTCGGGAAGATGCCGACGGGCTTGCCGGACTGGATCAGCAGCGTCTCGTCATCGTCGAGCTCGCGCAGCGATTTCAGGATCGCGTCGAAGCATTCCCAGTCGCGCGCGGCACGGCCGATGCCGCCGTAGACCACGAGCTCCGCAGGGTTCTCGGCGACCTCGGGATCCAGGTTGTTCTGCAGCATCCGGAACGGCGCTTCGGTAAGCCAGGATTTGCAGGACAGCTTTGTGCCGCGCGGGGCGCGAATGATGCGGGACGGATCGTTGCGAGTAGGCATCGGCGCGGGGACGGATCGGGCGGAGGGCCCCGATTATCGCCGCTCGCGCCGGCCGGTGGGTTCAGCGCTCGGCCACGTTGCACTGCGCGCGCACCTGCGCGGCGCGCTGGAGCGCGGCGCTGCTCGGACGTCGCGCGGCGTATGTGCCGTTGTAGAAGTGCCGGCCGTCGACCTCGGTGTACTCGGCGTGCGAAAAACCGTCGACTTCGAGCGCCGCTTCGTCCGGATCACCGAGCTCGATGCCGCTGTTGTCCGGCAGGCCGAGGATCAGGTACGTGTCACCACCGCCCGCATCGCCGTTGCCATCGCTGAAGTCGTAGAAGCGGTCCTGGCCGAATATGACCTCGCGCATGTCGTAGCCGCGCAGCGCGGCCAGCATGCAGCGACCCTTGGTCTCCTGTTCCTTGCGCCAGTTCGCCATGAACGAATACGCGGGCATGTAGTCGCCCTTCGCCGACGCGTTGAGCAGGGCGATGCCCTTGCGCGAATCGCGCGGCAGGCCGCCCTTGCCTTCCATGTAGCGCATGCCGACGTGGTGCATCGACTCGGCGTCGTCGTGGTCCACGGCGAACTGGAACCACTTCGTCGCCAGGGCGTCGTGGTCGGGCACGTCCGGGGAGCCTTCGTAGTAGTGGCCGAGCTTGTGGGCCATCGCGCCACTGTCGGCCAGTCGCGTGGCCTCGCCAACCATTTGCAGCGCCTCGGCCTTATGTCCCGCATTCATCGCGGCCTGCGCGTCCTCCAGCTTCTTCTGGACGGCCGGGTCGATCGCGTCCGGGGCGTCGGCGGCGAACGCCGGGGCGATGGCGAGGGACAGGACGAGTGCGAGCAGGCGCATGCGGGCCATGGCGATTTTCCATATGCGCCGGAAGCAGCGCGTCGCCGGATTATCGGCTGGCTACGGCCGCTTCTGAACCCGCAAACGAAACGCCCGGCCGGAGCCGGGCGTCGGATGGCGCGACGTGGATGCGTCAGTGGATCGACGGGTCGAGCATGCGCAGGGCGTCGGCGATGTCGGTCTGGCCCGTGCTGCGCAGGTCGTCCTGCGTGTAGACGCGGCCCGGGCCGCTATTGGTGCAACGACCGGGCTTGGCACGGATGCGGGTGCCGGTGTCGCGCAGGCAATTGGGATGCGCTTCGGCGAACGCGACCGGGTCGAGGCGCGGGTCCGCCACCGGGGCTGCGGCGTCGAGAGGAGCGGGCGCGGACGCGTCCTGGGTCTCGGGTGCCGCCATGGGCGCGGGCTCAGCGGTGGGCACGGGCGTCGCCTGCTGAGCGAAGGCCGGCAGCGCGGCGAGCACGAGCGTGGCGAGGAAGATGGGTCGGAGGTTCATGGCGGTCTCCCGCGAGGTCGACACCGCCACGATACGCCCCTGCCACGACGCCGGAGCGCGCGCCCGTCGCCGGGTTCAGTCCCGGCTTACGCGCCCGGGCAAGCGCTGGGACGCGCCTTGCGGAACGCGTCGGCCTCGGCGGGCTGGACCTCGCGTGGCGGCGTTCCGCCATCGAACACCACTTGCCAGACGCCTTCGGCATTGCGACGCCACACGGACTGGAACGTGCTGCGCGTCAGGTGCGTCACGCCCTTGTCGACTTCTTCCACGAGTGCGGGGCCGGTCGACCACGCGATGTCGCCGACCACCGTCGTGCGCACCGGGTACCACTCCAGCCTGATGCCCTCGCCTTTCACGATGGGCGCCCACGCGCGGACGATCGCGTCGCGACCGCGCTGCGGGCGCGGGGAGCCGGCGGCGAACGCGGCATCGGGCGCGACGTGCTGCGCGAACGCGGTGGCGTCGTGGTCGGCCACCGACTTGGCGAACGACATCTCGCGCGCGAACACGGCGCATTCGTCGGCCGAGAACGGCGCGGGCGGCGGGGCCACGGGTGCGGCCGCAGTGGCGGCGAGCAGGGGAACGAGTGCGAGTGCGAACGCCATGGCGCGGGGCTCCGGTGAAGTCCTGCGATGCTGTGCGCACCGGAGCGTCATGGCGACCGGCTAAAGTCACGGTTTCCTTCGACCTAGCGCGCCGTACGTGACCCGACCGCTCGTTGTTGCCCTCGCCGCGGCCCTGCTCGCCGCCTGCGCATCGCTCACCCCGCAGTCCACCGCGCCGGCCGGCCCGCCGGTCGCGACCATCCTCATCTCGATCGACGGCTTCCGCGCCAGCGCGATGCAGCACGGCCACACGCCGACGCTCGACTCGCTGGCCCGCAACGGCGTGCGCGCCGAGTACATGCGTCCGTCGTACCCGAGCCTGACCTTCCCGAACCACTACACGCTGGTGACCGGCCTGCGCCCGGACCACCACGGCATCGTCCACAACACCATGGACGACGCGCAGCTGGGCCACTTCAATATCGACGACGAAGCCGCCGTCGGCAACGCGGCCTGGTGGGGCAGCGAGCCGATCTGGTCGACGGTCGAAAAGTCCGGCCAGCACGCGGCGACGATGTTCTGGCCCGGTAGCGCCGCGCCGACCGGTGGCGTGCGCCCGTCCGAATGGCGCACGTTCGACGAGAAGTTCAGCGGCAACGACCGCGTCGATACCGTGCTGGGCTGGCTCGACCGACCCGAGCCCGCGCGCCCGAAACTGGTGACGCTCTACTTCGAGGACGTCGACCACGCCGAGCACGACCACGGCCCTGGTTCGCCCGAAGCCGTCGCCGCCGAGAGCAAGGTCGACGGCTATCTCGCCCGTCTTCGTGCCGGCCTTGTCGCGCGCGGCTTCGCCGATCGCGTGAACATCGTCGTCGTCTCCGACCACGGCATGGCGCCGGTGCAGGCGGGTCACGCGGTCGCGATCGAGGACATGGCGTCGCCGGACATCGCAGCGAACATCACCACCGGCCAGTCGGTGGGTTTCCGCCCGCTCGCCGGGCACGAAGCCGAGGCAAACGCGAAGCTCGTCGGCCGCCACGACCACTACGAATGCTGGACGCGCGAAAACATTCCCGCGCGTTGGCACTACGGCAGCAACCCGCGCGTGCCGCCCATCGTCTGCCAGATGGACGAAGGCTGGGACGCCGTGACGCGCGCCAAGCTGGCGACACGCCCGACCGGACTGCGCGGCTCGCACGGTTTCGATCCCGCGCTGCCGTCGATGCGCGCGCTGTTCGTCGCCGACGGCCCATCGTTCCGCGACGGCGTGGTGCTACGCCCCATCGACAACGTCGACGTCTACCCGATGCTTGCGCGCGTGCTCGGCGTCACGCCGATGCCGAACGATGGCGATCCCGCGGCGTTGTCGGGCGCATTGCGGCCCGGTCAGTAGCTGCGCAGACCGTCGCACGCGGCACGAGGTCGCATCCGGGTCGGCATTTCGCGCGGACGGCCGGGTGCTCGACACGCGCGCTGCTGACGTCAGTCGTTACGAAATGGGATAGCGAGCCGGCACAGAGGCTAGAGCCGCGCTCGCAACGTGCAACAAGGCCGGGTGCGTCGCGTTCACCCGCATCACGCGAGCAACTTCGCCATGGCGGCGCGATAACGCGTCGCGATCGCGTCGGCATCGACGTGTCGGCCATCACGCACCACCGTGCGCCCCGCCACATCGACTTCGCGTACCAGCGGACGATTCCCCGAGAAGATCCAGCGATCGATGACGTCGTCCGCCGTCGCGCCGGCGAGGATCGGCGCGTCGGCATCGAGTACGACGCGATCCTCGTTCGTCGCCTGCGCCGACGAATCGAGCGCGCTTTCCAGCACGCGCTCCAGCAGCGTTTCACCGACACTCGTCGATGCGCCGACGGCCACGTTGCGACGGCGCGTCACCAGTCGCTGTCCGTATTCGAGCCAGCGCAATTCTTCGATCGGCGACGTCGACACGTGCGAATCCGACCCGATGCCGAAGCGTCCGCCCGCTTCGAGGAATGCACGCAGCGGGAACAGGCCGTCGCCAAGATTCGCTTCCGTCGTCGTGCAGATCGCAACGGTCGCGCGCGACGCCGCGACGTCGGCGATCTCGCCATCGTCCAGATGCGTCGCATGCACCAGCGTCCATCGCGAGTCGACCGGTGCGTGGTCGAGCAGCCAACGCACCGGCCGCGCGCCGCGTAGAGCGATGCATTCGTCGACCTCCGCGGTCTGTTCGGCGATGTGGATGTGGATGCGCGAATCCGACGGCAATGCCGCAAGCACGCTGCGCATCGCATCTTCCGGCACGGCGCGCAGGCTGTGCAGCGCGCACCCGATGCGCAGCGCTTCGTTGCGCGGATCGCGCAGCGTCTCGAGCAGCCGCAGGTAGCCGTCGACGTCGTGACCGAAGCGGCGCTGGCGTTCGGCGAGGGCGCGGCCGTCGAAACCGCCGGTCATGTACAACACCAGCAACAGCGTCAAGCGGATACCGGTAGCGCGCGCGGCGTCGATCAACGCGCGCGACATCGCCGCGGGATCGGCGTACGGCCGGCCGTCCACGGCATGGTGCACGTAATGGAACTCGCAGACCGCGGTGTAGCCGGCTTCGAGCATCTCGACGTAGAGCTGCGCGGCGACATCGCGCAACGTGTCGGGGTCGAATCGCGCCGCCATCCGGTACATGGTTTCGCGCCAGGTCCAGAAGCTGTCGGCCGGATCGGTCTGGCGCTCGGCCATGCCCGCCATCGCGCGCTGGAACGCATGCGAATGCAGGTTGGCGAGGCCGGGCAGTTCCCAGCCGCGGGCGGTGCGCTGGACGGGCGATTCGGGCATGGCGGGCGGCAGGCGTCGGGTGCGCTAGGCTACCTCGGCTGCCGGAGGGAGACCGCATGCACGTCATCGAATTCGTCGGCATCGTCGTCGCGCTGATCGCGCTGTCCGCACTGCTGCTGGGCCGGCCACACAGGCTGACGCCCGGGTCGCGCGACGACAACGCGCCGATGGTCGAGGCACGCCCATTGGCCGGCGTCGCCTGCGATGACCACAGCGACAGCCGCATGCCGGACCTTGCCTCGGACAGCACGCGCTGCGGCGGCACGCATGACTGAACCACGTTGGGACGGCCTCGTGGTCGGAGCCTCGCTGGCCACGCTCGACGGCGATGGCTACGGGGCGATGGCCGATGGCGTGATCGCGTGGAAGGACGGCGTCATCGCGCACATCGGCCCGCGCCATGCGCTGCCAGATGCGCCCGCGTCACTCGCGCGCGGGGTGATCGAGGCACGCGGATGGATCACGCCGGGCCTCATCGACTGCCACACGCATGCGGTGTTCGCCGGCGACCGCGCCACCGAGTTCGAAATGCGTTTGCAGGGCGCGACCTACGAACAGATCGCTCGAGCGGGTGGCGGCATCCTCTCGACCGTGCGCGCCGTGCGTGCGGCCGACGAGGAGGCTCTGTATGCGCAGTCGAAGCCGCGCATCGACGCATTGCGCGCCGATGGCGTCACCACGCTCGAGATCAAGTCGGGCTACGGGCTCGACTTCGACAACGAACGCAAGATGCTGCGCGTCGCGCGTCGCTTCGGTGTCGACGGGCTCACCGTCCGCACGACCTACCTCGCCGCGCACGCCTTGCCGCCCGAATACGCGGGTCGCGCCGACGATTACATCGACGCCGCGATCGACTGGCTGCCGAAGTTGCACGCCGAAGGCCTGGTCGACGCGGTCGACGCGTTCTGCGAAGGCATCGGTTTCTCGCCCGCGCAGACACGCCGCCTGTTCGAGTGCGCGCGATCGCTTGGCCTGCCGGTGAAGCTGCACGCCGACCAGTTGAGCGATCTCGATGGCGCAGCGATCGTCGCGGACTTCGGTGGGCTTTCGGCCGACCATGTCGAACACACCAGCGACGCCGGCGTCGCCGCGATGGCGCGCGCGGGCACCGTCGCCGTGCTGCTGCCCGGCGCGTTCCACGTGCTGCGCGAAACCAAGCTGCCGCCGCTCGACGCCTTCCGCGCGCATGGCGTGCCCATGGCGGTCGCGACCGACTGCAATCCCGGCACTTCGCCGCTGCTGTCGTTGCGCCAGGCGATGCAGCTCGCGTGCACGCACTTCCGCCTGACGCCCGAAGACGCGCTGCGCGGCGCGACCGTGCACGCCGCGCGCGCACTCGGGCTCGCCGATCGCGGCATGCTGCGCGTCGGCCTGCGTGCGGATTTCGCACTCTGGCGCGTCGCGCATCCCGCCGAGCTGTGCTACTGGCTCGGCGGCGATCTGCTCGATGCGCGTTACGTTGCCGGAACACAGTGCTGATCGAACGTCCCTCGTCCTGTTGGAGAACGCGATGCGCCCGTCCGCCCTGCCCTGCCTTCTGCTGCTCGCTCCGGTGTTGGCGTTCGGCGCGGAGCCGCGCGAAACCGCGTCGCAGTTCGCGCAGGACGCCGTCATCGTGGATACGCACATCGACGCGCCGAGCGAGCTGCTGAAGTCGTGGCGCGATCTGTGCCAGGAAACGCCGGACCGCGAATTCGATGCCGACAAGGCAAGTCGCGGCGGCCTCGATGTCGCGTTCATGTCGATCTACACCTCGCCCGAGGAAGACGCCGCGGGCACGGCGCGGCAGAAGGCGCACATGGAGATCGACGCTGTCGAGGCGATGGCGGCGCGGTGCGGTGACCGTTTCGGCGTCATCACCGAGCCGGGCGATTACCTGCACCTGCAGGAATCGGGCAAGCATGTGCTGCTGGCGCTCGGCATGGAGAACGGCGCGCCGATCGGCGACGACCTGTCGCAGCTGAGGGTGTTCCGTGATCGCGGCGTCCGCTACATCACGCTTGCGCACAGCCATAGCAATCGCATCGCCGACGGCTCGTATTCGCTCGATCGTCCGTGGCACGGCCTGAGTCCGTTTGGCGAGAAGGTGGTCGCGGAGATGAATCGGCTCGGCATCATGGTGGATGTCTCGCACCTCTCGGACGAGTCGGTCGAGGACGTGTTGCGCGTCAGCAAGACGCCGGTGATCGCCAGCCATTCCGGCATGCGCCACTTCACCCCCGACTTCGAACGCAACCTCAGCGACAAGCTCGCGAAGGCGATCGCGAAAAGCGGTGGCGTGGTGCAGATCACGTTCGGCAGCGGTTTCATCGATCCGAAGGCTGCGGCGGACACCACTGCATATTTCCGTGAGATGGCGAAGTTCCAGCACGCGCAAACCGAAGCGAAAGCACGCGGCGAAGCGGTGCAGTCGTTCGACGACTGGGACAAGGTCTGGGACGCCGCGCATCCGAAACCGGCGACGAAGCTGTCGCAGGTGGTCGACCAGATCGACTACGCGATCAAGCTGATCGGCGAGGATCACGTCGGCCTCGGCTCGGATTTCGACGGCGTGTCCGGCGCGCTGCCCGACGGCCTGAAGAGCGTGGCGGACTATCCGAACCTCGTCCAAGCACTGCGCGATCGCGGGTATTCCGACGCAACGATCCGCAAGGTGCTCGGCGGCAACCTGATGCGCGTGTGGAAGGCGGTCGACGCAGCCGGCGCGAAGCTGCGCGGCGACGGCTAGACCGCGGCTTCACGGCGACCGAAGGAACCGCCGGCCAGTCTCCGCAGGAAGGAGGCCGCCATGACGCCGCGCGTGATGATCGTGGAGGACAACCCGGATATCCGCGCAGCGCTTGGCGAACTGCTCGGGGCGCAGGGCCTCGACGTGACGCTGGCCGACAACGGACGCGATGCGCTCGACCTGCTTTCCGGCGAGCCGGAGCCTGCATGGATCGTGCTCGACCTCGTGATGCCGGTGATGGGCGGCCGCGAGTTCCTGCAGGTACTCGACGCGGCGGGCCCGCATCCGCCGGTCACGGTGCTGACCGCGCTGTCGTACGACGCCGAGACGCGCGGCATCGAGGAACGCTACGGCTGCCGCGTGCTCAGCAAGTCGACCGACATCGCCGTGCTCGTCGAGCTGGCGAGGACGTTCGTCGGCACCGCGCACTGAGCGTCAACCGTCTGCGCGACGGTGCGTTGGCGTCGAGGGTCCCCACTCACCCGAGCCGCCATGCACCGCTGGCGTTACGTCGCGATCGTCCTCCTGCTCGTCGTCGCCGCGGACGTGTTCGCGCAGGCGCGCGGCGGCCGATTCGCCGAAATCCTGCGCGCCCGGGCCGCGCAGCGTCAGGCCGATGCGGCGATGGTTCGCGGTGGCGACCCACGCGCGCGGCTGGTCGCGCCCGGCGACTACCGCTACGACATCCAGCACGACGGCATCACGCGCATGTACCGCGTGCATGTGCCGCGCAGCTATCGACCGGGGCATCCGACGGCGTTGCTCGTCGCGCTCCACGGCGGTGGTGGCGACATGGACTGGCAGGCGGATGATTCGAAGTACGGGCTGATCACCGCCTCGGAAGCGCATGGCTTCATCGCGGTGTTCCCGAATGGTTTCAGCCGCATGCCTGGCGGGCGCCTCGCGACGTGGAATGCGGGTCGGTGCTGCGGCGCCGCGCGCGATCGCCGCGTCGACGACGTGGGCTTCATCCGCGCGGTCGTCGACAACGTCGAACACCAAGTCGACGTCGATCGATCGCGCGTCTACGCGACCGGCATGTCGAACGGTGGACTGATGGCCTACCGGCTCGCTTGCGACGCCGCCGACGTCTTCCGCGCCATCGCGCCGGTCGCCGGGACCGACAACACGACGCATTGCACGCCATCGCGACCGGTCTCGATCGCGCACTTCCACGCCCGCGACGATGACCACGTGCTGTTCGACGGCGGCGCCGGGCCGGACGCGTTCCGCGACCGGTCGATGGTCACCGAATTCACTTCGGTGCCTGCGACGATCGAACAATGGTCGCGACACGACGGGTGCAGCACGCCGGCGCGTCGCGTGCTGAGCGTGCCCGGCGCGTACTGCGAGCTGCGCGCGCCGTGCGCAGGCGGCGCGAAGGTGCAGTTGTGCGTCACTGAAACCGGCGCGCATTCCTGGCCCGGTGGGCACAAGGATCGCGGCGAGCCGGCGTCGCAGGCCATCTCGGCGAACGAGCTGATGTGGCGGTTCTTCGAATCCTTGTAGCGCGCTTCGGACCGTCGATTCACTGGAACGAAAAAGCCCCGCTCTAGCGGGGCTTTTCGTGCATCCGGGCGGGCCGGTGCTTACTCCTTCGACGCAGCCTTCTTCACCGCGACCTTCTTGGTCGCCGGCGCCTTGGCCACAGTCTTGGTCGCCTTCTTCGCGACCGGCGCAGCGGTCGCGCCCGTCGACACGGCGGTCGACTTCGAACGCGCGTTGCCGTAGCTGGAGTTGTAGCGCTTGCCCTTGGCGGTCTTGCGGTCGCCCTTACCCATCGTGATGCTCCTGGAATCTGAGATTGAAACGTCGGCGCCGCGAGTGCGGGCCCGCGGACGAGCCGCGTGAGGGATCGCGCGCTTGGCGCGAGGCTGCGAAGCCTAGCACAGCGGGCGCGCCGGCCGGCCCGTCAGGGCGCGCAGCAGGTGTCGTTGTGGACGCTCTGCAGGCGCAGATTCGTGACGTGCGCCAAGCCCACGAGCGTGCCGCCGATGGTCATCGAGATGGCATGCGCGACCGCGGACGTGTGCAGCGGCGCGTACAGCACGCCGAGCCACAGGGCGGCCAGCCCGGGCACCAGCAGTCGCAGTGCGCGGACCGCGTGGTGACGGCGGTAACCGCGGACCAGGCTGTACAGGCCAAGCGCGCTCGCGAACAGCACGAAGCCGAGCTCGAAGTCGTCGTCCAGCCACGCGGCCAGCCCGAGCGACGGAAGCAGCGCGATCAGCACCGGCAGCAGGGCGCAGTGGATCGCGCACAGCAGCGAGCCGGTCGCGCCGATCCGGTCAAGGAACGGCATCGACCGGACGTGCGGGGTCGCGCGTGGAGGAGAGGCGGCCATTTGGAACACTATAACATTGCGTCGCGAACGACCCGTCAATGCGCTGCGGCGGCGGCCGCGCCTTCGCGGTGGCCGCGACGGATCGCCGGCACCGCCTGCGCGACCAGCGCGCAAGCCGCGAGCATCCAGACGATGAGCGCGCCGCTCGGCAGGTCGAGCACCGCCGACAGCCCGAGCCCGAGCACATAGCCGCCGATGCCGATCGCGTACGCCGCGACGAGCTGACGCTTGCCCGTCATGCCCGCGGTCGCGAGCGCCGGCACGATCAGGCTGGCGAACACGAGATAGACGCCGACCAGCTGCACAGACGCGGTGATCGCCAGTGCGAACAACGCGTAGAACGTCAGCCCGGTGAGCCGGCCATGGCGCAGCCACATGAAGGCCAGCAGCACGACGGACAGTACGAGCGCCGGAATCAGCTGCGCGTAACTCACCCACAGGATCTGCCCGACCAGCAGGTCCTTGAGGTGCTCGCCGCCCTGCGGGTTGTTGGCGAGCAGCAACAGGCCGCCGGTCGCCGCCAGCGCGAACAGCGTGCCGATCAAGGGCTCCTGGTACTGCGGCCAGCGCTTGTCGGTCCACGACAGCAGGCCCGCGCCGAGCAGCGCGGCCGCGGCTGCGGCGAACTGCACGCCGTAGCCGTGTTCATCGATGCCGAGGAACTGCGCGAGGATCACGCCGAGCCCCGCGATCTGCGCGATCGCGAGGTCGATGAAGATGATCCCGCGCGACAGCACCTGCCGACCGAGCGGCACGTGCGTCGACAGGACGATCAGGCCCGCGGCGCACGCCGGGCCGAGGATGCTGAGGTCGAGCCCTTCCCAGTTCAGCGTCACTTGGCGGCCTGCAGCAGCTTGGAGATGGTGGAGTCGAACAGGCCGAACAGATCCTTCGACTGCGCGTCACCGCCGACGGTGAGCGGCAACGTCACCGCCTTGACGCCCGTGCGCTCGGCCAGCCAGTCGGCCGGCTTCGGATCCTGGTACGCGGCGCGGACGATCGCGAGCGTGTTCGCCGACTTGGTCGTCGCGATCAGGCTCGCGAGGTGCGCGCTGGTCGGCGGCACGCCGGGCTTGGGTTCCAGCGCGCCGATCTGCTGCATGCCGAGCCAATCCCACAGGTAGACCCAGCTGATGTGGTGCACGACGACCTTGCGGCCCGCGAGCGGCGCGGCCTGCGCCTTCCAGCGCACCATCGCGGCAGTCCAGCGCGTCTGGAAGTTCGCGAGGTTCTGCTGGTACGCCGCGGCGTTCGACGGATCGAGCTGCGCGAGGCGTGCATCGAGGCGCTGCGCGACGATCAGCACGCGGCGCGGATCCATCTGGATGTGCGGGTTGCCGTCGGGGTGCACGTCGCCGTTCGCACGATCGAGCGCGGTCGGCTTCTCGAGCGTCTTCACCTGCGACGCGGCCATGAAATAGCCCGCGCCCGACGCGACCTTCGCATTGCCGGACTGGCGGATCAGCTGCGGCAGCCAGCCCACTTCGAGCTCGGCGCCGGTACAGACCACCATGTCGGCCGCGCGCACTTTCGCGATCAGGCTCGGCTTGGCTTCGATGACGTGCACGTCCTGCAGCGCGGACGTGCCGACGTCGACGTCGACCTTGTCGCCGGCCAGCTCGTGCACCAGCGAACCCCACTCGGGCTCGCAGGCGAAGACGCGCATCTTGGCCTGCGCCGGCGCAGCGACGGCGCCAGCAAGCAGGACCGCGGACATCAGCAGGGACTTCATCGTTCGATTCCTCAGAACTTGTGGGCGCCGTGGGCGCCGAGGCTGGTCTGGTACTGCACGGTCACGGCATTGTCCGTGTCCGTCGCATTCGGCTTGTCATGGCTCAGCTGCAGGCGGAACAGGCTGAATTCGCTGTTGCGCCAGGTGGCTTCGATCGTGTGTCGCGTCGGATCGCTGTCGCTCGCAAGCGGGCCTTCGCTGGCCGACCACAGGCGATCGAAGCGATAGCCGACGTCCCACTGGCGATTGAGTCGATACACCGCTTCGGCGTATGCGCCGCGACGGTCGCCGGCCCAATCGAACGCGAGCGTCGGATCGACGGGATCGGCGAAGCTGCCGTCTCGATGATCGAGGAAATATTCGCTGCGCAGGGTCAGGCCGCCGTCCTTGAAGTTGCCTTGGGGCGCCCACTTCCACGTGCCATCGACGATGTAGAGCGTGCCGTCGCCGGTGAAGCCGTCCTCGCCCGCGACCGCGCTCGAGCGCAATGCGGAAACGCCCGCGAGCCATTCGTTCTCCTCGCCGACGTCGCCGCCGACGTGCGCGAACAGCGTCTTGGTACCGACGCCGCCGTGACCTGCGCCCGCGCTCGGATAACTCTCGCCGCGGAACGCCTCGCCACCGAGCTCTAGGAAGAACGACGTCGGCGCGACCCAACGCACCTGCACGCCGTCGTCGCCGTACTGGTTGCCCAGGAACGCCTGGTACGGCAACGGACGATCGAAGAAGTTGTCGGTGTGCGCGTGGTGGCTGTTGAGGTAGCCGATGTTCGAATAGAACCGGCCCATGCGCACGTTCCAGCCGGCCGGCAACGCAGTGGTGTCGATGAAGGCTTCCTCGACGCCGATGTGGTCCTGCCCGCCTTCGCTTTCGGCCGTGAGCGTGAGCTGGCCGTAGAACTTCTCGTCGATGTTCGCGGCGAAGGAGACTTCGCTTTCGCCGAGGGAGAAACCGTCGGGCGCGGGGCCGGCGCCATCGACGAGCGGAAAGCCCGCGCGCATGTAATTCGCCGGATCGAGTGAGTGATGCGTGTAACTGCCGTTGAGGATGATCGAGATCGCCGGGTTGAAGGCGTTCGGGTTCGAACCGCCCGCGCCTGCGTCGGTGCTCGCAACCGAGTCGGCGGCGGGCGCCGCCGCGGCAGGCGGGTTGGACGCGCTGTCATCGGGCGCGGCGAGGTCGTCGTTCGCGGCGAGATCGGACGTGGCGGATGCATCGCTCGTCGCCGGTGCAGCCGGTGACGCATCGGCGGCCGGCGCCGTGTTCGCGGACGGAGCCGCCGCGACGGCCGTGCCTGCAGACGCGCCCTGCAGCCTGGCGAGTTCGGCGCGAGCGGCCTGCGCCTCGGCATGCGCCTGCTCGGCCTCGGCCCGGGCGGCCTTGGTTTCGGCTTCGAGCTGCGCCATCCGCGCCTGCAGCGCCTTGAATTGCGCCTGGGACACGCCATCGGCCGCATGGGCGGTGCCGAGCGCGCCAGCAAGTGCCAAGGCCAAGAGGGTTTTCGTCATTGCCGCCGGGTCCGGTTTGCGGAAGGTTATAACATTACGTTACGGACCCTCCGGCCGGTTCCTCAATAGCCCGGAAGTCAGGGGATTCAGGCTGCGTCGGGCTTCGCGGCGCAGTCGGCGCACAGGCCGTGGACTTCCAGTGTCTGCGCGCGCGGGGCGAAACCGAGCGCGCGTGCGCGGCTGTCGAGCGCGTCGACGATCTGCTCGTCCTCGAGTTCGGTCGCCGCGTGGCAGCGGTCGCAGATCAGGAACGGCACCGCGTGTTGTGCGCCGCCGGGGTGATGGCAGCCGACGAACGCGTTGATCGACGACAGCTTGTGGATGAAGCCGTGCTCGAGCAGGAAGTCGAGCGCGCGATACACCGTCGGCGGCGCCGCGCCTTCGTGCGTCGCCTTCATCAGCTCGAGCAGCTCGTAGGCCTTGAGCGGACGCTCGGCGTCGGCGATCAGCCGCAGCGCACTTGCGCGCAACGGCGTCAGGCGCAGGCCGCGCTCCTCGCACGCACGCTCGACCTGCGCGACGAATGCATCGCCCGTGTGGACGTGGTGGCGCGGATCGGTGCAGGTGTCGTGGTGCGCCATGTCGGTCTCAGGCTTCCGCCGGCAGCTTCGCAAGCGCTGCGTCGATGCGACGCAGCGCTTCGTCGTGGCCGGCAAGGTAGATGGTGTGCGCGATGTCCGGGCTCACCTGCGTGCCGGTGATCGCGACGCGCAACGGCTGCGCGACCTTGCCCATGCCGACATCGCATGCGGCAGCAACCTCGTTCAGCGTCGCGTGGATCGCGTCGGGCGTCCACGCGGCGAGTTGCGCCAGGCGCGAGCGCGCTTCGTCCAGCGGCGCGCGCGCAGCAGCGTTGAGATGCTTGGCGACCGCCGCATCGTCGTACGCCGTGAGCGGCTGGAACCACACCGCGGCACGCTCCGCCATGTCCTTGAGCGTCTGCACGCGATCGCGCATGGCGATGACGATGTCGGCCGGCGCCGGGCCCTTCGACAGGTCGTACCCGTGCTGCTCGAGGTGCCAGACGAGATGCTTCGCGACATCCGACGGTTCGTCGCTCTTGAGGTACTGCTGGTTGAGCCAGCCGAGCTTCTGCGAATCGAGTCGCGACGCCTTGGCGTTGACGTCCTTGAGATCGAACAGGCGCGTGAGTTCCTCGATCGAGAAGATCTCCTGGTCGCCATGCGACCAACCCAGTCGCACCAGATAGTTGAGCAGCGCGTGCGGCAGGTAGCCGTTCTCGCGGTACTGCATGACATCCGCCGCGCCGGTGCGCTTGGACAGCTTGGCGCCCTGCTCGTCGAGGATCATCGGCAGGTGCGCGAAGTGCGGCACGGGCGCGCCGAGCGCTTCGTAGATGTTGATCTGGCGTGGCGTGTTGTTGACGTGGTCGTCGCCGCGCACCACGTCGGTGATGCGCATGTCGATGTCGTCGACGACGACCGCGAAGTTGTAGGTGGGATAGCCATCGGAACGGAAGATCACAAGATCGTCGAGCTCGCTGTTGGCGAACTCGATGCGGCCCTTGACCTTGTCGTCCCACGCGACCGTGCCGTCCTGCGGATTGCGGAAGCGGATCACGCGATTCGGATCGTCGCGATACGGAAGATTCGCGTCGCGTGCGGCGCCGCTGTAGCGCGGCTTCTCGCCCGCGGCCATCGCCTTCTCGCGCATGGCCTCGAGTTCGTCCTTGGTTTCGTACGCGTAGTACGCCTTGCCGGCCGCGACGAGCTGCTCGGCGACCTCGCGATAACGGTCGAGACGCTGCGTCTGGTAGATCGGGCCTTCGTCGTAGTTCAGGCCGAGCCACTCCATCGCTTCGAGGATGGCGTCGATCGCGGCCTGCGTGCTGCGCTCGCGGTCGGTGTCCTCGATACGCAGGACGAATTCGCCGCCGCGCCGACGCGCCTCCAGCCAGCAGTACAGCGCCGTGCGGGCGCCGCCGATGTGGAGGTACCCGGTAGGACTGGGCGCGAAGCGGGTACGGCTGGTCATGCGGCGGCTCGACGGACGTGGGACCCGTGATTTTACGCCTGCCGTCAACGTGCCCGTTCAGCCCGCGGCGGACATCTCGACCATCAGCCAGTAGCCCTCGTGGTCGTCGGGCTGCCGCGGCAACGCTTCCAACCGGGTCGGCGTCGGCCAGCCGCTGCTGCGTGCCTCGGCCTGCACGGCCTCGCGGATCGCCTGCGTCAGCGCGGGCAGGCGGTCCGCCTCTGCGCTGCAACCCGGAAAGTCGGGCAGCGTCGCGTGGTAGCGACGTTCGGCATCGCGCCGCACGAACGCGAAGTAGCCGCGACTCATGCGCGAACCTCGACGCAGGCGTCGCCCGTGTTGTCCTGAATCCGCATACCGACCGCCCCCCCCTGAGGCCGTGACCGGTGGCCCGACTATACGCCCGCGGATCGGCATGGCACGCGGTACGCATCCGGGACGTGCGGCGCGTCGCAATCGTGGCGGCCGGCGGTGGCTTCGCCACGCGTTATGCCGCGGCCTGGCGTGCCGGCCCATCGCCGCCCCGCTCTTACAATGCGGCGATGACCACGCTCTTCATCTCCGACCTGCACCTCGACGCCGAACGCCCGCAGGTCACCGACCTGTTCCTGCGCTTCCTGCATGACGAGGCCCGCGGTGCGGACGCGCTGTACATCCTCGGCGACCTGTTCGAGGCCTGGGTGGGCGATGACGATCCGTCGGACGTCGGCAACGCCGTCGCGCGCGGACTGCGCGAACTCGTCGACACGGGCACGCCTGCGTATTTCATCCGCGGCAATCGCGACTTCCTGCTCGGCGACGACTACGCACGCCGCGCCGGCATGACGATCGTGCAGGACCCGTCGATGGTGATGCTCGAAGGTCGCCCCGCATTGATCCTGCACGGCGACCTGCTGTGCACTGCCGACACCGGCTACATGGCGTTCCGTGCACAGACGCGCGATCCGAAATGGCAAGCGCAGTTCCTGTCACAACCGCTCGCCGCACGCATCGCGTTCGCGCAGCACGCACGCGCGCAGAGCCGCGATGCACAGGCTGCGCTGAAGAACGCCGGCACGATGGAAACGATTACGGACGTCGCGCCGTCGACGGTCGACGAATATTTCGCGCGCTACGGCGTCGACCTGATGATCCACGGCCACACGCATCGCCCGGCGATCCACGCGCTCGATGTCGGCGGACGCGCGTGCAGGCGCGTGGTTCTCGGCGACTGGTACGACCACGGATCGGTGCTGCGCGTGGACGGTGATCGCGTGGAGCTGGAAGGCCTCGCGTAGCGCGGAGGGCACGATCAGTTCGCGAGCGTTTCCAGTGACGCCAGTTCTTCCGCATCGAAGCCTGCTTCCAGCCGCGCTTCGCGATTGAACGGCCCGTAGAGCACCGCACGTGCGTACTCGCCCAGCAGCGACTTGAACGTCGCCTGCGGCTCCAGCCCGCGCTGCGTGCAATGCCAGCGGAACCATCGGCTTCCCGCGGCGACGTGCCCCACTTCCTCGCGCAGGATCGCTTCGAGGATGTCGGCGGTCGCGTCGTCGCCGCGCTGGCGCAGCTTCACGATCATTGCCGGCGTGACGTCGAGCCCGCGCGCTTCGAGTACGCGCGGCACCAGCGCCATTCGCGCCAGCCCATCGTGCGCGGTCTTCTCGGCCATTTCCCACAGGCCGTTATGCGCGTCGAAGTCGCCGTAGTCGAAACCGAGTTCGCGCAGCCGCGCGCGCAACATCGTGAAGTGGCGCGCTTCGTCGTTCGCGACCGATGCCCAGTCCGCGTAGAACGGCGCCGGCATGTCGCGATAGCGATAGACGGCGTCCCAAGCGAGGTCGATCGCATTGAATTCGATGTGTGCGATCGCGTGCACGAACGCGGCCAGGCCTTCCGTCGTGCCGAAACCGCGCTTGGGCAGGTCGCGCGCAGGAACGAGCCTGGGTCGATCGGGACGACCCGGCATTTCGATGGGCCCGGGTGCGGGCGAATCGGATCGAGGCGCGAGTTCGCCGCGCTCGAAGCGCGCGAACACCTCGAACGTGCGCGCGACCTTGTCGTCAGGCGTCGCCGCGCGCAGGCAGCCGAGCGCCGCGGCGTGCAGGTCGCCGGCCATCACGCGTCCGCGTCGTCTTCGAGCTCGGGGCCGGCGGCGCGCGAACACTCCCAGCCATCCGGATAGCCGCCGAACGATTCGGCCAGCACCGTCAGGTCGTGTTCCAGCTTGGTGATGTCGGCGTGCTTCGCCGCCATGTGGCGGGTGACGACGACCTGCCAGATCCCTTCCTCGTCGACTGCCGGCGCAGTGACCAGCAAGTCCGGCAGACGGTTCGCGGCGTCGGTGAATGCTCTGGAGGCGTCGTTCTCGCCGAACACGAGGTGGAAATCGATGTCGCGCGGAATGGTCAGGTCGTCGCCGTCCTCGACCATCGCGCGCAGCACGTCGCCGTTCTCGTCGTCGGGAATCATCGCCAGCTGCAACGACTTCATGTCACGCCACCTTCCGCGCCTGCTTGGCGGCGTCCGAACGCAGCTGCTTGATGCGCTCGAAGTAACCCGGTTCGACGCCGGTCACGTAGTCGCCGTTGAAGCACGACGAATCGAACGCGTCGATGCGGTGCTTCGGTCCGGACACCGCTTCTTCCAGGTCGGACAGGTCCTGGTAGATCAGCCAGTCGCAACCCAGCAACTCCTGCACTTCATCATCGGTGCGATCGTGCGCGACGAGTTCGTCGGCCGACGGCATGTCGATGCCGTAGATGTTCGGGAACCGCACGGGCGGCGCCGCGGATGCGAGGTACACCTTCGCGGCACCCGCATCGCGCGCCATCTGCACGATCTGCTTGGAGGTGGTGCCGCGCACGATCGAGTCGTCGACCAGCAACACGTTGCGGCCGCGGAATTCCAGCGGAATCGGATTGAGCTTGCGACGCACCGATTTCGCGCGCTCGCCCTGCCCCGGCATGATGAAGGTGCGGCCGACGTAGCGGTTCTTGATGAAGCCCTCGCGGTACTTCACGCCGAGCACGTTGGCGATTTCCAGCGCGGCATCGCGCGAGGTGTCGGGAATCGGGATGACGACGTCGATGTCGTGGCCGGGCCGCAGGCGCAGGATCTTCTCGCCGAGTTTCTGGCCCATGCGCATGCGCGCCTTGTGCACCGACACGTCGTCCATCATCGAATCG
This sequence comes from Lysobacter claricitrinus, assembly GCF_045866565.1. NCBI lineage: Bacteria > Pseudomonadati > Pseudomonadota > Gammaproteobacteria > Lysobacterales > Lysobacteraceae > Lysobacter > Lysobacter claricitrinus. The sequence goes on along the minus strand of NZ_BAAFZV010000002.1, from coordinate 50,023 downwards.
GGACGCGCGAAATACACGTATTCGAAGATGCACGGCGTCGCCGCGCGCTCTTCGGCGCAGGCGCGCGTGTGCAGCACGCCGTCGGCCGTGACCACGACGCCCTCGCCAGGGCGCACGTCGCGCAGGCGGTCGAAACCGAGCAGGTCCAGCGCGACCGACTCGGACGCGACCGCGTATTCGTCGCGGCCATTGCTGCTGCGCTTGCCAAGCACCAGCGGGCGGATGCCGTGCGGGTCGCGGAACGCGACGAGCCCGAACCCGAGCACGGTCGCCACCACCGCATAACCGCCGACGCAGCGACGGTGCACGCCCTCGATCGCCTTGAAGATCGACTCCGGCGAGAGCACGCCCTGCACGTCGAGTTCGTGCGCGAACACGTTGAGCAGCACCTCCGAGTCGGACTCGGTGTTGACGTTGCGTTTGTCCTGCTCGAACACCTCGCGACGCAGCGCGTCGGTGTTGATGAGGTTGCCGTTGTGCGCCAGCGCGATGCCGTACGGCGAGTTGACGTAGAACGGCTGTGCTTCGTCACAACCCGCGCTGCCCGCGGTCGGATAGCGGCAATGGCCGATGCCGAAGTGTCCCTGCAGCAGCTGCATCGACGCCTCGTCGAACACGTCACTGACGAGCCCGTTGCCCTTGTGCACGCGGATCTTCGAGCCGCTGGCGGTGGCGATGCCGGCAGCGTCCTGGCCGCGATGCTGGAGCACGGTCAGCCCGTCGTAGAGCTGACCCGCGACGTCGCTTTGGCCGACGATTCCGATGATGCCGCACATGATTCGATGTCCTGCAGAAGATCAGACGGGAAGCCCCGGTAATGGGGGCGGTTCCGGGAGGTTTCGAGCGGGCGTGGCGCCGTCGAGGTCGATTCGCTCGCGCGCCCATACCGGCAGCCACGTCGACATCCAACGCGCACCGGGCTTGAAAAGCGGCACCAGCGCGGACGCCTGCCACGGCCGCTGGCGCGGGATCGCGGTGAAGCCGAGCAGCAGCACCACCGCGCACGCCATCGCGATGCCTCGCAGGCTGCCGATCGCGAGCCCCAGCATGCGATCGACGCCGTCCAGGCCAGCGGCCTTGAGCGCGCGTCGCATGAGGAAGGCGACGATCGCCACGGCGATCGACGTCGCCACGAAACAGATGCCGTAACCGGCGAGCAGTTGCACGGGCGTCGGGTCGGCACGGCCTGCAATGGCGCGCGCGACGCCACCGCCGAGCAACAGCGCCGCGCTACCGCCCAGCAACCACGCCGCGAACGACGCAACCACGCCGACGAAGCCGCGCATCAGGCCCGTCAGCGCCGAAACGCCGAGGATCGCGAGCAGCAGCCAGTCGAGCGAACTCATCGCTAGGGATGCGGGCGGACGATGCCGCTCACGCCGACCTTCGCAGCGACCTGCGAACGCAGCGCATCGGCGGCCGCACGATCGGGTACCGGGCCGACCCGCACGCGGTTCAGGTCGCCGCGATCGGTGTGGACCTTCTCGATGAACGCGGCGAAGCCGGCGGCGCGCGCGCGATCGCGCATGCGCGCCGCTTCCGCGGCGTCGGCGAATGCGCCGAGTTGCACGGCGAAGCCGACGTTGGCCGCGGCGGGCGCGGACGTCGCGACGACCGTGGATGCAGGCGGCGCAGGCGGCGGCGTAGGCGGTGCCGAGGGCTTCGGTGGCGCACTGGCGGCCGAGGCGGGTCGCTGCGTGCCGGCTGCCACGGTGGTCGTCGCGTTATCGGGCGACGGCGTTGCGCGCGCGGGCGTTGCCGGTGCGGCAGGCAGCGGCGTCGCGGTGACGGCCTGTTGCGTCGACGCGGGCGCGGTAGTCGTCGCGACTGCTTTCGCGGGTGTCGCGGTGTCGGCGTCGAGCACGACCACCTTGGCGTTGACGTCGCTGCGCACGCGGCCCGCGGCGAGGCGCGCGGCTTCGGCGTCGGCGGACGTCGCGAAGGGGCCGATGCGCACGCGGTGGACGGTGCGCAGGCCCAGCGGCGCCGGTTCCTGGTAGGCGGGCAGATGCGCCGCGCCGAGCGCGCCGATCACGCGCGCCGCGTCGGACTCGGTCGCATAGCTGCCGAAATTGACTGCGTAGTTGCCGGCGGCGGTACTGGGCGTCGCCGGCGGTGGCGCGACGGACGCGGCCTCGGGCGCGCCGACACCAGCCTCGACCGGCGCCGACAGCACCGGCCTGCCGGTCGGCTCCGGCGCCAGCGGCAGGTCGAGCGTGCGGGTGTCGCCGCTCGCCGCCTCGGGGGCCGGCGGCACCTTGAGCGGAACGCGCGATGCGCCGCTGTCGGGCGCGGGATCCATCACGAGGAGGGGCAGGAAGACCACTGCCAGGGCGACGAGCACCGCCGCGCCGAGCAGCCGCTGTTTCAGGGCAGGTTCCATCGCGTCCGCATGCGGCGGGGGCGGCCCGCCTTGTCGCGGCGAATTATACGCGTCGACTCCCGGCGACCCCGGCCGACGCTGTTCCGTTCAGCCGCCGGTCGCTCCCGCGGCAAGCGACCGCAGTGCGTCGGCCGCGGTGTGGAACGAGCCGAACACCAGGACACGATCGCCCGTGTGCGCGTCGATCCCCGCGATCGCGGACGCGACGTCGGGCCACGGCGTCGCGGTCGAAGCGACCGTATCGGTGAGACGTTCGGCGAACGCATCGACCTCGACCGCGCGTGGCCCGTGCCCCGGAAGCCCAGCGATGTGCCAGGCGTCGACGCCGGTCGCGAGCGCGCCGACCACGCCTGCCGCGTCCTTGTCGCCCAATGCCGCGAACAGCGCGATCACCCGCCCGTTCGCCGGCGTCCGCGCCAGCCACGCCGCGAGTTCGCGCGCCGCCTGCGGGTTGTGCGCGACGTCGACGACGTATTCGACGCCGCCGCGTTCGACGCGCTGCAACCGTGCGGCGATACGCGCGTTCGCCACGCCTTCGGCGATCGCGCGCTCGTCGATCTCCAACGGACTCGCCCGCAGCGCCGCGATCGCGACCGCCGCATTGCGAAGTTGCGACGGCGCGGCGAGTGCCGGGCGCGGCAGGTCGTACTGCTCGCCGACCGCACGCCAACGCCATGTGTCGCCGCCGTCGTTCGCATCGACGAAGAAGTCGCAGCCGATCCGCAGCGCATTCGCGCCGATCGAATACGCATGGCGCAGCACGCTCGACGGCGGATCGTCGTCGCCCAGCACCAGCGGCTTCCACGCGCGCGCGATGCCCGCCTTTTCGAAACCGATCGATTCGATGTCCGGCCCGAGCCAGTCGGTGTGGTCGATGTCGACGGTGGTGATCACCGCGACGTCGGCATCGACGAGATTCGTTGCATCGAGACGTCCACCGAGCCCGACCTCGAGGATCGCGAGATCAAGCAACGCGCGTTCGAGCAGCCACAACGCCGCCAGCGTGCCGACCTCGAAGTACGTCAGCGTGGTATCGCCGCGCGCGGCCTCGATCGCTTCGAATGCTTCGACGATCGAAGCGTCGTCCGCGTCACGACCGTCAATGCGGATGCGCTCGTTGTAGCGCAGCAGGTGCGGCGACGTGTACGCCCCGACGCGCAGCCCCTGCGCGCGCGCGATCGCCTCGATGAACGCCACCGTCGACCCCTTGCCGTTGGTGCCGCCGACGGTGATCACTACCGGCGCCGGCCGCGTCAGTCCCAGCCGCTCGTGCACGGCGCGGATGCGGTCGAGACCCAGATCCACGCTGCGCGGATGCTGCTTTTCGAGGCGGGCCAGCCAGAGATCGAGTTCGGACGTCATGCGCGAATTGTAGGGCGGGTCTCGACCCGCCACTGTTCGAACGCACGCAGAGGCGGGTCGAACCGCCCCTACAGCGCGCGATGCACGGCCTCGCCGAACAGTGCGGTGTGGTGACTGCTGTCGTTGAGGCGGACGACGTCGAGGTGGTCGGCGTCCGCGCCTTCGAGCAGGTTCACCGTCGTCGGTGCCTGCCGGAATCGCCAGAGATTCGCGAGCGGCAGGCCGAGCACCCGGCACAGCAGCACGCGATTGACCGCATCGTGGGCGACGACCAGCAGCGTGTCGTCCGCGCCGAGTCCGTCGCAGGCGCGCGCGAACGCCGGCCACGCGCGATCGAGCACCTGCTGCAGCGACTCGCCCTGCGGCATCAGCACCTCGTGGGGCGCATCGCGCCATGCCATCAGCCGTTTGCCGTCGCGATCGCGGATCTCGCTCGCGAGCAGGCCCTCCCATTCGCCGTGCGCGATCTCCATCAGCCCTGCATCGCTGCCGAGCATCGGTGCGCGATCGCCGAGCGCGATCTCCGCGGTGCTCTTCGCGCGCGACAGCGGCGACGCGACCGCGCGCGCGATCGGCACGTCGCGCAGCCGCAGCGCCAACGCTTCGGCCTGCGCTTCTCCGACCGGCGACAACGGAATGTCGACCTGGCCCTGGTAGCGGCCCTCGGCGTTCCACGGCGTTTCGCCGTGGCGGGCAAGGATGATCTTCATGCGTCAGACCTGCTGGATCGAGAACACGCCGGGCGTGGCGCGCAGCACGTCGAGTTGCGATTCGTCGATCTCGCGGTCGATGGTGATCGCGGCGCGCGCATACCCGTCGCCCGCCGCACCGAGCGCGAAGCTGATGATGTTGATGCCGGCAGCGCCGAGCTGCGAACCGACCGTGCCGACCATGCCGGGACGATCCTCGTTGCGCATCAGCAGGACGTGGGCAAGCGGATCGAATTCGATCTCGACGCCGTCGAGCGCGACGACGCGTGGCGCGCGATGCAGGGTGGCGTCGATCTCGCGCCGCACGGCGCGTCCGGCGTTGTCGCCCTCGATCGTCAGCCGCACCAGGCGGTCGTAGCCGTCGCCTTCGCCACCGATCGTCTCCGACACCTCGAGCCCGCGCGCTGTCGCCTCCTGCAGCGCATTGACCGGGGTGACGCGGCCCGATGCAGCGCCGAGCAGGGACGACACGAGCAGTCGCGTCAACGGTCGCGTGTCGAGGCCTTCAGTGCGGCCGGCATAGCGGATATGCAGGCGCGTCGGTGCGGGAACCAGGCGCGACGCAACGCGACCAAGCGCAGTCATCAACGGCATCCACGGCCCGACTTCGCGCGCGGCTTCCGCGGTGAGCGGCGGCAGGTTGACGCAGCCCGCCACCGCGCCGGTCTCGACGAAATCGATGATCTGTCGCGCCAGGATGGTACTCACCGCCTGCTGCGCTTCGCTCGTCGACGCACCCAGATGCGGCGTCAGCACGACGTTCGGATTGTTGCGAAGCGGCGAGTCTTCCTGCAGCGGCTCGGTGACGAACGTATCGAGTGCGGCGCCGGCCAGATGGCCTTCGTCTAGCAGGCGCAGCAAAGCGGCTTCATCGACCAGGCCGCCGCGGGCCGCGTTGATCAACATCGCGCCCGGCTTCATCGCGCGCATCCGCGCTTCGGACAGCAGGTTGGTCGTTTCCTTGGTGCGCGGAATGTGTAGCGTGACGATGTCGGCCCACGCGAGCAGATCGTCGAGCGTCATCAGCGGCACGCTTCCCTTGCCCGCCGCGGATGCAGGAAGGAACGGGTCATACGCGGCGACTTCCATGCCGATGCCACGCGCCTTGCGCGCGACGGTGCTGCCGATGCGGCCGAGTCCGATCACGCCCAGGCGCTTGCCTTCGAGCTCGAAGCCGGTAAGCCCCGCCTTCGGCCATTGCCCGGCCTTCATGCCGGCATCGGCGCGCGGAATGTGGCGCGCGAGTGCGAATAGAAGCGCGATCGCGTGCTCCGCAGCGGCGAGGGTGTTGCCGTCCGGCGCATTCATCACTGCGATGCCACGCGCGGTGGCGGCGTCGACGTCGATGGTGTCGACACCCGCGCCGGCGCGGCCGATCACTTTCAATTTTGTCGCCTGGATGAGCGCGTCCGACGGCACCTTGGTCGCCGAGCGCACCAGCACGGCGTCGACATCGACGAGCGCGCGCGCGAGTGCGTCGGAGTCCTTGATCGGCTCGGGCGCGACGGTCACGTCCCATCCCGCGTCGCGGAACAGTTTCAGGCCGTCGTCATGGATTCCATCGCATGCCAGCACTCGCATCGTCGTCGCGCTCCTTGAATGAGGGATGCGCGGAATGCCTTGCCAGCCGGCCGTCGTGCATGCCCGGAGGGATGCGACGGTGATGCGGTGCTGCGTGCATGCGCGAAGGCATGCGTGGTGCGGTCGGGAGACGGGGCCGGCTGGCATGGGAATCCGCGACGGGTTGGAGCCTAGCAGACGCGCGTTCGTCGACAAGCGCTGGCCGACCGGCGGCGTCGCGGCCATGATCGGCATCCAACATCAACGCGGAGATCGCCATGCCCGTCGCACACGGCCGCTTTGCAGTGAAACGCACGCCGCAGTCGCCACTGGACCTGGGCGACGACGTGAAGGCGATGCACTTCCGCATCGACAAGGACTTCGAAGGCCCGCTGCAGGCCACGAGCGTGGTGCACATGCTCGCGGTCGGCACCGAGGTGGACGGCTCGGCGGGTTACGTCGCGGTCGAACGCGTCGACGGCTCGCTCGACGGCCGCAGCGGTGACTTCGCGCTCATGCATTTCGGCGTGATGGACCGCGGCCAACCGTCGCTGCGCATCGACGTGGTGCCCGATTCGGGCGGCGGCGAACTTGAAGGCCTGCGCGGCACGATGAAGATCGACATCACCGGCGGCGAACACTTCTACACGTTCGACTACACGCTGCCCGACGCGTAAACAACCGGCGTCGCGAAACGAAAAGGCCGGCGATCGACGCCGGCCTTTTTTCGTCAGGAACGCGCGATCACTTGCGTTCGGGAACGCCGAGTTCCTGCAGCAGCTGCGGCGCCGGCGCCACCTCCTGCATGATCCAGCGCATGTAGCGCTGGTCGACGGCGATCATCCGCGTCATCGCCGGGTCGAACACCCAGTTGCTGCTCACCGACTCCCAGTTGCCGTCGAAGGCGAGGCCGACCAGCCTGCCCTGCGCGTCGAGCACCGGCGAGCCCGAATTGCCACCGGTGATGTCGAGATCGGACAGGAAATTCACCGGTACGGTGCCGAGGCGCTTGTCCGCGAGTCCGCCGTAGTTCTTCGCACGAATGGCATCGAGTTCGACCTGCGGTGCGTCGAATGGCTCCTTGCCCGTCGCCTTCTGCGCAACCTGCTCGAGCGTGGTGAACGATGGCTGCTTCGAGCCGTCCGGCTTGGTGTAACCCGTCACGTGGCCGTAGGTGATGCGCAACGACGAATTCGCGTCGGGATATACCGCCTGCCCGTGCGCCTTCCGGTAGTCGGCCAGCGCCTGCAGGAATTCCGGACGCGCGACGAGCGCATCACCCGCGCGCGTCTTCGCTTCCTCTTCCAGACGCAGCACGTCGGGCATCACCGCGACCGCGAACTGGATCGCCGGATCCTTCGACTTCTCGAGCGCGCTGCGGTCCGTGCTCAACAAGCCGACACGCATCTGCGTATCGCCGAGCCGCGTTTTCGCGAGGCGATCCAGCGCGCGATCGACGGCCTTCGCGTCGGTGCCGCCCAGCCATTTGTCGACCGACGCGATGTGTTCGCTGGCCGGCAGCTTCGTGTATTCGCGCAGCCAGTAGCCGATCAGCTCGCGATCCATCTGGGGCTGGTAGCGCCGCTCCATCTGCCGCATCGCGCCCTCCAGCGACGGCATGTCGCGCTGCATGTAGCCGGCTTCGCGTTCCACGTCCGGCTTTTGCCGCTCGACCGCAGTGCGATAGATCTGCATGGCGGCGCCAAGAACGCCGGTGCTGCGCAGCTGGCCGAACACTAGGTCGCGCTCGCGATGCGCGCGTGCCTCCTCGCCAATCTGTTCGAGGCGGTCGTGCGCGGCGAGCCCCGCTTGGCCGCGTGAGCCCTGTCCGCGCAGCCATGCAAGCACCGCGTCTTCCTCGCGATGCTTGCGCGTACCGGCGTCGATGCGACGGAAACCTTCCAGCTGGCCATCGTAATTCTTCAGCGCGTTCTGCCAGCTGCGCACCGTTGCCGCGTACTTCACGCCGATGTCCGGATTGCGACGGCCCCCGTTGTCGACCAGCGCGACGAGGTTCTTGTAATGACGTCCGACGGTGGGATACGTCCAGTTCGCGGTGGCGTCGAATTCGCTGGCGAGCGCGTAACGGCTCGTGCTGCCGGGATAGCCGGCCACCATCACGAAGTCGCCGTCGCCCAGCGGCTTGTCGGCGAGCTTGAGGAAATGCTTCGGCCGGTACGGCACGTTGTCCGCAGCGTAGGCGGCGGGCCGGCCGTCCTTGCCGACGTAGGCGCGATAGAACGAGAAGTCGCCGGTGTGGCGCGGCCACATCCAGTTGTCGACTTCACCGCCGTAGTTGCCGACGCTGCGCGGCGGCGCGTAGACGAGGCGGACGTCCTTGATCTCGAGGTTCTTGAACAGGCGATAGGTGTTGCCGCCGGCGAAGCTGTACAGGCGGCATCGATAGCCGGTGGGCGCTTCGCAGTCGGCGACCAGCTTCTTCTCGATCGCGTCGAGCGCGGTGGTGCGACCGAGCGCATCCGGCGACGCGGCGATCGCGGCCTTCACCGTCTTCGTCACGTCCTGGATCGAATCGAGCGCGTAGATGCGCGCGTTCGGGCCGGCGGAGAGTTCGTCACCCGGCGTCTGTGCGTTGAAGCCCGTTTCGATCAGGTTCTTCTGCGCCGTCGAGTTGAGCTGGATCGCGCCGTACGCACAGTGGTGATTGGTGACGACCAGGCCCTGCGGCGACACGAAGCTGGCCGTACAGCCACCGAGTGACACCACCGCGGCCATCGGGTCGCCGGTGAGATCGGCGAGCTGGCGCGCATCGAGCTTCAGCCCCGCCTTCTTCAGCGGCGTCGCGATTTCCGGCAACTGCTGCGGCACCCACATGCCTTCGACCGCGACCGCGCTCGTTGAGAGGGCCGCGAGCGCGGCGAACGTGGCGATGGCGAGTCGATGCATGCGCATGGGTGCTCCGGTGTTCGATTTCTGGACGGTCGAGTCTAGCCAATGCACGCGCGAGGACGCGCTTGACGCGCGTCACAGCATCGCGTCGCGCACCGCGTGTTCATTCGGCGGGAAGCCCCATCTCCGCGAGCAGCTGCGGCGCGGGATACACCTTCGCCATCAGCCAGCGCATGTAGCGCATGTCGACGTGGATGGCGCGCTTGTAGCGTGGGTCGTACATCCAGCTGGCGCTGACCGCTTCCCAATTGCTGTCGAAATTCAATGCGATGAGATTGCCGTTCGCATCCAGCACGGGCGAACCTGAATTGCCGCCGGTGGTGTCGAGGTCGGTGAGGATGTCGACCGTCTGCGTCTTCAGCGTGGGATCGACGGTCGTTCCGAAATCGCCCTTGGCGATCGCGTCGCGCAGCGGCTTGGGCGCGTCGAATGGTTTCACGCCGGTGTGCTTTTCGACGATGCCCGCCACGGTGGTCACCGGGACGTAGTGAACGCCGTCGCGCGCATCCATGCCACGCAGGTTGCCGTAGCTCACGCGCAGCGTGGAGTTGGCGTCGGGATACACGGCGCGGCCCTGCGACTTGCGGTAGGCGATCAGCGCGGCCATGTACGACGGCCGCAGGCGCAGCAGTTCGCCGTCACGCGCCTTGGCTTCATCCTCGATGCGCAACAGCGCGGGCTGCAGCGTCGAGGCGGCGCGCAGCAGCGGATCGCTGTCGCCGGCGAGCGAGGCGGCATCGCGGGACATCGTGGCGAGGCGCGTGGCCTCGTCGCCGAGTTTCGTGCCCGTGTACAGCGCGTCGAGCCGCGTGCGCAGCTCCTCGGGCGTGCGACCGAACACGGCATCGACTTCGGCGACATGCTGTGCCGCCGGCAGCGCCTGGTACTGCGTCAGGAGATAGGTGAGCACCGCCTTCTCGACCACGGGATCGAAGCGCCGCTGCACCTGCTTGAGCTGTGCGGTGACGAGCGCTTCGTCGCGTTGCTGGTAGCCGAGTTCGCGCTCGGCGTCCGGCTTCGTACGTTCGTGGGCAAGGCGCTGCACGGTGATCGCCGCGCGCAACAACTGGGTCTGCGAACGGATCATGCCGAGCAGCTGGTCGCGGTCGCGCACCACGGCGGCCTGGTCGAGCAGTTTCTGCACGGCGGCGATGTCGGTGCGCGTTGCCGCGGCCGACGGCTGCTTCGCGAGCCACGCGAGCATCCGAGTTTCGTCATCACGGCGGACCGTGGCGGCATCGCTTCGACGCAGGCCGTCGAGTTCGCCCTGCGCGCGCTTGAGCGTGTTCTTCAGGCTCTGCAGCTGCGCGGCGTAGAGCACGTGCGACTCGGGCGTCGCCGCGGCCTTGTCGATGGTGTCGATCACGCCCTGGCTCAGCGCCACGCGCGTCGGCAGCTGCCAATCGATCTGCTGGACGAATTCACTGGCCATGCGATGGCGATAGGTGATGCCCGGATAGCCCGCAAGCATGGCGAAATCGCCTTCGCCAACGTGGCGCGTCGACACCTGCAGATGCGCCGGCGGGTTGTAGGGCACGTTGTCGGGGCTGTAGTCGGCCGGCTTGCCATCGCGGCCGACATAGGCGCGCAGCACGGTGAAATCGCCGGAATGGCGCGGCCAGACGAAGTTGTCGATCTCGTCGCCGTAGTTGCCGATGGAATCCGGCGGCGCGTACACGAGACGGATGTCGCGCAGCTCGAGCTGGCGGATCAGGTAGAAGTCGGTGCCGTAGTACATGTTGGCGACGCTGCAGCGCATGCCCGCCTCGCGCTCGCAGTCGGCGATCGCCGCCTTGGTGGCGGCGTCGACGGCGTCGAAGTACGCGCGGCCATGCTTGCCCTTGGCGCCGGCGAGGATGCGGTCGGTGATGCGGTCGAAGCCGGTGGTCACCAGCACGCGGTAGTCGGGCGCGGCGGGCAGTTCGTCGCCGCGCGTCGTGGCGACGTAGCCGTTGCCGATCAGGTCGCGGTCGGCGCGGCTGTTGTACTGGATCACCGGGAACGCCACGTGGTGGTTGGTGAGCACCAGGCCGTCCTTGGAGACGAAGGCGCCGGTCGCGCCACCCACTTTCACGACCGCGCTCAGCGGCGGCCGCGTGAGGTCGGCCAGCGCGGCGGGGTCGCCTTCGAAGCCGGCCGCCTTGAGCTGCGGCGCCAGGTCGGGCAGCTGTGACGGCATCCACATGCCTTCCGACGCGACGGCCGGGGCGATGGACAGGGACAGGGCGGTGGCGAGCAGACGGCGGCGCATGGAGGACTTCCCTTCGATCGGTCGCCGACCATAGCGGCAGCAGTCCGGCCGTCGCAAACCGCGGGGCCTTCAGGTCGTCCTCCGTATAATTCGCGACCCATCGCGCGCCGCGCGTCGCAGGCCTTTCGAGCATGTCCGACACCGTCACCGTCCCCCTGCCCGCGCAGACGATGCGCGCCCTCGTGAAGCGCGAAGCCGCCAAGGGGATCTGGATGGAAGAGGTGCCGGTGCCTGTGCCGGGCCCGAACGAGGTGCTGATCAAGCTCGAGAAGACCGCGATCTGCGGCACCGACCTGCACATCTACATGTGGGACGAGTGGAGCCAGCGCACGATCAAGCCGGGCCTGGTCATCGGCCATGAATTCGTCGGCCGCATCACCGCGCTCGGCACCGGCGTGACCGGCTACACGGTCGGCCAGCGCGTGTCGGCGGAAGGACACATCGTCTGTGGCCACTGCCGCAACTGCCGCGCGGGCAAGCAGCATCTCTGCCCCAACACGGTCGGCATCGGCGTGAACCGCAATGGCGCGTTCGCCGAATACATCGTGATGCCGGCGTCGAACCTGTGGCCGATCCCGGACCAGATCCCGAGCGAACTCGCCGCGTTCTTCGATCCCTATGGCAACGCCGCGCACTGCGCGCTGGAGTTCGACGTGGTCGGCGAGGACGTGCTGATCACCGGCGCCGGCCCGATCGGCATCATCGCCGCCGGCATCTGCAAGCACATCGGCGCGCGCAACGTCGTCGTCACCGACGTCAACGACTACCGACTCAAGCTCGCCGCCGACATGGGCGCGACGCGCGTGGTCAACGTGTCGAATACCTTGCTCAAGGACGTCATGAAGGATCTCCACATGGAGGGCTTCGACGTCGGCCTGGAGATGTCGGGCAACCCGCGCGCGTTCAATGACATGCTCGACTGTATGTACAACGGCGGCAAGATCGCGATGCTCGGCATCATGCCCAAGGGCGCCGGCGCCGACTGGGACAAGATCATCTTTAAGGGCCTCACGCTGCACGGCATCTACGGCCGTCGCATGTACGAGACCTGGTACAAGATGACGCAGCTCGTGCTGTCGGGTTTCCCGCTCGGAAAGGTGCTCACGCATCAGCTGCCCGTCGAAGAGTTCCAGAAGGGCTTCGACCTGATGGAAGCCGGCAAGAGCGGCAAGATCGTCCTGAGCTGGAACTGACGTCGGGCGGGCGTCGACCCGCCTCTCCGTGGTGACGGCGGGTCAAGACCCGCCCTACGAGGAACGCCGATGATCTTCGTCGTGGTGATCGCCGTCATCGTGATCGCGGGCTGGCTCTACCTGGCCAGCAACGCGAACAACGGGGCGCGCACATCAGGCACCGTCTCCGACGACTACGTGCCGGTGAACGCGTACGACAACCCGTACGACACCAACGAAGCCAACGACGCGCCGTTCGCACCCGACGCCTGCAGCGATTCGTCCGATGACTCATCGTCGGACAGCGGCTCCGATTCCGATAGCTGCAGCGACAGCAGCAGCGACTGACCCCAATTCCGAGGCCCGCACCCGCATGTCCCTCACCGAGCGCTACGCCACCACCCTCGACGAAATCCGCGACGCGGGGCTGTTCAAGTCCGAACGCATCATCACGTCGCCGCAGTCGGCCGAGATCACCCTGGCCGACGGCCGCACGGTGCTGAACTTCTGCGCGAACAACTACCTCGGTCTCGCGGATCATCCGGACATCATCGCGGAAGCGAAGAAGGCGCTGGATACGCATGGCTTCGGCATGGCCAGCGTGCGTTTCATCTGCGGCACGCAGGATCTGCACAAGGACCTCGAGAAGACGATCGCGGACTTCTTCGGCAAGGAGGACACCATCCTCTACGCCGCCTGCTTCGACGCGAATGGCGGCCTGTTCGAGCCCCTGCTCGATGAGAACGACGCGATCATCTCCGACGCGCTCAACCACGCGTCGATCATCGACGGCGTGCGCCTGTGCAAGGCCAAGCGCTACCGCTACGCCAACTGCGACATGGCCGATCTCGAGGCGCAGCTGAAGCAGGCCAAGGCCGACGGCGCGCGTACGATCATGATCACCACCGACGGCGTGTTCTCGATGGACGGCTTCATCGCGCCACTCGACGAGATCACCGCGCTCGCCGCGAAGTATGGCGCGCTGGTGCACATCGACGAATGCCATGCGACGGGCTTCCTCGGTGCGACCGGCCGCGGCTCGGCTGAAGTGAAAGGCGTGCTTGAGAAGATCGACATCATCACCGGCACGCTCGGCAAGGCGATGGGCGGCGCGCTCGGCGGCTTCACCACCGCGAAGCGCGAAGTCATCGAGCTCCTCCGCCAGCGCTCGCGTCCGTACTTGTTCTCCAACTCGCTGCCGCCGCACGTTGTCGCGGCCGGCATCAAGGCGTTCGAGATGCTCGCCGCAGCGGGCGACCTGCGCACGCAGCTGCAGGAGAACACGCGCTATTTCCGCGAACGGATGACCGCGATCGGCTTCGACATCAAGCCCGGCGTGCATCCGATCTCGCCGGTGATGCTGTACGACGCGCCGCTCGCGCAGAAGTTCGCGCAGCGCCTGCTCGAGGAAGGCATCTACGCGATCGGCTTCTTCTTTCCGGTCGTGCCCAAGGGCCAGGCGCGCATCCGCACGCAGATCTCGGCGGCGCACACGCGCGAGCATCTCGACCGCGCGATCGATGCGTTCACCCGCATCGGCCGCGAACTCGGCGTCATCAACGCCTGACCGGATCCGCATGCGCCGCAGTGTCCGGCGCATGCGCACAGTGGCGGCGCGCGCGGCGTGTAGCGTGCGGTACCCGATTGGAGACGCGCCATGAAGGCGCTCACGTTCGACCGCTTCGGCGGCCCCGAGGTCCTCGTCTATCGCGATGTCGCCGACCCGATCCCGACGGCCGGCCAAGCGCTGGTGCGACTGCGTGCGATCGGCCTCAACTTCGCCGACGTCTATCGTCGGCAGGGCCACTACCACCTCGCAGGCGACCCGCCGTGGATCGCGGGGTACGAAGGCTCCGGCGAAATCATCTCGGCGCCGGCAGATTCGGCGTTTTCGGTTGGCGATCGCGTGGCGTTCGCCGACGCGCCGTTCGCGAATGCGGAACTCGTGGCGGTCGATGTCGACCGGCTGATTCCGCTGCCCGATGACATCCCGCATGAAACCGCCGCCGCGTTGTTGCTGCAAGGCCTCACCGCGCAATACCTGATCCGCGACAGTTATTCGTTACGGCGCGACGACACCGCGCTCGTGCACGCCGCCGCCGGCGGCGTCGGGCAATTGCTGGTGCAGCTCGCGAAGGCCGCCGGCGCGCGCGTGATCGCGCTCGCATCCACGGAAGCGAAGTGCGACGCCGCGCGCCGCGCGGGCGCGGACGCGACGTCGACCTACGACGGTGACTGGATCGCGCGCGTGCAGGGTTTCGCCGCCAACGGCATCGATGTCGCGTTCGACTCGGTCGGCCGCACGGTGCACGACTCGCTGCGCGCGGTGCGAACGGGCGGCGCCGTCGTGTTCTACGGCATGGCGGGCGGCGACCCGGAGCCGGTCGATCCTCGCGTGCTGATGGACGGCTCGAAGACGCTCACCGGTGGCGACCTGTGGAACGTGCTGCGCACCGCACATGATCGCCGCACCCGCGCCGCGGAATTGTTCGACGCCGTGCGGCGCGGCGACCTGGACGTGTCGATCGATTCGCGATTCGCACTGTCGGACGGCGCCGCGGCGCACGCGCATCTGGAAAGCCGTCGCGCCCTCGGCAAGGTGTTGCTGATTCCCTGAGGCGCTCTGCCCTGCGTCGCGTGTTCGGAGTGCGCACCAATGCGCACTGATGCGCACTAACGACCGACACGCGCGCCGATGGCGTTCGCTCACTCTTACGGCGCCGACTCGAGCGAGCCGACCACTGCTCTCGTCGTGTAGGCAAGCGTCGACGGATGCATGAGGCCGCGACTGCCTGTCTGCCCCGCGACGGGACGGATGTGACGTGACGAAACAAGAACTACGAACAACGAACCCATGTCGCGACAACGCGCCTATTGCGTCCTCGCGATTCGCGCACTTCTCGGACCAAAAAGCCTCTGCCGCTTCGAGCGCCGAACAACGTCTCGAATGCAGGTTCGACAGGGCATGGCATCGCCGACGACGACCGCCTTCGCGGCCCTCACGTGATCCTTTCGTCGCGCGCGAATCGCACGTCGACGGATGTCATCGCGCCCGAAAGCGTCAGTACGAGCAGCGGTTTCCGCAGGCGCGCGGCTTGGCGATGTCGGTACCGCCGTCGCCCGGATCGTCGGCGACCGCGGTGGTCGTCGTGCCGACGGGCGTCTCAGGCGTGGGCGATGAGGTGGGGAGCAGCCCCCAGTAGAGGAGGATCGCGAGCAGAACGTCCATGACGTGACTCCGGCGGTGCGAGGCGGGACCGCCACGTGCACCGGCCGCAGCGGTCGACGGACGCTACGCCCGGCGATCTGAAGAAAATGTCGACGGGGCCTTCACATCGCCGACGGCACGGATCGGGCCGAGTGCCCGGGCTTCGTCGGCAGTCAACGGCCGCCATGCGCCCTTGGCGAGCTCGCCAAGCGGGAGCGTACCGATCGCGACACGCACCAGTCGCAGCACGCCGATGTCGAAGGCTTCGAGCAGGCGCCTGATGTGCCGGTTGCGACCTTCGTCGAGCGTGATTTCCAGCCATGCGTTGCGCGCGCCGCTGCGCAGCAATGTCGCGTTCGCGGCAGCGAGCCGCTCGTCGTCGACGTCGACACCGGACTGCATCGCGTGCAGGGTAGCCGCGTCCGGAATGCGATCGGTCTGCACGTGATAGGTCTTTTGCGGACCACTGGCAGGGTCGGTGATCGACGATGCCCAGCGCGGGTCGTTCGAGAACAACAGCAGGCCTTCGCTCGCCTTGTCGAGCCGACCGACCGGCGCGATCCATGGCAGGTTCGCGCCGTCGAAGCACCGATACACGGTGTCGCGTCCGCGCTCGTCGCGCGCGGTGGTCACCAGGCCGCGCGGCTTGTTGAGTGCGATGTAGATCGGTAATGCGGCGGCGGCGGCGAGGTCGCGCACATCGACCCGGTCGGCGTCCATGCGCACGGGGAATTCGGGGTCGCGAACGACGCGCCCGTTGACGGCAACGCGGCCGTCGCGGATCCACTCCGCAGCCTGCGTACGCGAGCACAGCCCGCGCTTTGAAAGCACGCGCGCCAACCCGTGGCGCGGCACCGCTGGCGGCATGAAGGCTTACTTCTTGTCGGCGTCCACCGGCGGCGGAGGTGGAGGCGGAGCGGGCTGCGCGCCCTTCGCGACACGCACGCCGCGTGCCTTCATCCACGCGTCGAATTCATCGGCGGTCATGCGCTTGCCGTTCTGGTTCATGTCGAACCGCCACGGCGTGTTGTCGAACTGGGTCTGCGGCTTGTACGAGGCCGGATCCATGCCCGGCACGAACTGGCCCGGCTTGGTCGACGTCGCCATGGAACGACACTTGTCGATGCGGATGCGCAACAGGATTGCGTCGACCGTCTGCGTCTGGTCGAACGCCTGCGCAAGAACGCCACTGGGCGCGCCGAGCTGCGGCGCCGGCGCGACGAGTTCGGGCGCGAGCGCGGGCGCCGAAACGGGCGCGGTGGTCGAACGCGCGAGCCCGGTGCAGGCGTCCTGCGCGAACGCGCTTCCGCTGGCAAGCACGAGGGACACAAGGACGAGGCGACGCATGGCGATCTCCGGCGACCGATTCAGGCCGACAGCATACGTCGCGTTTCGTGAAAGCGCGTTTGCCGGACTCGGCAGTTCGCGATCGCAGGTGGTTGGCGAATACGCGTAGCGCCTTGCTTCAAGTCGTTTCGCCGCTGCGATTCGGTATCCACGCGTCGGTTCGATGCCGATCGCGGGGCATCTTGCGGCCGGGCGCGTCGCAAAAAAAAGAAGCCCGGCGCAAGGCCGGGCTTCGGGTGCAGCGGTGAACCGGACGTCTTACTGGTTCTGGACGTTCAGCTCGGTACGACGGTTACGCTCGTTCTTACACGCCGGCAGCGTCTGCGGGGTGTTCTCCAGCGGACGGCTCTCGCCGTAACCGGTCGGGCCGGCCAGACGCGACGCGTCGATGCCGTGGCTCGTCAGGTAGTCGTACACCGCACGGGCGCGACGCTCCGACAGCGACTGGTTGTACGCATCGGTGCCGCACAGGTCGGTGTGACCCGCGACTTCAACGCGCAGCGCCGGGTAACGGCCGAGGATCGAGACCGCCTCGTCGAGGATCGCGATCGCGTCCGGACGCAGCGTCGACTTGTCGAAGTCGAAGTTCACGCCCTTCAGGTCGATCGTCAGCGGAACCGCGCAGCCGTCCGGACCCACGGCCTGACCCGCCGTCGAACCCGGGCACTTGTCGTCGCAGTTGTTCACGCCGTCGCCGTCGTCGTCCTTGTCGGCGCAGGTCGGAACCGGAGCCGGGGCGACCGGAGCCGCCGGCGGCGGACCGAGCGGGATCACGACGCCGACCGAGGCCAGAACGTCATGGAACCAATCCGAGCCGTCGTCGTGGTCGTTGTCCTGCAGCAGCGCGCCGACGCTGTCGTCGTCCGCGTCGAGGCGGACGGCGAGTTCGGTGCGCAGCTTCACGCGACCGACGTCACCCTGCAGGCCGACGCCGACCTTGCCGGCGACGTGGCTGTCTTCACGCTGGCTCGGAGCGCCATCACGCGTGAAGCGCGCCGGGATCAGCGGGTTCGACGGATCGAATTCTTCTTCCGACTTCTGCCACCCGAGACCCATCACGACGTACGGGTTCCAGGCGCGGCCTTCCGCGATGAAGTGGCGGCGGACGTCGAACGAAACGCCGTACTGGCTCCACCAGAGATCCTGGTTGTAGTCAGCGCGCGGGTTCTGGTAGTTGGCTTCGATGTCCCACGACCACAGCGGGTTGAACATCTTGCCGAAGCCGATCGTGCCGAACGGGGCGTTGCGCGTGCCGCGATCGCTGTCCTGCAGATTGAAGCCGGCGGAACCGGTGATGTACCAGCGGTCGTCGAACGTCTGGGCCTGAGCGGCCTGCGCCAGCGACAAACCACCGAAGAGGGCGGCGCAGAGGAGTTTCTTGTTCATCTTGTACGAGCTCCTAGGGGGATCGGGAGGGGGGAATCCGCGTCAGCGTGTTCCGACCGTGCGAGACGGCTAACTGAACAAAGCCATCGGCGCGGAGCCTAGAAGCGGCGCTGTGAAGGCGCTGTTAACTGCCCCCTAACAATTTCCGAAGTTCCCGAAGTGGCCTTTTTCAGTGGGTTTTCATTAAGTGCTAAGACGCAAAGCGCATTCGACGACACATCACGCGCACCCTGATGCGCGACTTTCGCGACGGTTTTCCGTCGCGTCCAACTCGGCCCGAGCGGCCTGCCTCTTGTTTTCGCGGCGTCCTCCAGCCCGTGCGCGTCGCCGCCTTGCCCAACACCCGCTTTCGCGGCATCGTGCGCGCACCGTACGCAGACGTATCGACGAATGACCGACGCGCCGCACCCGCGCTTTCCGCACCTGTTCGCCCCACTCGACCTGGGCTTCTGCACGCTTCGCAATCGCGTGCTGATGGGATCGATGCATACGGGACTCGAGGACCATGCGCGCGATTTCCCCAAGCTCGCTGCGTACTTCGCCGAACGCGCGGAAGGCGGCGTCGGACTGATGGTGACCGGCGGCTTCGCGCCGAACGTGCGCGGCTGGCTCAAGCCGTTGTCGGGCACGTTGTCGATGCCGTGGCACGTGCGCCGACATCGGCAGGTGACATCGGCGGTGCACGCGCACGACGCACGCATCTGCCTGCAGATCCTCCATGCCGGTCGCTACGGCTACCACCCGTTGCAGGTCGCGCCGAGCGCGATCAAGGCGCCGATCAATCCGTTCAAGCCGACAGCGCTGTCGTCGCGCGGCGTCGAGCGGCAGATCCGTGCGTTCGTACGCTCGGCGGTGCTTGCGCGCGAAGCCGGCTACGACGGCGTGGAGGTGATGGGCTCGGAAGGCTATCTGGTCAACCAGTTCACCGCGCCCCGCACCAACAAGCGTGATGACGCCTGGGGCGGCGACGCGGGCAAGCGCATGCGTTTCGCCGTCGAGATCGTCGGACGTATCCGCGAAGCCTGCGGTCCCGATTTCATCGTCATCTATCGGCTCTCGATGCTCGACCTCGTCGACAACGCGCTCCGGTGGGACGAGGTGGTACAGCAGGCGCAGGCGATCGAAGCCGCGGGCGCGACGATCATCAACACCGGCATCGGCTGGCATGAAGCGCGCGTTCCGACGATCGCGACATCCGTTCCGCGCGCCGCGTTCGTCGACATTACCGCACGCCTGAAGCCGCACGTCCGCGTTCCGCTGGTCGCCACCAACCGCATCAACATGCCCGAGATCGCCGAGCGCATTCTCGCGAGCGGCGCAGCCGACATGGTGTCGATGGCGCGACCGCTGCTTGCCGATCCGCAGTGGGTCGCCAAGGCGCGCGACGGTCGCAGCGACGAGATCAACACCTGCATCGCATGCAACCAGGCGTGTCTCGACCACGTGTTCCAGAACAAGCGCGCGACCTGCCTGGTCAACCCGCGTGCATGCCATGAAACCGAACTGGTCTACGCGCGTACGACGACGCCCAGGCGCGTCGCCGTCGTGGGTGCAGGCGTCGCGGGCCTTGCGTGTGCGACGGTCGCTGCGCAACGCGGACACGACGTGACGCTGTTCGAAGCCGCGGACGACATCGGTGGCCAGTTCAACCTCGCGCGTCGCATTCCCGGCAAGGAAGAATTCGACGAGACGATCCGCTATTACCGTCGACGCATCGGGATCGATGGCGTCGATCTGCGCACGTCGATCCGCGCGACCGACGAAACACTCGCCGGCTTCGACAGCGTCGTCCTCGCCACCGGCGTCGTGCCCCGCCCTGTCGAGTTTCCCGGCCACGACGATCCGCGCGTGCTGCGCTACGACGACGTGCTCGCCGGTCGTGTCGCGGTCGGCCCACGCGTCGCGATCGTCGGCGCGGGCGGCATCGGCTACGACGTCGCGGAGTTCCTCGCGCATGACGGCGTGTCGCCGTCCGTCGACGTCGAGGCCTGGCGTCGCGAATGGGGCGTGGACATCGACTACACCGACGTCGCCGGCGGTCTGCGCCCGCCGCAGAAGCCGCCGGTCGCACGCGCGATCTGGCTGCTGCAGCGCACCGCCGGCAAGCCGGGCGCACGTCTGGGCAAGACCACCGGCTGGATCCATCGCGCGAGTCTCAAGTCGCGCGACGTGCAGGCGCTCGGCGGCGTCCAGTACGTGCGCTTCGACCACGCCGGCTTCCACATCACTGTCGACGGCCAGCCGCGCACGCTCGAGGTCGACAACGTCGTGATCTGCGCGGGACAGTTGTCGAACAACCCGCTGGAAGCGCCGCTACGCGCGGCGGGCCGCGACGTGCACGTCATCGGCGGTGCGGACGTCGCGGCGGAGCTCGACGCGAAACGCGCGATCGCGCAGGGAAGCCGGGTGGCCGCCGCGCTCTAAGCGGCCGCAACCTCATCCACGCAACCATTCATTGCAGCCATCGCGTTGCCGTAAGGCCGCGGATGGCCGGATAGTCGGCGGTCCCGTCCACTGGAGTCGTCCATGAAGCTCTACACGAAGCCCGGCGCCTGCTCGACCGCCTGCCACATCTCGCTGCACTGGTCCGGTGCGCCCTTCAGCGTGCAGGTGCTGACGGCCGAGGAGATGAAGTCGCCGCCCTACCTCGCCATCAATCTGGTCGGCGCGGTGCCCGCGCTCGAAGACGGCGACTTCGTGCTGACGCAGAACGCCGCGATCGTCGGCTACATCGCCGATCTGTATCCGACGTCCGGCCTCGGTGGCGACGGCACGCCCCGCCAGCGCGCGGAAGCCAATCGATGGCTCGCGTTCTGCAATGCCGACGTGCACCCCGCGTTCCACCCGCTGTTCGGGCCGGCGCGCTTCATCGACGACGAGTCGCAGTTCGATACGGTGAAAGCGATCGCGCGCAAGAGGCTGCGGGGCATTTACGAGCGTGCGGAAAAACAGCTCGAAGGCCGCGAGTGGATCGCCGGCTTCCGCAGCTACGCCGATCCGTATCTCTACATCACCTTGCGCTGGGCCTCGAAGACGGGTGTCGACCTGTCCGGCTTCGACAACCTGGCGGCGTTCGTGCGCCGCATGGACGCCGATGCCGGTGTGCAGGCCGCTTTGAAGGCGGAAGGCCTCGCCTGAGACTTGGGCGCCGCGCGACGACCTCCGTCGCGCCGGCTACTCAACGGAGATCGTCGCGCCAGTGGCGCGACATCTCCAGGAACGCGAACGACGCGGACCACGCGATCATCATCAAGCCGACCAGCGCCTCCGCGCCGGCGAGCCAGCGGATCGGTCCCTTCGGCGTGAGATCGCCAAAGCCCACGGTCGAATACGTCATCGCCGACAGGTAGAACGCATCGAACACGTTCGCGCGGTGCGCGCCGTCGATGCTGCCGGCTTCGGGCACCCGCAACAGCGCCCAGTAGCCGACGCCGAACACCAGCATCGCCAGCACGTGCAGGCCGAGCAGGCCGAACACCATCCACAGCATGTGGTGGCGACCGACGGGGCCGCCGATGCGCTGACGGTGCCGGTTATGGCGCTCGCCCAGCCACTTCATGCCCTCGAAGTTGATCGCGCCCGCCGCCATCACCGCGGCGATCGCCGTAACGATCGCCAGCGCATGTACCGAGTAGGGCGCGCCGTCGGGCATCGATCAGCGCTTGTCGATCGCCACGTACTCGCGATCTTCCGGGCCGATGTAGTTCGCGCTCGGCCGGATGATCTTGCCGTCCTCGCGCTGCTCGATCACGTGCGCGCTCCAGCCGGTTGTGCGTGCGATGACGAACAGCGGCGTGAACATCGGCGTCGGGATTCCCATCATGTGATAGGCCGACGCGCTGTACCAGTCGAGGTTCGGGAACATCTTTTTGGTGTCCATCATCAGGTTCTCGATGCGCTCGGACACATCGAACAGCGTGGTGTTGCCGCCGTCGGCGCAGAGCTTGCGCGAGATTTCCTTGATGATCGGATTGCGCGGGTCGCCGATCGTGTAGACCGGGTGGCCGAAGCCGATGACGATCTCCTTGCGTTCCATGCGTGCACGGATATCGGTTTCCGCTTCCTCGGGCGTTGCGTAGCGGCTGATGATGTCCATCGCCACTTCGTTCGCGCCGCCATGCTTGGGGCCGCGCAGCGCACCGATCGCGCCGGTGATGCACGAATGCAGGTCCGAACCCGTGCCTGCGATCACGCGCGCGGTGAACGTCGACGCGTTGAACTCGTGCTCGGCGTAGAGGATCAGCGACTTGTCGAGCGAATCGGCGTGCAACGACGACGGGCGCTCGCCGTGCAGCAGGTGCAGGAAGTGCGCGGCGACCGAATCGTCGTCGGTCTGCACTTCGATGCGCTCGCCGTTGCGGGTGAAATGCCACCAGTACAGCAGCATCGAACCGAAACTCGCGATCAGCTTGTCGGCGATGTCGCGCGCTTCCGACGCCGGATGGCCTTCGCGCTCCGGCAGCACGGTACCGAGCACCGAACAGCCGGTGCGCAGCACGTCCATCGGGTGCGCGTTGGCGGGCACCAGCTCCAGCGCTTCGGACACGATCGCCGGCAGGCCACGCAGGCGCTTGAGCTTGGCCTTGTACGCGCGCAGCTGCGACGTGGTGGGCAGCGTGCCGTGCACGAGAAGGTGCGCGACCTCCTCGAACGTCGACTTGGTGGCGAGGTCGTGGATGTCGTAGCCGCGGTAATGCAGGTCGTTGCCGCTGCGGCCGACCGTGCACAGCGCGGTGTTGCCCGCGGCGGTGCCGGACAGCGCGACGGACTTCTTGGCCTTCGGGAGCACTTGCTCGCTCATGTCGTTTCTCTCATTGCGGCGTCCGCGATGCGGAAGCGGACTACATGCAGCCGCGTCGCGCGGCTGCGTCGGATCAATCGTTCTTCGACGTCGCGAAGAGCTGGTCGAGCTTGTCCTCGTAGGCGTGATAGCCGAGGAAGTCGTACAGCTGGGCGCGGGTCTGCAGCGTGTCGATGATGTTCTTCTGCGTGCCTTCGCGGCGCACGGTCTCGTAGAAATTCAGCGCGGCCTTGTTCATCGCGCGGTACGCGCCGCAGCAGTACAGGGCAATGTCGACGCCGGCGTCGCGCAGCTCGTCGGTGGTGAAGAACGGCGTCGAGCCGAACTCGGTGAGGTTGGCGAGGATCGGCACCTTCACCGCGGCCTTGAACTTGCGGTAGTCGTCGAGCGAGTTCATCGCCTCCGGGAAGATCATGTCGGCGCCGGCTTCGACGTAAGCCTGCGCGCGTTCGATCGCCGCGTCGACGCCTTCGACCGCGGCGGCGTCGGTGCGCGCCATGATCACGAAGCTCGCGTCAGTGCGGGCATCGACCGCCGACTTCACGCGATCGACCATCTCGGCCTTCGTCACCACTTCCTTGCCCGGTCGATGGCCGCAGCGCTTCTGCCCGACCTGGTCCTCCATGTGCACGGCAGCCACGCCGACGCGCTCGAACGAACGGATGGTGCGCGCGATATTGAACGCGCCGCCCCAACCCGTGTCGATGTCCACCAGCAGCGGGAGCTGCGTGGCGTCGACGATGCGGCGCGCGTCGGTGAGCACGTCCTCCATCGTCGAGATGCCGAGGTCAGGCACACCGAGCGAATTGGCTGCAACGCCACCGCCGGAGAGATAGAGCGCCTTGTACCCCGTGCGCCTGGCCATCAGGCCGGCGTAGGCCGTGATCGCGCCCATCACCTGCAGCGGGGATTCTTCGGACAGGGCGGCACGGAAACGCGCGCCGGCGGACTGTTGCGTCATTGCGACCTCATCGATTGCGGCCCGCGATGTCCGCGGGCGATGGCGACCTCATGCATCGCCGACTGCCAAAGCGACGAAGGCGACCGTGGCCGCCTTCGTCGTTGCGCGTTACAGCAGGTGCGCCACGCCCTGCCGCTCTTCTTCCAGCTCGGCCAGCGTCTTGTCCATCGCCGCGCGGCTGAACTCGTCGATCGGCAGGTCGGTCACGCGGGTGTACTCGCCGTTGGCGGTCGTCACCGGCACGCCGTACATCACGCCTTCCGGGATGCCGTAGCTGCCATCCGACGGCACGCCCATCGTCACCCACTTGCCGTTGCTGCCGAGCACCCAGTCGCGGATGTGGTCGATGGCCGCATTGGCCGCCGACGCCGCCGACGAGAGACCGCGCGCTTCGATGATCGCGGCGCCGCGCTTGCCGACCTTCGGGATGAACTCGTTCGCGTTCCAGTCGGCGTCGTTGATCTTGTCCTTCAGCGACACGCCGTTGACGGTGGCGAAGCGGTAGTCCGGATACATCGTCGGCGAGTGGTTGCCCCACACGACCAGCTTGTCGATGTCGCCAACAGCTACGCCGGCCTTGTTCGCGAGCTGCGACAGCGCGCGGTTGTGATCGAGTCGCAGCATCGCGGTGAAGTTCTTCGCCGGCAGGTCCGGCGCCGACTTCATCGCGATGTACGCATTCGTGTTCGCCGGGTTGCCCACGACCAGCACCTTCACGTTGCGGCTCGCGACCTTGTTCAGCGCCGCGCCCTGCGCGGTGAAGATCTTCGCGTTCTCCAGCAGCAGGTCCTTGCGCTCCATGCCCGGGCCGCGCGGACGCGCACCGACGAGCAGCGCGATGTCGGCGTCCTTGAACGCGACTTCCGCATCGTCCGTACCGACCATGCCGGCGAGCAGCGGGAACGCGCAGTCCTCGAGCTCCATCATCACGCCCTTGAGCGCGGCTTGCGCCTTCTCCATCGGCAGTTCAAGCATCTGCAGGATGACGGGCTGATCCTTGCCGAGCATTTCGCCGGACGCGATGCGGAACAGCAGCGAGTAACCGATCTGGCCGGCTGCACCGGTGACGGCGACGCGGACGGGGGTCTTCATGAAGGAACTCCGTGGAACGTGTGTGGGGTTATGACGCGAATGTTCCTGGATGCCGTCGGTCTTGCCCGACGGCTTGGACGCGGAGCTCAGGGCTTCCGCGTCCATCGATCAAGCGAGCTCGGCGCAGAATTCGCGGAAGCGGTCGAGGCCGGGCTGCAGCTGCGGTGTCGGGCAGGTGTAGCTGATGCGCAGCGCGGTGGGCGCACCGAACGCGGAGCCCGGCACGCAGGCGACGCCCTTGGCTTCGAGCAGCGCGTTGCAGAAGTCGACGTCGCCGCCGATCTTCGCGCCGCTCGGGCCATGCGTCTTGCCGAACGCGAAGCTCACGTCGGGAAACACGTAGAACGCACCCTGTGGACGCGGGCACTTGAGGCCGGCGATGCTGTCCATCACCGCCATGACCTGGTCGCGCTTGGCCTGGAATTCCGCGCACTTCTGCTGCGGGATGTCCTGCGGGCCGGTGAGCGCGGCGACCGCGGCGGCGTTCGTCACTTCGGGCAGGTTGGTGATGTGGTTCGAGTTCATCGTCACCACGGCCTGCGCAACGACTTCCGGCCCCGCCATGAAGCCCACGCGCCAGCCCGGCATGCCGTAGGTCTTGCTCAGCGAATCGATGAAGATCACGCGGTCACGCAGCTCCGGGCGGGCCTGCACGAAGTTGTGATAGCCGATGCCGTCGAACACCATGCGGTTGTAGATGTCGTCGGTGATGACCCACGTTTCCGGGTACTTCGCGATGACGTCGGCGAGCGCGGTGATCTCGTCCTTCGAATAGACCATGCCGGTCGGGTTCGACGGGTTGTTGAACAGGAACACGCGCGGCTTCTTCGCGAGCGCGGCGTCGAGCTGCGCGGGAGTCAACTTGTAGTTCTGTTCGGCCGGGCACGGCAGCAGGTCGATCTTCGCGTTGACGATCTCGGCGATGTCGAGATAGCTCGTCCAGTACGGCGTCGGGAACGCGATGGTGTCGCCTTCGTCGAGCAGCGATTCGCAGAGGTTGTAGATGACGTGCTTGGCGCCGATGCCGGTCGCGCAGTTGGCGCGCGTGTAGCCGGTCAGGCCGACTTCGGCCATGTGCGCGAGGAACGCGTCGATCAGCGCGTCGGGGCCGCGGTTGCTGCCGTACTGGCCGCTGTCGTGCTTGAGCGCATTGGCGGCGGCCTCGTAGACATGCGGGCCGGGCAGGAAGTTCGGGACGCCGATCGAGAAGCTGATGATGTCGCGGCCTTCGGCCTTGAGACGCTTGGCCTTTTCGGCGACCTGCATGATCGCGCTGGGTTTGGCGCGGCCAATGCGCGAGGCGAGACGGGGCATCGCGGAACCTCGAAAAATACGGCGGTGAAGGCCAGCCGAGGCGCGACGGCGCAGGGGCCGGAACAGGGGCGAAATGGTATCACGTGAAACTATCGCGCCGGCGCCGAGCGGCCCGGACGCGACGACGCCCGCCGGGGTCACCGGCGGGCGCCGCGGACGAACGACTTACGGACGGGCGTTGGCGTCGAGCGTCTTGTTCCACTCGGCGACGCGGTCGGCCTTCGCGGCCAGCACGGCGTCGGTGTCGCCCTCGATCTTGACCGAGCGGATGATGTCGCCCTGCTTCACCGAGTCGACGATGTCCTGCCCTTCCAGCACCTTGCCGAACACGGTGTGCTTGCCGTCGAGCCACGGCGTCGACACGTGGGTGATGAAGAACTGGCTGCCGTTGGTGTTCGGGCCGGCGTTGGCCATCGAGAGCACGCCACGGTCGTGCGACAGGCCGTTGCGCGCCTCGTCCTCGAACTTGTAGCCCGGGCCACCGGTGCCGGTGCCCTTGGGGCAGCCGCCCTGGATCATGAAGTCGTTGATGACGCGGTGGAACGACAGGCCATCGTAGAAGCCGCGCTTGGCCAGGTTGACGAAGTTGGCGACCGTGAGCGGCGCCTTGTCGGCGGCGAGCTCGACGCGGATCGGACCGCGGTCGGTGTCGAAGTTGGCGATGAGGGACATGGAAACTCCTGGGGGAGGGTCAGCGGGAGGATTTGGAGGCGGCGGCGGTCGCCAGCGCGTAGCGGGCGAACTGCGCGCCGCAGCCGACGATGCCGAGGCCGCCCAGCGCGAGCAGCAGCAGATCGGTACCGCGCGGCAGCGCAGACCCATCGATGACGCCATTGCGCAGCAACAGGCCGGCCACGATGCACAGCGCGGCGACGGTGTCGACCACGATCAGCCAGCGCGGAAACGGCAGTACGGACGGCTGTTCAGACATGACGGGCGTCGACGGCGACTAGACCGCTATAATAGCCGGCTTCCCTTCTCAGCTTGCGCCTTAAGGCGTCTCTTCGCATGTCTATCGAACGCCTGCGCAACATCGCCATCGTCGCCCACGTCGACCATGGCAAGACCACCCTCGTCGATTGCCTTCTCAAGCAGTCCGGCACGTTCAACGAGCGCACCGTGCTCGCCGAGCGCGTCATGGACAGCAACGACCAGGAAAAGGAACGTGGCATCACGATCCTTTCGAAGAACACCGCGATCACCTGGAACGGCAATCGCATCAACATCGTCGACACCCCGGGCCACGCCGACTTCGGTGGCGAGGTCGAGCGCGTGCTGTCGATGGTCGACTCCGTGCTGATCCTCGTCGACGCGATGGACGGCCCGATGCCGCAGACGCGCTTCGTCACGCAGAAGGCGTTCGCGATGGGCTTCAAGCCGATCGTCGTCGTCAACAAGATCGACCGCCCGGGCGCGCGCCCGGACTGGGTGATCGACCAGGTGTTCGACCTGTTCGACAAGCTCGGCGCGACCAACGAACAGCTCGACTTCCCGATCGTGTACGCGTCCGCGCTGCACGGTTACGCGAGCCTCGACGATCAGGCGCGCAGCGGCGACATGACGCCGCTCTACGAAGCGATCATGAAGCACGTCGAGCCGCCGAAGGTCGATCCGGACGGCCCGTTCCAGATGCGCATCAGCCAGCTGGACTACAGCAACTTCGTCGGCCTGATCGGCGTCGGTCGCGTGCAGCGCGGCAAGGTGCGTACGAACATGCCGGTCAGCGTCGTCGACCGCGAAGGCAAGAAGCGCCAGGGCAAGGTGCTGCAGGTGCTCGGATTCATGGGCCTTGAGCGCATCGAAGTGCCGGAAGCGGAAGCCGGCGACATCATCGCGATCTCCGGCGTGCAGGACCTCAGCATCTCCGACACCGTCTGCGCGCTCGACGCGCCGGAAGCGCTGCCGGCGCTCACCGTCGACGAGCCGACGATCTCGATGACGTTCCAGGTCAACAACTCGCCGTTCGCGGGTAACAAGGATCTTTCCGGCGGCAAGTTCCTCACCAGCCGCCAGCTGCGCGAGCGCCTCGAGCGCGAGACGCTTCACAACGTCGCGCTGAAGGTCGAGGAAGGTTCCGACCCGGACAAGTTCCTCGTGTCCGGCCGCGGCGAGCTGCACCTGTCGGTGCTGATCGAGAACATGCGTCGCGAAGGCTTCGAGCTCGCGGTGTCGCGCCCGGAAGTCATCATCAAGGAGATCGACGGGCAGATGATGGAGCCGGTTGAGCAACTCGTCGTCGACATCGAAGAGCAGCACCAGGGCGGCGTCATGGAGAAGTTGGGCACCCGCAAGGCGCAGCTAAAGAACATGGAATCCGACGGCAAGGGCCGCGTGCGCCTGGATTACATGATCCCGGCGCGTGGCCTGATCGGCTTCCAGAACGAGTTCCGGACGCTGACCCAGGGCTCGGGCCTGCTGTTCCACGTGTTCGACCACTACGGCCCGAAGGAACAGGGCGCGATCGCCAAGCGCATCAACGGCGTGCTGATCGCCAATGCCGCCGGCGCGACGCCCGCGTATTCGCTTGGACCGCTGCAGGAACGCGGCCGCCTGTTCGCCGCGGAAGGCGACATGGTCTACGAGGGCCAGCTGATCGGCATCCACTCGAAGGACAACGACCTCACCGTCAATGCCATCAAGACCAAGCCGCTGACCAACATGCGCGCTTCGGGCAAGGACGACGCGATCCAGCTGAGCCCGGCGATCAAGTACACGCTGGAGCAGGCGCTGGACTTCATCGAGGACGACGAACTGGTCGAGGTCACGCCGAAGGAAATCCGTCTGCGCAAGAAGTTCCTGACGGAAACCGACCGCAAGCGCGAATCGCGCAAGGGCTGAGCCGGTACACTCGCGCCGGTGACGGACCACCCCCGCCCGTACAACACGAATCCGCGCGCCCATCCCGGGCTGCGCGTGATCGCACTGGTCGAAGGCTCCAAGGGCCTGCTCGCGCTGCTTGCGGCGAGCGGGCTGGAGATCCTCGGCCCGCTGCCGCTGCGCAGCGCGGTGCATGCGCTGATCCGCCATTTCGAGCTGAGTTCGACCGACGGCCCGCTGGCGTGGCTCGCCAACGCCATCAGCGCCGGTGCGGTGCATGCGACCGCCGCGATCGCGGCCGGTTACGGCCTGCTGCACGCGGTCGAAGCGTGGGGCCTGTGGCGTGACAAGGCGTGGGCGTCGTGGCTCGGCTGCGTCGCCGCCGCGATCTACCTGCCGTTCGACGTCTACGCGCTCTGGCACCACCCCGGCTGGCCGGCGATGACGCTGCTCGTCGTCAACGTCGTCGTGGTCTACGTGCTGGCGCGAGACCTGTTCCGCCGTCGAGCCCGCTTGCCCGTCTGAGCGCATCGTCGGATGCTGGCGTGTCCCCGCCGGAGACCGCCATGCGCCGCGCACCGCCTGCTCTCCTCCTCACGCTGACGCTCGTCGGTTGCGCCACCGCGCCGCCTCCGGAACCCGAAGGCAGCGGTCCGACCATGACCGTCACCGCCCCCTCGGCGATCGGTTTCCATTTCCCGTTCGAAGACGCCGACATCGCGACGTTGCAGAAGCGCATGTCGACCGACGGGTTGACCAGCCATGCATTGACGCAGGGCTACCTCGACCGCATCGCCGCGCTCGACGATGACGGCCCGCGACTCAACGCGGTGCTCGCACTCAATCCCGACGCGCTGCGCGAAGCCGACACGCTCGATGAGGAGCGCCGTAACGGCCACGTGCGCGGCCCGTTGCACGGCATTCCGATCCTGATCAAGGACAACATCGACGCGACGCCGATGGCGACCACCGCGGGTTCGCTTGCACTCTCGGACTATCACCCGTCGCGCGATGCGTTCCTCGTGCAACGCCTGCGCGCTGCCGGCGCGGTGATCCTCGGCAAGACCAACCTCAGCGAGTGGGCGAACTTCCGCTCGACGCGTTCGATCTCCGGCTGGAGCGCGGTCGGCGGGCAGACGCGGAACCCGTACGCGCTCGATCGCAACCCCTGCGGATCGAGTTCCGGCAGCGGCACCGCCGCCGCAGCGAGCCTCGCCGCCGCAACCATCGGCACCGAGACCGACGGCAGCATCATCTGCCCCGCGTCGGTGACCGGCGTGGTCGGCATGAAGCCAACGGT
Organism: Lysobacter claricitrinus; assembly: GCF_045866565.1. Classification (NCBI taxonomy): domain Bacteria; kingdom Pseudomonadati; phylum Pseudomonadota; class Gammaproteobacteria; order Lysobacterales; family Lysobacteraceae; genus Lysobacter; species Lysobacter claricitrinus. The sequence continues at coordinate 19,449 of NZ_BAAFZV010000002.1, read as the reverse complement.
GGGCCTGGTGAGCCGCAAGGGCATCGTGCCGATCTCCGCGAGCCAGGACACCGCCGGCCCGATGGCGCGCAGCGTCGCCGACGCGGCCGCGCTGCTGTCGGCGATCGCCGCACCTGATCCGAAAGATGCGGCGAACGGTGGCAAGTCGCGACCGAAATCCGTCGACTACACCGCGCACCTCAAGCGCGACGCGCTGCAGGGCGCGCGCATCGGCGTGCTCCGCAAGAGCGCGGGCTACCACCCGGAAGTCGACGCCGCATTCGATCGCGCGATCGAAGCGCTCAAGGCCGCGGGCGCGACCATCGTCGAGACGTCCATCCCGACCGCAGGCAAGTGGGACGACGCCGAGAACGCCGTGCTGCTGTCCGAATTCCGCCCGGGCCTCGAGTCCTATCTCGCCGCCGGCGACGCGCCGGTGCGTCGCCTGGGCGACATCGTCGAATTCAACCGAACGCACGAATCGCAGGAGATGCCGTACTTCGGGCAGGAGCTGTTCGAGCAGGCACTGAAGGCTCCAGCGCTTTCGTCAGCGAAGTACAAGTCGGCGCGCGACACCGCCCGCCGCCTTGCCGGGCCGCAGGGCATCGATGCCGCGCTCAAGCGGCAGAAGCTTGATGCACTGGTCGCGCCGGCGACCGGGCCGTCGTGGCGCATCGATACCGTGCTCGGCGATCACTTCAGCGGCGCCGGTTATGGTGCTGCAGCCGTCGCCGGCTATCCGAGCATCAGCGTGCCGATGGGCGACGCGCACGGGCTTCCGCTCGGCCTGGTGTTCCTCGGCAAGAAATGGAGCGAGCCGCGACTGATCGAACTCGCGTATTCGTTCGAACAGGCGACGCATGCGCGCACGGCGCCGCGCTTTCTCCCCACGATCGACGACGTGGCGACGACCGAACACTGATCGCCCATCTGTCACAAAAAGAACAGCCCCGCGATCGTTTGATCGCAGGGCCGCGGATGAAGCTCTTCCTTAGGCCGACGTCGGCGCTTACACCGGCGCGCTGATCTGCGTCTGCTTGCGCACGATGAGCATCGCGATTTCCAGCGCCTGTTCGTAGTTCAGTCGCGGATCCACGCTGCTGCGATACGCGCGCTCCAGGTCGATCTCGGTGAGCTCGCGCGCGCCGCCGAGGCATTCGGTGACGTCTTCGCCCGTGAGCTCGAGATGCACGCCACCCAGGCGCGTTCCGGCCGCGGCGTGCAGGTCGAACGACGCATCCACTTCGGTCGCGATGTTTGCGAAACGACGCGTCTTGTAACCATTCGCCGTCGACTCGGTATTGCCGTGCATCGGGTCGCATACCCACAGCACGCGGCGACCGTCGCGACGCATCGCGTCGAGCAATGGCGGCAGCTTCTCCGCGATCTGCGACGCACCCATGCGATGGATGAAAGTGAGCCGTCCCGCTTCGTCTTCGGGATTCAGCACATCGACCAGCCTGAGCAGCATGTCCGGCGTCACCGACGGCCCGATCTTCACCGCGATCGGGTTGCGGATGCCGCGCAGGAATTCGACGTGTGCGCCGTCGATCTGCGCCGTACGCATGCCGATCCACGGGAAATGCGTGCCGAGATCGAACCATCCCCAGTTGCGCGGCACCTGCCGCGTCATCGCTTCCTCGTACGGCAGCAGCAACGCTTCGTGCGACGTGTAGAAATCGACGCGATTGAGGTTGTGCACCTCGGCGCCGGACAGCGTCTCCATGAAGCGCACCGCATCGCCGATCGCGGCGACCATGCGGCGGTATTCGTCGGCGAGCGGCGAATGGCCGACCCAGCCGAGATCCCAGTACTCCGGGTGATGCAGGTCGGCGAAGCCGCCGTCGATCAGCGCGCGGACGAAGTTCATCGTCATCGCCGATCGCGCATGCGCCTTGATCATGCGACGCGGATCGGGACGGCGCGCCTCGGGCGTGAATGCCGGCGCATTGACGATGTCGCCGCGATAGCTCGGCAGGCTCACGCCGTCGATCGTCTCCATGTCGGCCGACCGCGGCTTGGCGTACTGGCCCGCGAAACGGCCGACGCGCACCACCGGCTTGCGCATGCCGTGCACGAGCACGAGCGACATCTGCAGCAGCACCTTGAGGCGATTGGAGATGACGTCCGACGAGCATTCGTCGAAGTTTTCCGCACAGTCACCGCCCTGCAACAGGAAGCGCTTGCCTTCCTGTGCCTCGGCAAGCTGCTGCTTGAGGCTCAGGATTTCCCACGACGTCACCAGCGGCGGCAGCCGGTGCAGTTCGGCGAGCGCGGACTCGAACTCGCCGGCGTCCGGATACTGCGGCATCTGCATCGCCGGGCGCGCACGCCACGACTGCGCATTCCACTCGCGGGGAAGCGTCACGGCCTGCAGGTTGTCGTTCGTTGCCATTTTTCTCACCTTCGACGGAACGCAGCGAATGCGATCCACAACGCCAGCACTACGAAACTGATCAGCGTCCAAACCGGCATCGACTGGCCGAGGAACGTCCACTCGATCTTCGCGCATTGACCGTCACCGGTCAGTACTTTCCGGATGAGCTGGATGAACGGCAGCGTCTCGCGAAGGAACGCGAACGGCGGCCCGCACGACGGCACCTGATCCGGCGGCAGGTGCTGGATCCACACGTGACGACCGGCCACGGCGGCGCCGGCAATCGCGGGGATCAGCGCCAGCACACCCCACGAGCGACGGCCGGCCGGCCGCTTCGGGCCAACGAGTCCGCCGATCAGAAAGACGACGCCCAGCGACATCACCGCGATGCGCTGGAAGATGCACAGCGGGCACGGCTCGAGCTTGAGCACGTGCTCGGCGTAAAGCGCGTACGCCATGAGCGCACAGCAGGCGAGGAAGCCCAGCAGGAACTGGACGCGGAACGAAGCGCGGAACGGATTGAGAGCCATAAGGCAGCGTGATCCCCGGATGCGTCCATGGTCGCAGGGCAGCGCGCGGGACGCAAAGCGCGGGAGCGCATGAGTGTCGGTGTTTTTCGCGGCGCGCTGCCCGGCGTTCAGTTGCGGTGATCCTGGATGTCGACCAACGCTGCTGTCAGCTGCGACGCGCTCGACGGCGGGGCCATCGCGCCATGCGACTCCGACTTCGACGCCGAACCCGGCGTCGCGGCTTGCGCGTCGGTGTCTCGGCACGACGCGGCTCCCACATGCGAGGTATCGCGATGTCGACCTCTTAGGTCACGCGTCGCCGAAGCAGTCCGCGGCTGATGGTAGCGTCGCGACACGTCTACGCCCCGCCGCAGCTACCCTGCGCCCGCACTACTGCGCGGCGCGAGTAGCTGCGATCAATCTCGCCATATCGCCCCGAAAAAGCAAAAACCCCGGCGCGAGCCGGGGTTTTCGTCGCGATCGGCCACCGAAGTCGCCGATCGATTTCAATGCTGCTTACTGCGCCGCATCCGGACGGTCGACGAGCTCGACGTACGCCATCGGCGCGTTGTCGCCGGCGCGGAAGCCGCACTTGAGGATGCGCAGGTACCCGCCCGGACGTTCGCGGTAACGCGGGCCGAGCTCGATGAACAGCTTGCCCACCGCTTCCTTGTCGCGCAGGCGCGAGAAAGCGAGGCGGCGATTGGCGACACCGTCGACCTTGCCGAGGGTGATGAGCGGCTCGGCGACGCGGCGGAGCTCCTTGGCCTTCGGGAGCGTGGTACGGATCAGGCCCGTCTTGATCAGCGACGCCGCCATGTTGGTGAACATGGCATCGCGGTGGGCGCTGGTGCGGCTGAACTTGCGGCCGGCTTTCTGGTGGCGCATGGCGATCGATTCCTAAGTGAATGTTGGAACTGCTGGATTTCGCTGTCGCCATCCCGGCGTTGACGCTGTGGACTGCGGATGGTCCGGATCCGGCCGTCCTGGCCGGAATGCCGCGGGCTGTTGCGCCCGTCGGGGAAAGCAGGATCCCGTCCAGTGGGCGGGATCCGGTGCCGGCACGCTTCGGCGTTCTGGCGGGTCTTGCTACGTGGCGCCTAGATGCGGTGCCGCGTGGTGTTGCTTGATCTACACCTGCGAAAGCAGGCAACGAGGGAAGCGGGTTCTCTCGTTGCCCGGCCCGCGCCAGCGGCGCTGGCGTTCGGCGCGGCAGAACGCGTGCGCGTCCTAGCCGCCGCGCGTCACCCCATCATTCCATGCGACGCGATGCCGGCCGGCGGCCAGTTCTCGAGACGCATGCCGAGGGCAAGGCCGCGCTGCGCGAGCACTTCCTTGATCTCGGTGAGCGACTTCTTGCCGAGGTTCGGCGTCTTGAGCAGCTCGACTTCCGTCTTCTGGATCAGATCGCCGACGTAGTAGATGTTCTCGGCCTTGAGGCAGTTGGCCGAACGCACCGTCAGCTCGAGATCGTCGATCGGACGCAGCAGCAGCGGGTCGACACCACCGGTCGCCGGCTTCGCCGCACCGCGCTCGCGGTGGGTGAAGTCGCCGAACACCGACAGCTGATCGGTGAGGATGTCGGCCGCGGTGCGGACCGCTTCCTCGGCGTCGATCGTGCCGTTGGTTTCGATGTCGAGAACCAGCTTGTCGAGGTCGGTACGCTGCTCGACGCGCGCGGCTTCCACCGCATACGCGACGCGACGGACCGGCGAGAACGACGCGTCCAGCATCAGGCGACCGATGGCGCGGGTCTCCTCGTCCGGACGACGACGCGCGGCGGCGGGCTGGTAGCCGTAGCCACGCTCGATCTTCAGACGCATGTTGAGCGCGGTGTCCTTGGTCAGGTGCGCGACAACGTGCTCCGGGTTGATGATCTCGACGTTGTGGTCGGTACGGATGTCACCGGCGGTGACGATGCCCGGGCCCGACTTGTTGAGCGACAGCATCGCGCTGTCACCCGTGTGCATGCGGATGGCGACGTCCTTGAGGTTCAGCAGAACCTCGAGCACGTCTTCTTCAAGGCCTTCGACCGTGGTGTACTCGTGGAGCACGCCATCGATCTCCACCTCGGTAATTGCGAACCCGGGGATCGACGAAAGCAGGACGCGACGCAGCGCATTGCCGAGGGTGTGGCCATAGCCGCGCTCCAGCGGCTCGATCACGACCTTGGCGCGATTGCCGGTCAGACGTTCGATCTGGGGACCACGCGGGCGCAATACCTGGTTGGCGGTAACCGTCATGTTGTGGCTTCTCCTGGGGGCCGACGTCGTCACGCCGGCCCGGATGAAATTACTTCGAGTACAACTCGACGATGAGCGCTTCGTTGATGTCGGCCGGCAGGTCTGCACGGTCCGGAACCGACTTGAAGACGCCGGCGAACTTCTTCGCGTCGACTTCAATCCACGACGGCGACAGATCCATCTGCTGGGCGACCGTCAGGGCCTCCTGCACACGGAGCTGCTTCTGCGCGCGCTCGGCAAGCGCGATCGCATCACCGGCCTTCACCTGGTACGACGGCAGATTGACGATCTTGCCGTTGACGGTGACGCCGCGATGGCTGACGAGCTGGCGAGCAGCCGCGCGGGTGACCGCGAAGCCCATGCGATAGATGACGTTGTCGAGACGCGTCTCGAGCAACTGCAGCAGGTTCTCGCCGGTGTTGCCCTTCCGGTTCGAAGCCTTCTTGTAGTAGTTGCGGAACTGACGCTCCAGCAGACCGTAGATACGCTTGACCTTCTGCTTCTCGCGAAGCTGGGTGGCGTAGTCGGACAGCTTGCCCTTGCGGGCGGTGGCGCCGTGCTGGCCGGGCTTCTGCTCGAGCTTGCACTTCGAGTCGAGAGCACGGGCGGGCGACTTCAGGCTGAGGTCGGCGCCTTCGCGGCGCGCGAGCTTACAGGTAGGACCGATATAGCGTGCCATGTCTTATTCCTCCTCAGACGCGGCGCTTCTTCGGCGGACGGCATCCGTTGTGCGGGATGGGCGTCACGTCGATGATGTTGAGGATCTTGTAGCCGACGTTGTTGAGCGAACGCACGGCCGACTCACGACCCGGACCCGGGCCCTTGATGCGGACTTCCAGCGCCTTGACGCCGTAGTCCATCGCAGCGCGACCGGCCTTTTCGGCGGCGACCTGCGCAGCGAACGGGGTCGACTTGCGCGAACCGCGGAAACCCGCGCCGCCCGACGTCGCCCACGACAGCGCATTACCCTGGCGGTCGGTGATCGTGATGATGGTGTTGTTGAACGAAGCGTGGACGTGCGCGATGCCATCGGTGACGACGCGCTTGATCTTCTTCTTCGGAGCTTTCGCGGCAGGCTTGGCCATGTCGGTTCCTTACTTCTTGATGGCCTTGCGCGGACCCTTGCGGGTGCGTGCATTGGTCCGGGTGCGCTGACCACGCAGCGGCAGGCCGCGACGGTGACGGAGGCCGCGGTAGCAACCGAGGTCCATCAGGCGCTTGATCGCCATGCCGATTTCGCGGCGGAGGTCACCCTCGACCACGAACTTGCCGACTTCGCCACGGAGGCGCTCGACTTCCGGCTCGGACAGGTCACGGATCTTGGTCGTCGGCTCGACACCCGCCGACTCGCAGACCTGCTTGGAACGGGTACGGCCGATGCCGTAGATGCTCTGCAGCCCCACCCAGACATGCTTCTGGGCAGGCAGGTTCACACCTGCAATACGCGCCATGAGGCGATCTCCAAACTGAAATGCGCCAGGCTCGCGCCCGGCGGTGAACTCTCGAGAAAACTCGATGTGATGTGTCCCGGCTTGCTTGGAGCCGATGCGGTGAACCGCTTCGACCCGGCATGGGGAGTGTGCCCATGCTCCGGCGACGAACCCCGGCTGTACCGGACACCGCGGCGAACCGCCCTGCCCGGCCCCGCGCGCTCCTCAGGCGCGCGTATGGCCAAGGGTTCACCCGTGCGCGGGACTGCCGCCCGGGTCGCCCATGTGCGACGGTCGACTCGAAGGTCAACGCGCCGCGTCGTGTTTCGTTTCGCCGTCCAGGCCGGGATTCAAACCGGTCGGCCATCCTGGCCTGCGAGCAGCTGGAGCCGCCCAGCGGACCATTATGCCATCAAACCGTCCGCCGTGCAGCCCACGTGACGGCGCCGAGCGACGGTATCAGCGGCCGCGGTTGCCGCCGCGCAGGTTTGCCTTCTTCAGCAGGCTTTCGTACTGGTGGGACATCAGGTGCGCCTGGATCTGCGCGATGAAGTCCATCACCACCACGACCACGATCAGCAGCGACGTGCCGCCGAAGTAGAACGACGTGCCGAGCTGCGTGCGCATGATTTCCGGCAGCAGGCAGACCAGCACCAGATAGATCGCACCGGCTGCGGTCAGGCGCGTCAGCACGCCGTCGATGTAGTCGGCGGTGGCGCGGCCCGGCCGGATGCCCGGGATCAACGCGCCCGACTTCTTCAGGTTCTCGGCCGTTTCCTGCGAGTTGAAGACCAGCGCGGTGTAGAAGAACGCGAAGCCGATGATCAGCGCCGCATAGAGGATCATGTGCAGCGGCTCGCCCGGCGACAGCATCTGGCTGAGCTTGAGCAGCCACGACTGCGAATTGTTCTGGCTGAACCACGTCGCGGCCGTGGCCGGGAACATGACGATGCTGGACGCGAAGATCGCCGGGATGACGCCCGACATGTTGAGCTTCAGCGGCAGGAACGACGACTGGTTCTGGTAGGCGTTGCGGCCACCCTGGCGACGCGCATAGTTCACCGTGATGCGACGCTGGCCGCGCTCGACGAACACGACGAAGTACGTGAAACCGAGCACCAATGCGGCGGTGATCAGCGCAGCCGGTGCGGCCATGTCGCCGTCGCGGATCTGGCCGAGCATGTTGACGATCTCGGCCGGGATGCGCGAGACGATGCCGGCGAAGATCAGCAGTGAGATGCCATTGCCGATGCCGCGTTCGGTGATCTGCTCACCCAGCCACATCAGGAAGATCGTACCGGCGGTGAGTGCAACGACCGCGGTGATGATGAAGCCGGGACCGCCGGCGTACACGACCGGCGTACCGCCCGGCGCGCTCGCGGTCTGCAGCCACGTCGCGATTCCCCACGCCTGGAACACGGCGAGCGGGATCGTGCCAAGGCGCGACCACTGGTTGATCTTGCGTCGCCCCGACTCGCCCTCCTTCTGGATGGCCTTCAGGCTCGGCACGATCTGCGTCAGCAGCTGGACGACGATCGACGACGAGATGTACGGCGCGACGTTCAACGCGAACAGGCTCAGGCGATGCAGTGCACCGCCCGAGAACATGTTGAACATGTCAACGATCGTCCCCTGGCGGGTCGACATGAAGTCGACCATCGCCTGGGGATTCACGCCCGGGACCGGGACGTAGCAACCGATTCGATAGACGATCAACGCCGCGACGACGAACAGAAGTCGCTGGCGGAGCTCGGTGAACTTACCGAGGCCGCCGCCGAGGCCGGCCATCGAACTGTTGCTACGCGCCATCAGGCCCTTACTCCGAGATCGATCCGCCAGCGGCTTCGATCGCCGCCTTCGCGCCCGCCGTGGCCGACACACCCTTCAGGGTGAAAGCCTTGGTGACGTCGCCCTTCTTCACCAGCTTCACCTTCTTCGCGTTCGGCGGCACGAGGCCCGCTTCCTTCAGCGAGGTGATGGTGATTTCGCCGGCTTCAAGACCCTCGAGGGCGTACAGCAGCACCTCGGCGGATTCCTTGGCCGTCATCGAGCGGAAACCGATCTTCGGCAGGCGGCGCTGCATGGGCATCTGGCCGCCTTCGAAACCGGCCTTGATCTTGCCCTTGCCCGCGCGAGCGAACGAACCCTTGTGGCCGCGACCGCAGGTCTTGCCCAGGCCGGAACCGATACCACGACCGACGCGCTTGGGCTCGGTACGCGCGCCCTCACCGGGCTGCAGAGTGTTGAGACGCATGGTCGATTACTCCTCGACGCGAACGAGGTAGTGAACCTTGTTGATCAGACCGCGTACCTGCGGGCTGTCCTTCAGTTCACGCACATCGTTGAGCTTGTTGAGACCCAGCGCGCGCACGGACAGCCGATGAATCGACTGCGTGCCGCGAAGACCCTTGACCAGACGGACCTTGACGGTACCGCCCTCGACAGCCTGGTGCTTAGCCATGGACCAGGTCCTCCACCTTCTTGCCGCGCTTGGCCGCGATCTGCGACGGCGACCGGATGTCGGTCAGGCCGCGCATCGTGGCGCGCACGAGGTTGATCGGATTGCGCGAACCGACGGCCTTGGCGAGGACGTTCTTGACGCCCGCCGCTTCCAGCACCGCACGCATCGCGCCGCCGGCGATGACGCCGGTACCTTCGGACGCCGGCTGCATGAACACGCGGGCCGCGCCGTGGCCGGCCTTGACCGTGTGCCACAGGGTGCCGTTGTTGAGGTCGACGTTGGTCATCGACTTGCGCGCGTGCTCCATCGACTTCTGGATGGCGACCGGCACTTCGCGTGCCTTGCCGTAACCGAAACCGACCTTGCCGTTGCCGTCGCCCACCACCGTCAACGCGGTGAAGGTGAACTGGCGGCCGCCCTTGACGGTCTTGCTGACACGGTTGACCGTGATCAGCTTCTCGATCATGCCGTCGTCGACTTCTTCGCGGTTGCGATCACGATCGCGACCGCGCTGCTGACGTTCTTCTGCCATGTTGGTTCTCTGTAGTGAAAGGATTTGCGGCGTTGCCGCTTATCGTTGTGGATTACCGCGGGTGCATCGACGGCGCGGGAATCCGCGCCGTAGCCCGGTGCGCGTCTGCACCGGCAGGCCGAACGGCATAGCCGTTCTTAGAACTGCAGACCACCTTCACGAGCGGCATCGGCAAGCGCCTTGATGCGGCCGTGGTAGCGGTAGCCCGAACGATCGAACGCGACCTTCTCGATGCCGGCGGCCTTCGCCTTCTCGGCGATCGTGCGACCGACCTTGACGGCGGCATCGGCGTTCTTGCCGTTCTTCAGGCCGTCACGCACGTCCGACTGGACGGTCGACGCAGCAGCGAGGACCTTCGAGCCGTCGGCCGAGAAGATCTGCGCGTATAGGTGCTGACCGGTGCGAAGCACCGACAGGCGCGGAACGCCGAGCACACGGATGTGCGAGCGGGTCGACTTGGCGCGGCGAAGGCGAGCGATTTTCTTGTGCATGGTGTTGTCCTCGAAAGCTGAAGGCGGAAGGTCCGGCGCCGCGGTGGGCGGCGCCCGGCCGGATTAGGCCTTCTTGGCTTCCTTACGAATGATCACTTCGCCCGCGTACTTCACACCCTTGCCCTTGTAGGGCTCCGGCGGACGGAAACCGCGGATCTTGGCGGCCACTTCACCGACGAGTTGCTTGTCGGTGCCCGCGACCAGGATCTCGGTCTGCGTCGGCGTGGTGATGGTGATGCCTTCCGGCGCCGGGAACACGACCGGGTGCGAGAACCCCAGCGACAGGTTCAGGTCCTTGCCCTGCATCGACGCGCGGTAGCCGACGCCGACCAGCTCGAGCTTCTTCTCGAAACCGTCGGAAACGCCCTTGACCATGTTGGCCAGGATGGCGCGCAGCGTACCGGTAAGCGGGATCAGCGCGGCGTCCGGCGTCGTGAACACGGCGGTGCCGTCTTCAATCTTGACGTCGATGGCGGCGGGCTTCGGAACGCTGAGCGCGCCCTTCGGGCCCTTCGCACTGATCGATTCCGGCTGGATATTGAGCTCGACACCCTTCGGGAGGGCGACCGGCTTCTTGGCAACTCGGGACATGTCGATTCCTCCCTTAGGCCACGAAGCACAGGACTTCGCCGCCGACGCCCTGCTGGCGCGCCTGCGAGTCGGTCATGATGCCCTTCGAGGTGGAGATGATGGCGATACCGAGGCCGTTGAGGACCTTCGGCAGCTCGGACTTGCCACGGTACTGGCGACGGCTCGAACGCGAGAAGCGCTCAAGACGCTCGATCACCGGGCGGCCCTCGTAATACTTCAGCGCGATCTCGAGCTCGGTTTTGCCCGGGCCCGCTTCGGCGGTACGGAAGTCGAGGATGTAGCCCTCGTCCTTCAGCACCTTCGCGATCGCGACCTTGATCTTGGACGACGGCAGGGTTACCGACTGCTTGCGCACGGCAGCCGCATTCTTGATGCGGACCAGCATGTCGGCGATGGGATCAGTCATGCTCATGAGAGTTTCCTTATGAGAAGCACCGATATCCGCGGGATTGCGAATTTCAGTTGTAAGCCGCGACGGGTCGCCCCGTCGCGGTAAAGCGGACTATGTTACCAGCTTGCCTTGCGCAGGCCGGGCACATCGCCATTCATCGTCGCCTTGCGCAGCATGTTGCGGCCGAGGCCGAACTTGCGATAGACGCCACGCGGACGACCCGACAGCGCGCAACGGTTGCGCTGGCGCGACGGAGAGGAGTCACGCGGCAGCTTCTGCAGCTTGACGACCGCGTCCATCTTGTCTTCGTAAGAAGCGTTGGTGCTGGCGATGATCTTCTTCAGCTCGTCACGCTTCGCGCCGTAGCGCTTCGCGAGCTTCGCGCGCTTGATCTCGCGGTTGACCATGGAGGTCTTTGCCATGTCTGTCGTCCTTTGGGATCAGTTGCGGAACGGAAAGCGGAAGGCTTCGAGCAGCGCCTTGGCTTCGGCGTCGGTCTTCGCGGTCGTGGTGATCGCGATGTCCATGCCGCGCAGCGCGTCGACCTGATCGAAATCGATTTCCGGGAAGATGATCTGTTCCTTGACGCCCATGTTGTAGTTGCCACGGCCGTCGAACGACTTGCCGGACACGCCGCGGAAGTCGCGGACGCGCGGAAGCGAGATGTTCACCAGGCGATCGAGGAACTCGAACATCTTGGCGCGGCGCAGGGTGACCTTCGCGCCGATCGGCCAGCCGTCGCGGATCTTGAACGATGCGACCGACACGCGGCTCTTCGTCACGATCGGCTTCTGGCCCGCGATCTTGGTCATGTCCGCGACCGCGTTTTCGAGGATCTTCTTGTTGGTCGCGGCTTCGCCCACGCCCATGTTGAGCGTGATCTTTTCCAGGCGCGGCACTTCCATCACGTTCTTGTAGCCGAACTTCTGGATGAGCTGCGGGACGACTTCGTCCTTGTAGAACTTTTCGAGACGGGTGGTCATTTCTGCATTCCTCAGGCGTCAACCGCCTCACCGCTGGAGCGGAACACACGCAATTTGCGTCCATCCTCCAGCACCTTGAAAGCAACGCGCTCGCCCTTGCCCGTCGCCGGGTTGAGCAGCATCACGTTGGACGCGTGGATCGGCGCTTCGCGCTCGATCACGCCACCCGGCTGACCCGCCTGCGGGTTCGGCTTGGTGTGGCGCTTGACCACATTGATATTGGACACGACGACCTTGTCGCCGAGCATGCGGACGACTTCGCCCTGCTTGCCCTTGTCCTTGCCAGCGATGACGACCACCTGGTCGCCCTTGCGGATACGGTTCATCAGTCTTCCTCCGCTCAGAGCACTTCAGGGGCGAGCGACACGATCTTCATGAACTTTTCGGTACGCAGCTCGCGCGTGACCGGTCCGAAGATGCGGGTGCCGATCGGCTCCTGCTTGTTGTTGAGCAGCACGGCGGCATTGCCGTCGAAACGGATCAGCGAACCGTCGGGACGACGGACGCCCTTGCGGGTGCGCACGACGACGGCGTCGTACACGTCGCCCTTCTTCACCTTGCCGCGCGGAATGGCGTCCTTGACGGACACTTTGATGATGTCACCGATGCCGGCGTAACGGCGCTTCGAGCCGCCCAGCACCTTGATGCACATCACTTCCTTCGCGCCGGAATTGTCGGCCACGTCGAGGTAGCTCTGCATCTGGATCATGATTCGCTCTCCTCTTAACCGGCCGCGCGGGTGACGACCTGCACCACGCGCCAGTTCTTGGTCTTCGACATCGGCGCGATTTCCTGCAGGCGGACGATGTCGCCCTCGTTGCAGGAGTTGTCGGCGTCATGCGCGTGCAGCTTAGACGAGCGACGGATGTACTTGCCGTACAGCGCGTGCTTGACCTGGCGCTCGATGAGCACGGTTACGGTCTTGTCCATCTTGTTGCTGACGACGCGACCTTCGACCGTGCGAATTGCCTTCTCTGTATTGTTGTCGGTCATGGCGGGTCCTTACTTCTGGTTCTGGCCCAGCAGCATCTTCGTGCGAGCAATCTCGCGACGGACGCGGCGGACGTTGTGGCTCGCGGCGAGCTGCCCCGTGGCCTGCTGCATGCGGAGCGCGAAACGCTCCTTGTGCAGGTCGGTCAGGTGGGAGTTCAGCTCGTCGGCCGACTTCGTGCGGAGTTCCTTGAGGTCCATTAGCGCACCGTGCGGGTAACGAAGGTGGTGGTCACGGAGAGCTTGGCCGAGGCGAGGCGGAACGCTTCGCGCGCGACTTCCTCGCTGACGCCCTCGATCTCGTAAATCATGCGACCCGGCTGGATCTGCGCGACCCAATACTCGACGTTGCCCTTACCCGAGCCCATTCGGACTTCGATCGGCTTCTGGGTAATCGGCTTGTCGGGGAACACGCGGATCCACATCTTGCCGCCACGCTTGACGTAGCGGCTGATCGCGCGGCGGGCCGCTTCGATCTGGCGCGCGGTGAGCTGGCCGTGGGCGGTTGCCTTCAGGCCGAACTCGCCGAAGCTGACGGCGTTCGCGCTCCAGCTCAGACCGTCATTGCGGCCCTTGTGCATCTTGCGGAATTTGGTTCGCTTGGGTTGCAGCATGGCGATTACCTCTGCTCGCGGCCGCGACGATCATTGCGATCGCCACGATCACCGCGGTCCGAGCGCTCGCCGCGCGGCGACGAGTTCTCTTCCTGCTTTTCCTGGCCGACCTGGGCGAAGTCGAAGATCTCGCCCTTGTAGATCCAGGTCTTGATACCGATGATCCCGTACGTGGTCTTCGCTTCAGCGAAGCCGTAGTCGATATCGGCGCGGAGGGTGTGCAGCGGCACGCGGCCTTCGCGGTACCACTCCGAACGGGCGATTTCCGCACCGTTGAGACGGCCAGCGACGTTGACCTTGATGCCCAGCGCACCGAGGCGCATCGCGTTGCCGACCGCACGCTTCATCGCGCGGCGGAACATGATGCGGCGCTCGAGCTGCTGCGCGATCGACTCGGCGACGAGCTGCGCGTCGAGCTCCGGCTTGCGGACCTCCGACACGTTGATGTGCGCCGGAACGCCCATCACGTCGCTGACTTCCTTACGCAGCTTCTCGATGTCCTCGCCGCGCTTGCCGATCACCACGCCCGGACGGGCGGTGTGGATCGTGACGCGCGCGTTGTTGGCGGGACGCTCGATGAGGATCTTCGAGATACCGGCCTGTGCCAGCTTCTTGCGAAGCAGCTCGCGAACCTTCAGGTCGGCCGACAGGTAGCCGGCGTACTGCTTCTTGTTGGCGAACCACTTCGAGTTCCAGTCCTTGGCGATGCCCAGGCGGATACCGGTGGGATGTACTTTATGACCCATGAGTCTGCTCCGCCTTACTTGCCTGCGCCCACGACCACAGTGATGTGGCTGGTGCGCTTGAGGATGCGGGTGCCGCGGCCCTTGGCCCGCGCCATGAAGCGCTTCAGCGTCGGACCTTCGTCGACCATGATGGTCTTGACGCGCAGGTCGTCGGCATCCGCGCCGAGGTTGTTCTCGGCGTTCGAGGCAGCGGAGAACACGATCTTGTAGATCATGCCCGCGACCTTCTTGTCGGAGAACTTGAGCAGGCTGAGGGCGCGCTCGACCGGCAGGCCACGGACCTGGTCGGCGACGAGACGGGCCTTCTGGGGGGAGATGCGCGCGCTGCGCAGGATGGCTTTCGCTTCCATGGTCATCTCCTTACTTCGACTTCTTGTCCGCGACATGGCCCTTGAACGTCCGGGTCATGGCGAACTCGCCGAGCTTGTGACCGACCATGTTCTCGTTCACGAGAACCGGGATGTGATTCTTCCCGTTATGGACGGCGATCGTGAAGCCGATCATTTCCGGCAGGACGGTCGAACGACGCGACCAGGTCTTGATCGGCTTCTTGTTGTTGCCCGCGGTCTCCACCTTCTTGATGAGATGGTGGTCGACGAACGGACCCTTCTTGAGTGAACGTGGCATGGCCGATTAGCTCCTGCGATCGCGAACGATGAACTGCTGCGTCCGCTTGTTCTTGCGGGTCTTGTAACCCTTGGTCGGGACGCCCCACGGGGTGACCGGATGCGGATTACCCTGGCCTGCCTTCGCCTCACCACCGCCGTGCGGATGGTCGACCGGGTTCATGGCCGCGCCGCGAACGGTCGGGCGGACACCACGCCAGCGCTTCGCACCGGCCTTGCCCAGCTTCTCGAGGTTGTGCTCGTCGTTGCCGACTTCGCCAATCGTCGCGCAGCAATCGGCCGGCACCTTGCGCATTTCACCCGAACGCAGGCGAAGCGTGGCGTAGCCCTGCTCGCGAGCGACCAGCTGCACGCCAGCGCCAGCGGCGCGGGCGAGCTGCGCACCCTTGCCCGGCTTCATCTCGATGCAATGCACCGTGGAGCCGACCGGGATGTTGGTGAGCGGCAGCGTGTTGCCGACGCGGATCGGAGCATCACGGCCCGCGATCACCTGATCGCCGGTCGCCAGGCCCTTCGGCGCGATGATGTAACGACGCTCACCATCGACGTAGCACAGCAGCGCGATGTGCGCGGTGCGGTTCGGGTCGTACTCGATGCGCTCGACGCGGGCGGGGATACCGACCTTGTCGCGCTTGAAGTCGATGATGCGGTAATGCTGCTTGTGGCCACCGCCGACGTGACGCGTCGTGATGCGGCCATGGTGGTTGCGGCCACCGGTCTTGCCCTGCTTCTCCACGAGACCCTGGTACGGATCACCCTTGTGGAGACCGGGGGTCACGACGCGGACCGCGCTGCGGCGACCCGGCGAAGTGGGCTTGAAGGTCATCAATGCCATCTGTCTATCCTCAGGCCGTGGCCATCACGTCGATCGACTGGCCTTCGGCCAGCGTCACGTAGGCCTTGCGCCAGTCGGCGCGATGGCCCATGCGGAACTTGAAGGCCTTGCCCTTGCCCTTCATGTTGACCACGTTCACCGCGCGGACGTTGACGCCGAAAATCTTTTCGACGGCTTCCTTGATCTCGAGCTTGTTGGCGTCGGTGGCGACCTCGAACACGTACTGGTTCGAGACTTCCTGCAGACGCGCCGTCTTTTCCGAGATGCGCGGGGCGCGGATGATGCTGTAGAGCTTGGCGTCGTTCATGCCAGCCACTCCTCGATCTTCTTGACCGCGTCAGCGGTGAACACCACCGAGTCGGCGCCGACGAGCGTCACCGGGTCGAGACCCTGGACATCGCGGACTTCGACGTACGGCAGGTTGCGCGCCGACAGGTACAGGTTCTCCGTCGCATCCTCGGTCACGAGGAGCGGGCGGCGGCCGGTGCCGAGATCCTTGAGCTTGGTGATCAGGTCCTTGGTCTTCGGCGCTTCCATTTCGAAAGCATCGACGACCGAGATGCGGCCCTGACGGTTGAGCTCGGACAGGATCGACGCCATCGCGGCGCGATACATCTTGCGGTTGACCTTCTGCGCGAAGCTGCGCGGCTTGGCCGCGAAGGTCACGCCGCCGCCGACGAAGATCGGAGCCGTCAGCGCGCCATGACGCGCACCGCCGCCCTTCTGCTTCTTCGACTTCTTGGTGGTGCCGTTGACTTCCGCACGGGTCTTCTGGGCCTTGGTGCCCGAGCGACCGGCGTTGCGGTAGGCGACGACGACCTGGTGCACCAGGTCTTCGCTGAAATCACGACCGAAGATCGCGTCGGAGACCGACAGCTTCTTGTCGCTGTTGTTGATGGCGAGTTCCATCGTGTTCTCCTTAGCCCTTGGTCGTCGGGCGGACGATGACGTCGCCACCCGGCGCACCCGGGATCGCACCCTTGACGGCGATCAGGCCGCGCTCGGCGTCCACGCGGACGACCTCGAGGCCCTGGATCGTCTTGGTCTCGGCGCCCATGTGACCGGACATCTTCTTGCCCGGGAACACGCGGCCCGGCGTCTGGCGCTGGCCGATCGAGCCCGGCGAACGATGCGAGAGCGAGTTACCGTGGGTGGCGTCACCCATGGTGAAGTTCCAGCGCTTGATCGTGCCCTGGAAGCCCTTGCCCTTGCTGACGCCCTGGACGTCGACCATCTGGCCGGGCTCGAAGATGTCGGCCTTGATCTCGCCGCCAATTTCGAAACCATTGATCTGGTCGTTCTCGACGCGCAGCTCCCACAGGCCACGGCCGCCTTCGACCTTCGCCTTGGCGAGGTGACCGGCTTCCGGCTTGGTGAGCAGCGACGCGCGACGCACGCCGACGGTGACCTGCAGGGCGCTGTAGCCGTCCGTGTCAGGGGTCTTGATCTGGGTGATGCGGTTCGGCGTCGCTTCGATCAGCGTCACCGGCACCGACTTGCCGTCTTCAAGGAAGACGCGGCTCATGCCGGCCTTGCGACCGACAATGCCCAACGAATACTTCTTCGCGGTCATGGTGGGAGGCCTCAGGTCAGCTTGATCTGGACGTCAACGCCCGCCGCGAGCTCGAGCTTCATCAGCGCGTCCACGGTCTTGTCGTTGGGGTCGACGATGTCGAGCACGCGCTTGTGCGTGCGGGTCTCGTACTGGTCACGCGCATCCTTGTCGGCATGCGGCGAAACGAGGATGGTGTAGCGCTCGATCTTGGTCGGCAGCGGGATCGGGCCGCGCACTTGCGCGCCGGTCCGCTTGGCCGTCTCGACGATCTCGCTGGCCGAGCGATCGATCAGTCGGTGATCGTACGCTTTCAGCCGGATTCGGATCTTCTGGTCCGCCATGACGGGATTTCCTTCGGTAAAGAGCGACGGGCACGGCGGCTTCATGCGCCGAACCCCACGGTGGCCACGTACCTCGTGCCTTGCGGCCGGTGACACGCGAAAAACAAAGCGAGCCGGTTTCCCGGCTCGCCAGACAAGAAAGTATAGGACGCGTGAAGCCCGTCGGCAAGCAGCGCTAGCTGCGGCCGGAGCGACACACGACGCTTCCCTGTCGGACGAATACGAGTGGCGTCCTGCCCCTCATTTCGCTGTCGATCCCTCGAACAAGTTCGAAGGGACCGCGATTCTAGCCTGTATGCGAAGACCGCGTAAAGAGGCGAACTGCCGAATTTCGCAGTCCAAGGCGACGAGCGGTGCGTTTTTTCCGCCGTCGTCGGTCGGACATGCGAACCGAGATCGAGCCCGACCGCCAACCGCAGCTCGCAACGGCCGCTAGGGCGCGACCGCGCTTCAGGCCTTCATAGGAAGGGGCGCCGAGGCGCCCCTTCTTTGTCGCATCGATCCGACCGCATGGCTGGATCGACCGCGACCGTCATCCGGACAGGCGCCCGGCCGACGGCCTACTTACTTCAGGATCTTCGCCACGACGCCGGCGCCGACGGTACGGCCGCCTTCGCGGATCGCGAAGCGCAGGCCATCGTCCATCGCCACCGGGTTGATCAGCTCGACCACCATCTTGATGTTGTCGCCCGGCATGACCATTTCCACGCCTTCCGGCAGCGTCACCGCACCGGTGATGTCGGTCGTGCGGAAGTAGAACTGCGGACGGTAGCCCTTGAAGAACGGGGTGTGACGGCCGCCCTCGTCCTTCGACAGCACGTACACCTCGGCTTCGAACGTGGTGTGCGGCGTGATCGAACCCGGCTTGGCCAGCACCTGGCCGCGCTCGACGTCGTCACGCTTGGTGCCGCGCAGCAGCAGGCCGGCGTTGTCGCCCGCCTGGCCCTGGTCGAGCAGCTTGCGGAACATCTCGACGCCGGTGACCGTGGTCTTCTGCGTCGGGCGGATGCCGACGATTTCGATTTCGTCGCCCACCTTGATGATGCCGCGCTCGATGCGGCCCGTGACCACCGTGCCGCGACCGGAGATCGAGAACACGTCCTCGACCGGCATCAGGAACGGCTTGTCGATCGCGCGCTCCGGCTCCGGGATGAACGTGTCCAGCGCGTCCACCAGCTTCAGGATCGCCGGCACGCCGATGTCCGACTGGTCGCCTTCCAGCGCCAGACGGGCCGAGCCGTGGATGATCGGGGTGTCGTCGCCCGGGAACTCGTACTTCGACAGAAGCTCACGCACTTCCATCTCGACCAGCTCCAGCAGCTCGGCGTCGTCCACCATGTCGGCCTTGTTCAGGAACACGACGATGTACGGCACGCCGACCTGGCGCGACAGCAGGATGTGCTCGCGCGTCTGCGGCATCGGGCCGTCCGCGGCCGAACACACCAGGATCGCGCCGTCCATCTGCGCCGCACCCGTGATCATGTTCTTGACGTAGTCGGCGTGGCCCGGGCAATCGACGTGCGCGTAGTGACGGTTCGCGCTTTCGTATTCCACGTGCGCCGTCGAGATCGTGATGCCGCGCGCCTTCTCTTCCGGCGCCGCGTCGATCGCGTCATAGGCCTTGAACTCACCGCCAAAACGCTCCGCGCCCACCTTCGTCAGCGCGGCCGTCAGCGTGGTCTTGCCATGATCGACGTGACCGATCGTGCCCACGTTCACGTGGGGCTTGGTGCGCTCGAACTTACCCTTGGCCAT